>NZ_JAINWA010000001.1:0-1200000 GCF_021021555.1 Teretinema zuelzerae | reverse complement strand
GTCGCGGGGAGCGAGTTCGGGGTAGAGAGCTCCCAGCCGCTCAAGAGAGGACAGTTCTTCGATGCATCGGGCGAGCACGTCGTTGTCGGCAGGGCTCATCTCCTCGATATTCAACAGGTCTCGCCTGAAGGCGAACCACTGCCTGCGGATTTCCGGAAAATCCTTTGCCGAGCAAAGAGACGTCGCGCGGTTTCGGAGGAGGCGGTACCAGTCCCGGAGCAGCCAGTCTCCGGGGTCGGCCTTGTTCGGGGTCTTGAATGCTTCCGCCCAGATGTCCAGCGTTTCGCCGTTTTCCGACCACGAAGCAACGCAGTGGTTGCGGATGCCGAATTCGACGAGCCGTTCGCGCATTCCTCCGTGCTTCCACGGAATCGCGCGGTTTAAAAGCAGCGCCTTCATCGCGGAAAAGGAAAATCCCGAGGATACGCATTCGTTGATCAGCCGGAAGATTCTTCCCGCCGGGCGGGAGCCGAGAGGCTCGCCGGTTCTCAGTTCGAAGGGAATGTCTCTAAGTTCGAATTCCCTGCGGAGATAGGGGCTCGCCGTTTCCAGATCCGGAACGCTTACGGCGATTTTTTCCGGGGTCAATCCCCGATGAGGAGGGCTTCTATTGAAAGGGCCGCGTCGCGGATTTCTTCCCTCGTGTTTTCGAAAAAGCGAATCGTTCGCGGAGTCTCGTTTTTCGGCTGGCTTACGAGCGTGATAAAGGGCGACGCCGAGAAAAGAGGCGCGTACTCGCCGAAGTCTTCCACGGCTTCCGGAAAAAAAATGAAGTAGCGCTTTCCTCCGTCCTTCAGGGGCGGCCTCTGCCAGGAAGGCTCGAAGAGCTTCTCCCTTTCGAGAAAGGCCTCGTATCTGTGTTTGACGAATGAAAGATCCCTGTTTTCTCCGTCGCTGCTCGGGTCCGACCCGAGAGGAATCCTTCCTGACCGGCCGCGCTCCAGAGCGCGCGCATGCTTGATTTCCCATAAGCCGAGCTGAGGGAGGATGCGGGCTATCCATGAGGCGAAGAGATTTCCCTCGCTCGAGTATTCGGCGGGAATGAGTGATGCGAGCAGGGGCGTTCCCGTTTTCTCCGCGGCCTCGGCGTTCGCTTCGGCGAGCGCGCGCGCCCAGAGCTTCCTCACGACGGCCGACACGGGGCTTTTCCCTTCGACTTCCGCGCGAACAGCCTCTTCCTTGAAACGGTCCCAGGCGATGAATCGTTCGGCGGCGAGGGTCGAGGCTCCGGTTATTTCAAGGGCTTCGCCGAGCCAGAGGGAGGCCGCGATGTCCGAGGGGAACACGAATACGGACGCGGGATTGCGCCACTGCTCCCTGATGAGGGGTCTGACGGGATCGGCCGTGTTATCCATCGCGCGCCTACATTCCCGGCGCCCGCATCTTGTCCAGCTCCGTTTTCACCTTGTTGAATTCTTCGCGGATCATGACGGTCTGGTTGGACTGACGCGCGAGGCGCTGCGCGAGAAGGCGGGAAAGGAAGATGCCGTAGTGCGGATGCGCGCGTATCAGGGAGATGAATTCCATTTTGGGTATTTTCACCAGGGTTCCCGTTCCGATGGAGATAATAGTCGCGGAGCGCCGGTCGTTCAGCAGAAAGGCCATCTCCCCGATGAACATATCGTTGGGGGTCAGCACTGAAACGAGCTTGCGCTGATAATAGACGGCGTACTTGCCGGAGCGGATGAAGTAGAGGTCGTTCGAGGGTTCGTTTTCCCGGCACACGATCTGCTTGTCGCCGAAGGTGAGCACCTGCTGCTCCTGCCAGATCGCGGGCATCAGGTTGATTTCGTTCCGCTGGTTCGCTATCTCGAAAGACGCTTCGTTGCCGATAGCGTTGTACGAAATTCCGGAGACGAACGATTCGGCGAGCTTTATGCCCATGCCGTGAAGTCCGGCGGTCATCTCTCCCGAGAGCCGCTTTCTCCAGTCGAAGCCTTCTCCGTCGTCGCGCACGGAGATGCGCGTCCGCATGTTCGATATTTCGTAGGAGATGTATACTTTTTTTGTGATGGCGTCCGGGTGCATGCTTTTCGCCTTGATAAGGTCGAGCATGTTTTTTCCCTCGGTGAGCCAGGCGGTTTTTTCATCGTAGGATATTTTGCAGTTTCCGTGCTCGACCGCGTTCAGCAGGAGCTCCATGAGGGCGCCCTGCACGGCGGACCTGCCCTCGTCGTTTATCCGGTTAGTGCTGTACAGATAACCGGTGATAAGGTTGCAGTAGAACAGAATATCCGTCGGATCATTGTCGCAGGTGAAGGAGCCTGTCTCGTTCGTATTCATCTGCTGCTGCATTCCGCGGTTGAAGAGGAACTGCTGGTTCTGGGTCAGAATTCGCAGGATGCGCTCGGCGTTATCTTCGAAATTTGGACGGGTCAGCACGAGCAGAATGTTCGGATCCTTCTTTTTTTCGATCGCCGTTTTCTGCTTCTGGTCGTGGGCGATCGCGATGATTCCGCCGAACAGCAGCCACGGATCGGAATGAATAACTTCCATCAGGCTTTCGGCGTCGAGGTCCGGATCTCCGAAGTCTATGATTTTAATTTCCGGGAGTTCATAATTGAAATAGGAAATTATCTGATCCCTCTTATCCAGGCGGACCGGGATGAACTCTCCTCCGAACTTTTCGCAGGCTGTACGGAAGGCCTGGATCGATGAAGCTGTTTTGCAGACTATGGGCACACTTTTCATATAATCTCCGTATTTTATTCTAGCATAATATTATTCACCGCACTATACTGATTTTCGGCTATGCAACAACTGAGATTTTTGCCGGGTAAACCACTTCCCCTCGGAGCCTCCGTTCAAAACGGCGGGGTCAACTTCAGCGTTTTCACCAGAAACGGAGCCGGCGTATTTCTCGAGTTCTTCGAAAATCCGAAAGACGCGTCGCCCTTCGAGTCCTACCGCTTTGATCCCCGGTTGAACAGGACCGGCGACATCTGGCACGTCTTCGTCGAGGGGCTCGGCCCCGAAGCCCTGTATCTCTACCGCGTCGACGGACCCTTCCGCCCCAGCGAAGGCCTGCGGTTCAACGTCAATAAATATCTGCTCGATCCGTACGCGAAGGCCATGACGGCTGAGTCCATCTTCCTCGGCCAGGAGATTCACCGCAAGAGAACCGCGTCCCTCGATCCCGACCTCGCGTTCTCCACCACCTACACCGCCGAACACTTTCCTAAATGCATCGTGGTGGACGACGATGCCTTCGACTGGCAGGGAGACCGCCCTCTCAACTATCCGCTTCGCCTGAGCGTTCTCTACGAGGCTCACGTCAAGGGTTTGAGCGTGCATCGATCATCCGGCGCGGAGCATCCGGGCACCTACCGCGGCATCATCGAAATGATTCCGTACCTGAAGCGCCTCGGCATTACGAGCCTCGAGCTTCTTCCCATCCACGAATTCGACGAGCACGAGAACGATCGGCTCAATCCGAGAACGGGCGAACGGCTGCGCAATTACTGGGGCTACAGCACGGTGGGGTTCTTCGCTCCGAAGGCGACCTACGCAGCCGACCAAAACGGTTCGGGGCCCGTCCGCGAGTTCAAGGAGATGGTCCGGGAGCTTCACAAGGCGAAAATCGAGGTGATCCTCGATATCGTGTTCAACCACACCGCGGAAGGAAACGAGCGGGGCCCGACCATCAGCTTCAGAGGCTTCGATAATTCGATTTATTACATGCTGGAAGACAACAAGCGCTTCTACCGCAATTATTCCGGCTGCGGGAACACCTTCAACTGCAACCACCCGGTCGTGCGAACCCTCCTTCTGGATTCACTGCGCTACTGGGTGACGGAAATGCACGTGGACGGCTTCCGCTTCGATCTCGGCTCTATTCTCGGACGGGATCAGCGGGGAAGGATGATGGAAAACCCTCCGATGCTCGAACGCATCGCAGAGGATCCCGTGCTGCGCCATACGAAGATCATCGCGGAAGCCTGGGACGCCGGCGGAGCCTATCAGGTCGGCTGGTTTCCCGGCGGGCGCTGGGCGGAATGGAACGACCGCTTCAGGGACGACGTGAGGGCTTTTTGGCGGGGAGATTCCGGCCAGGTCAAGCACTTCGCCACCCGGATCACGGGTTCCTCGGACCTGTATCTCCGCGACGGCCGCAAACCCTTCCATTCGATCAATTTCATCACGAGCCACGACGGCTTTACCCTGAACGATCTGGTCTCCTACAACGGCAAGCATAACGACGAAAACGGCGAGTCGAACCGCGACGGCGGGGACCATAACATCAGCTATAACTACGGCTTCGAAGGACCGGCGGTCAACCCCAAGATCGAAGCGATCAGGAACCGGCAGATCAAGAATATGCTCTGTTCCATGATGCTCTCTTTGGGAACTCCCATGCTCCTGATGGGCGACGAGATACGACGAACCCAGCAGGGAAACAACAACGCATACTGCCAGGACGGCGAAATCTCCTGGATGAACTATGCGTTCGCGGATAAGCACGCCGATGTTCAGCGGTTCACCCGGGAGATAATCGCCTTCCGCTGCCGCCATCCGGCCTTTCTGCGCCCCGAGTTTTTCACCGGCTCGGAAACGGCGGCCCACGTCATGCCGGACATCGTCTGGTTCGGGCCGGACGGCCGCAGCCCCGACTGGTCGGCTCTCGACCACTTCATCGCCTACCAGCTCATCGGCAGCCGCGCTACGATACTCACCGACTGCGACGATAACGACTTTTACATCATGTACAACGCCTCTCAGCGCGACATAACCGCTACGATCGCTCCTCCCCTCGAAGGGAAAAAGTGGTTCAGGGTGATCGACACCTCCTACGACTCTCCTTTGGATATTTTGGAGACCGGAATGGAGGAAATGCTGCAAAATCAGCAAAAATATGTCATTCTTTCACGAAGCGCTGTTGTGCTCATCTCAAGAAACGTGTAATATTTTCTTATAAACCGGTTTACCTAAAGGAGACACTATTCATATGGAATTCGATAAAGAGCTGTTTAAGGAATCGATTCGATCCCGTCTTAAACGTCATTATGGAAAGAAACTTGAAGAAGCCAACAAACACGATATCTACGACGCCGTTTCCTCTGCGGTGATGGACCATATCCAGACGAACTGGATCGCCACCCGCTCAACCTACGAAGACGCCGATACCCGCCAGATGTATTATCTTTCCGCGGAATTTCTCATGGGCCGGGCGCTGAGCAACAATCTGATCAACTTCGGCATCATGAACGCGGTGAAGGAAGTTCTGGACGAACTGGATTTTGAATATACCTCAATCGAAGAGGAAGAACCCGACGCCGGACTCGGAAACGGCGGCCTCGGACGCCTCGCTGCCTGCTTCCTGGACTCTCTCGCGACTCTCGAATATCCCGGCCACGGCTACGGAATCAGATACCAGTACGGAATGTTCGAGCAGCATATCGAAAACGGCTTCCAGGTCGAGTATCCCGACAACTGGCTGAAGCACCGCGATCCGTGGGAAGTAAAGCGTTCCGACCTTGCGGTCAAGGTGCGCTTCGGCGGCACTCCGGTCATGGAGAAGGCCTCGAACGGCCATGTGCATTTCAAGCTGATCGGGGCCGAAGAAATCACCGCGACCCCCTACGACATTCCGATAGTCGGCTATGATACGCGCACCGTCAACCGCCTGCGCCTGTGGGAGGCGAGCTCCGACAACGGCTTCGACCTGCAGCTCTTCAACGACATGCATTACCACCGCGCGGTCGAGCGCCAGAATAACGCAGAAAACATCTCCCGCGTACTGTATCCGAACGATTCCGGTCCTTCCGGAAAAGCCCTGCGCCTCAAGCAGCAGTACTTCTTCTCGTCCGCGAGCCTTCAGGACCTTCTGGCCAAATTCAAGCGGGACCACGGAAGCGACTTCGCCAAATTCCCGCAGTTCAACGTCATCCAGCTCAACGACACCCATCCGGTCGTCGCCATTCCGGAACTGATGCGCTTGCTCATCGACGAGGAAGGCATGGGCTGGGAGGCTGCCTGGGACGTCGTTTCCAGGACCTTCGCCTATACGAACCACACCATCCTCGCCGAAGCGCTCGAAAAATGGCCCATCGAGATTTTCCAGGGCCTCGTTCCCCGCGTGTATCAGATCGTGGAGGAAATCAACCGCCGCTTCCTGATCGAACTCAGGGAAAAATTCCCCGGAGACTGGAAGAGACAGAACGATATGTCCATCATCGGCGAAGGCATGATCCGCATGGCCTGGCTCGCCATCGTCGGCTGCTTCTCCGTAAACGGAGTAGCCGCCCTCCATACCGAGCTTCTCAAGAGCACCGAGCTCTCCGATTGGTATGGTCTCTATCCTCAGAAGTTCAACAACAAGACGAACGGCGTCACTCAGCGGCGCTGGCTTCTTTCCGCGAACCCGGAGCTCGCTTCCTTCATTACCGCCAAAATCGGCCATGGATGGGAGAAAGACCTTTCTAAGCTGAAGAAGCTCGAGAAGTTCGCGGACGACAAGGCCGCGCTCGAAGAGTTCATGCAGATCAAGTACCGCAACAAGATCCGCCTCGCAAAATATTTGAAGGAAACCCAGAACATCTTCATCGATCCGGACTCGATCTTCGACGTCCAGATCAAACGCCTTCACGAGTACAAGCGGCAGCTGTTGAATATCCTCCACGTGATGCACCTCTATAACCGGATTCTCGAGAATCCCTCGGTCGACTTTGTTCCCCGCACCTTCATTTTCGGCGCGAAGGCCGCGTCCGGCTACCGCAGGGCGAAGAGCATCATCAAGCTGATAAACACCGTCGGCGACCGGATCAACAACGATCACCGGGTTAAAGGCCGCCTCCGCGTCGTCTTCGTTGAAAACTACCGCGTCTCACTCGCTGAAAAGCTCTTCCCCGCATCCGACGTGTCGGAGCAGATTTCCACCGCGGGAAAGGAAGCGTCCGGCACCGGAAACATGAAGTTCATGCTCAACGGAGCCCTTACCGTCGGAACCCTGGACGGAGCGAACATCGAAATCGTCGAGGAAGCCGGAGCCGAAAACGCCTTTATCTTCGGCCTTACCACCGAGCAGATTCAGAAGATCGAGGCGGAACACTCCTACAACCCCCAGGAAATTCTTTCCTCTCATCCGGCTCTGCAGGCCGTGCTGACCCAGCTCATAGACGGAACCTACGGCTCCGCCGGCGACGCGCTCTTCCGGGAGCTCTACGATTCGCTGGTGTACGGAGTCGAAGGCCAGCGCCCCGACGTGTACTACGTTCTCGCGGACTTCCAGTCCTATGTCGAAGCGCAGGAGAAAATTTCCGCCGCCTATGCCGACCGCCTCGGCTGGGCGAAAAAGGCCCTTCTCAACGTGGCGCGCGGCGGAAAATTCAGTTCCGACCGCACAATCGAGGATTACGTGCGGGATATCTGGAAACTCAAGAAGATTGTGATACAATAAGGTCTCGCGCCTGTCGAAACCTCAAGCCCCGGCGTCATAGGCCGGGGCTTTTTGTTGCCTCCGGCAGCGGCCGTTTCGATAACGGCATTCATCCAGGGCCTTGCAGGCACTCGAAAGAATTAAGGAGCAATCTCATGAAAAAACGAAGTTTGATCATCGCAGCCCTGCTGTTCGCGGCATCGGCATCCCTGGTCTGGGCGCAGGAAGCGCCGAAAAAGGTTCTTTCCGCGAAAGACGTATCCGCCTTCATTTCGAATTACGATTCGATCCAGACTGATATGGACGCCCTCGGAGACAAGTACGACGATTTTTTCGATATGGAAGATGAAACCGCCGCCGATCCGGGAGCGATGATAGCCTATGTCCGCGGCCTTTCGATACCGGCCGAAATTCAGGGCGTTTTCAAGAAGAACGGCTTCGGAGACAACGGGTTTGAAAAGTTCATTGTGATTTCCTACGGGGCTTCCGTCATTTATATGGAAGAAATGATGGCTACCCAGATGGATGAATACAAGGACATGCCGGAAATGCAGGCGTATATCGAACAGGCGAGCGCCGGCGTAAAAGCCATGCGCGAAACGCTCCATGATTCCGATTTGTCGTTGATTAAGGCCAGAAAGGACGAATTGATCGCGCTTCTGATGGAGGAAGGCGAAGAATAGAATCGCTCTTGGCTGCCGCCGCCCCGGCGCTCCCTCGGCTACATTACTTTCTGAGCGGCGTCCGCGAGCTGAAAATGAAAGCTTTCATGCAGGGCCGACGGTATGCTGGTGAAGCGGATGCCGTATCGGTAGCTTCCTCTTTTCTTCTTTACCCAGGTGATCACTCCGGTTGCGGGAACTTCGCGATTGTCTTCGTCGGGATTGGTAAGCACGAGCTGTATCTCCGCATCGACCGGAAGCCGCACCGGGCACTCGAACTGGATTCCCCCCAGCGAAACATTGTGCGCCACGATTCCCTCAAGCGGGTCGGGACCGTTTTCCGGATAGAGTTTAACGTCCCAGGAAACCTGATACCGGCCGAATTTCCGCCGCTCCGCCCCCGCGCTGACGATTCTGTCCTTGCCGGAAAATTTTGCCTGATAGAGCGACGTATCCGCCGCGAGTATGAGATTCTCAAGCGTTTGCGCGGACAGCGGCCATGAGGCCGTGCCTGCCGAGAACGTGATTGCGTGGAGCTGGAAAAAGACGTCCGCCTTCAGGGCGTTCCGGATTCGGTTCGCCAGAATGACCGCTCCTTCGGAATCGGTTTCCGGAAGGATTATCAGAAACTCCTCTCCGCCGTATCGGCAGACCATATCTTCTTCCCGAACCGAATCCCGAATGAGATCCGCCAGGTTGCGGAGCACCTCGTCGCCGAACTGGTGGCCTTTGGTGTCGTTGATGGTCTTGAAATTATCGATATCGAGGAGGGCTATGGAAAACTCTTTTCCGTAGCGTTCGCACCGGGTCAGCTCCTTGCGGAGTATCACGTCCATATACCGGCGGTTTAACAGACCGGTCAGCGGATCGACCATGGCGAGGCGTTCGGTCTGGCGAAACACGTTGATTTCCACGATGAGGGGCGAGTTGAGAAGCTGGGTTTTATCGGTGAAGTAATCGACTATCGCTGTATGAATGCCGACCGGCCTTCCAAGGCTCGTTTCCAGGCTCTGCGCGTTGTCGAGGATTCCCTCCCAGTGGCGCCCGGCTTCGTCTTCAGAAAAATCGAGGTGTATGAATTGTTCGAGAAACCGAGCGCATGAAGAGCCTTCGGGAATTCGGGGGAAATCCTTCCCGCCGGGTTCGTTTCCGCGCGCCGATGGAACCGAAGCCGGCGCGCCGCTTTTCACTTGTTTCATGCTTGACCTTCCGGATAACTTTTGGGCCATTATAACCCCGCTTACTTTCATTTGTCGAGCTGAACAGCGTTTTCCTTAAGTTAATTCTTGCCAGGCCTCGGCGAGCGGCACGCCGGATAAATGGGAGCAACGCCGCCCGCGAGCGGCACGCCGCCTGCGCGCTGTGCCGGCGGGTGTTCTCCCCGCGAGCAAGGGTCAGGGAGCGGCTTTTTCGAGGAGGTGGAGCACTTCTTCTATCTTTTTGTTTCTGTCTTCCGGCGAACCGGTTTCGAAGGACTCGCGGACGCAGCTGTGCATGTGGGCTTTCATAACTTCCAGCTGCGTTTTTTTCAGGATGGACGAGGTCGCCTGTATCTGGTTCGAGATGTCCATGCAGTACCGGTCTTCTTCGATCATCCTGAGTATGCCGTCGATCTGGCCCCGGGCTGTCTTGAGAAGACGCGATACCTTTTCCGCGTCCGCCATCATTTGATCACCGCGTATCCGGCTTTTTCAACGGCCTGAGTGAGCTGTTCGAGGGGAAAGCCTTCCGGCGCCTCAACGGTAGCGTACGCTTCGGCGAGGTTCACCCGGGCCGAAACGCCGGGAAGAGAGTTCAGCGCTTTTTCCACGCGGGCTGAGCAATGTCCGCAGGACATTCCCTGTATTTTGAGCGTAACTGTCATTTTGCCGTCTCCTTTCTGAAAAAATTGAGTCTGAGGGCGTTCAGCACGACCGAAACCGAGCTGAAGCTCATCGCGGCGGCCGCGATCATGGGATTGAGCGTCCAGCCGAAAAATCCGTAGAACACGCCGGCCGCGACCGGAATTCCGAGGGTATTGTAAATCAGCGCCCAGAACAGGTTTTCCCTGATGTTCCTGATCACCGATTTTCCCAGTTTTAGAGCCGTTACCGCGTCCCGGAGGTCGCTGTTCACCAGCACGATGTCGGCAGAGTCGATGGCGATGTCCGTTCCCGCCCCGATCGCGATTCCGACATCCGCCGCCACGAGCGAGGGTGCGTCGTTTATTCCGTCGCCCACCATGGCGACTATCCGTCCTTCCTGTTTCAGCTCGCGGATGACGGCCGCCTTTCCGTCGGGAAGAAGCTCAGAATACACGCGCTTTATGCCGACCTGCTTTCGGATTCCCTCCGCGGTTCTGCGGTTGTCTCCGGTCAGCATGATGACCTCGATTCCCGCTGCCTCCAGAGCGGCTACCGCTTCGCGGCTTCCCTGCTTGATCACGTCTGCCACCGCGACGACTCCCAGGGGGCGGCCCTCTCCGCCGAAGCAGAAGGGCGTTTTGCCGTCGGATGAGAGGCGGGCGACTTCCGGGAGAAGCGGGTCGACCGGTATGCCGTTTTCAGCGAGCAGCTGGGGGCCGCCGGCGAAATACCGCTTGCCGTTGACGATCGCCTCCACTCCCTTTCCGGGATGAGCCTGGAAAAAGTCTGTTTTTGCCGGTTTGATGCCCGATTGCTCGGCTTCCTTGAGGATGGCCCAGGCAAGGGGATGCTCCGAGGGGTTCTCTATCGCCGCCGCCAGGGACAACAGTTCGTTGTGATCGAGGTCGGAGACGGAAATAATATCCGTGACGCGGGGCTTTCCCGCCGTAATGGTACCCGTTTTATCGAGCACGACGGTGTCTACCCGGTGCGCGATTTCCAGGGCTTCTGCGCTTTTTACCAGTATGCCGTTCCGCGCGCCGACTCCCGTGCCGACCATGATGGCGGTGGGCGTCGCGAGACCGAGGGCGCAGGGGCAGGATATGACGAGAACGGCGATCGCTACGGGAAGGGCGAACGAAACCGGATAGCCGAGAATGAGCCACACGATGAACGAAACAACCGCAATCCCGATGACGGCGGGCACGAACCAGAGGCTGATTCTGTCCGCGAGCTTCGAGATGGGCGCTTTGGAGGACGCGGCCTCCTCGACCAGGCGGATAATCCGGGCGAGCGTCGTGTCGTCTCCGACCCGCTCAGCCTTGAAAACGCAGTATCCGGTGAGGTTCACCGACGCGCTCCACACCCGGTCGCCGACGGCTTTCTGGGCAGGCAGGCTTTCGCCGGTGAGGGCCGAGGCGTCCACGGTGGTTCCCCCCTCCACGATGATGCCGTCAACCGGGATGTACTGGCCGGGCCGTATCACGACGAGATCTCCTATCGCAATCCCGGAAACCGGAATTGATTCATCTCTGCCGTTTCTCCGAACGGTCGCGGTATCGGGCCGGAGATTGACGAGACGGCTGATAGCGTCCGTCGTTCTTTTTTTCGCCCGCTCTTCCAGAAATTTGCCCAGGGTGATCAGCGAAAGGATCATCGCGGCCGATTCGAAATACAGGTGCATCGCAAGCTCGTCCGCCTGTTCAGGCTGTCCCCGGCTGAGCGCCACGGCCATCGCGTAAATGATCCACACCCCCCAGAACGTCGCCGCCGCGGAGCCTATCGCGATGAGCGAATCCATATTCGGCGCCCGCCTCCAGAGAGCGGAAAAGCCCTTCGCAAAGTAGACCCGGTTCGCGGCAAGAACCGGCAGCACCAGGAGAAACTGGGTGAAGGCGAAAATAAAGGCGTTGTTTTTTCCGTGGAGGAAGGCAGGCAGCGGCCAGGCGAGCATATGCCCCATCGCGATGTAGACGAGGGGTATTGAAAAAACGAATGAAACGGCCAGACGGCCCGTCATCGAGGTTTCGCCGGCGGATCGTTTCCTGCCGGGCTCCTGCCCGCTTCCCGGTGCGGACGCTGTCCGTTGGTCCTGCGCCCCGTCGGTCTTGAGCGAAGCTCCGTATCCTCCTTCTTTTACCGCAGCGATGATCTGTTCTGGCGCGAGGGTTTTTTCGTCGAAGGTCACCGTGAGTCCGTTGGTCAGGAGTTGTACTTCCGCCTTTTGCACGCCGGCGAGAGCGCCGACATCCTTTTCGACATGGGCTGAACATGCGGAACACGACATTCCGGTTATATCGAACTGAAGGGTCTTCATCAAATTGACTCCTGTATGCGTACTATCCGTCTCACCACACCCCCGGGGGGTGTCTATTGTTAATCTAACCTCACTTGCGCGAACAGTCAAGCGCCGGCCCGATTTTTCGCTGGCAGTCTGAATTATTGCGAAGTATATTGACTAGAACGAGGATGGAAAAAAGATGAAGAAAACTACTTTGTACGCGATCGGCGCAGGGGCGATCCTGCTTGCCGCGGTTGTTTATTTCGTTATTTCAAAGCCCGACGCGGTGTCCGGGGCGACGGCATGGGCCGCTCCTCCCGCCTCTGAAACGGTTTCGGTGGAAGCGCTCACGGCGACTGAGGACGTGCTCGTCGATTCAGTCTCCGCCTCCGGGGTGGTGTCCGGCATAAACGAAGCCGTCGTGGTTTCGGAGACTCAGGGCATCATCAGGTCCCTGGATTTCACCCTCGGCGATTCCGTGCAAAAGGGGCAAGCCCTTTTAAAAGTGGACGACAGCATCGCCTCTCTTAATCTTCAGCGGGCGAAGGATCAGCTCGAGACCGCGGAAATCGAGCTGAGGGGCACCGAGCGCCTCGCCGAAAGCGGCGGAGCCTCGACGGCCCAGCTCACCCGGGCGCGCAGTTCCATGAGCGCGGCCCGAGCTCAGTATGAAACGGCGCTCAAGGCCTGGAACGACACCACTCTGCGGGCTCCTATTTCCGGAGTAGTTTCCTCCCGGGAAGACGCCGCGACTGTTGGAAACATCATATCCGCCTTCGCGCGGGTGGCCCGCATCGTGGACAATTCGGCGTTCAGGGTGCAGGTGTCGCTCGGCGAGCGCGAAATAGGCCTGGTGCAGGTCGGCGCGGAAGCCGCAGTCTATGTGCCTTCCGCCCTGGGCGAGGAAGAGATTTCCGCCCGCGTGACGGCGGTAGGCGAGGGCGCCGACCCCAGCACCGGCAGCTTTCCGGTGGTCGTCAGCTTCGATAACAAGTGGGGCAGCCGGGTGAAGTCCGGCATGTCGGCCGCGGTCGAAATAGCCATCGCCGAGGGAAAGCAAACCGTTGTGGTTCCGCTTTCCTCCGTGCTTCGCAGGAACGACCGGCATGCGGTGTTCGTGGACGAGGGCGGAAAGGCCCGCGTGCGGGAAGTGGTTCTCGGCAGAACCTCCGGCGTGCGCGCCGAAGTGCTTTCCGGCCTCGAGCCGGGAGAGACCCTCATCATCAGCGCTTTGACGCGGCTTCGGGACGGCGTTTCTGTTTCTTCGACGAACCGCGGCGATAGCGGAACGCGGGAATAAGGGGGGAACATAATGAGCCTCCCCAAATTTTCGGTAGACAATCATGTGCTTCTCAATATTCTGCTGGTAACCCTTATCTCTCTCGGGCTTATCAGTCTGGTGCGCCTCCCGCAGGAGCAGTTCTCGGAAGTTCCTTTTTATTGGGTTAATATCGCCGTCCCCTATCCCGGCGCCTCCGCCGACGATATCGAGCGGTCTGTAACCCGCAAGATAGAACAGGAAATGCAGGGGTTGGACAGCCTCAAGCGGATATCCAGCGTAACCGGAGAAGGCCTTTCCGTCGTGCGGGTTGAGTTCGACGACGGCATAAACCAGAACAAATTCGAGCGCCTTTTTCAGGACGTGAGCACGAGGTTTTCGCGCGTGTCCCTGCCGGACGGAACGCTGCAGGCGTCCATCAGCGACTTTTCTTCCAACGATTTTTTGCCGGTGATACAGCTCGCCCTTACCGGCGATGTTTCCTACGAAACCCTGGACGGCGCAGTGCCGCTTCTGAGGGACAGGATTCTCGAGATTCCGGACGTATCCTCTGTGGATGCTGTCGGCCGCTACGACCGCAAGATCGTGATAGACGCGGACAGGGACAAGCTTGAAACCCTGGGAGTCGCGCTTTCGGACGTGGTCCGCGCCGTTCAGCAAAAGAACGTGTCCGTTCCCGGAGGAAGCCTTGAAACCGGCACGCGCGAGTACCTCCTCAGAACCGTGGGCGATCTGCGCGGCGTTTCGGACTTCGACCGCGTCATCGTCAGGCGGAGCGGGCAGAACGGGGCCATACTGCATGTCGGGGAACTGGCGGCGGTGCGCGACGTATTCGAAGCCGATTCCGGGGAAGTTCGCTTTAACGGAAAAAACGCGATCCTCCTTGAAGTGACGAAGGTTCCCCGGGGAAACGCCATCGGCATCACCGGCGGCATTGAAACGCTTTTAACCGACGGTTCCATCGTGCTTCCCGAGGGCGTAACCGTAATGACGCTCAACGACTCGACCGTGCAGATCAGGGACTCGATTTCCGTGCTGGTCACAAACGCCGTGCAGGGCCTCTTCCTGCTCGTCGCGATCCTTTTTTTCTTCGTCGGGCTCCGAAACGCGCTGATGACGGCCCTCGGCATACCCGTCACCTTCGCCATCACCTTCGTGATTCTGGAGCTGCTCGGCGAAACCCTGAACTCGAACACCCTTTTCGGTTTGGTTCTGGTGCTCGGCATGATAGTCGACCACGCGATCGTTTTGACGGAAAACGCCCTGCGCCTTCGGCAGGACGGACTGGATTCAAGAACGGCAGCCATTCAGGGCGCCGAGGAAGTCATGTGGCCGATCGTCGCCTCCGCGCTGACGACCATGGCGGCCTTCATTCCCCTGATGATACTTCCGGGAACGATCGGCAAATTCCTTCGCGTAATTCCCCTTGTCGTGACCGTGGCGCTCGGCGTTTCAACAATAGAGTCCATCATTTTCATACCATCCCATCTGGTTCACTGGCCGGGGAAGGGCAGGGCTTTGAAAGACGATGTGTTTTCGCGGATAAAGCCCGCTTTCGCCCGCATCGTTTCGGTGTTGTACGACCGCAGGGGCGCGACCGTCGGCGGCTTTTTCGCCGTGGCCCTGCTCATATTCTCCACCCTCGCCTTCGTCCGCGTCGACCTTTTCTCCGCCGAGGACTTTTCTCTGTTCTATATTGAAATAGAAATGCCGAACGGGGCGAATCGCGCGGAAACCTCCCGGATCGTGCGGGAATACGAGAACCGCCTGCTCCCCCTTGTCGGGAACGGCGAGGTGACGAACATCGTCTCTACGATCGGAGCGGCTTCCGGAAACGCCGCCGAAATTCTGGTTGACCTCGAAGAGCTCAAAGACGGACGGAAGCGTTCCATAACCGCCGTCCTCGACGACGCGAAAAAACTGACTCAGGACATTCCCGGAACCGAGAACGTGCTCTTCCGCAAAGCCCAGTCGGGCCCTCCGACGAGCTCTCCGGTGGGCTTCCGCCTGCGGGGCGACGACTACGCCGCGCTCGAGAGGGCCAGCGCGGGGATTCAGGAGAAGCTCGCCTCCTATCCCGAACTCTTCAATATAGAAGACACCCTTGAATCGGGAACTCCCGAACTCAGAATCAAGATCAACGAAGAACGGGCGGCCGCGTACGGACTCAGCGTTTCCGCAGTCGGCGGCTTTATCCGCGGCGTGCGCGACGGCATTCCCGCCGGTTCAATCTTCGTTAACAACGAAGAAATCGACGTTATCGTGCGCTACGACGGAGCGGACGCATCCGCCTCGATTGCCAGTTTGCAGGAGCTTCGCATGCCGACTCCTTCGGGCAAGCTCATCCCCTTTTCCGCGGTGTGCACGATCGAGCTCGCGGAAGGCCTCGCGAGCATCAAGCGGGTCGACGGCAAGCGGGAAGTGAGCGTCTCCGCAGAAGCCCGGGACAAGAAGGGCGTTCCCTCGATCAATCAGGAAATCGAGCGATGGTTCCGCCAGGAATTCGCGCCCGAGAATCCGGGAGTCGAACTCGTGACCGGCGGAGAATTCTCCGAATTCGCGGACCTTCTCCTTCAGATACTCCGGGTATTCCTGCTCGGCGTCTTCCTGATTTACGCCATTCTGGGAGCCCAATTCAAGTCCTATACCCAGCCCTTCATCATTCTGCTTTCGATCCCGATGGCCTTCGCCGGAGTGTTCCTCTTCCTCGCGGTTTCAGGGACGCCGTTCTCGACGACGGTTCTCTACGCGGCGGTCGCCCTCGCGGGAATATCGGTGAACGACACGATTGTGCTGATCGATTTCATCAATATCGACCGAGCGAAGGGAATGCCGGTGAGGGAGGCCGTAATCGACGCCGCTTCGCTCCGCCTCAGGCCCATTCTGCTCACCTCTCTCACCACCATAGCCGGCCTGCTGCCCACCGCGATCGGAATCGGCGGATATTCGGCGGTGTGGAGCCCCATGGCGAGCACCATCGTATTCGGCCTCGTATTTTCCACGGTTACCGCCGTAACGGTCATTCCCGCGATGTACGGCATCTTGTACGATCCCCGGGGCGGCCGGCATTTCAACCGGCTGAGATTCGCGGTTTCCGGGGCTTTCGGAAAGCTTGCGGCGATTATGGCCGTGAAATTCGCGCACGGAAAAAAGAACGGTAGCGCGTTCTGAGCGTTCACGTGTTATATGTATACAAAGCTCTTTTGTTCGACTTCCGCTTCGGCGGAGGGCGGGCCGGGGGCAGGGAGTCGAACAGTGACGAGAACTGAGTATTTACATGAATTGCGGGATCGCCTTTCCCGTTTGCCGCATTGCGAGCGCGAATCGGTGCTGCGGTATTATGCCGGAGTATTCGACCGGTCAGGTCCTTCAGCGGACGAAGAGACCATGCGGGGTCTTGGAACGCCGGAAAGCGTAGCCTCCCGCATACTCGACGATTGGGAGCGCAAGATGGAGGCGGGCAGATCCTGTTCAAGCTCCGGTTGCGGCGCCGGCGGGCATTACCGCGGACCCGGCTCTTCTTCCCGATGGGGACTCGGCGCGTTCTGGGCCGTCGTTCTGGCGGTGCTGGCCGCTCCGATCGCCCTTCCAGCCCTGCTCGGCCTGCTGGGTCTCGCGTTCGGCGGATTCGCGGCCCTGGCCGCCGTCGGAATCGCCGCTATCGGTTTGATAATCGGGGGAGCTGCGGCCTTCATCGGCGGCTTCGCTGCAATTATTACGTCTCCGGCAACAGCCATCATCGTGTTCGGAGCCGCTTTTCTGTTGTGGGGAATCGGGAAAATCCTGTTTTCGATAATCGGAGCGGCGATCGCGTTGTTGACCGGTTTTCTTGCCTGGGCGATCGGCAGCGGAGGAAGATATGAGAGGTAATTCGCCCCTGGACGGGCTCGGAAAAGGCTTTGTTCTTCTGGTTGTCGGCGCCGTTCTCGTCGCTGTCGGATTATCGATGGGCGGCCGATGGCCCGGCTTCATGCACTGGCGTTTCGACCGCTCGGGCGACGGGTTCAGCTTCGAGCGCGGCTGGGAGAGATCCTGGGGGAGCGCCGACGACGCCGAAGAGGCGGACATAAGCCGGGTGGAAATCATCGAGGGCGTTCTTCCTTCAGGTCTTGAGAAAATCGACGTCTCGCTCGCCGCCGGCAGTTTGGTCATCCGTTCAGGAGACTCGAGCGCTTGGCGTGCTCTGGACTTTCCCTCGGACGGCATCAGGACCGACTCCGACGACGACTCCTTTTCTTTCGAAGAGCGGGACTGGAAGGGCCGATTCTCCTCGAGGCAGGGGTTCAGGATGCCGAAACTGGAAATCACTCTGGGTCCTGAGATACGCTTGCAGGATGTTCATCTGGAACTCGGAGCCGGCAACGTGGAACTCTCGGACTTGGAGACGCTCCGCTTCTCCCTGGAAAATGGAGCGGGTTCAGTTGCCGGCAGAAATATTACCGCCGGCAGCGCGGCTCTCGAAACAGCCGCCGGCTCCGTCGTGTTGACCGCCGCGTCCTTCGACTCCGCCCGCATCGAAACCGGCGCCGGGCGCCTTCAGTTCGAAGGCAGCTTGGGCGACCGCAGCTCGGTCTCTACCGGCATGGGTTCCGTCGGGATGAAGCTTTCAGGCGGCGCGGACCGCTACTTCATCAGGTTCGAGCGCGGACTCGGTTCCGTGAGCATCGACGGAAAATCCTGGAACGGCGCCGGGAACGGGACTGCCGGAGATTCTTCTGCTCCCGCAACGGTGAATTTGAAAACCGGCCTCGGTTCCATCAGAATCGATTTTTAACGCCGACCGGCTTTAAAATAAAGGCGCCGGGCCCGGCTTGAACGCATTCGTTCGCGCCGGCTCGGCGCCTTTTTTTCTGTGCTTTGATCCATAGACGAATCGAACGTCCGACCTGTTGCTTAGGAGGCAACCGCTCTATCCAACTGAGCTAATGGATCAATAATACGGCAACTATATACCGGATGGGCCCTCGTGGGCAATACGCCCCGGCAGAACTGATTTTTATTTTCCGCATCCCGGACCCCGTGATACTATACCAGCATGAAAAAGTCGAACATCGCGCAGTCCTTCCGCGCGAATCCGCCGGCCTTCGCACTCGCCGTCCTCGCGGCCCTCTCGGCGGCCCTCCTCTTGGCTATCGGCGTCCGCTACGCCGTCAACCGAATGACGCTTTCCGGGGCCGAGCGATTTCTTGCCCGTCCCGAGTCGGCCCTCGTCCTCGAGACCGTGCGCTTTTCCCGCTATCTCGTTCAGGCTTCTCCCGCCGGAGCCGACCCCCGTTTTTTCCGGGCCGCCGTCTATCACGCGAGGGGAGAGGCGTCAGTCGTCTGCGATTTGCGGCGGGCGGCGATCGACGAACGGCGGACCGACTGGCTCAACCGCGTTCTCGTTTTGCGGACCGACTGGCGGAGCGCGGACACCGCCTTTCCCGCGTCGGTTCAGGTTTCTCTCGATCCCGCCGACATCACCCTCATCGAAAAAATCGAACCCCGGGGCTACTCGGCGCAAGATATTGAACAGGCTTCCAAAGCCGTCGCCGTGGGAACCGCAACGCTCGGCGCGGCGGCCGGAGCCGGGCTCGGAGGCGCCGCGGGCTCTGCTCTCGGAGCTCTTGCCTCTCCGCTTCCGCGCGTGCTCCGCCTTCCGTCCGCGTCTCGTACGCTCGGAGCGCTGGCGGGAGCCGCAGCCGGAGGAGCCGCCGGCGGGGCGATAAGCGCTCGCGCCGGATTTCTCGCGACCGGCGCCTTCATGGCCGCCCTCTCTTCAGCAGGAGAAGAACTCGACTCTCCGATCCTGCTATCCTCTGCCGCGCGTCCGCTTATTGCACTGGAAATTCTGGGAGCGCCCGGGCGAGAATCTGCCGCTTCCGTTTCCGAGAGATGGGAAGCCGACGCGCGCGAGCGATACGCCGCCCTTGCCGAGCGGAGGATCCGCGAAATCGGGCGCTCTCTCGGTTGGAACGATGTCCTTTTTCTCGAGGGAGGCCCTCGATGAAGCCGCTCTCCCGAAAATGCAAACTCGCCGCCCTGTGCGCTTCGTTTTCCCTCGCGATCGCTCTCTTCGCCTTCCTGCTTGCCGTTCTGTGCAACTCTCTCAGCCCCGGCTTCGCATCGTCGATCGCCTCCGGCATCCCCTTCGTCAGGAATTTCATCGTCAAAACCTGGCCGACATTCCTCTACGCCCAAAGCCGCACAGCCGAAGCCCGCCTCTCGCTTGCTCGAATGGACATCGATTTTCTGCTGTCGATCGAAGGGCCTGAAGGTCGATATATGGAGCTCTGTCCCTATACCGTCGAAGGTTTCCTTGAAATGGGAACGGTCGTCGATGAAGAGCCGTCCCGCTCGTTTTCCATCGCATACGCCGGTTCCTTTTCATACGGGGGCGGCGGAACCGCTCCCTCGCCGGCGGCGGGCAGCGAAACCCGCGCTTGGCGTGCGGCGGAAGATTTCGCGCCTGACTGGAATTCCGTACTCGTGCCCTTTCATCAGGCCTTCCGCGAACGCGCCTACGACATCGCGGTTTCCGATCCGTTCTTCGGCGCCGAATGCCGGAGACTCGCCTCCGAACGGATCGCGGCCGTCTACGGGAATTCCCCCGACAGCCTGATCGATTCGGCGAACTTGCCGGGCCCCGTCGCCCGCAGCGTTTCCGCCGGATTTCTTCCCGTCGCCGTCCGCACCGCCGAACGAATCCCTGCTCGTCGCAATGCGCCAGCTCCTATAGCCGCCCGTTCCGCCGAACCGGAGCCGCGTATTTCCGTTGCCGCGAGTCCGGCCGCACCGGAGCCGCGTAGTCCGATCGCCGCCCGTTCCGCCGAACCGGAGCCGCGTATTTCCGTTGCCGCGCGGCCAGCCGAACCGGAGCTGCGTAGTCCGATCACCGCCCGTTCCGCCGCAGCGGAGCCGCGTATCCCTGTCGCCGCGCGGCCGGCCTCTGCTCTCCGCGACGACAGCGAGTTCTCCGTCTCCGTGTTCGACCCCGGCAATCCCCGCTTATTCCGGCTCACCCCCGCGGGAAAACCGCTCGCAGGTTCATCTCCGGCGCCGCGCCCCGCCGCCGCGAAATCCTTCGCCGCTACAGAGCCTGATGCGCTGTGGCGCGCCTTCGCCTCACGGAACGCCGGGACCAATCTGGTATTCCGGTATCATGATCCGCTCGATCCCCGGCGCCTCTCCTGCTTCGGCTTCGCCGACGCGCGCTTCGACTCAGTGTTTTCGGTTCTTCGCGGCGTGGACGAAATTCTCTGCGTTGAATCTCTCTCTCCAAATGCCGACCGCGGCAATTCCGCTCCCGCCGCATCCGCTCCCGACGGTTCTTCCCTCTACCTCGCGTTTTCATTAGAAACCGCTTCGTTTTCTCTCGAAACCGCTTCGTTTTCATTAGAAACCGCTTCGTTTTCATTAGAAACCGCTGAATCTTCAGGCGAAGCGGAGCGCGCGTCCCGCCTGGAATCTCGTTCGCAGTGGGATGCGTACCGAACGGATTATGAAATCGCTCTGGAGGAGCTTCGCTCGGGCCGAAGAGGCCGGCGCTACGAACTTTCGCGCAGGTCTATGCTGAACAGCGCCTCGCGCATCGCGGATCTTACCGGTTTGGGTCCCTGGACAGACGCGGCTCTTTTCGAAGCGCCTGAAAACGGGACTGTTTTTTCCGCGCTTCCTGAAGACTCGGCAGTTTCCGTTTTGTTCGCTCAGGAAGCGGGAATCCTCGCATCCCTGCTCGAAGGCGGCCTTCCCGCCTATGACCGCGTGTTTAGAAGCGACGGGGACAGAGCTCTTTCCCTGATTCAGGGAGAGGAGACCGCGGGCCAGCTCGCGGCTTTCTTTTGGTCGATCCGAAGGGAATTATCTCTTTCTGAAAATGAAGAGCGCGAGCTCCTGGAAGACATAATCGGAAGCGGAGCCGCGGTGAACAAGGCTCTATTAACGGAACTTGATCGGGGACAGAGGAACGCTCTTCTCGCCGCCTTCGTATCGCGCAGGCTCGACGCCGCAGAGGAGCGCGCTCTTGAAACCGATGAAACGCTCGGAGGCGAAAGCTGGCTCTGGTACGGCGCCGGAGCTCTCGACCGGAAGGCGAGGAAGGGCCGCCTAGACGCCGTCCGGCGCCTGGAGGAACTCGGCCATGTCCGCGGCGATTCCTTGATTCTGGTGTACGCCGATCCCCCGTCCCGAAAGGGCTTTTTTACCCGGTACGACGCCCTCGCGCTGGACTCGGCCGGAGTCACGTTTTATCCTGATTTTTTGCGCTGGATGCCGTCCCTGGTGAATCCCGTCCGGATCGGCTGGGGAGACATTGTCGTGAGCGACTCGTCCGTGCTTGACGGCGACCGGGTGCTGTCTCCGGACCCGATGATCGCGGGATGCCTGCGCCTCGTCAGAGATTCGTGGAATGCGGGCGACTACAACCGCGAACGCGCCTGCGAACTGTTGCGGAGCGATCTTGACCGCGAATTAGCCGAATGGCTGGACCGTCCCCGCTTTCCGTAAAAATTCTTTCATTGATGGGATGAGCGCCGAAACGCGCTGATGAGCGGCAAGGAGGCGCTTGGGGGGAAGCGGAGAAACGTAAAGCCCCCTTGCTATACCTACCGGTCGGTATAGCAAGGGGGCTTTACTTTCGTAGCGGGGGGGATACGCCCCCTTCCCGCACATACGTATGATTCCGAGTATTACCAGTTTTCGCCGAGGCGTTCGAAATAACCCTGGGGATGCGCGCATGCCGGGCACATCTTGGGGGCTTCCTTGCCGACGTAAATAAAGCCGCAGTTGATGCATCTCCACGTAGTCGGGGATTCCTGCACCCACATGTCGTTGTCTTCAATATGCTTTGCCATCGCTTCATAGCGTTTCGCGTGCTGCTTCTCCGCTACCGCGATATTGTCCATGACGGAGGCGATAGTGTCGAAGCCTTCAGAGCGCGCGACCTTCGCGTAGTCGGGGTACATGTGCTGCCATTCATGGTTTTCGCCCGCCGCCGCCTGCTTGAGGTTTTCCAGGGTGGTTCCGATATAGCCGGCAGATCCGCCCGCGGGAATAGCGAGTTCAGCTCCGCCTTCGAGGAACTTGAACAGGCGTTTTGCGTGCTCTTTTTCCTGCTCGGCGGTCTCGAGGAAAATCTGCTGGATCTGGATATAGCCTTCTTCCTTGGCCTTGCTCGCCCAGTACGTATACTTGTTGCGGGCCTGAGACTCGCCGATGAACGACGCGAGAATGTTCTTTTCCGTTTGAGTTCCCTTAACCGATTTCATGAGAATACCTCCGTTTTATTTATCGTTCTTTAGAAGAACGCTTTGTTCAAGATGTGTTCGGGCGCAAGCGGCGCAGACTCCCTGGAACGCGATGCTGTGGGAGCTGATGCTGAATCCGGTCAGCCGTTCGGCTGATTCCTCCAGGCCCGCGGGGGGAGGCAAAAAGACGTCGTCCACTCTGCCGCAGCGGGTACATCTGACATGGTAATGTACGCTGGTGTCGGCGTCAAATCGTTCAATGCTGTCCCCGGCTCTGATCGTCCGGATCTCGCCCTCTGCTTCCAGAACGGAGAGGTTCCGGTACACCGTGCCCAGGCTGAGCCCGGGGAAATCGGGCCTGAGGGCTGCATGCAGCCAGGACGCCGTGGGGTGCGCCTTGGTAGACCGCAAAAGTTCGAGAAGCGCTGTTTTTTGCCGGGTTGTTCGGTGAAACATTCTATCCTTATCAGGAATGATTCCTGATAATATACTGCTTGGTTTTATTTGTCAAGGAAAATGACGATGGTAGAGATATGAGACAGCTATATATAAAAGAACAAAGCCGCAGCGTTTTCTCCCGGAAACGCTGCGGCTTCGCCGTTTTCCCAATTCTTTTATCAGGACGGAAATCACTGACTCTTGTATAATACTGATGAAATTCGGGTTCCGTCAAGTTTTTTAATGCAATTTTATGCATAAAATTATGTTTTATTGCATATTTATAAACAAGGAACTTTTTTGACACGAATGACGATTTTTTTTAATACTTTCAGTGTGAGGTTTTGATGAGAATCATCGGTTTTCGTACAGCGGCGCTGTGCTTCATTTTCGCCTGCGCGTCGTTTTTTCCTGCGTTCGCAGAAAAGGGAACGGTAAAGCTCCGCCTGGCGGGATCTCCGGTAGCCCTTGAGTATATATCGCTCCTGCTGACCCGCGCGCTGGAGGCTCAGGGGTATTCGGTAAAAATCGATAATCTGGGGTATATCCCGACCACCCGGCTGGAAGTGATGCTGAAGGATGGCGATGTTTCGGCGTATATTCTGGGCGAAACTCCCGAGCGGATGGAAAAGTTTCTTCCCGTTCGGGTATCGTGCACCGACAATTTGATGGGGCATCGAATCCTGTTTATCCGTCCCGAAGACCAGCCCTTATACGACACGGTGAAAACGCTCGAGGACTTCAAGGCGCTTGGAAAGACAGCGGGGATGGGCGAAGCCTGGGGCGACGTTCTGATCTGGAGAAAAAACGGACTTGCCGTGCAAACCCAGCCCGGCGAATGGAAACACCTCTATAACATGGTCGCGGCAGGAGGCAGGGGCGTGGATTATCTGTCTCGGGGCGCCCAGGAGATGGCGGCGGAGTGGAGAGAACATCCCGAGCTCGCAGTTGAGAAGAATCTCGTATTCGTGTATCCCCGCGACCATCTGGTATTCGTGACGCCCAGGGAGCCGGGCTTGCATGCCTTGCTGGAAAAAGCCCTGCAGGAAGCCGAATCCTCCGGCCTCATCCGCGATCTCGCCCTCGACTTCTACGGATCGGTCTACGAGCCGCCGGTGAATCTGAAGGAACGAATCATCATTCCCCTTGAGCTGCCGTGAACCCCTCTCTTGACTCTAACCCCGAAAAACGGCTACAGTACACGGGCATTTCCCCAGTCAGTCTTCTTCTTCTACATCGAAATGCGCCGGGCCTATAGCTCAGTTGGTTAGAGCTGCGGACTCATAATCCGTCGGTCCCTGGTTCAAGTCCAGGTGGGCCCAAAAAAACAAGAGCCGTCCTTCGGGGCGGCTTTTGTATTTTGGGCAGTAGATAAATGAAAACGCGCAGCGTTTTCTACTGCTCGCCTGGACTTGAACCGGAAGGCCCGCGCCGCGAATGCGGCGAAAAGGCGCCAGGACGGCGCCGACAGGGCCTGGAGGCGGCCCGGAAGGAGCGCACACGAAGTGCGCTATTGAAGGGCAAGGCCTGAGTGGGCCCAAAGAGATTTCCTTACTTTGTAAGGAGATACATGCTTCCCTTCAAAGAAAGATGCATGCATAGTTAACATTTTAAGGCAAAAGTTAAGGCGCGATTGTGCCAAGGCTTTTGATTTAAAGGGGCTGTGTATGCGTCCTTTTTATCTTTACAAGACCCATCGCGGCATTTTTTACGTGCAATTTTAAAACGAAAAGACGCACGAGCGGTTCACCGCACTTTCAACAAAACAACGAAATTACACTGATGCTATGAGGGTCGCTTGATCCTGGAAACTTCGATTCATGGTCTGGAACTTTCACTTTTCGGATTCATTGGTTTGACTTTATGAATCATAGCGACATCCAAGGCGATGTGCAAAATACAGTTGAGCTGGTCATGTCCTCAGCCTCTCGGCTTCGAGGCCATGCCGCCCCTGTTATCGCCGCCTCCCTCCGGCAATCGTCATTCCGGATAGTACATCCTGACGTCCGCGGGATCGACGGTTTCGGAGAAGCTGAACTTCAGTTGATCGAAGGCGGGTTCGCCTCTGAGCGTCGCGGGATCTATTCCCAGGGCGAGGCCTTCGACCGGCTGGTTCTTCTTGAAGTCCGGCGAGAAGTTTCCGTTGAGGTCGTGGAAGGCGACGATCGCGTATTCTCCGTACGGAACATCTTGCAGGATGATGTCCTGCGAACCCTTTGTAATGTCGAGCACTCCCGAGCGTATGAAGTTTCCTTCGCGGATGGGGTCGTTTGCGTAGAGCGCGTATACGAGCTTGCCTCCAAGGGTCTGGTCAAGGCCGGTTATCTTCACCTTGAGGTATCCTGATGCGAGGCTCGATCTTTTTTCGGTTTTGGCGGGATTGTAGCGGACTTCCTGCAGCTGTATGGTGAGCCACCCCGGTTCTTTTCTGATGTTCAGCATCGGGCCGGCCGCTTCGCGGAAGGGGGCTTGCGTGAGTTCGGCCCAGGGGGTGGGGTAGTATTCGCCGGCGCGGCCGACTGCCCAGATGGTGACCGGTTCGTTTGCGTATTTGGCGAGCTCGGATCCGATTTCCACGTTCGGCTGGAATACCTGGTGGTTTCCCATCGGGATGAAGTCCGCCGGGACGTAGAGGTAGTGGAAATTGTCGGGGAAATAATAGCGGAAGATTCCGAAGGTGTGTTCGCTGCCGTGGACGAATATGTCGCCCGGCTTGACGCGCCCTGAGTATTCTTTCGCGACGATGTCTCCGGCGCCGTTGACCCGCATGGTATAGGTGCTTTTCAGAATCGGGAAGGTGAAGAAGAGGTAGGCGGCGCACATCGCGGCGAGAATCCGTTTGCTGCCGAACGAATGGGCGAAATAGGCGAAGGCGATGATGAGCGACCCCATGCAGGTAACGAGGTATCGTTCAACGAAAATCGGGCGGATTGCCCAGGAAAGAAACACTCCGGCCGCGAAGGTGAGCCAGTATACGAGCAGGGCGGAAAGCGGCAGGAATACTCCGCGGTCTTTGCGGATCAAGCCGCGGACTATGCCGGCTGCGGAAAGGGCCTGCACTCCGAGGAAGAGGAAAAAGGAAGTCGCGCCGTGCGGTCCTCCGAAGCGCTGTCCGAAGGGGAACGAAAGAATGGCGAAAGCCGACTGGAGATTGAGCGGCTGTATCCAGAAGTTTTTCGCGACCCGGCTCGCCTGGTTCGCCAGGGCGAACGCCCAGGGAAGGAAGAGAACGATAACCGCGCCGCCGGCGACGAGGCAGCGGAAGAGGGGCGTTCCCCTGCCGAGCTTCTTTTCGCCGGGCCTGGCGGGAGCCGCGAGAATTCTGATGAAGAGGACGCACCAGTAGAGTCCGGCGGCCATGAGGGAGAAATAGTGCGTCCAGGCGGCGGCGCAGGCGAACGCTCCCAGGGCTATCCAGTCGCGGAGTCGGTTGTCTTCCGCTGCGGCGTACCCGGAGAGAACCATGCCGGTTACGAAGAACGAGGCGAGCGCGTACATGCGGGCTTCCTGCGCCGCGCCTATCGCCATCGGCGTAACGATGAAAAGCGCGGCGAAGGCGAGGGCTCCCGGGCTGCCCCATCGTTTTCTCAGGAAGGCGCAGGCAAGGGCTATCGTCCCGATCGACGCGAGCGCCGAGAGCCCCCGTATTACGGCAAGCGAATGTCCGAATACCGCGGTCAGCATCTTGAGCAGGATGTAATAGAGCGGCGGATGGCTGTCGGTGGAAACGAGACGAAGTATGTCTCCCATCGAGTGTGTCACCGTGGCGACCGTATAGCTTTCGTCGTACCAGAGGGCGTCGGCGGAAATATTGAAGAAGGTCATGCCGATCGAAAGAAGCAAAACGGCAATCCAGAGCGGCCAGTACCGTGCCAGGTCCTCGTCGGGTTTTTTATAGAAACGCATAATCTGTTCTCCTGATTTCGCGATGGTTCACGTTATTTTCTTCCATTGTAAGGGCGAGTATTTCTCTTGTCGAGAAAAAAGCGCGGACGGCATCGGTCCTAACGGAAATAGCCTGTGCCAGCCGTGAGGTTAACCTGCGAGATTGCAGGGTCGGCATCAAATGAACGGGAGCAGAAACCGGCGTGCCGTTTTTGGACGCGCCCCCGGTTATTCCTGCGATTCGCTTTGAATCTGCGCGATTGCGTTCGGCGAGCAAGATCGGCAGCGGCGATGGCGGAATCCGGGCGAGGGCTTCGTGGAAGTGTAGCAGGAAGTGCTACACTTAGCTGATATAGTAAAGTGACAAGTCTTTTGTAAGTGTTAAGCGGAGGAGAACGGAGGTTACAGATGGCCGAAAAAAACAGAATACTGATGTCTGATTTATGGCCGTTTTTCAAAAAAGTATGATAAACTGGAGAAAATTAACAAAAAAAAATAAGGATTTACTAGTATGAGCGGAACAATGAATGACGTTTTTAGCTTTCGCGATGCTGTTATCAACGATTATTCCAGTTTTTCGCGAAGTTTTTCTACCATTTCTGCACCGGATATTAAAAGTAAGGTTGATTCTGAATATGAACAAGGGCGGTACTGGCCTGATCCTTTGATTCAACTGAACTCTAATTATAAAAAAGCCGATTCCATTCCGGTGCTTTGCGGCGAGGGCGTGTTGCATCCTGAATGCGAGCATATATTCGTAGCGGGAAAACCTGAAGGTCATCCCCAGCCATTGACTCTTTTTACGCATCAGCAGGAGTCTCTCGCCAAAGCGCGAAATCATGAAAGTTTTGTTGTCACAACAGGTACGGGCTCCGGAAAGAGTCTTTCGTTTTTTATTCCTATCATTGATCATGTGCTTCGAGCGAAGGAGACTGATCCGACCAAGCGGACTCGGGCAATTATTATTTATCCGATGAATGCTCTCGCGAATAGCCAACTTGAGGAGCTGGACAAATTTCTGTATGGTTATGAAAAAGGCTCTCAGCCTTTTTCTGTCGCGCGGTATACGGGTCAGGAAAATGCTATAGAACGGCAACGTATTGCAGATAATCCTCCTGATATTCTGTTGACCAATTTCATGATGCTGGAGCTGTTGCTCACAAGATATCAGGAACGCGATTTTAAGGTTGTAAGCCATTGCGAAAGTCTTGAATTTCTGGTTTTAGACGAATTACATACGTATCGCGGCAGACAGGGCGCTGATGTGGCCATGCTGGTGAGGCGCTTGAGACAGCGCCTCCATGCCGAGAATCTTGTATGCATCGGGACCTCGGCAACAATGTCCAGCGTTGGAAGCGAGGATGATCAAAAGCAGGTTGTCGCGGATGTGGCGAGTCTGTTGTTTGGCGCCCGTGTTACGAAGGAAAATGTAATAGGCGAGACGCTTCAAACCGCAACAGATCCTCTTATGAGTATTGAAAAAGTTAAGCCTATTCTTGCCCGCCGCATAGAAGGCGGAGTTTCTGAATGGGCCTCGCTCGATGCGTTTTATGCCGATCCCCTGACTATATGGGTTGAGCGAACACTTGGCGTGATTACTGAGGGGCTTTCAGCTCCAAAACGCGCGAAGCCTATATCGTTAAAGGATGCGGCAAAGCTTCTTGCTCGGGATGCAGGGGTATCCTGTGGAACAGCAGAAATAGCGCTTCATTCTTTTTTGATGCGTGCTCATGGACTTCCGGACGACCATGGACGGAAACCGTTCGCCTTTAAGTTGCATCAATATATCAGCGGTCCCGGGAAAGTCCTGTGCACGCTTGAATCTGAGGGATCCCGTTTTATAACTCTTGAGGCTCAGCGATTCGCTCCGGGAAGAGAAAATGATGGGGTGCTCTTATATCCTGCATATTTCTGTCGCGACTGCGGAGTTGAATACTTTCCGGTACAGAAAATAGCCGGGCGATGGATGCCTCGAGAAATCGACGATGCCGTTCCTAAAGATATGGAAGGATTCTTCGGATTTCTTGTACCTGATCGATCCGGGTATGATTTTACCGGAATCATAGATGACTTACCGGATTTCTGGCTAGATTGGAAAGCATCGACTCTACGGGTGAAAAGCGCGTACTCAAAGTTTATTCCGGTTAAGTATGAACTGAACGCACGTGGAGAGCGGGGGTCTGTCCCTTTCTGGTATCTCCCTGGTCACGTCCGGTTTTGTCCGTGCTGCGGGATGGTTCATGAAACTAGCGGAAAGGATATAAACCGTCTTTCCGGTTTATCCGGCGAAGGCCGGTCGTCAGCTACGACAATGATTACTTTAAGCGTTCTTCAGAATCTCTTCTCCGGAAAAATTCTTGAAGGCGAGTACGATCCCAGAAAAATGCTCGGCTTTACAGACAATCGCCAGGACGCTGCCTTGCAGTCCGGGCATTTTAATGATTTCATTTTTCTTGTTCTTCTCAGAAGCGCGCTTCTTGCAGCCCTTCGGCAATCAGGCGGTTCATTGAATGAAGAGCTTTTGTCTGAGCGTGTTTTTTCAGCGCTCGGGTTTGATCGAAACGATATAGGGATTAAAGCGGAATATCTTCAGAATCCAAAATCATTCGGCCTTAATCTCAATGAAGCACAACGTGCGGTTAAGTTTGTACTTGGATACCGCCAGCTTCGCGAGTTGCGAAAAGGGTGGCGATATAATAATCCCCCTCTTGAGCAGCTGGGACTTCTTTCCATCACGTATACTGGCTTAAGAGACTATGTTTCGGATGACCAATATTTCTCGTCAGATTCCGGAATTCTCGAGATGCTCGATCCTGCATCGAGAGAGGAATTATTCTCATTTGTGTTTGCCGAAATGCGGAAAAATCTGTGCATTGAATCGCGATATCTGAGTCATCAGGACCAGGAACAAATGAAGACTCTTGCGTTTAACCATCTGCTTGAGCGCTGGAGTTTTGGAGCCGACGAAAAGTTGGCTACTACTCGCTATCTTACTCTTTCGCCTATTCCAAAAAACACCCGGCATGGCGAGGATCTGTTGGTGAGCGGAGGAAGCCGCTCCCGCTTGATACGAAATCTCAGAAGATGTTTGTTTTGGAAGAAAACTCCTGTAGCGGAAGATATCCTGAAAATGAAGGAAGTCGAGCTTATTGAAATAGTGGAAGCTGTTCTTGAGAAGGCCGGCGAGTATGGTTATGTGACCAGGGTGGAAATTGATCGAGGTGTGCCGGGATGGGCTTTAAAGTCGAGCTCCATGGAGTGGTCTATTCCTTCAAATCCTGATGACTTGAACGGCGGTAGTAAGCGTGCAAATATTTTTTTTCGGGAGTTATATCAGAATGTAGCGGATACGCTCGGTGGTGCTGATCATCATTTGTATGAATTTGAGTCTCATGAACACACCGCTCAAGTTGATTCGCAGGATAGAATGGATCTTGAAGCGCGATTCCGCTATACGGTAAAAGATAAAGAGTGGTGGTGCGAAAATCATGTCGACCGGTCAGAGCTTCAGCGGCTTCCTGTTTTGTATTGTTCTCCGACGATGGAGCTCGGTGTGGATATTTCCTCACTTAATACCGTATATATGCGGAATGTTCCTCCGACTCCTGCAAACTACGCTCAGCGTAGCGGCCGGGCTGGTCGTTCCGGACAGCCTGCTCTTGTTGTTACCTATTGCTCATCACAAAGTCCTCATGATCAGTGGTTTTTTAATCATAAAGATCAGATGGTTCATGGAATAGTAAAACCTCCGACTCTGGATTTAACCAATCGGGAGCTCGTTGAGAGTCATCTTCATTCCATTTGGATTTCCGCGCTCCGCATTGAATTGGATACAAGTGTCGCGGATCTAGTTTTGAGAGACAATGCAAGTTACCCGCTTATTCCGGAGCTTCTAACCTGTATCAGAGATTCCAGGATTGAACAGGATGCTCTGAAAGAGGCGTTTTTGATGGTTGCGGCTTTAAAACCGTTTATCGGCAGCGAAGCACCCTGGCTTACTGAAGAGTATGCGGCGGCTGTGATAAAAAAAGCGCCCGATGAGTTCGATCGCGCGTTCAACCGATGGAGAAACCTTCATCGTGCGACGATTAAACAGATTCAACAGGCTACTGAAATCAGTACCGGCAACGCCTTTACTCCTGCCGATAAAGCGAGCGCGAATCGACGTTTCCTGGACGCGACCCGGCAGCTTGCTGTTTTGGAAAGCAGTCATGCTTCGCAGAATTCGGACTTTTATACCTTTCGTTATTTAGCAGGCCAGGGCTTCCTCCCCGGGTATAATTTTCCTCGACTTCCGCTGATGGCATGGATCCCTTCCCGTAAAGCCTATAGGGGAAAGAAGGAAGACGGCGGCAGCATGGTAAGCCGACCGCGTTTTCTGGGGCTTTCCGAATTCGGTCCCCGTAGTCTGATTTATCATGATGGACGCATGTACCGGGTGAATAAGGCAAAGCTCAACTCCGGTACCGGAGATCAAATCAGTACTGGCGCGCGTCTTTCTACCTCGAGCACAATTGTGTGCTCCGAATGCGGATACGGCCATCTTTCTGCTGACGGGAAGACCGATGTTCTTGTTTCCCGTTGTGAGAATTGCGGTGCCGAACTGACAAGCGATTGCCGCATAGACAATCTATATAGAATCGAAACCGTGGAAACTGAAGCAGTCGAGCGGATTACTGCAAATGAGGAAGAACGCCAGAGGCAGGGGTATGACTTGCAAACCATGTTCCGCTGCATTCCCGACTCCGCTGGTAACATTCAGCAGGCCAGATCAGAAATACAGTCTTCTTCAAGCGGCGAGGGAGACACGGTTGTCGCAGAGTTGATCTACGCGCCTTCAGCTTTATTGTGGCGGATAAATCGCGGCTGGAAACGACGAAAAATGAAGAATGTGTTCGGTTTCTTTATTAATCCTGTCAGCGGATACTGGAGCAAGGACGAGTCAGTCGATTCCAATGAACAGGGTGACGATTCGGAATCAAAGACTAAAGTCCCTCCACAGCTTATTGTACCCTTTGTGGAAGATTGCCGGAATATTCTGATTCTTGCCCCAAGCACTATTCCTTCGATCGAAGCAATGGCAACCGTGCAGGCTTCCCTAAAGCGCAGCATCGAACAGCTGTATCAGATCGAAGAATCGGAACTTGCTGTTGAACCTCTTCCGCTCGATCAGGACAGAAAGAGAATTCTGTTTTATGAAGCCGCAGAAGGCGGAGCCGGAGTATTAACGCGGCTTGTGAACGAGCCCGGAGAATTTGCCCGGGTAGCGCGCCGTGCGCTTGAAATTATGCATTATAGCGTTCCGGATGAGCTAAAAAGTCGCGCCGATCTTGTCGACGACCCTTCATCAATGGGCGAGACCCGATGCGTAGCCGGATGCTATAGATGTCTTCTTTCGTATTATAATCAGCCAGAACATCTGATCCTCGATCGCAGAAACGAGGAGGCTCTCGATATCCTCATCGCGATCGCAACCAGCGATATCAAACCCATGAAAGTAACAGCCGTCGCGGAAGATTCATCGGCAAGCGAGCTTTCACGATTCATAGAACGTAGCGAGTTGAGAAAAGCTGATGAATACGGATATGCATTGAAGGGCGCTAACGCGGACGCCGCAGCCCTCTATCGAGCGCTGAAGGTTGTACTCTTTTTCGAGCGTCCCGAACATGAAGCCGAACAATGGCTTTCTGATAAAGGCTATGTTTCCATCGTTATAGGAAAAACAGAATCAGATTGGGAGAAAGCTTTCGCGGAACACGCGGATGTTTTTCCCGTAAGCGGAGCAACTGAATGACGAACACTGCAGAACAGACAACAAGCTTTTCCCCCGGATCGTTGGTACGGGTAAGAAACAGAGAATGGGTTGTTCAGACTAACGACGACCCGGATCTTCTTAAGCTTCGCCCGCTCGGCGGTTCAGACGACGATATTCAGATCATTATGCCGTCGCTGGAATCCACAAAGGTGGAAAGCGCGACCTTCCCTCCGCCCGATAGCTCGACGCCGGGTTCCTACAGCTCGGCCATTTTGCTTCGCGACGCCCTCCGCTTGAAGCTGCGCTCCGGAGCGGGGCCCTTCCGGAGTTTCGGCCATATTGCGGTGGAGCCGCGCGCCTATCAGCTGGTGCCGCTCCTCATGGCGCTCAAGATGCCTGTTGTGCGCCTCCTTATCGCGGACGATGTCGGTATCGGAAAAACAATAGAAGCCGGACTCATTGTCCGCGAACTTCTCGACCGCGGAGAGATCAGCCGTTTTGCCGTTCTCTGTCCGCCGCATCTCGTGGAGCAGTGGCAGTCGGAACTTCTCGAACGCTTCCATATCCGCGCGGCCGCAGTAACCGCTTCGAGCGTCGCTCGCCTTGAGCGCGAGATTCCGCCGGGTGAATCGCTCTTTGCCCATTTCCCTGCGGTAGTCGTGAGCCTTGATTACATCAAAAGCGAAAGCCATCGCGACCACTTTCTCTCCGGAGCTCCTGAGTGTATCGTGGTTGACGAAGCCCATACCTGCACAATGACGGGCTCTGGCCGACAACTCCGCTTCGCCCTGCTCAAAAAACTCACCGCCGATGCCGACCGGCATCTTATCATGCTCACAGCGACTCCTCATTCGGGAGACGACGACGCGTTCGGCAATCTGCTATCTCTGCTGAATCCTGCTTTCTCGGGGTTGTCGTCTGCCGGAGGTTCGCAATCCGGCACGACCGGCTCCGATTCCCTTCGTGCAGATCTCGCACTCCATTTCGTACAGCGCCGAAGAATCGATATCGGAGAATGGCAGGACAATTCAATATTCCCGACCCGAAAAGTCAAAGACGCATCTTACGCGCTTACCGGCGAGTGGGGATCTTTCTTCGACGAAGTCCGCGAGTACTGTTACGGAATAGCGCAGCGTGCCGAGAACGAAAAGGGAGAGAAGGCTCGCATGATGTGGTACGCCACGCTTGCCCTTCTCCGCTGTATCTCCTCGTCTCCGGCGGCGGCGGCTTCCGCCTTGGGAACCCGCCTTTCCGGAAAGCAGGACTCTGCCGGCGACCTCGCAGAGGACGAGTTTTCCGCCGATGAGCGAATCGACGACGGTGTGGGCGAAGAACTCGCCTCAAACGACCTGGAGCCCGCCGCCCGTATCGACGACCCTGAGCGAACAGAAGAATTGGCCCTGCTCGAAGGTTTTCTCGCCCGCTCGAATTCCTTGCGCGGACCTGCCCGGGACCCAAAGCTCGCTAAACTCATCAAGGAAGTCGAGAACCTTCTCAAAGAAAAATTCCGCCCGGTAATTTTCTGCCGGTATATAGCAACCGCCGAATATGTCGCGGAGGAACTTAAAAAGCTTTTACCAAAAGCCGTTATCGATTGTGTTACCGGCTTGCTTACAAGCGACGAACGCGCGGAAAAGGTCTCCCTGCTTTCTGAAGAAGAACAGCCCATACTCGTCGCGACCGACTGCCTGTCCGAAGGAGTCAACCTGCAGGAGGGCTTCAATGCCGTTGTTCACTATGATCTTGCCTGGAACCCGACCCGGCACGAGCAGAGGGAAGGCCGCGTCGACCGCTTCGGCCAGGAGTCGAAAGAGGTTCGCTGCATAATGCTCTACGGAGCCGACAATCCTGTAGACGGTTTTATTTTCAACGTCATTCTGAAAAAAGCTGACACGATAAAATCAAAACTCGGAGTTCTTGTTCCCATGCCGGATAACGATCGGCGCATGCGATTCGCCGTCGTAAAAGCGGCGCTCATGAAAAAGGGGAGAAGCGACTACACGCAAACGACCTTCGATTTTGGAGAAGATGCCGAGCTGAAAGATATCGTGGACAGCGTTAACGAACGCTGGACCGACGCTATGGAAAAGGCGAAGGCGAACCGAACCGTCTTTGCCCAGCGCCGCCTCAAGCCGGAAGACGTAATCCCGGAATGGAATCGGCAAATGGCCGCATTAGGCGATTCGCGCGATGTCGAGCGGTTCGTCGTGGAAGCGCTCACGCGGCTCTCCGCGAAACCGGATAGGGCTGGCGATCACCGCTACACAATCGCCACAGCACCGCTGCGGCCTGAGCTCCGCGAACGTCTTTCCTCGGAAGGCATTGAAAAAACCATCCCGGTTTCCTTCGAGTATCCGCCTGCGGCCGGATTCCGCCATGTACACCGGAGCCACAGTCTTGTGTCAATTCTTGCAGACCATCTGCTGGAAACGGCGCTTTCTCCCGAACCGTCGGTCGCGTCCCGTTCAGGAGCCTTCGAGACTTCGACCGTAGACGCCGTAACAACCATATATTTGTTGCGCGTCCGGCACCGGATCTCGAACGAATCTCGGGCGAACAAAGCCGAGCTTATGGCGGAAGAATCCGTCGCGCTCGCTGTCGCAGGCCGATCCAATCCCGTATTCATTCCCGGCGAAGAAGTCGAAAAACTGCTTGATCGCCACCCCGAATCGAACCTTGATCTTTCTGCGATAACCCGCGAAGTTCAAAAATCGATCGACTGGTATGCCGACAATCTTGCGCTATTTACCGCAGAAGCAGAGCGCCGGGCGGAAATCCTTCAAGCCGACCACACCCGGGTCAGGAGCGCAAGCAATATCAAAATCGGGAAGACCGTTGTCAAGCCCTGTCTCCCCCCGGATCTTATCGGAGTGTATGTACTCCTCCCTTCTGGAGATATCTAAATCATGAAACACAATAGAACACGAACCTGTTCATTCGACACGATTACGCTGGAAGGATCTCTTTTCGTAGCCGACATTTTGGAGAAGGCCGCGCTGGGAACCGCATCCCTGCAAACCCCTGCTGACTTCGCGCTTCCGCGCGGGTTGCGCTTGAGCGACGAATACGGCCGCGCGTTCCAGATCGCCCAGGCTGTCTGGGACAAGTTCGACAAGGAAAAGGAATTTCACTCGGGACGCGAAGCGTCTCATACCCGGTCGTTCATGACCGAGTTTTTCAGGGACGCGCTGGGATACACTTCCATAACGGAACTCCCCCCGCTCACCATCGGGGAACGAACCTGGCCTGCGCTCAAGGAAGCGGCTCCCGGGATTCCGCTTGTTATCGCCCCCTGGACGCTTTCCTGCGATAAGGCCGATCCTCTTTTCAGCATCACCGGCGAAGCCTCATACCGGAAAAGCGCATTCGCCCTCGCGCAAACCCTCTTAAACGCATCTCCCGAATTCGATTGGGCCTTTGTCACGAACGGCCTGGTCATCCGCCTCCTTCATGACTCCGATTCTCTGGTGCGCCCGGCCTACCTCGAGTTCGATCTCTCCGTTATTATGCGCGAACAGCGTTTCCCGGATTTTTGCGCGTTGTGGCGCCTGTTCCATCATAGCCGCGCAAACCGCGCATCCTTCGCGCAGAACACGGATACCGGCATGCAACGCACCGTCTGGGACGCCTGGCAAGCCGAAGGTGCCGAATCCGGAACGCGCGTTCGCGACGGTCTCCGCCTCGGCGTTACCCGCGCCCTGATCGAACTCGGCTCCGGCTTTCTCAAAGCGGATAGCCCTGCAAACCGTCACCTTCGGGAAGCCCTCAACGCTGGAACCCTTACGCGCGACGACTTCTACCGCGAGCTCCTCCGCCTGATATATCGCTTCCTCTTCCTCTTTACTCTGGAAGAACGCGGCCTTCTCCACACGCAGGGCGATCCCGAAGGAAATCTCTCCCCCGCTTTCAGAAAAGCTCAGAGCCTCTATCGCTCGGGCTACTCCATGGCGCGCCTTCGCGACCGCGCCCTCCGCGCAAGCGCCTCCGACCGCTATGGCGATCTCTGGCAGGGCGTGCAGGTAGTCTTCCGCGCTCTCCGTTCTGGCGTTGCCGCCCTCGATCTCCCCGCCCTGGGTGGGCTTTTCGCGGGAAATCAGTGCGCCCATCTCGACGACTGCGCCCTTTCCAACGCCGCTCTTCTCGAGGCCATCCGCCGTCTCCGCTGGGCCCAAGTCGCCGGTTCCCGCTCCCTCATCGACTACAAGAATATGGATACGGAGGAGTTCGGTTCGGTCTACGAGAGTCTCCTCGAGCTCGTCCCGGTGGTGGACCTCGCGAGCCGCAGCTTCGGCTTTGTCGGCGTCGACGCGGAGGGCGGTTCCACGGCGGGCAACGCGCGCAAGACCACGGGTTCCTACTACACGCCCGACTCCCTCGTGCAGGAACTCATCAAGAGCGCCCTCGATCCGGTTATTCAGGAGAAATTGGGGGCCTCGTCCGCGGCTTCGCCGCGTCCGACCGGGCCATCCACTGCAAGTCCTCGCCCGGAAACGGGGCAAGCCCCGCTTCCGCACTCCGGTCTTTCCGTTTCTGTCCCTGGCCCGGAAGAGGCGCTTCTCTCCATCGCGGTCATCGATCCCGCTTGCGGTTCGGGTCACTTTCTCCTTGCGGCTGCCCGGCGCCTCGCCGAAGCCCTTGCCACTGTTCGTTCAGACGGGGGCCTTCGCGACGGGGACTACCGCCGTGCCCTGCGCGAGGTTATTTCGCGCTGTATCTACGGGGTGGACCTTAACCCCATGGCGGTTGAGCTTGCGCGTACGGCCCTCTGGCTCGAGGGCTTTGAGCCAGGTAAGCCCTTAGGCTTTCTCGATCACCATATCCGCTGCGGTAATTCGCTCGTGGGCGTGTCGTCTCTCGAAGTTCTGTCCAAGGGTATTCCCGATGACGCCTACAAGCCGCTTACGGGCGACGACAAGGCGACGTCTTCCGCCCTCAAGAAGCGGAACAAGGCCGAGAAGGACGCGGCCGGTCAAATGGGTCTTTTCGACGAGCCCTTGAGCAAGGCGCAGGGCGAGTTATTAATGTTTCACCACAAGCTGGACGCGATAGATTCGGAGTCCCTTGCGTCCATCGAGAGCAAGGAGGCCCTGTTCCGTACGCTTACTTCGAGTGCGTCCTTCCTTCAGGCGCGCGCGGCCTGCGATGTGTGGACGGCTTCTTTTTTTATTCCCAAGAAGCCGGGTGAGCCGGTACCCACGAGCGCCGATGTCCGCGCCCTTACGCAGGGTACGGGCGAGGGTGCCTTCCAGCAGGGTGTGCGCGAGCGCTCCCGCGAGGCAAGCGCGCAAGCAGCTTTCTTCCACTGGCCCATCGAGTTCCCCGAAATCTTCCACCGCGCCACGCCGGGCTTCGACTGCGTGCTGGGGAACCCTCCGTGGGAGCGTATCAAGCTCCAGGAGGAGGAGTTCTTCGCGGCCCGTTCCCCCGCTATCGCGAATGCCCGGAACAAGGCGGAGCGCGGTGCCATGATCGCCTCCCTTGCAACGAGCGCGCAGTCCCTTGACCGCGAGCTTTTTTCTGCCTTTGAAAGCGCCAAGCGTATCGCCGAGGCCGCGAGTCTCTTTGCCCATGTGCCGGGTAGCGATGGCGGCCGCTATCCCCTTACGGGTATCGGCGACGTAAACACCTACGCCCTCTTTGCCGAGCTTATCTATTCCCTGCGTTCCGTAAATGGCCGCGCGGGTTTTATTACTCCCTCCGGCATCGCGACGGACGACTCAACAAAGTTGTATTTTGGCCACATCGCCACCAAGGGAATGCTTGCGTCGTTTTATGATTTTGAAAATCGCGAGAAACTTTTCCCCTCGGTGGACAGCCGTTTCAAATTTGCCCTGCAAACCCTGGCTCCGGCCCCGCTCGCGGACTTCGCCTTCTTTTTGGGGAACACGGGCCAGCTTGCGGACGCACGGCGCCACTTTGCCCTGCGCGCGGACGAGTTCGCCCTTATCAATCCCAACACCCGCACCTGCCCGGTTTTCCGCTCCGCCCGCGACGCCGAGATCACCAAGAAGGTCTACACCAGGGTGCCCGTCCTTATCCGGGACGAAGAGTGTAATCCCGCTGGTACGGTTACCCGCGCGGGTGAGAACCCGTGGGGTATCAGTTTTTCACGCTTGTTCGATATGTCAAACGATTCCGGTCTCTTCCGCTTTGAACCCGCATCCGGCGCCCTCCCGCTCTACGAGGCAAAGATGATCCATCAATTTGATCACCGCTGGGCAACCTATGCGGCGGGTTCTCCGCTGCCGGCCGCCGCGCGCGGCTCGCTACAAGCGAGCTTGGGCGACGGTGACGATGCCGGGGTGCGGAACGCGCGGGAGGACGAAAAGGCCAATCCCGACTTCGCCGTGCGCCCCCGCTACTGGGTAGACTCCCGCGAAGTCATCGCCCGCGTTACCCGCCTCCCGCAAAGCCTCGTCAAACCCTGGCTTTCTGCTGACGCCGCGAGCCTCCGCGCCGCCCTCGACGCCTTCTCCCACACCCCGGCCGCCGCCGACCACCCCCGCCTCTCCATACTCCCGCGAGCGGCATCAGATGCGGACCTCCTCGCCGCCTTCGAGGCCCTCGCCCGCGAAGAGAGCCCGGGCTGGCTGATGGGCTGGCGCGACATCTGCCGCGCAACTGATGAACGCACCGTCATCGCCAGCGTCATGCCGCTGGCAGGGGTAAATCATAAAATGCCTTTGTTCAAATTTTCAGGCAAACAACCCACCTATTATTTTGCACTGTTCTTAAGCAATATAATCTCCATCTCCTTTGATTTTGTTGCAAGGCAGAAAATTGGTGGAACTTCTTTAACCTATCATTATCTCAAGCAATTTCCCGTTCTGCCGCCGCAGGCGTACTCGCCCGCTGATATCCTCTTCATCGTGCCGCGGGTGTTGGAGTTGACGTATTGTTCGTATGACATGGCACCCTGGGCACGGGATATCTGGAACTCTGGCGATGGCACCTTGCGGGCGGCACTGCTTGCCGCAAGCGACGGCGCGCGGGGCATAAGCGAAAGCTGGATACCCCCTGCCGCCGAACTGGAAACCACCCCCTGGAACCCCGCGCGCCTTCCGCCCTTTCCCTGGAACCCGGATCGCCGCGCCACGCTTCGTGCTCAACTCGACGCCCGCTACGCCCGCTTATATGGACTGAATCGCGAAGAACTCATGTATATCCTTGACCCCGCTTCCGTCATGGGCGAGGACTACCCATCCGAAACATTCCGCGTCCTCAAGAACAACGAAACGCGGGACTACGGGGAATACCGGACAATGAGACTGGTGCTTGATGCGTGGGACGAGGGGGAGTGATGAAAGGTAAACGAACAAGGTAATAGCAGAGTATGATGCAAGATGAACTGAGCAATTCTTTACAGAACTTTTCACAGTTAATGCCCTTTGTCCGCGGGGACCGGGTGCTGGATAAATTTGATAATCGGATAGGACTGATTACAGGAAAGTGTAAAGGGTCCGGGGATTCTGTTAGATGGGAAGTGTCATTTTCAGAGTTTGAACGCAGTTTTTTACTGCAATCATTTCTTGAGAAAGTTCCCGAGACAGATGATCTGGTTGAACTTTTTCAGAAAGGACGCTTTGGCGGGGTCACCGATTTACGAAGACTGATCCTGCATATTCGGCTTAAAGGACAGCTGACAAACATCTTTTATTCGATGCATAACGGAACGACCGATTTCATGGCGCATCAGTTCAAACCCGTAATGAAGTTCATCGAATCAACCACCGGCCGACTCCTCATTGCAGACGAGGTTGGTCTTGGAAAAACTATAGAAGCGATATATATCTGGAAAGAACTACAAGCACGTGAAAACGCGCGGCGAATGCTCATTGTATGTCCTGCAGCCCTGCGTGAAAAATGGCGAAATGACCTTCTGAATTATTTTGCCATCAAGGCTGAAATTATTGACGTTAAAAAACTCCTTGAAATAGTAAAAACTGCATCATCAAACCACAATCAGGAAAACTTTGTGTGCATCACAAGTCTTGAGGGTATACGATATAAGGAGCGTGAGGATTACATCGAAGTAAAGAATCCTCGATCACAATTATATTGGTTGCTGGATGAACTGGCGAGTGGGCAACGTGAAGAGATCCTTGATCTTGTCGTTATTGATGAAGCCCATTACCTGAGAAATTCCAATACCGCGAGTTTCAAAACGGCGACACGGGTGCGAGATAACACCAAATCGCTGGTACTGCTTTCCGCGACACCAATACAGACAAGTGAAGATAACCTCTTTAATCTTCTTCAACTTCTTTCTCCGGATGAGTTTTTCGATAAACCCACATTTATCGAATTGCTCTCTGAAAATAGAATTCTGGTAGAGATAGCGAACAAGATACGGACAGCCCGGGATATTGAAGATTTTTATAACGATTTCGAGGAATTGAATCAAAGTTTTTTTTTCAGGGATGATACCTATTTACAACAGCTTATTGGCAAACTACCTGAAATACTTGCCAATCCTGATTTACGCATACAATCCAACAATCAACTTCAAAATAAATATTTTTATAGCCCGTTTGTAAGCCGGACCCGAAAGCGCGACGCTTTCAAGGAAAGTACCACCCGGGTACCAAAAACACTTGAGTATATGCTGTCTGATTATGAATTGGGCATTTATCAGAAAGTGTCAATGGATCTTCGAGAGAAAGGAAAAGCGAAAGGTTCGTTCTCGCAATTCTCGTTGATAGCAAGGCAGCGGCAAATGGCTAGTTGCTTGCCAGCGGCCTTTATGCATTGGAAGGATAACGAACAAATGGAAGATATTCTCTGGGAGGATATCGGGATTATAACAGAAGATGAAGATTCGGAGTTCACAGTAAAAAAAACTATTTCCGTTGCGATTGATGACATCAATATAGAAATTTTACGTAAAAATGATTCGAAATATGCTGAACTTAGAAAAGGAATGCGCGAACTTCTTAAAAAAGATCCATCAGTCAAGATCGTTCTGTTTTCATTCTATCGTCGAACGATCGAATATCTGTATAAACGGTTAAATGAGGATGAAATTTCTTCTGTGTATATCATGGGTGGAATGGGCGATGAAAAAAACGAAATCATTGAACGTTTCAAAAACAGTCCCGGGCTCAATGTATTAATTTCCTCAGAGGTTGGTTCTGAAGGTATCGATCTTCAGTTCGCAAGCATTGAGTTTAATTATGACCTCCCATGGAATCCAATGCGTCTGGAGCAACGTATTGGTCGTATCGACCGTATAGGTCAAAAATCCGAAAAAATACTTATCTACAACATGATTTGTTCCAATACGGTCGAAGATCGGGTATTACAAAGATTGTATGACCGTATAGATATTTTTACTTCTTCAATAGGAGATATAGAAGAAATTCTTGGTGAAAAAATTTCGGAACTTGCGATAGAACTAATGAACTCGGAACTGACCGACGAGGAGCGTATTGCTCGTGCAAATCGGACAATTGACGCGATAGCGAGTGCGAAGCAGACAATTGAAGAATTGGAAAAAAAGGCCGAAGGTTCAATAGCGTTCAAGGATTTTATCTTGGAGAATATCGATGAATCAGCAAGAAACAACCGTTTTATCAGTTCTCGCGATCTTGAAGCCTACATAGACGATTTCTTCCAACGCTACTATCCGGGTAGCCGTATCAGACCGCATTCGGTTCCGGATACCCGTCTTATCAATCTTTCAGCCGATGCGAAATATGATTTGACATCGTTTCTTGAACAGAACAACCTCCGGGGAATGACTAATCTTGGTCATGAGATCGCCGATGTCTTATGTCTTTTTGAAAGCAAAACACGAGAGAAGGTTCGTCGAAACGCTTATGAAATAATCGATATTAATCATCCTTTGGTGCGCTGGATTTCTACTAAAACAGAAAGCACCGGATTTACTCAATTTTGTTGTTCAGCTTTGAATCTTCAAAACGAAGCAAAGTACCAAATTCATTCAGGTGTTTTCGTCTATTGCATCCAACAATGGGATACCAAAGGCTACAAAGATACAAAGGAGCTAAAATACTGGTTGTGCGATATTGAAACAAAGGAGTTGATTGATCTGTCGCGATCAGAATTGATTATTACTTCTGCTCTCTATGATGGTACTGATTATCAGAACTGGTCAGAAGATCTTTCTGAGTATGAACAAGTTCTTGAAGCTATGGAGCTGGCACAAAATTCCGCCTGCGATTCATTCACGGAGTTCGAACACAAATATTTTGCGGAAAACGAAGCAATGTGCGAAAAACAACGTAATTATATTAATATGACAACCAACCGTAAAATACAGTCTATAGAAAAGTTGATTCTACAAATGCAGGAAAATCAACGATCAGAAAGAATGATTAAGTTGAATCAGTCAAAAATAGTAAAAGCACAAAACACACGTACTTTTCAGCTTCGCCGTCTTGAAGAAAATCAAAAGGCACGTTGTTCGTTACAGGATATTGGAGTAGGAATCATTAAAATATATTGAACTAAAAGGAGAATGCATACATGAATCAGAACTATAAAAAATCATTCAGTACAAAAAATACTATCGTCGATAATCATCTTGATGAACCGATCGAAATCATCATCGGGCTTGATTTCGGTACAAGTTACAGCAAAGTGTGTTATTCCCTTCAGGGAGTAAAAGGCGTTCCTGTTGATTTCATGGACGATAACGGTCAGCCAACCTGCTTCAAACCTACGAAAGTATACTTCAGTAATAAATCAAAACGGCTCTACTATACAAAGCCGCAAAAAGAGGTATTTGATTGTATCCAATACTTCAAATATACAATGATACGGGATGTATTGCAGAAAAGCCGCTGTCTGCAGAAACATTGCGGTGAGTTAGCACATAATCCTGAAACTCTCTGTTCTGTATTTTTTATAGCCTCTTTGCTGCGCGAAGTTTTTCTGCAAATTCAAACTAAAGTAGGACAGGGAAATGCTCACCGTGAAATACGGTGGACAGTGAATATGGGGGTGCCCATCGAAAATTATGACGATGTTAATCTGAAAAGATACGATTTGGTTTTACATGCAGGGTTTCAATTGAGCTCCATGCTTACGGAAGCTTCCATTAATCTTTTTGAATTGGATCGAATGGTTACCGGATTCCAGAATCAGCCCGACTGGTTGAAGAATGAGCGTTTGACAACATTGCCTGAACTATATGCCGAATCTATGGCCTATCTTAAGGATCCTCAAACTTCAACTGGTTTCTATACCATAATAGACATCGGCGGTGGAACAACAGATCTCGCAACACTGTATATAAGTCGCGATAATGGATCTCCAGAGTGTATATTCCTGAGTCAGAAAGTAATTCCGCTTGGAGTTGAAGCTCTGGTTGATACAGTCTCTGCTAGTTATCAACGATCTGACACACGTGAAAAGATAAAAAACTATTTTCAAAATACTAGCCGGCTGTGTCCCGATCCAACATTGTTTGATGAAAGTAAATACAAAGAATGTGAAAAACTGTTTAGAGAAGCTTTTGCTAATGTTGTAATGAACGCGAAAGAGAAGTATCGGGATAAAATGGATTTGCAATACAAGTCAAAAAATTATCTGCCTTATTTTATGTTTGGCGGAGGTTCCGAATATAAGTGGTATCATTCAGTAATTTTTAGTCATCTAGAAGCCTTTCATGGCGCAAAGATTCCTGACCTGAAACGCGTCCCTCTTACAACCTATTTCAGTTCCGATTTTGCCAAAACTGATCCTTATGGTCGTTTACTGATAGCCCGGATGCTCGCTACATCACACTTTCCTCCGATCAAAGGATTCCCCTGGCATTTTACTAAGCAAGAAATCAAATACCGAGATGAGAACAGGGAAGAATTGCTAGAGGACAGACAGAAAGAACTGTACGGGAAATAGTATTTTTTTTTGAAGAAAAAACAATGTTTTGTATACCCGCAGGCAAGTAATATTATGTATTCCGGTATTTAAAACTGAATCTATAATCGGTTGGAGGTCCATCTCATCTGTTGCAAAAATGGGAATAGAGCGTGTCTTTGCGAATGAAAGTGACGCTACTTCTCCTCTGTTTTTTCGTGGGTTATCCGGATTCATCATGCGCTTTGCCAACAATCACCTCGTTGATTTATATACCAAGGATTCCGCGGAGTCCAGGTCACTCTCATCAACAATTTTCATCCGTCCTTCAGAAATAAGACTTTTTATCTGTTCCTTCACCTGTGCAGACATCATGATCTCGTCGTACACAATGCGATGGATATAGACCATATCTGCAAGCAAAGGAATCAGTATACGAAGATATGGATACTTAGCACTATCTCCAAGTTTGTTGCATAAGTCTGCATCAACAATGATTTCCCTGTAATACACGACTCTTAATCCTCCATCAATGAATCCAGCTCATCATCTGAAGGTCGAGCCTGCCTTTCCTCATCTGAAATACCCATATCAGCTGGAGTTATATTGGCAAATGCAAGAAGGTACTCGAGTTTTTCACGACTTATTTGGCCCTTTTCATAGACTGAAAGAGTGTTGTCGATCAGATTATCCAATGAAATTTTGTTGCTCCGCTCTATAAGCTCAATTCCGAGACGTTTGCGTATTCGATAAACCTCATCTTCTGGAAGAGCAAGAAAACCTCGGCATTGTGATGCCGAGATCATATCTATTTCAGCAAGTCGTTTCGCCATTGTTCGATAAGGTACCAAAAATACACGGGCAAGCCTGACTACAGCATTGACGTCAATTCTTTCATTATCAATCTTACGCTGACGGATTTCCTGACGAAGCAATAGCTCGGGAACCAGAAACTCTGCTGCAAAACGATTTGCCATCAACTCATGCTTTGGAATATTGGATGTTCGTTCTTCCAGCTCTGAAGCCAGAATAAGCTCCTGTCCATGATTGAACCACAGGTGATACAACTCGTGGGCTGCTGTGAACACTTGGTTGTCAAAATCGATGGAGGTATTAATGCAGACGAATGATTTTCCGTGTATTTTCTCAAAAAACCCCCAGACATCCTCATCCTCCAGAGGGTAAAAGAGAATCCTGCAGTTTTGGTTAAGAATTTCAAAAACCTGTTCGCCCAGAATGTCATTCTGTTTGTTGAAGGATGCAAGCTTCCCGTTAGCCTGATCTCGTACCAGGAGGCATTCTTTAGGTGAAAGAAGATTCTCTTTCAAATCAATACTCCTCTACGATCTCATCCAGAAAGAGAAGCTCGTTGATTACCTTCTGTAAGTGTGACACTTTCTCGCGAGTATTTTCACTTTGAATTTCTCCTATAAAACTGAACACTTCAACTTCGTCTGTCCTGGTTTTTACTTGCAGAAGCTCATCAACAGAGATAGCAAGCGTATTCGCAATACGAGAAATTTCTGCTACATTAATGGCCTTGGAGCCTGAAATGATCTTGCTCATCACCTGTTTTGAGACTCCGAGCTTGTCTGCGAGTCCCTGTTGCGACATTCCTGTATCTTTCAATAGTTGTTGGATATTGCTCCCAACTTCCTGGAAAGTAACTTCTTTCATAATAACTTACCTCCATTGCTTCTTTAACAAGTATTGGCCTATGGCTGGACTAAGTCAATGTATTGTGTACTAATTAAATATATTCTGTTTTATGTCAATAAGATATTATCTTTATGTACTCTTGACGAATCTACCCAATTTCCCCATGCTGTATTCAGCAGACCCGCCGGGCTTCAGACCTCCTTTTAAGAGGAGACAGCTTACTTCGGCGGGTGTTTTTTTGCCCGGAGAATGTGAAAGTATGAATATTCTTGAACGAACATTGATAGAAAAAACCGGTGCTGACAATGGATGGGAATGCGTGCTGGAAAGCAGCCCTGACCTGGTGCGCCTTGCCTCTGCGCGCCATGATGTCGTTGTTGAAATAAGCGATGATGAGGCTTCTCCTGCGCGCTTTAGTTTGCGATTTTCAGAGCAGATTGAGATTGATGAATTGAGACGGAACTTGCCTCAGGAACTTTTTGAAAATAACGGAGTAAGTGCGTACAATCACCAAACACTCGCGGCAATTCTGCATCGGTATGCAGAGCTTGTTGTTTCTCTTCCGGATAGGCCCCTTGCCGAATATCAAAAGGGCGTGGATGAGATTCTTGAAAGTCAAATCGGAATCCGGGGGACAGAGGCGGAACGCTTAGTTCGCGCCCGTATCGGACAGGATGTATACCGAAAATCACTTTTAAAGTACTGGAAGGGACAGTGCGCAGTTACTTGTGTTGACGTAGCTGAAGTACTCCGCGCGAGCCATGCCAAACCATGGGCGGATTGTCAATCTGATAGCGAACGGCTGAATGTCTATAACGGTTTTCTCCTTTCAGCACATCTCGACGCGCTTTTCGATTCGGGCCTCATTTCTTTCCAGGATAATGGAGCGATTCTTGTATCAGCTTGTCTTGAACCTCATAATGGGCGAGCTCTGGGGATCGACTCCTCCTTGTGTTTACGCTGGATAGATGTGAATCATCTTCCTTTTTTGAAGTGGCATCGGTCCCGCGTATTCAGGAAATAGCCGTGTATTCAGAAGCCGGCGTGGCGCAGGAACCGGCGTGGCGGCTTGCACTGTTGGCGTTTTCGCTTGCAGTGCGCTCATACCTTGAGCTCAAGCGGCCGATACTGAACATATGACAAAAATTACGCGCGCCGTTTTTGGATTTCTTGTTATGTTTTGCATAGAGTCCCTTTTTGCGGCCGAGGCTGTCGGGGGCGTTATCGATCTTTCGGGGTACGATTTCGATCGGGAACAGCCGGTAAGCCTTTCCGGCGAGTGGGCGATGTTTCCGCGGGAGTTCGTCTCGGGCGGAGCGGACGCTGCGGGAGCCGGACTCGAGCCGGTTTTTCAGCGGCTGCCGGGGTATTGGAACGACGCGGGGACGATGGAGTCTCGCGGGTGGGCCACGTATTCGCTGACCTTGTTGCTGCCGGAGGACGCGGTCAGGCAGGGGACGCCGCTCGCGTTCAGGTTTTCGGATTCGATTTCCGCCTGTTCGTACTGGATCGACGGGGAGCTTGTCTTTTCAAGCGGGCTGCCGGGGATGTCCAGGGAAACTGAAATACCCGTGTTCAAGCCGGGCGTGCATTTTTTTACGCCGAAGTCCGCGCGGGTCCGGCTGGATATCCAGGCTTCCAACTTTCACTATCGTGTGGGAGGCGTTTGGCTGGTTCCTGTTATCGGGAGCGCCGGGATGGTTGCCGACGAGTGGAACCGGTCGACGCAAACGGTGCTGTTTTTGTTCGGAGCGCTGATGATCATGATGGTGTATCAGATCGCGGTGTTTTCGTATCGGCACAAGGAGCGCTCGGCCCTCTGGTTCGGCCTGATCTGCCTCACGATCTCCATGCGCATTCTGGTGACGGGCAACTGTCTGCTCCAGCAATGGGTGCCGGGTCTTCATTGGGAGATCGCGCGCCGGTTCGAGTTTTTGCCGATGGCGGCGGTTCCTGTTTTCTTTACGCTTTTCATCGACGAGCTCTTTCCGTCCCTGTTGAACGCGCGGGTCAAAAAGGCGATCGCGATCGCGGGGGCTTTTTTCGCCTGCGTAATAGCGGTTCTTCCGGTCGAATATTCGAGCCGGTACGTCATCGTGTTCCAGGCGTATATCGTGTTGTGCATGTTTCCGCTGCTGCAGGCCTTGTGCCTCGCCGCGGTGCGGAAAAAGAGCGGAAGCGGCTGGATCATTATCGGGTTCCTTGCGCTTGCGGCGACTGTCGTGAACGATATTCTGTTTTCCCGGATGATTTTCGGATTCGCGTATCTCCTTTCTTTCGGGCTGTTCGCCTTTATCTCGACTCAGATTATTTTGCTGGCGCGCAATTTTACGCTCGGCTTCAACAGGAGCGAGCGGTTCGCCCTGGAGCTCGAGGCGACGAACAAGTCGTTCAGCCGTTTCGTGCCCAAGCAGTTCCTGGAGCTTTTAAAGCGGGAGCGCATCGTGGACGTGGCGCTCGGCGATCAGGTGGAGCGGACGCTGACGGTGCTGTTCTCCGATATCCGGCAGTTTACGACGATTTCGGAGCGGATGACTCCGGGCGAGAACTTCGCCTTTCTGAACGCGTATCTGGAGCGCATCGGGCCGAAGGTGCGGGAGAACGGCGGCTTTATCGACAAGTATGTCGGAGACGCGATCATGGCCCTGTTTCCGGATTCGCTCGATTCTGCCGTACGGGCGGGGATCGAGATTCAGCGGGAGCTGGGGTGTTTCAACGAAGCCCAGCGGGGAACCGGGAAGCCGGAAATCGAGATCGGAATCGGGATTCATCAGGATTTGATGGCCCTGGGGACGATCGGCGAGGAAGGGCGGATGGATACGACGGTGATAGCCGACGCGGTGAATCTCGCGAGCCGGCTCGAGGCGCTTTCGAAGCTGTACGGCCCGGGCATCATCATGCTCGAGTCTTTGCTCGACCGGCTTTCCGACCGTTCGGCGTTCGGGTACCGGTCCATGGGTTCGTGCCGTATCCGCGGAAAGCGGGAGGCGTTCACTCTTGTTCAGATTTACGACGGTTTATGCCCCGGGCGCCGGGAAAAAATCGCCGCCAATCTGGGTGACTGGAATCTGGCGATGGCGGCCTTCGAGGACGGGCGTTACGACGAAGCGAAGGCCTTGTTCGGCGCGATCGTGGACCGGGACAGCGACGACCTCGCCGCGACCTACTTCTACATAAAAAGCTCCGAGGATGTCGCGGAGCTTGTGTAGGCGTGTTTTATTCCCGAACGGGAATAAAACGTATGAGTGAATCGTCTAATAGTCATTATTTTCCCGAACGGGAATAATACTTGCTGTATTGGGAATTATTATCTTGTTTTTCCCGATCGGGAATACTATACTGAACAGAATGATGCAGATTGCGACAATTACCGATATTTCAAACCTCGTTCGCGCAAGACGGAAAGAATTGGCTCTGACTCAGGCCGACGCGGCCGGCCTTTGCGGTGTCGGCGTGAGGTTTTGGTCCGAATTGGAAAACGGCAAGGAAAGCCTTCATATCGGAAAGGTTCTGACAGTGCTTTCCCGCCTGGGCATTGCGCTGCGGGCGGAGTACTAATCCGTGAACCTCGTCGTACGGCAGTTCGACCGCGTTGTCGGCATCCTTTCCGGAACAGCAGACCGCGGCATTGTGTTCCGCTATGACCGTGAATACTGTTCAGATCCCCATGCGCGGGAAATTTCCCATTCGCTCCCGCTGAGGGACGGCGAATACCCTGCTCGGGAATGCCTCCCGTTTTTTGCGGGTCTTCTCCCCGACGGAGATCTCAAGCGGCGAATATCCGACTATCTTCATATTTCCGAATCAAGCACGCTAAAATTGCTGGAAGCGCTCGGCGGCGAATGCGCAGGAACCATATCGCTTTCAATCGAAGATTCCGGGGACTTTGCCTCGTTCGCTGAAGAACAGATCCGGCCGCAGGACGGATATCGCAGGCTTGAGACTTCCGAGATCGCGGCCATGATAGACAGGATGGCCGAAAGACCGCTGCTGACCGGAGACCGCGAACTTCGATTGTCTCTTGCGGGAGCTCAGCAGAAAATTTCGCTGGCGAGATTCGCGGACAGCTGGCATCTCCCGCTCCGCGGAGCGCCGTCCACTCATATCCTGAAACCGTCCCGCGATCCCTGGCCGGATCTTGCCGCGAACGAGTTTCTATGCATGCGGACGGCACGAGCCGCAGGGCTTCCCGTTCCGGTTACGGAATTACGGCGTTTCGAAGGAATACCGGTATTCATTATCGAGCGCTACGACCGCCTGATAACCGAAAGACCCGGAACGGAAACTCGCGGCGAGATGGTCGTGCGCATTCATCAAGAGGATGCCTGCCAGGCACAGGGCATTATGCCCGACCGGAAGTATCAGAACGACGGAGGCCCCGGTTTTTCCGACCTCGCCGGGTTGATCGGCGAATGCAGTTCTGCTCCGATTCTCGATATCAGAGTTCTTATGGAGGCCGCCGTTTATAATTTTCTGATCGGGAATTGCGACGCTCACGGAAAAAATTTTTCGTTCTTGTACGAAGCTCAGGGTGCGGATAAAAAGAGTATCGCCCGGCTCGCGCCGTTGTACGATCTGGTTTGCACTACGGCTTATGAAGGGCTTTCGACAAAGCTCTCGATGAGCATCGGAGGCGAGTACCGGATAGAACGGATCCGACTGGATCATTTTTTGCGGCTTGGCGCTGCTGCCGGAGTTTCCGAAAAATATATGAAGGGTCTTATCGACGCGATGATTCGTCAAGTTCCTCAAGCGTTTGACGCGGCGTCCGGATTGGCCGAATTGAAGGAGTGTACCGATTTGATCGATCGAATACGCCGCGGAATGCAGGAAAGAATCGCCATGCTGCGGGCGGAGTACTAATCCGTGAACCTCGTCGTACGGCAGTTCGACCGCGTTCAGTCGATCAGGCTTCGAGCCGTTTCTTCTTTTCCGCGAGGACGGCGAGGTAGCTGCATTTTCCCATTTCGATGACGCAGGGGACGACGAGTTCGTAGATAACCTGCGTGCCCTTTTTTTCCATTTCTATGAGACCCATGGAGTGAAGCAGCGAGAGATGCTTCGAGGCTACTGACTTATTGAGGCCGAGCGACTGCGCGAGTTCGCACACGCACCAGGGTTTTTCCAGAAGTTGCTCGAGCATGGCGAGGCGGTCCGGGTGTCCGATCGCCTTGAACAGCTCGGCGGTCATCTCGAATCGTTTTTTGTCTGAAGCTTTCATCCTTTTTATTGTTTCAAAGTTAGGAAACTTTGTCAAGTTTCTGCATGGTCGTTTCAGCGGTTCCTTTTTTCGGGTGCTTTTTTGCGCGGCTATTGACATTTTGATGCAATGTTTCCAATAATGGAAACATAAGGAGAATACAACATGAAAATTCAGATACTGGGAACCGGATGTCCGAAATGCAGGCAGCTCGAGGCGAACGCGCGCGAAGCGGTTTCAGCAAAAGGCGTCGAAGCCGAGATCGAGAAGGTGACCGACATAGACGAAATAATGGAGATGGGCGTGATGATGACTCCCGCCCTCGTCATCGACGGCGACGTTCGAAGCGTGGGAAAAGTTCTGACCGTCGAGCAGATTGCGGCTCAGCTGTAAAGGAAAACCAGGAAATGGCGAAAAAAGAATATAGCCCTAACATGATTCTGCTGGGACTGGCGGCGGCGTTCGCGGCGGTGTATTTCATTCCGTGGGACGCACCTCGGGTTGCAGGAGCGGTTCTGGAAGGCTTCCGGATGCTCGGGGAGTACGCTCGGGAGCATGTGCTGTTGTGTCTGGTTCCCGCGATGTTCATCGCCGGGGCGATCGGCGTATTCCTGAACCAGCAGGCGGTGATGAAGTATCTCGGGCCGAAGGCTCCGAAACCCGTAGCCTATGCCGTCGCCTCGGTTTCCGGGGCGATTCTGGCGGTGTGCTCATGCACAGTGCTGCCTCTGTTCAAGGGCATCTACAAGAAGGGCGCAGGCCTCGGTCCGGCGATCAGTTTTCTGTATTCGGGCCCGGCTATCAGCATTATCGCGATTACGATGTCCTTCCAGGTGTTCGGCTGGAAGATCGGCCTTGCGCGGACGATCGGAGCGATTTCCTTTGCGATCGTCATCGGTCTATTGATGCAGCTTATTTTTCGTAGGGAAGACGAGGCTCGCCTTGCCGACGAGCGTCTCTTTCGCGCACCTCTGGACGAGGGCGGACGGAAGCTGTGGCAGACTGTCGTATACATCGGTTCGATGGTCGGCTTTCTGATTTTCGTGAACTGGGCGTCTTCGAAGGGAGCTTCGGCGGCCTGGGACGCGGTCTACCGCGCGAAGTACTTCATCGCGGGATCCTTCGCTCTGGTTCTGTTGTTCGCGATTGCCCGCTGGTTCAAGAGTCATGAGCTCGCGGAGTGGGGCGGGGCGACACGGGACTTCGCTCTGCAGATTCTCCCGCTGCTCTTCGCCGGCGTTCTGGTGTCCGGCTTTCTGCTGGGGCGGCCCGGGCGCGAGGGACTTATTCCGAATGCCTGGATAGCGGCTCTCGTCGGCGGCAACTCCGTCTTCGCGAATTTCATCGCGGCGATCTCCGGCGCTCTTATGTACTTTGCGACTCTCACCGAGGTTCCCATTGTGCAGGGGCTCCTCGGCTCCGGCATGGGGCAGGGCCCCGCGCTCGCCCTGCTGCTGGCGGGACCGAGTTTGTCGCTTCCATCAATGCTCGTCATCGGCGGAGAGCTGGGCTTCAAGAAAACCGCTGTGTACGTGGTTCTTGTCGTCGCGATGTCCACTGCCGCCGGAATGATTTTCGGCGCGATAGCATAGAGCTCGACAGCTCTATGCTGTGCAAGCGTTATTCAGTCTAGATCGTTTGAAATTTACTTCGAAGCGATGAACTCTTTTACCTTCGCTTCGATGGCGTCGCGGATGGGACGGATGCCGGCTAGTTTTTCGGCGTCGGTGCCCGCGAGGGCGGAGGGGTCGGGAAAGCCCCAGTGCATGCGCGTGTGCTTGCCGGGGAACATCGGGCAGCGTTCGGCGTTTGACTCGTCGCAGACGGTAATCACGTAGTCGTAGTGCTCTCCGCGGTCGACGAAGTCCTGGGCTTTTTTCGCGTAATGGCCTTCCATCGAAACGCCGACTTCCTCCATCGCCTTCACCACGAGGGGATTGAGCTTTCCCGCTTCGATCCCCGCGCTCGCGACCTCGAAGCGGTCTCCGGCGAAGCTTCTGAGGAAGGCTTCCCCCATCTGGCTTCGTCCCGAATTATGAATGCAGATGAACATGACTCTCTTCTTTTCCATGGATCACTCTCCTTTTTCCCGGAACCACCGGGTTGTGCTATTCGCTATTTTTACCAGCACGAGCATCACCGGAACCTCGACGAGGACGCCGACGATGGTCGCCAAAACCACCGGCGAATCGGACCCGAACAGGGAGATCGCGACCGCGACCGCGAGCTCGAAGAAATTGGAAGCGCCGATCATCCCCGCGGGAGCGGCGATGTCGTGCGGAAGCTTCAGCAGCTTGGAGGCGGCATACGCGATGAAAAAAATCGCAAAGGTCTGGATTGTCAGGGGCACCGCGATGAGCGCGATGTGGAGCGGGTTCTTCAGTATGACGGTTCCCTGGAAAGAAAAGATGATGACAAGCGTCAGTAAAAGCCCGGTTATCGTAACTCCCGAGAACTTCGGAATAAAAGTTTTTTCAAACCATTCTTCTCCGCGCCGCGAGACGAGGGCGCGCCGCGTGAGCACTCCTGCGGTAAGGGGAATCACCACGAAGAGAACCACTGACAGAACGAGGGTTCCCCAGGGAATCGATATACCGCCGATGCCGAGCAGGAATGCGACGATCGGAGCGAAGGCCGCGAGGATGATCAGATCGTTCGTCGCGACTTGCACCACCGTGTAGGCGGGATTTCCTTTAGTGAGGTGGCTCCACACGAACACCATCGCGGTGCAGGGGGCCGCGCCTAACAGAACCGCGCCGGCAAGATAGTCCCGCGCGAGGTCCGCCGGAATGAAGGCCTTGAACGCGAAGAAGAAAAAGAAGTACGCGATCGCGTACATCGTGAACGGCTTGACGAGCCAGTTTGTCGCCCAGGTGACGTAAAGCCCTTTCGGGTTTTTCCCGACGTTTTTAATGCTCGCGAAGTCCACCTTGAGCATCATCGGATATATCATGAGCCAGATGAGAATCGCGATCGGCAGCGAGACTCGTTCGTATTCGAACCGCGACAGAAACCCCGGCACCGCCGGGAGGTAGGTGCCGATCAGGACGCCGGCAACCATGCAGAGAACCACCCACACAGTCAGGTACTTCTCGAAAAATCCGATTCTCGCCGAATCGGCTGCTTTATCTTTCATGAGCAACTCCTTTTCTTTTTTTTGCATAGGCACTGTTCGTTTGCGTGCGACGCGTCATGGATGAACCGCTCGAAGCGGTCGAACGCCTCAGAGCTCAGACTGTAATGAGTCCACTTGCCCTCGATGCGGGCAACTACCAGACCGGCGTCGACGAGGATTTTCAGGTGGTGCGACAGGGTCGGCTGGCTGAGGTCGAAGTATTCGAGTATGTCGCAGGCGCATAGCTCCCCGCACGAAAGAATGTGCACGATCTTCATCCGGTTCTCGTCCGAGAGCGCTTTGCATAACGCCGACGCTTTCTTAAAATCCATATCCGTCATCTTGGCCTCATATAGACAGGTTTCTATATATGATGATAGGTTTCAAATAGACGGATGTCAATATGTAAGTGACGAGAATACAACTTTTTTTCGGTATGATTGTTATCAAATGAATGACATGATAGCTCGCGACCGGAATATTCGCGATTTTCTGTTGGGAGAAGCGGGATGATTCCGCCCCTGCAACACCCTCCGCACGCGGGGGCTCCGCGCGCTGCCCGTTCGCCGATCGTGACGCTTTCTGCCTCGATTTTATGGCCAGTATCTTCTTTTTTCCTCTATAAAAAAAAGGCGTCAAGGAGAATCGGGGTGGACCCTGTTTCATTCAGGAGATCTCGATCCGGACGGGATTCTGATTCTGAAGGGACTATCGGACTCGGCGAGCTGCTCGGCGCGATTCTCGATTCGGGCGTCATGGTGGAACAGGAAATTATCGCGTATAGATGCTCAGTACTTGAGCAGCCTGCGCGATGTTTCGAGGTATTCTTCGCGAGAGGAGGGCCTCAGGAAGAGGGAATATTTCCGGGCGATTGGTTCTTTGATGCTGTCGATTTCGAGATTTATCCGTTCGATCATGGCGATTCCCCAAGGCGTATTCGGGGCGGCCACGCTTGCGTAGATGTGGTAGAGTCCTTCTACGCTTGAAAAGGAGAAGAGTTCCGAGGGGATGTCGAGCGCGTCGCAGAGGGCGCTGACCTCGTCTTCGTAGGCGAAAAAGCCGGCGATTCTGCGGTTTTCGAGGAGCAGGCGGAGGCGCGGAAATTCATCGGCGAGGTTCGTCAGCTCGGTGATGCGATGCGGATCGATATTCTTGAGCATTCGGTCGATGACTGGTCCGTAGCTTCGTCCGCGGACGGAGGCGATTTTCATTTTTCTATTCTCGGCAAGAAACTCATCGTTAATTTGCTTCGGGACATCCTCGTCGGCCAGGCTGACGAATTTGAGCGGGTTGATTATGACGAAGGGTTCGCTGTAACGGATGTAGCTTTCCCTGTCCGGGGTTTTAATCGCCGTCGGGAACAGCGCGTGGTCGCCGTCCCTGAGCTGTTCATAAATTCGGATAGACGGTTTTGAAATTCGCGGCCTGAGTTCTCCCGACAGTTTCATGTCGAGAAGATCCATCGCGAGGTCTGCGGCTCCGGCGCCCTTGTCGGGCCCGGTTTCGATTACATAGGGAAAGAGATACGTTTGATACCATACGTAATCGTCGGTTTGAGCGGACAAGAACGGCGCGATGAGGAATACAAGGACGGCGAGTCTCAGACGCATCGGTTTCTCCTGTTAGTTCAGTCTAGGTATATATGAACGGTATTGTCAAATTATTTCGCGTTGACAGGCTGTTTGAATATGTAGCGGGGGCGTTTTATACTTAAGCGAGGTCCTTGTAAGGAGGCTTGATATGAATGAAACCGATGTGTGTTGTCCGCAGTTCGATCCGGCTCCATGGGACGGAATCACCCATGAGTGGAAGAATAAACCGTTCATTGTCGACTCGATTCCACAGTTCCTGCACATTCCCCTTCCGGGCGCGATGGATCGGATGATGAAGCGCCTTATGAAGAAAGCCGGGGATTTCGGGATCGCTCCCGACCCGAAAGCGTATCTGCTTCTCTCCCGCGACGCGTCTCCGTGGAAGTCCGTTTACTATTACGGGGTTTCCAGGGAATTGCCCGAAGCGGAAACGGTAACGCTGTCCGGCAAGTTCATGAGCCGCGCGTTCGACGGGCCGTACAGCAAGGTTCCCTTGTTCATAAAAGAGATGGAAAAGTCCGTCAAGGCGGAGGACCGTACGGCGCTCAACTATTACTGCTTCTACACGACCTGTCCCAAGTGCGCGATAAAGTACGGGCATAATTACATTGTCGTGATCGCCGAAGTCGTCGAATGACGGGTTCCCGCGCGGAATTATAACAGCGCTTTGATTCTCTCGATCGATAAGGGTGCCGAGCCTTCGTAGTGGTTATTAAAATAAGCCTTTACGAGGCGGCTCCCCTCCGATAGGTCCCTGAGCATTGCCGCTATTTCGGGAAGATCTTTTTTCGGTTCGATTATGGTGTTCCAGACGCCCTTTGTTTTTGCTTCTATCTCTTTTCTGTCTCCGCCGAGGAGCCTGATTGCCGTGCGTTCCCCGACGAGATCCGAGTTTTTATCGTACAGTTCATAGATGTGCGGAAGATATTGTTTTTCCGAAAAAACATGCGCGACGCCGAAATCTCTCAGGGCTTTGAAATAGTCCCGGGTGAGGTAGTTCGCGTTTCTGCATTCGACTCCGAGGGGGAGGGCGTTTTTCAGACCCCTCGCTTCAAGGGCGTCGACAAAACGTTCCAGGGCTTTTAGAAACTCCACGGCTCCGCTCATTTTCTGCTTATTGAGATACTCGAATTCCAATTCTGCAAGAAAGATTCGGCTGCGAATAGCTTCGGTTCCCTTGATGTAATCGGCGTACGCGTCTACAGAAAGAAATTCCGGGTTTGATTTGAGCGGTACGGAAGATGTCCTGGTTCTTTCGTGCGTGAGCGATATGGATTCGGTAATTTTACAGGCGAAGGAAAAACCTTCCGGAGTCAGCGAGCGATATTCTTCCGCGTCCGCTGCCTCGGGCAGCTTGTAGAACCAGCTGTCTATTTCCGCAGTATTGTATTTTTCGGAGTATTCGGGAAGATACTCGGCAGACCGCGATTTTTTTCCGCTATAGACCAGCCCTGTCCAGGAATCGTAATTCCATGAGCAGGTTCCGAATTCAATTCCGATATTTGCATCCGTCATGCTCATAGTATCGCGCCGCGCTTAGCCTTTCGTCAAAAAAAATGATAGAATCGAAAGTCGAGGTGTTTATATGGATGGTACATCGAGAAGCGCGATTCGCGCCGGGTTGCGCGTCGCTATCGTGTTGAAGGAAGACCAGCGGACGGGAAATCGGACCGAGGGCGTGGTTCAAGATATCCTGACGAACTCGCCGAATCATCCGCACGGCATCAAGGTGCGTCTGGAATCCGGCCTTGTCGGCAGGGTTCAGGAGATACTGGGCTAGCCTGCCGCGCATTGCCGGAAATCGAGATTAGAAAAAAATGATAAAAAGAACGTCCAGAAATATAGATTCAGACGTATTTTTATCTGACGGATAGTATCATCCTTTTTATTCCTGATGGAATAAAAAGGAGTGGATATGAGGAAAAGAACTGTATTGGGTCTGTTTGCCGGTCTTGCGGCAATTGTGTTGCTGACTGTGTCATGCGATCAGTTAATTGGGAAGGAGGAGGACGACGATACCGGCTCTGGAAACATTGTTACTGAGCGGACTTCCGCCGTTATCGGCTTCGGCTACGACGTTACGGGAAAGTATGCCAACTCGCAGCAGATAAAAAGCGCGGTTCTTGATCATGACGCGCTCCTTAGGGCCGGTCAAATAAAGAGAGATTTGAATATATTGTATTCTGAATTCAGTACTATTTCCGGAACAGAAATTCATTCTTATCAGGAACATCTTGCAACTGACATCATCGTAGGCGTTTCTGTGGGTGTTCCCTCAGCGGCATCCTTTTCGGCAGAAGTCGGCAATCGGTTCGATAAAACACAATATGAAAGCTCTTCCTACGCTTTCGCCACCAGCACGTCGCGTATAAATAAAGATGCTTATTATGTTGTCGACAAAAAATCGCCAGCTTCCCTGAAAAACTATATTTCGTCAGGATTCGCAGCGGATCTGGTGGCTTTGAACGCCGATCTATTGATCGATAAATACGGAACACATGTTATGCTCGGCGGGATTTGGGGCGCACGGCTTGATTACAGCATCACCGCAAAGAAGAAAACCGGACAAACGGGAAAGTCTATCGGGAACTATGTGAAGGTTTCTGCAGAAGCCACCATTAAAGGCGTCCAATTAGGGGTAACAAATTCTACAGCCGTTAAAACCTCTTTTGCTGAAGAATTTGAAACCTCTTCGCTTGATCACAAGACCATTGCGTACGGCGGCGACGCAGAATATGCACAAGCCGTCCATGATAGTTTCGATTATTCAAAATGGATCGACTCCATCGACGCTAATCCCGTATGGTTCGACTATTATAATGAGAGCCTCCAGCCGATATACGAGTTCATAACAGATGAAACAAAGAAGGCAGAAGTAAAGGCCGCCTTCGACGCGTATCTCGACGGGAAAAAAATCCAGGTTACGAGCGATGCGCCGGTTTTGAAAGAAATGACGCTGACTCCGCTAAACCAAGCGCATTTTGGATTTACCAGTTTGATTTCGAACGGGAACGACGGCGATATCGGCAGTGGCAATGGAAAAAACACCTATTATGAGCTCGTCATCGCCCTTTCATCGAACAGCAAGAAAATTATCGCGGATTGCAAGCTCTCGGTGTGGGAATTAAACGGAACTTTCAATACGCGATACGAAGGAACAGAAAAGTTTGAGTTCACTACCGATAAAACCATCGCAGATATCGTTGGAACTAAAGTGTACACATTGAGCGGACATTACATCAAGCAGGTGCGTAAAGAGACTATTGAACTCACTGGTAATAATGCCTGTCCGTTCCTTACTCGGCTTGTGATAGGGCTGGATTCGCCTAGTCTGGATGATAAGTCTTCGATCGGACTCGAAGCCGATTTCAAGATCCCCTACGGATACTGGGAGTAAATCGCCCGGCAATTACGGCGGGTTTCGCAGGCATTCGGTTCGCATTGCCGGAAATCGAGTTCGCACTGCGAGCGATCGAAAAACGCCCAGCCGCGCTTTGCCCATGCTGGCGTTCCGCGGCGGGGCGTTTCCGTCAGGTCAGTTTTTTGAATAGGTTCGCTGGATTTTCGAGATCTGCTTCCACTTTTTCTTTTCGAGGTGGCCGGCGGTTTCCCTGCTGCGCGCTTCGTTGTACCGGCTTTCCTTTTTGAGCGAGAGATAGCTTTCGCACCTGTCGCTTTCGAGGAGGCCTGCGTCCACCGCGGCGCGCACCGCGCATCCGGGTTCGCTCGTGTGGGTGCAGTCGCCGAAGCGGCAGGCTGACGCGTAGGCGGCGACGTCCGCGAAGCATTCGTCTATCCCTGAGTCGTGACCCTGGAGAGCCGCTTCGCGGATGCCGGGCGTGTCCATCAGCAGGGCGCCGTTTTCCATCATGACGATTTCCCGCGAGGTGGTGGTGTGCTTTCCCTTCATGTCCTGCTCGCGCACGTCTCCGGTTTTCGCTATTTGCGAACCGAAGAGGGCGTTGAGGAGGGTCGACTTGCCGCTGCCCGATTTGCCGAGGAGGAGGAATGTTTTCGCCGGTTCCAGCCTGGCCTTCAGTTCCTCGAGGCCGAGCCCCGTGAGTGCGGAAACCGCGTGGATCTCCGCTCCCGGGGCGGCCTTCCGGGCTTCGTCCGTCATTTCCTGCGGATGTTCGGCCAGGTCCGCCTTGTTGAGTACGACGATAGGCGCGACGTCGTTCGAGCACACTATCGAAAGATAGCGCTCCAGGAGGCGCGGGAGAAAGCCCCGGCCGGAGTCGAGGGCGAGCACGATGAAGGCCGCGTCCACGTTGGACGCGAGCAGCTGCTCGTCGCTTTTCGCTCCGGCGGTTTTCCGCGAGACGACCCCGCGCCGCGGAAGCACCGCCTCTATCACGGTCGCGCCGCCTTCCTCACGGCACGCCACGAAGTCTCCCGTAGTCGGGTAGTCGGACGGGAGCGCCGCCCGGTAGGCGAAGGCTCCCGAGACTTGAGCATGCGTTGCTCTGTCCCCGTCGGTAACCTCGTACGATCCCTTCGCCGAAGCGATGACCCGCCGGATGCTTTGCGCTTCCCAGCCCCGCGACTTCGCGTCTTCTACTACTTTCTGCGTACATCCCCAATCTATTAGCGTCATTTCCGTGTTTCCTCTGTTATCGTCCGCTTTCTGCGGGCGTCGGTATTCATCCGCGCGACGCTGATGCGCACGCGCGCGATGAGCGAATTTCTTCTGAAGACGAGCGGGTCGGTTATAACCTGACGCGCGAAACCAGATCCGGTATGAGTGAAGCGATATAAAATTTGAACGAGATGCCCCGTATGCGGGTAGGATGGGCGCGAAGCGGCGCGGAGGGGGGGGATAACAGGCGGCTCGAGCGTACGAGACGCGGTCGAGCGAAGTCCCGGTTTTGTGAGAGCTATTTTCCCTTCGCGATACCCCTGAAGAGGGCATCCCTTGCTACAATCTCCGACATGAACGACCTCCTTAAGGATATGAAAGATGCTTTGATGGTATAGCCGGAGTCGGCGAGTTGTCAAGCTCGAGGGACAGAGCAACATCCTGCGGGGACAGAGCAAGGCATAGGGGGACAGAGCAAGGCATAGGGGGACAGAGCAAGGGCATGCGGGGACAGAGCAAGGGCATGCGGGGACAGAGCAACGGCATACGGGGGGCGATGCGCCCCTGCATGGGTGTTCGGACGCGGGGGCTCCGCGCGGGGACGTTCGCCCCGCGCGAAAGCTTTCTGCCTCAGTTTTTGTTTTGCTTTTTCAGGATAAGGACGCGCACGCCTTCTACGATCTGAAGAATCGCGAGGAAGGTGAGGACGGCGCCCATGAAGGCGAGGAGGTAGTTCGGTTTTTCCGTGACGAGGTTGTTGCGGATGATGAAGAAGAGAGCGGTGAGGGTGACGGAGAACATGAAGACGAGGGGAACGATGGTTTCCCAGGACTTTTTGCCTTTTTTAACGACCCAGGCGGTTACGGCAAGGAGTGCGAGCGCGGCGAGAAGCTGGTTCGCGGAGCCGAAGATGGGCCATATTTTCTGGTAGCCGTAGACGAGGAAGGCGACGGATACGGCGATAGTCGCGGCGGTCGCGAGGTAGATGTTGGAGAAGGGGTTGGCTCTTTTCTTCTCGTTGTTAGAGCCCTTGCTTCCGGAGGCGATCTCCTGCATGAGGTAGCGGCCGATGCGGGTCGCGGTGTCGAGGCTGGTGAGCGCGAAGGCGGAGTAGGCGAGGATGATGAACACCTTTCCGACGCTTTCGGGGACTCCGAAGCCGGACATGAACCAGGCCACTCCGTTCGCGAAGATCTGGGCGGGAGAGCCTTGAGCCTTGGCGACGTAGCCGACTGCGATGATCGCGATGATGGCGAGCAACCCTTCGATGAGCATGGAGCCGTAGCCGATGATCTGGGCGTCCGGCTTTTCGCGGTTGATCTGCTTGGAGGTGGTTCCGGAGCTGATGAGGGAGTGGAAGCCGGAGATGGCTCCGCAGGCTACGGTGACGAAGAGGAAGGGGAAGAGGGTCTGGTTTTTCACGACGAAGCCGGTGAAGGCGGGCTGCTCGATAACCGGGTGGCGGATGATGATGCCGAGGAAGGCGCCGATCATCATCGCGTAGAGGAGGAACGAACAGAGGTAGTCGCGCGGCTGCAGAAGGAGCCAGACGGGCATGATCGAGGCGGCGGTGATGTAGACCATCAGGATGATCTGCCAGGTGAGCTTGTTGAACTTGAGAATGGGGAAGGCGTAGCCGAACCAGATGCAGAACGCGAGGAGTGCGACTCCGGCGACGGACGCGACGGCGAGCGGCGCGTTCTTCCGGTAGACCATGAGGCCGAAGGCGATCGCGAGGAATATGAACAGGACCGAAGCGGTTCCCGCCTGGGCGCCGGTGAGGAGCTCGGGCTTTGCCGGATCGAAGGCGAAGGTCGCGGCGCAGATGTCGGTGAAGGCGGCGACTACGAGGGTGATGGTGAGCCATGCGTACCAGTTGAAGATGGACTTGGCGCGCGGGGAGATGTTCTCCTTGATGATTTCGCCGATTCCCTTTCCTTCGGTGCGCAGGGACGCGACGAGGGAGCCGAAGTCGTGCACGCCGCCGATGAATACGCTTCCGACCAGGATCCACAGGTAGACCGGGAACCAGCCGAAGACGCTCGCGAGGATGGGCCCGGTGATGGGTCCCGCTCCGGCGATCGAGGAGAAGTGGTGGCCGAGTATGACCTTTACGTCCGCCGGGACGTAGTCGATGTCGTCCCTCTTGGAGTGGGCCGGGGTGGGCGCGTCGGATAGGCCCCACTTTTTCGCGAGAAAGCCGCCGTACACGATGTAGGCGACGAGGAATACGAATATTCCTCCGAACAACAGCACGAGAGAGTTCATGTGAAAGTCCTCCTAAAAAAGCGTTTTGTTATTTTTTTCCTTTTATCGCTAAAAGGTTTGCAGCCATGCGTTTCGCGCCCGGGCTCGCGCGCACCGTTCCGGTCGAAAGATCGACTACCGCGACCGCGAGTTCGGTCCATCCGTGGAAATACCATTTATGGGGTGTGCTTTTGCGGAACGCGCGGAGCGAGCGGAGGGCTGCGCGGGTTTCGGGTTCGGCGGCGTCGAGCGAAGGCACCGCGACAACGGAGACAAAGAGGCTCGATTTGTGGTTTCTCGACGGCGAGACTGTATCCTTCGCAAGGAGGTCGAGGGCGGCCGCTTCTCCGGCGAGGGTTCGGCGCGTAAAGGCTTCCGCGGACCTGATGAGGCACCACTCGGCGCTTTCCATGGAGTCCACCACGTTGGTTTTGCCTAAAAATGTCTGATTAAGGGTCGAGCTGTGCCGCGCCGCCGTTTCCCAGCGCGAGAGGACGGGAATCGAGGCGTCGACGATATCGAAGTAGGAGGCGAGCCGGCCCAGGAGCAGTTCTCTGTATTCGCCGAAGTTCATTATACTTCAGATGCTACAGCGTAAATAAAGTTATGTACAGCGGGAAACGATACTTTTTTCTCTATATACGGGTAAGGGGGGAACGCCTTCCCCCTCGGCTCCAAAAGTAAAGCACCCTTTCTATACCTACCGGTAGGTATAGAAAGAGTGCTTTACGTTTTTCCGCCTCCCCCTTCTTTCAATCCAGCTGGAGTTCGTCCAGTTTTTTGCCCATTTTCAGGATGCCCATTTCGTTGTCCTGGCCGATCTGGCGGAGTTTGAGGGCTTGCTCGTTGACGGTTTCGCTTTGGGCGGAGATGGCGCCGGTTTCTTTTTCGACGCGGCCGCTGCGCTCGAGGATGGTTTGAAAGGCGGCCTCTGTTTTCTGGACGACCTCGGTGATCTCGCCGATAGAGCCGGTGATCACCGTATACAGAGCGTGCAGGTCCCGGATGATGCTGTTGATCTCGCCGGTGCCGCGGGAAATGTCCGCCATGCCGTTGATGATTTCGCTGAGCGCTTCGCGGACTTCCTTGGTGCGTTCCTTGATGGAGCTGAACTGGCGGAGGCTTTCCGCGCTTTCCAGATAGGCCTCGTGGATGTCCTGATTATTGCGCGTCAGGATGTCCCGGCTTTTCTGCGAGTTCGTGTTCGTCTCCACCGCGAGCTTGCGGATTTCGCTCGCGACCACGGCGAAGCCCTTTCCCCGTTCGCCCGCGTGGGCCGCTTCTATGGCGGCGTTCATCGCCAAAAGATTGGTGCGCGCGGCGATTTCTTCGATAACCCCGATTACCGCGAGCACTTCTCCCGAGGAGACTTCCAGCGTTTCCAGCGATTTGATCGTGCCGGTGAACACTTTTTCCGTCGTCGCGACGTCTTTGGCCAACAGTTCGATCGAAGCGGACTTCGAGCGGGCTGATTCGGTCATCTCCCTGACCGATACATCCATTCCCTGCACGGTGCGCGAGGTTTCGTCCACCTTGCGCATCTGGTCGCGGATCTCCCGCTCCACCTTTCTGGTTTCCTCCGCGAGCTTTTTATGCTCGCGGCTGTTATCCTGTATCGTCGAATCAAGGTCGACAAAGAGCTCCCGCACGGTTTTCGCGCCCTTCTCGATGCCCTGCATGTTGTGCACGGTCGTTTCCGCGACGGTCGACAAGTCCTGGCCGATCGCCATCGTGGTTTGCGAGGCGCGGATGAGTTCCTTCATCTTATCCAGCCGATCCTTCGTTTTCCGGTTATTCAGTTCGAGCGTGCTGACGATTTTTTTTTCCACTGTAAAATTGATGGAGAGAAAAACCAGCACGAGGGCATAGAAAAACACCGCCAGGGCGAAGGTATAGACGAGTCTGCCCCTGTTTTCGATCTGGTTCGGCATTAACCGTAATAAAAGGTAGGCGAAGCCGAGGAGTATCTGTTGTATTCCGACCATCCACAGCTGCCGCTTGCTGTATCCGGTAATGACGGCGATCATGGTGATCGGCGCGCAGAAGAAAAAATAGAGAAATATATCCCGGTAGGAGATGATCTCCTGGGCCAGGGTGATGACGAGCGGCAGAAATCCGATCCCGAGGTAATACAGCGTGCTTACGGCTCGATATTTTCCCTTCGAAACGAACCAGAGCGCGATTGCGGACATGACCGTCATCGACATCGACGACGGAATGTTTCCGTAGTTTCCCGTTGCCGCGTGGAATGCGCTGGCTACGAAGAGGGCAGCCGCGAGGATAGCGAGCAGCACGATGAAATTCCGGCTCTTGATGGCGATGTTGACCGGCTGTTCTTCGTAGATCGCGGAAAGTCTGTCTAATATGCGCATAGTATCAGTATATCCTTTGAGATGGTATTGGCTTATCCGGATTACATCCGGATATCGGCAAAGCTCAATGCGTCTTCTCCCAGAATATGTTTTGATATAAGGTCGTTGCAAATAAATAATATAAAATCGTAGGTAGAGGTTTTTCCTTCCGCGTAATCCTGCGTCAGTCCGGTTAGCCGGGAGAGGAGGCGGATATGTTCCTGCTTATGATGCCCGATAAGCGAACAGTTCCGCTTTTCCAGGTAGTTCTGCTCGTCGATGTAATGTTCTTCAGTATGCGCATGCAGTTCCTTCAGAATAGCCTGGATTGTATCTTCGCCTTCTGAATTCACGATCGCGTCGATCAGCTTGTTCGACAGCGCGAAGAGTTCCCGGTGCTGGTGGTCGTAGATGTCGACTCCGACGCTGTATTCGTCCTTCCATACCAGATGCAAAAGGAGCAGTTCATGGCCGGTTTCCTGTCCCGCCGTCTCGGGATCCATGCCCGAGGCCGCGATTGTTTTGTTCCGGCCCGTCTTTTTAGCGGTATAGAGCGCGGCGTCCGCCCGCTTGAACCAGCTGTCGAAGGTTTCGTCCGCGATCAGCTCCGCTACTCCGATGCTGACCGTTATTCCGTCGCATTCCTCGAACCTAAGATTTTCGCAGGCTTTACGGATCTTTTCCGCAAGAACGATGGCCTGGCTTTCTTCGGTGTCAGAAAGGAGCGCTGCGAATTCTTCGCCGCCCCAGCGCGCGACAAGGTCGGTGCTTCGCCGGTATTCGGTCAAGGTTTCTGCGAGACGCTTGAGGACAATGTCGCCTACGTCGTGCCCGTAGGTGTCGTTCACTTTTTTAAAGTGGTCGATATCGATTATAAGCAGGGAAACCGGGGCGTTCGCCCTCTTTTTCCGGTTCATCTCGAATTGTATCATCGGCTCAATTGCCCGGCGGTTCAGGAGATTCGTAAGGGGATCGTGGAGGGCCAGGGCCTGCGCCTTTTCCCTCTCTATGCTCAATTCCGCGTTTACGGTTCTGAGTTTTCTGTACGAGTGGATAATGATAAGAATCCCGGTGAGTAAAATGAGAAAAAAGGCGATGAGCACGATGTTTACAACGACCAGTATCAATTTTGCGTGAGTAATATAGAACGGATCAGGTTTGTTGATCACGAAGGCGTCTTCCGGGATTTTACCCGTTTCAAGTCCGTACCGATCCATCGCGGTCCAGTCTATCATGCAGCGGGTTATGCTATAGTCTTCAGAAAACGAGCCTGTCTGCAGGTATTCTTCGATTCCCCGCAGAAGTTCGCGCGAGGTTCTGATCGCGCTGAGCACATGGCCGCCGACTGTTCCGCTGCCTACCAGCGTTTCCCAGAGGGTGAAAATCGGAGCCGGCGAAATTTCGGCGAGCCGAGAGAGATGTACTCTCGGAATCGTCTGCGTTCCCTCCGAGTCCCGGGTTACAAAGGTATAGACAACGGCTGCCGTCGGGGGAAGCGCCTTGAGGCGGTCTTCAAGCTCTGCGAAGGTGAAGTCCTTGAATACCGTCAGCGCAATAGTATCCGGCACAAGGCTGGCAAGTTCGGCCGCGACTGTCGCGCTGGTAGCCGGATCGCCTTCTATAAGGAACACTTCCGTCATTTCCGGAAACACCGATTGCATCAGAGCCCAGGTCTTTCTGATGCCGAGCGCGTACTGGGAATCGAGGCAGAGCACGTTATCTGCCGCGTATTCGAGATTGGACGTGTAATACGCCTTGGGCAAATCCGTCGCGAAGCCGCATTTTTCTTCTATAAAATTGCAAGCCTGGTCCGAGTTTCCGATAACGCCGTCGAGCTGCACCGATTCGTATTTCGCCGCGAGAAACGACGCAAAGTTTTCGATTTTATCCGGATCGGAAAAACGCGTAATGTCGAGCTCTTCAAAATACAGCTCTATCGCTCCCTTTTTTTCATCCGCGTACTGTCGGAGGCCGAGATTGAAATACGCCGACCAGGGATAGGTCGGATTGAAGGTGTTGACCACGAGAATCTTCTGGGCGAAGGCCGGGCCCAGGGAGAGAAAGAGGAGCATGCCAAGGATGTACAACCTACTTTTTATCTGCATTCATTCCGTCCTTCTTACCAGTATAGTATAGCAGATGAACGCTCCCGGGGCAAAAAAGCCATCGGCCTTCTAAAACGTTCCCTATTTTAACCTCATCGGCAGATATTTCTGATATACTGAACGCTCAATATATTTTCGGAGGAACCATGGATCCTGTCGCAGAGGCAGCTCAGAGCGCCAAAAAAAAGAAATTCATCGTTAAATCCATCTTCATTGCCCACGCCGAACGGATCGGCTGGATCCGCACCCTGTTCGGAGGCTTTCTCCAATACGTCAGCGTATTAGAATTCATCTTCCTGCACCTGACGACCATCATCGTGCTCTACAAATGGATTCTGACTCCCTTCTTCAAGCTGAGAAAGCTTCGCATCAGGGACTTCATCCTCCTCGACCGGCATAAAATAGAAGGAATGTGCTTCTTCGACAAAATCAACTGCGAGTTCTGCGGCTACGCGAACGGAACCGCCCGCATCTGGAACGAAGAAATCGACGAAGTCGCCGCCGCGGACCTGCGCACGCGCAACCCGGTAAAAATTCTGGTCGCCGGAGTCTACACGCTCTGCCTCCTCAGCTTCCTCGTGTTCACCTTCATTTTCTCGAAGATTCTCTACCTCTTCATCTCGCTGTTCCTGGGGATGCACCGCGCGAGCACCAAGGAAATCATGAAGGGCTTGAAAGACCGCGATTACGCCGGCCGCCATGGAGCCGTGCTTCGCTTCATTATCCGCGTTACGAAAGTGTACGCGTCTTCCCTCGCGCTCAACCTTGAACAGATCGAATCGAGCTGGTGCCCGCTCAAGCACAGCGAACGGGAAGGCAACGTCTACTCCGAACACCACGACAACTTCTACCCGCAGGACAAGCTCGCGGAAGTGGTGGAAGTGCTGGGAACGGTGGGCACGGTATCGGACAAAAAGCCCAAGTACTGATACAGAATAAAAAAAGGGGGGGGAAGTCTCCCCCTCGCTTCAAAAAATCAAGCGCGGTCGAACCGCAGGACGAAAGCCTTCTCGGGTTTTCGTCTTGCCGGTTCGCTATACCTACCGGTAGGTATAGAAAGCGCGCTTTACTTTTTTTCCGCTACCCCCTCGTGACTCTTTCTTCGCGGGGGCTCCGCGCATCCCGACCTCGCCCCTTGCGGCCCTTCCTGCCTCAGTCTTATTCAAGAATCTTGCACCTGCTTTCGACGAGCTGCCGGAGGGACTCTCTGCGGTGATCGGGCAGGAAGCCAATGTTGTCTGTTTTCTCAAGGAGCGACGGAAGCGAGCGGATTTTCGCGATCAGGTTGCGCGCGGCTTTTTCTGGAAGGCCGATCGAGTGCGCGAAGCGGAGAAAATCGTTCGCGGAGAGTTTGTTTTTTTTCCCGTTGATGGCGAGCGCGCTTTCTTCAGCGTCTTCGGGGATGAGCAGTTTCGTGGGGACGAGGTCGTAGGCGGGAGAGAGGCGGAATCCTGCGTCCGATTCGATGAGGGAATAGTTTTTAAGGTGCATGTCCGCGTTGCCTGAGGCGAAATTGAAGAGCACTAGATAGAAGAAATCGGCGAGGTCGAGCCCGGTGCGGTGCGAATGGGCTTTGATTATTTTTGCGCATTGTTCGCAGGAGCCCTTGTATTTGTCTTCCGTAAGCCGCAAGGACAGCTGGCAGAAGTCTTCCATCGCTCGTTTGCGGACCGTGTTTCCTTTTGCGCTCGAGATGCGGTCGATTCGACGGGTGATATATCCGGTTTGTCCTGAGACTGTCCGGACAAGGGCGTGCGGTACTGTTTCGATTCCCGCTTTTTCGGCGAGGCTCATGAGCGCGTGCTCAAGGGTTGGAAGGTCAGGATATTCTGCGACCGGCGGTTTGAAAATATAGCCTGAGGGGTAGCCGACGAGGGTGAGACGTTTGGAACCGCTTTTCTCTTCGAGGCGAAGGGACATCTTTTTTTGAACGCCGGTAACCGTCATCCCTGAGGCTACGGCTGAACGAGCGAATTTTTCGAGCGTTTCAGCAGTCGCGTCGATTTCCGGAATAACCGGGGAGCCGAAGAACTTTCTCACGCAGGAGGCGTGCCACTGGGCGATTTCCGGCAGTCCTGCAAGGCTTTTTCCGCAGCACAGGCAGCGTCCTTCTGTTTCTCCGGGAGTCATTGCGGATCTCCGGGAGTTACGCTGATGTTTCCGATGCAATCCCGGCACACTGCCAAAAGGAGTCCCATCCGGTCTCGCGGGTCGAGTTTCCAGTTGTGCACGGAGATATCCAGGAGCCATCCTTCGGGAATGAGTCCGTCCAGGAAGGGTATGAAGGTTTTGGAAATCACGGGTTCGGCGCTGAGCGGCAGGGTGAGGGAGATGGGGCGCGCGGCGGGATCTGCGAGCCAGCTATCCAGATACGCGAACTCGTATCCTTCGTCGGTTTCCGTGATGGTCGCGGCGGGTTTATTTTCCCTCCAGATTATTCCCCGGCGGTTCATTGCGAACTCCGCACCGGCGCCGCGCGATAGCCGAACATTGCCAGCGCCTGATTGACCTTATCGAGTCTGAGCGATTCCTTCCCCTGTTCGAGATCGCGGATAAATCTGATGCCAAGACCGGATTTGAGCGCGAATTCTTTTTGCGTCAATCCTGCGTTTTTACGCTCGTTTTTAATGCACTCTGCAAAAGTCGTATCGTCCATAATTCTGTGATAATCCCTAACGGGTATAAAGTCAATAGTTGGTGTATTTTTATACCCTTTAGGGTGTAATAGAGTTGTTTTGTGATATTTATATACCTTTTCGGGTATAGTAAATCAAGTCTAACATGCGCTTGAATAGGTATTTTTTTCTTGTATTCCATGCAGGGAGGCGTATACTGGTCGTCAGGAGGACTCTCAAGTGATTACTTTTTTTGCGTGTCTTGCTATTTTGATTGCCGGCTACTTTCTGTACGGCCCGATAGTCGAAAAGATTTTCGGACCTACCGATGAACCGACTCCTGCCCTGAGTATGACTGACGGAGTGGACTTTGTCCCGATGAAAACCCCGAACATTTTCCTGATTCAGCTGTTGAATATCGCCGGACTCGGTCCGATATTCGGCGCCATATCGGGCGCGCTCTGGGGCCCGGCGGCCTTCCTGTGGATCACCTTCGGAACGATTTTCGCCGGAGGAGTGCACGACTATTTTTCCGGAATGCTGTCCATGCGCCACGAGGGCGAGAGCATTTCCGAAATCGTCGGCATCTATCTCGGCCCGATCATGAAAAACGTGATGCGCGTGTTCTCGGTCGTTCTGCTGGTTCTCGTCGGAACCGTTTTCATGACAGGACCGGCGGGATTGCTTGCCAAGCTCACTCCTGACAAGCTCAACTATACGTTCTGGCTCGTCGTGGTTCTGGTATATTATTTCCTCGCAACCCTTGTTCCCATCGATAAGCTCATCGGTAAGATTTATCCCATCTTCGGAATCGTTCTGATTATCATGGCGATAGGCATCGGCGGCGGCGTAATTCTGGGGAATTTCACCGGACGCATGAGCACGCCTGAATTCGCGTTTGCCAATCTGCATCCCAAGGGATTGCCCATATGGCCGCTTCTGTTCATCACGATCGCGTGCGGCGCTATTTCCGGCTTCCATTCGACCCAGTCTCCGATCATGGCGCGCTGCGTTCAAACCGAGCGCGACGGACGCAAGATTTTCTACGGCGCGATGGTATGCGAAGGCATTATCGCCCTTATTTGGGCGGCTGCGGGAATGACGTTCTATAACGGCACCGGCGGACTCGCGGCGGCTCTCGCCGATCCGCTTACCAAAGGACAGGGCGGTGTAGTGTACGACATTTCGATCCGCATGCTCGGCAAGGTAGGCGGAGTGCTCGCGATTCTCGGCGTTATTTTCTGCCCGATCACCTCCGGCGACACTGCCTTCCGCAGCGCCCGGCTCACTTTGGCCGACTGGTTCAAGGTCGATCAGAAGAAGATCATGCCCCGCCTTTCTATGGCGCTTCCCCTTTTGGCGGTCGGCGCGATTCTGTCGCAGATGGACTTCAACATCGTATGGCGCTATTTCGCCTGGTCGAACCAGACGCTTGCGATGATCGTTCTCTGGGCCGCGGCAATGTATCTCTACATGAAAAAGAAGAATATGTGGATCGCCGTGGTTCCCGCGACCTTTATGAGCGCGGTTTCCATGACTTACATTCTCCAGGCTCCCGAAGGTTTCAAGCTGGCGACATCGATTTCCTATCCGGTCGGAATCGTTTTCGCCCTCGCGGTGCTTGCCTTCTTCCTGTTTGTAACGCAAAAGAAGAAAACAGCCGCGTAATCAGTTGCGGTTTTCGCGGTTGACCGGCCTCCGCCCTTGAGGATATTCTCGGGCGGAGGCCTTTTTTTTTGCGTCTCTGTCCTGCTGTTGCGGGACTTATAACTATAGGGGACCTCTAAAAACTAACCGAGTTTTTCGAGGTGCCCTATATATCGATCCGGAGGATGGCGAATATGACGTATGCTGAAATGAGGTCCGCGGCGAAGATGAACCTGAACGGAACGTGCCGGGTGTGTCCGGTATGCGACGGCCGCGTATGCGCGGGCGAGGTTCCGGGAATGGGCGGCAAGGGAACCGGTTCTGCCTTTATGGCGAACGTGTCGTCCCTCGCCGCGGTTAAATTGAATATGCGCCTGATTCATGAGGCGGCGAAGCCGGATATGTCGTTCAGCCTCTTCGGCAAAACCATGTCCATGCCGGTGTTTACAGCTCCCGTTTCGGGCACTTCCATCAATATGGGCGGCAAATTTTCCGAAGCGGAATACATCTCCTGGATCATCCGGGGCTCGCTCGATTCGGGCGTGTATCCCATGGTGGGAGATACCGCGATCGAGCAGTTTTTGATCGACAATCTTGCTGAACTGAAAAAAGCCGGCGGCGAGGGCATAGCGATCATCAAGCCGTGGGAAGCCGCGAGCGTCGTCGATAAAATCCGCCTCGCGGAAGACGCGGGAGCCTTTGCCGTCGGCATGGATATCGACGCTGCCGGCCTCGTGACTCTTTCGCTCCACGGAAAGGGCGTTTCTCCCAAGACTCCGGCCGAGATTGCGGCCGTCAGAAAGGCGACGAAGCTGCCGTTCATCCTCAAAGGCGTGATGACGATAGAAGACGCGCTTGCGGCCGCCGACTGCGGCGTCGACGCGATCGTCGTGTCCAATCACGGAGGCCGCGTGCTCGACGGAACTCCCGGAGTAGCCGAGGTTCTCCCGGAGATAGCGGCTGCGTGCAAGGGAAAGATAACCGTGCTCGCCGACGGAGGAGTACGCAGCGGAGTCGATGTTTTGCGGATGCTGGCGCTCGGAGCCGACGCCGTGCTGTTGGGCCGCCCCCTGGTCGTCGCTTCCTTCGGCGGCATGGCCGAAGGCGTCAAGCTCGCCTACAGCCGCCTCCGCGCAGAGCTGGAATCGGCCATGATTTTGACCGGCTGCGCCTCCCTCGCGGACATCGACGGCAGTGTTATCCGGCGCTGAGTTGAGTACGCTTGCCGGCGGCTGGTTGGGCTTGCCGGCGGCTGAGTTCGCTTACCGGCAGCTGAGTACGCTTGCCGGCGGCTGTGTACGCTTGCCGGCAGCTGGTTGCGCATGCCGGCGGCTGAGTTCGCTTACCGGCAGCTGAGTACGCTTGCCGGTAGCTGAGTACGCTTGTCGGCAGCTGTGTGCGCTTACCGGCAGTTGGTTGCGCTTACCGGCGGCTGGTTGCGCTTGCCGGCGCGCCGGGTCAGGGATACCAGCGCAGGCCGGTTTTTACCGTAAAGCCGCTGTAGTAGTCAGGAGATCCGGGAATACGTTCTGCTTCGTCGAAGATGCTGTTAGTTCCGGCTTCCAGGTAGTAGGAGAGCATCGGCGCTGATGCGGAATCGGAATCGATGAAAAACTCGAAGCCGAAAAGGCCGTAGATTCCGAATTGCGCCGCATCGTCGGTGAGCTTTTCCGGCGGGAGTACGGCGAGAGCGCCGAATTCGCCGTACAGTCTGGCCGTATCGGAATTCCATCCGCCCGTACCGGCGACGCCGAGCCGGTGCGTGCTGAACTGTTCCCAGCTTAAGTCCGGGTCGTTGCGGTAGGCCGACAGCAGATCGAGTTGAGACTCTATCCTGAGAACAAGAAAATCCCGGGCGAAGCTCGGACTCGTGATTTCCAGGTTGATCCCCAGATTGTCCGCGGAGTCGGCAAGACCGAAGGCCAAAGACAGCGGCGTTTCCTTTGCCTGTATTGAAAGCGCGCAAATCGCCGCCGCGATGCACATCGCGATTTTTTTCATTTTTTCCTCCTATCGAAAGGCTTTTTCATTTTTTTACCGAGGCGATCAGTTTCTCGAGCTTCGCCAGGTACGCGTACAGCGCGTCTTTTCCCTCGGGCGTGAGTTTTTGCCAGGTGACGGGCTTTTTTCCTTCGAATTCCTTGCGCACTTCGATCAGTTTTTCCTCTTCGAGCTTCGCAAGGTGCCTGCTTAAGTTTCCGTCCGTCGCTCCGATGGAGTCGCGTATAAAGGTGAACTCGGCCTCGCCGCTTCCCAGCAGCAGACTCATGATCGCAAGCCGTATCGGCGAGTTCAATATCGAGTCGTAATTCTTGTAGTTATATTGTTCGTTGCTTTCATCGCTCATTCTGTCCTCCTCTGTCCCCGCGCCGCGCAAGCAGCTCTCGGAAACGCCGGCGCGAGATCGTCTTATTTTTTCTGGTTCGTGAACATGACGAGGCCGGGAATGAAGGAGCAGACGAAGGTGCAGCCGGCAAGGCCGATCGAGGCCTGTGCCCATTCGAGAGGCGCGATGACAAGCGCCGCGATCCACCAGACGGCGGAGAAAAGACGGAACCAGCCGAGCTGGAGAATCGAACCGTAGGTCCAGTACGCCATGCCGAGGAGGAGGGCTATGGTCGAAAGAAACAGGGGCCGCATGCCGTCTCCGCCGAGCATGTGGACGGCGAAGAGTATGAGGATCGAGAGCAGAAAACCGATCCACATGAACGAATTGATTTTAACGGCAAAGCTCTGAGCCGCCGCCCGCTTCGACTTCCTCATCCCCGTTATAACCGACACCGCGGCTCCGAATACCGACACCGCGGGCCAGAACGCGATCGCCGCTATGCTGTCGTATCCCGATTTCGCGGCGAGACAGTAAAAAGCCGCCGTCGCCGCAGGTATCAGGATGCCCCAGAACATCAGCAGTACGCCGTTTTCGTAAATGTGCTTCTGGCCTTCCTCAAAAAAGCGCTTGATCGTCTGCACCTGTTCCAGAGCCTCATCCTGATTCGTCTTGTCTGTGTTCATTGTTTATCTCCTTATAGAAAGTACTTTACGTTGTAAAGTATCAATCGTAATGCGATGAGCGTCAAGGATAAAAGAAGAGATTTTACAAATGAGAGCACCTGTTCTTTGAGCTTTTGCTCGACGCGAACGCGCGGCGGTAGTCCGCGGGAGTCGTTCCCGCTTCCGCGCGGAACGCGCGGGCGAAGGATGCCGCGTCGGCGTAGCCGCATTCGCGGGCGACTTCCTTTACGGACGCTGTTCCCGTAGCGAGAAGTTTGCGGGCTTTTTCCAGGCGGATGCTTCTGAGCATTGCTCCCGGGGATTCGGCGCCGCTGAGCGCGAAACGGCGCAGCAATGTTCGGACTGTCACTCCGCAGCGATCGGCGGTTTCGCTAATTCCTATGCCTGAAGCGCATTCGGCGGTCATAACGGCTATGGCCTTCGCGACAGTCTCGTCGGCGGGAAAACGTTCGAGCGATTTCATCGCGTAGGCTAGCTGGGATCTGTCGCCGGGATTTATCAGGAACGTGGAAGCGGCGGCGAGCGCAGTTTCTTCGCCGCATACGTCGCGTATCAGATGGAGGCCGAGATCCTGCCATGCGGTCAACCCTCCGGCCGTCGCGAACGATCCCGAATCGATGAGCATCCGTTCCGCCTCGACTTCGACAAGCGGAAACAGCGCGGCAAGGCTTCCGGCAAGATTCCAGTGCGTCGTCGCTTTTTTTCCGTCGGCTATTCCGGCGGCGCAGAGGTAGAATGCTCCTGCGCATACCGAACAGATCTTCGCTCCCCGTTCGTATTCCCTTCCGAGCGCCGCCGCCGTCCGTTTGAATTTTTCGTCCAATAAAATGCAATCTTGTTGAAGCGATGAAAACGGGGCGCGCGGACGTTTGGGGGTCAGTACATCAGTCCGGAACGGGGGGATGACGACCAGCCCATAGGGCGGACGCATATCGGCTGAGTCCCTGAATGCGCCCGGACGCACCGTCTCGACGGTGAAAGAACCGGGCGCGGTTTTTTCAGCGAATTCAAACAGTTCGCAAAGCCCGTAAACCGCTGAAAGATAGACGCCGGGAACCAGAAGAATCGCTGTTCTCATCATTCGGCTAATGTCGCAAAATGCATACTATATGTCAATTACGACATATTGCCGCTAACGTTTTCCGGTCGTACAGTTAAGCCATGAAAGAAGTATTGATTCTAATCGATATCCAGAACGACTATTTTCCGTACGGGCGGTTCCCCCTTGCCGGAATGCGCTCCGCGGCCAGTAACGCCGCGAAACTCCTGAAACGTAGGCGGGATGAGGGAACGCCTGTTATCCATATTCGCCATATTTCGGAGAGTCCTGATGCCGGTTTTTTTCTTCCGGATACCCGGGGTTCGGAAATTCATGACTCGGTTCGGCCTCTCGAATCGGAGACGGTTTTGATAAAACATACGCCGAATTCGTTTGCCGGAACGGATTTGCTGGAAATTCTGCGCGGTCTCGGCGCGGAGGAGCTGCATCTGGCCGGCGCGATGACCAACATGTGCGTGGACAGCACGGCCCGGGCCGCATTCGACCTCGGCTTCAAGGTTGTCGTTCATGGAAAGGCATGCGCGGCGAGGCCTCTGTTCGGTACGAAACTGATCCATCGCCTGTTTCTCGCGAACCTCGGAAGCGCATTCGCCCGCATAGTGTGAAACACCTGTTGCCGCTGTCCCGGCTCGGATAATCAACGTTTAAGAGGAACCTGGAGCTCGGTGAGCCATTCGTCTTCCGAATCCTTGTTCCAGATTCCGTCGATGTAGGATTCGCGGGGACAGTCTGAGGGGATATAGCCGTTGCTTTCGATCCACGAGAATACCGCCGAGTATGCCGCCGACAGGGTCGAGTAGGGGCCTTTGTGGAGCACGCAGGCAGCCTCGGGATCCCGGTGAATCGTTTGAAATCGATAGCCCTCCGGCAGTTTTCCGTTGCCCTTGTCCATAACTGCTTCGCAGAATTCTATGGAAATGTCGCGGTCGCGGTATTCTCCGTCCAGATAGCGGATGAAGCAGTAGGGCGGATCTTCGACGCAGGCAAGGGATGGATTGATCTTTTCGAGTTCGCCGGCCATCCGGGGCATGAGGCTGAAATATTCGTCGTAGGACGACACTACGGTCTTCAGGCTGTACACAAGAGCTTGCGGCAGCTCTTTGACATAAATTTGATAGGGCATGGTCCTCTCCTTTTCCAATGTTTTAAGATAATGGTCGATGGATGCGATCTGCCGTTCCGTTTCCCTCGAACGCTCTTCCAGTTCCTTTTTGCGCTCGATATAAATTTCCGCGGCGTTTTTCCCTTCGATCACCGAGCGGATTTCCGGAATGGAAAATCCGCATTGCCTGAGCGCCGCGATATTAAACATGACGGGAAGCTGGGAACTCGTGTAGTAGCGGTATCCGTTCGAAGGATCCACATATTCCGGCACGACCAGTCCTTCCTCTTCGTAGAAGCGGAGCGCCTTCACGGTAACCTTCGTAATCTTCGAAAAAAGTCCTATTCGATACATGCGTTTCCTTCATTTGTTCATTGGCCATGGACGGCGAAAAAACGAGGAAGTTTGTACAGGATGTACAACCACCCCGATCAACATTCATTGACCGTGCTCTCTTTCGCCATGGACGGCGAAAAAAAGCTAACCTGAGTTGACGCCCCCCGGGCGCCAACTCAAAGAGGAAGTTTGTACAGGATGTACAACCACTCCGATCAACATTCATTGACCGTGCTCTCTTTCGCCATGGACGGCGAAAAAAAGCGAACCTGAGTTGACGCCCTCCGGGCGCCAACTCAAAGAGGAAGTTTGTACAGGATGTACAAACTTCCTCGCTAGTCCCAGCGGAACTTCGCCGCCGACGCTATGTATGATATTACCGCTAGGGCCGCAAGCGCAAGGAATCGCGAAAGATCTGCGGCGGCGTCTGAATCGAGCACCGCGTTTTTCAGCAAAAAAATTCCCTGGGTGAGGGGGAAAGCGGACGCGAAAGCCCGGAGTCCCGCTGGCAGAATTTCGAAGGGAACGGTCGCGCCGGAAAGAAAGAGGGCCGGGAAGTAGGCGAGCGTGCATACCCAGTTAGCCGTTTTTTCGTTCGGAACGAGGCTGGCGATGAGAAATCCGAGCGAGTAGATCGATGCCTGTACGAACAGAAACGTTCCTATATATCTCATCGGTGAACCCGCGATTTCCACTCCGAAGCCGAAGCGCGCGATGAGATACACCGCCGCCGCGGACGTCCAGCCGAGCAGCGTTTGAACGAGGGCGTTCGCCGCGAGCAGAACCGCCGGGCTTACCGGCGTGACGCGGAAACGTTTGAGTATTTTTCCGTGCCGGTACGACGAAAAGGTCAGAGGAAGCCCCATGAGTCCCGACGCGCAGATTCCGACTGCCGCGATTCCGCCGAAGGCGAGCCTGATCGCTTCGGGTTCAGAGATGAATCCGATCAGCATCATGATTCCAACGGGGAAGGCGACGCCGAAAATCACCATGTCGCCCCCGCGGACTGCAAGTTTCGCTTCCATTCTAAACAGTGCCCAAAACGCTTTCATGCCGATTCTCCTTTGCCGGTAACGGCGCACGCAAGGAATAATTCCTCCAGGCTTCCGATGTGCGGACCTTCTTTTTGCATCAAGTCCGACGGACGGCCCTCTCTGACGACGACTCCTTTTTTTAATATTGCGACCCGATCGCACAGATATTCCACTTCATCCATAAAGTGCGAGGTGAGCACGATCGCGGTTCCTCTGTCCCTCAAGTCCTTCAGAAATTCCCACACGTCCCGCCTCGACGAAGGATCGAGGCCGGTGGTGAGCTCGTCGAGAAATACCAGCTCAGGGTCGGGAATGAGGGCAAGCACCACGGCGAGTTTCTGCCGCTCTCCTCCGGAGAGCGCGCCGACCGTCTGTTTCTCTTTGCCGGCAAGGCCGAATCCATCGACGAGCGGTTTCCAGTCGCGCGTATGACGATAGAGCGCCGCCGCGGTTTCGCACGCTTCCCTGAGCGTTATCCTGTCCTGGAACCTGGTTTCCTGAAACTGGACGCCCACCCGCTGAAACACGCGCTTGCGCTCCGATACGGGATCCATTCCGAGGATCGCCGACGAACCCGAATCGGCCTTCCTCGTCCCGAGCGCGCATTCGATCGCCGTCGTTTTTCCCGCTCCGTTCTCTCCGATCAGTCCGAAGATTTCGCCCCTCCCGACTTCCAAACTCAGCCCCTCGAGCGCCGTCTTTTCCCCGTAGGTTTTCCTCACCTTTTCCATCTTCAAGGCCGGACCCGTTTCCGCACTATTTGTTCTCATTATTCCTCCACTTTTGACAATTCTGCGCTCTCCCCCTGGAGGAGAGTCAACAAAGAAGGAAAATGTTTATTTATAAAAGTTGTTTTATCCCGCTGCTTGCGGAAAAGGCGCGACATGGTCGCGATTGGATGTTTGAGCAGATAAGTCGGAATTAACAGCGAAGAGCAAGAAAACTTTTTAAACCTGCGTCCTGCCGACCAGCGCTTGTACCCGATGCGGTCCTTTTGCTCGCGGTTTGATCAACCGAACATTCGCCGCGAAGGAAAATCCTGCAAACACAAAATTCAATACTCCTGTAGTTTCAGAGAAGATGTCTGTCGGCTCTGGGGCCTCCGGTACATTCCATGAAGCAGGCGCGTTGGCGAACCGCTTGCCGAACGCATGCAGGACGAGTTTTGTCGTGTGGCACCATGCTCCCTCCCATATGCCCACGACGAGAAAGAAAAACACAAAGGAGAGGCACAGATACGCTGCTAAAAAAATCTTTTTTTGGAAACGCTTATAGAGAAACAAATAACCGATGCACATAATCATCGGTATCGCTGCATACGCGGCAAAAGCCGCTCGCCACATTGTCTGATACAGAACAGCTGTGTAGTAATGATGAATTGCGGTAATCGACCATGTCATGAATATCCATACTCCTGCAGTCATCAACGTTTCTCTTTCCGATTCCGTTCGAGATGCCGTGTTCATTTTCCTTCTCCTGATTTATTGCGATATAACTTATTGAACTAAGGTTCAATAAGTTATATCGTATGTATATCTTGCACTAATGTCAATAAATAAATGAACTTTGGTTCATTTATTTATTGAATAAGTACTTTTTTTTAGGATAAGATGAAAGGAATTGGAAGGAAGTGTAAGTACCGGTTATGCATATACCTCAGGATGTTCGACGACAGACTACAAAAAGAAAAATAGTGGATGCTGCTGTCAGTCTGTTATCAACAAGCGATTACCATCAGATAACTTCGAAGGATATTGCCAGGGAGGCGGGAATTTCGACTGGCAGTTTCTATACGTATTTCGATAATAAAAAAGATATCCTCGTCGAGATACTAAAGGAATATGTGTTGAACGCGCATATTTCTCCGGATGAGCCGGTTCCTGTACAGACAAATAGCCTGCCGGGAACGGAATTATTGCTGAGAACCATTGTCAAAAGATGTTTTGCTTTACACGATTTCCCGCCGGGGTTCAGTAAAAACATACTGATGGTAAGCCTCTCCGATCCTGACGTCCAGCGGATTTACGGCGAGTATGAAATAGCAATGATCGGAGACATTCAGAAAGTAGTTCGCAGCCGTATCCCGAATATGGGCCAATCTCGTCTTGAGGCCGCGAGCATCGTTATATACTCTGCGGTGAAAGGCTCTATTCATAGCATTAAATTCAACCAGCCTTCCATTGATGAAACTGTTCTGGTCGACGAATTGATTACGCTGTTGCAATCGTATTTTAACTCGTTTTCATAACATCGTTCTCTCGCGGATAAGCGGAATCCGCAGGCATGCCGGGTAAAAAAACTGCGTCTTTTTTTTATGCACGAGTCTTGCGTTCAGAACTGGTGAGCGCATCCGGCATAGCGTATACTTGAGGCATGATAATTCCCGAGTTTTTCATTAGATTAATGAAAACCGACCTGCAAAGCGTGATGGTGATGCTGTTCTGGCTGGGGCTCACCTTTACGCTGCTGCTTGTTTCGTATTTGTCGAAGCAGGGGAGCGAGAGGCATCAGGCGATTTTTAAAACGCTGTCTCTTTCGCGCGGAATGCAGACGGCTGCCTGGCTTGTGCTGATTCTTTCCGGTACGGAACCGCATTGGATATGCTTTCTCGCGAGCGGGATTCTGTTATTCGGCGGATTGTATTTCGAGACGAGGACGCTGTTGTGTTTGGTCTCCAAGCCTTCAAAAAAGAAGCGGTCTTTCCTGGACGGCTGCGCTGCCGCCGCGCTTATACTGTTGATATTTTCCTTTGTTCGGATCGGGGCGATAACCGATCACTTCTTCATGCTGGGCGTTTTTTTCTGCCTCATCGTTCTGCTGTCGGGTCCGGTGCTCATGCTGCGGCGGGGCGGGTCCCCCCTTAAAATCATCATCGGAGCGAGCTATACCCTTCTCTTCCTGTTTTGCGTCTATGGGGTTATCCAGTTGAATATTCCGCAGATGCCCAAGTTCCTCCCCCCGCCGCTCATCGGCGATTTGATACGCATTCTGTTTGTCGAGATTTCATTTATCGGCGGGCTCGGCATCGTGCTTATCGCGAAGGAGGACTCCGACGCCCATATCCAGGAGCTCGCCTTCCGCGACCCGCTTACCGGGCTGCATAACAGGCGTTTTTTCATGGAGGAGGCGCGGACAGTTTTGAGCGACTGCGCGCGCGACAAGGCAGAGGCGTCCCTGATATTCATCGATATCGACCACTTTAAAAAGATAAACGACGAACACGGTCACCACTTCGGGGATACGGTGCTGCGGGATTTTTCGGCAGTGCTGAAATTGATTTACCGTCCGCTTGATCTTTCCTGCCGCTACGGCGGGGAGGAATTTCTGTTGCTGCTTCCGCGCGCGGACTCCGGGGAAGCCTTGAACGCGGCGCTTCGGCTTCTGGATTATTGCCGCTCGTCGCGCTTTCCTTCCAAGCCGGGTTTTTCCTATACCGTGAGCGCGGGCATCGCGTCCGGCGTACCCCGGTCGAACAGCCTGGACGAATTGCAGGAGCTGATCGAAAAGGCTGACAAGGCGCTCTACCGCGCGAAGGCGGCCGGCCGGGACCGCGCGGAGATCTTCGGCGAATCCGAACGAGGGTAAACGCCGCATCGCAATCAAGCTTCATATTCCGCAATTGAAAACTCGAATGCGTTCCCGCCCCTGCATGGGCCCTCTCTTGAGGGGGCTCCGAAATTTTCGTTTCCGCCGATCGCGGAGCTTCCTGCCTCAGTCTTGTCTTCAAGAGAATAAAAAAAAGCCGTCCGGCGTATGAGGGCCGGACGGCTTGGGAAGCGCGAAATCTTTTTTAGATTTACTTGATTTTGACGGCTACGGAGAGGGTGTCTTCGCTGCGGTTGTCCATGCCTTCGGCGGTGTTATATCCCTTGTTGTAGGCGAAGGAGAGCGAGGTTTTTCCGCTGGCGAAGGCGGCTCCGAAGGTCGCGCCGACGATGTTGGCGGCGGTGTCTCCGGCTTTATCGACGGAGGTGTTCATGAAGGCGCCGAGGAAGGGAGAGAAGTCTCCGAGTCCGAGCGTGGCGGTGAGCGTTCCGTAGTTGAGGATGGTCGCCTTGTCGCTGCTGGGCGCGTCTTCCTTGGGGAGGGTGACGATGAGGTTGGTGTTGAAGGCGAAGGAGAGCTTGGCGGTTTCGCTGAGCTTCATTCCGTAGCCGGCCGAGTAGACGCCGTCGAATTCGACTACGAGGTCGTTGGCGTCGTCAGTCGGGGTAGCGTCAAGGTAGAGGGGGACGCTCTGGGCGATTCCGTAGGAGACGTCTCCCGCTTTTCCCTTGACGCTGAAGGTCGGGGTTATGCGGTTGGCGGGGAGGACGGGAGAGGCTGTTCCGCCCTTTACGTCGCTTTCCAGGCGGTATTCGAGTCCGAATCCGAGGTTGGCGAGGTCTGATGCCTTCATGCCGAGGTCGGCGTTGAGGTAGAGTCTGTTGCGTTCGCGCATTCCGGAAGCGTCCGACTTGGGATTGAAGCGGCCTTCGAGGCGGTCTTTAACCGAGGTCGTCAGGCTCATGTTGTCGGCGAGTTTGATTTCTGCGGACGCCTTGATTTCGGTGCGGGAATAGACGGCGTCGTTTCCCATCGAGGTTTTGGCTACATCGTAGTCTACGAATTCAGAGTCCATTCTCTGGCTGAATTCCACTCCGACCTTGGGAGCTTCCTGCGCGCTCAGCGCTCCGGCGATTGCAAGTACCGCGATAAAGACAGTGGCAGTCTTCTTCATAATATCCTCCGAGTTTTTTTCCGCGGGGCGTTCCCCGCACGTGCTGACATTGGTATAGCAGTCCAATATGAGGATTGTATGTGGAGGAGGTGAGATTGTTTTAAGAAGAGGGTGTTATTAGCTTTGCCGACCCTGGCGCTATAGTTCCCACAATTTGATTCTGATTGCAGCGTCGACGAAGTCGCAGAGGTTCGCCGCTATCCAATGAGCCGAGCCTGCGACTCTTCCTTTCGAGTCGCGGTAGATGAGCGCCGAAATTCCGGCTACGGAGACCCCGAAAATTGCTATCAAAAAATTGACTGTTTGCGTCGTCATGTTGTTCGTTTTTGCAGAATACTCCCACAACGCAGGTTCCTGTAAGCGAAGCATTTATACTGCCTTTGAGACACTTTTTCATGGCGGCGGAAACCAGTTTCGATATATACTGGAATACGGACCGTTTAAACAGCGGAAATATCGGCTTAAAAGGATGTAACGCGGATATGCCCATGTATGTGAGTACGACAAAGGTTAACCATCTCGGCTTCGCGGCGATTTTTCTCTGCATTGGAATAGGATTGTTGTTCTTGAAGGCTGTGCAGAAGGAACAAACCGGTCCGGGGCATTGGGCGATAGCATTTCTCCTGAACACGCTCGGATTCGTTTTCTGGTCCGGCGTGCTGCCTTTGCGGCCGATTGCGTATTATCTGGTGGGAGAAGTCTGCCATTTCAGCGGCTTTCTGGTTTTGCTGTGCGGCGTGTATCTGTTTACCGGCCATCAGCGTTCAATCAAGCTTTTTTTCGCCCTGTCTGTAATCATTTTTGCCTGGATTTCCGGCGTCGCGCTTTTCTTTTTCAATCCTTCGGCGGCTACAGCAGCCGTCCGCACACTCCGTTCAGCCCTTTTCTTTGCCGGGGGATTTCTGGTTCTCGTCCGGTCGCCGAAGAAGGAAATACGGGGCCGACTCTTGACCGGCATCTGCTTCCTTCTTTGGGGCGCCTATAATTTGGTGTACGGGTTTATCAGGATAGAGATTCTGACCGATCTTTTTTTCGGAATTTTGACGGGCTTCCAGGTGCTGTCGGCTTTCGGCCTGATGGTGATGCTGACCGACCGCATGCGGATCAGGAACGAGGAGAAGGAAACCCGCATTTATCAGCTGGAGCGGCTGCTTCCTATTTGCGCGTATTGCAAGAAAATCCGCGACAAGGAAAATCAGTGGCAGCCGGTGGAAACCTACTTTGAAGACCGCACTCAATCCCAGTTCAGTCACGGGATTTGTCCCGATTGCATGGAAAAGAACTTCCCCGATTATGTGAGAAAACAGCGGTTGAAGGCCGCCGCCGCAGGGAACGCGCCGGCAGGTCCGACGGCCGGAAACGCTCCTGCGGCCGGAGGCTCGCTTGCCGGGTCGGCTCCGGAGAACCCGAAATGAGCGTTGAGCACAGGGCCTGGGACTGGAATAAGAACGCGAGCGATATATGGCATGTCCCCTGCGAAGAATCCTTTTTTTTGTTGAACCGCTGGAAGGCGGCCGGCTTTAACCGGTTTCTGGATCTCGGATGCGGACTCGGCCGTCATTCGCTTCAGTTCGCGCTGGCGGGCTTCAGCGTCGATTCCTTCGATCTTTCTCCCGTCGCGGTGGCCGAGACCCGAAAAAAGGCTCAGGACTCAGGCGTATCCCTCCGCGCGGCCGCCGGGGATATGAACTCGCTGCCCTACGCCGCCGAGTCTTTCGACTGCCTGTTGGCGTATCATGTCGTTTCGCACACGGACACCGCGGGCATTACAAAAACGCTTGCGGAAATACGCCGGGTGCTTCGACCCTCGGGCGAGTTTTTTCTGAGTTTGTGTTCCAAGAAGGCGTGGAGCTTCGCGGAGGCCGGCTTTCCGAAAATCGACGATAATACGGTCATGAAAACCGAAGAGGGTCCGGAGTACGGAATTCCTCATTTCTTCGCGGACGACAGGACCATCGACTCGCTTTTCCGGCGAGAGGAACTCGTGTTCGTCAAGCATACTCAGGATCTCATTGTGAACGGCGCAGACTACGGCTCCTGGCACTATTTCATCCTTGGAAAGAACGCGAGCTGAGTAATATCCCGGAGATTGTATTTCCTTGCTGGCAATTGAGTTTTCTTCATGTTACAATAAACTCGAGTCGATTCGGAAAGTAGAAGGATATCATGAACCTTAAGAAGCACACTCTCCCGGGCACTGTTTTGCCGATCGCCGCCTTTGTCGCGCTTATGTTCGCGTTGCTCGGCTCCTGCGTAAATCCCGATTTATTCATACCCCGCGCCGTTCAGGGCATGCTCGATTTGACCAAGTGGAGCTTTTCCGGACCGGTTCCCGCCGCCATGGACGGGGAATGGGAGTTTTATCCCGGCCGGCTGCTTGATCCCGGCTTTTTCAGCGGCGCGGAAGTTTCGGAGGGCGACGCTTCGGCGATTCCGGTCGCCGGCGGTTCGGGCGGCATAGCAAGCGCGGGCGCGAATCCCTGGTTTATCGAAATGCCTGATTCAGGCGTATGGTCGTCCCTGAAGGTCGACGGAAAGCCGCTATCGCCCTACGGCTGCGCAACCTGGCGGCTCCGCTTCGTCTTGCCCCCCGGATCGGGAGACGCCGCCATCCGCATCCCGGAAATTTTTTCCGCCTCCCGCGTTTTCCTGGACGGAGAACTCGCGTTTTCCGCCGGCGTACCGGCGGCGACGAAAGAGGATACCGTCCCCTGGTACCGTACCGGGGTAGTCAGGATCGACTCGACTCCCGGCGTTCATGAGCTCGTCATTCAGGCGGCGAACTTCGGCGAGCGACGGGGCGGCATCAACCGGAGTTTGTGGATCGGCTCGGTCATGTCCGTTCAAACGTCCTATATCAGAAGCCTCGCGATGGACTTGATCGTGTTCGGTTCTCTGTTGACCATCGGCATCTACCATCTCTTCCTCTTCGGGATCAGGCGCAAGGACCGCTCTCCCCTGTGGTTCGGCATTTTCTGCATCATCATCGCGGCGAGAAGCCTTCTCTACGGCGAGCGGTTCGCCTTCGATCTTTTCGGCGGCGTTCCCTGGGAAGTATTCAACCGGCTCGATCATCTGACCTTCTACATCGGAATACCGGTGTTCAGCGCATACATCATGCATATCTTCGACCGCGACATTTCGCGCATCGCGATGAACGCGTATCAGATACTCGGGCTCGCGTTCGCTCTCATGCTCTTCTTTCCGCCGACTGTTTTCAATGTCACGGTGGTGTGGTACGAACTGATCACCGGCGTATACGTGCTGTATCTGCTCTTCATCATTCTCCGTGCGCTGTTCAGAAGGCGCGAGGGCGCGCTGACGACCATGATCGGAATCTTCATTTTCCTGTGCTTCGGGATCAACGAGATTCTGTTCAATATGGGAATGATCAATACCTTCAATTCGCTTTCGATCGGCCTTGTCCTGTTTCTGTTCGCGCAATCGGTGCTGATCGCCATGCGGTTTTCCAAAGCCTTCGACGAGTCGGAGCATCTGGGCCGATCTCTTCTTAATCTGAACGAATCGCTCCGCAGGTTCATCCCGCAGGAGTTTTTCATGCTCCTCAAGCGTGAAGAGGTCGCCGAAATCCGGCTGGGAGACCAGGTGGAAAAGAACATGACCATCATGTTCTCCGACATCCGCCGATTCACCTTGCTCGCCGAACAGCTTGGGGCGGCGAAGACCTTCGAGTTTCTCAACGACTATTTCGGAAGGATCGGAGACGTCATCCGCGCGAACGGAGGCTTCATCGACAAATATCTGGGAGACGGCTTCATCGCGCTTTTCCCCGTATCCCCGGACGCGGCGCTGAAGACGGCGATAGGCATACAGCGCGTCGTTACCGAGTTCAACGCGGCGCGCGCCGCAGAATCGCTTCCTCCCATCGAGGTCGGGATCGGGCTAAACTACGGGCCGCTGATTCTCGGAACCGTCGGAGAGGAGCACCGCATGGACACGACCGTCATCGCGGATTCGGTGAACCTCTGCAGCAGGCTCGAAGGCCTGTGCAAGCATTACGGCAAAGGCATCATCGTGCCCTTCGAATTCCTTGATCTCCTGGAGGACCCGGCAGCCTACCACTGGCGCTATCTGGGATTGATCCGCGTGCAGGGAAGAAAGAAGCCGGTCGAGACGGTGCATATCTACGATGGTTTGGAAGACGAGACGTACGCGATGTTCGATTCGTCGAAGACGAAATTCGAGGAAGCTCTGCATGCCTATCGGAACGGAGACTACGAAGCCGCGATGCATTCGTTCCGCGCCCTCGCCGTCGAAACGCCGGACGATCCGGCCGTATTCACCTTTATTACCCAGATACACCGGCTGATGACATCCGGCCTCGTCGACGAGTGGGACGGGATCGACACTCCCGCGAAATAATTTTTTTTTCCAAGGCTGTTGACAAGCCGTCGATTGCGGGAGTACAGTTACAGCATACGCGATGCGCTTCGATGCGCATCGAATCTAACCAGGAGGCCGTACATGGATAATCGAAAATACGATACCGCGTTCTTTGTCGCGGACGCGCTTGTCGCATCCACCGTATCCGGCGCTCTTCAGGCCCTTATTCAATAGAACCGTACCACCCGATTCTTTTTGAAAAGCAGGTCAGCGCCGCAGAGGGCTGGCCTTTTTTCGTTTCGGGGTTCTTTCGTCCGCGGCGCGGCGACTCCCAGACAAATCAAGACAGTTCTCTGTTCAACGGAAAATCCTGCAGGGTTCGTTGCATCCCTGCGGGCTTTGTTCACCCACTATTCGGGAGAAGAAAATGTCTGTCTCTAATCTCAGTTCTTATGTAATTCAAAAAAACGGATGGGGAAAATTCGGCCGCATCCGCTTGCTGTGGACTTCGCTGGGCGGAATGAAGCTCGCGTACTTTGCGGGCATTCTCGCCATGGCGGTAGAAACGTTCTGCGTCTTCGTATCGCCGGTCATCGTCAAGACCACGATAGACAGCATCATCGGGGAATCCCCTCTGGCGCTTCCGGTGTTTCTGGAGGGCTTCGGACGGCTCTTTTTCGGCCCCGATTACAACGGCGGCGGCGCTCTGCCGCTTCCGGCAATCGCGGCGGAATCCGCGGGCTGGGCATGGCGCGCGTTTCTGCAGAGCCGGCTCTGGATGGTCGCTCTCTTTTTCGTCCTGGTGATTCTGCTTCAGGGAGCGGCGAGCTTTTGCGCGTCGCTGTGCGCGAACGCTTCGGCGGAGCACGCGGCGAAGCGCATGCGTGATACGCTGTATTCCTGCGTTCAGGACTTGCCGTATGAAACCTTGCTTCGCGCGCATTCGGGAGACTGGCTCCAGCGCTGCACTTCCGACGTGGACACCTCTCGCCGTTTTTTGGCGCAGGAGTTCATGGAAATTCTGCGCACCCTGTTTCTCGTTTCTCTTTCGATTCCGTCGATGTATTCCCTGAGCCCCAGGATGACGTTCTGGGGAACGCTGGTGATACCGCTTATTCTTCTGTATTCCTTCGGTTTCCATAAACTGGTGGAGCGGATCTTTCTGGGAGCGGACGAGCGGGAGGGCGTGCTTTCCGGCATCGTGCAGGAAAACGTGACCGGGGTGCGCGTAGTCAGGGCATTCGCCCGGCAGGAATACGAGCAGGAACGGTTCGACCGCGCGAACGGACGCTACCGCGATCAGGTCTTCAAACTCATCGCGTGGCTCGGCGTGTTCTGGGGCTTTTCGAGTTTGCTCGGGATTCTGCAGATCGGCATAGTCCTCGGCGCGGGGTTGTACTTCTTCGCCCAGGGGGAAATATCCGTCGGGATGATCGTTCTGTTTTTATCGTACGAGCATCAGACTCTCTGGCCCGTGCGCCAGTTCGGCCGCGTCCTCGCGGACACAGGCAAGACGAAGGTCGCGCTGGGCCGCATGGCTGAGCTTCTCGCGCTTAAACGGGAAGAAGATCTGGACGCGGAGCCGGGAGCGGAGGACTTGAGCCCGATGTTCTGGAAGCGCGCCGCCGTGGAATTCCGCGACGTTTCGTTCGCCTATCCGGACGGCACGGAAGTTCTGTCAAACGTGTCGTTCAGAATGGAGAGCGGCGAAAGGCTCGCGATAGTCGGGCCGACGGGAAGCGGAAAGTCGACCCTCGTGCATCTCTTGCTCAGATTGTACGAGCCGACTTCCGGCCGCATTACGATCGGAGGCCGCGACTTGAACAGCATTCCGAAGCGCGAGCTGAGGCGGAATATTTCGCTGGTTCTGCAGGAAGGCTTTTTGTACGGGAAGACGATCCGCGAGAATATCCGGATAGGATCCGAGGACGCTGACGAAGAACGGATTTTCGAAGCTTCGCGCGCCGCGTCATTGCATCCGGTGATCGAAGGATTCGCCGCCGGCTACGATACGATGGTCGGCGAGCGGGGCGTGACGCTTTCAGGCGGACAGCGCCAGCGGCTCGCCTTGGCACGCGGAATCATACGCGACGCTTCGCTGCTTGTGCTCGACGACAGCTTGAGCGCGGTGGATACGGAAACCGACGCCAGGATCAGGGAAGCGCTCGACGCCCACGGCGGAGATTCGCGGGACCGCGCGGGCATGATCGTGATCGCCCACCGGCTTACGACGCTCGCCTCCGCGGACCGGATCATCGTGCTCGAGGAAGGAAGAATCACGGCGGTCGGCACTCATGCCGAACTGTCGCAGAAAGAAGGATTGTACCGGCGCCTTGCGGAACTGCAGCGCGCCGTCGAGGCTCAGGGAGCCTGACAAGGATTTTATAATGGAAGAAAATTCATTTAAGGAAACGGAATTCGGGAACGGCTTCGATTTCAAGACGTGGAAGAAGATTTTCAGTCTGAACAAAAAACTGTTTCCGTGGCTGGGAGTGCTTGCTGCGTTCATGATCGCGGTCGCCGTGGTCGACGGAATCTTTCCGCTCATGACCCGGTACGCGATCGACTCTCTTGTTCCCGTGCTGAGCGCGGGAAACTCGATGGATCCGGTGTGGTCCTTCGTGCGGAAGTACGCGGTGCTCGCCGTAACGCAGGGCTTGAACGTATTCCTCTTTATTTTGATCGCCGGAATGATCGAGGTTCGCGTATGCCACAGGCTGCGGTACCTCGCGTTCAGGCAGCTGCAGAAACTGAGCTTCTCGTATTACGACAAAACGCCGGCGGGCTGGATCATGTCCCGCATGACGAGCGACGCGCAGAAGCTCGGCGACACGATCGCCTGGGGAATAGTCGACCTTGTGTGGGGCGGCACGATGATGATCGTCATCATCATATTCATGACGGCCATGCATCCGCCCCTCGCCGCCATGACGCTGTTTTTTACGCCCATATTGCTTGTCGCGACCTTCTGGTTCCAGAAAAAGCTGCTGGCCGCCCAGCGTAAAGCGCGAAAGGCGAACTCCCTGCTTTCCGGCGTATTCAACGAAGGCCTGCAGGGAGCGCGGACTTCGAAGGTTCTAAACGCCGAGGATTTCCACAAGGCGGAATTCGCGAAGCAGAGCTCGACGCTCAGGCGCTACGCGCTGCGCTCCGCCAGGATTTCCGCCCTCTTCATGCCGATCGTCGTGTTTCTCGCGGCGACCGGAGCGGCCGTAGCGCTCGGCGCGGGCGGCACGATGGTTCTGGGGAAGACGCTGAGCTTCGGAACCCTGGTCGCCTTCGTCAACTACGCGATGATGTTCTTCGATCCGGCGCGCGAGTTCGCCCGGGTGCTTTCGGAATTCCAGGCGGCCCAGGCCAGCGCGGAGCGCCTTCTTTCGCTGATCGGGACGGAGCCTGAAATCCTCGACAGGGCGGACGCCCGGGACGACGTCGACATCCTGGGAAGCGTCGAACTGAAGGACGTAAGTTTCCACTACGGAGACGGCAAGTGGATATTCGAACACTTTTCGCTTTCGATTCCCGCCGGACAGACGGTGGCGATCGTGGGCGAGACGGGCTGCGGAAAGTCGACGCTCGTGAATATCCTGTGCCGCTTTTACGAGCCCATATCCGGCGAGGTAAATATCGACGGGCGCGAGTACCGCGAGCGCACCTGCCACTGGCTGCATAGCCGGCTCGGCTACGTGCTTCAGACGCCGCTTTTGTTCTCCGGAACGATCAGGGAGAACATCCGCTACGGCCGGCTGGACGCGACGGACGCTGAAATAGAAAAGGCCGCGTCCGAAGCGAACGCCGCGCACTTTATAGAAGGTTTGGAGCACGGCTACGAAACGATGGTGGGCGAGGGCGGAGTGCTTTTGTCCACCGGGCAGAAGCAGCTCATCAGCCTTGCGCGCGCCCTGGTGGCTGATCCGCGCATCATGATTCTGGACGAGGCGACGAGCTCGGTGGATACGGAAACCGAGGTGCTCGTCCAGAACGCGGTCGACCGGTTGTTGGCGGGAAGGACGAGCGTGGTAATCGCGCATCGTTTGTCGACGATCAGGAACGCAGACCGCATCATCGTGATGGACGCCGGCCGCGTCATCGAGGACGGAACCCATGACGAGCTGATGAGCCGGGCCGGCCGGTATCGCGATTTGTACAACCGGCAGTTCCTGGATTCCGAGGCCATTTTGGAAGCCGCTCGCGAGGAGCCGGCACCGTCCGAGTCCGCTGTTCCCTCTGCCGCGTCCTGATAGAGGGACGCGGGGGTGGCGGAGAAAAACGACCGATCTCTATACCTACCGGTAGGTATAGAGGTCCGGCGGGTTTCGGAGACAGGGGGAGTCGCGGGGATTCGCTGAGGCGTTGCGGGATATAGATTCCGCCCTTCGGTTTCCCGCCGCTTCCCCTTTTTTTTCTGTACGAATTCAAAACAAGACTGAGGCAGAAAGACCCTGCAGGGGCGGTTCTCGGCCGCTCGGAGCCCCCTCGCGCGGGAGTCGGTTCAGGGGCGGAAATCCCGCCGGCTGTGGTGTATGCTGTAAGCCGAGGAGATCGCCATGAAAAGAAACGATGTCGTTCTTGCTTTTTTCGGTCTTGTCCTGGGCGCGGCGCTTTCGTCCTGCGGAGACGGTTCGAGCCTTCCCGCGGACGGGGATTCGCGGATTTTCGATCATGTTCATGCGACGCGGTCGGCGCTGACTGCGTTGTCCGATGCGGACATCCTGCTCGCGAAAGACGCCCTGCATATCGGGTACGGGCATACCTCCCACGGGAGCCAGATTACCGACGGACTTAATTCGCTCGACGCTTTTATGGGCGGGACCGGGCTCTATTCGACGAATTCGAGCGGCGCGGGCGGGGCGCTTCATTTGTATGAAGGGGACGGCTACGGCTCGGGCGATCTCGACCATGACGCCGGGTATTATCCGGACTGGACCGCCGAAACGGAAGCGTTTCTGGGACCGGCGAATCCCGACGGCAGGGGGTCGGCGCACCCTGAATTCAACGTGATCATGTGGTCCTGGTGCGGGCAGCTTTCTTCCCGTTCGGCGGAAGATGTGCGCACGCAGTATCTTGAACCGATGGCGGAATTCGAGGCCGAATATCCGGGAATCGCCTTCGTATATATGACCGGCCACGCGGACGGCTCGGGCCTTGAGGGCGCGCTTCACCGGAATAATCAGATTATCCGCGCTTGGTGCGCCGAGCGGGGCTCCTGGCTTTTCGATTTTTACGATATCGAGTGCTATGACAGCGACGGCGCGTACTACGGAGATAAACACGTAACCGACGCCTGCGACTACGAGGACGAGACCGGGACCGGTCCCGTGACGCGGAACTGGGCTTTGGAATGGCAGGACTCTCATCCGGGCGAGTGGTACGAGTGCGGAGCCGAGCATTCCCAGCCGGTGAACTCGAACCGGAAGGCGTACGCGGCGTGGAATCTGTTCGCGGCCCTTGCGCGCGAGGCGCAGTAGGCTGGATTGTCGACGGCGAGCCGCCGCTTTCCAATGAATAAGGAGTTTCAAGCATGAAGAAGAGTATTTCAGGGGCTTCGGTGTTTCGTTTGTTATTCGCCCTGCTTTTCGCGGCAATTCTTGTTGCCGGGTGTTCGAATCCGTCCGGTTCGGGAGATGAGGATCCCGCGGTAGAGGATCCGATTATCGAGGATCCGGTTGATGAAAAACGCGAGACGATTTTCGATTTCGCGTACGGTGACGATCCGCTACAGAAAATGGATGTGTGGTTTCCCGCTGTACAGGATGAAACGCGCGGCGCCGTCCTTCTGATTCACGGAGGTTCGTGGACCGGCGGCGACAAATTGATTTTTCCTTCCTTAATTATGCAGACCTTCGCGAATATCGGGTATGTGACCGTTTCGATTAATTACCGCCTGTTTGATCCTGAAGCTCCCGCGGGAGAAAGCGCGGGCTTCCCCGAGATGCTCGCGGACGTGCACGCGGCCCGCCTCGCTATGGCGAAGAAAGCCGCAGATTGGGGCTTTAATCCCCAGAAGATTGCGGTGGTCGGCTTATCCGCGGGCGCCCATCTGGGGCTGCTTGAAACGCTCCAGAACAGCGACAGTTCAATCGTGGCCTGCGCCTCTCTTTCCGGGCCGACCGACTTGATGGATCAGACTTTTTTGAATTATGTCGTCACGTCCGCGGACGCGGAGGCCGGAACGCCGGCTATTACCGTCGGCGACGGGCTCAGTCTCATACTCGGCGGCGCCTACGATCCGGAGGATGAAGATTCCCAGTCCGCATGGAAGCTCTCGAGTCCGTTGTGGAGGTTGAAGAATCTGTACGACGCGTCGCCTGAGGCGATCACCCGCGTGCAGTGGTTTCTGGCCTGGGGCGCGCTCGACGAGTTCGTTCCGTACGCTACCCAGGGCAAGGCTTTTTACGAAGAGTTGAATGATATCGAGGGTGTTTCCGCGACCTATTATGAAGGCGCAGAGGACGGCCATGGACTGGAAAAATCATTTGCTGTCATTTTAACCGACCATCTGAAGCCGCTGTTCGATGCGACGTTAAACTAGTTTTCTTCGGCAACGTCGGCAGGCTGATGGTATGCGGGAGCTGTTCTTCTTACGGACAGCTCTTTTTTTTACAGATAACCGGTGTTTGTCGGATAAAAAAATCTCGAAAATATCCATTTTCTCAGTTTTCCTTTTTTTATTTTATGGTGCTACACTCGGTTTGTAAGAGCTTATCAACATATATATTGTGATGCTATACAAAGACGTAAAGAGAAATGAAAGGAGACCGTATGAAGAAAAATCTCTGGAAAGCAGCATACCTTTTGTGTATAGTTCTTTTGCTTTCGTTCCAATCGTGCGATAGTCCTACGAATACCCCTGATGATTCCGGGGAGACGCCGACCACGCCGACCGATCCCACGACGCCGACTGATCCCACCACGCCGACCGACCCAACGACGCCGACCGACCCAAGGACGCCAACCCCTGGCGGAAGTAATCTGGCTCTGACTGAAACAGACTTTAATTCATCTTTGGTCATCGGCAGTTCTGCTGTATCAACCATCGGCGAGATACCATATAAAATGATTCTTGCCAACGATGGAGCAGAGAAGGTATTTCCGACTGGAAAATCCGATACGAGTACTGCGAGCCTTGACCATTCCTTTTTCATTGGTGAAACAACTGTAACGAATGCAGTTGTGCGGAATATTCTCCAGTGGGCATATGACGAGGGCAAATTTTCCGAAACCGTTACAGATCATAATGCTATAAGCAAATACGGGGCAAAGTTTGGTACAAAAACGCTACTATCTTTTTATAATGGATCATCGAACAAGTATTTACCCATTACCTTTAATGAAGATACAAAGCAATTCGCTGTCGACGCGGGTCTCGAGAACTATCCTGCTGTCTATGTTTCCTGGCATGGCGCTGTTATGTTCTCCAACTGGTTGACCGAGATGAGAGACGGCAATACGGATAATGTCGTGTATTCAGGAATAGCCGAATCCTGGCTTGTTCAGGATACGGTTGTTGATATTACAAAAAACGGCTATCGAATACCGAGTGATATCGAGTGGGAATACGCGGCAAGGTATCGCGGTTTGGATGCGGCGAATTCAGTCGTAACGGAGATAAAGACTATCGACTTTTCCATCCAGCCTCTGAAATGGACAAAGGGCAATTCTGCCAGCGGCGCATCGGGTTCAACGAGCGTGGAAAGCGCGACGAGGGCTGTCGCATGGTACACTAATGATCCGGATATGAGTACATTTGCGGAATTAATGCCCGTAAAGGGGAAACTGGCAAATCATTTGGGACTGTACGATATGTGCGGAAACGCTGCTCAGTGGTGTTTTGACCTAGCGATGCCCGGATATGTCAGGTCGACTCGAGGCGGAACGTATTACAGTAATCCCCGTATGTACCTGAATGTCGGTACGATAACCGGATATCATCCTGAGAAACGTGAATCCGAGATAGGATTCCGTTTGGTCAGGAGCCGGTGATCGGTCTCACGCATTGTTGATGCCCTGCGGTATTGAGTTCTGGTCGAATACTGTCAGCCTTCCGTCTTGCGTGGCGGAAGGCTTTATTCGCATGTACGGGTATACTTAGTGCTGATCCGAGCGAGGCCTTGCCCTGTTCCGTAATACGGGGTAGAATAGGGCATTGCTTCGGCAAAATATACGAAGGCTTTTCTTTGCAGAAGCGCGAAGAAACGGAACCGCGACAGGGCGGTGCGCGACGCCTTCAAAATCCAGGACAGTGCCATGTTGCTCGCCCCCGCGGAGTTTTCGACTCTTCCGCAGAGGTTCAATCTTTTCCAAAGCGGTTTTTGGGCTTTTTTCAGAAACGGCGGAACGAATCGATCTTTCGCATTCATCGTTGATCCGGGGGAGGGCGTCCGTCGTTTCCCCTGGTTCTCATCGCGCGCGGCGGCGTTTCCGATAATCGGTACGCGTACGCGCCCCACGGCCCGGATCTTCCGCTCGACGAAGGGGATCGCGGGCTTTTTCTTGAAGAGCTCTCCCTCTCCTTGCAGAAAGTTCTTCCCCCGGGCTTGTCCTGCATCCGCTACGACCTCCCCTTTCTATCTCCGTATACAGACAGCCGATTCTGGACATCCGCCGGCCAGTGGAAGGGCGCTCCCCGTCCGGAACTCCGCGAGCTGCGCATGAATTACGGTACCCGTTTCCGCCAGCTGCGCAAGGCGCCCTTGGATCATTTCAGCCCCGATACAGTGATCATCAGCTTGAGGGAAGCGGAAGAGGTTATTCTTTCACGCATGAGGCAGACGACGCGGAACTGCGTCAGAAAATCGTTGAAGAGCGGTCTTTCGTTCAGGGTCGCCGGCGCAGAGTCTCTTCCCGTTTGGCATGAGCTGTATTCGGAGACGGCGAGGCGGAAGGGCTTTTATTTCGAGGGCCTAGCGTATTTTGAGAAGCTGTTTCGCGATGCGGAGAAGTTCGCCGATCTTTCGCGCGAATCCGGCAGCCCAGCAAGCGCGGCCGTTTCAGATTGTTCGTCGACCATCGGCGATTCGCCGGCGGGTGGGAATCCCGTTCCGCGGTTTTTTGTTCTGCTCGCGGAACTCGAGGGCGTTCCGCTGGCCGGAATTATTCTGGGCGTATGCGGAACGCGCGGGTATTACCTGTACGCCGGATCGAGTTTGGAGCGGCGGGACGCCATGCCGAACTACGGGCTTCAGTGGGAGGCTATCAAGCTGTTGAAAAGCATGGGATGCCTTGAATACGATTTGATGGGTGTGCCGCCGAACGGAGACCCCGGACATTCGATGTACGGCTTGTATACATTCAAAACCGGACTGGGCGGAAAAATAATTCACTATGCCGGGTGTTGGGATTTCCCCCTCGATTCGGACCGCTATGAGCATCAGCGCAACGCGGAGAATCTCGGGGGAATCCGGTGATTACACCGCGCCCGCGGCCGTCGTCTCCGCGATTTGCGTGAAGATGATGCCGAGGGCCATGGCTCCGGCGTCGGGGTGGCTCAAGCTTCGGTCGCCTACGTAGCTCGCGCGTCCTTTGGACGCTGAGTATTCGCGGGTTTTTTCGGCGCCTTCGCGGGCCGCCGCCGCCGCTTTTTCGAAGGCCGCTTCGATTTGAAGCCCGGCCCTGGCGCTTGCCGAAAGCGATTCTACGGTAGGGATGAGGGCGTCGAGAAGGGTTTTATCTCCGAGCTTCGCGCCGCCCCGCTTCTGGATTCCCTCGACTGCCGCTTGCATGAGAGAAGCGAACTCTCCCAGATCGACGAGGGCTTTCCCCGCGGCGTTTTTGCCGGCGGCTCTGAAGGCCGAGCCCCAGATCGGGCCAGAGGCTCCTCCGCAGTGTTCGGTGATGATCAGCGAGCAGTCCCTGAGAAAGCTTCCGATGTCAGCTCTGTCGAGAGCATTCCATTCTGATTTCAGGACCTTGAAGCCCTTGGCGACCGACATGCCGAAGTCGCCGTCGCCCGCCGCGGAATCGAGCTCGCAGAAGGGTTTTTCGTTTTCAATGATGATGTCTGCCATGCGGGCGACGAGTCCGGCCATATCCGTCGTTGTCAGCGTGTTCATGTGTTTCTCCTGATCGTTCAGCATTTGAATCCGCAGGCGTCTGCCGGAGCGGAAAGCAGTTCTTTGAGTTCTTCGTCGAGCTTCATCAGCGTGATCGAGGCTCCCGCCATGTCGATCGAGGTCATGTAGTTGCCCACATAGCTTTTCGCGATCTTGATGCCGCGCTTCTCGAGGGACTTCGCGGCCGAGTTGAACAGAAGGTAGAGCTCCTGAAGGGGAGTCGAGCCGAATCCGTTCACGAGCACGGCAGTTTCGCAGCCCGCGGTAAAGGGAAGATCGGGACAGATGCAGTCGAGAAGCTTTTCCGCTAGCTCGTCTGCCGTGACGGTTTCCTCGCGCCGCGTGCCCGGCTCTCCGTGGATGCCGACGCCGAACTCCATTTCGTCTTCGCTTAAGACGAAGGTCGGGGTTCCCTTGGCGGGCACCGTGCAAGAGGTGAGGGCGAATCCCATCGAGCGGACGTTGGCGATTGCTTTTTCAGCGACGGCTTTCACCTCGGCGAGGCTGAGCCCCTTTTCCGCGGCCGCTCCTGCTGCCTTGTGCACCAGCACCGTTCCCGCGACGCCGCGGCGTCCGACGGTGTAGAGGCTGTCCTTCACCGCGACATCGTCGTTCACGTACACCCGTTCGGCGACGATTCCGTCGTCTTCTTCAGCCATCTCCGCGGCGGCGTCGAAGTTCATGCAGTCGCCTGAGTAGTTCTTGATTATGAGCAGGGTTCCCTTGTTTGATTTGGTTTCCCTGATCGCGTTGTACACCTGGATCGTCGACGGCGAGGCGAACACGTCGCCGCACACCGCCGCGTCCAGCATTCCCTCTCCGACGAATCCCGCGTGCGCCGGCTCGTGGCCGCTTCCGCCGCCGGAGATGAGGCTGACCTTGTCAGCATTAAGCGTCTTGCGGCGGATAATCTTGCTCTTGGCGATGAAAACCAGCTTGTCCGGATGGGCGCGCTGCATTCCTTCGCACATTTCCATGACCAGCGTCTCGGGAGCATTGATGATCTTTTTCATGCCCGGCTCCCGATTTTGTCCGCTGCGAGAATCGCCGCGCAAACGGCTGCTTCGGTAACGGGGAAGGGCATGTTGTGGATGCTTTCTCCCGGCGCGCAGGCGGCCTTGGCGACGGCGGCGATTTTTTCCTTCGATGCTTCCGTTACGCCGAGGTCAGCGAGGCAGACGGGGAGGCCGACCGACTTGCAGAACGCGATGACTTCATGAAGCTCCGCGGTCGGCGCGTTTTCGAGCACGAGGTGGACGATGGTTCCGAAGGCGACCTTTTCTCCGTGGTAGAACTTGTGGGTTTCCTCGAGGACGGTCAATCCGTTGTGGACGGCGTGGGCGGCGGCGAGTCCGCCGCTTTCGAAGCCGAGCCCCGAAAGAAGAATGTTCGCTTCGACGATGTTTTCGAGGGCGGGAGTTACGGACTTCGCTTCGCAGGAGAGTTTTGCCTTGACGCCGTCTTCGAGCAGGGTGTTATAGCAGAGTTCGGCGAGCGCGAGAGCAGCGCGGGTTCCGCAGGCATCCGGCCTTCCGTGTCCGCTCGCGTTAACCCGCGCGAAGGATCTCATGCAGGAGCGGGCTTCGAACCAGGTGGAAAGCGCGTCGCCCATGCCTGAGACGAGAAAGCGCGCGGGCGCCTGGGCGACCACCGCGGTGTCGACGAGGACGACGTTCGGATTGCTGACGAAGTAGGCGTAGTCGTCGAAGGCTCCTTCGGGAGTGTAGAGCACCGCGGAGGAACTCGTGGGCGCGTCGGTGGCGGCGATGGTGGGGCAGATGATGACCGGCTTGACGCTGTCCGCTACGCACTTGGCGGTGTCGATGGCCTTTCCTCCGCCGAGTCCGATTACAGCGTCGCAATTCGCCTGCGCCGCTTTTTCCTTCAGCCGCGCGATTTCCTGGCGCGAGCATTCGCCGCCGAAGTCCGACGCGACGAATGCGATTCCGTATTCTTTCGCGGTGAAATCGAGCGCTTCCTTGACGCGGGCGGCGTCGTCGCGATGGGCGATCAGCAGGGCGGATTTTCCGTACAGCTTGACGTAGGCTCCCAGATCCCTGAGAGCCCCCTCGCATTGAATGTATTTGACCGGGGAGATGAATGCCTTTCTCATATGTGCCTCCTTGAACTGAATGAGGCGGAACGTCCGCGCGCTGTCAGGCGCCGCTCCTGCCTTGATTCCAGTATGGCTCTGCGAGGGGATATTCGCTGGTAGTAATCAGGATGATTTTCCGTAACTTCGCGCAGAAGCGGTAAAAAGGAATTGCATTTTTCAGCACTCGGCCGAGCGGAGCCCGGATCAGTTTTTCTTGTAGGCCGAAGGCGTCGTTCCCGCGATCTTCTTGAACACCTTGTCGAAGTAGCTGATGTCGTCGAAGCCGAGGTTGAAAGCGATGGTCGTGATGGGAATGTCTTCCTGGTCGAGGTACTCGCAGGCCTTGCGTATCCTGAGCGTGTTCACGTAATTCGCGAAGGTCTCTCCGGTGATTTTGTTGAAGAGCTTGCTGAAGTAGCTCGAACTGATGTTGCACCTCGACGCCATTTCGTCCAGGGTGATCCGTTCGTGGTAATGCGACGCGATGTAGTCGAGGGCGGGCCTGATGATGAAGCTGTTGTACGCCGGCCTTCCTTCTGCGGCGCGTCCGTCCTGCGATCCGCTCGCCTCGAGCCGGTCGTTCAGTTCTATCTTGAGCAGGGCTTCTTCGATCATGTAGTTGTTGATCTGGAAGAGCATGTTGGCGATGATCTGCACCCTGTCCCGCGACATGACCGGAAGGAGTTTTTTCTGTTTCTCCAGTTCGGCGAAGAAATCTCCGTCGATCGCGGACAGCCTTCCTTCCGCTATCGTTTCGAGCTCCTGAGCGTCCTCGTCGGCGGGAACTACCTGTCCTGCCATGATGGCCCCGGCGTAGACGCCTCCCAGAACGATGGGAACGGCGAGATCGAGAATTCCCATGTGGCAGCGGTAGATGTAGGGTTTGGAAAGCCGGGCGGCTTCGAGCCCGCCGCGCGCGTCGCATTTTCTGCACAGGTTGTTGAGTTCGGGATTCGAGCGGACGAGCGAGCAGTAGGCGCTGCATCTGCTGTGTTCGGTGACGGGAGTTCCCTGAAAGTCGACGATGAGCATCGCCATGTCGGACGCCTCCGAAAGGCAGTCCTGAATCTTCTGGTAGTTGTGCGCGTTGATGATGTAGTCGAGGTTCGGAGCGGTAAAAGGCATTCGCTATTGTCTCCCCGGTTCGGCCGTCTGTCAAGTTCAGCCGATGGAGATTCCGCCCCTGCGGGGACCTTCGCACGCGCCGGCTGCGCGGAACGGCTCTCTCCCCTGATGCTTTTTTCGGCCTCGTCCTTGATTGTTTTTCTCATAAATCCGGAGAAAGGCGGTAGCACGAAAATGGAATAACGTGTTATCATGCACTTCCTGTGAACGTCGTTGAAGCTGAAAATCTGACATTTACCTATCGCGTGGAGGATCGGGAGCGGCCGGCCCTGAGGAGTGCGAGCCTTGCCGTCGGGCGCGGGGAATTCGCGGCGATTCTCGGGGCGAACGGTTCGGGGAAGTCCACGTTCGCGCGGCATTTGAACGCGCTGCTGATTCCCGATTCGGGGAGGCTTTCTGTCGCGGGGCTGAATCTGCCGGCGGGGAACGCAGCGGGGCCGTTGACCGGGGATCAGATCGAAGCGCGCAGGCGGGTCGGTTTGGTGTTCCAGAATCCGGATACTCAATTTGTTTCTTCTATAATATACGAGGATGTCGCGTTCGCGTTGACGAACCGGGGCTGCGCCGAAGAGGTTGCGAGAAATCGGGTGCGAGAGTCCCTTGCGGCTGTCGGAATGTCCGGCTACGAGGAACGGTCTCCGTATGCGTTGTCCGGCGGGCAGAAGCAGCGGATCGCGCTTGCCGGAGTGCTTGCCGCCGATCCTGAGGTGCTGGTTTTCGACGAGGCGACCTCCATGCTCGATCCGGAGGGCCGGCGGGAAATCCTCGACGCCCTTGTTTCGCTGAAGAACCGCGAGGGGCGCGCCCTGGTGATGGTAACCCATCAGGTAGACGAGGCGGCGCTTGCGGACCGCGTCATTTTAATGGATCGCGGAGAGGCGATAGCGTCGGGAAGCCCGCGGGAGATTTTTCAGGACCGCGCCCTGCTAGCGCGCGCGCGGCTCGAGCCGCCGGTTCCGGTGAAGCTGTATCTGGATCTTCGCGAGGCGGGAATCGAATTATCCCGCTGTCCGCTGACGGTTGCCGAGTTCGCGGAGGAAGCATGCCGCTTGAAGTAAGAAACGCCTGGTACGCGTATCCGTCTTTTCACCGCGGGCCGGCTGCCAAAAGCGCGCTCCGGGGAGCGTCGTTTTCCGTGGGCCGGGGCGAGTTCGTCGCCCTCATGGGAAAGACGGGGTGCGGAAAATCCACGCTGCTGCAAATCGCCGCGGGCCTCGCCTCTCCTTCGAGCGGGGCGGTCTTCCTGGACGGGGAAGAGCTCCGGAAGGCGGGGAACGAAAAAATCGGGATCGTGTTTCAATATCCGGAGACTCAGCTTTTCGCGCTCACCGCCGCGGCGGACGTCGGCTTCGCGCTGAAGCGGAAGAGACTTCCGGATGCGGAACGGGAGGCCAGGATTCGAGAGGCCTTCGATGCGGTCGGCCTTGAGTACGGCGAGTATGCCGACGTATCGCCTTTAGTACTTTCAGGCGGAGAGAAGCGCCGCGTCGCGATCGCGGGAATACTCGCTTCGCGTCCGGATTATCTGCTGCTCGACGAGCCGACGGCGGGATTGGACCCCGCGGGACGGCGCGATTTTCTGTTTCTTTTGGACCGGCTCAACCGCCGGGGCGTTTCGATACTCATGGCGACCCACGACGCGGACGCCGTGTGCGAGCATTGCTCCAGGGTAATTGTTCTTGAAGAGGGCGCCGTTGCGGAAGATTCTCCCGTCCGCGAGTCTGTTCTGATGCCGGCGAGTCCGGTGCGAAGCGTCGCCGCTGCTTTGCGCGAGGCGGGAATCGACGTCGGCGAGGGCGTGTTCCGTTACGAGGAGCTGCGCACAGCGTTGGCGAAAAGGCTGAAAGGCATGGGCGGGGAGCTGCGCACAGCGTTGACGGAAAGGCTGAAAGGGATGGGCGGGGGGCTCGCACAGGCCGCGCAGCCTGCACAGGGCGGGGGGCTCGTACAGGGTGGGGAGCTCGCACAGGGCGGGGGGCTCGTACAGGGTGGGGAGCTCGCACAGGGCGGGGGGCTCGTACAGGGTGGGGAGCTCGCACAGGGCGGGGGGCTTGCACAGGGCGGCGAGCGTGCACAGGGCGGGGGGCTCGTACAGGGCGGGGAGCTCGCACAGGGCGAGGGGCTCGCACACGGCGGGGGGCTCGCACAGGGCGCGCAGCCTGCACAGGGCGGGGGGCTCGCACAGGGCGAGGGGCTCGCACACGGCGGGGGGCTCGCGCAGCCTGCACAGGACGATAATCGCAGTCTGCCGCCCCGGCCGTCTTTTCTCGAGCGGATGAATGCCGGCGCGAAGCTGGCCTCGTTTTGTCTTTTGCTCGCGGCGGTGCTGTTCGCAGACACGCTCGCGGGATTTCTCCTCGTCGCCGGAGCGGCGGCAGCCGTATTCTCGGCGTCGGGGTTGCGCCCTTCTGCCTTGGCGCGCTATCTGGGCGGCCTGGGTTGGTTCGTGTTTTTCGTATTCGTTTTGAACTTTCTTTTTTTCGAGTCTTCCGGAGGATGGTCCTGGTGGATATTTACGCCTTCCCGCGCGGGCGCGGCGCAGGGAGCTTCGATCGCCTTCCGCGTGCTGATTCTGACCCTTTTGGGAAACGCGCTGATAGAGACTACTTCTCCGCCTCAATTGACCGGCGCGATCGAGCGCGCGATTTCTCCCCTGTCTCTGCTTCGCCTTCCGGCGGCGGAGATTGCCCTGATTCTGGGAATCGCGCTGCGATTCGTTCCGCTGCTCCGCGACGAAGCGGACTGCATCCGCAAGGCGCAGACGGCGCGAGGCGCCCGCTTCGATTCCCGGAACATCGCCGTTAAAACGCTGAGCGTTCTCGCGCTGACGGTTCCCGTTTTTCTGGTGGCCTTTACGCGCGCGGACGAGCTTTCGCAGGCGATGGAAGCGCGCGGTTTCCAGGGCGCCGTCAAGAGGCGCAAGCGCATGAAGGCGCTCGCGTTCCGCGACTACGCCGCTCTTGCGTTTTCGCTGTGCGTTCCTGCCCTTATATGTTTTTTTCATTGGTGAACGAATCCGCGTATTGCGGATTGTACAAATATCTGTTTTGGAGTGTCGAAATGACTGCTGTAAAGAAATCCGTTGTAACCGCCGTGTCCATCGCCCTTTGCGTCGTGCTTCCCATGGCCTTTCACGCCGTGCCGAACGCCGGCAGCATCTATCTTCCGATGCATCTGCCCGTTCTTGTCTGCGGCCTCGTGTGCGGCTGGCCGTTCGGACTCTTGTGCGGACTTGCCGGTCCCCTCGTTTCCTCGATGCTGACAGGAATGCCTCCCGCCGCCTTCCTTCCGATGATGATGATCGAACTTTCCGTGTACGGGCTTATGATCGGGCTTCTCTCCCGCTTCATCCGAACCGGCGTGTTTCTCGTCGATGTGTACGCCGCCCTGATTCCCGCCATGCTGATCGGCCGCGTCGTCGCCGGACTTGCGCGGGCCTTCGTGTTCGCTCCCGGAAAAATCACTATGACCATCTGGTTTTCCGGATACTTCGTTACCGCCCTTCCGGGCATCGTCATCCAGCTTGTGCTAATTCCCGCGATCGTCCTTTCCCTCATGCGCGCCGGTCTTGTACCTTCCCGCAGCCGATCAGCCCGTAACGCATAGGATATGCCGATGGAAGCCCTTATCCGGAAAGAAGACATTATCGATTTCTTCAACGAGCGCGCCAGCGAGTGGGACGCCCGCCTCGTGCGCAACGAAGCGGCAATCTCGTATATTCTCGACGCCGCCGGCATAACCGAAGGCGTGCGGGTGCTGGACGTTGCCTGCGGAACGGGAGTGCTGTTTCCCGACTATCTGAAGCGGAAAACAGCCTCCGTGCTCGGAGTCGATATTTCTTCGTCCATGGTAGAAATCGCGAGGAACAAATTCGCTCGAACGGGCGTCGATGTGTTGTGCGCCGACATTATGGAAACGGACCTGAGCGCTTGCTTCGATCGGGTTGTGGTCTATAACGCGTTTCCTCATTTTCCCGATCCGGCCGCGTTGATCGAACGCCTCTGCGGCGTGCTCTCTCCCGGAGGACGGCTTACGATCGCCCACAGCATGAGCCGCGCTCAGCTGGACCGGCATCACAGCGGCGCGGCGAGCGGGGTGTCGGTGGGCCTTATGCACGAGGACGAACTGGCCACCCTCATGGGACGCAAGCTCGCCGTCGATATAAAGATTTCAACGCACGACCGGTTCATCGTTTCCGGCGCGCGGGCGTAAGGAGCAGCTGTATGAGTTCGTTGTACCGCTTCGGTGTTTCGCTGGACAAAAAACTGATAGACGCCTTCGACGCCTTCATCGAGCGCGAACAATATCAGAACCGCTCGGAAGCCATTCGCGACTTGATCCGGGAAACCCTCATCAAAAAGAAGCGGGACGACAACGGACTGGTCGCCGGAGCCGTGGTGATGACCTACGATCATCACCGCCGCGATCTGGCCGAGCGCCTTATGCATGTGCAGCACGACTTTCAGGATTCGATCATTTCCACGCAGCATATCCATCTCGACCACGACCACTGCCTTGAGATCATCGCAGTCCGCGGAAAGGCTCTGGATGTTGAAAATCTCGCTTCTACCCTGAAAGCCTTCGCGGGAGTCACTCATTTAAGTTTGAGCCTTTCCGCCTACGGGGTCGAAGAAGAGTAATTCTGTTTCGCTTTTCTGACCCTTTTTTCGTATATTGAATTCATGCCTTCGTTGAACAGCAACGGAGGGACGATGTGCATATGGAACAGGGGAGACCGATGACCGAAACTCAATTTTTAAGCTTGACACGTTCGCGCGGCATTATCTCGGAGCTTCTCGCTCTCACCGACGAGGCCGAGCGCAAGTTCAAGAACGCGCGTGCCTGGGGATTCGTCGACATCTTCGGAGGCGGTCTCATCACCGATCTCATCAAGCATTCCCAGCTGGGCCGGGCCTCCGACGTTATGAACCTCATTCAGCAGAAGCTCGAACATCTCGGACGGGAACTGTCTTCCGTAGAATCAGCGACGGATTATTCCATGAACATCGGAACCTTTTCCACTCTGGCAGATTTCCTGTTCGACGGGATTATCGCTGACGTCTATATGCAGTCGAAAATTCACGCAAGCCTTGATCAGGTGCGGGAGCTTAGACAGCGCCTTACGGTCCTGGATGAAAAGTTGAGATCTCTTGGAGGTTGATGTATGAAAGCCGCGCGTTATTCAGCAGTTGTGTTATCAGCAATTCTGGCTTTCACCGCGGCAGGATGCGCAAGCGCTCCGTCGACGAAGAATATTCCGGCGGTGGCGTCCATTGATTTCGGTCTTTTCGAAGGACCCTGGTATGAAATCGCGAGGATACCCATTCCGATCGCAGGCGACTGGGTGGGCACGACGGACACCTATATTCGACGAGCGGACGGCGACTGGAATGTGTTGTACGAGGGCTGGAAGGGCGGCTTCGACGGCAAAAAGGGCTCCCTCGGACAACGGCTCCGGGCCGTCGATCCTGTAATTCAGGGAGAGATGGAAGCCAAGCCGTTCCCTTTCGTGTGGATGCCCTACCGCATCGTGTACTGGAACGCAGAAGACGAAACCATGCTCATTACCAGCGGGACGATGAACTACTTGTGGGTGATGGCCCGCGCGCCCCTGCTTGATTCGGCCGTATACGACAGGTTGACGGCAGAGGCCGATCGGCTCGGCTTTGATATAGCTCTGCTTGAAACCGTGCCCCAGCGGCCTGCGGGAGGTTTGTGATGAACGCCTCAATTACCGGAACCCGCAAAATCGCAGCGGCTCTGTCAGTCGCTTTGTTGGCAGGAACCTCCGGATCGCTCGCCGCCCAGTCCGCCGGTTCTGCTGCAGAAAACAAGATCTTGAGATTTTCGTCCGTAGCGACTCGGGGCGGAAAGGTCTCCTACGTCGAAAAGCACGAGTCGGAATATCGCGACGGAAAGATATACCGCGCGAGAACCGATTATCTGAGGGAGAACGGCGAGCCTCTGGCCTACATCGAATCCTACTTTACCGAATCGCTCGCGGCGCCCGCTCACGTGTTCGAAGATTACCGAAACGGATTCCGCCACGGCGTTCGCTACGAAAAGGGAGCCGCGGTTCTTTTCTCCTTCGATCCGGGAACGGACGAAAAAGAAAACCGGAAAGAGGTTGCTCTGACGGGAGACGGCGAGATTCTGATGGTCGGCTGCCAGGGTCTTTTCTATTATCTGCAGGAATACTATCAGGAAGCCAAGCTCAAGGGCCGCGTTCCTCTGAAACTCCTGATCACCGGAACAAGGGAAGTGTACGACTTCGAGCTTGAAGTGCGCGGAGAGCGGAACGGAGTCGCCGAGCTCACGATACATATTCAAAACCGTTTTCTCAGGCTGTTCGCTCCGAAGCTCGAGGTTCGGTACGACATCGGGAAAAGACGGATGCTGTGGTACAAGGGTCTGTCCAATATACAGGACGATCGCGGCAAAATTCAAACTGTCGAAATTGTATACGATTATGCGGATTGACTATTCGCGGAGAGCATGACCCGATGATAGACGTACATGCCCACGCGTTTCCCGATTTTCTTGCCGAGCGGGCCATGGCTTCGCTGACGGCCGATTCAGGAGACTATACGCCCTGTTCCGACGGAACTCTCGCCGGCCTTGCTTCCTCCATGGATGCGTCCGGCGTAGAGCTTTCGTGGATAGCGAATATTGCCACCAAACCGGCTCAAGCGGGCGCGATACTGGAATGGTCCCGTTCCGTTTCATCGGATCGCTTTGTGTTTCTGGGTTCGGTTCATCCCGAGAGTCCGGTTTTCGAAGAGGAGATATATGCCTTCCGCGAAGCCGGCTTTGCAGGGCTCAAGCTGCATCCTCTCTATCAGCGTTTCAACGTAGACGATTCGTCCCTTGCGCCGTTTTTCCGCGCGATACAGGAAAGCGGCATGTTCGTTCTTCTTCACTCAGGATACGACATTGCCTTCGCCGGCGCGGACAACGCCCATCCCCGAAGGATGCGGAAGCTCATAGACCGCTTCCCTGACCTTGATATCATCGCGGCGCATCTGGGCGGGTGGCTGGCCTGGGAAGATGTTCTCGAACAGCTGGCCGGTTCGCCTTGCTATTTCGATACGTCCTTCATCGACGAAGCCGATCCTGCCGTACGCGACGCGATCATAGAACGCTGCGGAGCAGAGCGGATCCTGTTCGGGAGCGACTCGCCCTGGAAGGATCAGCGGAAGCAAATAGAAGCGGTCCTCTCGATCGGCTTGTCCGCCGCTCAAGAATCTCTCGTCTTTTCCGGCAACGCCCGCGCCCTCATGCAGAAACACTCCCGCGCATCACGGTGATCGCCAGCGCATCACGGTGACCGCTCGCGCAACACGGTGACCGCCAGCGCAACACGGTGATCGCCAGCGCATCACGCTTACCGCTCGCGCATCACGCTTACCGCTCGCGCATCACGCTTACCGCCAGCGCAACACGGTGATAGCTAGCACTTACGCTTACCGCCAGCGCAACACGGTGACCGCTCGCGCAACACGGTGACCGCTCGCGCTCACGCTTACCGCTCGCGCATCACGGTGATCGCCAGCGCAACACGGTGACCGCGCGAGCATCACCCTTACCGCCAGCGCCGCACGGTGACCGCTCGCGCATCACGGTGATCGCCAGCGCAGCACGTTTACCGCTCGCTCAAAACGGTGATCGCCAGCGCAACACGGTGACCGCTCGCGCTCACCCTTACCGCCAGCGCCGCACGGTGACTGCTCGCGTAGCACGGTGACCGCTCGCGCTCACCCTGAGCGCGAAAAAAAAACCTTCCGCTTCGGGCAAAAGCCGTTCGGCGGAAGGTTTTTTCAGTTTTCAGCAAACGAGTCCGCCTTTTATCAGGCGGGCTTTTTTTACTTGCCCTGAGCGGCATTCGCTCCGGCGATGCGGCCGAAGACGGTGATGTCGGTCAGCGCGTTTCCGCCGAGGCGGTTGGATCCGTGGATTCCGCCGGTTACTTCGCCTGCGGCGTAGAGTCCGGGGATGACGTTTCCGTTTACGTCGATGACATGGGTTTCAGCGTCGATCTTGATTCCGCCCATGGTGTGGTGGACGGTGGGAACGCGGGCTCCGGCATAGTAGGGACCCTTGTCGAGCGGCACAGAGTAGAGCGTGCGTCCGAAGGCGTCCGGCGTTTTTGAAGCGACGTGCTTGTTGAACTCGGCAACGGTCGCCGCGAGGTTCGCGGGAGGCACGCCGATCTTCTCTGCCAGTTCTTCCACGGTTTCGCCCTTGAATGCGCGTCCGTCGGCGACCAGGCCGTCGATGGTTTCGTTGAAGTTGTTTTTAACGGTTCCTTCGGGATAGGAGTGCGCGTCGACGACGATCCAGAGTTTCTTCTGGGGCTGGTTGAAGAGCGCCAGCGTCATGGTGTCGCGGCGGGCTCCTTCGTCTACGAACCTGTTTCCTTCGATGTTCACGTAGATGCGCTTCTCGACGTCGGTTTCGATGTTTCCGCTCAGGCTTCCGGTTTCGGGGTCTCCGAGGGGGAGGAGCTGGATGTTTTCCATCTGTACGATCGCCGCGTTAACTTCGCGTCCCATCATGATTCCGTCGCCGGTCGCTCCGGGATGGTTTGTGCTCTTGATGGTTTCATCGAGGGTGGGCCACTGCTTGTTGAATTCCTGGCGCATCGCGACGTTCTGTCCGAATCCGCCGGAGGCGATAACGACGCCCTTGTTCGCCTTGACGGTGATCTTGTTGCCGGTTTTGCCCGTGGCTATTACTCCGACGACCTTTCCGTTCTCGACGATGAGCTTCTCTGCTTTAGTATTCAGGCGGACTTCGATTCCCTTGTTCGCTTCGATATAAGCGTTATAGGTTTTGAAGAATCCTGTTCCGACCGGATCGACGGGTTTGTGCGCGCGGGGCCAGAGGCCGCCGGTGACGGTGAAGGGTTCGGGGAGGAATTTCATTCCCATGGACTGAAGCCATTCGACAGACGCCCAGGCGTTTTCAACCAGGGTTTTAACGAGGACTTCGTCTCCCTTCTTGTCTCCGCCTTCATAGGTTTGCTTGAAGTGGAGGGCTACCGAGTCCTTGTTTTTGATCGCGGTTTCGCTTCCTTCGTCTACCGCGTTCATGGCGCCGCCGGCGCTGATGGTGTTTCCGCCCACTTTTGCCATTTTTTCAAGGATGACGACGGTCGCTCCGTTCTGGTGAGCCGAAACTCCGGCCGCCATTCCGGCTCCGCCCGCTCCGATTACGACGACGTCGGCAGAAAGCTCGACATCGGCTTCTTTCTCTGCCGCGGCTCCGGGAACCATCAGTTTTTCGATGTCGGCTCCCGCTTCTTTCAAGGCTGCGGTCGTCGCTTCGATGACGGCTTTGCTGGAGAAGCTAGCTCCGGAAACGCTGTCGACCGCGAGGCTCTGGCTGTCTACGATGGCCTTCGGAATGCCTGAAATCGCCAGATCGCTGATTCCGGGGGTCTCTCCGTGCTTGAGCACGCGGACGCTCGCGATCTTGTTCTTGGTGACTTTAACGGCGACGGTAACGTCTCCGTGATATCCTTTCGCGCTTGCTGTGTACGTACCCGGCGCGTATGTCTGTCCTGTCGGGGCGGCTTTTCCGCCGCACGAGATGAGCAGAGTCAGCGCGCTGATTGCCGCGAAGGCTCTAAAGATGTGTGCAAAGCTGTGTTTGGCTTTCATGATAACTCCTTGCCTCCGACTCTATGAGTTTCAGTATTTAAAGTCAATTTTATTTCAGTAAAAAAAGCACGTTATTTTACTAATTGTTAGCATGAGTTGCAGAAATCTCCATTATTCTCTCTGGACAGCCGGTGTTTCATGAACTACATTTGGCCTAAGTCAAAATATCGGAGGCTTCATTATGAAGCTCTTGTCAAGTTTTCGCGCAAAACTGATCGTCGGTTTCGTTGTTTTGTCGCTCGTAGGCACGGTGGTGGTCAGCACCGCCTCGTATCTTCTTTCCTCACGGCTGCTCCGCGGCGAAGTGCAGGAACGTCTCACCTCGGACGCTCTCAGGCTGTCTGAAACCTATTCAGCCTGGCTCGATATTCAAATAGCCCAGCTTGAAACGATCGCCGCTACGGTTGATTTTTCCGAATGGGACGACGATTTTTACGCCCTCCTTTCAGCCGAATATAAACGGCTCGGGTATAATTCGATGGCTCCGACGGATTTGAGCGGAATTCTCCATCTCGGAGGAGGCCGCAAAGCGGATCTTTCCAGCCGTGCCTATCTGCAGAAGGTGTTGACCACCTCGACGCCCGCTATTTCCGATCCGGTGTTCAGCAATGTTCCGGGAGAGGAGAACCTCTTCACCGTATTGTTCGCCGTTCCCGTGTTCCGCGAGGGGAAACTCTTCTGCACCCTCGTCGCACAGCGGAACGCCGAGTTTTTGAGTTCCACCATATCCAAAATCAGCTACGGCGAGGGAACCGCCAATTATGTTCTGACGTCCGCCGGCATTCCGGTTGCCCACACCGATGTGAGCGAAGTGGTCGATCGGCTCGATGTTCTGAAAGCGGCCGAAACCGACCCCGCGTTCGCATCCCGTGCCCGGGCCACGCAAACCATGCTCGAGAACCAATCCGGAATCGTGCAGTACGAGTACGCGGGAGAACCCCTGATCGCCGGCTTTGCCCGGATTCCTCGCCTCGACTGGGTCGCGGTAGTGACCGTGCCCTCCCGGATCGCGGAGGCCCCGCTCGATTCGCTGAAACGGATGACGGTCATCGCGATCCTTATTTCGCTGATTGTGAGTTTCATCGTGTCTTCGCTATTCGGGACGGCGTTTACAAAACCGATTATGCTTCTTTCTGATCGGTTCTCCGCGATCGCTTCCGGAGAAGCGGACCTCACTCATCGGATAGAATACCGACGAAAAGACGAAATCGGCACCGCAATCTATGGATTCAATACCTTTATCGAACGCCTTCATGGAATAATCCTGACCATGCGGAAATCCCAGGAAGGCCTGGGCTCCATCAGTTCCGAACTGGTGGCGAACGCTCGGGAGTCTGCAAGCGCCGTTCATGAAATTTCGTCCAACATCGAAAGCAGCAGAAAGCAGGCGGCCCGCCAATCCGAACGCGCTATTGCGGTCGCCGAGGCCGTGAATTACATATCGATCGGCATGAGTAAGCTCGACGAATTGGTGGAAACCCAGGTTTCCGGAAATACCGAAGTGGCGGCTTCCGTCGAGCAGATGGTCGGAAACATCGCGTCCGTCACTCAATCGGTAAACCGCATGGCGGACCGTTTCAAGGTGCTTTTGGGAAGCGCCGACGACGGACGCGTCAGGCAGGAAGCCGTCAACGAAAGCGTAGCCGCGATATCCCGGCAGTCAGTCGAGCTGATGGAAGCGAACGAGGCGATTTCATCGATAGCCGCTCAGACGAACCTTCTCGCCATGAACGCCGCGATCGAAGCGGCGCACGCGGGCGACGCGGGAAAGGGCTTTTCCGTCGTGGCGGACGAGATACGCAAGCTGTCGGAGAACGCCTCCGAGCAGAGCAATACGATCGGCAAACAGCTTTCAAATATCAGCAGCAGCATTCAGGGCGTCGTCGCGGCTTCCAGCGAATCCGCGACGGTTTTCGCGGAGATAGCGGAAGGGGTTCAGGCTACCGGATCTCTCGTCAATCAGATCGAAAGCGCCATGTCCGAACAGCGCGAAGGATCTCGACAGATACTGGACGCCCTGCGCGACATGAACGCCGTCGGCGCCGATGTTAAGGAAAACGCTTCCTCGATGAAGCGCTCGGCTTCCGAGTCTCTGGAGTCTATGAAGGAGCTTTCCGATCTTTCGGCGGAAATCCGCAATTCGATGGACGAAATGCTTGCCGGCGCGACCCAAATCCGGACTGCAGCGCAAGTCGTCGCGAATCTCGCGAACGAAACCGGCGAGCACGTCGGTTCGATGAACGAAAAGATCGGCCAGTTTATCGTGTGACGCGCGAAGCCCAGCGCATCGGGGCAAACGCCGGACAGGATCTTTGATAGTCCGGCGTTTATCTTCCTTTAATATGTATACGATTGCATTTTATTGTTGACATTCGAAAGATACAGGTCAAGAATAACAATATAACTGCATCTAAAGGGGTTTTATTGTATGTATTCGTTTTCTTTCAGTGTGGATAATCTTTCGAGCGGCGGATTTTTTCGCTCGATTTCGCGGCTATTCGCCCTGGGTCTGGTTTTTTCGGCCGCCTTTCTGTTGGCTTCCTGCGATTCTTCTTCCTCCGAATCTGCGGACGGACCCGAATGGAGTCTTTCCTGGTCTGATGAATTCGACGGAACCGGCATAGACAGCGAAAAATGGGGATTCGATCTGGGTACGAACGGCAACGGCTGGGGAAATAATGAACTTCAGTTCTTCACCGACAGGAGCGAAAACGCCCGGATCGAAGACGGGTGCCTTGTTATCGAGGCGAAAAAAGAATCCTGGCAGGGCATGGACTATACGTCCGCCCGCCTGAAGACCGGGGACCTCGCGTCTTTCCGGTACGGAAAGATCGAGGCGCGCATTAAGGTTCCCGAAGGACAAGGTCTGTGGCCGGCGTTCTGGATGCTGGGCAACAATGTTTCGAAGGTCGATTGGCCGTTCTGCGGGGAAATCGACATAATGGAAATGGTCGGGGGTTCCGCTTCGGATGACTCTCCGAGAGGCGACGGCGTAACTCACGGCACGATCCATTGGTTCGACGAAACAGCGGGAGCGAAGACCTCGAACGGCAAGTCCCTTGCTCTTGAATCCGGCAAGCTTGCCGACGAGTTTCATGTCTACGGCCTTGAATGGGATCCCGGCGAAATTCGCTGGTACCTTGACGGCGAACAATTCCATAGCGCCGACATTTCCGCGTCGCACATGAAAGAGTTCACACGGAGCTTCTTTTTGATCCTGAATGTGGCGGTGGGAGGGAACTGGCCCGGATCTCCGGACGATGCTACGGCGTTCCCTCAAAAAATGCTCGTCGACTGGATCAGATACTACTCCGACGATTCCTTGTCCGCGCCGATAGAAAAACCCGCGGGCGATTCAGAAGTTCCGGTCGCTAATTTTTACGACGCGGCGATGGATGTTTCCGTTCCCGGACTCGAGACCGGGTTGACGATGCGTTTCGGCGGAACGAATCTTCCTGCTCTGACCCGCTCCGAGGCGGTTTGGACCGGCTCGATAAGCATGAATGCGGCTTTTCCCGGCGGAAACTGGGGCGGCGTGTATTTCAAGCTTCCCGCTCCGAAGGATATGAGTTCTTTTTCCGCCGCAGACGGAGTGTTGAGTTTTGAAATACAGATTCCCGACTCGATCTCCTCCATCGAAATAAAGATGGAAAGCTCGTCCGGAGCAACCTCTGTACAAACCGCCGACTACGCCGCGGAACCCGGAGAGAACGGGTTTGTCCGTTATGAAATCCCGCTCGCGGACTTTACCGCGGTCGATTATTCCGCGGTTACGGTTCCCTTTTCGCTGTGGAATCCGACTGACGGCGACGGTTCGGCCGCCTCGGGCGATGTTCTGGTAAGCAAGGTTCGCTTCGAGTAGCGTTCGCGCGGCAGTGCGAAAGGCCGGGGTATTACCCCCAGCCTTTCGCCGTAGGCCCGTCCGGCGAAAGACGGCTCGTCCGGGATCGGCGTTCGACCGAGTGCGCTGCGGCACAGCGTGTCCGTTTGCCGCCGCCGTCGACCGGGGCGACGCGCCCCTGCAAGGACCTTCGTTTGAGGGGGCTCCGAAATTCCCGCCTTCGCCGATTCAGGCCCTTCCTGCCTCAGTCTTTTTCTTTCCCATGACAGCCGTTACGCGGTGCGTTTTTCCGTCCGGGAAGGCGGGGAGGACGCAGCCGTCGAATGGCGTTCCGTCGATGCTGATCGAGGCGATGCCGCGTTCGGCGCCGTCTGGATTGAGGAATTCGATTTCGTAGCGGGCGCCGCGGAAGGCGCGGGAAATTGAGAAGCGTTTCCACGAGGGGGCGACGCAGGGGTCGAGCTTGAGGCCGTCGTATTCGGCTTGGAGGCCGAAGATGAATTGCGCGAGGGCGCGGTGCATGGTCGGGGCGGTGCCGGTGAGCCAGGTGTGTCCGCCGCGGCCGTGTTCTTCGAGTCCCTTGCCTCTGACGTATTCGGGGTAGACCCAGGGCTCGCAGCGGTAGCGGTCCTGGTCTGCGCTCATGGATTCGGGGAGAGTTCTGACGAAGAGTTCCGCGGCCTTTTTTCCTTTTCCGGCGCGGCACCAGGCTTCGACCAGCCAGGCGTTCAGATGCATGAAGATTCCGCCGTTTTCCTTGATTCCCGGGGGCTCTTTTTCGATGTTCCAGCTTTTTTCGGGCAGCTCTTTCCGTTCGGCGAGGCCCGAGAAGTAGGGGTAGCAGAGCATCGCTCCCCAGCCGGTGTCGAGCTCTTCCGCCGTTTTTTCGAGGAGGGAGGCGGCCTGGTCGCTCGGCACGGTGCCGGTGTTTACGGCGAAGGCCTGGGGTTCGAGGAAGATTTTTCCTTCGCGGTTGACGCTTGATCCGAGGTCGGCTCGGCCGGGGACGGCGGCGAGGGCGCGCTTGAACCAGCCTTTTTCGTCCATCGCGCAGGAGAGCAGGGTCGCGCGGATTTTTTCGGCTTCGGCCCGATAAAAGTTCGCCGGGCGGGCTGCGAGGTTAGCGGGTTGATCGGCGGCGTCAGGCTTGGCGGCGGTCTGGTTGCCTGCGCGTTCGCCGGCGGGTTTGCCGGCTGCGGCCTGATTGCCGGCGGATTTTCCGGCGCGGCGGTCGAGAAGTTCGGCGAAATCCGGAAGGAGGCCGACGAGCTGCTGGGCGACCATTACCGATTCCATTTCGCGCGAGGGCTTGCCGTTAATCCGTTTTTCGTTGAGGTCGTCGTTCCAGTCGCAGTCCTTCATGTAGGGGAGTCCGCGCGGGCTCCTGTCTTCGAGGACCCGGGCGATGCACGCTTCGCAGTGTTCGAGGATCGTGCCGGATTCCGGGGCGTTTTCCGCATCGGATTTTCCGCCGGTTTTTCCGCCGGGCGGAGTTCGTCGTTCGTCCCTGGCCCAGGGAGCTTCTTGGTCGAGGAAGGAGAGGTCTCCGGTTTCCTTGCACCAGGCGATAATCGCCTGCGGGAACCAGAGCGGATCGTCCGAGGCTTCCACCGAAAGATTTCCCGGCTGATCGATGAAGAAGTTGTGGTATGTCCGGCCGTCGGGGAAAATCTGAGCCGCGATCCGGATGAAGAGGTCTTTCATGTCGGCGCTGCGATAGGGCAGGAGGTAGAGGATGTCCTGCAGGATGTCCCGGAAGCCCCAGCCGTATTCGTAGCCGGTGTGGAAGCGGGATTTCATTCGGTTCATTTTCAAAACGATTTCGCATTGATATTGAATCCAGGGGAAGGCGCGGTTGATTTTTTCTTCCGGGCAGGATAGTTCGAGAAGGCCCAGGCGTTTGTTCCACCAGTCCGTCACGGCGGAGAACATTTCCTTTCGTTTCCGCGGATCTTCAGCTTTGCCGCATATGGCTGCAAGCTCCCGCGCGCCGTTGAGGTAGTAGTCGTCCGTCTTTCCGACTGCGAGAAAGACCGCGAATTCTATAGTCTCTCCCGGTTCGAGTTCGATTCTGTTTTTGAATGCTCCGCAGGGCCGGCGCAGCATGACCGTATTCCGGGAGCAAAGTCGGGATTCGAGGATCGATCGCGGCGCCGAGAGGCTGTGGAAGCGGGTTCCCAGAAAGCGTTCCATATCGGTTTCGTATTCAACATGCTCGTCGTTGAGCGTCGATTTGAAGAGGGCGACGTTTCCGAGCATTCCCTGTATGCGCTCGGGATCGGATCCGGCGGGGATTCCGTGGTTTCGTCTGAACACGATTCCCTGCAGGGCGGGGTCGAAGGCGGCTCCGCCGAAGAACGCGTCGTTGTCTCCGGCGAGCAGCCTGACGAGGGCGTCGCCCATGTGCATGGGGACGAAGGGGTAGAGTTCCAGCGTTCGATTGCGCTCGCTCGCGTTCCGCACGCTGATCTCGCGTATCCATCCGTCGAAGTCCATCGGAACGAAGAACTTTTCTTCTATTTCCAGTTCGAGGCAGCTCGAGCGGCTTTCCGCGTATCCGGGCGCGAACGATATTTCGTATTTTTGTTTTTCATGGCGTACCGGCTGCCAGGAAGTGGAGAACGCTTCTCCAGTTTCAGCGTCTTTTACGTAGACCGTTCTCGACAGTTCGTCCGAGTCGTTGAGGTGCACTCTCGTGTCGACGAAGGTATTTTCGTGGGTTCCCTTCGCGTCGAAGCCGCCGCCGGTCGCGGTGATCCCGCAGCAGAATGTTTCCGTGCCTCCCTGTTCCGGGCGTATCAGATAGTGGAGCCATGGCTCGGGCGTCGCGGGGTTCGTGACGGTGAATTTCTTGTTATCCGCGAATCGTCCATACGCATTCTTCATCGGATCCTCCTTTTCCTGCGATTCGTTCTTCCTTTTTCAGCGCGTGGAGAACGGGGTCGAGTTTCGCGTTTTCCGCGAAGGAGTTGAGTTCCTTTTGCGTTGCGGATCCGCGTTCTTCTATGCGCGCGAGTATTAGTTCCGAGAGCGCGTTTTCGTGCGAAGCTTCGTCGCGGAGCCCCTTGCGGTGTATTTCCTTCAGCCGGGACAGCGCTTCCGAAAGCGGAGCTTCGAGAGAGGCAAGGCATTTGAGGTAGACCGCGTTCTTGTTTTCGGTTCCTGAATTGCGGCTGAAGAGGGCGGCCGCGAGTCCGTTCCTGCCGTAGATTCCCCAGAAAAGAATGTCCCGGGTTTCCTTTTCTTCGCGGCGGATCTCGAGACCGTCGAACGCCGGGTCGCCGGCCGCCTTCCTTTCGGCGAAGAACGCTTCCGCGGTTTCGATATCCTTTTTCCAGACGGCGCTTCCGGGTGAGAATTTCGACTTGTCAACGAAATAGGTGTAGACGGTTTTCGAACAGCCCGGCGAGAACGGCGCGATAGCGTCGGGGTCGTTCTCTTCGAGAATGTGTTTGAGGGCGAGCATTCAGGAGAGGAAGCCGTTTCCGGCGCGCAGCGTTTTCGTTCCATCCGGAGTTTTTACCTGGACGGGAATGATGACGTGGCCCGATGATTCCATGCCGGCTATCATCGATTCTCCAGGATGGTTGCAGATCCATTTGTCTCCCACGTCGACGGTAGCCGTTTCGACGGGAAGCCTCTCCTTGAGCGATACGCTCGCCATGATGTCCGATTCCACGGTGAACACGCACTGCTGAGTTCGGGGAAGGCTGCCGTCTTTTTCGCGTCTGCGGTATTCCAGCTCGGCGATGCGGATTCCGCACATGTCTCCGTCGAGCACCGTTACCGTGTCGCGCTCGAGCGAGTAGTGCAGGACGAATCCCCTGTCGCCGTCGCCGTCGAGCGCGGCCGCGAATCCGTCGAGTCCCGCTTTTCGGCTTTCCAGCACGAGCGAGCGCAGAACGGCTGCTCCTTCGAGGGCTTCTGCGCCGGAAAGCGCGCGCAGGCCTTCGATTTCCGCAACGCCGCAGTGACGGTTTATGTTCGAGCCGTTCGGCTTTTCGTTAATGCAGATGTGCGGGATGCCGGAACGTCGAAGCCATTCCGAGGCGATGTCGTGATAGGCCCCGTTCGCCGTATCCAGAAGGAAGGGCATTCCTCCGAGGCGGCGATAGTCTTCTCCGCGGAGCAGCCGGTCGAGAAATTTAAGCGCCCCGGTTTCGTAGCGTACTTCGCGTGCCTTGCGCGGAATCTGTTGTTCTCGCGGACGCGCTTCGAGATTCGCCGCCGGGCGCATCGCGAACATTCTCGCGGAAAGCGCGTACTCTCCGAGCCTTCCTTCCGGAAGGAGTTTTCGTCCGTCGAGGAAAAATTTGATGCCGTTCTGATTCGCGGGATTGTGGCTCGCCGTGAGCATCGCCCCTCCCCGAATGCCGTTTTCCAGCATGTAGAGCGGGACATAGGGAGTTGGGAGGGTTCCCAGAAAATCGACCCTGAGCCCCTGTTTCAGAAAACCTTCGCACATCGCTTTTTCGTACGCGCGGTTATTGGCGGCGTCCCGTCCGTCCGAGCCGGCGGCTGCGCGGTCGTCCGCTTTCAGAATTTCTTCTTCGATCAAGAGCGACGCGAAGGCCTCCGCCGCGCATTCGACAAGGCCTCGAGCGAGCCTGTGTTCGCGCGCAAGCAGGCGGAAGGGATTCCCCTCTTGTGCATCGTCGACGCCCGCGGCGGGTCCGTCCTGATTTTCGAATTCGATTTTTCCGCGAATTCCGTCCGTGCCCATGAAGTTGACCCGAGCGGCCAGCAGCGCCTGCGTTCGGGACTCGTTCGAGTCTGCGAGCGAAAAAAGCATCGCCGCTCGATCGACGTCGAGAAGAACTTCCGATCCGGCGAACAGCGATTCCGCGAAGGAATTCATTTCCGCAAATGCCGGATCTTGCGCCGTTTTCGCCGCAGGCTCGAAGTCCTGATCAATGTAGATTACCATTTCTTACTCCATTATCGCCCGGACTGAATGGGTGCCTTTATCGTAGTATTCGGACGGAATCAGCGAACCGTCGATTTCCTTTCCGTCTATCGCGAGCCTGATTGTCCCCTTTTCCAGTCCTTTAGGATTTTCGAAGCGGAACGAGAACTTCGTTCCCCGGTATGCGCGCACGATGAAGAATTCTTTCCATGAAGGGTCGACGCAGGGAGCTACGTTGAGTCCGGAGAACGAGGGCTGGAGGCCGAGCATTGATTCGACGAGCACGCGATGCCGGGTCGGTGCGGTTCCTGTGAGCCAGGTGTGACCCGCCCGCCCGTGTTCGTTGCTGTCCGGTCCGGATACATACTCCGGATACACGAAGCGTTCAGCCGCGTAGTTCCAGGGATCCGCTTCGCTGCAGACTGCCGGAAGCGTTCTGCGGTATATGTCCGCCGCCCGCTTTCCGTAGCCGAAGGCGCACAGGGACGCGATGTACCAGGATTCAAGATGCTTGAACGCGCCGCCGTTTTCTTTTTTTCCCGGAGCGTTCCGCTTCCAGGGAGCCTTGTCCGCAGGCAGTTTTCCTTGTGCAAGATCGGTTGACGCGCGGCAGATGATGTAGCCGGAAGAATCCGCAAGCTCGCGCTCGGCGATCCGGCTAGCGGTTTCAAATTCTTCCCGGGTCGCGATTCCGCTGTAGCCCGCCCATGCGACCGGCTCGAAGAACACGAGTCCGTCGCCCTCGGCCGATCCCAGATGGGGAACGGATGCGGGATCCGGGCTGAGAAGGCGGATGTAGCGGCCGTCGCGGTCGATGCAGCGCTCGCGAACGGATTTTTTCGTTCGCTCGGCCTTGTCCCGGTACTCAGCGGCCTTTGCGGGGGATTCCCCGATGAAGTCCAGGAGTTCCGCGGCGTCGAGCAGGGCTTTGTACAGCATTTGAGCGGTCATCGTCGAATAGTGTTCGGGATAGCTTCCCAGGTCGTCGTTCCAGTCGGCGTCGAACATGACCGGCAATCCTTCGGAAGACTGGCCCCAAACGCGGTCGAGCGCGGCGTGGAGGCGGCCGAGAACGGTTCCCTGCGCCGGAGCCATTCCTTCTTTTTCATCCGCATAGGCGACCGTTTCTTTCAGAATTCCTGAATCGCCGGTTTCGCGGATATAGTCGCAAACTGCGAACACGAGCCACAGGGGGTCGTCGCAAGCGGCGAAATCCCTGTTTCCGGGAGCGGAGGCGAAGAAGTTGTGGTATACCGTTCCGTCCGAAAACATCTGGGTCGAAACATAGAGGATCATGTCCCGTACGCGCTCCGGATTGTAGGGCAGGAGGGCTCCCAGATCCTGCAAAATATCGCGGAAGCCGTAGCCGTATTCGAATCCCGAATGAAAGCGGCTTTTCATGCGGTTGAGCGCGGCTACCATCGCGCACTGGTATTGCAGCCATTTGAAAGAACTGCAGAGCGTCTGCTCTCCCGGTATGCCGAGGGCGAGAAGCGCCATCTCGTCTTCCCACGCCTTTTTCACCGCGGCGAGCTCCTGTTCGGCCTTTTCGGGCGAGCGGACGATCTCGAGGGCTTCGACGAGCTTCTTTCCTCCGCGCGCGTAGTAATCCTCTGTCGACGCCGCGATGAGGGAAAATACCGCTTTTTTCGTTTCGCCGGGCCGCAGCGTCAGTTCGATCATGACGGTAGACAGCGAGCTGGAGAGGTCTTCGCAGTCGCGTTCCGCTAATCGCTGTTCATCAAGTCCCGCAGGAGTCTTGCCCGCGCTCGCGGCCGCGTACTGGCCGTAAAAATCCTCGTACCGCGTGGACCACGACGCGCAGCCTTCCGAGGTCGTATGAACCAGGACTTTCCCGAACATTCCGTTCAATGCGTCCGGATCGTCCGTGAAGGGAATGCCGTAGTGGCATCTCCATACGAGGGCGTCCCTGTCCGCGTCGAAGCGGCCGCCTCCCATCATCAGCGTGTTGAAGCCTGCGAACTGGATGTCGCGGGCGTCTCCGATGTTGACGGGATTCGTGTTGTATATCCTGAGGGTTCTCGTTCTGTCCGAGGCATTGGAGAATGAAGCGATCTGCAGCATGCCGTCGAAGGATTCTGAAATGAAGGCTTCGGTAGTCACATCGATTCCGTTGCAGGAGGTTTCCGATTCGAGAAAGCCGAAACCGTAGGTCGTCGTAAGCTTCTGGTCGTCGCGAAGAAGGGGATACCATCGGTTGGTGAACGGCTGCTGGCCGTCTTCGGCAATCCACAGATACGGACCGAGCAGGCGGGTTTTGTACGGATCTTCATGCACGAAGCCGTTGAGGAGGTCTCCCTCCTGGGTGCCTATCCGCGCAAAGGACGCGCCGCTGTTCGTGAGACCCCAGCAGAGGGTCTCCAGAGGTTTCTGGTTTCTTCTGGCCATGAGCATGAGCCATGGTTCGCGTGCGCAGTTTCCGGGAGCTTCCGAGAGCCTCGCTTCTCCAGTCTCTAAAAAGGTAAAAGACCCATTGTTTCTTTTGATCGTCATTGTATTGTATCTCCTGTGTCATTATTTATGCTTTCACGTGAAAACAATATACCTGGTTACTGTGTGAAGTCAACGTGAAAATACGGGAATGTTTTAGGTATATTTTAATGAAAACAGGCTTTTTACGATAATATGTGCGATTATTTGTTTGTAAAATAGTGTTTTCACGAGAAAATAAAAACTTGACAGATGAAAGAAGCAGTGCAAACATGGGGTAAGCCTCAAACCGGCTGATATCAGGAGGAGAAAATGCGTAAAGGGTATTCTGTTGTATGCGCGGCGTTGTGCGCTGTGCTTGCGCTTGGCTTCGCATCGTGCGGAGGAGCAAAGGCCTCGAAAGAGACTGTTAAAATCCAGGTTATGGTGGGATTCGGAGGCGGAACCGATCCGTCTCAAATGGCGATTCATGAATCTTTGCAGAAAAACTTCAATGAGACTGTCGGAAAGGAAAAGGGCATAGAGCTCGAATTCGTCACTGTTCAATATGCAGAAGCCGCCCAAAAATTCACCACGCTTCTCGCCGCCGGAATGACGCCGGATATCGTCGGCCCCATCGGCATCTCGGGGGTCGCGAAGTTCATCGATGAATGGTCCGACATTTCCCCCCTCATCGCCAGGGATAAAATCGATTTGTCCGTCTACGATCAGGCACTTGTCAACGCGCACAACTATACGATCGACGGAAAATCAGTCCAGGTCGGACTTCCCATCGGTTTCTATCCGTCCGTATTGTTCTACAACGAAGATATTTTCGACCGGGCCGGTTTGGACTATCCTCCGACTCAATGGGGGACGAAGGACTGGACCTACGAAAAGCTCTATGAAGCGGGGAGAAAGCTCACGATCGACGAGTCCGGAAAGAATCCCGACGACAGCGGCTTCAACAAAGACGCGATCGTTCAGTACGGATACGCCGGCACCGACTGGGCTCCCTGGCGCGCCTTCATCGGAAAGTTCTTCGATAAGAACGGCAAGTCTGTAGCGCTCGGCGTGAGCGAGGACTACAAAACCGCCCGGATGAATACCCCTGAGTGGAAGGCCGCGTTCCGCGAGCTCGAGCGGATGGTCTACACGGATATGCTCCGCCCCCGAGCCGATTCCAGCAACGCCGCGTCGATCTTCGGCGACAGCGATCCGATGGGATCGAACAAGCTCGGCATGTGGGAAATTTTTTCCTGGATCGGCTACGCCTTCGAAGGCTGGGACGCCAACTTCAAATGGAATGTCGCGGCGATTCCGAGCATGAACGGCAAGGTCGTTTCCGCGACCAACAGCGATACCTTCGTTATTCCCAAGACCGGCAAAAACCGCGACAAGGCATGGGAAGTATACAAATGGCTGTTCGCCGAAAAGAACTACGATACATTGGCCAAAAATTACGGCTGCATCCCCGCGATGAAATCCCTCCAGGCAAGCTGGCTTTCCGACCGCGTGAACGGAGTGAAAGACGAATCCGGCGAATGGGCCTGGAATTCCTATCCCCGCCCCGACATCAACTGGCAGGTTTTCCTCGATGCCGGCGCCTATGCGGATAATCCCAACAACGAAGCCTGGGTTCCCAATTACGGCAAGGTCTGGGACGCGATGGAGCTCGCGATGTCCAACATCATTTCCGGCCAGTACAGTTCGATAGACGATCTGGCTGAAAAACTGAATACGGAAGTCCAGGGATATCTCGACGAGTACTGGGCGGCGAAAAAATAGCTCTTCTTTTCTGTAGCGGAGCGCGCGCCGGCGGCGGCATTCGCCGAGCTCCGGCGCGCACCGCTTTTTTCTTCGGAGGTTTTCATGTCGACTACACGACTTTCCGTTCAGGCCCGTACAGAATCGCGCTGGGGAATTCTGTTCATTTCGCCCTGGATCATCGGCTTCATGGTGTTCACTTTCATACCGATGATCGCGTCTCTCTTTTTTTCCTTCACCCGCTACAGCGGCCGCAACAGCCCCGAATGGATCGGCTTTCATAATTTTACAACCCTGTTTACGGATCCCAAGGTCTGGAACAGTCTGAAGGTCACATTTAAATTCGCGCTTATTTCGATACCGCTCAATCTGGTCGCCGGGTTCTTCCTCGCGTATCTGCTGAATCAAAACGTCAGAGGCATGAAGGTGTGGCGGACTGTGCTGTATCTTCCGGCAATGCTTTCCGGAGTAGTCGTCGCCATGCTGTGGCGGGGCCTCTTCGACGACCGCTACGGACTCGTCAATTATCTGCTTCGCCAGGTCGGCCTTCCCGGACCGCAATGGCTTCTCGATCCGAAATACACGCTGTATTGCTTTATCTTTCTTTCCATATGGGGAGTCGGCGGCGGCATGATCATCTATCTCGCGGGGCTTCAGGGAATCCAGACATCGTACTACGAAGCGGCGGAGCTCGACGGCTGCAACCGCATTCAGCAGCTCGTCCATATCACCATCCCCCATATGACCCCGATCATTTTTTTCAATCTGGTCATGGGCATAATCGGAACCTTCCAGTATTTTGCCGAACCGATGATTTTGACTAAGGGCGGCCCTGCCGAATCCACCATGTTCTATAATCTGTATCTCTATAACAATGCGTTCAAGTATCAGTCGATGGGCTATGCCTCGGCTCTTGCCTGGGTGCTTTTTCTTCTTGTGATGGTTCTGACTCTGCTGGTTTTCAGAAGCTCCAGCATGTGGGTCTTTTATGAAGGCGAGGTGAAAGGCAAATGAAAACCGCAAAATCGTTGTATCGCTCAAAGGAAAAGATCGACGCCCGGTACCGTTCGATATCGCTTGCGATCATTCTCGTCGCCTGCGTCGGAGTTCTCATCCCGATGCTCTATATGATAGGCGGATCGCTTTCGTCGAAGCAGGTCATCCGCACCGTTCCGACTTCCATCATTCCCCTTGAGGGAAAACAGGTCGTGCTTGAAGGCGAGGGAATTCCCCGAAACAAGTATTTCGTATACATGGTTGAGATCGACGGCGCGAAACGCGAGCTCGCGTACGTGGGAAAGGAAAACCGGATGTGGGTGTACGCGAATCCCGACAATCCCGACGAGCGGTATTCGGCCCCTCCTGCGACTCCGGACGATCGGGTCGCCGCCGTGCGCTTAAACTGGTCCAACTATCCGGAGGCTTTGACCAAATCGCCCTTTCCCCGCTTTATTGCGAACACTCTGTTCATCATGGTGTTCGCGGTTCTCGGAACGCTTATATCCACGACCCTCGTCGCGTACGGTTTCTCCCGGTTTTATTTTCCGGGCAGGAATATCGTGTTCATCATTCTGCTCTCGACCATGATGCTGCCGGCTCAGGTTTCGCTCATTCCCAGTTTCATCGTCTTCCAGAAACTGGGATGGTATAATACCTGGCTCCCGCTGATCGTTCCGTCTTTTTTCGCGGTGAGCGCCTACAACGTGTTTTTGGTCCGCCAGTTCCTGATGGGCCTTCCGCGGGAACTCGACGACGCCGCCAAAATCGACGGCTGCGGGCCGATCAGAATTTTGTGGAACGTCATCATTCCGCAATCGACTCCTGTGCTGGTCACCATCACCGTTTTCGCCATCGTGTATTGGTGGAATGAATATTACTACTCGCTGATTTATCTGCACGACCAGGTGAAATTCACGGTGGCTTTGGGCCTGCAGTCTTTCGACGCCCTGTACTTCAACAATAATTCCCTGAAAGCGGCCGCGACGACCATGATGATGATGCCTCCGATCATTCTCTTTTTCATCTTCCAGCGCTACTTCATACAGGGGACGGTCGTTTCGGGCGTGAAGGGCTAGGCCGATGTACGCGATAAAGGTCTACGCGATTCCGGAGAACCCGGTCCAGGCAGCGCACAGCTGGAAAAAAACCGGATTCGACTGGGTTATGGTCGGCCCTGATTGCGTTCCGCCGGGACGGGCAGACGGCAACGAGGCGCAACCCGGAAAAGACGCGTTTCTGCATTTCATCGCGGCGATAAAAAACGCGGGGCTTTTATGGAGCGCGATCGAGCCGGTGTTTCTCGCCATGGAGGGCGACGCCGATGCCGATCTCGCCCGTACGATGGAGGGGGCTCCCGCGGTAGACGACTGGGTGCGCTTCGTCTGTCCGACCAGGGACGGTCCTCGCAGGCGTTTTTTCGAACGGTTTGAGCGCCGTCTTTCCTGGTTTCCGGACGGAATCAGCTTCGATTTTGCGCGTTTTTTCGGCTTCTGGGAGATGATCGGACCGGAACGCGAAACCGGCGGCGGTCGGTCGCCGCGTGCCGGAAGTCTCTCTGCCCTCGACAGGATAAAAGCGACGTGCGGTTGTCCTTCCTGCAAAGCCGACCAGGATGATTTTTTCGATTCGTTTGGAAAGTCCGGGGCTTCCGTTTCGCGCGATCCCGGCCTGTGGCGAACCGAAAAGGTGCGATCCCGATTGGCGTCGGCAGCGGAATTCGCTCGACGCCGCTGTCCGAACATCAGGATCGGCCTGCATACGGTTCCCTGGACAGCGGACGAGTACGGAGGCGCTGTCGCGTCTCTCCTGGGACAGGAGATTGAAACCCTGTCTTCCCTGGTCGATTATCTGACGCCGATGGCCTATCATCATATGACAGGCAGAGAGCCTGACTGGATAGCCCGGGTTGTGCACGATCAGCGGGAGCGAAGCGGAGGCCTCGTTCCCGTCGTTCCCTGCATTCAGGCTTCGCCCTGTTATACGGAGCGAAGCTTGGCTGCCGACGAGTTTCATGCGTCTGTGATGAACGCGCTCGAAAGTCCATCGGGTGGTCTGGCCGTATACTCTCACGAAACTCTTTTCCGCCAGCCGGAAAAAATAGAAATTGTCGCGTCCTGCCTTGCGGGGCGAACCGAGCCGTAGCTCTTTTATCGGAGGTCTTTCATGCCGCATTTTACAAAAGGATCGAATCGCATGCTGATAGTTGGAATTGTCTTCGCCGCTGCCGCGGCCCTGGTATTCTTAGGTTTTCTATGCGCTTTTTCAGGATCTCAAATACGCGATCGCGCGCGAATGCCCGAAAGCGGAGCTCGCGTTCACTTTGCGGGTTTGCGCGCCTCGAATTACGGGATCAAGCCGTTTCCTGACAACGAGCTGTGGGATCTGTACGCGGCGGAGATGGAAGAGCTGTATCCCGGAAGCGTCGGCTCATTCGTGTGGATCGCCGGGACCGTAACCGGAACTCCATCGAACAGAATCTGTACCGTCAATTATCCGCTGGGAAATAAAGCGGCGGGAGTCAACGACTTTCCCGTCGATATGAACGCGGATTTTCTCGAGCTCTGCGACCGTCGCGGCTATGCGGTCTGGATTCAAGTCGAGCCCGGCGACACGGCCGACCTTGCCGCGCTGGCTGAGGAAACCATGAAGCTTTACAAGCATCATCCGTCGGTGCGCGGTTTCGGGGTCGACGTCGAGTGGTATAAGTCCGCCGGCACCGACGGCTGGGGTACCGCTATTACCGACGATCTTGCGAAGGACATCGACCGGAGAATCAAAAAAGTCGACAAGCGCTTTTCTCTTTTTTTGAAGCACTGGGATCCGGCGTGGATGCCGCCGACGTACCGCAGCGACATCATCTTTGTGAACGATAGCCAGTACAACGGGAGCCTGGAGGCTATGAAGGAAACCTTCGACGCCTGGTCCCGTCATTTTTATCCGAATCCGGTGATGTACCAAATCGGCTATGAATCCGATGAACATTATTGGGGCGCATTGGAGAATCCCTTGAAGGATCTCGGCATGCATCTTGCCGCCGGCCTTCCTGACGATCAAAGTCTTTCTATAATATGGGTGGATTTCACCTTGCGCAAAATGATGGCCCGCAGAGGCGTTCCTGTTAACAGTGCTCAATAGTTTTGATACTATGATTGTTATGAAGAGGAATCCTCAATGGCAGTAACGATTCATGATGTGGCGAAAGCGGCCGGCGTCTCCCATACAACGGTCTCATGGACAATCCATGGGCATCCGGGAATCACGGAAGAGACAAAGGCCAGGGTCCTCAAGGCTATTGAGGAACTCGATTATCATCCCAACTATCTTGCCAGAAGTTTGGTGAGCGGCAAGACACATACCATCGCCGTCGTCGCGTCGTTCTTTTCGTCTCCCTACGAGATGGAAGTGATGAAGGGCATCGAGCAGGCCATCGTCGAAACTCCCTCCGGTTATCTGATCACCTTGTATTCCACGTTGAACGAGGATGAGCGGGTCCTGAAGGAGATCGTGCACGGCCGCAGAGCCGACGCGGCGATCGCCCTGAGCATCTGTCCGTCCGAGGAAACCGTGGCGCTGTACCAGAAGAATAAAATTCCGCTTGTCGTGATCGACGAAAACGCGCCGGGCACCCTTGGCATCCAGCTGGATAATTTTCAGGGCGGATATGCGGGGACGGAGCATCTGCTCTCTCGCGGCAGGAAAAAGCCCGGGCTTGTAATCGGTTCGGTCGGTGAGTACTACCACCTCAGCCAGAGAGAACGAAAACGCGGGTTTATTCAAGCGCTGGTGGAGAGAAATATTTCCTACGATCCTTCGATGATTCTCTCGATCGAAAACTATTATTTCGAAGAAGGAAAGGCCGTCCTCGATAAAGCGCTCGAGCTCGGCATGGATTCGCTGTTCTGCGCCGCCGGCGACGAGGTCGCAATGGGCATTCTGTTCGCCGCGAAGAACCGCGGTTTGGACATTCCTTCCGAACTGTCCCTGGTCGGCTACGACGACATTTCGGGCGCGGCTCTCGTTACTCCCGCCCTGACCACCGTCAATCAGCCCCTTTCCCACATCGGAAAGTGCGCCTATCAGGAAACCCTCGCGCTTCTCAAATCTTGCGTGTTCGAAGAAAAAACCATCCTCTATAAACCGAAACTCATCGTTCGCGCCTCAAGCTGACCGCGCATCACGGTGCCCGCTAGCACTCACGCTTACCGTTCGCGCATCACGGTGACAGCTAGCTGTTACGGTCTTCGCGCGCCCGCGCATCACGGTGACAGCTAACACTCACGCTTACCGTTCGCGGGTCACGGTGATAGCTATCGCTTACGCTTACCGTGCACGCATCACGGTGATAGCTATCTGTTACGGTCTTCGCGCGCCCGCGCGCCACTGTGCCCGCTAGCGCTCACGCTTACCGTGCACGCATCACGGTGATAGCTATCTGTTACGGTCTTCGCGCGCCCGCGCAACACGGTGCCCGCTAGCACTCACGCTTACCGCTAGCGCTCACGGTCTTCGCGCGCGCATCACGGTGCCCGCTAGCACTCACGGTCTTCGCGCGCGAATTACGGTGGTCGCTAGCACTCACGCTTACCGCCCGCGCATCACGGTGACCGCTAGAGCTCACGGTCTTCGCGCGCGCATCACGGTGACCGCTAGCGCATCACGGTGACCGCCCGCGCACCACGGTGACCGCTTGCAGTCACGGTCTTCGCCCACGCAACACGGTGCCCGCTAGCACTCACGGTCTTCGCGCGTCCGCTCAGCCTCTGCGCGAGTGGATGCGTTCGAAGGTTTTCATCCAGCGGCCGGTGCGGTAATAGACGAAGGCGACCAGGGTGCCGACTATCCAGCCGGTGGGGAAGGCGAACCAGACGCCCTGCAGTCCCAGCAGCCGGGAAAGCGCGAAGGCTGTCGGCACGCGGACCAGCCACATGGCGACCAGCGTGCTCGCGAGCGGAATCAGGGTTTCTCCCGCGCCGCGGATTACGCCGTTGAGCATGAACATAACGGAAAATACGACGAAGAACGGGCCGATGATCCGCAGGTACCCCGCGCCCGCCTCCAGAACGCCCGGATCGGAATTGAACATGGCTACCAGCGCGTCTCCGGCGAAATGGAAAACCGCCGCGGCCGCGATCGATATGCTTACGGAAAAGATCAAAGCCGCGTTCAACCCGCGCCTGACCCGTTCCGGCTTGCCGGCTCCCAGGTTCTGCCCGACGAAGGTGGAAAGCGCCATGCCGATCGTCATCGCCGGAAGAGACGCGATGCTCTCGATCCTCGTCGCTGCGGCGTAGCCGGCGATCGCGTCGGTGCCGAAACCGTTGACGATTCCCGTCATAGTGCTGATCCCGAGCGCCACGAGCGACTGCTGTATCCCGGAAGGAATCCCGATCCTGACGCTGGACATGAAAATCTCGCGGTCGAACCTGAGCTTGCGGAAATCGACGCGCAACAGCTCGTGCGTCCTGTTGAGATATGCAAGCGCGAGGCCGAGCGCGACCCCCTGGCTGATGATGGTCGCCACGGCGACTCCCATCACTCCCCAATGAAACACGATCACAAAAAGGAGATCGAGCGCGATGTTGAGCACGGTGGAAATCGCGAGCATCCACAAAGGGTTTTTCGAATCACCGAGCCCCCGCAAAATTCCGCTGACGGTATTGAACCCCAGGAAAAAGAGCATGCCCAGACTATAGAGCCTCAAATACAAGGCCGCCTGGGGAAGCACTTCCGGCGGGCTCTGCAGCAGCATCATGATCGGTTCTGCGCCGAAAAACCCGACCGCCGTCAGAACCAGTCCCGCCCAAAAGGTAAAAAGGTAATTCGTCTCGATCGAAAGTCTGACCCGCTCCGAATCGCGCGCCCCGTGAAACTGGGAAATCAGAATGTTCGCGCCCATCGAGAGGCCCATGAACAGCGACAACAGCAGAAAAATGACCGGAAAACTCGCGCCGACGGCAGCCAGCGCCTCCTTGCCCACCCAGTTTCCGACGACCACGCTGTCGACCATATTGTACAACTGCTGAAACAGATTCCCGAACAGCATCGGAATCGAAAACGAAACGAGCAGCCGCGCCTCGTTCCCCTCTGTCAAATCTTTCATGGTCCATCCTTCGCCCCGCATTCGGCGCATATCATAAGTATACTCAATTTGTTTTTTTATAGGAACAAGACCGAGGCCGGGAGTCTTTGCAGGCTCGCAATCCTCTCCGCGCAGCCGGCGCGTCCGAAAATCCCGACCCCTTCGTCAACGCCCCCGCCTGCCGCCATGCTCTGTCCCCCTGACGCCGCGACGTGTTACAATCCAGGCGGTACTCTCGCCCGAGACAAACAAAAAAGGAGCGCGCATAATGGAAAAAATCGAATATCAGGGAAATCCCGGCCTCATGAAAAAAATCGAGTTCATTATGGAAGCCGATAAAATCAAGTCCATCCTGAGGAAAAGCCGGCTTTTCGACGACAGCCGCTGCGAGAACGACGCGGAGCACTCCTGGACCATCGCCCTTATGGCCTATTTGTTCCGCGAGTACGCGAACGCGGAAGTGGACATCGAGCGTGTCATGTTCATGCTCCTCATTCACGATATCGTGGAAGTGGACGCCGGAGACACCTTTTTGTACGCGGCCGCGCGCGCGGACGCCCATGAAAAGGAGCGGAAATCTGCGGAACGGGTGTTCGGCATCCTCGATTCAAGCCAACGCGATTTCTGCCTCGCCGTCTGGGAGGAATTCGAGGCCCGCGAAACCCCGGAGGCGCAATTCGCCTCGGTATTCGACCGTTTCGAGCCCCTGCTTCAGAATTACGCGACGAAGGGGCATACCTGGAAGCAGTTCGGCATAACAGCCGACCGGGTTTTGGAAATGAACCGCCACATCGCCGCCGGATCTGCCGAGATCTGGGCTTTTCTCGAATGGCTCATCAACGATTCCGTCAGGCGGGGATATCTTGCCCCGGCCGCGGCTCAGCAGTGAGCCGGTTTTATCCCGATTTTCGCTTTTCGCCTGTTTCCTCTGTCCCCCAATGGTTGTATTATAAGGTATAAGGAGAGAAAAAATATGGAATACGACATAAGCATCAACCCCGAGCGGGAATCAACCCGCCAGGCCTTTATGACCGGAGTCTACGGCTGGATGGTCGCCGCCCTTTCGCTCAGCGGCGTGTCCGCGTGGTTCGTGGCGAACTCCGTCCCCCTGCAGCGCATCATTTTCGGGAATACCTTTGTGTTTTTCGGACTTATCATCGGCGAGCTCGCCCTGGTCTGGTGGCTTTCCGCTTCCATTCGCAAAATCAGCGCGAGCGCGGCGGTTACCGCCTTCCTCGCCTACTCCCTGCTCAACGGCGCGACCCTCGCGAGCGTCTTTCTCGTCTACACCGGACAGTCAGTCGTGCAGATTTTCGGCGTAACCGCCCTGACCTTCGGAGCCATGAGCCTCTACGGCATGAAAGCAAAGTCCGACCTCCGCTCGATGGGCCGCTACCTGTCGATGGCCGTCATCGGAATCGTGATTGCCATCGCGGTGAACATGTTCCTCCGCTCGAGCGCCTTCGACATCCTCATTTCAATCGTAACCGTGGTCGTGTTCACCGGTCTTACCGCTTGGGACACCCAGAAGCTCATGCTTCTCGCCGACCGCGCCGACGGCTCGGACACCTACAAAAAGGTTGCGATCATCGGAGCTTTGGAACTCTATCTCGATTTCATCAACATCTTCCTCGCCCTCATCCGACTTTTCGGAAAGAGAAACTGATTCTAAGCCGCGCACTCTAATGAAAAGACCGGACGGCCATTCGCCGTCCGGTCTTTTTTTTCATTTCAGCGCGGCTCCGCCTGCGGTGTTCCTCTCTGTGCATGCGGAGATTGCCCCGCGTACGGGCGCGCTCAATAGCCGCGGCGCGTGCTCCAGAGCGCGTTTCCGGAAACATCGCGGAAGGTCAGGTCGTAAAAGCCGTCGCCTCTGGCGATGTCGAGAAATCCGAACTCCCTTGCGCGGAACCATCGGGACTGAGGCGACTCGTATTCCGGCTCGGGGTCTGGCTTTCCGCCCATGGCCCCGATGACGGCGTACGCGGTTTTTCCGTGTTCCAGAAACTCCATGTAGTGGTTGTGGCCGCTCGCCACGAGATCGACCCCCGCTTCTTCCAGAATCGGGCTAACCGTTTCGATCATGTCGGGGTGGTCGAACCAGTTTTTTCCGGTGTGGGCGTCCACGTATCCCGACGAATAGAAAAAGCAATGGGTCAGCACGATAACCAGTTCTTCGCGGGGAATCGAACAGAGCGTTTCTTCGAGCCATCGTTTCTGCTCGCCGTCGAATTCCTCCGTGCCCCAGGAAAGGTCGAGGGCTATCAGATGGACCTTCCCGGAATCAGCCCTCCAGTACCGGTCGCGCGAAAAAATGCTTTTGTAGCGGCCGGCTCCGCCGACTATCGCGTCGTGGTTTCCCATGAGGGTCGCCGCCGGCGTGCCGCCCAGCCCCTGAGCGAACGCAGTCGCCGCCTCTTCAAGATAGCTTCCCGGAAATCCCGTTTCGGCCATGTCGCCGAGGCAGACGAAGGCGTCGTAGCCGCCTTTACCGATCGAGTCGAGAATCCGCTCGGTCGCTTCGGCTTTCCGCTTTGGGCTTCCGAAGTGCGGATCGGAGGAGAGCGCGATTCTGTCGAGCGGGTGGGGCGGGGCGGGCGTCGTCAGGAGATGCGGCTGTTCGTAGCCGCCAACGCGGTTCGTCCCCGCGATGAGCATGCCGCACGCGAGCATGAGAAGCCCGCTCGACGCGCAGGCGAGGGCGAATTGAAGCGCCCTGAAAAAGCGGCAAGCTCTTCCCTCGCTTGTACCGCGGAAAAACAGGCCGCGAACAAGCGCGATGAAAAGCGCGAGTACCAGAGGAAACGAGGCGAAGAGGGCCGGAACGAGAAAATAGGTCCGGTAGACGGGGTTCCAGGCCAGCAGTCCCGGGCTTCCGTGTGAGCGGGATATCCAGAGCGTTATTCCCGTTCCGAGTAAGGCCGAGTAGCAGCTCAGCAGCAGCGCCGTCTGTTTGAATCTGGCCGAGGGTTTCTGTTCTTCGGATTCCATATCTCTGCCTTTGCGCGCGTCTCTTCCGTTCATGCTCGTTTCCTCCGTTTACTATCAGGGCTCCAGGGCGAAAGACAGAACCTTTCCCGGCTTCAGGACTGAAGCGGTCCAGGCGTTGAATTCCTCGCGGGAAAGATCTTTCGCCTTGTCTTTGAGCATCGTCAGTTCGCTCAAAGGCACGTCGTTCAGGACAGCCTCGGTCAAGAGATCGGGCCACGCTTCGTTGGTCCGCATGTTTTCTTCAAGCTGCTTTTGATGGATGGCGAGAGCCGCTTCCCATGCCCGCTCATCGATTTTTCCGCTTGCGATGGCGGCCAGCTCGGCCTTGGCGGCTTCTTCAAGCTCTATGCGTTTTTCAGGAGCGCAGGTAAAATCGATCGTAATGAGGGTTCGCGAAAAGGGCTGTTTAAATTGATTGACCGTTACCTGCCATCCGTAGACGCCGCCCTTGTCCTCCCTCAGGACTTCTCTCAACCTGATCTTTAAAACCTCGGCGAGCACGGAGGCGTAGTGGCGGTATTCGTATTTCCAGGGGCCTTCCTCGACCAATACCAGAGCGGCTTTGGCGGAAGCGTCTTTTCCCCCGGCGAGGACTTTTTCGTAGGGGCCGGCTACGGTTCTGATTCCCGGATCGCGCGGTTTTTCCTGCTTTGCTTCCTGGGCCGGGAGCGACGCTATCCATCTGCATACCAGGTCTTCGAGCCGGGATTCGAGATAGTCTCCGCAGACAATGAATGTGAGGTCGGCGGGGTTGCCGAAGAGTCGGGCTTTTACCGCGGCTGCCCGGTCTCCTGAGAGCGAGGGGATTCCGCCGCTTCCGGGTTGAGCCATCCGCGGATCGAAGCCGACGAGGGCGTCCTGAATCTCCTTTGAATACAGGTATTCGGGATTTTGAGCGTTTGCCCGGTACCAGGCCTGTACGTTTTCGACGACCGCTTTCTCTGCTTTGTCGTCCCTTCGGGGCATCGCGAGATGCGCATGGACGAGTTTGAAGAAGCGCTCCATATCGTCGGGATCCGCGGGATCGGTCTCCCCTGTCAGCTGGACATCGGCGAGCTTGTACGTAAAAGAAACGCGGGCTCTTTTCCCGGTGAGGTAGGCGCCCAGCTCCTCGAGAGACAGATCGGCTGCTCCGTTGTTTCCCAGGATGCTGGAGGCCATTACGCCGTTCCAGTATTCGTCGTCGGCGAGGATCGAAAGGCCGCCGGGAGCGACAGCCTTCATCCTGAAATCGTTTTTGGTGAGATTGTTGCGGTATGTATAGAGAACGATTCCGTTCGAAAGAGTCCACTTCATGAAGGGCGTTCCGCTCACGCTTTCCTTTGACGCGATCGTGCCCGGCGCGGGAGGATTCGGAACGAGTTCCTTCATGGCGATTTCCTCTCCGGCCTGCGTTGCCGTCTTGCGGTACCGCGCCGTCAGTTCTTCCATTTTTTGTCCGTCGATCTTGCCTGAATCGGAGGCGTTCTGGGCGACCGAAACGACGGCGGAGGGAGAGGGGTACGCATACTTCTGTATCCAGCCGTCCACGTCTTTTTTCTTCGTTTTTTTTGCGGAAGCGAGGAGCGAATCCCATGCGCTTTCGCCGAACGGATACATGACTCCCATGGCCAGCGTCTGGGCGATCGCGTTTGCCTTCTGGTCGCTGGTTACGTTCATTTTTTGCGTAAGCCAGGCTCCGTGCCTGTCCGTGAGCGTTTTGATTCCGAGTTCGTATTCCTGATCGGTAATGCCGTGTTCTTCGATTTTTCTCAGTTCGACGAAGAGGCTTTCCAGCGCTTTTTCGTCCATTCCCTTCCGGGGCAGCAGCTGAATCCCGTATTCCCGTGCGTTGCCGAGAGAGGTCGCCCAATACATGAACGCCTTCTGTACGCCGGTGTCCGTATCCCGTTCAAGGGCTCCCAGCCGCTGGTTCACCGCCTGCGCGGCGATGGAGGCCCTTGCGTCGAGCAGCTGCTGTTCAAGAATGCCGGAGGGAACCGCGTTTTCTACGTTCATCCACATGTAAAAATCCTGGCCGAGGCTCGAGTCTTCGTGGACGCGCCAAGAATCCTTTTTCACGTTTTTGAAGCGAGGAATCGAGGTTTCCGTGTTGCGTGCGCCCGCCGTTCCGCCGAAGCCGGAAACGAACTTTTTTTCCAGCAAGCGGATCAGCTCGTCTTCGTCGCAGTCGCCCACGGCTATGATCGTCATCCGATCGGCCGTATATCCGGCCTCGGCGAATTGTTCGATATCGGCGGCGGTGATCCTGTCGAGGCTTTCATGGGTGCCGATTACCGTTTTGCCCTCGTATGGCGATCCCCTGGTCAGCTCTTCCATGAGCGCGTCCTGGAGACGGCCCTGCATGGACTCCCTGCTGAGTCTGATTTCTTCATGCACGACGTTCCGCTCGCGGTCCATCTGCGCCTGATCGACGACGGGGCCCTGCGCCCAGTCTTCCAATATGTCGATTCCCTTCTCTATCGCCGCCGGATCGTCCGCCGGCAGGCTCAGCTTGTACTGGGTTTCGCCGTAGCTCGTATAAGCGTTCACTTCAGGTCCGAACGCCATGCCGATCGATTCGGCGAAATGCACTATGTCTCCGGCTTTGTAGCGCGATGTTCCTAAAAACTGAAGGTGTTCCAGAAAGTGGGCGGTGCCCTCCAGTCCCTCCCGATCCTGCAAACTTCCCGTCCGCACCGAGAGGCGGAGTTCGAGCTTTCCCGGCGGATTCGAGTTGCGGAGAATCACATACTCCATCCCGTTCGGAAGAGTTCCGCGCTTCGCCGCCGCTTCGATGCTCTCTGTCGCGCTTTTCTGGACGGTACCCGCGGTCGATCCGCATCCCGCCGCAAAAAGCCCCGCTCCGGCCGCAGCCGCCAACAGGAAATGTCTTAATTTCATCGGTTATGTACTCCTTGATTTTTGATTCGCTCCCACGAGTGTATCATCATTTCTTTAATCATTCCGGTGTATAATCGAGAATGAGATTAAGATTAAGATTAAAGTAGAAAGGAGGTTAAGCTATGAGGGTGTTGATAATCGGCGCGAGCCGGAATCCCGAACGGTATTCGAATATGGCGATGAATCGGCTTATCGCCGCAGGCCACGAGGCTCTCCTGTTCAATCCGGGGATCGACGAAATAGACGGCATGCCGGTGCACCGCGATCTGGCGCAGGTTTCGGGCCCTATCGACACCGTTACTCTCTACGTCTCTCCTCGGCACCTGGAGCCCCTGATCGATTCGATCATCGCGCTTTCGCCCAGCCGCGTCATCGCGAACCCGGGAACAGAAAATTCCGAGTTCGCCCGGCGCTTTCAAAACGCGGGCATCCGCTACGTGGAAGCCTGCACCCTCGTGCTTCTTTCGACCGGCCAGTTCTAAGGGCAAGGCGTCTATCTCACGGCAGAGAGCACTCGATGATAATCGGCAGATGATCCGATATCGCGAGCGTTCCCCGGGAACGGACGCGGTAGTCGCTGACGGTGATGTTCTTGCCGGTAAAATAATAGTCGAGCGTCCGGTCCGGCTTTGAACCGTAATTCGGCCAATGCGTGAAGCATCTTTCCGCTTCCTGTCCGTCGACGGCCTCGAGCGGCGGGAATCCTGCGAATTCTTCGTACAGCCGTTTGATCTCGGACTCGGTCTGGAAATACGGTTTTTCGTTTTCCGGCAGACGAGAATACGCCTCGCCGGGCGGCAGCAGGTTAAAATCTCCCCCGATTACCCACGAACCTCCCGTCTCTTCCTTCTCTGCGAGCATGGAGGAAACCTTTTCCGCCTGCCGTTGCATCGTATCGGTTCCCTGGGCGAAGGCGTCCATATGCACGCTGAACGCGGAAAAAGGCGCGCCGCCTTCGACCGGGAACACCGCTTCCAAAACCGCCCGTTTGAACTGGAGATTCCTCATGACCGGATTATTGGGCATCAGGGGGAGCTGGCGCCTGACCGAGCGGGTCATCCGGTATTTGGAGATCACCGCGAGCTTCATCCCGACGCTTCCCATGATTTTCGGATGCGGAACGAAAGACGCCTTCCAGTACCAGGCAGCGGTTCTGGCCGAATACTCTTTCGGAAGCAGCTTCATGAGGCGTTCAAGCTGATCATCGCCGTCCGTGCGTTTCGCGCCCGAATCCAGCTCCTGTAAAAGAACGATGTCCGGGTTTTCTTCAGCGATGATCCGCGCAGCTTCGCCGAAGGTAACGGCTATGTCCTGCTTCGACGGCCTTTCGTCCGGCCCGGATCCGTCCCATTCGTCGAAGAAAAAGACGTAGTTCTTTCCCGCCATGAACTGCACGTTCCAGCACAAAATTTTTATCTTCTGCCCCTGTTTCAGGACAGGCTCTTCTCCCGTCGACACGATCTTTTGTTCTTCGATATCGCGGGGATGATAGGTCGATAGATAAAAGACTCCCGCGGCGAGCAGAAGGACCGCGGCCGCGGTAGCGGATGCGCGGCGAAGGATGTTCAACACGCGTTTCATTGTCCGCTTCGCCTTGCAGAACCCGAGCGCGCGGAGATCCAGCCCAGAATATCCTGTTCGACTTCCTCGCGATTCTGTTCATTGAGAATTTCGTGGCGTGCATTCGGATAGAGCTTGAGCGAGAGGTCTGCGACTCCTCTTTTCTTGTATTCCCTGTAGAGTTTTCCCGCGCCTTTGCGGCCGCCGACGGGATCGACGTCGCCCGAGAACAGGGCGATCGGGAGGTTCGCCGGAACTTTTTCGAGGTTGCGCTTCTGGTGGATGCGCTTGAGAAAATCGGCAAGATCGTAGAAGAATCCGGCGGTGAAGACTCCTCCGCACCAGGGATCCCCGACGTACTTGTCCACCTCGGCGTCCACGCTCGACAGCCAGTCGAAGGCGGTGCGGTTCGGCCGGAAGCTGTTATTGAATGAACCGAAGGAAAGCGTATTGAGCTTTTCGCTCCGCCGGTTTCTGCCGTGCTTTTTGATCTCGCTTTTTGCGACGAGCTTCGCGAGGTCGGCCATGACGCCGATCGAGCCGTTGCTTCCCGAGAGCACCATGCCGGAGATGGAATCTCCGTATCTCTGCGCGAAGCCCTGGGCTACGAACGAGCCCATGCTGTGGGCGATAAGAAAGACCGGAACTGCGCCGAAGTCCTCGCGCAGCTTCGAGATCATCAGACGGGCATCTTCGACGAGGAGGTCCATGCCGTCCGAATCGGCGATGATTCCGATTGCCTCGTCCGAACCGGCTGTCCTTCCGTGTCCCCGCTGGTCGTAGGCATAGACCGCGTATCCCGCTTCCGAGAGCGCGGCGGCGAGACTCGAGAACCTCGCCGCGTGGTCCGCCATGCCGTGAAGCACGAGCGCGCAGCCTTTCACCGGCGTATCAGCGGCCGGGATCCATTGAGAACAATATAATTCCGTTCCGTCGCCCGAGCGGATTCTTTCTTCCTTCATCGTCGCCTTGTGTTCCGTTTTGTCCATGTCTTTCTCCTTCATCGATTTTCGTGCATCACTCTATTTCCATAGCGGCTATCGTCAGATCGTCCTTATTTTCCGCGCCCCCTGCAAACGCGAAAAAAGTTTCCAGCGTTTTATCGATAAGGGCGTCGAGATCTTCGAAAAAGAATTTTTTCAACGTATCGACCAGCCTCGTTTCGCCGAACTGCTCACCCTCCGCGTTGGCGCGTTCGACCAGGCAGTCCGTATAGAGAAGGATGCGGTCTCCCTGTTCGAAGGGAATCTCCGCGTCCTGAAGCATATCGCGCGCGTCGTCCCGGATGCCGATGACGGTTCCGGCCGTGTCGAGCATCGTGATCTTTTTCTTTCTTCTGCTGAGCAAAATCGCCCGCGGATGGCCGGCGTTGCTGAAATGAAGACGGCCTTCTCCGTCGTATTTTACCATGAAAGACGTCAGGTAATGCGTCGTGTCGAGGCGGCACAGATCGTCGTTGACGCGGGAGAGGATGGCGGCCGGCGAGGTTTCGCTGCGGGCGGCCTCGGAGTACGCCTTAACCGCCAGTATGGCGTAGAGCGCCGCAGGCATGCCGTGGCCGGATACGTCTCCGATGTACATCAGATAGCCGCCGTCGAGCGTTTTGGCGAAGTGGTAAAAATCTCCGCTTACTTCGCGCAGAGGCTTGTACCGCACAGCGATCCGCACCGGCCAGTCGGGAATGCGCTCCGGGAGCAGGGCTTGCTGGACAGATCCGGCCATCACGAGTTCTCTCTGGATTTTTTCGTCGCGGAGGCTTATTTCCTGCAGAGACTTGTCCAGGGCCGCGGTTCGCTCTTCCACCTTGCGCTCGAGCGTCGCGTTCAGTTCTTCTATCTGGTTCATTGATTTCGCGAAGCGAACCGAAAGAATCGTCGCGATGCCGCTGACATAGGCGAACATCGCGAAGGGAGTGAGCCAGAATCCGATGAACAGAACCATCCGTATTCCCCGCGAAAGCAGGATGTCGTGGGCGATCGCCGCGCATACGAAGGCGAAGGTTGAGAACATGATGCGCGCGTCGGCGGATTTGCGGTAGTTTTTGACGAGGGTGCGGAAGAGTTCGAAGAACGGAAAAATCCAGGTGTATTGAATGAAATAGACGTTCAGGTTGTACCAGTGCAGATGGTTTCGCATCGCGGCCAGGGCCGCAAGGCAGACCGCCGAAAAAACGTAGTATCCGTAATGGAAACGCGTCTGTTTTTCCCGGAAAAAAGATAGAACAAAGGCCATTAACAGCGGTATGGCCGCGTACATGCTGCCGAATTCAAGCTTCTGCAATAACCTGAAATTCGAGATGAACTCGTATTTGATGTCGGTCCGGCATGCCGAGTAAAGCGCGAAGGCGATCGAAAAGAGGCTGTACAGGAGATTTTCCTTCTGCCTGGTCCGCTTGGAGTAAAGCAGGAGAAAATACGCGAAGAAAACGAAATACACTACCGGGAAGGCGAGCTCCCTCATTCCTCTACGGAAAAAGGCGGACCGCATCGCGTCGTAGTCCCCGATGAAATAGTTTCCGCGCCCGGGCAGCTCGTCGGCTCGCCAAGTGTTTCGAACTCTGACCGCGAGCACGTTTTCCTCTCCCGGGCGCAGGGCGTGCGCGGGGATCTCGTATTGTCTGAGCCGGTTGCTCGCGTGCGAACTCGGGTCGTCGATAGACCCGGACGTGCCGATAAGCGTTCCGTTCCAGCGGGTTTCATCGACGTCGGCGATCTTCCCGAGCTGTATGCCGAGGGCCTTTTGCGGATAGCCTTCCGGAAGCCTGATTCGGACGCGGTACCAGTACACCGCGCCTTCGCTTCTTTCAAGGCGCTTCAAGTCTCCGGGGGAGAGCGGAAGGGAAAGCAGCGGCCAGAGCGAGTCGTCGAAGCCGGGCGCCGCGTATTCGGGAGAATCGCCGGAAGAGAACCGTACGGCTTCTCTGTTGTCCAGGGCGAGCCTGTCTTCCCAGTTATGGAGGACTGCGACCGGCGAGGAGAAGGCCTTCGCAAGGAAAGCGGCCAGAAAAAAAAGCAACGCAGACGATGTTCGTTTCATGTTCCGCACCTCTCTCCGCCAGTATAGACGCGGCTCGGAATCGGCGCCTGCATTAACAAGCATGATCTGTGGTACTTTCAGTCAGTATTTTCCGGCATTCCGGCCGCGGGTCATCTCTGGCGGTAGGCTTTCGGAAGCTCGAACAGGCTGACGTTGACGGTGAACGGGCCGAACGGCGTTGCGAAGGGAATGGCGATGATGGGCTGCTTGTCCGGCCAGGCTACTTGTGGTTTTGCCCCTGCACGACGATGGGCACGGATATCTCTATGCGGTATTCTTCGAGCTTGTTCGAGGCCTGAGCCGCTATTACGTTGACGAGTTCCCCTACCAGTCTGTTGATCAGGTTTTCCCGTTCTTCCTGAGTAACCCAGGTGACTCAGGATCGCGTCAGGAGCTTGTCGGTGAGCACCCGCGTCAAGCGAATCGCGACCACGCCGATTGCGTTCCCCGTGAGCACCATGACCGCGGAAATATCCCAGCGGTGCGTGTGCGCCCGCTCGTCCAGATGCACCTCTCCGGGCATCGGCTGAACCTGGAACATTTGTTCGAAAACCGTGATTGTCGAGGAGAGAAAGGGGTTTATCAGGCGCACGTTCATACCTCCGAGAATAACGTATTTTTACGCGAATAGCGATGCTCAACGGATAGAAGAATGCCAAATTTCCGGGAGACACGGCGCGGGAAAAAAGATATATTTCGGTATGACGTATATCGGAGAAATCGCCGCGCTCGGCACGGCTCTGTCGTGGACTCTCGCCGCCCTTTTTATGGAGAACGCCGTTTCCCGGGTCGGCGTTCTGCCGGTGAACACTCTGAAGGTTGCCTTCGGCACCCTCTATCTCGCCCTCGTCTCCTTCGCTCTTACCGGCCATTTCCTTCCTCAGGGCGTCGCCGCCTCGTCATGGCTTTTTCTGGGCGCTTCGGGCTTCGTCGGCTTCGTGATAGGCGATTATTTTCTATTAAATGCGTACGTGTATATCGGTTCGGCAACCGCCATGCTCCTCATGTCCTTGTCGGTTCCCCTGACCGCCGCCGCAGCCTTTTTACTATACGGAGAGCGACTCGGCCCCTGGTCCCTGGCGGGCATGGCCCTCTGCGTTTCCGGCATTTCGGTTACGATAGCGGGAGGCCGTGAAAGAAACGCTCCTCAGAACGAGTCTTCGGCCGAGCGGCGTTTTTATGTCAAAGGCGTGGCGTTCGGCGTGCTGTCCGCCGTCTCCATGGCAGCCGGCACCCTGCTCACCAAAGCGGGCGCCGCGGGCGTCGATTCGGTAGCGGCCACCCAGATCCGCATCGGCAGCGCTTTCGCCGGTTTTTTCCTGGTGGCGGCGTTCTCCCGCAAGCTTTGCGACGTCCGCGCGGCTATTCTCGATCGAAAGGCCCTGGGAATCATCAGCCTGGGCGCCGTATTCGGCCCTTTCATCGGGGTCGGCCTCCTGTTGTTCGCGATACAACACGCCGGAGCGGGCATCGTCTCGACGCTAAGTTCTCTGTCCCCGGTGTTTCTGCTGCCTCCTACCGCTTTCATCCTGAAGCGTAAGGTCACCGCCTCCCAGGCCGGAGGCGCGGTGCTCGCCATGCTGGGGCTCGCCCTGATTTTCCGCTGAGCTTTCTTGGACGGTCTTGCCGCCATCAGGTCGAACGGACTTTACAAGGAAATTCTGGACAAATACGGTTTGTGAGGGGCATACTGTCTATCATATTTTGCAATTTCCGATGGAGCCCATGAAACACTCTGAATCCCGCCGTCCTGTAATAGGCGTATTAATCAACCAAATAGAAGGCCGCTATCAGTCCCTCATACGCAAGGGGCTTTCCGATTTCGCGGAGGACGCCGGGGTTTCGCTGAAAACCTATGTCGGCAGGTCCCTGGGGTCACCGTACGGGAACGAGGACTCCTTCAACGAAATATACAGCCTCGCCCGGGGCTCCCTGCATGAAAGCGCTCCCCAGGGCCTGGTTGTCACCGCAGGCTCCATCGGCAGCTTTCTCGAACCGCTGAAAAACCGCGAGTTCCTCGAATCTTTCGGAAACATTCCCCTCGTTACCATCGGGATGAGCCTTTCCGGGTTTCCGTCGGTAGAAACCGACAACTCGCTCGGCATGGCCGCCCTCGTCGATCATGCGGCGACAGTCCACGGCTTCGAGCGTTTCGCCTTTCTCTCCGGCCCGGACCAGAGCCAGGACGCCGCGATGCGTTTCGATTCATGGAAGGCGGCCCTCGACCGGCACGGAATTCCGGAGAGCCGGAGAATCGTATATCGGGGCGATCTGAGCTACCGTTGCGGCCAGGCAATCGCCTCCCGGCTGGACGTTTCGGGTCCGCTGCCCTTCGACATCCTTTCCTGCGCCAACGACGACATGGCCCTCGGTTTCATAGAAGCGATGAGCAGGAGGGGGCTCCTTTGTCCCCGCGACTACGCGATAACGGGCTTCGACGATATACCGGAAGCCGGCTTTCTCACGCCGCTGTTGACGACTGTGCATCAGCCGTTGTACGAACAGGCTTTCAATGCGGGCCGCATTCTGCTCATGAAGATAGCCGATCCATCCTTCGAGGCGCCGGCGGAAAATCGCCTGCGGTGCGCGCCGGTCTTCCGCGAGTCTTGCGGCTGCTCACCGGTTCCTCTAATCCGTACGCGGCGTCCTGCCGGGGAAGACCTCTCTCCTGCCGCCGGCCGTGCGGAAAGAGCCGCCGTGTCCGAGTGGCTGACGCGCGAGCTGCAGCTGACCGGCTCGGCGCAAAGCCAGGCTCTGGACGCCTACACCTCGCTGTGCAACTCGGCTTCCCTCGACTTGCGAAAGTTCGTCGAGCGTCCGCTGTTCCTTCAGGTGTTCTCGGGTCTTCTGGATTCGACCGGCGGCTGGAGCGATTTCTCGAACCGCTGGCATGTGCTGCTGTCCCTCGTGCGCAGAAGCCTTTCGGATTCTCCTTCCGATATGCGTACTCTGCGCTACCTGGAGGACCTGTTCGCGAGCGCTTTCGCCCTGCTTACCCAGAAGTCGGGCGAGCATCACGCCCGTGAGCTTTCCTTCCTCCGCGACACGCAGTACCTCTTCCGCGATCTGTCTTTCAAGCTCGGCTCCGTCGCCGACGAAGCGGCTCTGCGCGAAACCCTCGCCGCGATCGTTCCCCTGATGGGTTTTACCCGAGTCGTCCTGGCCCTCCACCGGAACGGAGCAAAGGCTCTGAAAACGCAGGACGAGGAGGGCGGCTTCTACGACGACGCGGAACTGTTTCCCTGTTTCGACGCCGGGGGAGGACGGGATTCCGTCCGGATGCCGCTGCTCGGAAACAGGGAGTCGTACGGCTACATTATTCTGGAAGGATCGGGAGTCGACCCGGTGGTGTTCGAGTCCCTGCGGGACCAGATTTCTCAGGCCCTCGAATCGCTTTCTCTCCGAAGGGAGCGGGATTCCGCGGACCTGGCTTTGCGCGAAAGCGAGGAACGCTACCGCGATATCGCCGCCGCCGTACCTGTCATGATTTTAGAGACGGACACGCTTCTCAGGATCACCTACGCGAACCCGAGCGCGCTTAAAGGCCTCTGCCTGCAAGAGGCGGGAGGCTTGACCTCTCTGAAGAAATTCCTTGAGGCCGACGACGCGTCCGCCGTCGACGAGCTCGTTCACCGGCTCGATCGAGAGCGGATACTCGACTATCCGGGGCTGAGGCTCATCTGTCCGGAACATAAGCGCTACATTCCGGTTGCGCGGATATCCGGCATCGTGGACCGCAAGGGAAATCTGCGGAGCATCCGGTGGAACGCCCTCGATCCGCTGACCTTCCTGGGAGACGGCCTCCTTCCGGACAGCGATTTCTTCGCGAACCGCAACATTACGAAGCGCGAGAAGGAAATAATCGAGCTGCAGCTGCAGGGCTACCGGATCAAGGACATCGCGGAGAAACTGTTCATCGCGGAAAGCACGGTCAAGGGGCACCTGACCCAGGTCTACAACAAGCTGGGAATCACCGGCAAGGGAGAGCTCCTGCGGCTTCTCAAAGACGAGCAGGGAGGCCGCTACGGCTTCAGCGCCTACGTTCTTTCCCTCGTGAACCGTTTATTGTCGATAGAAGACCCCTCGTAGCCAGGCTCCCGGCGCGATCGGCAAAAAAGCAGTACTTTTAGTACTGGAGAAATGACGACCGCCGGTATCTTTTGCATTCTCCCCGAGGTTGTAGCATGACTGTAGAGGAGGATGAATCATGAACAAGAAATTCACGATTCTGCTGTTGACGTCTCTTATCGCGGGGACTCTTTTTTTGTCGTGCGGGATGAATGTGGACGCGGTTGAGGAAACAGAACCTAATTCCGTAGAACGGGCGGTTCAGAACTGGTCTCTGTGGGAGCCTATGAACAGCTTTAATACCGGCGTCTGGAACAAGGCGACCTGGTCGAACGGCGGCATGTTCAACTGCGGCTTCAAGGCCGATCATGGTTATTTCCAGAACGGACAGCTCGTGCTCAAGCTCGACAACGTCGCGAGCTCCGGCAAGCCCTATTCGAGCGGAGAATACCGCACGAACAACACCTTTTCCTACGGAACCTTCGAAGTCAACATGAAGGCTGCCAAAGCCTCGGGAACCGTCACCTCGTTCTTTCTCTACACCGGAAGCCCCTGGGACGAAATCGACGTGGAAATCCTCGGTAAGGACACGACGAAGGTCCAGTTCAACTATTACGTCAACGGAGTCGGCGGCCATGAGAAGATCGTTGACCTCGGCTTCGACTCGGCCTACGGCTTCCACAAATACGCCATCGAATACGGCAACGGCTACATCAACTGGTATGTCGACGGCAAGTGGAAATGGGGCGTAAACAATAACGGCATGAACGCACCCAAGGGAGCCGCCATGCCGAGCCACCCCATGCAGATCATGGTGAACCTGTGGCCGGGAACCGGCGTCGACAGCTGGCTCGGACCCTTCAGGTACTCCAGCCCCCTGTACGCGTATTACGACTACGTGAAATTCACGCCGAAATAAGGCGTCGCCCGCATACGGCGTAGACTTATTTGGTTTAATTCCGGGAAGGGGCGCTGCTTCTTCCCGGATCGCGTAGAATACATAAGATAAGGATTGAGTCATGAGTCAGTACATTTCGGCAAGAACCGGAAAGAAACAGCCTGAAAGCTTTTTAAGCGGGCTGTTTTCTTCGCATTTTAAAGGCGCGTCCGACGCGCTCTTCCTGAGCAGCCGCTGCGATTCAGCCGTCGGCGTTTGCGGGCTTCCCTTCAAGGCTCCGGTTTTGAAGGAACTGGCGAAAAAGGAAGCGTTCGGCGCGTATTTCAGACAGTTGAAAGAAGAAGGCTCCTCCTGCCTCTTCTGTTTCGACGGAGAAAGCGGCCTTTCCGCCTTTCGCTCGAACGGGTCGTCGGTCTCCTCCTCTCCGATACCCGAAGCGGCGAAGGCCGAAATGCTCGCGGTTCTTTCCGCGGTGCCCGGATGGGCAGGATCGATCAACACGGAGGGCGAGCACGTCATCGATCTGAAAACCCCGTCCCCGGGGCCGCACTTCTTCGTCAACCTCCTCCTCGGAAACCGGATGGGCTTCGCGAATCCTCTGCAGACCACGCCGAAAAGCGTGGTGGACCGGCTCGGCAGGGGAAGCTTCCGCTCCCACGCCGCGTCCCAGGTTCTCGCGACCCGCTGGGACATGCGGCAGGAGGAGAACGGCTTTCCCTGCAACCGCCAGTTTTACCTCGCTGAAAACGGCTCGCAGATTTTCTACTCGGCCGACCCCGATTCTCCCGACGTAGTCCGGGGCTCCTGCGTGCACGGGCAAAACCATACCCGCATTTCCTACGAAACCTCCTGCGGCCTCACCATCGGGAGAACCATCTTTTTGCCCATGCAGGAAGCTGGCCTTCCGCTCGCGGTCGAGATCCAGCGGATCGGCATCGCGAACATGAGTTCGAAAACACGTAAGCTCCGCCTCGTGTACACCGGAATGTTCGGACCGACCAAGCCGCCGGCGCTTCAGGAAGACGTGCTGTACAGCAACATCATCATGGAAGGCGGCCTTCTCCTCAACGACGACGGCACGGTCCGCGCGGCGAGCCCCCGCTACTTCCCCGCGCAGGATCGGGACGACCTCCGCTTTCACAGCATGGTCGTACGCACGCCGAAGGGAAACGCCTTTCCCGACGAATACTGCCTTAACTACAACGACTTCGTCGGAAGGGGGACGCTCGAGTCTCCCGACGGCCTTGCGTCTCTGCCGAACGAACTGTACCGCAAGGGTCCGGGATTTTTCGCCCTCGCCGCCGAGTTCGTCCTTGAACCCGGGGAGACGATCGTCGTAGATAACTTCACCGGTCTCGTCTCCAAAAAGACGAATCCCGATTTTTCAAACGAATCGCTTGCCAAGGAAGTGGACGCGCTGCTGAACCGCTATCGCGAACCCGACTCCGTGAGGGCTTCCCTGCAGGCGGCTCTCGATTTCTTCAGGCAGTATGCCTCGTTCTTCCGGCTCGAGACGGGGCGGAAGGATTTTTCCGCGTACTGCAGCCGCAACCTTCCCTTTCAGGTGCTCTACCAAACCTTCGTTTCCCGCTCCTTCGGCCAAACCCAGAAAGGCTACCGGGAGATCGGCTTCAGGGAGATCCAGGATCTCTTCGCGTCGATGTACTATTTCCACGCGCAGGGGAAAAGCTCCTTCGCGAAGCAGCTGTTGGTCGAATGGATCTCCCAGGTGCACGAGTTCGGCTTCGCGAACCATAACTTTTTCTGGGAAGGAAAGGAGGCGGGCAAGTGGTCCGACGACGCGCTGTGGCTTCACCAGGCGGTCGGGCGCTACGTGCATTTGACAGGAGACGCCGCCTTCCTCGACGAGCAGGTCGAGATGGCCGGATCGGGCGGAAAGAAGCGCTCCGTATTCGAAACCCTTCTCGCCGCCGTCCGCTACTCCGCGGAAATCTCGGTCGGACGCCACGGCCTTCCGCTCCTGGACCGCGCCGACTGGAACGATTGCCTCCGCCTGGACCGCAACTACGATTCCGGCCCGGAAAAACAAAAGATCTACGCTGAAAAAGGACGCTACAGTTCGGACTGCACCGAAAGCGTCATGAACGCCTTCCTCGCGATAATCGCCGCCCGGGAGCTCAAATCCCTTGCCGATCTGAAGGGAGACTCGGCGGCCTCCGCACAGCTTTCCCGCACGGCCGGCTCGCTCGCTGAAGCCGTCCGCGCCCACGCCTGGAAGGGAAACGCCTACGCGCGCCTTCTCTTTAACCAGTATCCGGGCTTCGCGTACGCAGGAGCGGACGGAGACGGGCTCGACACCGACGGCAGCGGCGGAACCTTCTTCCTCAACAGCTTTTCCTGGTCCATTCTTTCAGGTGTTGCCGACGAAAAACAGATCGCCTCGATGCTCGAGGTTGTCCGCACAAAACTGAAAACCCCGCACGGACTCAAGCTCGTTTCTCCGAACGATCTGAGCCGGGTCGTGCCGGACGCGGCGAGCGCCGAGTATTTCCCCGGCGACCGCGAAAACGGGGCGGTGTTCAAGCACGCAAGCATGATGGCCGTTTCCGCGATGCTGGACGCGGCTAAAAGCGTGTCCGACGCGGAGCTCGCGCGGAATCTGGCCGAGGAAGCCTGGACCATGATCGACCTCGTCTATCCCGGCCGCTCCATGGCCGATCCCTTCGTGCTGGCGGGAAATCCGCGGTTTTGCACCCAGTACAACAACAGCGAGACCGGCGAAAACATCGGTCCCCTGCTGAGCGGTACCTCGACCTGGTTCATTCTGGCCCTGCTCAAGGCCTACGGCATCGAGCTTTCCGGCAAGGGCTTGGTCATGGACCCCGTTCTGCGGGCAGATGAAAATAGGGCTGAATTGAAATTGACGATGGGAGATGCCGTGCTCGATATCCGCTACTCGAAGCCGGCCGGTTTCCGTCGCGCGAAGGATTCGCCTCTCTCCGTCTCGTTCGACGGCCGGGCTCTCGAAGGCAACGTAATCGCGCTCCCCCTTTCTCCGGGATCGCATACGCTCAGCGTCGAGTTCGCGTGATTCTCAGCGCCCCGGCTTGTCCGGGGCGTTTTTTTCCTTCATCCGCTTGCTGTACATTACTTCCAGGTAGAGGTTTTCCACCTGCGTTCGCGCCCATTCGGTCTGGCGCAAAAACTTCAAGCTCGATTTGACGCTGGGATGGCTATAAAAACAATTTATTTTGATTCTCCGATTCATTTCGATCCAGCCCAGTTCGTCGACCAGCCTGGTGACTATTTTTTCCAGCGTTATGCCGTGGAGCGGATTGTTGGGCTGCTCTTCCTTCGGCTCTGCCTTGACTACCGCGCTCTCGCCGGTTTCTGCCGGTTGCGCTTTTTGTCGTTCTTCGTCCTGCGGCGTTCGTTCGATCATACGGCGGCGTCCTTTCCAGTCAGTGTATTCGCTTGCCCGCCCCGAGAGGCGACTACCCAGTCTCCGACCGAGTATCCGTTTCTTATTTTCAGGTTTGCTGCAGTTTATTCGCTGTCCGGCGTTGTGTCCAGTTCCGAGAGTCGTGCGTCGAGAGCGCCGAGTTCTCTTTGGAGAAATTCCTTGCGCGCAGCAAGAACGCTTTTTTCGTCAGCCGGCGTCGCGGGAAAAAACGCGCCGTTGCCGAAGCCCGCCCCGCAGCCCTCTCCGAATCCGTTGCCGAATCCAGCTCCGCATCCGTATTCGAACTGCCTGCCGGACCCCGTGCCTTTTCCTGCGCAGAATCCCGCGCCCCGTCCCGTCATCGGCCCCTGTCCCTGGGGTCCTGTTCCATTTCTTCCCGGCATATCATGCCTCCTTCAAGTTAATCTACCTTATTTGATGCAATTTCCGTGCCATCTGTAACAGTCGCCGAATGTGCCGTATGTACGGGTGGCATCGAGTGTTTTTATGCTGCGGAATTGTTTTCAGCATGATGGTCTAGCAAATGTGCAATGTATGAATTGCGTTATTGCAATCATCTGCCCTGAAAAAAAAGCTCGCATGTTTTCGGCGAAGGCCTATACTTCTCTTTATGAGAGCAATATCTCAACGTACAAAAATGAGGAGGCGTGTATGGCGGATTGAGAGTGTTTGCCCAAGTGCCCGTTTTTCAACGACAAGATGGCCGATAAACCGGCTACCGCGGGCATGATGAAAAAGCAGTATTGCCAGGGGGACAGCTCAGGCTGCGCCCGGCATCAGGTGAAGGTCGCGGCGGGAAGCGAAAACGTGCCCGCGGACCTCTATCCTTCGCAGACGTACCGGGTGAAGGATGTGTTGGCCGCTCTCGGCAAGGGGTAGCTCCGTGCAATAAAAAACCCCCGCTCCATCGACGACGACAGCGGGGGTTAAAACGGTTACCCATGGCTACGGATAAGGACGATATGCTGTAATTGGGGGTAACAGCATGTCTGTTTTCAACTCTCTTGAATTGAATATATATCAGGTTTAAATGTATGTCAAGTCTAACATTGAAAAAAAGAAAACGACCCTGTTTTTTCTTTCGAACGCGGGGGCTCCGCGCGAGGACGTTCGTTTATCGTTGCGCGTTCTGCCTCTTCTTTGCTACAATTCCTTGACATACAAAAGATTCGTTGGGAGGGGCAATGAAAAGACTCACCGCCGCCGCGGCTGTGTTTCTGGGTTCCGCGTTGTTGTGGGGCTCGGACGTAACGGTCGCGCGTTCAGTCGCAGTTCAGGGGGTTCCGAAGTACGCCGACGGTTTCGAGCATTTCGATTACGCGAATCCCGGCGCTCCCAAGGGCGGAACCCTGCGCAGGGGAACGACGGGCACCTGGGACAATTTCAACCGGTACGCGAGCCGGGGCGTTTCTGGCGCTGGAGCCGGGGATCTTTTTTACGACACCCTGATGGCCGGTTCCCTCGACGAGGCGGACGTGTATTATCCGCTGGTTGCCGAGAAGGTCGAATATCCGCGCGATTTTTCCTGGATTATCTTCCATATAGATCCGCGCGTCCGCTCGCGCGACGGCGTCGCTCTGACCGCCCGGGACGCCGCTTTTTCCTTCGAAAAGTTCATGGCGGAGGGCGTTCCCCAGTTCAGGATGTATTATAAGGACGTGAAGGCCGTCGTGCTCGACGACCGGAGGGTGCGCTTCGAGCTGCCGGTTCCGGACCGGAGCATGGCGCTTTCGCTCGCGGGATTGAAGATGCTTCCGAAGCACTGGTGGTCTTCCCGCAACCTCGCGGACCCGTTGACCGAGGTTCCCATGGGCTCAGGACCGTACACGGTGTCCGATTACAAGATCGGCCAGTACCTGGTGTACGAGCGGGTGAAGGAGTACTGGGCGGCGGATCTCCCGGTCAACCGCGGCTTGAATAATTTCGATTATATACGGTTCGAGTACTACCGCGACGATACGGTCGCCTTCGAGGCTTTCAAGGCCGGCGAGTATGATTTCTATCTGGAAAACATCGCGAAGAACTGGGCGACTCTCTATACGGGCAAGCAGTTCGAGCGCGGCCTGATCAAGCGGGAAACGATTCCCGACCTGCGCCCCCAGGGCATGTCTGCGTTCACCTTCAACACGGAGCGGGCGATTTTCAGCGACCGGCGGGTGCGCGAGGCGGTCGGCTGCGCGATGGACTTCGAGTGGATGAACAAGAACTTTTTCTACGGCCAGTATGTGCGGAGCCGCAGCTACTTCACCAATACGCCGTACGAAGCCCGCGGGCTTCCGACTCCCGCCGAGCTCGCGATTCTGGAGCCGATCCGCGAGTCTCTGGATCCCCGCGTGTTTACGGAAGAATACCGGCCCCCGGAAACGGCGGGCACGGGGAATATTCGGCCCCAGATGCGGGAGGCCCTCCGCCTTTTTCGCGAAGCCGGCTGGGAGATAGACGCGCAGGGGAAGATGCGCAACCAGACGACGGGAGAGCAGTTCCGCTTCGAGCTTCTGGTGTACAGCCCGGCCATGGAACGGATCGCCTCTCCCCTGAAGCGCAACCTCGAGCGCATGGGAATACTCATGGACATCAGGATCGTGGACACGACCCAATATACGAACCGGATGCGCAACCGGGACTTCGATTTGATCGATCAGGGCTACGGAGCCCTGTATTATCCGAGCACCGATCTGGAGCTTCCGTGGAAATCGGCTTATATCGATTCCACCTATAACCTCGCCGGCGTGAGGGATCCGGCGATCGACTACCTCGTTGACGGCATCGTCGCGAATCAGGAAAACGCGGAAGGGCTCCTTGCCTGGGGCCATGCCCTCGACCGGGCGCTGACCTGGAACTTCTACGTGATTCCCCGCTGGCATCTGGCTCAGTACCGGGTCGCGTACTGGGACCGCTTCGACCGTCCGGCGACTCCGCCGCGGTACGATCTGGGGCTGGATTCCTGGTGGTTCGATCCGGAGCGCGACCGGCTCCTGCGCGGCGGGACAACAGGAAAGGACGCGGGCGGGAAGCCCGCGAAGGGGGCGTCGAAATGACCCGGTACATACTGAAACGGCTGCTGCTTATTATTCCGACCCTTTGGGCCATCATCACGGTGAATTTTTTCATTGTGCAGATAGCGCCCGGCGGTCCGGTGGACCAGGCTTTGGCGGCGATGAGCGGCCTCGGCCCCGGCGGAGCCACCGAACGGCTCACCGGGCAGGGGCGGAGCGAAACCGGCGGCTCCGCTCTGTCTCCTGCCGGATCGAACCCGGCGGACGGGCGGTCCGGCTATCGCGGCGGCCGCGGGCTCGATCCGGAGGTAGTCGAGGCGATCAAGGTACAGTACGGCTTCGACAAGCCGATTCTGGTCCGGTACTTTCAAATGCTCAAACAGTACGCCCTCTTCGATTTCGGGGACAGCCTTTTCCGGGGTGAGAGCGTTCTGGGCTTGATCGGCCGATGCCTGCCGGTTTCGGTCTCTCTCGGGTTGTGGAGCACCCTCATCATTTATCTGGTTTCGATTCCGCTCGGCATCCGCAAGGCGGTGAGGCACGGCAGCCGCTTTGACGTGTGGACGAGCACCGCCGTCATCCTGGGGAACATGATTCCCACCTTTTTGTTCGCCGTCCTCCTCATCGTTCTGTTCGCGGGCGGGAGCTTTTTGAAGATATTCCCCCTTCGCGGCCTCGTGTCCGCCGATTTCGCGACTCTCAGCCTCGGCGGAAAGATCCTCGACTACGCGAGCCATATTTTCCTCCCCGTTTTCGTGATGACGATCGGCGGTTTCGCGACGCTCACCATGCTGACCAAGAATTCTTTTCTGGACGAAATACACAAGCAGTATGTTACGACGGCTCGGGCGAAGGGCTTAGGCGAGCGTGCCATTCTCAGGGACCATGTGTTCAGAAACGCCATGCTTCTGGTGATAGCGGGGTTTCCTGCGACCTTCATCAGCATGTTTTTCACCGGTTCCGTTCTGATCGAAGTAATCTTCTCGCTCAACGGCCTCGGACTTCTCGGCTTCGAGGCGACCATGCAGCGGGACTATCCGGTCATGTTCGGCACCCTCTATATCTTTACCCTGATGGGTCTCGTTCTCTCTCTTGTGAGCGACATCACCTATACCCTCGTCGATCCCCGCATCGACTTTGAACGGAGGTCTGCATGAGCGGCGAAATTCAAACAGACGGCGCAACCGTCCCGGCCGCGCCGAAAAGCCCGGCCGGCGCACAGCTTGAAGCGCAGGAGCGGGCCCAGGCGGCAGAGCTGGAGCAGGCGCGCGACCGCGCGGCGAACAGTCCCGGCCGCGAGCGTTGGAGGAGATTCCGCGCGAACCGCCGCGGCTGGATTTCCCTGTGGATTTTTTCCGTGCTTTTCCTGCTCAGCCTCGGGGCCGACTTCCTCGCGAACGAGGTTCCCCTGTTGGTGGTGTACGAGGGGAGTGTGTATTTCCCGCTCGTCCGGGATTATCCGGAGACGGTGTTCGGCGGGGAGTTCCCCATCAAGACCGATTACCGCGACCCGTACATCGCGGATCTCATCGGGGAAAAGGGCTTTATGCTGTGGCCCCTGGTGCGCTTCCGCTATAACACGATCAACTACGACCTTCCCGGCCCAGCGCCTTCCGGCCCGACCTGGACGAATCCCCTCGGGACAGACGATCAGGGCAGGGACGTGCTCGCTGTCGTGATTTACGGATTCCGCATTTCAGTGCTCTTCGGCCTGACCCTCACCCTGCTTTCCTCCCTGGTCGGCATCGCGGCGGGAGCCCTTCAGGGCTACTACGGCGGCTGGGTCGATCTCGCCGGCCAGCGCTTCATGGAGGTGTGGTCCGGCATGCCGACCCTCTTCATTCTGATAATTCTTTCCAGCGTCGTGCAGCCCAATTTCTGGTGGCTCCTGCTGATCAATCTGCTGTTCGGCTGGATGGGCCTCGTCGGCGTGGTGCGCGCGGAGTTCCTGCGCACCCGGAACTACGAGTACGTGCTCGCCGCCCGCGCGCTGGGTTTGCGGGATTCGCGGATCATCTTTCGCCATATTCTGCCGAACGCCCTTGTGGCGACGCTCACCTTTCTGCCGTTCATCCTGTGCGGCTCCATTACGACTCTCACCTCCCTGGACTTTCTCGGCTTCGGCCTTCCTCCCGGCTCTCCGTCCCTCGGCGGACTTCTGGCTCAGGGGAAGGACAATCTGCACGCTCCCTGGCTCGGCATCACCGCCTTCGCCGTGCTCGCCGGAACCCTGAGCCTTCTCGTGTTCATCGGAGAAGCGGTACGGGACGCGCTCGATCCCCGGAGGGCTGTATGACGGATAGTATGCAAAACGGCGGCATCGCGGTAAACGCGGCCGCACCCCTTCTCGAAGTGTCCTCCCTCCGCATCGCGTTCAAGTCGCGCGACCGGATTCGCGAGGTGGTTTACGGAGTGGATTTTTCGATCAGCGCGAACGAGACGCTTGCCCTCGTAGGCGAATCCGGTTCGGGCAAGACGGTCTCCGCCCAGTCGATTCTGCGTCTTCTTCCGTCTGCATCGGCCTCCTACCCGGGCGGAAAAATCCTTTTCCGGGGCAGGGACATCCTTTCCGCCGGAGAGGACGAGCTCCGTTCCCTGAGAGGCAGAGAAATCGGCATGGTGTTTCAGGAGCCGATGAGCTCCCTGAATCCCCTGCACACGGTCGAACAGCAGATCGGCGAAACCTTGTTTCTGCACCGCGGCCTTTCCCGCTCTCAGGCCCGTCCGGTAACCCTGCAATGGCTCGATCGGGTAGGCCTCGCCGAGCCGGAAAAAAAGTTCCGCTCCTATCCGCACCAGCTTTCCGGCGGCGAGCGGCAGCGCGTCATGATCGCGATGGCCCTGGCGAACGAGCCGGCCCTGCTCATCGCGGACGAGCCGACTACCGCGCTGGACGTTACCGTTCAGGCTCAGATTCTGGACCTTCTGCTCCAGCTCCAGCGGGAACTCGGCATGGCAATGTTGTTTATCACCCACAATCTGGAGATCGTCAGCCGGGTCGCGGACCGGGTTGCCGTCATGCAGGACGGTCTCATCGTGGAAACCGGCCCTGTGGAAAAAGTTTTCACTTCGCCCGAACACCCGTACACGAAGCGCCTCCTTTCCGCCGACCCTGAAGCCGCCGGGATAGAGGGCTCGCCGGCCGTCGGCGACAGCGCGCAATCTGTCGGCGACGGCGCGCAATCTGTCGGCAACTCGGCACATCTCGCCGACGGCGCGCAATCTCACGGTGCTGCGGAAACTCCCGACGGTGCGGCACCTCCCACCGACGGCACGCAAACTCCCGCCGGCGCGCAAACTACCGACGGTGCGAAGTCTGTCGGCGGCGGTGCTGCGCTTGCGGGCGAAAGTTCGGGCGTTCCGGTGCTCGAGGGCCGGGGCATAAAAGTGTGGTTTCCGGTGCAAAAGGGTTTCTTGCGGAGATCGGCCGAATGGATCAAGGCCGTCGACGGGGTGGACGCGGTTCTCTATCCCGGAGAGACTCTCGGCATCGCCGGCGAATCCGGTTCGGGGAAAACAACGCTCGGAAAGGCTCTTCTCAAGCTTACCGCCTCGAGCGGAGAGATCCGCCTCGGAGGCATCAGGATAGACGAGCTTGAAGGCGCGCCCTTACGGCTCCTGCGCCGCCGCATGCAGATCATCTTCCAGGACCCCTTCGGGAGCCTTAATCCGCGCATGACCGTCGCCGACATCATCGCGGAAGGACTTGAAGCCCACGGAATGAAGGACCGCACGGAGCGGGACGCCCTCGTCTGCGAGACTCTCCGCGAGGTCGGGCTCGATCCTGAAATCCGCTTCCGCTATCCCCACGAGTATTCAGGCGGCCAGCGCCAAAGGATCGCGATCGCGCGGGCCCTCGTGCTCAAGCCCGAAGTGATCGTCCTCGACGAGCCGACCTCGTCTCTCGACAGGACCGTCCAGTTCCAGGTTATCGCCCTTCTCCGGGATATCCAGAGAAAGCACGGGCTTTCGTACATTTTCATCAGCCATGATTTGAAGGTGCTTCGCGCGCTCAGCCATCGGCTCATGATCATGAAGGCCGGCAGGGTGGTCGAGCAGGGGCTTTCTTCCGAGGTGTTCGCGAATCCCAAGGACGCGTATACCCGCAATCTTATTTCTACGGCCTTCGGGCTTTCCTGATTTTAACGCGGGCGAGGTATATTCTCGCCCGCCCTTCATGGGACGAATAATAGCTGACCCACAGCTTCCCGCGGTGCAGAACCATTCCCGGATATCCGCAGTCTCCCTCGGAAGGAAGGTCCAGGAGGGAAAAAAGTTTTCCGGCCCGCATCAGACATACCGAGGTTCGGGGCGTCCTGCCGTTCCACAGCCGCGTCGCGGCGATCATTTCCGGTTCCGGTTGAACCGCATCATCCGGCGTCCGCTCCGCATAGAGCGTTCCCGGCGGCGCGATAAGAAAGTTCGGCCCGCCGACCCGCTCTCCGCAACCAGTCCACTCCCATTCCAAGAACGGAGAGCCGGATTTTCCTATCCATGCTTCTCCGCCCTTCGCTTCCCGGCGCACCAGGGCTATCGCCGCCTCTCCGCAGAAGCGGACAGTCGCCTCGTTCGGGAGGCCTGGAACCTTGAGCCTGACATGATCGCTCCACGCACGGCCGTCCGCGCTCCGCATCAGATGCACCGTCCATCGCCGCTTCCCCGGAAGCCGGTAGCTGATTCCCCACGTTTCGCCGCCGTTCCGTTCAGTCCGCCATATCCAGTCTCCCTCGCCTCCGATCTGCGCAGGCGTCGACCAGCTTACTCCGTCAAAAGTCCGCAGCGCGGCGGAATGCCGGCCCTCTGGCCTTCCCCCTTTCAACCGGGTAACCCCGACGACGAGTTCGAGGCTTCCGCCGGGGCCTGGAGCGAGCTTCGGGTCGCGGTAGTCGGTCGAGCGGGCGGAAAGCACAAAGGCGGTTTCCCACTTCTCTCCGTCGGTCGAGGCGAGCACCCGTATTTTGCCGGGACACCAGGCATGGGCCTTGCCCTCGCGGAAGGCGCAGTACCACTTCGCCTTGTAGCGCGCAAGATCCGTAAACGCGCAGTGGGGCGCGCCGTCCCATATCATGGAGACGTCTTCGAGAATCAGTTCCGGCACATTCATGGCTTCATACTAGCATGAGCCTCTTTTTCCGGAAAGATAATCGGGCACCTCGAAAAACTCAAGTTTTTTTTTCGAGGTCAAGAATTTGCTTTTCGCCGGAATTGTAAGTAATATTAGGGTAACATTTAGTGATGGAGGAAATATATGGCTCACATTACCCTTGGGGGTTCGCGTATAGAGACTATCGGAAATCTGCCTGCGGTCGGCTCCGCGGCTCCGGATTTTCTGCTTACCAAAGAAGATTTATCGGATGCGACTCTCGCCTCGTTCGCGGGGAAAAAGAAGATACTGAACATCGTGCCCAGCCTCGATACCGGCGTATGCGCGGCGAGCGCGCGGCGCTTCGACGCCGAGATCGCATCCATGGGAGACGCGGTTCTCCTGACCGTTTCGAACGATCTTCCGTTCGCGATGGCCCGCTTCTGCAAGGCGGAAAACCTTTCGAACATTATTTCGCTTTCTCAGCTCCGCAACCGCTCGTTCGGAAAAGACTGGGGGGCGGAAATAACCACCGGCCCGCTTGCCGGCCTTCTGTCCCGGGCCGTCGTGGTTCTGGACGCGAACAACACGGTCGTGTACACGGAACAGGTTCCCGAGATCAAGCAGGAACCCGATTATAAAGCGGCCCTTGAAGCGGTCAGGAAGGCCTAGCGAGTGCTACGTCCGGGGGCCTTCTCCGTGTCTTTCACCGAAAGCTGCGAGAAGGCTACCTTCTGATTCGCCGCCATGTCCAGAAGCGAGTTGGCGGTTTCCGAAAGACTGCTTCCCTGCCGTTCAAGCTGGGCGATGGCGATCGATATTTCCTGGATGCGTTCGGCGGTGCTTCCCGTAGCCGTGGCTATCGCGTCAAGGTTTTCTTTGACCGTTTTGCCGTTAGCGGCAACCTCGGACGCGGATTCTCCGATAGTCTGAATGCTTTCAGCCGAACCCCGCAGTCCCTGCGTGATAGAAGAAAAGGTTTGCTGGGCGCCCCTGGTTTTCGCCAGATTTCGGTCTACCAGCTTGCTGCCTCCCGTGCTTACCTCAAGAATTTCATCCATAGAACCGGTTATGTCATTCACCGTCGCGCGGATATTTTCCGCCGCGGTTCGGGAATTCGCCGAAAGACTGCGAATTTCCCCGGCGACCACCGCGAACGATTTTCCCGCCGTTCCCGCGCGGGCCGCCTGTATCGAGGCGTTAATCGCCAACACGTTCGTGCTTTCCGCCAAACCTTCGATCACTCCGGCGAAATCCTTCACCGAGCCCAGTTTTTCCGAGAAGGAGACGAGCGCATGCTCGATCGAAGCGATCGCCGTTCTCAGCTCTCCGCTTTCCCTTACCGCCGCGTCCATTTCTTCCGCGCCTCCGGTGGACTCCGCGCTCATTTTCCGCACGAGCTCGGTATACGAATCGAGCGAGGCCTTCATCGTTTCCATCGTGCGGTTCAGCTGTTCCAGCCGGTTTTCCGTATCAGATACGCTGCTTTGCTGCTCGTCCATGTCGTCCCGGATTCCCGAAATCGACAAGCCTATCTGGATATTCGCCCGGGCCGATTCCTCAGCGGCCGACGCGAGGTTTTGGCTCGCGCCCATGAGGCCTTCCGCGTTGTCCATGAGGGTGAGAATTATTTCCCGGAAGCTTGAAGGCTCGGTGCTGAACGTCGTCGCCTTGAGTCCGCTCTCGACAGCCTTGTTCACGCATTTCATAACCTGCGGATCGATGATGCTCGTCATGAAACCGTCGAATTTCCGGTCTATGAATGATTGGATGATGGGGCAGTACAGACCGGCGCTGCCGAAGTCCTCCTGCGCGTGATAGGCGTCGACAAGTTCGACCTCGACCCCGTATTCCGACAGTTTGGAAGCGGCCGCCTCCGCGCCTTCGACCAGGGCGGCGAAGAAGCCCGTTTTCTGGGGCATGATGATTCCGAAGCGGTATTTCTTTCCCGATCTGTTCGGCGCGGGAACGGCCAGCTGAGACCGCTCGTCTTCCTTCATGATCCGGCGGTTCCTGCCGTCGTCCCAGTAGGTTGCGTAGTTCGCTTTGTCGATGTAGATGGGATCCATGAAGAGCTTTCTCGTGGTCGGCTTCCACGAAGCTTCGCAGGCGTTGTAGAGGTGCACAAGGGCGTTCCAGGCCTGACCGTAGGGGTTCTGTTCGATGAGGGACGCGATCTTCCCTTGTTTCAAAAGGCCGATGTTGGTTTCGGTCGCGTCGAAGATTACCAGCTGAACGCGGCATTTCCGTTCCGCCAACGCTTCCGCTACGGCCGAAGGCGTGTGTCCGTCGGTTATGAATATGACGCTCAAGTCGGGGGTTTCGGAGCAGGCCTTAAGCGCGATTTCGGCGGCCGTCGGCGGATTTCCCCGCGATTCGAAAATGCCCTCGTTCTGTATGCCGGGGGCGTATTCGGCGAGGTAATCCCTGCAGCCCTTCATGCGCAGCACATGGTTTACCTGGGTATACATCGGAATTATATAGGCTATCTTGCCTTTTCCGGAAAGCATGCGGGCGATGTTCTCGCCGGCTGCGCGGCCTTCCTGGTACGAGTTCGCTCCGACAAAGCAAATCCGCTTGGGAGGGCTCTCGGTCATGCTGTTGAAATCGTCGATTCCTGTCCGCAGCCTCTTAGCGACGGCTTCTCCTTCTTCCGTCAGGCAGGGCTTTCCCGGCATCGTCAGGCGGTATCTCATGTCGCCGGAGGCGAACGACGAAACGCCGTGGGCGATCTGCCTCGCCATCTCCTTGACCGTGCCGGTCGTGTCCTCGAGCAATCGCTCCTGGCGTTTGCCCTGCGAGCGCGTAAGCAAAAAGCCAAGCGCGTTTCCCGCGAAAAGCAGTATGCCCGCGAGGGTCGGGAGGGGAGCGGGGAAAAGGTAAGCCGACAGCAGCAGAGCCGCCGCCGCGCACAGAATGTGTAGTATGGATGTTACGGTTCTCGATCCGGCGAAGTGCAGTTTCATAAACGAAATACTACGTCTGTTTCCCGACTTCGTCAAACAAAGACTTATGGGCACCTCGAAAAACTCGGTTAGTTTTCCTCGGTGCCCTTGTAAATCCTTACTGGATTTACACCTATATTAAGGTAGACCTCTAAAAACTGAAGTTTTTAGAGGTGCCTTTATTCTATCGTTCCAGTTTTCCCTTCCATTGGTTGATTCCGCCCATGTCGTAGACTGTGCGGTATCCCAAATCGGTGAGAGTTTTCGCGGCGACGGCCGATCGCCTGCCGGTTCTGCAGTAGACGATGACGGGCGCGTTCTTATCCGGCAGGGCCTTCGCGGCGGAGGCGGCGGTTATCTGATCAAAGGGAAGAAGTATCGCGCCGGGGATTCTCCCCGCGTCGTATTCTTCCTGCGTGCGCACGTCCGCCAGCACGGTTGCCTTGTTCGTCTCCAGCAAACGTTTCGCGTCGTCCGCGCGGATTTTTTCGCTTCGCGCCGTCTGGGCTCCGGCTGTTCCGAGAAACAGCAGGGCGGCGGCGATTAATACAGTCGTCTGTTTCATGTGGTCCTCCTTGAGAACGATATGCTTACAGTTAGTATAACTCTTTCCCGCCGCGGCATCGGTGATCAAGTCACCGGGGCGCTCCGACGCGCACGACGGCGCGGATGCACAGGTGATCCGAGGGAAGGCGGAATCGTTCGTCCCTGTTTTGGGGGATGCCGTCCTCCAGAACTCCGGCGTCGAGAATGTCGATGTCGTGGGTGCAGAATATGTAATCGAGCTGGGCGAAGTTCTTGCCAGAGCCGAAGTAATAGTGCGTATGCCGCTGGTTCGCGGGCACTCCCGCTGCCGCAAGCACGTCGCAGAGGGGGAGCTCCAGGAATTTTTCGTATTCGAATTGATGCAGGCCGCGGATCAGTATGCCGTTGAAGTCTCCCATCACGACGCACTTGCGCTCTCTCACAAGCCGGGCGAGTTTCTCGACCTCTTCCAGCCGCCTCTCGAGCCCCCGGTCGTCTCCGTGCTGGCTTTTCAGATGCACCACGAAGATTTTCAGAGTTCCTCCGCGGGTTTTCAGCTCGATTTTCAGGAGGTTCCGGGAAAAGTCTTCTTTGACGTTGACCGCGCGGGTTCCGGGAAACCGCCCTTTTTTAACCAGCGCGCCGACGAAGATTCCCCGGGTGGAGTTTTCTTCATACAAGAAGCAATCGTACCTGCCTTCAAGATAGATGCGGTTGAAGGCTTCCAGGGTTTCCATCCCTCCGATTTCGCAGAGTCCCAGAAAATCGAAATCCTGTTCGAGTATCATCTCCGCGATCGCCGCTATTTTGGAGCGGTTCTTGTTGGGGTTGTATATGGAAGGATTCATTCCCTGGTAGACGTCTTCGTCCAGGTTTTCCAGCTCCTCCCGGGTATAGGAGCGGTCGAGGAGGAGGGAGAAATTTTCCGCGTTGAAAAAACCGATATGCGCGTCTTCTGTCACCGGAAGACTGTACTGTTCATCGGGATTTTGTGGAAGGGCGCCGGCGTTTTTTTAGAGTTCTTTTTCGTAACAGAAAAAAGTGCCCTTGCGGAATTCGACCGTTCCCCGAAACGCGTAGCCGTTTTTTTCGAATGTGTATTGGGCAACCTTGTTCGTCATGTGGGTGTCCAGCCTGATCGCCTTGCAGCCCGTTTCCGCCGCCCATTTTTCTACGGCGGCGAGGAGGGCCTGCGAGTATCCGTTCTGGCGTTTGAGCGGATGTATGCAGATCCGGTGGATCATCAGATGATTGTCTATTCCCCATTCCCAGGGGAGCGCCGCGTATTCTTTCGGTTCGTCGGCATCGATGGCAAGGTATCCGGCAAGGGTTTCTCCCTCGAAACAGCCCCAGGCGGAACCCGCGAGAATGTCGTTTCTCAGAAGTTCCTTTGAAGGGTAGATATCGTCCCACTGGTCGATTCCCTTTTGCTTCATGTCGCGAATTACAGTATTAAAAAGGTGGAGAACCGCATTTGTCGAGTCTGCGCCCAGAGGTCTGATGTCCATACGCCCTCTACTTTTTACAATGACGTTACAATTATCATATCCCCTGTTTTCTTATGTGTCAAACCGCTCGTTCTTGCCACTATGTCTCTCGTTTCATATACTGGTACGAAAATAGAGGCGGAGCGAGTGATGGATAAGGACGGAACAGCGCATACCCTGCGGCATTGGTACAGTTTCAGGTTCAAGTTGGTGATCGAAGGAGTGTTGATAGGTCTTGCGTGCGGCCTCATCGTTTCAGCCTACCGGTACGCGCTTGAACAGGCCTTTCATCTCTTGGGTCTGGTCAGAGAGACGATTATCGGGAAGCCCGAGTCGGTCGTCGTCTGGATAGGAGCGCTCATCCTCTGCGGCCTCGTCATCGGAGAGCTGGTGAAGCGCAATCCCCTCATATCCGGAAGCGGCATCCCCCAGATCGAAGGTTTTTTATCGGGACGCCTGGAAATGAGCTGGTGGCGCATACTTTTAGCGAAATTCGCAGGCGGCGTGCTGGCAATCGGTTCGGGCCTTTCCCTCGGACGCGAAGGACCCTCCGTCCAGCTGGGCGCCGCGGTCGGCCTCGGATTCAGCCGCGTAGCCGGACGAACCCGCGTCGAGGAGCGCTTCCTCGTAACCGGAGGAGCGGGCGCCGGCCTGGCCGCCGCCTTCAACGCGCCGCTCGCCGGCGTCGTCTTCGCGCTCGAGGAGCTTCATAAAAACTTTTCTCCCTTCGTCCTGATCACGGCGCTTTCCTCGGCTTTGACGGCGAGCTACGTCTCGGGCTTTTTCTTCGGCCTCAAACCGGTGTTTTCCTTTCCCCAGTTGGCGGCGCTTCCGGCCGAACACTACGTTTTCGTGCTTTTATTGGGCCTCGCTCTCGGACTTCTCGGCGTTCTGTTCAACAGTTCGCTGTTCAAGAGCCAGGATCTCTACGCTCGAACGGGCCTCTCTCCGCGGTTCCGCTCCTTCATCCCGCTCGCCCTTTCGGTTCCCTTCCTGTTTTATCTGCCGGAAGTTCTCGGCGGAGGCCATGAACTCGTCGTGGAATTGATCGGTAGCTCGTTCGCTCCGGTCTTTCTCTTCGTCCTGCTCGCCGGCAAGTTCGTCTTTACGATGATCTGCTACGGCTCAGGCGCTCCCGGAGGCATCTTCCTTCCGCTGTTGTCTCTCGGCGCGCTGGCCGGAGCCCTGTGGGCCCGCGTAATCGCGGTTCCCGCGGGAGTCGATCCCGCGTTCCTGGATAACTTCATCATTTTCGGGATGGCCGGCTTGTTTTCCGCCATCGTGCGCGCTCCGATCACCGGCATCATACTCATCACCGAGATGACCGGCTCCTTCCAGCATTTGCTCTCCATCTCTCTGGTGAGCATAACCGCCTACGTGAGCGCGGACCTGATGCGCTCCCCGCCCGTCTACGAAGCCTTGCTCGAACGCCTTTTGCGCTTCCGCGGATCGTGCCGGGAGGAGGGCTTCAAGCCGCATGAGAAAACCGTATTCGAACTCGCGGTGTCGCCCGGCTCGGGGCTCGACGGGGTGCGGATCCAGGACGTAGCCTGGCCTGAGCACTCCCTGATAGTGGCGGTTCGCCGCGGCCAAAGCGAAATCATCCCCCACGGAGAAACCGGAATCGAAGCCGGAGATTATCTGGTGATGCTCACCGACTGCTTCCATCTCGGCTCGGTGAACGAGGCCTGCGCCGCCCTTCTCGAACCTTCGGGCTGACGCAGCCATAAGGCTGATGCAACCACCAGGTTGCGGCAGCCATCAGGTTGCATCAACCTGGTGGTTGCGCGCGTCTTTTAGTTGACACAATCGGCGGGCCGGATATATTCTGGCCATATGAAAACTGAAAATATCGATACAAATCAATATAATTCGATTGACAAGCAAGTCTCTTTCATCGATCGTTGTCGAACGCCCCCGATGGGCTGGAACAGCTGGGACGCCTGGGGTACAGGAATCACCGAAACAGACGTCCGCGCGAACGCGGAATTCATGGCCGCTCATTTGGCGCGCTACGGGTGGCGGTACGTGGTGGTGGACATCCAGTGGTACCAGCCGAACGCAAGCGGCCACGACTATGATCCTGAAGCCCGCCTCGAAATGGATCAATGGGGGCGTCTTCAGCCGGCGCCCAACCGATTTCCCTCGGGATTCCAAGCTCTGGGAGAATACATCCATTCTCTCGGCCTCAAGTTCGGCATCCACATCATGCGGGGCATTCCCCGGCAGGCGGTGCGCGAAAACCTTCCGGTCAAACCGGCCGATGCGCGTGCTCTTGCGGGGACAGAGGTGCGCGCAGGAGACATCGCGGACGCGGAAAACGGCTGCGCCTGGAATCCGGATATGTACGGGGTCGACATGACCCGGCCGGGGGCTCAGAGATGGTACGACTCGCTGATGGAGCTTTACGCATCCTGGGGGGTCGATTTTATCAAGGCCGACGACGCCGCAAGCCATTTATATCAGCCGGAGGAGATTAAGGCGATTCATCGCGCGATCGAAAAGTGCGGCCGCCCCATGGTGTTGAGCCTTTCGCCGGGTCCTGCTCCCGTCTCGGAAGCGGCCTTTTTCCGGCGATGGGCGCATATGTGGCGCATCTCCGACGATTTCTGGGACAGCTGGCCCCTTTTGCGCCGCCAGTTCGATTTCGCCCGCGAATGGGCGCCCTTCATCGGAATGGATAACGCCTGGCCCGACGCGGACATGCTCCCTCTCGGCAAGCTGAGGATAGCCGCCTCCGGCGGCGCCGGAGAAGACAGCCGCTTTACGAAGGACGAGCAGCTGACGATGATGAACCTGTGGGCCATCATCCGCTCTCCCCTGATGATGGGCGGCGATCTTCCCCGCTCGGACGCCTGGTCGATTTCCCTCCTGTGCAACCCCGATCTCATCGCCGTCAATCAGCGGAGCAGGGGGAACCGGGTGCTGAGCTGGACTCCCGACTCCTGCGCGTGGATAGCGGAAAATCCCGAGGGCGGATGGCATCTTGCGGTCTTCAATCTGTCCGACCGGAAATCGCGCATAGGCTTTTCGCTCGGCGAGGCCGCGCCCGGGGTGCGTAAATTCTCCGCCGTCGACATCTGGAGCGGCCGCGCGTTTACGCTTCCCTCCCGGTATTCTGTTGTGCTTTCCCCGCATGCGAGTGTATTATACAAGCTCGAGCCGGCGCTAAAGGCGGTTCGCTAACGGGGGATTCGATCAATGACGAAAGAACAGTCGAAACTGACGGAAAAACTGCTGCTCGCCGGAGTGTTCCTCAGCGGAGCGGTGATGATCGGCTACGGCTTCATCGCGACCGAGCTTGGATTCGCTTCTGAAGAATCGATCCGCACTGTGGGAAACGGCGCCATAGTCGCCCTGCTCGTGTGCTGGATGGGCTGGCGGAAGGTTCATTCGGATCGCGTCCGCGACGAAGCCGCCGACATATCCGCCGCAGCGGACGCCTCTCCCGCCGATCAAGACTCGCAGGCAGACTAACCGCGCGCCCGGCCGGCGGTAAGCGCGCCCGGCTGGCGGTATGCGTACTGCGCTGGCGGTAAGCGCGCTGCGCTGGCGGTAAGCGTGCCTCGGCTGGCGGTAAGCGCGCCCTGCTGGCGGTAAGCGTGTCGGCTGGCGGTAAGCGTGCCTCGCTGGCGGTAAGCGTGCCGCGCTGGCGGTATGCGTGTCGGCTGGCGGTAAGCGTGTCGGCTGACGGTATGCGTGTCGGCTGGCGGTATGCGTGTTGGCTGGCGGTAAGCGTGCTGCGCTGGCGGTAAGCGCGCTGCGCTGGCGGTAAGCGCGCTGCGCTGGCGGTAAGCGTGCCGCGCTGGCGGTGAGCGCGCCGCGCTGGCGGTAAGCGTGCCTGGCCGGCGGTATGCGTGCCCGGCTGGCGGTAAGCGTGCCGCGCTGGCGGTATGCGTGCCCGGCTGGCGGTAAGCGTGCCGCGCTGGCGGTATGCGTGTTGGCTGGCGGTAAGCGTGTTGGCTGGCGGTAAGCGTGTTGGCTGGCGGTAAGCGCGCCTGGCAGGCGGCTTAAGCTACAGCGTGTTTGTTTCGATGAGCTGGCTTTGGCGGCGATAGAGGCCGGGGCTGGTTCCGGCGACTTCCTTGAAGTGGTGGCGGAACTGGCGCATGGATGAAAAGCCGCAGCCGCGGGCGATTTGCTCCTGGGCGCAGTGGGTGTCCCTCAGTCGGTTCGCCGCGAGTTCGACCCGTCTCGTTATGATGTACCGGCCCAGCGGGCCGCCCGTCGCTTCCCTGAATATCCTTCCAAGATAATCCTCGTTCAATCCCGCCCTGACAGCGATATATTTCACCGACAGATCCGGGTTGGAAAGCTCGTCCTCCACCATCAATAAAATTTCCGGAATTCTCTTTCCGTCTACGGCGGCGCGGTCATCTGAAAGCCGGGCGGCCTTGAGGAGGATTCCCGCGCACAGAAGGTCGGCCGCAAGCGATTCCGTTCGATGCTGCCTGCGTTCCTGCAAAAGCTCGCGGAATAAACGGGACACAAGCAGCGGTTCGGAAAGATCAACATAAAGGGGAAGGACGACTCCGTCCGGAGCGAGCGGGAAGGCGCTGCGTTCCGGTTCCGCCTCCGGAATCGGCAGGGGCTGGCAGGGGAGGCGAAAGTGCATCCAGTAATAGGACACCGGCTCCTGTATCCCGGCCAGTCCGCGGTGGGGAATCCCGGCCGGGAGAATCAGAACCCGTCCGGGACGTATCTCCGCTGTTTCTTCGCCTATCACAAGGGGCGCGGCGTTCTTCCTGCCGAGGATGAACACCGAATCCCGCGAGAGGCATCGGCTCATATGCTTCCATCCGGGATGCAGCATGGCGCATCCGCAGTCCCCGGCCCGTATATTCCGAAGGCCGGGGAAACTGAATCGCTTCATGCGCTGGTCAGCGGCTTCCCTCGGGGGAGACCGAGAAGCGGATGACGTTCCACGACGCGGGGGAAAGCGTTATGGATGCTTTTCCGCCGTCAGGCTGCGTAAGATCCAGGCCTTTGGGCTCAACGGCATGCGGATTTTCGAAGGTGTTGATAACATGCAGATCCGGCCCTGAAAGTTCTGTGCGGAACGTCATGCGCGGCGATTCGAATGACCTCAGATCCAGCTCGACTTTTCTGCCCTCCGCCCGGTTCGAGTTCATGGCGAACACGGTCAGCATGTTTTCTTCTTCGTTATACACCACGGAAACAGCGACTTCCGGCGCGTCTCCCCAGCAGGTTTCCCGCTTCGGGCCGCGCACGACCGGCGTGAGCACCGTTCCCCTTCCGTACACCGAGATGTCCCGGAACGGGTGGTAGCTCGCCTGTTTGATCGCCGCTCCGCCCTTTTTCGTAAAAATGGGCGCGATGACGTTCACGAGCTGCGCGAGGCAGGCGATCTTCACCCGGTCCGCGTTGTTCAGCAGGCTGATTCCGAGTCCGCCTACGACTAGAGCGTCGAGCAGACTGTACCGGTCTTCCAGAATTTCCGGAGCGGTCTCCCAGTCCCTGAGCTGGATCTTCTGCTGGTACCAGACGTTCCATTCGTCGAAGGACAGATTCATCGTCTTTTTGCTCCGCTTCAGCGCCTTCACGTAGTCGGCGGTCGCGCTCACCGTTTTAATGAAGGAGTCCATGTCAGCGAAGGAGGAGAGGAAGTCGTCTTCGTTGCCCATGTTTTCGTAGTAGCGATGGAGCGAAATATAGTCGACGTGGTCGTAGGTATGCTCGAGCACCACGCGGTCCCATTCGGGGAAGGTCGGCATTTTCGAGGTGGAGCTTCCGCACGCGACCAGCTCGATTCCGTTGTCGATCCACTTCATGATCTTCGCGGTTTCTCTCGCCTTTTTGCCGTAGTCCGCCGCGTCGAGGTGGCAGATCTGCCAGGGGCCGTCCATTTCGTTTCCGATGCACCAGGTTTTAATGCCGTAGGGAGTCTCGTGCCCGTTTTTCCGGCGCAGGTCGCTCCAATACGTGCCTTTGGGGAAGTTGCAGTATTCGAGCAGGTTTCCCGCGTCCTTCGGGCTTCCGGTTCCCATGTTGACCGCGCCCATGATTCCGGTGCCGGCCTTTTTCGACCAGTCGTAGAATTCGTCTATGCCGACGAGGTTCGGCTCGATCGTCCGCCAGGCGAGGTCGAGGCGCGACGGGCGCTGATCCCGCGGTCCGATGCCGTCGGTCCACTCGTAGCCGGAAAGAAAGTTTCCTCCCGGGTAGCGCACCAGCGGCACCTGCAGATCCTTGACCAGGGCGATGACGTCTTTCCGGAATCCCTGCTCGTCGGCCTCGGGATGCCCGGGTTCGTAAATGCCGTCGTAGACGGCCCGCCCCAGATGTTCGATGAAGGAACTGAAAAGCCTCTCGTCCACCTTCGCGAGCGTAAAATCCGGTTCGATGCTGATTCTCACTGTATCCATGATGTAAAACCTCCGGAGGGCTCTCAGCCCAGAGTTATCGCGAGCACCGACCGTGCGGGCAGTTCAAGCGCAAGTTCGTTTCCCTTCGCGGCCGGCAGCGCGAAGGCCCTGGCCTGCACTCTGTCCGGATCTTCGAAGGTGTTCATCGAATTCATATCCGCCCCTTCGAGGCAGCGGGCGGTAATGGTTTTCGGCAGGGATGCGAGGCCGTCGAACCTCAGCGAGACGGATTTCGACTCCTCGGGGTCGGCGTTGCACAGGGTTACCGTGTACGCGCCCGAATCGGAGACGGACGCCGAGGCGTTGAGGGCCGGGATTCCGGTTCCGATCGGGAGTCCGCCGCGTTCCGCGAGTCCCGAAACCATCCCGTTTTCCTCGTAGTAGAAGTCCGTGCAGACCGCGGTCGAAAGGAGCTTCGCCCCCTGGTGGCCCTTGTACATTTCCAGCACATGCCAGGTGGGGGTCAGCACCATCTTCGCGCCCTCGGTGAGAATCGGGGACTGGAGCACGTTCGCCAGCTGCGCGAGATTCGCGATGCGCACCCGGTCGGCGCGGTTGTTGAAAATATTGAGCGTAATGCCGGCGACCAGGGCGTCCCGGACGGTGTTCTGCTGATAGAGGAATCCGGGGTTCGTTCCCGGCTCCGCTTCGTGCCAGCATCCCCATTCGTCCACGACCAGGGCGACCCGCTTGTCCGGGTCGTAGCGGTCCATGATTTTCGAGTGCTCGGCGATGAGCTCGTCCATGCGGTAGGCGTTTCTCAGCGTCTTGAACCAGCCGGTCCTGTCGAAGTCCGTCGCGGACTTTTTGTTTTCCCAGCGTTCCTCGAAGCAGTAGTTGTGCAAACTCAGCCCGTCCATGAGGGGGCCGGCCTCGCGCATCAGGACTTCCGTCCAGCGGTAGTCCGCGACGTTCGGCCCTCCGGCTATCTTGAAGATTTTATCCGGTCCGTATTTGCGCACATAGGTTTGATACCGGCGATACAGATCCGCGTAATATTCGGGCTTCATGTTTCCGCCGCAGCCCCAGTTCTCGTTTCCCACGCCGAAGTAGGGGAGCTTCCACGGTTCTTTTCTGCCGTTCTTCGCGCGCAGTCGCGCCATCGGGGTGTCTCCGGGGCAGGTGATGTATTCCACCCATTCCTGCATTTCCTGAATGCTTCCGCTTCCGACGTTTCCGCAGACATAGGCCTTGCAGTCCAGCAGTTCGCACAAATCCATGAACTCGTGGGTGCCGAAGGTGTTATCCTCCACGACCCCGCCCCAGTGGGTGTTCACCATGCGCTTCCGCTCTTCCTTCGGTCCGATGCCGTCCTTCCAGTGGTATTCGTCGGCGAAGCAGCCGCCCGGCCACCGGAGATTGGGGATGCCCATCTTCTTCAGGGCTTCCACCACGTCCTTGCGGTATCCGTTGATATTGGGAATATCCGAATCGGGCCCGACCCACAGTCCGCCGTAAATACAGCGACCGAGATGCTCCGAGAAATGTCCGTAGACATCCCGCTCAATGACTGGACCCGGCGTCCGGGTGTTGATTGTAATCAAGTTTTTCATAACAGTGCTGAGTATACCCCATCATTTTCGTACACGCAATGCTTTGTAACCGGTTTATTTGGTATGTATCGTGAATTTTATACGTTTTTTTCCGGCGGGGATGACCATGACCTGAAAATCGGGATAGAATACGGCACCAGAAACCACGACGGCGGAGAAACGATGCATACGACTGTTCATACTGAATATCCGAGGCCCTATCTTGAACGAGACAGTTATTTCAATTTGAACGGCCTGTGGGATTTTTCGCGCGGCAAAAAGGGCGCTTCCTATGCCTTCTCCGACCGGATCGTCGTTCCCTTTTCTCCGGAATCCAGGGCGAGCGGATTAGGAAATTTCATTTTACAGGACGACGAAGAACTCCATTACAGACGAACCTTCGTACTGCCGCCGGATTTCGTCTGCGACCGGGTGTTTCTCCATTTCGGCGCCGTCGATTACGAATGCCGTTGCAGACTCAACGGTGTTCCTGTAGGCCAGCATCGGGGCGGTTTTCTCCCGTTTTTCTTCGATATTACGTCAGCCTTGAAAGAAGGCGAAAACGTTCTCGAGCTCGACGCGACCGATCCGACTGACGGCGGCGTACAAGCGCGCGGCAAGCAAAAGCTCAAGCGCGGCGGCATCTGGTATACGCCCCAGTCCGGCATCTGGCAGACGGTCTGGATGGAAAGCGTCTCCCTCGACTACATTCGGGATCTTTCCATTGTGCCGGACATCGACGCGGGTACCGTCTCGGCGAGCTTCCGCACCGCCGCCTCGACCGCGCGCGTGAAGGTCATGGACGGCTCCGAGATCGTCGCCGAGGCGTCTTTAAACGTTTCCGGCGGCTTCGCGAAGGCGGTTCTTCAGCTTCCGGAGTTCGAACTCTGGTCGCCTGAAAATCCCAAGCTCTATCGCCTGGCCGTTTCCACTCCGGGAGACTACGTGGGCTCCTGGTTCGGCATGCGCAAATTTTCCGTCGAGAGCGACGGAACGCATCGCCGCCTCTTTCTCAACAACCGGCCGTACTTCCACCGGGGCTTGCTGGATCAGGGATACTGGAGCGAGGGCCTGCTGACTCCTCCGGACGACGCGGCGATAGTCCGCGAGCTCGCCCTGGCGAAGGAGATGGGCTTCAACATGCTGCGCAAGCACATCAAGATCGAAAGCCAGCGCTGGTATTGGCACTGCGACCGCCTCGGCCTTTTGGTGTGGCAGGACTTCGTGTGCGGAGGCGGTCCTTACCGCTTCCTCAAAATCGCCCTTTTGCCGTTTCTGGGCTTCCGATTCAACGATAAAAACCATCGATTCATGGAACGAACCGACGCTGCCGGCCGGCTGGAGTTCGAGAGCGAGATGGCCGAAACCGTTCGCCACCTCGGGAACTCCGCCTCGCTCGCCGTCTGGGTTTTGTTCAACGAGGGGTGGGGCCAGTTCGACAGCCGCCGCCTGACTGAAGTTCTCAAGGGTTTGGATTCGAGCCGGATCATCGATTCGGTGAGCGGCTGGCACGATCAGGGCCCCGATTCGAGCGACCTGAAGAGCCTCCATATCTATTACACAAAACCGAAGGTTCCCAAGGGCGAAACGCGAGCCGTGGTGCTATCCGAATTCGGCGGCTATTCCCTGCGGGTTCCCGGCCACGTGTACGACGAGAAAAAGGAATTCGGCTACAAGGTGTTCAAAACCGCCGAGTCTCTCGCCGCCGGCTACAAGAAACTGGTAGAGGACGTAGTCGCGCCTCTCATTCCGGAAGGTCTTTCCGCGACGGTGTACACCCAGCTGAGCGACGTGGAAGAAGAAATCAACGGTCTCGTTACCTGCGACCGCGCGGTCGTCAAGATAGAACCCTCGTTCCTGCGCTCGGTCAACGCGAGTCTTGCCTATCCCGGCCAGGACTCCCCGGCCCGCTAGTTATATACCGCGCGGGGACCGCCGGTGTAGGGAGGCCTCGTGCGCGCGGCGGTAATCGGAGCTTCTCCGATTTTCCGGGTTTCGAGCCTGACCGGAACGGCGACGCGCTTGAGGTGCATACCGATGAGTGTCGAGCCGATGTCGAGGCCCATGTCCGCCTGGATAGTCTCCGCGAGCGCCGGGTCTTTCATTCCCTTCCACGCGGCAGCCGCAAGGGCTCCTCCGGCGGTCGGACGGGGAACGGCGAACACTTCCTGCCAGCCCTTTTCTTCCAGGAGCGCGCGGTCCACTACGAGGGCGCGGTTCAAATGCTCGCAGCACTGAACGGCGGCGCGGAGCTTTTTTTTGCGGCAGAATCGATCGATCGCCTTCCAGAGCGCCCCGGCGGTTTCCGCGCTGCCGGCGGTCCCGATCTTTTTGCCGAGCACCTCGCTGGTGCTGCACCCGACTATCAGCACCTGTCCCGGTTTTCCCTTCGCGGCCTCGAACAGTTCGGCCAACGCTTTTTCTAGTTCTTTCTCTATCGACGCGGAATTCGCAAGCGGTTCGTTCATACGCGGTTCTCCCTTACGCTACGACTATACCGCGGAAACGCATGGGTAAAAAGAAGCCGCCCCTCTTTTCGACGCCTTCGAGGGGGCTCCGAGCATGGACCTTCGCCCCGGCAGGGACGTTCTGCCTCGATTTCTGGTGTACAAAAGCGGTTCAAGAATGGTACAGTGAGACTGCATCAGTGTAAGAGGAGGATTATATGAAAAGAGGAACGGCTTTTGTCGCGGCGATGGTTGCCGCGGCCGCGCTCGTCGGAGTTTTTGCGGGTTGCGCAAAGCCTGCGAACAAGAATTTCATTTTAGCTACCGGCGGCACCGGCGGAACCTACTATCCGTTCGGCGGAGCGATCGCCAATATCTGGAACACGAAGGTCGAGGGCATGAACGTAACCGCCCAGTCGACCGGAGCGTCTGCGGAAAATCTCCGCTTGATCAGCAAGGGCGAAGCCGAATTCGGAATCGTTCAGAACGACGTAATGGATTACGCCTTCAACGGAACCGATATGTTCGACGGCCAGAAGCTCGAGAACCTGAGCACCCTGGGAACCCTGTATCCCGAAGTCATCCAGATCGCCGCTTCGAAGTCCAGCGGAATCGCCTCTGTCGCGGACATGAAGGGTAAACGCGTTTCCGTCGGAGACGCGGGATCGGGAGTCGAATTCAACGCGAAGCAGATCCTTGCCGGATACGGACTTTCATTCGACGACATCAAGAAATCAAACCTTTCGTTCAAGGAGTCCAGCGACGGGCTTCAGAACGGAACCCTCGACGCCTGCTTCGTGACCGCCGGCGTTCCGAACGCGGCTCTCCAGGAGCTCGCTCTTTCTGCCGGCCTCGTGCTGATCCCCGTTGACGGCTCCGCCGCCGAAGCGATCAAGGCTGCCCACGGCTACTACACCGAGAAGGTTATTCCCTCCGGCACCTATAAGGGCATGGACGTCGACGTGACGACCGTGGCCGTGAAGGCGACCCTTGCGGTGAGCGCGAAGCTCGACGAAAAAACCGTCTACGATCTGACTAAGGCGCTTTTCGAAAACCAGGCAGAGCTTGCCAACTCGCACGCGAAGGGCAAGGACCTGAGCGCGGAATACGCGGTTACCGGCGTTTCCGTACCCTTCCACCCGGGCGCGGCGAAGTACTTTAAGGAAAAAGGTCTTATCGTCAAGTGATCGCGGGGAAGGGGCGCAAGGGCGCAGCCCTTTTCCTTTTCGCGGCGGTACTATCCGGCGCCGCGGGGGCGATTCTGTTCCTCCCGCTTGCGCCGGTCCTGTGCGCCCGTCCGCGCACCCGGCCCGGCCCCGTGCTGATCCTCGAGGATCTTTCCGCCGGGATGCGCGAGGTTGAATTCGTTATTTCGTATACGCACTCGGTCAATAAGGGCCGCGTGCGCGACTTTTGCCGGCTCGGAAGCGGCGGCTCGATCGATATTTATAAAACCCGCTTCGTTTCGTACGGGGCGGGAATGCCGGAGCCCGAAGACGGGAGCCGGTTCCGCTCGGGAGACGGCTGGCTTGAACTGGACAATCTGGGCGTGACGGTTCCGCGAATCGTCCTGGCCCTCGGATCGAGCGCCGATCACCGGATCGACTGCGGCGGGCGTACCTTCGTTCTGAAAGACGTCTGGCCGGTTCAAACCTCGATAGCGATAGAGGTTCGCAAGATTTCCCTCTATTCCTTAATCGTAAAACAGTATTTGCGGAAGCAGTAAAAATAACAGCAAGGAGCACCCCATGACCGAAAAAGAGAGGCATGCGAGCAAGACTATAGAAGACATCAGCGACTCCATAATTCCGACCTCCAACGAGGAGGACATCCAGGAGTTCATGAAGCAGTACGATCCGGGGTCGGCCTATCGCGAGCATCAGTGCTGGAAACGGTACATCTCGGTCATGATTTCTCTCGCGTTTTGCGGGTTTCAGCTGTATGCGACCCTTTCCGGGGCGGTAACCGCCCAGGTGCTCCGCGCGACCCATCTCGCCTTCGTCATGCTTCTCGGCTTCATCCTGTATCCGGCTTCCCGGAAAATGCCCCTGAACACGCTTCCCCTCTACGACGTATTTCTCGGCATCGCCGGTTTTTCGGCCTGGATGTACATTGTAATCAACTTCGACACTCTCGTTCGGCGCACCGGCGCCTATCTTCCGCTCGACATCGCGGTGGGCGTAGTCGGCATTCTGATTTTGTTCGAGGCTTGCCGGCGCGTGGCGGGCCTTCCCATCATGCTCATCGCGGGAACCTTTATCGTATACGCCTTCGCCGGCCCCTGGCTGCCGGGCTTTTTCAACCACCGCGGCTACAGCTTCGAGCGCGTGGTCACCCATCTTTTTTACAACACTGAAGGAATCATGGGCACTCCGATAGGAGCCTGCGCGTCCTTCATTTTCCTGTTCATCATGTTCGGAGCCTTTTTGGAAAAAACGGGCATCGGGCAGTTCTTTATCGACATTTGCAACGCGATCGCCGGCGGCGCTTCCGGAGGACCGGCCAAGGTTGCGGTTCTGACCAGCGCCCTCGAGGGCACCGTATCCGGAAGTTCTGTTTCCAACACGGTAGGCTCCGGCAGCTTTACCATCCCGATGATGAAGCAGCTCGGCTACAAGGGGGAGTTCGCCGCTGCCGTGGAAGCCGCGGCTTCGACCGGAGGCCAGATCATGCCGCCGATCATGGGCGCTGCCGCCTTTTTGATGGCGGAAAGCCTCGGCATTCCCTATCTGACGGTGGCCAAGGCGGCCGTCATTCCGGCTATCCTGTATTTTTCCGGCATCTTCATCATGGTTCATCTTGAGGCGAAGAAGCTCGGGCTGAAGGGAATGAGCAAGGATCAGATTCCCCGCTTCCTCCCGCTCTTTCTCGCCAAGGGTTACCTGATGCTTCCACTGGGCGTCATCATCTACTTTTTGATCGAGGGCAAAACCGCGACCTTCTCCGCGCTCATGGGGATTCTAGCCTGCGCGATTCTGGGCGTCGCCGCTTCGGTGATCGATATCATCCGGGGCGATCAGCCCAGAATGAACGTGAAAGACTTCGTCGAGATCATGATCACCGCGGCGCGCAACATTATCGGAGTGGCCGTCGCGTGCGGCATGGCCGGAATCATCATCGGCATCGTAACGCTTACCGGAATCGGCCTCAAGCTCGGAGCCGGCCTCATCGCGGTTTCGCACGGCATTCCGATCATTACGCTCTTTTTGACGATGGTTTCTTCGATCGTGCTCGGCATGGGCGCGCCGACGACCGCGAACTATCTGATCACTTCTACCATTACCGCCGGCGCCATAGTCGGCCTCGGCTTCGAGCCGCTGGCGGCGCATATGTTCGCGTTCTATTTCGGCATTATCGCCGACATCACCCCTCCGGTCGCCCTCGCGGCCATAGCCGGCTCCGCCATCGCGAAATCGAAGCCGATGGCCACCGCCGTTCAGGCGACTAAGCTCGCGATCGCGGCCTTTATCATCCCGTACATGTTCGTGTTCAATCCCGAAATGCTTCTTATAAATACCACGATGTCGAACGTGATTCTCATTATCGGCACCTCACTGATCGGCATGTTCGGCGTGGGAGCCGGTTTGGAAGGCTACATCAGGCGGCCGTGCCGCGTCTGGGAGCGCTTTTTCCTCGTGGGAGCGGGTCTTCTTTTGATAATGCCCGGCCTTACGACCGATATCATCGGTTTCGCTGTCATCGCTTTGATGGTCGGCCTTCAGTACGTACCCGCCCTGGACCCTGCGAAGCGCGCGCGACATGTCTGATTCTCCGGACGCGGAAGCGGAAATTCTCATCGAACTCGCGAACGCGAAGATGCCCTTCGGCAAGTATGCCGGACGGTATCTGGTGGATCTGCCTGAAACCTATGTGCTGTGGTTCAAGGGGAAGGGCTATCCGCCGGGAAAGCTGGGAGACCAGCTTCGGATGATCGAAGATATTCACACCAACGGGCTGGAATATCTGTTGCGCCCTCTCAGGCGCGGAGGATACTGATACTATGGCTGCGAACGACAGAATCCTGCTGGTTTGCGATATCGACGGAACTCTTTATTATCCGGAACACGGCAATCCGGGGCTTGAGGAATTTTCCGCCTGGCTGGAAGCGCATCGCGGCCGGGTCGTATTCGCCGTGAATTCCGGACGCAGCCTCGATGAGATCGCGATGGTCGCCGAATGCGGGCCTCTGCCCCGCCCCGACTGGATCATCTCCGACATGGGCACCGCTATCTCGCGGGGATTCACCCCCGACACCGCCGAGGACGAGTGGGCTTCTCTCATGGCCCGCGACTGGGGCCGCGACGAAATCCGCGATCTGCTGAGCTCTGTTCCCGGACTTCGCGAACAGGAAGCCTGGCACCAGCATCCGGCGAAGCTTTCGTATTATCTGGATGATGATTCGCCGGCGGTCCTTGAGCGCGTCGCTTCGATCTGTTCCGGATGGAACGCCTCCTCCGGCCTTTCCTGCAAAATCTCGTCCTGCCTGGGAATCTATCTGGACATCCTGCCCTCCTGGGGAGGCAAGGGCTCTCCCGTGCTCTGGCTCGGCGAAAAGCTCGGAATCCCCGAGACCGCCTTCGTGGTGGCCGGCGACGCCGGAAACGACAGGGACATGATGGAACGAGGATGGAAGACGATTCTCGTCGCCAATCATTCAGAAGAGCTTGCGGATCTCTCATCTCTGCCGGGAGTCTATCTGTCGGTTTCTCCTTCCGCGGCCGGGGTCCTCGAATATCTGCGGAAAGAAGTCCCCTAATAACAGCGACGTAAATTTGACCGCATAGCCTGAGTCGCCAATACTTGGGGTATATGACCGGCATCGACCGCGCCCTGCTTCACAAGATCAACACGGAAATTCTTCACTCGATTCTCAAGAAGGGCGAGAAGTATAATCTCAAGCATTTGCTCAAGCTGCTCCGGGAGTATCTGGGCGCGGATATCGGCTTTTGGTTCTTTATCGACGGTCCCGTCATCATGTCGATGATTCTCGACGAGTCCGGCGGAGCGGGCGTCCGCCTTCCTCTGTCCATCGCTCCTCCTGAAATCGACGCGTCGGGGATTCCCGAGGTTCCGCGCCGAAGCGAAGGCAGGAAAGGCGCTGGAGCGGGTTTCGTCCCTGGTCGACGATTGCGACGAGGGGTTCAGCCGGATTACCAGGATTATCCAGAGTTTGAAGGATTTTTCGCGGACGGAGAGCCGCGGGGAACTGTCTCAGGTGTTCGTCGAAAAGCTCCTGGAGGATACCCTGAACGTGTCCCGGAACAGCTGGAAATACGTCGCCGAAGCGACGACCGATTTCAAGCTGAACTCTCCGGTCGAGGCCTACGGAGATCTGCTGAATCAGGTGTTCATGAACATCATCGTGAACGCGGCGCAGGCGATACAGGGGCAGGGGAGAACGGAACTTGGAGCGATTCGCATAGAAACCCGCCGCGAGGGAAACGACGCGGTAATAATCATCAGCGACGACGGTCCCGGAATACCGGAAGAGCATATGCGAAAACTGTTCGATCCGTTTTTCACGACCAAGCCGATCGGGCAGGGAACAGGACTGGGTTTGAGCGTATCCTACGACAGAATCGTTAAAAAACATACGGGCGTGTTGAGCGCGGAGAATTCGCCGGAAGGCGGGGCACGCTTTATCATCCGCATACCGATGGAGCAACCCCGGGACTCGCTTCCGGTCGAGGAGGAGCTGTGAGCAACTATATTCTGTTTGTCGACGACGAAGACAAGATCCTGCTGTCTCTTGAGCGCGAGCTCGAAGATTGGCTTGAGGAGCGCGGTCTCGCCTTCCGGAGCGCCGGAAGCGCGAATCAGGCGTTGGAGATTCTCAACGCCGACCACGACACCTGCCAGGCGGTCGTCTCCGATCTGAAAATGCCCCAGAGAAAGGGGTCGGAGCTGCTGTTAGAGATTGCGCGGCGGTGGCCGGCTCTCGGAACCATCCGTTTGACGGGATTTTCCGATATGGACGAGATAAAGGACTGCATAAAGGCAGGGATTGTCTCTTTCCTGCAAAAACCGTGGAACCGGGATATTCTCCGCGCCGAGCTGGAGCGCGTAGTCGCTTTGACCCGCCTGCGCAGGGAGCATGACGAGTATTTCCGCCGGCTGGAGACCGACTTTACGTGGACGCGCCGGCTTCACCATGAACTCCTCTTGAACGAAAAGCTTCCCGGCGACTGGGGGCGAATCGACATCGGAACCGCTTTTGCCGGCGGAACGCTCGACTGCGGCGGAGACCTCATTCTGTCCTTTCAGGCTGTAGACGGCGCCCTGTTTCTCTGTTTCGGCTCTCTATCCGTCACGGGCGTGGAGGGCACCTTCCACGGCGCGAAAATCCGCGAATCCCTGCTCCTTGCCGGCCGCGGACTGGACGCGGGAACGGGTCCGGACGCATTGCTCGCTTCCTTGAACGAAACCCTTTGTTCCGATTTTCCCGATCTTCCGGAAAACTCGCTTTCCCTGAGCGCGTTCCGCTTTTCCCGCGGAGATGATTTCTTTTCCTGCGCCCACGCCGGCGGCGAACATTTCGCCCTCGTCGATTCCGGGCGGCTCGCGGTGCACACGCTTCCGTCTCCCGTTCTCGGCGTTCGCGGCGGCGTGATCTACCCGGTCAAGCGCTATGCCTTCCGCTCGTCCACGACTCTCGTTCTCTTTTCCCGCCTTTTGTACCGGACGCCGTCGCTCGAGCCCCTGTTCGTTTCTGCGCTTGAAGGCTACGCGAAAGGCGATTCCTCGACATCTGCGGGAAGTCTGCTCGGCGGAATGCTCGGGAGCAGGACGCTTCCCTTCGATTCGACGCTCGCCCTGTTTCGCCTTTCCTGATTTTCTGGTAGTATTTTTTTACGGAGACTCATACTATGTTTAAGACACTGATAGCCTTTTTCAGAATTTGCGGATACCTGATATACCGCCGCCCCCAGTTGAAAATAGCGAAACGCCTCGACAGGGAAGGAAAGATTCAGGAGCGGGACGAGAAGGTCCGCGAGGGCGTCGCCGAATGGGCCCGGTTCATGGTCGAACTGTCCGGTTCGACGGTTGAAGTGATCGGAGAGGAGCACATTCCCCGGGACACCGCCGTCGTATTCATCGGAAACCATCAGGGTTATTTCGATATTCCCATACTTCTCGGCTATGTAAATAAAACCAAGGCTTTTATCTCGAAGATAGAAATTCTCAAGGTGCCTCTGCTTTCAGATTGGATGAAGCTCATGCAGTGCACCTTTCTCGACAGAAAGGATATGCGCCAGTCTGTGCGCGCCATGGGAGAAGCGATTGAAACGGTGAAACGGGGATATTCTCTGGTGATCTTCCCGGAGGGAACCCGAAGCCGGGGCGGCCCGGTCGGCGATTTCAAGGCCGGTAGTTTGAAGCTCGCGTTGAAGGCCGGAGTTCCCATTATTCCGGTTACGATCGACGGGTCCTGGCGAATCTTCGAGGCTACAGGCAAATTCGCTAAAACTCATGTCCGGGTCACTCTGCATCCCGCTATTCCCACCGCCGGCCTTTCGCGCGAGGAAGCGGCGGCTCTTCCCGAACAGGTGCGTTCGGTCGTAGTCTCGGCTCTTCCTCCTGCCGTCGAGTAAGCCTTCCCCTAAGTTTCAGCTCATCGAATTTTCAGCGGCGTTTCGGCGCCGCTTATTTTTTCAGGGCTTCGGCGACTGCATCCGCGAGTATCTGGTCTACTTCGATGTTTTTTGCCTGTGTAGCGCCCGTCCGGATCTCTCTTGTCATATCGCCGAGCGCCTGGATGATCCAGTCGCAGGCGAGACTCGGGGCGATTTTACCGGTATCGACGACTAAATCGAAGGCTACCGCTGTTTCCCTGTTGGCGCCGTAGACCGTTTCAATGAACTTGTTGCGTACCCGGTCTTTCTCCCGAACCAGTTTTTCAGCATCTTCCGCGTTCAGAGCATCGGCGTTCATGATCCGCTCTACCCGGACGGCGAGCGGCGCTTGAATACGTACGTTCAGCACGTCCGCGTAGCCTGAAAGAACGGCGAAGCCTCCCCGCCCGACGATGATTACGTCCCCGTGCCGCGCGAGAGCTTGTATAGTCCGGTTCATCATATCGATGGTGACGGCGCGTTGCTCGGCCTTTTGCGCGTCGAAGCCTTCCCAGAAAGCCGGAATATTGTCGTGGATGCGCTCGAAGCCGATGAGTCCGTATTTGGAAAGGATCGAGCCGATCAGGTTTTTATCGGCTAAGCGATAGCCTGTTTTTTCGGCTATCGCCCGGGCGATACTGGTGCCGGCGCTGCCGGCTTCTCTCGAAATGGTTATTACGCTCATAATGCGCCTCCTTCCGTGTTCCGCCTTAAACGTAAGACTCCGGAGGCGGATCGTCAAATAATGAAGCGGTTTACGTTTTCCTTGAGCGAGAGGGCTTCGTCGTTGAGGGTTTGAGCGGCGGCGGTGAGTTCTTCCGAAGCCGCCGCGTTCTTTTGTACGACGGTGTCCAGCTGAATCATCGCCTGTCCGATCTGATCAACGCCCATCCGCTGTTCGTTCGAGGCCGCGCTGATCTCCGCCACGAGGTCGGCGGTGCGCACGATGTCCGGGGTTAGCCCGCTCAGCACCGTGCCCGCCTTTGTGGCGACGGCGGTCGTATTAGCGGAAATATCCCGAATTTCCGAGGCTGATCCGCCGCTCCGCTCCGCGAGCTTTCTGATTTCTCCGGCGACTACCGAGAATCCTTTTCCCGCTTCTCCGGCTCGCGCCGCTTCTATAGCCGCATTCAGGGCAAGCAGGTTCGTTTGCCGGGCGATTTCTTCTATTACAGCAATCTTTTCCGCGATCCGCTTTACCGCTTCGATGGCTTCTTCGACCGCGGTGAATCCTTCCTTAGCGTCGATCGCCGCCTTGCGCGCGATGCGCTCCGTTTCCGTCGCATTTTCGGCGTTCTGCCGGATGGTCGCCGCCATCTGTTCTACCGAGGCCGAAATTTCTTCCGTTGAAGCCGCCTGCCTGGTCGCTCCTTCGGACACTTCTATCGCCGTGTCCCTCAGCTGTCCCGAGCCGTTTTCAACCCGCTCGGATATGTCGACTATTCCGCCGATCAGAGAGGAAAGATCGCTTCTCATGGTGTCGAGAGACCGCACGAGTGATCCCGTTTCATCCTTCAGATGCGCAAATTCGGATTCTCCGGTGTCAGAGAGATCTCCGGAGGCGAAGGCTTCCGTTCTCAGCGAGGCGTGGATGATCGGCCTGCTGAGTCGCTTTCCGACCGCGATAGCTATGATGATGCCCGCGATAGTCGCGAGAATGGTGAAAGCCAGCGTCGTAATCAGGGCAGCAGCCATGGCAGCCTGAACCTCGGCCTTCTTTTCTCCGACTATAACGTCGATGTCGTCCGTGTATGCCCCGGTTCCCACAACCCAGCCCCAGCTGGGGGAGAGAAGGCTGTAGCTTCTCTTGGGAAGCGGAATGTCGGATCCCGCCTTGGGGAACCAGTAATTGGTGTAGCCGCCTTCGCTCTTCATTCCGTTCGCGATAATGTCCTTGATCATCGCATAGCCGTTCGCGTCGACGAGATTGAGGCGGTTCGTCCCCTCGCTCTTGCCCCCCAGCAGAACTACGTTGTCACCGTTCGGAGTATCTGCCCAGAAATATTCGGTTTTATTGTAGCGGATGTCCCGGAGGAGGCGCTTGGCAACTTCCTCGGCCTGAGCGGGCTGCAGGATTCCTTCGTCCTTCAATTTCGCGATGCGTTCCAGCATGGTCTGGGCGGTTTCCACTTCCCAGCGGATTCCGCGGTCGAAGCTTTCCCGTAACGTCGCGTCCAACAGAGCAATTTCATCCTGTGTTATCGAACGAATGGATACAAAAAAAGTACCCATTAATATGCCGGCGATTAAAACCGCGACTCCGGCTACCAGGATGATGATTTTCGTTGTGATGCTTTTCAAGAACAGCCTCCAGATAAATAGTGCGTGTACGTTCCAAATGAAAGGATTTCGGATTACTTTGTAAAGTATAAGAGACTTTTTTTATAAACGCAAAAAAGCGATATTAATTGTTTCTTTCGTCATTTAATGTATGTATATTTTATTGAGAGATCCGCGAAAGCCGCGGGGAAAAGGAGAGTAACACATGCTTCAGTTCGAATTTGAAAATCCCACCCGGATCGTATTCGGCCAGGGTGTTGAAAACACCGTAGGAAGGGAGACCGCCCGCCACGCCTCAAAGGTTCTCCTGCATTTCGGCGGCGCAAGCGCGTTGAAAAGCGGCCTGCTGGATCGGGTTCGCTCATCGCTTACAGAAGCGGGCGTAGAATACCGGGAACTCGGAGGCGTCCAGCCGAATCCCCGCCTTTCGCTGGTGCTCGAGGGCATGAAAATCTGCCGGGATGAAAAAATTCCGTTTATTCTTGCGGTCGGCGGCGGGAGCGTAATCGACTCCGCAAAGGCGATTGCCGCCGCCGTGCCGTATGCGGGCGATCCCTGGGATTTCTGGGAGTACTCCGCCTCTCCCGAGACCGCTCTGCCGGTCGGCGTAGTGCTTACTATCCCGGCAGCCGGAAGCGAGACGAGCGGCAGCACCGTCATCACCAACGCGGAAAAGGAGCTCAAGCGCGGCCTGACGAGCCAGCTCCTCCGTCCACGCTTCGCGCTCATGAACCCAGAGCTCACCATGACGCTCCCCGCCTACCAGACAGCCTGCGGAGCCGCCGACATCATGGCTCACGTCATGGAGCGGTACTTCACCAATACGCGGGACGTGGAGTTCACCGATAGATTGTGCGAGGCGACGCTGAAAACCGTCATTTCGAATGTGCCGAGAGCCCTGGAAAATCCGCAGGATTACGCCGCGCGGGCGGAAATCATGTGGGCGGGAACCATCGCCCATAACGACCTTCTGGGCACTGGCCGCGAGCAGGACTGGGCTTCTCACGGCATCGAGCACGAGCTGAGCGCCCTGTACGACATCGCGCACGGAGCGGGACTCGCCATCGTATTCCCCTCCTGGATGCGCCGGGTATACCGGCACGATCCGGCCCGCTTCGCCCGTTTCGCTCACGAGGTGTTCGCTGTAGAATACGATCCGTTCAATATCGAACGGACAGCCCTCGAGGGCATCGGCCGTCTGGAATCCTTTTTCCGGAGAATCGGTTTGCCCGTGCGTCTTTCTGAAGCCGGCATTCCGGCCGACCGCATTCCGGAAATGGCGCGGAAAAGCACGCTCAAGGGCGGCGGAATGATCGGCGGCTTCGTAAAACTTGATTCGGCCGCTGTTCAATCGATTTTAGAGGCTGCTCTTTAATTTTTTTCCGCCCCGGCCGATCGAATGAATCCGGCCGGGCGGGAAATATGGTATAATTACTTTCCATGAAAAAGATCGTCCGCGCCGGTTTGTTCCTCTCTGCCGTGTGCTCCCTGGCGCCCTTCGCGGTGTCCGTTTTCCTTTTGGCAAGACTCACCGGAGAAATCGCCGGTCGCCGGGGCATCGAGCCGCCGGCGGCTTTGCACCTCGCCCTCTACGTGCCCCGAACGCGGAGCTCGTCGCTCGACGCCCTTGTTTCGGCGGCGCGCGAAACAGCCGCGGCGGAAGGCGCGGCATTATCCGTCCACTCCCTCGACTCGGACGGCAGCACCCTCGGCATGGCGCAGTGGACGGGAGCCCAGGGCGTGATCGTGCATCCGGACGGAGGCGACCGGGTCATTCTGCGCGAAATGGAAGCCCTCAGAAAGCGGGGAATCCCCGTCGTGCTGGTTAACCACTCGATTCCGTCGGATCTTCCCTGGGCCTTCGTCGGCGCGAATAATTTCGATTTCGGAAAAAAAGCCGGGGCTCTGGTAAGCCGCGAGGTTCGAAGCGATCCCCGCATCGTCGTCGTATACAGCGATAAAAATCCCGCAGTCTATTCTGAGCGCGAGCTCGTGGAAATGGGCTTGTCCACGGTGTTCTCCGGACGTTCCGCCCAGCTTCTTCCGTCGGTGAAAACCGCCGTGAATCCGCGGGACGCGGAAAATGTCGTTCATGAACTGCTTCGCCAGCGTCCCGAGGTAAATGTTCTCGTGTTCACCGATGCGGAGGACACCATAGCCGGCTGCCAGGCTTTGATCGACCTGAATCTCGTCGGCGTTGTTCAGGTGATCGGCTACGGAGACAGCCCCGAAATCCGAGACTATATCAGAAAAGGCGTTTTAAACGGCTCCCTCGCAGTGAATCCCGGACCCACCGGCGCCCAGGCCGTCCGCTCTCTCATAGAACTCGCGCGAACCGGATATACCTCCAGTTCTGTTGATACGGGAATAGAAATCCTTTCCCGGGAAAGGACCGCGAAATGAGCTACCGGATGTTCCACTCCTTCCGCGCCCAGCTATTGTTCAATATTTCCTGGGTGGTTCTCATCCTGGTGATTTCATCAACCTGGATACTGTTTTCCACGGTGCGCCTTCAAACCCTCGCGGGAGAGACGCTCGCGGGGCAGGAAACGATAGACGAAGCCTGCGCCGCCCTTGAAACGCTGCGGGAACCGCTTCTGGAGTACCTCTCCAACCGTTCTTCCGACGCTCTTTCGCAGGTGCTCATCCTCTCCCAATCCCTGCGGGCACGCCTCGACGTCGACAGCCCCATCCCCCTGGACGAGACGGCCCTGCGCACGCGGGAGCTTCATTTCCTCTTCCACTCATGGCTTGATCTGGCGGATTCGGCGATTGAGGAAAAGCGCGGAATGGATGTCGCGGGATACACCGCCCGCTTCGACGAGATGGAGAGAATCCGTTCCTACATCTCGGAGGAGAACGCTCGGCTCTCCGCCGTCCGTTTCGCGAACCAGCAGAAAAGCTATTCCCTCTTCGTTTCGCTCTCCCGGAATATCCAGCTTCTGAACCTTCTGTTCATCATTTCGATTTCGGCGTTTTCTATCCTCCTCCTCCTCCATGTGGCGGACAAGATGAACGAGCCGATGGCGAATCTGTCTCGCATGGCTTCGGAAATATCGGCGGGCCGCTTCGACGCGGAGGACGTGGGAATGTCTTCGATGCATGAAATCGACCATGTGGTCGAGGCCTTCAACCGCATGAAGCGGGACATCCACACCTACATACAGGAAATACGCTGGCAGCGGAATGTCGAGCAGGAATACATGAACGAGCGCGTGCGGAACATGAAGATGGAACAGATGATGCGCCGCATGGAGCTCTACACCTTGCAGGCTCAGATGAATCCTCACTTCCTGTTCAATACGCTCAATACCGGAATCCAGTTGGCAATAGTCGAAGGCGCCGAGCGGACGAGCGAATACATGGACCACCTTGCGCGCCTGTTTCGGCATAACCTTCGCGAAAAGAACGTGATCGTTCCGCTCAGGCACGAGATCGAAGGATTGGAATCTTTCTTCTATATACTCCGGGTGCGCTTCCCGAAAAATCTCGATCTGATTCTGGATTGCCCTGAAGAACTGCTGGATGCCCATCAGGTTCCCGCTTCGATTCTGCAGCCCCTTGTCGAAAACTCGGTCGTCCACGGATTCAATCGAAGCGAAGGTCGGAACTCGATCATCGTCCGCGTGTTCGAAACGCCGGGCCGGCTCGCCCTCTCCGTTTCAGACAACGGCACCGGAATTCCACATGAGGACGCCGAACGCCTGTTCGTCCATCCCCAGGGAGAGGACGGCCTGGTGAAGGTGACGGGCCTTGCGAACGTGATCCACCGGCTCCGCTTTTTCTGGCCCGACGATCCCGGAGTCGTCCGCATCGCGTCGACCGGCGCGCCGCAGGGGGCTCTGCCGGGAGCAGGCTATGTGCATCCCGCCCCGCTTCCGGAGGATCCGGGAGCGTATCCTCCTCTGCCGGAGCTTTCGCCTCCGGAAGAGGGCAGCGTCGTATTCATCAGCATCGATACCGGGAGGGCCGCATGCATACCGTCCTGATCGTCGACGACGAAGAACCCGTTCTCGACAGCTACGCCTTTCTTCTGGAAGGCTGCCCTTCCGGCTTCTCTCTCGCCGGCAAAGCGCGCAACGGCTACGAGGCGATCAAGTTCATGTACGAGCACAAGCCTGATCTGGTGTTCATGGACATACAGATGCCGGGAATGGACGGGCTTGATACCTTGAGCGAAATCCACGGAAAATTCCCGGACACCGTTTTCATTCTTTCCACGGCCTATGAACGCTTCGATCTCGCGCGCCGGGCGATCCCGCTCGGCGTGCATTCGTACCTCGTAAAACCGGTAACAAAAAAAGTATTTCTCGAAACGCTCGCCGAAGCGGCCCTCGTACTGGAGCGGAAAAAACGCTCTCGCGGAGGATTCGACGATGCTGACGGCGCGGACGGGCGGGGCGGACGTTCCGCCGCGGTCCGCTTCCTTTCCCGCGACGTGTGGCGTTCTTCCACGCGAGAAGAATGGGAGATATGGCGCGACCGTCTCCTCATCGATTCCAACCGCGGCCGGATCTGCATAGCCGGCATCGATTCGGACAAGAAGGACCGCTTCGAAAAGCTCGTAGAACTGTTGTCGAAAAAATTCAGAATCGTCTTCGCTCCCTATCTCGATCTCGGCATTTTCTTTTTTCCCGGAGAGACCGACCAATCCCTCGTAGAGTCGGCGGTGAACGCGGCTCTCGCGGAAATCAGTTCTCCCGACGTGGTGAGCTTCGCCGGTTTCGGCTCTCTCCGCGACGGCCCCGAGCTCCGCGAGTCCGCTCTGGAAGCCCTGCAGGAAGCCCGGGAAAAGCGCATCAGAAGCGGGGACCTCCTGGGCGAACGCCTGAGGGTGAGCAGGCTGCGCAGAAGGCTCGGCCTCGGCGATTCGAACGAACTCCGCGAATTGTTCGAAACCCACTGGAAGGCGGTGTTCTCCACCTGGCCCTTCGAAACAGCCCGCGCCCGGATGATCGCCTTGTTCGCCCTTCTGGAAGACGACGCTTCGGGCCGCTGCCTCGAGCCTTCCGAAGATTCTCCCTGCTTCGACTACGCGGGAGAGATTGCGTCTCTGTCGTCCGTCGACGAGTGGGCGGTGTGGGCTTCTTCGGCCTTTGCGCGCCTGAGCTCCCTTGCCCAGAGAAGGCGGAGCGCCGTCATGCCGATTCCGCTCATCAAGGCGATGGCCTATATCGAGGCCGAATTCGACCGGCCTCTGCAGCTCTCGGACGCCGCAGACGCCGCCTCCGTTTCTCCCGCGTATCTGAGCCGCCTTTTTTCCGAGCATCTCAATTCGACCTTCGTCGACTGCCTTACGCGCCTCAGAATCGAACGGGCGGAAGACCTCATCCGCGGCGGAGGCCTGAGCATAAAGGAAATCGCCGCCCGGGTGGGCTACCAGGACGCGAATTATTTCAGCAAGACGTTCCGCAAGGTTGTGGGAATGTCGCCGAGCATGTACGAGCGGGGAGAATAATTCCATGAAAAGAAAGATCCTGCCGATCGCGAAACGCGTTGCCTTCTTCTGCGTTTCAGCCGCGCTGAGCCTGTCCGTTGCGTCTTGCAGGGGAAGGGGCGAGATTCGGAATCGGAGTTCGGAAAAAAAGCCGGTCATCGGTTTTTCCATCGCTACCGATACCTTCATCCTCGAGCGCTGGAACAAGGACATCAAGATTTTCTCCGGGGCCGCGCGCGAACTCGGCGCCGAGGTGATAGTCCAGCTTTCCGCAGGGGGAACGAAAGAACAGATATCCCAGATCAATTTTCTCCTCGACCGGAAGATCGACGTGCTGGTGGTGATAGCCCACGACACGGACATGCTTTCAGGCGTGGTGAAAAAAGCGCGGGACTCGGGAATTCCGGTCATCGCCTACGACCGGCTCGTCATGGACGTGCCCATCGACGCCTATGTGTCCTTCGACAACCGCGAAGTCGGGCGCCTTTTCGGCAGAGCCCTTCTCGAAGCCGCGCCTGAAGGAAATTACGTGATCGTGAACGGATCGCTGCGGGACAACAACAGCTACGAAGTGAACGCGGGCCTGCATGAAATCCTCGACGAAGCGGCTTCCAAAAAGAAGATTACGATAATCGACGAAGTGTGGCTTGAAGAATGGAGCTCGGACGAAGCCCGCAGGAGGATAGGAGAAATACTAGAACGGCGCACGGACATCGCCGCTATTTCCTGCGCGAACGACCAGATCGCGAGCGCCGCTATCCAGCTTCTCTCCGAATACCGCCTTGCCGGAAAAGTCGCCGTCGTCGGACAGGACGCTGACATCGGAGCCTGCCAAAAGGTAGTCGAAGGCATTCAGCTCATGACGGTCTACAAGCCCATCGCCCGCCTCGCCGCGAAGGCAGCCTCCCTGGCCGTCGCCCTTGCCGGAGGAAACTCTGTGGCGGCCGATCTTTTCGTCGATAACCGCAGCGGAACGCCGGTTCCCTTTTACAGGGAGTCCCCCCGCGCGGTGTTCTCCTCCAACATGGACGACATCGTCATCGCCGACGGTTTTCACTCGGCCTCCGACGTGTACCGCAATCTCGACGAGCGGGTAAAATCCGAACCTTAAGATTTTACCGGTTTGCGTCCGGTCGTTCAGTCCGAGTGAAAACGAATACCCGATAATCAAAAAACTTTCCCGTTTTCGCTTGGAGAAGACCGGGGCATACTGTATCAAGCGAAAGTTTTTCAAGGAGGACAGTATGAAAAAGAGTATCGCAACAGTGATCGCCCTTGCGCTCGTCGCGGGGTCTGTATTTGCAGGCGGCGGAGCCGAGAAAAAAGAAGCAGGCGGAATGATCGGCCTGGCAATGCCGGAAACCCACGTCGAGCGCTGGCAGAAAGACGGCGCGGCCCTGCTCGCAGACGCGACCGCGAAAGGCTATAAAGCAGAAGTCGCTTACGGCGACGCCGACCAGAGCAAGCAGAACCAGCAGATCCAGGACTTCCTGACCAAGGGAGCCAAGCTGCTCGTCATCGGTTCCGTTAACGAAGGCGTCGTATCCGCAGTAGCGGACGCTGCCACCGACGGAGCCATCGTCATCGCCTACGACCGCCTCATCACCGGTTCGAAGGACTACGACTACTACATCACCTTCGACAACTACAAGGTCGGACAGTTCCAGGGAAAAGCGATCGAATCCGCTCTTAACCTCGCGGCCGCAACCAAGGACAAGCCCAAGTACATCACCCTGTTCGCCGGATCTCCCACCGACAACAACGCGAAAGTGTTCTTCGACGGAGCGATCGACGTTCTCCGCCCCTATGCCGAGAAAGGCTCCCTCGTGATCGTCGGACCCGCTCCCCTGAAATCCTCTGACGCGAGCTTCACCAAGATCACCACGGAAAACTGGCGCGCGGATATCGCCAAGGCTCGCATGGAGAACCTGCTCAACAACGATGCCAAGAACGTAGTTCTCGACGCGGTCCTCGCTCCCAACGACACCCTTGCCCGCGCCATCATCGAAGCATGCGCCACAGACGGAAAATACTCCGGCGGAAAACTCCCCGTAGTAACCGGACAGGACGGCGAAGTCGCCTCCATCGCGGCGATCCGCGACGGCAAGCAGAACATGACCGTATTCAAGGACACCCGCAAACTCGCAGCCGCGACCATCGAACTTGCCGACGCTCTTCTTAAGGGTGCCGATCCCAAGATCGCCGGAGCGCGCCTCGACACGACCAGCTACGACACCGGAAAAAAAGTGGTGAAAGCCTATCTTCTCGAGCCGGTTATCGTAAACAAGGACAACTGGAAGGCCGTCATGGTCGACTCCGGATACTACAAAGCGGAAGACATCAAGTAAGAGGAACGGTTCAGGCCGCTTGACGCCTGAACCGAACCGGCGACAGGCGGAACGCCCGAACGGCGTTCCGCCCGATTATCCGGGCCGGAAGGAGTTGTGCGCGGTTCTTCAAGGCCGCGCAGGCCTTCCGGCTTCATTCGTGTACCGGACGAAAAGACAGGACGAAACGAAGTGAGCGAATACATACTGGAAATTCAGAATCTGACCAAGGATTTCCCCGGCGTCCGGGCCTTAGACTCGGTTAACCTCAAGGTTAAAAAGGGCGAAATCCATTCTCTCTGCGGAGAGAACGGGGCGGGAAAATCGACGCTCATGAGCGTCATCTCCGGGGTATATCCCAAGGGATCGTATGAAGGAAAAGTGTTCTTCCACGGGAAGGAAACCCATTACTCGAGCGTAAAGGACAGCGAAAAGGAAGGGCTCGCCATCATCCATCAGGAATTGGCCTTGAGTCCGTATTTATCAATCTATGAGAATATGTTCCTGGGACACATGAAAACCCGCTTCGGGGTCATCAACTGGGACAAATACATACTCGAATCTAAAAAATACCTCGACCAGGTAGGGCTCAAGGAAAATCCAGCCACCGTCGTCAGCAAACTCGGAGTAGGCAAGCAGCAGCTGGTGGAAATCGCCCGCGCGCTTTCCAAACAGGTCGAGCTTCTTATTCTGGACGAGCCGACCTCGTCACTGAACGACGACGAAAGCGAAAAGCTGTTGGACTTCATCCTTGAACTCAAGAGCCGCGGCATCACCTCCATCATGATTTCCCATAAGCTCAAGGAAGTGCTCAAGATCGCGGACACCGTCACCATCCTGCGCGACGGACGGTCGATATCGACCTACGACGTGAAGGCCGACAAGCTCGACGAATCCAAAATCATCCGCGACATGGTCGGCCGCGAGCTCGGCACCCACTACGACAAGCACGCGGTTACGATCGGAGACACCGTCTTCGAAGTCAAAAACTGGACTGTGTGGCATCCCGACTACCACTCGATGAAAACGGTCGAAGACGCTTCATTCTATCTGCGCAAGGGCGAAATCCTCGCGTTCTGCGGGCCGATGGGCGCCGGCAGGACGGAGCTCATGATGAGCGTGTACGGCAGATCCTACGGATCGAAGTGCGAAGGCGAAGTCTTCATCAACGGCAAGAAAGCAGACACCTCGACCACGCGAAAGGCGCTGGACGCCGGAATCGGCTACGTGAGCGAAGACCGCAAGAGCCTCGGCCTCGTGCTGCTGCAGGACATCAAGTCGAACATCTCCGCCTCGAGCCTCGGCAAGCTCTCCCGCTTCGGCGTCGTCAACGACGCAGAGGAAATATCCGCGGCTGAAAAATACCGCGCCTCTTTGCGGATTAAAACGCCGTCGATCAACCAGCTCACCCGGAACCTCTCGGGCGGAAACCAGCAGAAGGTCGTCTTGAGCCGTTGCCTCCTCGCCGAGCCTGAAATCTTCATCGTCGACGAGCCCACCCGCGGAATCGACATCGGCGCCAAGTTCGAGATCTACGCGATTCTCAACGACCTGGTGCGGCAGGGAAAGAGCGTCATCATGGTGACTTCGGAACTGCCCGAGGCTCTGAGTCTCGCGGACAGAATCTACGTCATGAACGAAGGCCGGATAAAGGGAATGCTTCACCGTGAAGAAGCGACCCAGGAAAAAATAATGCATTACGCGATTCTCGGAGATACACAGAAGGAGAGTACCCCATGAGCGACTCCATTGCCGCCGCCAATAAAATGAGCTTTCGCAATCTGATCAAGTCGAACGCGAAAAACTACTCGATGGTTTTGATGCTCGCGCTGATCATGATCATCTTCGCGTTCATGACGGACGGGGTTAACCTCAACTCCCGCAACATCACGAACATCTTCATGCAGAACAGCCACATCCTGCTGCTGGCGACCACGATGATCCTGCTCATCATCACCTGCAACATCGACCTGTCCTGCCCCGCCACCTGCGCCTTCATCGGAGCGGTGAGCGCCATGCTGTACAACACCGGCATGGGCATGATTCCGACCGTGCTCTTGAGCATCCTGCTGAGCATCGCCATCTACGCGGTCATGGGCTTCATGGTGGCGTACATGCGCATGCCGGCGTTCATCGTCACCCTCGGCTTCATGCTTTTGTTCCGCGGCCTGGTGTACATCATCACCAACGTGACTCCCATCGCCCTCAAGGACGACGGCTACAAGAAAATCTCCTCGGGAATTTTCAACATACCCGCCCTCACGGTCGACCGGGTCCACTACACCGCCATGCTCGTCGCGGCAGTCCTCTTCGTGCTGTACGTCGTGTCCGAAATCGCCGCCCGCCGCAAGAAAATCCGCTACGGCTTCGCGATTCCGCCCGTCGCCGTATTCATCGCAAAAATCATCGTGATAGGCGCCCTCATCTTCGCCCTCGGCTGGAAGTTCGCCACCTACCGCGGAATCCCCGTCGTCGTCGTGGTCCTCGGCTGTACGGTCGGCATCATCCACTTCGTCTCCCGGAACACCGTCCTCGGCCGCTACATCTACGCCGTCGGCGGAAACGCCCGGTCTGCGAAACTTTCCGGAATTAACTCCGAATTCGTCATCTTCATCGTATTCTGCATGATGGGCTCGGTCGCCGGCCTCGCCTCGATCGTCTTCACCGGCTACATGAACTCGGCCCTCCCCCAGGCGGGAACCATGTTCGACATGGACTCCATCGCGGCCTGCTACATCGGCGGCGCCTCGGCCACCGGAGGAATCGGCTCGGTAACCGGCGCGATCATCGGCGGCCTCGTCATGGCCGGCATCAACAACGGAATGTCCCTCATGAATATTGCGGCTCAATGGCAATACGTCGTAAAAGCGATAATCCTTCTCCTCGCCGTCTTTTACGATATTTACTCCCGCCGCAAAGCCGGGTTGGGTTGATCCTAAAGCCTCTCCGGAGCTATCCTGTACCGTCCGCCCTTCCGAACGCCCTCCAGCGCTCGGGCGAGCGGGCGGTCTTTTTTTTGACCGCACCATCGAAGCGGCGATCCCGTATCCGCCGAAAATAAGGAACATCCCATGTTTTTCACCGTCGTCAGCTACATCGCAGCCTTTCTCACCACCGCGTCCTTCGTGCCCCAGGCCGTTAAAACCATCAGGACAAAGGACACCGCAAGCATTTCCCTGGGAATGTACGTCATGTTCACCGGGGGCGTCATGCTCTGGATGGCGTACGGAATCGCGACGGGTCAGCCGGCCATCGTCATTTCCAATTTCATTACGACCATTCTCGCGGTTGTGATTCTCTGCTACAAAATCGCAGGCGTTCGCGCGGAAAAATAAGGAGGAGGGGGGATCAGCGGAATTCGCGCGTTTTCGGTTTTTCTCCGGGCGCGCATGCCGGTCTCGGGCCGGCTCCCCCTGAGCTCCAAAAGCCGGGGTTTTGCGTTTGTTTGGCTATGTTCTATACCTACCGGTAGGTATAGAAAGCCTCCTTTACTTTGCGTATGCCTCAGGCCCCGGCGTTTTTCCGCTCACCCCCGCTTTTTACTCCATCGCGCAGTAACGCTTTCTGCCCCGCCGGCTGTTGTACTTCATGCGCGCGGAACTTCGATTTCGTCGCGTAAAAACAATAGGGCACCTCTAAAAACTTCAGTTTTTAGAGGTCTACCTTAATATAGGTGTAAATCCTGTAAGGATTTACAAGGGCACCGAGGAAAACTAACCGAGTTTTTCGAGGTGCCCAATATTCATTGTTGCTACGAAGGAATCATGAAAACTGCTCAACTTTTGCCGACGGGCGTATTAGTCGTCCTTCTCGTATTCACCCTTACCGCTCAAAAGTGTTCGATAGAAGTCGACCTCGCCGGCCGCGGCCCCGAAGGAACCAGGGACGGCGTGTGGGAAGGCTCCTTCGATACCGACCTCGTCAAGGCGACGGTGCTGGTGACGACGGAGAACGAAAAAATCGCCGACATTGAAATCGTCAGACACGACAACGGGATGGGAAAAAAAGCGGAAGCGGTGATCGATCAGGTGATCGCTTCGCAATCGACCAGCGTCGACGTCGTCAGCGGCGCGACGCTCAGCAGCAAGGTCATCCTGCGCGCAGTAGAGGAAGCCCTGAACAAGGCTTCCTCGGGGAATTGATTTTTTTAGTAATGCGCGTCGGCCGCGAGGACCGCGTTCAATAAGACGCTCGCTCCCGCTGTGCATTCCTCGGGAGAGGTGTATTCAGGCTCGCAATGGCTGTGTCCGTCCTTCGATGGCACGAAAATCATCGTCGTCGGCATCATTCCGCATACGAATTGAGCGTCGTGTCCGGCGCCGCTGTTGATGTACCGGTTCTTGATGCTCAGCGAGTCCGCCGCCGTTTTTACCATGCCTACGAGGTCCGAATCGAAGTACACGGTGTCTCGCGCCCATGAGCGTTCATGCCCGGTTTTGCATCCTGCGATTTCGGCAGGAATTCCTTCGATGACTTCGATTACTTTTTGTATAACCTCGGGATTTTCATGCCGTGCGTCCAGGGAGAAATCGACCTCATCGGGAATGACGGTATGAATGCACGGATGGCATTTGATTTCGCCGGTCGTATACACAAGCGCGGGATCCAGACGGTCGAGCTTTTCATGAAGATAGGTTAATACCTTCGCCGCGGCGAAAAGAGCGTCCTTCCGGTTTTTCATCGGAGTCGTTCCGGCGTGATCGGCCTGCCCGAAGGTTCTGATCCGGTAGTTGACCATTCCCAGAACGCAGGTGACCACTCCGATTTCCGCTCCTGCTTCTTCGAGAATCGGGCCCTGCTCGATATGAAGCTCGAACATCGCCTCGTATTTTTCCGCCGAGAGCCTGTTCGTCGCGGCTCCCATCCAGGGACTCGCTTCGAGAACCGCGCCGAAAGTTATTCCCTGATCGAGCCGGCTCTTCGACGCAAGCATTTTTTCTTTGTCGAATCTGCCCGTGATTACGCCCGAAGACATCATCGCGGGGGGAAAGAGCGATCCTTCTTCATTGGTCCATATCATTGCGGTGAGCGGATGCCTGTGCGGTATCTTTTCCGACGCAATCGTTTCAAGCACTTCCATGGCGGATATGACGCCGAGAATTCCGTCGTAATTGCCACCGTTTTGCACCGAATCCGAATGGGACGCCATCGCGATGCGCTTGGCCGCGGGATCGCTTCCGGGAAGCGTCGCGTATATGTTCGCCATGTCGTCGCATTCGATCGCCGCTCCGATCTTTTCCATCCTTGTCGCGAATTCATTCCTCGCCAGATGGTCTTCAGGCGACAGGGAGAATCTGGTGATTCCTCCGCGGCCGGCGTCGCCGAATTTCGAGAATGCGGCGATTTTATCGATCATTCGTTCTGTATTGCATGTGTACATTGCGTTTCCTCCTGCTATTCGATGAGGTCTTGCGGCTCGCCCTGCACTCTGCAGTTTCGAAGCAGGGTGCGAACGTCGCTGGAAGCGACGGCGAATATCGATTCATGCTCTCCTGACCCGCTTTCCAGCGTCAGCCGGAAGTTCTCTTCCATGTCGTTCAGGTAGATTCTTCTGTGAGCGTAGCCTTCCGCCATTTTTCCCGAGAAGAGCTTTTTCAGCTCGTCGTTGTCCCTCACATAGCCGAACACGCGGCCGTCCCATGCCCTGGGAAGAGGAATTCCGGGTTTGAAGTTTTCCGATAAGCGAATTTCGAGCGGCACTTCCGTTGGACCCTTCGGAACATCCCTGAACCGATAGGGAATGAGTCTGACTGTTTCCGCGGGGAGGATGCTTGCGAGCGGGGCTGAATTTCCGTTCGCCGCTGGCCTCCCGGACTCTTGCGCCGCGTTTCCTTCGTCGAAAGAAGTCTTGAATGTTTCAATCACCTCGGAAAGAGTCGGTTTCGCCGCGCAATTCGCGATGTTTTTCGAAGCCATAGCCTTCGCCGCGTATTTTTCCGGATCGAAGCCTTCGGGAACCGGCGATGGCCCCAGAATTTCCTTGAGCGTTTGCCTGAGCTCCGCGGTGCCGCGCATTCGCAACGCTTCCAGAACTTTATAAGTAAGTTCGGGCTTCGTTTTCGCAACGGCATCGAGCCAGGAAGGAAGGAGAATGCCGTTCGCTCTGCCGTGGTCGATGCCGTGATAATACGTCAGCGAGTATCCCATGGCGTGCAGCGCCGTCGTTCCCGTATTCGCGATGACCATCCCGCCGAGCGTCGAAGCGGTCATCAACCTGTCCCTCTGAACGGATGAGAGTTTTCCTCTGATCAGGCCGTCGATGCATTCCGAAATCAGTCTGAGACCCTTCGATGCCAGCGCATCCGTGGCGTCGGAGGCCCGTGCAGAAATCAGCCCTTCGATGGAGTGCGACATCGAGTCGACTGCCGTATGCGCAAGCACCGTCCTCGGCGCAGACTCCAGATATTTAGAGTCTAAAAGCGCGAGGCGCGGGAAGAGCAGGGGCGAGGCTATTCCGGTCTTTGTTTCGGATTCGTGATTCGTCAGTATCGAGTACTGTGTGCTTTCTGAACCCGTTCCCGCGGTTGTCGGAACGCAGACGAGGGGGAGGCACGAGCCGCCCGTCTGTCCGGCCATAAGGTCTTCCTCTGGAATATTCGAGACCGCAAGCATGGCGATCAGCTTAGCCGCGTCGATGGCCGACCCGCCTCCGATCGCGAGGACGAAGTCGCAGCCCTCCTGTTTTGCCCTGGCGGCGCCCGCGTACACGCATTCGGGTCCGGGATTCGCCGGCACTCCCTCGAACAGGACCGCTTCCTGTTCGTTCAGAGAGAGAGCCGCCATCGAGTCGTCAAGAGACCCGTTGAGTTTAGCCGACGACGAACCCGTAACCACAAGAGCCCTGGTTCCGAATTTTTTGAATTCGGCCGCGTTTTTTTTAACGCAATCAGGCCCTGAGAGTATCTTCGTCGGGCAATGAAATTTCATCTCCGCGCTCATAATCCCGCCTCGGTCAGCGCTTCATCGAGTTTCGCAAGTTCTTCGACGAGCTGGTCGTCGGTGATGATGAGCGGCGGCGCCACGATGATCATGTTCTCATGGCTGTAGGTCATGAAGCCCTTGGCGGCGAGGCGGCGGAGAATGGCTTTCATTATTCCTTCAGGATCTTTTCCGTAGGGCACCAGCGGTTCCCGTGTTTTTTTGTCCTTCACCAGTTCGACCGCCGCGAAAAGACCGATCGATCGAACGTCGCCGACGCCGGGGTGAGCCGTTTGAATGTTCTGTAAAAGAGACGAAAGCGTTTTTCCCCGCTCCTTCGCGTTTTCCAGAATGCCGTGTTCGCCGTAGTACCTGACGCAGGCGACGCCGGCCGCGCAAGCGAGGGGATGACCGCTATAGGTCAATCCGCAGGAAAGAACCGCATCGTCGAAGTGCGCGGCGATTTTTGAGCTGACCGCGACTCCCCCGAGCTGGACGTACCCGCAGGTAACCCCTTTCGCGAAGGTGACCAGGTCGGGCTTAATCCCCCAGTTTTCGAAGGCGAACATGGCTCCCGTCCGTCCGAAACCCGCCATCACTTCGTCGCAGATCAATAGAATGCCGAATTCGTCGCAGAGAGCGCGGAGTCCCGGAAGATATCCCGAGGGCGGAATGATGACGCCGTTCGACCCGGTGACCGTTTCTATAACGATCGCCGCTACGCTGTCCGGGCCTTCGTATATGATCTGTTCTCTCAGGCGCGCAAGATATTGTTTCGACGCTTTTTCCTGATCCGTTTCGTCGAGTCCGTCGCGGTACAGGTAGGGATCGAAAAATTTCACGAATCCCGGAATTCCCGGTTCAAGCGGATACCGCCTCGGTTCGCCGGTCAGGTTTCCGGCGCCGAAGGTCGAGCCGTGATAGCTTCTGTAGCGCGAGAATATCTTGTGTCTTCCGGTATACATGCGGGCGATTTTCACCGCGTTCTCGTTCGCATCGGCTCCTCCGTTTGTGAAGAAGATTTTTCCGAACGTATCCGGGAGAAAGGAGACCAGGTCTTTCGCAAGCTGCGAGCGGCTTTCGCTCGCGTAGCCGGGGGATATGTAGCAATATTTCTCCGCTTGTTCTTTAATCGCGTCGATGATGGCCCTGTTTCCGTGCCCCAGATTGAGATTGACCAGCTGGGAGGACATATCGCTGTAGCGCTTTCCGTCCATATCCCAGAAATACAGTCCGTCGCCGTTGCGAACCGCGATGGGAGACAAGCCTTTCTGCTTCGACCAGGATTGGAGATTATACTCGCCGTGCGCCGATACGATTTCTTCTTTTGTCATGATGCGCTCCTTATGCTGTTCTGTCCGTCGTCGTCGTTCTTTTTCTGTTGTTTTTTCGGCTTGGGAATCCTGTTCGCCATTCCGATGGCCCCGACGGGGCATACGGTCGAGCACAGATGGCATCCGACGCACTTCGAGCCGTCAAGTTTCGGCTGTCGATTTTCTGTCCAGAGAATAGCCTGATGTCCGCCGTCTCTGCAGGAGATCATGCATCGTCCGCATCCGACGCAGAGTTCGGCGTTGAACGCGGGGAATACGATGGTTTTACGGTCGAGCTTGTCGGCGTTTACGAGTCCTCCGAGGGCTTTCCCTTTCAGCTCGTCAACGCTTTCCAGTCCGCTTTCCGCAAGAAACGCCTTAAGGCCGCCGATCAGATCGTCGATTATCCGGTAGCCGTACTGCATGACGGCTGTCGTCACCTGAAGGTTTCCGCATCCCAGCGCGATGAACTCCGCCGCATCCCTCCATGTTTCAATGCCGCCCATCCCGCTCAACGGAATAGTCTTGAGTTCCGCATGCTTGGCCATGTCGTGGATGAACCGCAGCGCGATTGGTTTTACCGCTTTTCCCGAATATCCCGATACGGATGAAAGCCCCGCTACCGCCGGTTCCGCCGCGAAGCTGCCCAGATCCAAAGCGGTGATGCTTTTAATCGTGTTGATCGCGGCCAGAGCGGCGGCTCCCGCTTCGACGGCCGCAAGGGCCGGTATTTCCATGTTGCCGATGTTCGGAGTCATCTTCGCGATGATCGGCTTTCCCGTGCCTCTTCGGGCCGCTGCTGTGTACCGCGCGACGAGAGCCGGATCCTGCCCGACGTCGGAGCCGAGCGACTTGCCCGACATGTGAGGACAGGAAAAGTTGCATTCGATCAAATCGGCTCCCGCCTTGTCCGACATGAGAGCGAGCTGGGTCCATTCGTATTCGTCCCGGCCCATGATGGATGAAACGATTACCTTGTCCGTAAAATCAGTTTTCAATCTTCTGAGCGTTTCGAGGTTTTCCTGCAGGGGCCGATCGGATATCTGTTCGAGATTCCTGAATCCGATGAAAGGCGTCCCTTCTTTGCCGATGGCGGCGAATCGCGGAGATACTTCCTCCGGCATGATGAAGCCGATCGTTTTGTAGACGACGCCCGCCCATCCCGCTCGAAAAGCTTGCGCGCACATTTCGTAACCCGAGGCTACGACTGATGAAGAAAGAAAGAAGGGGTTCTGGCATTTGACTCCGCAAAATTCCACGCTCAAGTCCGGTCCTTCATCCTGCCGGACAGCGCCCGCTCCGAATTTTTTCATCACCGCGTTCCTGGTTTCCCGTATGCGCAGGGGAAAATCCCGATGGATGCACGCTTTTTCGCACGGCGATCCGCATTCGGCGCAGTCATCGCATTCGGCCATATGAGAGCACGATCCCTTTTCCCGGTCGAAACGCACCGCTCTGAGAAAGCGCGCAGGATCCTGTCCCTTCGGGCAGGCGGAAGCGCACGGCGCGTCGTGGCACAACAGGCATCGTGCCGCTTCGTCTCTTGGAATCAGCACTCCTTTTTTTCCTTCTATAATAAAGTTCATCTCTTGTTTTCCCTTTGTGGTGTTCCGCGCTACTTACGTAGGGCGCGCCGAATGAAGCGTCCGTCTCCCGGTTTGCCCAGGAATTCGCCGCGGTCGTAGACCAGGTTTCCGCGGAGCCATGTTTGAACCGGATATCCGGTCAGCGTAGTTCCTTCCCAAATGGTGTGATCGCAATTCGAATTGGATGCGGCCGCGGTCACGGTATAATCCAAAGCCGGGTCGTAGAGCACTATGTCCGCGTCTTTTCCGACCGCTATTGAACCTTTCCCCGTACAGCCGAATAGTCTGGCAGGGTTCGCCGCGCACACTTCCACCGCTTTTTCATACGTAATTTTTCCTTCGCCGGCCGCGCTCAGCATGTACGGATACATCTGTTCTATTCCTCCGCATCCGTTCGGTATCTTGGTAAAGTCGTCCTTCCCCCAGTCTTTTTCAAAGCTCTGGAAGGGACAGTGGTCTGTCGCTACGACGGAAATGTCTCCGCGCCGCAAGGCGTCCCATAACGCATTCCTGCTTTCCTCTCCCTTGATCGGCGGGGAACAGACGAAATTGCGACCGTCTTCTCTTTTATATACGTCGCTGGTGAATTGAAGATACTGCGGGCAGGTTTCAGCGATAATGTCGTATCCTTCATCCCTTGCCTTCGTGACTGCAGCGGCGCCTTCTTCGTTTGCGAGGTGCACGATGTACAACGGCGTTCCCAGGTTTTTCGCGAGGTGTATCGCTCTGATGTCCGCCTCCGCCTCCACGAATTCCGGACGGCTCAAATAATGGTGCCAGGGCGATGTTTTTCCCTCCGCGAGAAACTGGGCGACTCTCAGATCGATGAGGTCGGGATTTTCGGCGTGTATGTTCACCAGCATTCCTGTTTCTTTCGCCTTGAGCAGAACCTTCGCCAGGGTTCCGTCGTCGACCATCATTCCTTCTTTCTTGTACACCATGAAGCACTTCAGGCTGGTGACTCCGTACTCGACGGCTTTGCGAAATTCTTCGAGAACGGCGCCCCCGTTGAGATCGGTCACCGCGCAGTGGAAGGCGAAATCGGCGCAGGCCTGTTCTTCAGCGAGCGCCCTCCGCTTCTCCACTGTTTCGATGATGCCGGCGCCTTTTCTCTGAATCGCGTAATCGATGACGGTCGTAACTCCTCCGCATAAAGCCGCGGTTGTTCCCGACCGGTAGTCGTCGGCGGAGACGGTGCCTCCGAACGGCATCGCGAGATGGGTATGCGCATCGATCGCGCCGGGCAACACTAAAAGACCTTTCGCTTCGACGATGCGCGCGCCGGGATCTTCAAGGCCCGCGCCCACGGCGGCGATTTTGCCGTCCTTTATTCCTACGTCCGCGATATACGATTCCGCGGCGGTAACGACTGTTCCGTTCCGAATGATGACATCCATGACAACCTCCGCTCTCTTTCAAAGGCCGAATGGCGAAGGCGGATCGTACTCATCCGTCTCCGCCGTCCGGCTAACGGCTGTATCGCCGTGTTGCTTCTGCTCTGCCCGTTTATTTCGCGGCGAGCTGGTAGTATGTATCAGTGTATAAATCGGTCAGCTTCATGGCCTTCAGGGCTTTCATCGCGCTCGAGTCGCCCAGTTCAGCGTAGCGCTGAGTCAAGTCCAGCGTTTGAGCGAGCTTCGCCTGATTAAAGGATCCGATCGGCGCTGCATCGGGCGACACGAGTTTTTTTACCTCCGCCGCCATGAACTTCTGGTGCTCGAGCGAAATGCTCGAACCGGCCTTCATTACGATTTCAGCCGCCTTGTCGGTGTCTTCGCAAGCCGTCTTCCAGCCCTTCAGGGACGCTCTCAGGAACCTGACGAGCTTGTCTTCGTTTTTCTTGTCGCTCAGCCATTCCTTGGAAACGAACAGGCAGTCTTCCATCATCGCGACGCCTTCGGCATTCATGTCGATGACGGTAACATTGTCTTTGCCGTAGCCGAGCGCTCCCTGATAGCTGTTTATTACCAGGCCGTATTCGTTGTAGGTCATCGCGGAAGCAAGATCGATGTCTCCCCGGTGAAAACCGTTCATGGTGAAATCCTGGTTGGTGTAGCCTGTCGGCAGTCCGAGCTTCTGCAGCAGCGCCTTGACCTCGTATTCGTTCCCCAATCCCCAGTTTCCCACCTTCGTGGAAGCCGTGATGTCCTTCGCGGAAGAAATTCCGGAAGTCTTTTTCGCAATGAGCAAAAGACCGGACTTCTGATAGATTTGCGCTACTTCGACGAAATCGTAGCCCTGCGCCTTATAGGTGAGCAGGGTCGGAACCCAGGTTACCCCGATGTCCGCCGTTCCGGTGCTGACTCCCTGCTCCGGCGGTATGGTTCCGTCGCACGGCGTAATCGTCACCTTCAAACCTTCCTCGGCGTAGTAGCCCATCGCGTCCGCGACGTAATAGCCCATGAATTGCGCCTGGGGGAGCCATTTCAGATGGAGCGTCAGCTCGTCGGTTTTTGCCGCTCCCGCCGCTTCCGCCGTTCCTCCCGCCCACGCGGACGCCGCCATGGACGCCGCGAGAACCGCCGTTGTAACAATCCTGTTTCGCTTGAGTGCCTGCATTCTCTTACCTCCGCTTCTCTCAAACTTGTCTGTGCGTCGTTGCCCAGCGCTCCAGAGCCGCTACGGCCGCGTACAATGCGATGCCGATGAGCGACGCTGCGATGATATATGCCCACCCCAACGGGAATTGACCCGTCGAGAGCCGGTTTCTGATTCCGTATCCCAAGCCCTTGCTGGCCGGGGAAAAATACTCGCTTACTATGGCTCCGATCATGGCCGCCGCTACATTGATCCTGAGTCCGGTAAAGACGTAGGGAACGCTGTTCGGCAGCCGAAGCTTCAGGAATATCTGCCGCTTCGAACCCGCGTACGACTTCATAAGATCGAGAGCGAACTGTTTTGTGTCGTTCATTCCCCTGAACGCGTTCGCGGCCATGGCGACCATGCAGACGATCGCGACCACAGCCGTCTTCGCGCTTTCCGCGTCGGCAAACCAGACGTTCATGATCGGCGAAAGAGCGACGACCGGAACCGCGTTCATTGCGGAAAGCAGCGTAAGCGCGCCCGCTCCCCATTTGGGAAACATGGTCGCAATGAGCGCGACCGCGAATCCCGCCAAAGACCCCAGAATCATGCCTGAAAGCGCCGTGTTCAGAGTCGCCAGCGAGTCCGGCGCCATGCGGTGCGCATTTTCCAGAAACACCGCCGTTATTCTGCTCGGTATCGGCAACTGGAGCACCTTGACTCCCAGGAGCGCGTGGAACACCTTTTTCTCCCAGAACGCGATGATAAGGATCCCGAACAGCGCCGGAAGAACGAATCCCTCCGCGTCCTTCCATAACCTCTTGACGGCTTTTTGCAGCTTTCCGGTCATACTCCCGCCTCCTTTTTCTGAACTGCAGTCTTCCACGGAAGGCAAATTCTCTCGAAGAAAGCGGCGACGCTGTATCCGGCGATTCCCAAGGCGGCGCTGCACAGAACGCTTGCCCAGAACACCGGGTAGGCGCCTGTATACAACGCGTAGGTCAGGTTGTATCCGATTCCTTCCGCCGCGCCGAGGCTGTCGACAAGAATCGATGCGGTGATCGCGAGAGGAGCCGCTATCTTCATGCCGGTGAAAAGATACGGCACGCAGAAGGGAATCATGAGTTTCGCGTACACCGTCGGTTTGCCCGCGGCGTAGGAATACATCAGATTGCGTTTGTCCCGATCTACGCTTTTCAAGCCGGACAGTATGTTCGTCGCCACCGGAAAAAACGTGATGTATCCGGCGATTATGACCCTGGTAATATCGCTCGCGGCGATTGTGTACGGACCGATCTGCGCCTTTCTCACGATCGACACCACGACCGGCGCGAGCCCCAGGATCGGAATCATCTGCGAAAGCAGCAGATAGGGGTACAAAGCCTTCTCGAGCCGGGAGTAGAGGCTCATTGCGATAGCCAGCAGAAACCCCGCGGCCGCGCCTGCCGCGAATCCCAGAATCGCGCGGCTCAGCGTCGTGGCGCTCGCTCCTGCGAGAAATCCCGCATTCTGAACGAGCGTGATCAGGATGTCGTGAAGGTAGGGGAGCCTCATCCCGGCCATTTGATCCTGAACGATTTCCGCAAGAATGAAGGCGACTCCTTCCCAGAGAACGGCCAGTCCGATAGTCCACACACAGGGGATGAGCTTTTCGTTCGACAGGAGCGATCCGGTTTTCATCGTCATACTCCCTCGAAGCTGTTGCGAATTTTCGCCACGAGAGCGTGAAATTCAGGTTTCTGCCTGAGTTCCGCCGTGCGGGGGCGCGGCAGATCGACGTCGACGACCGCGGAAAGCCTTCCCGGATGAGGCGACAGGACGCACACCCGGTCCGAAAGATATGCCGATTCGGCTATGTTGTGCGTTACGAAAACGATCGTCTTGTTTGTCCTTCTCCAAATGCGCAATAAATCTTCGTGCAGCTTCTCTCGCGTGAATTCATCCAGCGCGGAAAAAGGTTCGTCCATGAGCAGAATTTCAGGATTGATGGCCAACGCCCGGGCGATGGACACCCGCTGCTGCATGCCTCCGGAAAGTTGATGCGGATAATGCGAACCGAAGTCCGACAGTCCCACGAGCTCCAGCATGGAATCGATTCTCTCCTTCCATTCCGGCTTCGGCACTCTCATAACCTCGAGGGGAAGCTGTATGTTCGCCCGAACGCTCCTCCAGTCGTACAACACCGAATTCTGGAATACGATTCCGTACTTTCTGCTTTTCCGCGCGGATTCGGGCGTATCTCCAGCGACGAAAACCTTGCCCGTAGTCGGTTTGATCAAATCCGCGATGATGCGCAGGAGAGTGGTTTTTCCGCAGCCGGAGGGTCCGAGGAGGGAGATGAACTCCCCCTTATGGATGGAAAAGGATACCTCGGAGAGGGCTGCGACGCTTTTTCCTCCGTCCGCTTGATACGTCATTCCGACTTTGTCCATGACGATTTCGTCTTTACTGCTTATTCGCTCTGTGATGCTGTTCATCTGGGCGCTCTCCTGAAAAAAAAGACGGCAGGGCGGGTTGATGGCCGCCTTGCCGTCTTGTGGTAAAAATAAAAAAAAAGAGTCATTTTCGGATTGCCGAAAATGACTCCCTTGTCTTTTTTCTGTGTTGCCTTCGTTGCCTTTTTCTTGCAACGATCAGCGATGAATACAAACTATCACTTCGCCTTTTTTTGGTCAATGCATAATTATGCAAAAAAATGAAATATTTGCGGTTTTTTATACGTATTTATCTTCCCGTTTCAATCATTCCCAGCTCGTCCAGGAGAATCGTCTCCTTTTTACCGGATATTCCCATATCCTTGAGAACGCCTCTGTTTGCCGCGAGCTGGCCGCAGGTAACGATATCCCGGGCTATGAGCGAGACTTTCTCCTTCGGATTCAGGGCGGAAAGTATCGTGACCGGAAAAATTCTGTCCCGTTCAATGATGTTCCTGAGGGATTCTCCGCGCGGATAGTCCCAGGAGAGCAGCTCGAGACTGTAATCGGATGAATACTGTATCGAATCGGTTGAAAAGCGTGTGTTGGTGGCGATCCATCCGGTAAATCTGAGATTCCGGTATTCGTTCAGGGTTTGCCTGAGCGCCACGATATCGTTGATCCGCGAGTGGACATAGAGCGGCACCTGGATGCTTACGTGGTTTCCCTGCATCTGGCTGTACTTGCATTCCACCAGGTGCTGCCTTCCGTGTCCCGTTGCGATTACATCCATTTCGTGGGTGATGCTTTTCCCCTGAACCACGATTCCGGTTTCCACCTCGTATCCCTTCGCCTTGAAAATCTCTCCGACGAATATTTCGAAGGGTCGACCCGAGTTGCCCAGCTCCATGAGTGCGTCTTTTATGCGGTATCTTCCGGCCGCGCTCTTCGTGCGGTGGCCGAGCAGGGATAGCGCGCGCGCGTAAATTTTTCGGGTCGGCGTACCGTTCGTAAGCCATTTCTCTATGTCCGCGAGAATTTCATTCGCCATTGCATCGTCGGCGCCGGCCGATCGCAGCGATTGCAGGAGCTTTTCCGGCTCGAACGATTCTTCTTCCCCGGAGGCTTTGCGGACGAGTATGTTTCGCGGTGCGTTTGGTGCGTTCATGGGCAAATTGTAGCATGGAACAGAAGAGAAACTCAAAACCTCTTTTTTTTAGATGTTTCTATTGACAGTAACACGGTGAAACTTGTATAGTGCTTTCAGGATGTTACTATTAGTAGTAACATCCTGAAAGCGGCAATGTATCGAGCGCGCAATGTAAGCGCTCGCGAGTCATAACCGAAACAGGAGAACTCCGGATGAATCTGAAACGCGGCGACGCTATCGTAACTTCAATACCCGGCGAACGGTATACGCCCTTCGCCCTTGCGAAAAAACTGGGAGCTCTGGCTATTCTCGAATCCGCGTCCTTCACGCACGGTCGGGACCGGTATTCCATCATCCTCGCCCGGGAAGCCTTCCGGATACGGGAAGATGATTCTGGCGTCCGTTTCACCATCGAAGGCGTCGATGTTCCCTTTACCGAAGGAGACATACTCGACGCCCAGATGTCTGTAGCTTCCCAGAACGTCCTGCCGCCGGACGGAATTCCCCTTCCCGGCGCCGGAATCGGTTTTCTCGGCTACGAGTTCTGCGCCCGCTGCGACACAATCGCGCTTTCCTCCCAGGAAGACTCGACCGGAATTCCCGAATCCGAGTTCATCGTCGGCCACGTGTACCTGGTATTCGATCATTTCACAGACACCATCCATATTCTCGCCCTGAATTACGAGCAGCACGAGATTGATCTTGAAGCGGCCGTCGCGGAGATCAAGGCTCGGCTCGGCGATCTCGATTTTTCGTATCTCGCCCCGCCCGCGGAATCTTCTTCCTGCTCTGTCGCGACTGATCTCGGGAAGAGCCATGACGAATTCGTTTCGGGTGTCCGCAGCATAAAAGAAGACATCGTCGCGGGGAACCTCCTTCAATGCGTCATGTCCCGCCGCCTCGTCCTTGAATCGGCGGAATCCGCCCTCGAGGTATACCGGCGCCTCCGCTCGAAAAGCCCGTCCCCCTATCTTTTTTATCTGGATTTCGGCGGCTACCAGCTGGTCGGCGCCTCTCCGGAAAGCCTCGTGCGCGTGCGCGATTCCGTCGCTTCGATCAGGCCGATAGCCGGCACCCGCAGGCGCGGAAAAAACGCGGCCGAGGACGCGGTGCTCCGCGAAGAGCTTCTCGCGGACCCCAAGGAGCGGGCTGAGCATCTGATGCTCGTGGATCTGGCCCGCAACGATCTCGGCCGCGTCTGCCTTCCCGGAACAGTCAGGCTCACACGCAATATGGAAGTCGAAATGTTCAGCCATGTGATGCACATCGTATCGGACGTGGTCGGCCAAACCGGAAACGGCGGAAACGGCTTGTCCGGAAAGCCTGCCCGCGGAATCGACGTGCTGCGCTCGGCCTTTCCCGCCGGCACCGTTTCGGGCGCTCCCAAGATACGGGCGATCGAAACCCTGTCCCGGCTCGAGCGCGAGAAGCGTTCCTTCTATGCGGGAGCGGTCGGTTACATCGAACCGGACGGCGACCTCGACTTCTGCATCGCGATCCGCTGCGCCCTGAAAAAAGGTAAATTCTGGACGCTTCAGGCCGGCGCGGGAATCGTCCACGCTTCGGACCCCGAGCGCGAATGGGAAGAAACAAACGAGAAGCTGATGGCAATGCGGTCTGTGCTGGAAGGAGAGAAGAAATGATAGTGCTCATCGACAATTACGATTCGTTTACCTATAACGTATACCAATATCTGGCCCGCCTCTCCCCGGAGGAAATCCGCGTCGTCCGGAACGACGAGGCGACCGTCGCTGAAATTGCGGCGCTGAATCCCAGCCGCCTGGTGATTTCCCCCGGTCCGGGCCGCCCGGAGAACGCAGGAATCAGCGTTGAAGCCCTGCGTTATTTCGCCGGCAAGATCCCGATTCTCGGCGTCTGCCTCGGCCATCAGGCTATCGGCTACGCCTTCGGCGGAACAATCGTCGGCGCAAAATTCATCAAGCACGGCATCGCCGAAGAAATGACCCTCGACGGCAAGGGCGTGTTCCGCACCGTCGGCAAAAAAGGAACCTTCACCCGCTATCACAGCCTCGTCATCGAGGAATCGAGCCTTCCTGCCTGCCTCGAAGTCACCGCTCGCGCCGCCGACGGAGACATCATGGGCGTTCGCCATACCGAGTTCGATATCGAAGGCGTGCAGTTCCATCCAGAGTCCATAGCCGCGACTCAGGGAGAGGCCGTTTTGAAAGCCTTCCTCTCGTACCGCCGCGAGGGCCTCAATTTCAGCGCCGTCCTCTCTTCATTAATGGAAGGAAAAGACATGAGCCGCGAAGAGGCCGAGATCTTCATGGAGGATTTGACGGAAGGCTCCCTGGACGAACGGCAAACCAGCGCTATCCTGACCGCTATCTCCTCTAAGGGTCCTGCGGCCTCGGAAATCGCCGGCTGCGCCTCCGTTTTGTGCCGGAAAAAGAAGAACGTCCCGATCTCAAAGGATTTGACGGACATCGTCGGGACCGGCGGCGACTGCCTCGGAAGCTTCAATATCAGCTCCATGGCCGCCCTTGTCGCGGCCGCCTGCGGCGTTCCCATCGCGAAGCACGGAAACCGCGCGGTCTCAAGCAAATCAGGTTCGGCGGATTTTTATGAAACCCTCGGCATCAAAATCGATATACCGGCGGAACAGGCTGCGCGCGTCATCGAAGAGACAAACTTCGGCTTTCTCTTCGCTCCCGTCTATCACAGCGCGATGCGCTTCGCCGCTCCCGTGCGCAAGCTACTCGGCGTAAAAACCATCATGAATCTGGTCGGTCCGCTGTCGAATCCCGCCGGAGCCGTCTACCAAATGCTCGGCGTCTACGACCCCAAGCTGATGAAGCCGGTCGCGGAAGCCTCCAGGATGCTCGGTTCGCGCCGCGTGATGGTGGTGTGCAGCCGCGACGGAATGGACGAGATTTCTCCGTGCGCCGACACCGCCGTCATCGAAATCGGCGAAGACGGAGTGTCCCGCGAATATTTGATTCATCCCTCTGACTTCAATATTCCCGCCTGCACACTCGACGATCTTTTGGGCGGAGACGCGAAGGAAAACGTCCGCCTCGCCATGGAGCTGCTGGAAGGGAAGGGGAAAAGCGGCCTTCTCCACGCCGTCGCGCTGAACGCCGGCGCCACCGTGTATATTTCAGGGAAGGCGAAGACGCTCCGGGAAGGATACGAGCGCGCCCTCGCAGCCGTCGCCGACGGTTCCGCGAGCGCGAAAATCGAGCAGGTTCGGGAGGCGAGCCGTGGCTGATATTCTCGACGAAATAGTCGAGCGCCGCCGCGAGGACTACGCGCGGCTCGGGCCCTGCTTCGGCGTCGACGTGCCTCTCCAGCGCGCGCGGCCGATCGTTCCCTTCCTCAAGGAAACGGGAGCCATTCTCGAGATAAAGCGAGCGTCTCCTTCCAAGGGTGACATCGCTCCGGATCTCGACCCGGTGTCTCTCGCGCGCAGCTACGAAAGCTCCGGGGCGCGCTGCGTCTCGGTGCTCACCGAACAACGCTTTTTCAAGGGATCATTAAACGATCTCATCGCCGTGTCCTCCGCCTGCTCTTCGCTTTCCTTTCTGCGGAAGGACTTTCTCCTGTACGAGGACGAGATCGACGTCGCCTATCGCTCGGGCGCGGACGCGGTTCTCCTGATCGCCCGGATTCTCGACGCGCCTCTTTTATTGAAGATGGCGGCTCGATGCCGTTCCTTCGGCATGCTTCCCTTCATCGAAGTACGGGAGGCCGGAGACCTTGCAAAGCTCGAAGCCGCAAGCAAGGCAGGAACAGTGCTGGCAGGCGTCAACTCCCGCGATCTCGCCACCTTTCATATCGACCCCCTCATACCCGCCGCCCTGCGGAACCGTCTCCCCTGCCGCACCGTATTCGAATCCGGCGCTTCGACTCCTCTGGCTTGCCGGTTCGCCCGGCGCCTCGGCTTCGACGGCATTCTGATCGGGGAAGCCGCGGCGAAAAACCCGGAAAAAGCGGCATCGCTCGTCCGGGGCTTCGTCGACGCCCGCCCTGACTGGGTCGGGCACTTCTGGAGGGAGGTCGGCAGAAGATCTGCCGCGTGCGGGGAGGAAAAACGCCCGCTCGTGAAAATCTGCGGATTGACGAACGAGGAAGACGCCCTGCTCGCCGCCGATCTCGGCGCTGACCTTCTGGGCTTCGTTTTCGCGCCCAGTCCCCGCTCCGCAGATCCCCGGAAGGTGCGCGACATCGCCGCCCGGCTCACCGCGCGGAGCCGTCTGCCGGCCAGCGAATGCGTCGGCGCGTTGTCCTCGCCCGTTTCGCGCCCCCGCAAGACTCCCCTTCGGCCCCTTCTCATCGGCGTCGTAACCGACCTCGATTCGGATCAGGGCAGGGACGCGCTTGCGCTCGCCCTCGACGGCGTTCTGGACGGCATTCAGTTCCACGGGGACGATCCCCGCGCCGGGCTCGACCGGATAGAAGAGGCCGGCGGCTCGTACGGAATCGGCCGCTACGCCGTCGTCCGGCTCGGATCGGAGGACGATCTCGAGTTGATTCAGGATCTCCGCCGGGACGGCGAGCCGCGCGTCCTTCTCGACGCCCGCGTCGAAGGTCTCGCCGGGGGAACGGGAACCAGCATTCCCCGCCGCCTGGTGCGCCTGGCCGCGGACGCGGGAACCCTCTGGCTTGCAGGAGGCCTTCATCCGGGAAACGTCCGCTCCTGCATAGACGAGTTTTCTCCGGCGCTGATCGACGCTTCCAGCGGCCTTGAATCGGTACCGGGAAAAAAAGACCACGCATTGATGAAAAGTTATTTCAGGGAGATTTTTCGATGAGCATACACAGATATTTCGACCGCTTCGGCGGCGCCTACGTAGCGGAGGTTCTCCGCCGCCCCCTCGAGGAGCTTGACGAGGCCTTCGCCGCGGCGATGGCGGACAGAGCCTTTCTAGCCGAGCTGGACACCCTCCGAGCCGATTTCATCGGCCGTCCGACCCCCCTTCTGCATGCCGCGAACGCGAGCCGGGAAAACGGCGGGGCTCAGATCTATATCAAGATGGAAGGCCTCGCCCACACCGGCGCCCACAAAATCAACAACGCGATCGCCCAGGCCCTTCTGGCAAAGCGGATGGGAAAAACGCGGATCATCGCGGAAACCGGCGCCGGCCAGCACGGACTAGCCACCGCCTCAGCCTGCGCCCGGCTCGGCCTTGAATGCACCGTATACATGGGCGAAGTCGACGTCCGCCGCCAGCAGCCGAACGTCGCCGCCATGGAGCTCTACGGAGCGACTGTCGTTCCCGTTCTTTCCGGGAGCCGCACCCTCAAGGACGCGATAAACGAGGCAATGCGCGATTGGGCCGCAAGCTTCGCCGACACCCATTATCTGATCGGTTCAGCTCTCGGACCGGCCCCCTTCCCGGACATGGTCAGAACTTTCCAATCGGTCATCGGCCTTGAAACCGAAGCCCAGGCGGCGGAAAAGGGCCTGAAAATCGACGCCCTGGTCGCCTGCGTAGGCGGCGGCTCGAACGCTATCGGCTTCTTTTCGCCCTTCATCGACCGCGCGTCTCCCCGGCTCATCGGAGCCGAGGCCGGCGGAGTGGGGCCTGCGACCGGCGAAAACGCGGTCCGCATGACCGGAACTGCCGCGAGCGACGGCATCATCCACGGCTATAAAAGCCGGTTTCTCGTGGATTCCGACGGCCAGGTCGCCGAAACCCGCTCCATTTCCGCAGGGCTTGATTATCCGGGAATCGGTCCCCAGCTTGCCGCCCTGGGAGAGTCCGGACGCATCGAGTTCACCGGCATATCTGACTCCGACGCGCTTGATGCGGTGAAGTTTTTCGCCCGGACGGAAGGGGTCATTTTCGCGCTGGAAAGCGCCCATGCGGGCGCAGCTGCCCTGGCAGAAGCCGGAAAACTCCCTAAAGACGCCGTCGTTATCGTGAATATGTCCGGCCGGGGAGACAAGGACATCTTTATCACGTCCCCCGTTTTCCGTCCCGTCCAGTGGAGGGATTTTCTCAAAGCGGAGCTTGAACGGCTCGAGTCCGGGATGGACATCCATGTGTTCGGAGGCAAAAAATGACGAAGGTACCGGTTATGGCCCATCTTGTGGCCGGCTATACGAGTCCCGAGATTTCTCTCGAAGCGGCGCGCGGTCTTGCCGCTGGCGGAGTCTCCTATTTCGAAGTCCAGTTTCCCTTCAGCGATCCGAGCGCAGACGGAAAGGCGATCCAGACGGCCTGCGCGGCGGTTCTGTCCGGGGGATGGCGCGTGGACGACGGCTTCGCCTTCGTCGAAACCCTTCGCTCCGAATTCCCCGGAATTCCTGTTTTCGTCATGACCTACGCGAATCTTGCCTACAAGATCGGCATCTCCGCCTTCGTCGAACGCTCGTTCCGCTCAGGCGTGTCCGGCCTCATCATTCCCGATCTTCCCTTCGACGCTGACGAGGGCCTTGCCGCCGCCTGCGATGCAAAGGGCATAGCCTGCGTGCCGGTAGCGGCTCCCTCCATGACGGAATCCCGCATCGCATCCCTCGCGGCACTTCGCCGGCCCTACGTATACGCCGCCCTGCGCTCCGGAATCACCGGCTCCTCGACCTCGATAGACGACGGAACCCTCGCCTTCCTGTCGTCGCTGAAAGCGTCCGAATCCCGAATTCTCGGCGGATTCGGCATCCGCTCGGGCGATCAGTCCGGAGCCCTTGCTCCCGCCGTCCATGCGGTCGTCGCCGGCTCCGTGTTCGTAGACATCATCCGGGAGAAATCGGGAGAGGGCGGAGAAGCGGTGAGGCTCGCAGTTCAAGCAAAAGCCGCTGAATTGTCGAATCCTGTTCAGCGCTGAAAAAATACGCAAAACGCAGGCCGGATTTGCAAATCCGGTCTGCGGATGTGTATACTGTTTCTATGCGTATCGATTGCATTTCAGCGCGACGGGTGTTTGATTGAAAAAGACAGTATCCGCAATCGTCATGATATTAGTTCTTTTAGCGCTTCTCATCTCAGCGGTTGTCTTTCAGCTGGCCCGCCAGGATCAGTATCTGTGTTCAGAAACCGCATTGAACAACTGCCCTGTTTTTCTCGGCCAGGCGCTTGTTTATTTCGTTCTCTCCGTCTCTCTTCTTCTTTCCGTTTCCTATCTGGTCCGCCGGATCGGGGCGGTTTCCTGCGAACATGAGCGGAAATTCCGCCTCTACGAGCTTGTTTTTAAAACGATAGACGCCGGCATCATCGTGCTCGATCGATCAGGTATAGTTCAATTCATCAATCCGCTGTGCATGAAGATACTCGGCGGCGATCCAACCCGCTTCGCTCAGGGCATCCACTTTTCCGGTCTTATAGAACCCGTTCTTGTTCCCGTGTACGATAAAATAACCGCGGCTCTCGAAAACCGCGACTCCTTCACCAGGGAGTACCGCGTGTTCATGAGCGACGGAATCCGCTGCTATCTGTGTTCGTTTTATACAAGTTTTGTCGGCGAGCAGGAGCCGGCGTACATTATATCGCTGAGCGATCGCACCCGGGAAGACGAAATACGGCAAAAGCTCTCGGAACAGCTGGAGGAGACCCACCGCTACGCCGTCTCGAAAGATAATTTCTTCGCAAATATGAGCCATGAGATCCGCACGCCCATCAACGCGATATTGGGAATGACCTATTTCGCCAAGATGGGATCGGGCGATCAAAAGACTCAGGAATATATTCAGAAAATCGAGAACGCTTCCGAGCTCCTTTTGGGAGTGGTCAACGATATCCTTGATTTTTCCAAGATGCAGGAGCACAAATTCTCTTTAAAACCCGAGAATTTCAATCTGTTCGATCTAAAAAAGATTCTCTACGATCTTTTTTCTCTGAAAGCCCGTCAAAAAGGCCTGGATTTCAATGTCGAGTTCGACTGTCAGGATCCCTTTATCGTGTACGGCGATCAATTCCGGCTCACGCAGATTTTCATGAACCTCGTGAACAACGCGGTGAAATTTACCGATGAAGGCTTCGTCTCCGTATCCTTGAACCATGAAACGGTGGGAAAGGATATCATCCTCCGCTGCACGGTGAGGGACACCGGATGCGGTCTTTCCGAAGACGATATGGCCAAGCTTTTCATCGATTATGAACAGTTCGGGCAGGTTTTGGAGAAAAGCCACGAGGGAACCGGCCTGGGTCTTGCGATTTGCAAACGCCTGGTTGAATTGATGCACGGGGTCATCTGGGTAGACAGCACATTGAATACCGGCTCGTCTTTTCATTTCGTCGTCGTTCTTCATCGCCCGGAGCTGTTGCACCCGGGAGAAGACCATCAGACGCTTCCGCTCATACATCGAAAAACCGGCAGAGCCCTTGTCGTCGACGATAACGAAATCAACCGCGAGATCTCCGCCTCTCTTCTGGCCGAATGCGGCTTTGTGACGGAACATGCGGTAGACGGATTGGACGCTCTGGAGTTGTGCCGTCTTCGCGATCCCGGCTATTATGACCTTATTCTGATGGACATCCACATGCCGCGGATGAACGGCTACGATTCCGCCAAAATCATGCGGAGCGAGCTCACTATTTCCTGTCCTATTCTCGCAGTTACGGCTACCAGCGACGGAAGCCAGGGCTTGGAGACGAATCGGGAGGTTTTTTCGGGCTTCCTCTTGAAGCCTTTCAGCCCGGGGCTTTTCAAGTCGCTTTTCGCGTCGCAGAAGGGACTTCATACATAAGCAAAGAACAGGTGAGGGAGAACGATAATATGGATACATTTACGCTTGTCCGGACCGAGCATTTGAATCATCACGGCAAACTTTTCGGAGGCCAGCTTCTCAAATGGGTGGATGAATTCGCCTGGCTGGCCGCCGCCCGGGATTTTTGCGGTTCCGTGCTGGTTACCCGGGCGATGGACAACAGCGAATTTAAGTACAGCGTTCCGAACGGGTCGATACTCCGCTTCCACATCGAGCAGCGCCATGTCGGTACGACCTCCGCCCTCTATTCGGTCGATGTATGGGCCGATATGCCCGGGCATCGCGAGGAAAAACTGATATTCTCGAATCGGGTAACCTTCGTCGCGGTGAACTCCGACGGAGAAAAAACCGCTTTGAAAAAGAATCCCCTGTGCCGGGATAGCGCTCCGCTCGTTTGAGGTGACAGAAATCCCGCTTTCGCGTGTGTAATACCTTTAGCGGATGCTCTTCGCTCTCTTATGTGCATAAGTATTGTCAGGTTTGCTTTTCTTTTTAAAGAAGAGCGATTATCATCTTGTATAGCATCAATTGATACGGCATTGGAGGATTTATCGTGAAAATGAAAAGCGTGGTTATCCGCACTCGCGACATCAAGAAGTCCATAGACTTTTATGAAACTGTTCTCGGGTTCACCTTCGATACGCAAATCTCGGCCGCACCGGGAAAACAGATTGCTTTTCTGACGGACCCCGCGAGTTGCGGAAAGCTCGAGCTTTTGTACAACGAGCAGGGCAAGGAAACGCCTCAGGGAGGCCTTTCGCTTACGTTCGAAGTAGATCAGATCGGGGAAACAGAAAAATACCTTCTCTCGAAGAACGTGAGAATCGTTTCCTCGCCGAAAACGATTAAAGGCGGCAAGAAAATCATGACGGCCCTTGATCCGAACGGAGTGGAACTCGATTTTATCGAAGAATAGCAGTCCGTTCGCCTGTTTCTTTGTTTTTATACAGGCCGGGTAGTATACTCGGTAGATATATTTTTTTCAGGAGATTCAAGATGAAAGTACGTTCTGCAGCCTATGCATTAGTTGCCTCTTTGTTGGTTTTTTCCGGTTGCGCTTCGCAATCTGTCTCGCGCGTGGATTCCTCCGAACAGATCGATTTGAGCGGTTATTGGAACGATACCGACGTGAAGCTCGTCTGCGAGACCCTCATCAACGACTGTCTCGCCTCTCCCCGCGTCGAGCAAGCCGCCGCGAAGAAGGGCGACCTTCCGGTCATCATCGTAGGTTCATTCCGCAACGACAGCGACGAGCATATCGACACCTCGATCATCACCAAGCGCATGGAAACCGCCATCCTTAACAGCGGAAAAGCCGACTTCGTGGCGAGCCGCTCGGAGCGGAGCGAAATCCGCGACGAACGGACCGAACAGCAGAGCTGGGCGAACGAAGACACCGCCAAGGCTCTCGCGAACGAAACCGGCGCCGACTTCATCCTGACCGGCTCGGTCAAGACCATCGTCGACAAGGCCGGAAAAACCGCCGTGCGTACATATTTCGTATACGGCGAGCTGACCGATATCGAGTCGAACCGCAAAATCTGGATCGGTGAAAACAGCGATATCAAGAAGGTGATCAAGACCGCGTCCGCGAAGTTCTGATCGCAACCGAAAAGGGAGAAAAAACAGGATGAAAGCCTCCGTATCCGCTCTTGCATGCGTATCTTTCCTGGCTTTTCTCCTCGCCTCCTGCACATCGGTTTCCCATTACCAGGCGATCGATGAGGCTGTAGCCCGGGGAGATTACTCCTCCGGGCTTGAGGAGTTGCGGGGTGCGAAAGAACAGGCGTATAAGCCTAAAGACCAGGTTCTCTATTATCTGGACGAGGGCATGCTCGCCCATTATGCCGGGGACTACAAAGAGTCCTCTCAAAGCCTCGGCACTGCCGAGCGGGCTATCGAACTGGCCGTCACAAAGAGCGTCTCAATGGAGGTTTCCTCCTATCTGGTCAACGACAATTCGCTCGAATATCCGGGCGAGGACTATGAAGACATCTATCTCAACGTGTTTAATTCCCTGAACTACTATTACAGCGGTTCGATAGAAGGGGCCCTCGTCGAGGTTCGCCGCATAGACAACAAGATAAAATATCTGTCGACCAAATACGGCGGAGCCATTACGAACGCCCAGAAAGCCATAATGGACAAATCATCGGAGATTCCCTACGACTCCGAAGCCGCCACGATCAAGTTTTCCAATTCCGCGCTCGGCCGATATCTCGGCATGCTGCTGTACCGCAGCGAGGGAAAATTCGACGATGCCCGCATAGACCGCGATCAGGTTAAGCTGGCCTTCGCCAACCAGCCCTCGCTCTACGGCTTTCCTCTGCCGAAGGCCCTCGATGAAGAGCTGTCCGTTCCCCGCGGAAAGGCGCGCCTCAACGTGATCAGTTTCAGCGGATTGTCGCCGGTAAAAACCGAGTCTGTGATCAGAATAGGACTCGGCTCTTCGAACTGGCTCAAAATCGCAGTTCCCGTCATAACCTATCGCAAGAGCGAGGTGTCGTCAGTGCGCCTGCGCGTCGACGGATTCGATCCTGTCGAGCTTGATCTGCTGGAGGATATGGGGGCGGTCGCCATGGAGACGTTCAAGCAGAAAGCGGCCCTTATCTATCTTAAAACCGTGCTGCGATCATTGGCAAAGACGTCCTCTTCCATGATCATGGAAGAACAGGCGAACGAGACTTCCAATGCCGACGCCGCGCTTTTGCTGAGCGTCTTGAGCATCGGAACCCAGATTTACGCCGAGGCGAGCGAGCAGGCTGATCTGCGCCTGTCCCGGTATTTTCCATCGAAGGCTCACGTAGCCGGCGTTACTCTTGATCCCGGAGTATATTCGTGGACAATAGAGTACCTGGACGCGGGAGGCAATGTGTTGCACTCTGTACGGAATGAAAACCGGGAAATCCGTTCAAACGCTCTTAATCTTTCGGAGGCCGTATGCATAAGATAATTTCAGTACTCGGAGCCCTCGTTCTCTTGGCGGGATGCGCCAGTTCTCCGCAATCCGCCGGAGGATCGAAATCCCCCTCGAAGCAAAAAGCTCCCGCCTGGGTCGAAAACCCCCGCTCGGCCTATCCTGAAGCCCAGTTCGTATCCGCTGTCGGATACGCCAAAGACCGGGAAACCGCCGAGAAAAGCGCGGTATCCGCGTTGATCGCCGTATTCGGGCAGAACATCAAGGGAGAAACCCGCATCAGCGAGCGGTATACCGAGGCCGTCAGGAGCGGAGCCGTCACCGTGACTGAGGACTCTGAACTGAACCGCGCGATGAGCTCGTCCGTGTCGATGAACTCTGTCGTCGGAGCGGAAATCAAGGACGTCTGGGAAGACGGCGCCGGCACCGTATACGCAGTCGCCGTGATGGACAAGCTCAAAGCGTCCTCGACCTACTCCCGCTTGCTGGAAACCAACGAGGAAACCATCGCTTCCCTGCGGAACATAAGAGCCGAAGAAGCCGATACGCTCGACGCCTACGCCCGCCACGACCTCGCGGCTGCGATAGCGGACACGAATCAGCAGTTCTTGAACGTTCTTTCGATCGTCAATCCAGCCATGGCGGCCGCCAAGCGCGCGTCCGTCTCCTCCGGCGACGACATCCGCCTCGAATGCCTCAGAATCGCGCAAACCATTCCCATAGCCGTAACCGTAACCGGCGACAGGGACGAACGCATCCGCTCGTCCTTCGCGGATGTCTTGAGCGCGTCGGGATTCAAGACCGGCAACAGCTCTTCCCGGTACTCTCTCGAGGTTTCTCTCAGTCTTTCGGAGGTTGCCCTGGCGAACAACGATAACAAATTCGTTCGCTACGTAATCGACTCAAAGCTGACCGATTCGGCGACCGCTCAGGTTCTTCTTCCCTGGAACGTCAACGGTCGCGAGGGTCACACCAGCGTTCCCGAAGCCGAGAACCGGGCCTTCCGCGCGGCGGAAAAAAAGATTCGAAGCGAATTCGGCGGAAAGTTTACCGGATATCTCAGCCAGCTTGCCGCTAAACGGTAGGTAGTCTTACTGTAGTTGAAGGCCGTCCCGCTCAATGAGCCGGACGGCTTTTTTTTGCTTGTTAACGAATTTTAAAGAAGGCGCCGAATACGGCGAGCGTTATCAAAACCTGCATGATCATGAATTTCAACAGAACCTGGGTGGGAGACCAAGAAAGGTTTTTCCGCATGTGGTCGTGGAGGGGAAATCTGATGTTGTGAAGTATTCTGATCTTGAAAAAGCGGAGAAGCGCGACCTTCAAAAGCCCGGTTCCGCCGTTTATCAGAATCATCCCGCTGGTCAGAAGAAGCAAAAACGGATTTCCCGAGACGAGCACGCACACTCCGATGAAAAAGCCCAGGGCCCTCGAGCCGGCGTCGCCCATCAGCACCTTGCTGGGGAAGGCGTTGTGCCAGAGGTAACCCATCAGCACGCCTGAAAGTCCGAATATGATCGTCGCCCAGCTGGCTCCGCTCGGAAGGTGCGGCACGAGCAGGTATTCCGCGATCCGCGAGTGGCCCAGCAGAAAATAGAAAATGATGCCCAAAAAGATGAGCGCTACGAGTACCAGCGTTCCGGAAAGTCCGTCGACGCCGTCTGTGCAGTTCGTCGTGTTGATCGAAACCCACAACACGATGCTTGAAACCAAAACAAAGAGCGCGGGGTGAACGGCGACCCTGGCGCTGGTGAAGGGCAGCCACCAGTGGACCTCTCCCTTGAACCCGACATACAGCACGATGAGCGAGGTTCCGACGGAAAGCGCGAGATCCAGCGCGCCCTTCAGATACTCTCCCCAGGAGTGCACCGCCTTGTCGTCGAGATATCCGGTGAGCATCGCGAGCCAGGTGCACGCGAGCATCGCTATCTGCATCACGCTCAACGGGGTGAACAAAAACGAAAGGCCGACGAATATCGATATGAACACGACGCCCGAGCCGGTGGGCTTTCCCATCGCCGCTTCCGCGTTTACGGAAAATTCTCTGCCTCTGTCCTTGGGCAGCCGCTTGTAGAAGCGGGGGAGCAGGAAAACAGTGAAGAAAAATCCCGCGTACAGGGCGAGGATTATCAGTACGGCGTATGATTGCAACAGGCGGAACGGGCCGAAAAACTGTTGCAGAAACTGGGCGATGTAATACAGCATTCTTCCATCTTATACTTAAAAAAACGCCTGTTACAATACCTTTGATTTTTTTCTAAATGCCCTGAAATAGAAACCAGCCGGCTAAAAACGATGCGATAGGCCTCAGTACGCCAGAACCGGATTCGGAGTACTCTTGCAGCGCATAGCCGATTTTGATAAAGAAAACGGTGATTCCTGAAAGCCCGCCGGCGAGCATGACTATTCCGAAGGACGCGAGCAGTACTGCGGACAGGATCTTGATCGTCGCGAAATGCTTTTTCATCCAGCCGAGCAGCGGCGTCATTCTTTCGAAAAAAACGCCGGTCAGCAGAAACGGGATTCCGAGCCCTGCCGAATAGGCGCCGAGCAGAATTCCCGCATGCGCGATATTTCCGGAACCGCCGGCATACATGAGAATCGAAGAAAGCATCGGGCCGATGCAGGGCGTCCATCCGGCGGCAAAGGCCATTCCCATGAGCAGCGGCCTGAATACGCCTGCTCCTCCGCCTTGTCCGCCGAAGGCTCCGGGTTCGCTTATCCGCTTTTCCGTGCGCAGGAATGGGATGAAGTCGAATACGAGATGCAATGCCATCGCGATCACCAGTACGCCCGCAACGCGGTTGATTATCACTCCGGCGGAGGAGCCCAAAAAGCGCATTCCCCCGCCGAAAATCAAGCCCAAAGCCGTGAACACCAGGGTGAATCCGGCGATGAACAACAGGGTCCTGATGATGAGGGCTCCCTTTTTCCGCGTGCCGGTTTTGAGTATTTCTATGGACTCTCCGGAAATAAAGGAAAGATACACCGGTATCAACGGCAGAACGCAGGGGCTCAAAAACGACAGGAGCCCCGCGCCGAGCGCCGCGAAAACGCCGGGAACAGCCGGTCCGGCCGCCGCTATGTTCATTTCGCAAGCTCCTTGAGAACGGCTATCAGCTCAGGATCGTCGTAATCGCGCGATCCGACAATTCCTGCGACAACGAGCCCCTGTTTGTTCAAAACATAGGTTGTCGGTATTCCCTGGGAGGCGAAAGAAGCTCCCAGCTGTCCGCTTTCGTCGAGATAGATCGGGAATGTATAGGGATTGCTTTTCAGAAACGCCGTTACCGTGTCTTTCTTCTCGCCCACGCTTATAGCGGTTATCTGAAAATCCTCGCCCTCCATGGCGTCGTGCAGTCTTTGAATCGAAGGCATTTCCCTCTTGCAGGGCGGACACCAGGTCGCCCAGAAATTCAATAACGTCGCTTTTCCCTTGAGGCTTTCAGATGAAAGTTCCCGGCCGTCCAGGGCCTGAACCGTGAAGGGCGGAAGAGCCGGCGGCTCGGGGAAAACATGGAAACCGAGCGCGGAAAGCTTTTTTTCCGCTCCGCCTTCGGAAGGATTTGCGGCCGGAAGCGGACTATCAGCAGCCGGCTTTGCCGTTGCAGCGTTGGTCTCTTGCGCCCCTGAAACAGGGCTTTCCTTCGGGCTTGCCGGTTTTTCCGTTTTGCCGGCGGCCCCGCAGGACGCAAGGGGAATAAGGGCGAAAAAGGCCAATGCAATCGAATTCGCTATATGTCTGGTTCGTGTTTTCATAGCACTCAATATACTGCAGTCTGCGCGGCGTCGCGGTGATAAAGTCACAAAAAAAGCCCCGCGGTCGGTTCATTCCAGTTCGAACAGACCACGGGGCTTTGTTTTTTAAGCCGGCTGCGGTTTCATCCGGATCAGTGCTTGAAGTGGCGCGTTCCGGTGAATACCATCGCGATCCCCAGGCGGTTCGCCGCGTCTATGGATTCCTGGTCGCGCATGGAGCCTCCCGGCTGGACGATCGCCTTGATTCCGTACTTCGCGGCCATTTCGACGCAATCGGCAAAGGGGAAGAAGGCGTCAGAGATCATAACCTCTGCGCCTCCGGTGGATGTTTTTCCGTCGAGGCAGGGGAGGCCCGCGTCCGTCAGGATTTTAGCCCGGGCAAGGGATTGCTCGGTCGGCCATATGCGGTTCACCTGGCCGCCGGCGAGCCCGACCGCGACCCTGTCTTTTACCACGACTATCGCGTTCGACTTGACGAAAAGCGCCATAGTCATTCCGAATGCCATGTCGGCGGCCTGTTCGGCGGTGGGAGCTTTTTCGGTAACCACCTTCCAGTCTGAAAAAAGGGTGTTGTCGCGTTCCTGTACCAGGATGCCCCCGTCCACGCTGAGCGTTTCGGTAATGGCGTTCGGCTTTGTTTCGGCCTGCACGAGGCGGAGATTCTTTTTCGCGGAGAATATCTCGAGGGCTTCGGCGGTAAACCCGGGCGCTACGACGACTTCAAGGAAGGTTTTAATCATTTCCGAGGCCGCCGTTGCGTCGATGATCGTGTTGCATCCGACTATTCCTCCGAAGATCGACACCGGGTCGACCAGGAAGGTTCGCTGATATGCTTCGAGAACGGTTTTTCCGAGAGCCGCTCCGCAGGGCGTATTGTGCTTGAGCGCAACGCAGATCACCGGAGCCTTCGTTTCGGGAGCGGCGGGGAATGCTTCGGGCAGGGATTTCATGAACTCGCCGTAGGCGCAGGCCGCCTTCCACGCGATGTCGAGATCTCTCATGTTGTTGTAGGAAAGTTCTTTACCCTGGAGCTGCTTCATTCCGCCGAAGGCCCCGACTGAATCTGCGTTGAGGTAGAGCGCCGCCTGTTGATGGCCGTTTTCGCCGTAGCGTAGAGACTGGGCTTTCTTGTACGGAACGGTGAAGTATTCGGGCCATAACGGCGATTTTCCGGATGCTGGAGCTGCGGCTTCGCCCAGCATAAAGCGGGCAACCGCCGCGTCGTATGCGCTCGTCAGGTTGAATACCTTTCCGGCGAGCCGGCGCTTGAGGTCTCTCGAAACCTTCTGCGTATCCTGTCCGGCCGCGTCGAGTTCTGCCATGACTTCGGCATAGTCGGCCGCTTCGGTGAGCACCAGAACGTCGTCGTGATTTTTCGCGGCTGAACGGAGCATCGTCGGTCCGCCGATGTCTATGAATTCGACCGTTTCTTCAAACGAAAGGCCCGCCTGTACTTTTTCAAAAAAAGGATAGAGGTTGACGCACACCAGATCGATGGGATCTACTCCGAGGTCCTCCATTGTTTTCGCGTGTTCGGGGTTGTTGCGTATTCCGAGAATGCCTGCGTGTATCTTGGGGTGGAGGGTTTTTACCCGCCCGTCGAGACATTCGGGAAATCCGGTGACGGCGCTTACGTCCGTGACGGGAACTCCTGCGTCGGCTAAATGCTTTTTCGTTCCGCCGGTGGAAAGTATCTCCCATCCTTTCGAGGCAAGATACTGTGCCAGCTCGAGCACTCCGTCCTTATAGAATACGCTGATCAGTGCGCGCTTTTTCATCTGCGACCCCTTCATCAAATGGTAATGGATGACAGAATATAGCAGAAAAATGGCAATTCTTCAACGCAGCTTCAGGTTGTGAAATGCTTTTCAAGAAACTAAAAAGCGGATTTATACCTGGACGGCGCGGTTTTTACGCCTCAGCCGTTTTCGTTCAGCGGCGTCGGCGTCCTTGCGCCTGGGTTTTTTATCCCTGAGCAGGAACATGGCCAAAAACGACGACAGCAGGCAGATTCCCAATATCGCGGGAACCGATATCAACATGTCCATATCAGAGAAGGGCAGCCGTACGTTCATGCCGAAGAAGCTGGTGATCATCGTCGGGATCATGAGCACCAGGTTGATGACGGTGAGCCGCTTCATTACTATCGAAAGATTGTTCGAGATGACGGAAGCGAACGCGTCCATCATTCCGGAAAGGATGTTGCTGTAGATGTCGGCCATTTCGATGGCCTGGCGGTTGTCTATTGCGACGTCTTCGAGCCAGTCCCGGTCTTCCTCGTCCAGCTGGATGAGGCGAGTCTTCATCAGTTTTTCAAAAAGCAGCTGGTTGCTTTTCAGGCTCGTCGTAAAGTAGGTAAGCGATTTTTCAAGATTGAGAAGCTGAATCAGTTCGTTGTTCCGCACCGATTTCTGAAGCTCCAGTTCGATTGAATTCGAGCGTCGGTTGATTTCCTTCAGGTAGCGCAAGAATATGAGGTCGGCTCTCGTCAGCACGCGGACGACGAAGGCAGGCAAATCGCCGAGCGAAAGTCCGCGCACCCGGTTGTTCGTCAGATCGTTGAGCACCTCGCAGTCGGCCCAGCAGATGGTCACGATCATTTCGGGAAACAGCAGGATTCCGAGGGGGATGGTGAAGTAGCTCACCTCGTTCGCGGAGATGAATATGGGGAGGCGGACGATCATGAGGGTGTAGTCGTCCTCGCGGTCGATGCGGGAAAGCTCGTCCTGGTCGAGGATGTCCATGATGATTTCCGTATCGATGCCGTAATCCGCTTCGAGCGTGCGGATGTCTTCTCTGGTGACGTTGCGCGCGTCGACCCAGATGCGGCCTTCGCGGTTATCCGTCTCGACCAGTTTGCGGTTTTCCTGTTTCCAAAGGGTTATCATGCGGGTTCTCTCCCTGTCTCGGGTTTATGGCCTGACCGGGGAGAGCGCGACGTCTGAAATCAGAGCAGGGTGATTCTCCGGGGAGGCTTGTCGGTGTTTGATTGATATTCGTAGCTACGACTACCAGGGTCCGTATCCATGGGATACTGCCTCCTCGAATTTAGATTTGCATGTAAACAATAGCACACCGGCAATCGATGTGCAAGCTTGATCGTCAGCGCGCGCGGGCCTTCTCCGTGTTCACTCGTTTCGCGAGCAGCTTGACGCCTTCGAGAATAGCTTCGTGTTCGTGAGACGCTATTCTTTTCGCCAGGGTCTCCGCGGTGTCGCCGGGCAGAACCGGCACTTTTTTCTGAAGCAGGATGGGCCCGGTATCGCAGCCGGAATCCACCAGATGCACGGTGCATCCGGATTCAAGTTCTCCCGCGGCGAGAACCGCTTCATGGACATGATGCCCCCACATGCCCGGGCCGCCGAACTTTGGCAGCAGGGCGGGGTGGAGGTTCAGTATGCGTTCGGAGTACTCGTCGACAATGTTTCCGGAGAGTATCGTCAAAAATCCCGCGAGGACGATCGCGTCTGCCCCGGCTTCTTTCGCTTTATCCAGCATCCGGTCCGATACGAATCGGCGCGCCTCCGCCCTCGGCGTTCCGGCCGGAGCGGACTCGATTCCGCAGGGGATTCTCTCTTTTCGCGCCCGTTCGAGCGCGAAGCAGTCGCGGTCCGCCCCGACGTATGCGATCTCGTAGGCTTCTTCAGGGGATGTTTTTCCGGTATTGTCGATCAGCGCCTGAAGGTTCGTGCCTCCGCCTGAAACGAGTACTGCTATTTTCATGGGCTTATTCAAAGAGGACGTCTGTCGAGCCGGTTCCCACCCGTCCTATTTCGTAGGCGGGGAAGCCCTGGCCGTTCAGGAAATCGATCGTCTTCGCCGCGTCTTCCTTCGAGACCGCGCAGATGTAGCCGATGCCCATGTTATAGGTATTGTACATTCTGTCGGGATTTGCGCCCCTTCTTACAAGCTCGGCGAAAATCGGCGGAACCGGCCAGCTGCCGGATTTTAGAATCGACACCAGGCGGGCTTCGTTCTTTTCTCCGTGCACTCCTCCGTGCGTGTACATGCGCGGAATGTTTTCGTAAAAACCGCCGCCGGTGATATGCACCATTCCGTGAACGTCTACCTGTTCAAGGAGGGCGAGTATCGGTTTGACGTAGATGCGGGTCGGTTCGAGAAGCGTTTCGCCGATCGGCTTTCCGCCGAAGGGCTCGTAATAATCGGTGACCAGTTTTCTTACCAGGGAGAATCCGTTGGAGTGGACGCCGGAGGAGGCGAGCCCGACGAGAACGTCGCCTTCCCGTATTTTCGATCCGTCGATTATGTCGGCTTTTTCGGCGACTCCGACAGCGAATCCGGCGATATCGTATTTCCCCGCGTCGTAGAAGCCGGGCATTTCCGCGGTTTCTCCGCCCATCAGGGCCGCGTTCGACTGCAGACAGCCTTCGGCGACGCCTTTGACCAGTGTTCCCGCGACTTCCGCGTCGAGTTTTCCGCAGGCGAGGTAGTCAAGGAAGAACAGCGGCTTCGCGCCGTGGCAGAGGATGTCGTTTACGCACATCGCGACGCAGTCGATTCCTACCGTGTCGTATTTTTTCATGGCGAAGGCGATGTCCAGCTTCGTGCCGACGCCGTCGGTTCCGGAAACGATGACCGGCTCCTTGTATCCCGGGGGAAGCTGGAACATGCCGGCAAAGCTGCCGAGCCCGTTCAATACTCCCGGAATCATCGTGCGCTTGGCGCTGGTTTTATAGTTGTCGACTGCCTTGTATCCTTCTTCCACGTCGACGCCGGACTGGCGGTAATCTATCATCGTCTGCTCCTTGTGTCGTATCTGTTTAGCGCTTTCCGATTTCGCCGATCATCGGCATCGGATATTCTCCGAGAAAGCATCCCTGGCAATAGCCGCAGTTGCTTGCTCCGTTCGGCGAAAATCCGTCCCGGTGCGTTGCGGCCTTCGTGTTCGTCCTGACGCTTTCCTTGTCGTCCTCGTATTCGCAGGACTGGAGCGCTTCGATCATGCCTTCCATGGAAATGAACGCGAGGGAATCCGCGCCGATCGCCTGGCGGATTTCTTCTATTTCATGGGTCGCGGAGATAAGCTCCGCGCGGGCGGGCGTGTCGATTCCGAAATAGCAGGGAAATTTGACCGGAGGGCTCGATATGCGGAAATGCACTTCCTTCGCTCCCGCCTTCCGCAGAATCTGTATGAGCCTTCTGCTGGTGGTTCCCCGCACGATCGAATCGTCGATGATGACCACGCGTTTTCCGAACAGATCGCTTTTCAGCGCGTTCAGCTTGACGAACACCATGGCTTCCCGCTCTTCCTGCGAAGGCGCGATGAAGGTTCTTCCGATATATTTGTTTTTAACAATTCCCATCGCGAAGGGAATTCCCGAAGCCTTCGAAAAACCCATCGCCGAACCGATTCCGGAATCAGGCACGCCGATGACCACGTCCGCTGCGACGCCCGATTCGCGGGCCAGGACTTCCCCCATCTTTATGCGGGCTTCCTGCACTCCGATTCCGTCCATGATGGAATCGGGGCGGGCAAAATAGACGTACTCGAAGATGCACGTTTTTTTCGAGGTTTTCTCTCCGAAGTTGAAGGACAGAACTCCGTCGTCGTTGATGATGACGATTTCTCCCGGCGCGATGTCCCGGACGAGCTCTCCGCCCATCGCGTCAATCGCGCAGGATTCGCTCGCGAGCACCCAGCCGTTCTGGAGCTGGCCCAGGCAGAGCGGCCTGATGCCGTTGGGATCGCGGGCTCCGATCAGGGTTTTTTCCGTCATCACGCAGAGGGCGAAGGACCCTTTTATCAGCTGGATCGTATCGGTGAGGGCTTTTTCAAGACCTTTTTTATAGTTCTTCGCGATAAGCTTGATGATCACTTCAGAATCGCTCGAGGATGTGAAGGTCGACCCAGTCTCCTCAAGGAATTCCTTCATGGGCTCCGTGTTAACGAGGCTTCCGTTGTGAGCGACCGCGATGGTTCCGAGTTTGGCTTTCGAGACGAAGGGCTGGGCGTTTTCGATGGTCGCCTTGCCGGAGGTGGAATACAGTACATGGCCGATGGCTATGTGCCCCGATAATTCCGCAAGCTTCTCCCGGCTGTAGACGTCCGCGACAAGTCCCATCGCGCGGAAGTGCTCCACTTTCTCGCCGTCCGCCACCGCGAGGCCGGTGCTTTCCTGCCCCCGGTGCTGCAGGGACTGGAGTCCGTAGTACGCCATTCGCGACGCGTTTTGATCATGGTTTGAAAGATACACTCCGATGACGCCGCAGTGATCCTTCAACTTTCCTTCTTCTTCCTCAGCGTAAATCGTTTCCATGGTCGCTCCGGATTGGTTCATTTGGATATTCTATTGAAAATTTCTACGTACGCTTCCTGGACGTTTCCGAGATCTCTGCGGAATCTGTCCTTGTCGAGTTTTTCATTGGTTTTGGCATCCCAGAAACGGCAGGTGTCCGGCGAAATTTCATCCGCGAGCAGAATTGCGCCGTCTGCGGTTTTGCCGAATTCGAGCTTGAAGTCGATGAGCTTGATTCCGCGGTCCCAGAAAAAAGCCGAAAGGATTTGGTTGATCTTGTCCGTCATCTTATAGATGGTTTTAAGCTCTTTCCAGGTCGCGGCGCCGATAGCTACCGCGTGGTAGTCGTTGATGAGCGGGTCGCCCAGAGCGTCGTCCTTATAGGAAATCTCGAATACCGTTGTTTTGAGCGCTGTTCCCTCGGCGACTGCCAGGCGTTTGGAAAAGCTGCCGGCGGCGACGTTGCGGGTGATCACTTCCAGGGGAACGATCGATACTTTGCGGCAGAGCATTTCGCGGTCGGAAAGCTTTGCGACGAAATGGGTTTTGATGCCTTTTTTCTCGAGGAGCTCGAAAAGGCCGGTCGCGATGCTGTTGTTCAGCACTCCCTTCGACTCGATCTGTCCTTTTTTCTCTCCGTTGAAGGCGGTCGCGTCGTCCTTGTAATCAATTATGACGAGGTCCGGATTGTTCGTTGCAAAGATTTTTTTCGCCTTGCCTTCGTACAGCTGTTCGCCCTTCACGAGCCCCGAAATCAGTTTCTGCGCGTTCTTGTTCATATTGATACTCCCTTACCGCCTTCAGCGGCTATTTCCTGTTTTAATGCGGCCCTGAAAGCCTTGAGCTTCGCCTTGAGTTCGGGATATTTAATGGCGAGAATTTCGCAGGCGAGGTACGCGGCGTTCGCCGCGTTGTCGAGTCCGACGGTTGCGACCGGGATTTGCTTGGGCATTTGAACAATGGATAGAAGGGCGTCGAGTCCGCCGACCTTTCCCCCGTCGAGGGGAACTCCGATGACCGGGAGAACCGTCATCGAGGCGATGACTCCGGGAAGATGCGCGGCCAGGCCTGCGCCGGCGATGATGACTTCCGTTCCGTCGGCTTCGGCCGCGGCTACGGTTTCAGCCAGGAGTTCGCCCGCGCGGTGCGCTGAAATGATATATGAAGAATAGTCGACGCCGAACTCCCTGAGCACGGCTGCGGCCTTCTTCATGGTGTCTGTGTCTGATTTTGATCCGAAAAAAATGGTTACTTTCATAACCGAATCTATCACAAGTGCCGTCGCGGTTTCAAGCCGTACTCAAGTCTCTTGTGCGCGGTTTAAGCGGTTTACCACGGTTAGTCGACCGTCAGTCTGTTCTGCGGAAGAAAAAAAGCCGGCCCTTCAAGAAGGCCGGCTTTCGGTGAAATTGCGGAAACTCCCGAGTTCTTCTCAATTCAGAGCGGCGATTTCATCTTCCGTCGTTCTTACCCAGAACTGGCTGCGGCCGATTCCCATTCCGATTTCTCCGCGCATCTCCAGAACATCGGTCGTGAATTTCTTTCCGTCCTTAGCGCGGAATGCGATTTTACATTTATACATCTTTCCGTCTTTCGGATCGATGATGTTGCCGCCTTCCCATTGTCCCTCGCCCTTTTTGGCCAGATTGAAAATAAACGGCGTATTTCTCACCGTCATTTTGCTCACGTCGCCGGGAACCGGGAAGTTTTTGTAGGTTCCCGTGCATGCGGTCGCGATCTCTTTCGGATCCTGATTCGGAACGGAGATTATTTCGCCGAAGAGCTTTCCGCCCTTTTCATAAATCCGCCATGCCGCAGTGACCTTTCCTTCTTCGTCGACGCTTTTCCAGAATCCTTCTACCTTGTCCGCCGCCGAGACCGCGCCGAGCGCCGCCGCCATGATCAGACAACATGCTATTAACCGTTTCATCATCTCTCCTCCTTGTTATCCCTGCGTTTTTTTCTATATACTGACGCCAGGATCATCAAATTCATGGAACCAATCGATCAGTATATTTTCCGCTCGTCAGAAATCTTTCTCACACATAATAACACGGTGCCTGCGGAAATTCCCGCAAAATTCAGGGATAGCGTTATCGATTCTCTCGATATGGTTTTGGCCGGCCGTCCCGCGCGGGCTGTTCTCTTGCAGGAAACGCAGCCCAAGTCCGCGGTTGTCTCCTCATCGGTATCAGGACCGCCGCATCAAGCCGACGAAGACGGCGTCTGGATGCGGCTCAGAGCTGTGCTCGCTTCGGACGATCCCGCCTGCCGGGCTCTCGTGTCTCCCGCCTCCCGGGCTCTGGGTTTGCTCAACTGGCATCATTCCACCCGTTTTTGTTCCAGATGCGGAACTCCGCTGTCTGCTCACCCATCCGAAATCGCTCTTCGCTGCGAGTCCTGTTCCTCCGTTTATTTCCCGCGCATATCGCCGGCGATAATCGTTCTGGTGCACAAGGGCAACGATGTACTTCTCGCGCGGCACGCGAACCGGAATCAGGACGTGTGGGCCTGCCTCGCCGGATTTCTGGAGCACGGAGAAACTCTGGAGGAATGCGTCGCTCGAGAAGTATACGAAGAAACCGGGGTGCGGATACGCAACGCTCGATACGCGGGAAGCCAGAGCTGGCCCTATCCGGATCAGCACATGGTCGCATTTCATGCGGAGTGGGATTCAGGAGAAATCCGGGTCGATCCCGCCGAGATAAGCGAAGCCCGCTGGTTTCCCTGGAACGATCTGCCGGCCCATCCTCAGCAGGGCACCGTCGCCTGGAATCTGATTCACGGTATTTTCCCCCAACAGTTCAAAAAATGAACGGTTTCAGTTGACCCCCCGCAGGCTGAATTAGTATCTTTTTTTCGAGGAACGAGATGAAGAAGACTTCTGAACATGATTTTGAGCCGACCAGGCCCGTCGAACAAACCAGGGCCGAAGAGAAAACGGATGCTGTCAAGGCCGACGCGGCGCCTCCTGCGGCAGAAAGCGCCGGGCCTTCCACGGAAAGCGCCTCCGAAGAGACCCCTTCCGCGGGACAGGTTCCCGACTCCGAAGCGAGAATCGCCGAGCTGCAGAAGCTCAACAGCGATCTTCAGGATCAGTATCTGCGAAAGGCGGCGGATTTCGACAATTACCGCAAGCGGATGATCCGCGAAAAGCAGGAAGCCATCGATTACGCGAATACGAACCTCCTGCTGGATCTGATTGAAACTCTGGATAACTTCGACCGCGCGATAGACGCTGCCGGTTCCCACGAACCCGGAACCCCCGCGGCCTCTTTCGCCGACGGGGTGGGGATGATCAGAACCCAGCTGGCGGGAAAACTGGAGTCGAAATACGGATTGGCGTATTACCCTTCCGTCGGCACTGCCTTCGACCCCAATATCCACGAGGCGATCGGAACCGTTCAATCTCCCGAAGCAACCGAGCCGGTTGTTCAGGAAGAGTATGTGAAAGGCTACAAGCTGAAAGATAAAGTGGTTCGCCTCGCCAAGGTGATAGTCAAGATGCCGGCGCCTGCGGAAAACTGATGAATTTTTTTAGAGTGGAAATACAAGGAGACGATTAATATGGGAAAGATTATTGGAATTGACTTGGGAACGACCAACTCCTGCGTGGCCGTAATGGAAGGCGGAGAGCCTGTAGTAATTCAAAACGCCGAGGGCGGACGAACGACTCCCTCCATAGTCGGTTTCACGGCCAAGGGCGAACGGGTTGTGGGCCAGCCTGCGAAAAACCAGATGATCACCAATCCCGACAAAACGATATATTCGATCAAGCGCTTTATCGGCCACCGTTTTAACGAGCTCACCGGAGAAGCCAAGCATGTGCCGTATAAGGTTGTGCCGAACGGCGACGATATCCGCGTGGATGTAGACGGAAAACTCTATTCTCCCCAGGAAATCAGCGCCTTCATACTTCAGAAAATGAAGAAAACCGCTGAGGACTACCTCGGAGAGGAAGTCACTGAAGCCGTCATCACTGTACCCGCGTATTTCAACGACGCCCAGCGACAGGCAACCAAGGACGCCGGCAAGATCGCCGGCCTCGAGGTAAAGCGCATTATCAACGAGCCGACCGCGGCGTCTCTCGCTTTCGGTTTCAATAAGGATTCCAAGAAAGAAAAAACCATCGCCGTATACGACCTCGGCGGCGGAACCTTCGATATTTCGATACTTGAGCTCGGCGACGGCGTTTTCGAAGTAAAATCGACGAACGGCGACACCCACCTCGGCGGAGACGACTGGGACCGCAAGGTTATGAACTGGCTCGTAGACGAATTCAAGGCAGATACCGGCATCGACCTGTCCCAGGACCGCATGGCCCTGCAGCGCCTTCGCGAAGCCGCGGAAAAGGCCAAGATCGAACTTTCCGCAGTAGCGAGCACGGAAATCAATCTTCCCTTCATTACCGCGGATGCGACCGGCCCCAAGCACCTCCAGAAAACTCTGTCCCGCTCGAAATTCGAGCAGATGACGGACGATCTGTTTGAAAGAACCAAAGACCCCTGCAGAAAGGCTATCAAGGACGCGGGAGTTTCCATCGACCAGATCGACGAGGTCTTGCTTGTCGGCGGTTCGACCCGCATGCCCAAGGTTATGCAGATTGTCAAGGAAATCTTCGGCAAGGAAGGCTCGAAGGGCGTCAATCCCGATGAAGCCGTAGCCGTGGGCGCCGCGATCCAGGGCGGAATCCTCGGCGGGGACGTGAAAGACGTTCTCCTCCTCGACGTTACCCCGCTTTCGCTCGGAATCGAGACAATGGGCGGCGTTTTCACCCGCCTCATCAATAGAAACACCACAATTCCGACCAGGAAGAGCCAGGTGTTCTCCACCGCCGCCGACGGACAGACTGCCGTTTCCATCCATGTTCTCCAGGGAGAGCGCGAAATGGCCGGACAGAACCGCACGCTCGGCAAGTTCGACCTCGTCGGCATTCCTCCCGCGCCCCGCGGCGTGCCTCAGATCGAAGTCACCTTTGATATCGACGCGAACGGCATCGTCCACGTCGCCGCCAAGGATCTGGGAACCGGCAAGGAACAGAAGATCCGCATTGAAAGCTCGTCCGGCCTTTCGGAAAGCGAAATCGACCGCATGGTGAAGGAAGCGGAAGCGAACGCCGAAGCCGACAAGAAGGAACGCGAAAAGATAGACGCCCGCAACGAGGCCGATTCGATGATTTATTCCACCGAAAAAGCCGTAAAGGACATGGGCGACAAGGTCGACGCGGCAGAGAAGGCGAAGATCGCGGATGCCGTAGCGGCTCTCAAAAAAGAGCTTGAAAGCGGAGACACCGAGACCATCAAGGCGAAAACCGAGGAGCTTAAACAGGCGTCCTACAAGATCGCCGAGGAAATGTATAAACAGCAGGCCGCTTCCGGCCAGCCCGGACCCGACATGGGCGGCGCGGCTGACGGAGCAGGCGGATTCGCCGGAGCTTCTTCATCCGGACCGAACAAGGGTTCAGCCGACGACGTTGACTACGAAGTGGTGAACGACGATAATAAGTAATTTCCAGGTTATTTCCCTGAGAGGCGCGAGCCTTTCAGGGCGTTTCCTGCTTAACTCTTGATGCTGGAGTCCCCTTGTGGCTAAACGTGATTATTATGAAGTCCTAGGCGTCCAAAAGGGAGCCTCCAAGGATGAGATAAAAAAAGGATACCGGAAACTGGCGATCCAGTACCATCCGGATAAAAATCCCGGCGATAAAACCGCTGAAGATAAATTCAAAGAAGCTACCGAAGCGTATGAAGTTCTTTCAGACGACCAGAAACGCCAGATTTACGACCAATACGGCCATGCCGGATTGGAAGGAATGGGCGCCGGCGGTCCGGGAGGCTTCGATCCGAACGCCTTCCAGGGTTTTGAAGACATCTTCGGAGATTTTTCCGGCATTTTCGAAAACCTTTTCGGGGGAGGCGGCGGCGGACGCCGGCGTTCCGGCGGACAGTCCAGCAATCAGGGCGCGAGCCTCCGCTACGATTTGCAGATTTCCTTTAAGGATGCCGTCTACGGAACAAAGGCCGAAGTTCAGTATTCCAGGAGCGAAAGCTGCGCGGCCTGCAAAGGCACGGGAGCGGCCGGCGGATCCGGACGCAAGATGTGTTCAACCTGCCAGGGCGCGGGCCAGGTGCGCAGAAGTTCGGGCTTTTTCTCGATCGCGTCTCCCTGTCCTTCCTGCAACGGCGAAGGCACGATAATTGAAAATCCCTGCCGCGAATGCAGCGGAAGCGGAACGCAGAAAAAACGCCAGAAAATTCTGGTCACCATACCGGCAGGCGTCGAGGACGGGAAGCGGATAAACATTCCCCGCCAGGGAGACGCAGGCCCTAACGGCGGTCCCTACGGAGATCTGTTCGTTTTCATCAGGATCAAGCCTCATCCGTATTTCGAGAGAAACGAGTCAGACCTCTACTGCGCGGTTCCTATTTCGATCACCCAGGCGGCTCTCGGCGCGGAAGTCACCATAGCGGCTTTGGACGATAAACAGCTCAAGCTGAAGATTCCTGCCGGTACGCAGAACGGAAAGCTGCTTCGCATCAAGGAGGAAGGCGTTCCCGTCCAGGGCGGCAGAAAGGGAGATCTGTACATTAAAATAATCGTGCAGGTGCCGACCAAGCTTTCATCGAAGGCGAAGGCTCTTTTAGCCGAGGTTTCGAGCCTTGAAGGGGAGAACTCAAATCCGACCCCGATAGCTCTTTCCGAGCTTCGGTCCTGATTTAGCGCGGTTTTACGCAGAAAGGAATCTCTTCGGGGATTCCTTTTTTTATTCTCAAAGCCCGGAACCTGTGGTACAATGTGGCAGGCTTTTTTTAAGCCTGGGTATAAAATAACGCTCTTTCTCAAGAGGTGCTTCAGGATGCTTCAAACCCGCAAACAGCTGGTCAAGCTGTCGATCGATCTTGTTATCGGTCTGGTCTTTTCCTTTTTCATGTACATTGTATTGCCCGAGTTTTCCTTTACCGGGCATTTTATCGCCGCCGGATTCGTCTTTTTCGTCTGCGCGATAGCCGCTTCAGTGGCGACTCATCTTCTGTGGCAGCGAATGGAATTCAAGGTTTTCCGCGTACAGGACAGCAGGCTCATCGTCCAATTCATCGATCGCCTGCGATTCTCCTACACCGTCGAAGATCTCATCGATTCCATCCAGTCCGTGCTCGAGCATGAAGCCGACTCTTCCGTCCTTTACGTCAACTCCGAGAATTCGTACGTCATTTACAACAGCCCGACCAGAATCGCCACCGATCCTGAAACCCTGGAAGTTCTCAGCAGGAATTTCCCGGAAACCTGGTCGGAAGGCTTTTATCTGATCGACGAGAAGCTCGGCCTGGTCTCCGATTTCGAACACGCCCGTGGCTTCTTCCTTGTGTACGGGAAACTGCATTTTTACGTTCTGTGCCGGTACATGAAGGTTTTTGAACAAAGCATCTTCGATACTCTCTTATACGAATTCGCGAATTTCCAAAAGCGTACCCGCACCATTACCCAGCTGACGGCTATTTCAGAATTGGCAAAGGAATGGGATATGGTCGCCCAAACCCAGATGTCCTTCCTTCCGCAGAAGATGCCCGAGCTGCCCAAGCTCGACATAGCCGCGTACTTCCGCCCCCTGGTAAACGTTTCCGGCGACTTTTACGACATCATTCCGATAGACGAAGACCGGACCTTCTTCCTTTTAGGTGACGTTTCGGGCAAGGGTCTCGCTTCCGCGCTCATAATGGGCGTCATCATGAACACGGTCAAAATCATCGACAACAAGGAAGATCTCCCCGGCGTCATCAGGGCAATCGATACCGCGATCAAGTCTATGCGCCTTCAGGATAAATACGCGGTTCTGTTCATCGGAATCGTCGACACCAAAAAGATGAAGATACGCTATGTGAACGCCTCAATGGCCGATCCCCTGATTATCACCAAGGCTCCCGACGGATACAAGATCAAGCCGCTTCAGTCGACCTGCAGCCTTGTCGGCATCATCGATCTGGACGAAATAGTCCAGGAGGAGATGTCCCTGTACCGCGGCGACGTTATTCTCATGGCTTCCGACGGCGTTTCCGAGGTTATGGACGACTCCGGCGTAGAGCTCGGCGATACGGACCTCTACCTTAACACGGTAAGAAACAGCGCCCATAAGGCCGCGCGGCATTTTGTGAACGATATTGCCGATCTCGTTCTGTCCTACAACGGCGATAAAAAGCTTCGCGACGACGTTACGATGCTGGTCGCAAAGATCGAGGAGTAATCATGAATCTGCTCATTTTCAGTTATCTGTTGGCCCTATTCCTCTTTTCCTTTTCGTATTATCTCGATGCGCGTTCCGAAAAGACGACAAGCCTGTTCACAAGCATCTCCATGACCGCCGCCTTCGTGTCGTTGTTTTCCGGTCTCGGCGCCAATCTCCTGTATACGGGCAACGTGACCATCGGCGTGCTTGCCGTCCGCGTAGCCCTCTTGTGTTTCGCCATTTTAAGCCTTTCGCTTATGAAATTCTGCGCCGCGATTCCGTATCAAACACGGAATATCTTTTTGAACTTCCTGTATTGGGTGTTTGTCATCGCGGCATTGTATCTGGTTTTCATCCACGGCATATCCGTGACTATCGGTTCCGATAAAAAATTCACGCTTTGGTCCGGCCTTGTTATGGGAACCTTGTCCGGAATCCGCCTGTACGCCGTCATATTCGTCTACGGCATCCCCGGCTTGACGGTATTCAGCCTCGTCGCGAGGGCGTTGGGGATTCGCAGCCGCATTTATCAGCAACGGTTGCTGCTGGTTGCCCTCTCCATTCTTGCCTCTTTCGCCGTCTCCTGGTTCCTTTTTCAGCTTTCATCCGTGTACGGCTGGGCCTTTCCGCTTATTCCCTTCGGCCTTGCGGTGTTGATTGTGCTGCTGTACCGTTCGGTTACAGTCACAACCCTCTTCGATCGTTCTCTCGTTATCGCGACGCTGACGAACTTTCTGCTCTTGAGCGTTATTTTCAGCTTCTTGTCGGGATTGACCTCCGCCCTCGTCATTCGCGTCGTTCCGTTCGTGTCGGCCATACTGGTTCTGTTAACCGCGCTCACCGTTGTCATCCTGCTTCTGCGGGATAAGGCATCGTCGATTCTCCGCCGGTATATCCGCATCGGTTCCGATTACGAAGCCGATCTGGAAAAGGGGCTCGACTCGATCGATTTCTCCTCCCGGGATGAAAACGTCGTAGAGCGCACCGTATCTCTTCTTTCCACCTATGTCGAATGCTCGTCGGTGGACATCCTGGTTTCGAACGACAAGGGAAGTTTGACTTCCGTTTATTCTACAACGGGAATTAAAACCGAGGTTCCGATAGACAGCAAGGGAATCGATTTCCTGCTCAATCACAATGAATCGATAATTCTCAAAACTCAGGCGATCAGCCACCACTCGTACGCTGACGTGAAAAACGATCTTCTGAAAATATTCGAGCCGACCCGATCCGACGCCTTCATTCTTCTGCGCGAAGGGCATCGCGTCATCGGTCTCATCCTGCTCGGCCAGAAAAAGCGCGGTGCCGAATACACCGATTACGACTACACGGTTCTTTCAAAGCTGTATTCCAACTTCTTCCTCGTTCTGTATTATCTGAAGAACATCGCGAACGAATCGGTCGTTCTTACCGTCGACCGGGAAATCGAATTTTCCGGCCAGATTATTTCATCGATCCAGGACAATATCGACCGCATCGATCATCCCAAGGTAGACGTCGATTTTATAACGCGATCCGCTCGCAAACTGGGCGGAGACTTCATCGACTTCATCAAGCTCGGGGAAGACAAGTACCTCTACGTCATGGGCGACGTCTCGGGAAAGGGCTTGAACGCCAGCATGTCCATGGTTATTCTGAAGTCGGTTCTGCGCACCTTCCTCGCGGAAACCTCTGACTTCAAACAGCTCGTCGTGAAGGTCAATCTTTTCATCAAGAACAATCTTCCCAAGGGAACCTTTTTCGCCGGCGTGTTCGGAATCATCGATTTTTCCACGAACACCATGTTCTACATAAACTGCGGCGTGCCCGCCATGTTCCTCTATACCGCCGCCTACAATAACGCGATCGAAATACAGGGCGACGGAAAGGTTCTCGGCTTCGTGAAGGATATCGCCAAGTACATCAAGGTAAAGAAGATAGTCATGAATCCGCAGGACATTATCCTTCTCACCACCGACGGCCTCGTGGATTCGACGAACCTTCGCGGAGAGCGCTTCGGAAAAGATCGCGTCCAGCGCATGCTTATGGACAACCGTTCGTATCCTGCCGGACGCATGGCCCAGTTCCTGTGCGACAGCCTCGGCGAATTCGTCTCGCGCGAGCTTGAAGACGATATCACCGTGCTGGTTTTCAAGTATCTGAGTAAATAAGGAGAGTTGTCGTGGAAAATATAAGCATTATCGAGAAAAGCGGTTCGAACTATAATCTGTTGGAAGTAGCGGGAACCATCAATTCATATACGTACACCGAGTTTCAGAACAAGGTGTACGACCTCGTAAAGAAAACGAATCTGGTGCTCGACCTTTCCCGCGTTACGAATCTGTCCTCTTCCGGCCTCGGCGTTTTGATGGCCGCGCTGGAGGACGGGAACGAGGTGGGCAATAAATTGTATGTGATGAAACCCTCGGAAGTAGTGCGCCTTGCGATCGAATCCACCGGCTTCAGCGAAATGTTCACGGTTATTTATTCCCTCACCGAGGTTATGTGAGATCTTGAACCGGCAACAGTGCAGAATCGACCTCTCCGCGGATTATGCCAGTCTTGTGGAATTAGAAGAATTCATCTCCAGCACTTGTTGCCTTCCGGATTCTGTGCGGTCGCGTGCTTTGCTGATCGCGACCGAGTATTTCGACAATATCGTAGCCCATAGCCGCGGGTCTGCGTCCTGCAAGGTATCGGTGGCGGTACGTCCGGCCGAGCCGCCTCGCATCGTTATCCGCTATTACACTCTCAATTTTCGTCAGATGCGCCGCGCCGACCGGCACACCGAGCCGCATTACGACTTTCTCTCGCGGCGGTATCGCGGTTTGGGCCTCCGAATGTGCAGGAATCTCGCCTCGTCGATCGAGTACCGGCAGGGCTTGTTTAAAAGCGCCATAATCATTACTTTATAATAATCATGCACCGCGAAACCATTGCCTTTTTCGACGTGGATCAAACCATTTGCCGAAGAAACGCGACTCTTGCTTTTATCGTCGTCTGCATCATTCGCGGCTATATACGTTTCTGGTATCTGCTTGCGGCCCCGTTTCTGCTGATCGCGTACCGTTTTTTCAGCCTGGAAGTAGAAAGCCTGTTCAAGCTGAGCCTTCCGAAACTGACCGGCATCACCCGCAAACAGTTCGAGGAAGTCGGGCGGACCGCCTATTCAGCGTATCTGAAAAAACACATGCATCCAGGCGCGCTTCGGGAAATCGCAGAATTGAGGAAAAACGGAGTCCGCGTCATTCTCGCGACCTCCAGCCCCTTCGAGGCTGTGTACCCTGTGGCGCAGGAGTGCGGAGTCAGTTCGGCTGATCTCATCTCCACGCAGTTTTCCTATACGAACGGAGTTTTCGACGGCAAGCTTGTCGGCGTTCCGGTGTATTCGAAATTCAAATCGGAAATAATCACCTCTTTCGCCCGGATGGGCGGAACCGACCTTCATTATTGCTCTTTCTATTCGGACAGCGTCCACGATCTGCCTCTTTTGGAAAAAGTAGGCCGTCCGGTGGCCGCGAATCCCGACAGCCGCTTAAAAAAAATCGCCCGCCGCAGAGGATGGGCAGTCAAGGATTTTTCAAAATGAGACCCTGTTCGCGCATGTTATCAGTTTTTGCTTTTCCGCTGTTGTTTTCCTCCTGCTTCGCCGAATCATCCGGCGTTCAGCCGGTCGCCCAACCTGCCGCGGAAAGACGGGTGTTCGCCGCTCCGGCTTCTTTGCCGAGCGGTATCGTCGACGCGATTAATTCCGATCAAGCCGCCTTCTTGCGCGATCTGGAGGCGGTTCTCGCCGCAGACACGGAGAATCTTCTCGTTCTCGTAGACAAGAATCACGCGCTTCCCGCGGATTTCGTGCCGGATGCTCTTGTGCCTCTGGGAGCAGGAAGATCGTATCAGGTTTCGCGCGGAGGATTTTCGCTTACCGCATCAGCTGAATCGGCACTCGAGCGGATGGCGCAGACGGCTAAGCGGGACGGGATCACACTTCTCGTCAGTTCAACCTACCGCTCCTTCGACTATCAAAAAACCGTGTACGAAAGAATTGTGCGCGAGATCGGACAGGCCGAGGCGGACAGAGAATCTGCGAGGCCGGGGACGAGCCAGCACCAGCTCGGAACCGCGGCTGATTTCGGCTCCATAACCGACGCCTTCGCGGAGACACAGGCCGGTAAATGGCTTGCTTCCCACGCGCACGAGTACGGGTGGAGTCTTTCGTTTCCGAACGGCTACGAGCAGACGACCGGGTATCGGTGGGAATCCTGGCATTATCGGTATATCGGCGAGCAAGCCGCCGCTTTTCAACGGAAATGGTTTTTAGATATTCAGCAGTATATGATCGAGTTCATCGATGGGTGGAAAAAGTCGGGAGCTCCTTCCGCGGACTGACGCGCGGCGATAACCGGTCAGCAGCCGGCGCCGAGGTCTTTTTCCGTCAATCCGTATTGTTCGTCGTGTTCGCCGCAGCCGGCGGGTTCTACGTGGACCATGATATCGTAGACGTCCTGAATTCTGCGTCTGATTTCTTCTTCAACCTTTTGCGCGATGTCGTGCGCTTCTCTGACGGTCAGCGAAGCCTCGACCTCTATGTCGAGGTCGATGTCCCAGGCTCCCCCGATTTTTCTGATTCTCGCGCGATGCGGATTTCCCGCTCCCTCGACTGCCGTAACCGCGCTGAAGAGGCTTCGGTACGTTTCATCGTCGCCTGTTCCGTCCATGAGCTCCAGGTTCTGTTCCTTGAGGATAATGAACGCGGAGCGAATGACCCATACGCTCACCAGGAGCGCGGTGAGCGGGTCGAGAAACGGAAGGTGAAAAAGCTTCGAGGCGCCGAGTCCTATGAAGATGGACGCTGAAATGAGGATATCGTTAGTCATGTTTTTCGCGTTCGCGAGAATGATCGCGCTTTGCGCTTTTTTGCCCAGGGAGTATTGGCTGAACGCCAGCAAGAGCTTTCCCGCGGCCGAAAAAAGCGTGACCGAAAGAGCGAGAAAGCCGGGCGCCTGTCGGGGAGAAGGATCGAAGAGCTGGCCCAAGGACGAAAGAAAGAGCTGGATGCCGGCGTACATGATGATGAAGGCGACTGTCAGCGTCGCGAGCGTTTCAGCTCTCCGGTGGCCCCAGGGGTGTTCCTTGTCGGAGGGCTGGTTGATGTAGAAGCCCACCATGAGGGTAAGCACGGAGATGCAGACGTCGGTGGATGAATCGATGCCGTCTCCCAAAACCGCGAGGCTTCCGGTAATCGTTCCCGCCGCAAGCTTTGCGAGCGCCAGAACGAGATTCCCCGCAATCGCGATGATCGCGGCGGTTCTGAGAGTTTTCATCCGGTCCATCGATTCGTTTTGTTCCACCGGTCAGTCCTGAGTGTAGAAGTCTTTCACCGCGTCGGCGATTATCTGAAGGTGTTCCCGTTTAATCCAGTAATGGGTGACGAAGCGATAGCTTCCGTCCGGACCGGCCGGATTGATCAGAATGTTGCGTTCCTTCATGTGTTCCACGAAGGCTTCTCCGTCGTAGGAATCGGCTTTTTCGTGGCGGAAGAACACCATGTTAATCTGGAGCCGGTCCCCGGCTATCATGATCCCCGGAATTTTCGCGAGAAGTTCGGCCAATCGCCGGGCGTTTTCATGGTCTTCGTCGAGCCGGGTTCTCATTTCCTTGAGCGCCACAAGTCCGGCGGCCGCCAGAATGCCGGTCTGGCGCATTCCGCCTCCCATGATTTTGCGCTTGCGCCGCGCTTCCTCGATGAATTTCCGCGAGCCGGCGAGTATCGATCCCGCCGGCGCGCACAGGCCCTTGGAAAGGCAGAACATGACCGAGTCGGCATATTGGGTGATTTCTCTCGCCTGAACGCCTAGAGCGCTCGCGGCGTTGAAGAGACGGGCTCCGTCCATATGCACGGGAATATGAAAGCGGTCGGCGCAGCGGCGAAGATCCTGGAGCTCCTCCATCTTCATCGCCTTTCCGTTCGAGTGGGCGTTTTCTATGCAGATGAGCGAGGTTTTCGGCTCGTGAATGTCGTCTCCGACCCGGATTCTTTTTTGCACTTCAGCCGCTTTCAGGGATTCCCCTCCGCAGGCGATCGCGCGGAGCTGTACTCCGGCAATGACCGCCGCTCCGCCGGCTTCATGCTGTACTATATGGCAGTCCTCGTCCAATATCGCTTCGCTGCCTCTCGGACAGTGGGTGAAGAGGGCAAGCTGGTTGCCGAAAGTTCCGGACGGCACAAAAAGGGCCGCTTCTTTCCCGGCCAAACTCGCCGCGTATTTTTCAAGCTCGACTGTTACCGGATCGTCTCCGTATACATCGTCGCCTACCTCCGCGGCCGCCATTGCTGTTCTCATTTCGGGCGTTGGCCAGGTGACTGTATCGCTTCTAAGATCTATGTGCTTCATAATCCGCTAAATGTAATACAATTGGAGAAGTCTCGGCAAGGGGATTATCTCCAATTTCTAAGCTCTCAGGTGTTCGTCAGTGCGCAATACATGCCGAAGCATCAGGCTCGCGGCTATCGCCGTGAGTACTTCCACGATCGCCTGGGTGAAAACGAGTCCGTGGTAGCCGAAGAGGGCGTTCAGGGTGAACAACAGGGGGATGTAGAAAAGACCCTGCCGTCCGGCCGAGATGATGAGCGACGGCATCGCCTTTCCGAACGCCTGGAGGCTGTTCATGCAGATCATGTTGATGCCGATGATCGGCGCCGCGATGGTCATGGCGCGCAGAATGAACACTCCCTCGGCGACGACCTCCGGAATCGAGGTGAAAACAGCGATAGCAGGCTTTCCGAATATCGTGAAAACCGCCAAAAGTACCGATCCTATGCCGACTCCGAGCGTCATGCTGGTTTTCAGTATCGAAATCAGACGTTTCTTGTTTTTTGCGCCGTAATTATACCCGTACAGAGGCTGGCATCCGGTCGCCAAACCTATCAATAGAAGGATGATGAGGCTTGATAAGCGCTGCGAAACGCCCATTGCCGCGAGAATCACGGGTCCGTAGCCCGCCGCGAGGTTATTCAGAAATATACCCGCAACCGACATGAGAGCCTGGTTCAGTCCGGACGGTATGCCGATAGACAAAATCTCCCTGAAATAGTCCAGGCGGAATATGTTCCGCGTGAATTTGATTTTGATGATTGATTTCCCGAAGTAGCAGGAAAGATAGTAGATCAGTCCTGCGAGGTTTCCGATGACCGTGGCCCATGCGGCGCCCGCTATCTTCATATCAAAAACGAAGATCATCACCGGATCGAGGACTATGTTTACGACCGTTCCGACCATCATGCCGGTCATCGCCTGCATCGCGGCTCCTTCCGAGCGGAGTATGATTCCGACCGCGAAATTGCCGATGATGACGATCGAGGAAATCATCAGTGGAAGCAGATAGTCCTTTGTCGGCCCGGCGACCGATCCTTTCGCTCCGATCATCGCGACGACCGGATCGATAGCGGACGCCGTGATTGCTGTAACGATGATTCCCGCCGCGAGAATCAGTATCAATGAAAGAGATACTGCCTCGCCGGCTTCCTTCATTTTTTTCATGCCGAGATAGCGCGACACCACTGAGGAGGTTCCCACTCCGAGAACGCCTCCTATCGCCATCATAAGCATGAAAAAGGGAAAACCGATGCTCGCGGCCGCGAGCTGATCGACATCGTTCAATTTTCCTATGAAAAAGGTGTCTACCATGTTGTAGAAAACCTGTACGAACATTCCGAGCATGACGGGTATCGCCATGGTCATAATCGCCTTCAGTACCGGCTCCTCGGCCAGTACCCGTATCCGTGAGTCGTGTTCAGTCATATAATCTCCAGTTTATTCGCCGAGAATGGACAGGTATTTTCCGATCGCGTCCGCAGCCGTCTTGAATTCTTCCTGCTGGGTTTCGGTGAGAGGGGAAAGCAGCTGTTCAAGATGCTTCAGGAACCGCCGCTCTATATCTTGCGCAAGCAGGGCCCCTTCATCCGTGGCATGAATGATGAATGATCGTTTGTCCTCGGAATCCTGTATCCGCCTGACCAGATTCTTTGCCTCGAGCGAGTCGATCACCGTCGTCAGCGAACCCTTCTCCATGCCCGCCTGGCGGCTTAAGAAGCGCATCGGAACGCCTTCGTGATGCCAGGCCATCATCAGCACCCGTTCCTGCGTCTTGTTCAACCCCCGGTTCTCGGGAGACGAGTCGAAGCCGCTGAAAAGGGTGTGTTTTAGCATGAATAGTTTTCTGATCGATTGTGCGAACGCGCGATAATCCATTAGTTAGAAATCTAACTATTTATCGGCGCAAGGTCAACATTGATGCCTTCGGGAAAAGGGGGTAACGTGTAAAATCTGTGAAAACTGTCAGGCGTGGAAGACTGAGAACCGCTGCCAGAAATCCGGGAAGGATTTTTTGACGCAGTCGGGATTATCGATCGAGATTCCCTCGACGGCGAGGCCTGCGCAGGCGAAGCTCATTGCGATCCGGTGGTCGTCCCAGGACGAGACTGCCGCTCCGCGGATGCCGCCGGGATTCCCTGCAACGATAAGGTCCTTGCCGTCTACAGATGTTTCGACGCCGAGGCGGCCGAGTCCGTCGCGGACTGCCGCGATGCGGTCGCATTCCTTGAACTGGAGGTGTGCTACGTCCCGCAGCCGGCTCGTTCCCCGGGCGAAGGCGGCCATGACCGCTACCGTCGGAACCAGATCCGGCGTATCGCGGAAGCTCGCGTCTATAGCCGTGAGCTCACCGCCTGAAACCGTCAGAAAGGCGCCGTCCCGGACTACCGCGCAGCCCATCGCTTCGGCATAGGCCAGTATCTCCCTGTCTCCCTGGACCGAATCGGCGGCAAGGCCTTCCATGCGCACCGTCGCTCCGGCGATCGCCGCGGCCGCGAAAAAGTAGGAAGCGCTTGAGTAATCGGATTCCACGTCTATGTCGCAGGCTGTGTATCGCTGTCCCGCCTTGATTTCGATGCGTTTGTAATCGCGATTTACGGCTTTTACTCCGAATCTCCGCATCATATCCAGCGTTATGTCGAAATAGGGTTTTTCCGCCATATCGTCCCGGCAGACGATTGTAACATCGGAAGCCGCGCAGGGAGAGGCGATCGCAAGAGAACTGAAATACTGCGAGGTCTTTTCGCCGTTCATCGCGGCTTCTCCGCCGGATAGGCCGGAAACGCGCGCGAGAAGGGGAGGGTAGCCCTCTGTTTCCGCATACTCGACCGCTCCTCCCATCTGCCTGACGCCGGAGACGATCTCTCCCACAGGCCGCTTCAAGAGGCCGGGTTTCCCGGTCAGCGTCACGTCCCGGTCGGAAAGACAGGCGAGAGCCGTCAGAAAGTTCATCGCCACCCCGGATTCGCCGCAATCGAGGGTCGTTTCAACAGGATGGAAGCGTCCTCCTGAACCTTCGACCGTGATCGTCTGATCGTCTCGGGTAATGGAAACGCCGAGCCGCTTAAGCGACTCGATCAGGTGGAGCTGGTCTTCTCCCAGCAGCGGATTGCGTATATGCGAAACGCCCCCGGAAAGCGAGGCGAGGATGAGCGATCGCAGGGTATGCGCCTTTGAAGGCGGTATCCGTACGGACACGTTCTTGTTGCGTATCGTTTCGATTTTCATCATCCTCATCCCTCTCGATAAAAAAATTACACTACGATGTTGACCAGCTTGTTCGGCACGACGATCACTTTTTTGGGCGGCTTGCCTTCCATGAAGCGGACCGCGCCGGGGCATTCAAGCGCCGTTTTTTCAAGCTCGCTCTTGGCCGAATCCATAGCTGCCTCGAACTTGTCCCTGATTTTGCCGTTCACCTGCACCACCACGGTGCACGAGTTTTCGGCGCAGAGGGCCTCGTCGTATGTGGGCCACGATTCGTAGGCTATTGTGTCCGCGTTTCCGAGCCGCTGCCACAGCTCTTCGCCAAGATGGGGAGCGTAGGGCGCCAGCAGCTTGACGAATTCCGCCCATACGGATTTGGGGAAGCTCTCGCATTTGGAAAGCTCGTTCGTGAATATCATCATCTGGCTGATCGCGGTATTGAAGTTAAGGGTTTCGGTATCGGAAGACACCTTCCTGATGGTCTGATGCAGGAGCTTCGTAACCTCGGCAGAAGCCGCGTCGTCAGTCATCGGTTTTTCAGAGAGGGCCCACACCCGCTCGAGAAAGCGGCTCACGCCGATCAACCCCTGCGTGCTCCAGGGCTTCGACACCTCGAGCGGGCCCATGAACATCTCGTAGAGGCGGCAGCTGTCGGCGCCGAAATCGCGGATCACGTCGTCCGGATTGATGACGTTCTTCAGGGACTTCGACATCTTCGCGATTACCCGCTCGAGCCGCTCCCCGGTCGCGATTTCCTCGAACTCGTCGGCCTTTCCGGGAACTTCCCGCACTTCGTCGGTCGGAACAAGGGTTTTATTCTTCCGTTGGAATGCGAAGCTGGTGATCATTCCCTGGTTTATCAGCCGCTGGAAGGGCTCCTTCGTGTTCACCAGGCCAAGGTCGAAGAGGACCTTGTGCCAGAAGCGGGAATACAGGAGGTGGAGCACCGCGTGCTCGGCGCCGCCGACGTAGAGGTCGACCGGCATCCAGTAGTCGAGAGCTTCTTTCGAAGCGAAAGCCTTCGGGTTTTTGGGATCGAGATACCGGAGATAGTACCAGCAGGAGCCGGCCCACTGGGGCATCGTGTTCGTTTCGCGCTTTGCTTTTCCTCCGCAGACCGGGCAGGAGCAGTTCACCCACTCGTCGATGCCGGCCAGCGGGCTCTCTCCTGTTCCGGTGGGCTGATAGGTTTCAACCTGCGGCAGCCTCAAGGGGAGGTCTTCTTCCTTCAGGGGGACAATCCCGCACGAGGGGCAATGCACGAGCGGAATGGGCTCACCCCAATACCGCTGGCGGCTGAACACCCAGTCTCGCAGCTTGAAATTCACCGCCTTCTTGCCGATTCCTTTCTCGCCGAGCCATGCGATCATCCGGTCGATGCATTCCTGCGTTCCCAGGCCGTTGAATCCGGGCGAGTTGACGGACTTTCCGTCCGCCGGCGTGCATTCCGCGGGTTCGGCCGAATAATCCCCGTCCGCGCCCTTCGCCGCCCACTCTGCCTCGCCCGCGACCACCTGGATTATCGGCAGTCCGAATTGCTTGGCGAAGTCCCAGTCCCTCTCGTCGTGGGCGGGAACCGCCATGATCGCGCCGGTCCCGTAGGAAATCAGGACATAGTCTGAAATCCAGATCGGTATTTTTTTGCCGTTCACCGGATTGATCGCGTACGCGCCGGTGAACACGCCGGTTTTATCCTTGGCGAGGTCGGTCCGCTCAAGATCGCTCTTCTTCGCCGCTTCTTCTACGTAGGACTCGACCGCCCCTTTCTGCGCCGCGGAAGAAATCTTCCCGACCAGGGGATGCTCGGGTGAGAGAACCATGTAGGTCGCGCCGAACAGGGTGTCCGCGCGGGTAGTGTAGATCAGTATTTCATCGCCGGAAACGGAAGCGTCGGCGGGGTCTCCGTTCGCGGCGACCTTGAACACCACCTCGGCTCCTTCGCTCTTCCCGATCCAGTTCTTCTGCATCGCCTTCACCGATTCCGGCCATTCCAGTCCGTCGAGATCCTCGAGTAGGCGCTCGGCGTATTGCGTGATCCTTAAAATCCACTGGCGGATGTTTTTCCGGGTAGTCTGCGTACCGCATCGGTCGCAACGGCCTTCCTTCACCTCTTCGTTCGCGAGCCCCGTTTTGCACGAGGGGCACCAGTTGATCGGGGTCTCGGATTCGTAGGCGAGTCCGCGCTTGAACAGCTGGAGGAAGATCCACTGGGTCCAGTGGTAGTAATCGTCGTCGCAGGTGGAAATCTCGCGGTCCCAGTCGTAGCTGAAACCGAAGGCCTTGATCTGCTGGCGGAATTTATCGATGTTCGCCACCGTCGTCGTTCTCGGATGCGTCCCTGTTTTGATAGCGTAGTTTTCCGCTGGCAGGCCGAACGAATCGAATCCCATCGGGTGCAGGACGGAAAAACCCTTCATCCTGAGATAGCGGCACCAGATATCCGTGGCGGTATAGCCTTCCGGATGTCCCACGTGGAGGCCCGCCGCAGAAGGATAGGGGAACATGTCGAGCACGTACGCCCGTTTATCCTTGGGTTTCGCCGGATCCTCGACCGCCTTGAAGGTCTTTTTCGTCTCCCAAAACTGCTGCCATTTCGGTTCTATCGTTTCAAAAGGGTATTTTGCCATGGTTGTGCGTCGCTCCTGAGCGGAAAATAGTGGTTTCATTCTATTAAAAGCGCGCTGTTTATACAAGAACAAAGCATTTTCAGGATCGAGGCAGAACGGGCCATTCGGGGCGGCCTCGCGATCGGCGGAGCCCCCGCCTATGCCGGTCCCTGCAGGGGCGTAACTGATCAGTCAACGGTTGACTTTTTTGTATATACGTTCGATATTTTGTATATACAAGGAGACTGTCATGGCGATGAGCATCAGAAACAGCGGAGTCGAAAAACAGGTTCGCGATATTTCGTCCCGCACCGGCTATTCCCTGACGGAGACTCTGGAGAAAGCATTGGAAACGTTCGATGCGTCTTTGTCAGCGGAAACACAGTCGCGGTTTAGCAGGTTGGCTTCAATCGCGGCTTCCTGTTCTTCTCTTCCGGATGTCGATGCGCGTTCTTTCGACGAGATTCTCGGCTACGGAGACGACGGAGCGTTTTCTCTATGATCGTCGATTCGTCTGCGTTGGCCGCGGTGCTTTTCGGCGAGAGCGATTCCGCCCGCTATCTGGAGGCTCTTGCATCTCCGTGCCGGAAGTTCATGTCTTCCGTGAGCCGTCTTGAAATTTCCATTGTCGTAGAAGCGCGCAAGGGGCTTGCCGGCACTGCCGCTTTGTCCGAGCTGTTCGCTGTTGCCGAAATCGAAGAACTTCCCTTCGATTCATCCCTGGCAGAGGTTGCCTTTGATGCCTGGCGGCGGTGGGGAAAAGGGCGCTCTTCAGCCGCTCTGAATATGGGAGACTGCGTCTCGTATGCTCTTTCGAAGGTTCTTCATCAGCCTCTTTTATACAAAGGAAACAACTTCTCTCAAACCGACGTCTCTTCCTTTTTACACTAAACGAGCCGAATTCGCTTCTGTTTTTTTGACTCCGGGAAGGTTGCATGTTACACTATCTTTACAATCTTTTTGTGCGTTGACTATCAGGAGGTCAATAAAATGAAGAAACTGAAATCGTTCCTCGCCTTTCTCGCCGCCGCCGCCCTCGTATTCACCCTCGCCGCCTGCGAACAGGCTTCTGATGCTGATAAGAGTCCTTTTGCTGGTACTTGGACTGATGGTATGCTTCCTCTTGGTGGAACTGAGTGGGTATTCACATCCACAAATATTAATCAGAAAGTAAACTTTGGATCAGTTGTGCTTGAAATGTCCGGAACCTATACTTATGATTCTGAAGCAAAGACTCTGACGATTAGCTATATTGATATGGGAACTATGACATATACGTATGAGTTTAGTGGTAGTACGTTAACGCTGACAGATGAAGAGGGTGAAGACACTGTTTTAACTAAGCAATAGTTCTTTTATGCTTAACGCGAAAGCCGGGACATTGGTGTTCCGGCTTTTTTATTATTGACGGGTTATTGAGCAGGGGGAGGGCCGCTGGTATACTTGGCGCAGTATGAATGACATCAGGCTATTTGGGGAGCTCTTCTGGGCGTTTTTTAAGATCGGGGCGGTGACCTTCGGCGGAGGGCTTGCGATGCTCCCGGTGCTGGACCGCGACCTTGTGCAGGCGAAAAAGTGGCTTACCGCGGAACAGCTCGTGGATTATTTCGCGATCGGCCAATCTACTCCCGGAATCATCGCGGTGAACGTCGCGACCTTCGTCGGATACAACAAAAAAGGCGTTCCGGGCGCCGTCGTCGCGACAACCGGAATCGTGTTTCCCTCTCTCGTTATCATCATGGCTCTCGCCGCCTTTCTCGAAGGCTTCGCCGACATTCCTCAGGTGCAGAGCGCGCTTCGGGGCATCAACGTCGTCGTCGCGGCCCTTCTCATCAAGGCTGTGATCGGTTTGGGAAAAAAAACGCTCGCCGTTCCTGCCTCCTTTTTCATGGGCGCCGCATCATTCATTCTGATCGCCGTATTCAACGTTCCGGGAGTCGCCGTGGTCGTTCTTTCGGCTCTATACGGCATTGCTCTCAAATATCAGCGGGGAACCGAAGCATGAGCCTCTTTCAGCTTTTTTTGGTGTTCGTATATGTGGGGATGTTCACTATCGGGGGCGGCCTCGTCGCGATCACCCTCATGCAGCAGGAGCTGGTCGGCCGCGGTCTCATCACGGCGGAACGCTTTTACAACATGGTTGCCATTTCCGAATCAACTCCCGGACCCATCGGCATCAACATGGCGACCTACATCGGCTATGAAATGTACGGCATTCCCGGCGGGATAATCGCCACCTTCGGCACCGTGCTCCCCTCTCTCGTCGTTATCATCGTGATCGCGCGGTATTTCGGTAAATTCCAGGATAAGCCGCTGGTGAAAGCCGCCTTTTTCGGCCTCCGCGCCGGTACTACCGGAATGATTGCCGTTGCCGCTTTTCAGGTGATTCTCGTCGCGGTGCTGAGTTTGGACTCGTTCAGCCGCACAGGCCGATGGCAGGATATCGCCGACTGGCGGGCTTTCGCGTTTTTCTGTATTATCTTTGTTTTACAGGTGAAAATAGATTGGCATCCGGTTTTTTTCATAATTTTAGGCGCAGTTTTCGGCATTATCTTTTTGTAATAACCTGATTCTTGCCCTGTTTAATCTAAAAACACACAGAAAATTTGCAAAATCCTGAAACAGGGGTATAATAATAGATGTTACGCAGGGTCTTGGAACCGCTATCGGTTCTGTTCTCTGCCCGGGTTACAGTTGTGCGGGGCCATCCCCGACAGCGGAACTTTGAGTTCCGTAAATGCGCTTCAGTAACGGACGATTCGGGAAGGATCAGTGAAACCGCTTTTGCGTGAGCCCTCTTTTTTCAGGGCGCGCTGGTTTTCTGATGCCTATCCCGATTTTTTTTTATTCCCTCAGCCAGATAAAAATTCCTACAGATACTTTTTGCTTTCTCCGCCCTGAACGCTGGCCATGATTTCTATGTACGGCTTTACGGGACTCATGTTCACCTTCGGGAGCAGGACTTCTTCAATTTGAAAGAATCCCACGTCTGAGGACATATCGATTGAAATGCGCACCGGCTTGGGGTCTCCTGCGGTGATTTTCACTTTCTCGATGGAGTTTGCTGAATATTTATGGATGTCCCCCACCTTCGGTTCGGTGTTCAGGACCATCGGTATTCTGGCGCGCCCCTTTTCCATGTCGCATCCGTCTGCTATGAGGATGAGGCCTGCCTCCAGCGAATGAATCCTGCGGGCCGCCATGTGGCCGATAATTCCTTCCATCGCAAGCGATCGTATTATCACCCGCTTGCCCAGCTCGTCGGGATACACTTTTTCCAGAATCCGGTCGATTATCGGAGTCGCCAGCGTCATGCTGTACAATTCGTGATCTTGCCTTCCGATCGTCATGCCCAGGTCATGGAGAAAAGACGCGAGTATTACGGCCGTCATGCTGTCGTCGAGCGTTCCCGCGTTTTCGTTTTCCAGGTTTGTTTTGATGCCTGCTTCGTGGAGGATGTTGAGCATCAACACCGCGTTGCGGGTCACCGTGCGCATATGAACGGGTCCGTGGTCGTTGTAGCCGAGACGCACAATGGAAACGGTATTCGCGTATTCCTGCATGAGTTGAATTTCAGAGTCGGAGCTTAACAGTTCCGCTGTTTTGAAAGCCGAGCTTTCCGGGTTGAGCTGTTCAAAAATTTTTTTCTCAATAGATATTTCTTTCGGTGATCTCATAGCCTCAATATACGCACAACGTTTTTTCTGTTCAAGTTTTTTCGGCTTCCGCGAGCTGGAGCGCGAGATCTTCGGTTTCGGTTATCCAGAACGCGCGGCTACCCCATCCGGGGTAGCGCTCCTGGAATCCCGCGTCTCCGCGCTGGGCAGCCTGCCATCCCAGAAAGTACAGCTGGCGCATAAAGCGCAAGGGCTCGACAAGATCGAGCCAGGCGCGGTCGAAGGGCCTGAACTGCTCATATCCTTCTATAATAAGGTTCATTTCCCGGCGAGAATGCTTGAGGTGTCCGGGGAGAAGCAGCCAGAGATCCTGTACGGCGGGTCCTGTCATCATGTCGTCGAAGTCGATGAGGGAGAGTTCGCGCGACGCGGTTTCAAGCATGTTGCCCCGATGGCAATCGCCGTGTATGCGCTGGAAGGGGATTCCTTCGAAGCGCGCAGGAAAGGTTTTCATCGCGTGATCGCAGACGGCGAAAAATTCTGCTTCGCAGTCGGGATGCACCAGCGAGTTTTCTCTCAGAATTCCGATGGTTATCGCGGCGACTCCGTCGGGAGCGCAGACGACTCTATGAACAGACTTCTTTTTGCATCCCGCTTCGTGGAGCCTGCCGATCAGCGCGCCGACCCGGATCCAATCTTCTTCCTGATAGATGTCGAAGGTTCTCGCTCTGAGCCGGGGAAAGAGCGCGAAACGGTATCCTTCGTGGCTCCCCAGCGTTGAGCCGCTTTTTCCCTGAATCGGGCTGACTACCGGAAGCTCGGCGGCCGCCGCATCGGCGAGAAATTCATGCTCTTCCAGAATAGCTTTTTCGGACCATCGTCCGGGGCGGTAAAACTTGGCGACATACTCGCGGTCGTCCTCGTCTTTCAAACCATAGACCCGGTTTACGTAGCTGTTGTAATGAGTCAAAACGCCGTCGAAAAAAAGTCCGCTATGTTCTTCTGCGGCTTCGAAAATAGTGTCGGGTTCAAGCAAAGAAAAATCTCCGGGATGTTCAGTCATGTTTGCATAGTATCACATCATTTGCCCATTGTGCCGGGATGATTGGTAGGGTATTCTTAGAGGAATGGGAAACCTTTTGCATCCCCTTGGTAAAAACGACTTTTTTCTTCCCCTTGACAACAGCGCTGTGTTCATGGCCGCCACGACGGGAAAGCGCACTCCGTATATGTTCCGCATCTCCTGCGAACTGGACGAGCCCGTGCATCTGCCCGATCTTCAGGCTGCCTTGGCCGAGACGGCTCCGCGCTATCCGGCGTTCATGACCCAGCTGTGTCCGGGCTTGTTCTGGTATTATCTCGACGCCTTGAAAAAGCCTCTCCAGGTTCAGGCCGATACCCGTTATCCGGTTGAATACCATCGGCTGAAAAAATGGCGCCGCTATTTGTTTCGGGTACGCGTCTACGGTCCGCGGATAGCCTGCGAATTTCATCATATTCTCACGGACGGCACCGGCGCCGTCGAGTTCCTGCGCTCCCTCGTGGCAGCCTATCTTTCCCGGCGCGGCGCATCCTGCCCCGACTGGCAGGATATCCGAAGGCCGGATCAAACCGCCTCTCCCGCCGAATACGAAGACGCGTACGCTGGCCTTATTCGCAAGGATATTCCGCTTCCCGATCCTCATCCGCAAGCCTGGAGAATTTCCGGCCCCCGGTATCCAGGCCCAGTGTACCGGATAACGACCGGCACCGTTTCGGTGGCTGCTTCTTTGAAAATAGCTCGCGAAAAGAGCGTGTCTCTTACCGCGCTATTCGCCGCTGTGCACCTCTGGACGCTTCAGGCTGTTTGCGAGGCTGAAAACCCTTCTTCTTTTAAAGCCTTTTCGCTGGAAGTTCCGGTCAACATGAGGAAAATTCACACCTCTGCGACTCTTCGAAACTTTTTCCTTATTATTCCCGTATTGATCGACCGGCGTCTGGGGCACTTCAGCTTCGAGGAAATTCTTGAACGTGTCCAGTACTCCATAAAACTCGGGCTTCAACGCAAGGAGCTCGACCGGCAGATCAAGCGCAATGTCGCAGGCGAGGCTCATCCGTTGGCGCGAGCCGTTCCCCTGGCGATTAAAAATCCCGTGCTTCGCCTTGTTGCCCGGTTCGTCGCCATCCGCTACGCATCCGGCTCCCTGTCGAATCTTCAGGCTGTATCCATGCCGCCGGAGTTCTCTTCCCGCATAAAGCGCTTCGACTTCATCCCTCCGCGAAACGACAGCTTCGGCTCCTGCGTCGGAATCATCACCTGGCAGGATACCCTCAGTCTCACGATCGGCAGCCGCCAGGTGGACCGCTCGTTCGAGCGTTTCTTTTTTACGAAATTAGTTGAACTCGGAATTCCCGTCATGGTGGAATCCAATATTTGATTTCCGGAAAAATCCGGTAAGGAGACACAATGTCGTTTTGTCCCCGCTGCAAGGTTTCGCTGGCTCCCGACGCGTTATGGTGCCCTTTATGCAGAGAGCGGAGCGTGCTTTCGCCCGATTCCACTGCGCCTTCCTCGGAATCCGCTTATACTCCCGTGTCTTTCGCCGCGGATGTCCGCGACGCCGAGGAGCGCGAACGGCTGACTCCGGTTGAAAAGCGTCTGCTGGTGTTCGAGCTGCTTACCGTCGTCTACGCGATCATCTTCGTGGTTACCTTCGGGGTCGACCTCGTGTATCACCGGGCCGTCACCTGGTCGCGGTTCACCAGCGTGTGCGTCATCCTTTTATGGCTGTATTCGGCGCTGCCCTTTATTCTTGTTAAAAAACTGTGGATTTTATTCGCTGTTTTGTCCCCATCTACTGTTCTTGCAGTGTTCCTCTGGGGCGTGTTTACCGGTTCTCTTTCATGGTTCCTTCCGTTGGGATTGCCGCTCACCCTTCTTGTAGAAGGGTTGGTGGCTGCCGCCGTTCCTCTCGTCGGTTTGCAGAAGCATCGGGGCCTCAATTCCATCGCTGTTATTTTGTGCGCTCTGGCCGTTCTGTGCACCGGCATAGATTTTTTTGTAAGCCTCTTTTTCTCGGGTTCTCCCGGCATTTCATGGTCGCTGGTCGTTCTGTTATCAATTGTTCCCGTTTCGGGATTCTTCTTTTATCTGCATTACCGCATCATGAATCGGGCGTCTTTGAGGAAGTTGTTCCGCTTATGATTTTACACATTATGGAGAAAATGGATGCGGCAAAACCTGGTTTTACCGGTAATGCTGTATTATACTCGTTGATGAAAGTCCCGGGCGCTTGAAGTCCCGGAAAAAAGTGTGGAGTTAAGATGAGCGAAAAAACAGTTCTTGTCGTGGACGATTCCCGGATCATGCGGAATATCGTCAAAAACACCTTTTCCAGCATGAACATTCCCTGCGTTTTCATCGAAGCGAGCAACGGGAGGGAAGCACTGGGACAGCTTGAAAAAAACGTTGTGCATCTGGTGCTGCTGGACTGGAATATGCCGGAGTTGTCCGGTTTGGATTTCCTGAAAAAAATCCGCGCCATGGATAAGTTCAAGACGCTTCCGGTCATAATGGTAACCAGCGAAGCCGCCCGGTATAACGTGATCGAGGCGCTCAAGAATGGCGCTACCGATTACATCATCAAGCCCATCAACGAAAAGAACTTTCGCGAAAAACTGTCGAAAATCACCCTCTAGGAGAAAACCATGGAAAAATACATTCAACCCTTCGTCGATGTGTGCGTAAATGTGTTCCGGGATTTTCTCGGAACGGAATTGGAGACGGGCCGCCCTTTTTTCGTCGACAAAAACGAACCGCACGACTGGGATGTTTCTACGATAATCGGACTAACAGGCGAAGCCCGCGGAGCGGTGGTCATTTCTATGAAGACTTCTCTCGCCTTGAAGCTGACCGGGATCCTCACCGGTTCCGAGCATAAGGAGCTCGACGACGAGGTGGTAGACGCCATCGGCGAGATAATCAACATCATCGCCGGCAACGCAAAGCGCGGACTGGAGGAATCCTTCCGCCTGGTCATCTCTCTTCCGACAATAGTCCGGGGGCCCGGCCATACGATTATGTGGCCGAACGAACAGGCCCGCATCATTTGCATTCCCTTCAAAATTTTCGAAACTGAATCATTCTGCCTATCAGTAGCGATTGATACGGGAGGAGCGTCATGAACGACAATCCATTAAAAAAGTTCTTTTTCAATGTGATGACCAGCGGCAAATCCTTCGACGGAATGGACGAAGCCCGAATGGATTCGCTGGTTCGATACATCCTGTTAAATTCGCTCATATTTATGGGCGGCAGCCTGTTGTTCATCTTCGGATTCGAAAATCTCTCGACCGGGCTGTATGCGGCGGCTTTTTTCGATATTCTGATGGGCTGTACGACGCTCCTCGGTTTTGTCGTTCTGCGAACGAACGCTCCTTTCATCGTGTCGGGCTTGTTGACCGTTGTTCCCTTCATGTTTCTCTGCGCTTTTTTCGCGCAAAGCGGCGGCGCCCAGGGATCAGGCGTTTTGTGGAGCTATTCCTTTCCGATGATGGCGATATTTCTGCTCGGAATGAAGGCCGGAATCATTCTGTCTTCGATGTTGTTCGTTTTCATCGGGTTGTCGGTCTTTCTCCCCGGTTTTTCCATGATGACGTTCGAAACCTCCTTCGCGTTTAGAACCGTAGCGGTGTACGCCCTTGTTTTGGCCTGTACCATCGTCTATGAACAGACGAAAATCGTAAAAGACCGCTGGGTCGCCCGTCTTACTTCGGCCCTGAAGGCCGAACGCGACGAGGTCACGGCGATGAAGGACAATCTGAAAGACGGCGTATTCATGATGGACGCCGATTTCATTATTCAGCCCCGGTATTCGCGCGCTCTTGGCGGCATCTTAAGCGAAGAATCCCTTGCCGGACGCAGTTTTCTTGAACTTCTTTCGAGCTCGGTCCAGCAAAAGGAGCGAGAGACCCTCCACGACTACTTCCAGATGGTGATAAACCGATCGTACGATGCGCAAATGCTCGAGGACATTAATCCCCTGCATCAGTTTTTGTATGTCCACCCGGCTACGGGGGAGCGAAAGAATCTTCGCTGTTCCTTTGCTTCCGTCGATCGTGACAAGGGCCAGGTGCTTATTCTGGGAACCATCCATGACAGCACTGTTGAAGTCGAGCTTCAGGCCCAGCTGTCCGAGGAAGAATCGAAGCGTCAGGAGGAAATGCACTCCTTGTTCGAGGTTATACACGTTGAACCGCGCGTTTTGAACGATTTTATCGAAGACGCAGAATACGAATTCGACCGTATAAACGCGATTCTGAAAGACCAGTCTCTGGATTCCTCGAAGATAATGGTTCAAATCTATCAGTGCGTTCATGCGATTAAGTCGAATGCCGTTATTCTCGGGTTAAAGCGTTTCGCTGCGAAACTTCATCTTCTTGAAGACGTCATTCGCGATCTCCGAGAGCAGGAAGCGGTTTCCTTCGAAGAGATCCTCCATATTACGGTCGAACTCGATAAATTGATGAAGATAAAAGACGGATATCGCAACCTTATCGACCGCATCAAGGCGTTTAATTTCGGCTCTGATCGTATGCAGGAAGAACAGGTTCTTGTGCAAACCCTGGAGAGGGTTGTTTCAAAGGCCGCAGAGGATTTGGGTAAAAAAGCGCATCTTACCGTCTCTGCCATCGATCCCCGGGCTCTTTCTCAGGGACCTCGCCGGGCGATGAAGGAAATCCTGACTCAGCTTATTCGCAATGCGGTGTATCACGGCATCGAGACCCCTGAATTGCGCGAACAATACGGCAAGGAATCGAGCGGTTCCATCGAGCTGTCAATTACCATGAAGAATGATACGATCGGAATAAATCTTTCCGACGACGGGAAGGGACTTGATTTCGACGCGATCCGGGAAAAGGCCCAGAGCATGAAGCTGATCGACGATCCGGAACAACTGAAGGATAAAAACGTCCTGACTCGAGTATTGTTCTCCCCCGGCTTCAGTACAGCCGGCGAAGCGGACATGCATGCGGGCAGGGGAGTCGGCTTGAGTCTGGTTCGGGATAGGCTTAAAGAATTGAAGGGAGCTGTAAAGCTTCTTACCGAGCCTGGGAAGGGCACTACCTTCAAAATCGTACTTCCGGCGGAAGCGGCCGCTTCCTCCGGGGTGCGTACCGCCTGATAAAAAAAGCGCTGTAGTCCTTGCGGAATACAGCGCTCTTTTTTTGCCGGGCCCGAAGTGCTTTCTTTTCAAGCACTCGAACCTTGGCTATTTCAAACTCCTTCAGGAGTTCTTATTTCTTGTTTACCAGGTCCTTCAGCGCTTTTCCCGCCTTGAACTTAGGGGTCTTTGCCGCTTTGATCTTGATTTCTTCTCCGGTCTGGGGATTGCGTCCGGTTCGGGCTGCCCTCTTTCCTACTTCGAACGTTCCGAATCCGATAAGCTGAACAGGATTCCCCTTCTTCAGTTCTGTTCCAACAACGGCGATGAACGCTTTCAGCGCAGCCTCGGAATCCTTCTTGGTAAGTCCTGTTTCGGCCGCCATTGCTTCGACTAATTCTGCTTTGTTCATGATAAAAACACTCCTGATTAAAGTTTTATGATGTAATGCCCCTTACTATAGCATTCTTCCGGGAAATAATCGATGGAAAAGAACGCCGAATAACGGTTCCTGCGTAAAAAAAGGCCGCACAGCTTTTGCCGTGCGGCCTTTGCATCTGCAACAGAGCATTACATCTTCTTGCAAGGCATGGCCTTCTATCAGTCCCCGCCTTGCTCGAAATTGCGTACTACGCTGCAGCACGCGGTATCTTTTTAGTACATTCCGTCCATTCCGCCCATTCCGCCGCCTGCGGGCATGGCGGGGGCGTTCTTCTCGGGAATATCGGTGATCGCGCATTCCGTGGTCAACAGGAGGCTCGCAACGGAGGCCGCGTTCTGGAGAGCAGAGCGTGTAACCTTCGCGGGATCGATGATTCCGACCTTGAACATGTCCACCCATTCCATCTTGGCGGCGTCGAATCCGATACCTTTCTTTTCGCTCTTCGCGCGCTCGGCGATAACGGCTCCGTCGATTCCCGCGTTTTCGGCGATCTGGCGCATCGGCTCTTCGAGCGCTCTCTTCACGATCTTGAATCCGACCTTTTCATCGTCGGTAAGAGCTGAAACGTCAGCCTTTTCAAGAGCGGTTATGGCCTGAATGAGAGCGAGTCCGCCTCCTGCGACGATTCCTTCTTCAAGAGCCGCACGGGTAGCGGAAAGAGCGTCTTCGACGCGGTGCTTCTTCTCTTTCATTTCGACTTCGGTTACGGCGCCGATATTGATTACCGCTACGCCGCCGGCGAGCTTGGCAAGGCGCTCCTTGAGTTTTTCCTTGTCGTAATCTGAAGAGGATTCTTCGATCTGCGCCTTGATTTGCGCGATTCTGTCCTTGATATCTTTCGCTTTTCCGGCTCCGTCGACAATGATGGTGTTGTCCTTGTCGATTTTGACGCTCTTTGCCTGGCCGAGCTGAGTAATGTCGGTGTTTTCAAGCTTGAGTCCCAATTCTTCGGAGATCACTTCTCCGCCGGTGAGAATCGCGATGTCTTCGAGCATAGCTTTGCGCCTGTCGCCGAATCCGGGAGCCTTGACTGCGCAGGTTTTCAGCGTTCCGCGGAGGCTGTTGACTACCAGGGTCGCAAGGGCTTCGCCGTCGACGTCTTCCGCGATGATCAGAAGCTGGCGGCCGGACTGTGCGATCTTCTCCAAAAGGGGAAGCATATCTTTCATGTTCGAGATTTTCTTGTCGTGGATAAGAATGTAGGGGTTCTCGAAGACGGTTTCCATGCGGTCGCGGTCGGTTACGAAGTAGCTGGAGATATATCCCCGGTCGAACTGCATTCCTTCCACGAAATCGGTGGTGGTTTCCATCGTTTTCGCTTCTTCGACGGTGATAACTCCGTCTTTTCCTACCTTCTCGATGGCGTCGGCGAGAATCTTACCGATTTCTTCGTCGTTATTGGCGGAAACGGAAGCTACGTGGGCGACTTCGTCGGATCCCTTGATTTCTTTTGATCCTTTCTTGATTTCCTCGACAGCGATGGTAACCGCTTTATCGATGCCCCTCTTGAGCTCGATGGGAGTCATTCCGGCTGCAACCGCCTTCAAGCCTTCCCGAACGAGCGAGTAAGCGAGAACAGTCGCGGTGGTCGTACCGTCTCCGGCTACATCGTTGGTCTTTGTCGCTACTTCTTTCAAAAGCTGGGCGCCCATGTTTTCATAGGCGTCTTCAAGCTCGATTTCCTTGGCGACTGAAACTCCGTCCTTCGTCACCGTCGGCGCGCCGAATTTTTTGTCCAGCAGGACGTTGCGGCCTTTGGGTCCGAGAGTCACTTTCACCGCGCGGGAAATCTGTTCCACGCCGGAAAGCAGTTTTTTACGGGCTTCTTCGTTAAACATCAACTGTTTAGCCATTTCAATACTCCTTATTTCTTTTACCAGAACTGGTTTTGATGAAGATGTTGCATCCGCCCTCTATAAAAATAGGGGGTTACCTTATAAAATACAAAAAACAAGGAGGATCGGCAACTATGAAAACAATTCGCTGGGGCATCATCGCCACCGGGAATATCGCTTCCAAATTCGCCCTCGCCCTGAATTACGAGGCATCGCGATCGAATTCCGTCCGGCTTGCGGCGGTGGCTTCGCGTGACGCGGCCAAATCCGCCCGTTTCGCCGAGCAGTGGGGATGTGCTCGGAGCTACGGATCCTACGCGGAACTATTCGCCGATCCCGAAGTCGACGCAGTATACATCGCGACCCCGAACAATCTTCATGTAGAACTTTCAATTGCGGCTTTAAAATCAGGTAAAGCGGTTCTCTGCGAAAAGCCCGTCAGTTTGGATGCCTCGTCTCTTTTGCCCGTGATAGAGACTGCCCGTCAGGAAAAACGCTTCTATATGGAAGCAATGTGGATGAAATGCAATCCGTCGTTCCAAAAAGCGATGTCCTGGATACAGGAAGGAAAAATAGGCGCGCCCCGCTATCTTCGCGCGGATTTTTTTCTGGACTCGCCTTTTAATCCTGAGTCCCGTCTCTACAATCCGGTTCTCGGCGGGGGCGCCCTCCTCGATCTGGGAATCTATCCTGTTACCTGCGCCCATGCGGCCGCGGGAAAAATCAAGCCGGATGCAGTTTCTTCTATTATTAAAAACGCCCCGACCGGGGTTGACTCGTACAACTCGAGCCATCTCGTCTGGAAATCAGGTTTTACGGCAGATCTTTCCAGTTCGATCAATCTGCAGGGAATCAAGGAATCGCGCTCAGCTTTTATAATCGGAGAATCGGGATCCATCGTTCTTCCCTATTTCTGGATGGCGGAAGAGGCTATTCTCACGGGCTCCGACGGCGCTGTTCTCGAACATGCAAAAAAGCCTTTCGAGTGCAACGGATATGAATACGAAATCCGCGAAGCTTCCCTCTGCATTGAATCCGGAGCGACCGAAAGCCCTGTACAAACATGGGCAGATTCCATTATGGTGATGGAAATATTAGATCAAATCCGGACGGTAGCAGCATATGAATGACAACAGAATACAGGATGTCCGCATCCTTGAAGCTCGAACTCTCCTTTCTCCCGAGGCGATGTCCGAAGCGTACCCCACGACGGAGAAAGCCGCTGAAATGGTTATCCGCGGCCGTTCGGAGATTCAACGGATTCTCCGCAGGGAAGACGACCGGTTTCTCGTCATCGTCGGCCCCTGCTCTATTCATGAGCCTAAGTCGGCTCTGGAGTATGCCGGCCGTCTCGCGGAACTCCGCGAAAAATATAAGGACCGCATGTGCATCGTCATGCGCGTGTACTTTGAAAAGCCCCGCACAACCGTCGGCTGGCGCGGGTTGATCGTCGATCCCGGCCTCGACGGCACCTCGGACATCCCTCGCGGCCTCCGCATGGCGCGCGAGCTTCTCGTACAGGTCAACGAACTCGGTCTTCCTGTCGGCTCCGAGATGCTCGACCCCATCGTTCCCCAATACACCTCTGATTTGGTGAGCTGGGCGTCCATCGGCGCCAGAACGACTGAAAGCCAGACCCACCGCGAGATGGCCTCCGGTCTTTCAATGCCGGTCGGCTTCAAGAACGCCACCGACGGAGATGTTCAAATTGCCGTTAACGCAATCGTTTCATCCCGCCAGTCTCATTCCTTCATCGGAATCAACAGGGAAGGCACCTCCTGCATCATGCAGACGCTCGGAAACCCCGACAGCCATCTCATCCTCCGCGGCGGCCGCCACGGCACCAACTACGACCGCGTTTCGGTCGCGAGCGCGATAGAGCTTCTTAAAAAAGCCGGCATCCGTCCCTCGATCATGGTGGACTGCTCCCATGGAAATTCCCAGAAAATGCCCGAGAATCAGATCGGCGTCCTTCTCGAGACCATCCGGCTCAGGACAGATGCCGACAATCCTCTGCTTCCGCTGTCCGGCTGCATGATCGAAAGTTATCTCCAGACCGGTTCTCAACCGATAACCGCGGATCCAGAAGATTTAAAATATGGATTATCGATAACCGACCCCTGTCTTGGTTGGGACATGACGGCGAGCGCGCTCGCAGAGGCATACAAACTTCTCGGCGAAAAACACCGTTCCGCGCTTGAAACGCCGGTCGATGCGTCTGGTTCGCCGGTTCCTGTGCCCCGCCATTCAGATCGCGCGGTGAAACCATGAGCAATCCGTCTGTATTTCAGGATTCCCCGGAAGATGTTCTCATCGTGTATACCGACGGCGGTTGTTCCGGAAATCCGGGCCCCGGCGGTTGGGGCTTCGTTATTGTGAACGGCTCATCGCGCGCCGGCTCGGGATCGGAACTCATCCGCTCCGGCGGCGAAAAGACCACCACGAATAATCGAATGGAGCTCACTGCGGTCATCGAATCCCTCAAGCTCATCGAATCGACTTCCGTATGGAGCGGCAAACCCGTTTCAATCCATACCGACTCTCAGTATGTTCAAAAAGGCATGACTCAGTGGATCGCCGGCTGGAAGCGGAACGGATGGCGGACTGCCTCGAAGGAGCCTGTTAAAAACCAGGATTTGTGGGCGGTTCTGGACGAACTTTCAAATCGGATTCGTCCCCGCTGGATATGGGTCAAGGGCCACGCGGGGATTCATTACAACGAAGTGTGCGACCGGCTGACGCAGGAAGAAATCGCTAAACACCGCTGATTCATCAGTCTTGCAGCAGTTTTTTCAACGCGTTCAGCTCTTCGTCGGTTAACGTTACTCCCTTGCCCATCTTCTGATGGTCGGGGGACCAGCTTCTGATGTCATACTTCGGAGGTCTTCCTCCCCAGGACACGGTGTTCAATTCCATTGTCCATCCAGTCTTGTTTTCGGATAAAATGCCTAATTTCTCTATAATCTCAAAGCTAAAATCATCCGCCATGGAAAAACCTCCCCGGAAATTTTCATAATTATATCATGATTGAAAAAAAACTTGTAATAAAACATCATTCATTGTACCCTAAGCCTGATTAGGTGGAGGTTTTTATGAAAAAATTGCATATCCCGATTTTTGCGATTCTGATATCTCTCGTCATGGCGTCGGCCGGTTGTAAGTCCGCTCCTCCCGCTGAACCGGAGGTTGTTCCCGTTCCGGAAGAAACGCAGGAAGCGCCGGCCGTTGAATCAAAACCCGTGGATGATCAGCTTACTGCGCTTCGCGATCGGGCTGAAGAGCTGCACAAGACAGGCGTTGCCTACGGCATCGACCGGGTAAAGCCCGAGAGCTGGGGCGAGGCTTCCTCTCTCCGGGATGCAGGTTTGAAAGCATACGGATCCGACTACGATGCATCGGTCGATTCATTTACCCGGGCTATCGCTCTGTACGAAAAAATCATCGATGAATCCTTCGCCGCTATCGTCGACGATCTCGAGCGCCAGATTCGCGAAGCTCGCGCGTCGGCCGTCGGAGCTGGAGCGGACAGCTATTATCCTGAACAATTCTCCATGGCCGATGCAGTCGCCGACGATGCGCGAGCGAAAAAGGAATCCGGCGATCTTGCGGCGGCCTACGACGCCGGACAGATCGCACTGATGCGATATCTTGTTCTCGATAAAGCGATGCAGGTTTTGGCCAACAAACAGGCCGTCGACCAGAACGATTTCGCCCAGTATGCTCCCGAAGACTATGAAGCGGCGCACGGCAAGTACGATGAAGCTGTTTCATTGTACGGCGTGTCCGACGCCGCCTGTCTTGAAGCTGTTGATCAAGCCCTTCTTCTCAGCGAAAAGGTGTTGAACGCCGGATACAAAGTGTGGGCGGAGAAAGCGCGGGCACAGGCTGTCGAAATCAGGGATCTCTGCGACTCGATCAAGGCTTCCCGCAGCATGAAAGCCGAATACGACGAGGCTCTCGGTTATTTCAAGGCGGCGCAGTCTTCCGCGGAGGCAAATTCCTGGCATGCCGCGTACCAATCATGGACCGACGCTTCGCATGCCTTTACTGTAGTGCACCAAGCTGTTCTGCTGAAGAAAAACGCCGCTGATTTGGCAATCGCCAACGCTCGCGCCCGTCAGGATGAAAGCTCGGCTCTCGCCCAGCAGGCAGACGAACTTTTGCCTCTTCCTCCCGACGCCGAAGGTTTCTCCGACGATGAAACCGTAGAACCCGGGACCGAAATCGAGGCGCCTGCCGCCGATGAAGCCGCGCCCCTTGAATCGTATGCAACCGAGGCGCCTGCCGCAGATGAAGTCGAATCAGTTGCCGAAGAACCGGCCTCCGAAGAACCGGAATCGATTGTCTCTCATGATCCCGAATCTGTGTCGGTCGAAGTAGAAGAGACGGAATCCGCGGAAATTGAAGAAACCGTCCTGGAGGAAACAAAATGATGAAAAAGATATCACTATTTGCGCTTTCGTTTTTGCTTCTCGCTCTGGTTTCCGCGGCTGCGGCTTCATGGGATAACAATGAATATCAGCGGAAAAGCCGCATGTACTCCAGAATGGCGGTATCTGCTTACGATGAAGGAAATTATGACGGTTCCGTTGAGTATTCCCGGCTCGCCGAAGAAAATGCCTTGCTTTCGGCCCAATATATTTCCGGCATGATCGCTCGCTCGGAAGCGGAAAAACTGTTGTTTACCGCCCATACCCGGCTGAATTGGGCGAAAAGCATTAATGCCGAGCGTTTTTTCCCGTCCGCATTTTCTGCGGCCGGCGAAGCGGTATCCAGCGCCGACGCTCAGTTTGCTTCGGAAGATTGGGCCGCAACCCGAAAATACGCTGAAATCGCCCTGTCTGAGTTGTCAGTAGTCCGAGAGATTGTGCCTCTGCCGGCTGAATACAAAGTTGACCTATGGGCAGACTCTAAGGATTGCCTTTGGAATATTGCGGCGAATCCCGCAATCTACGGGAATCCTCTGTTGTGGGAGAAGCTCTATGAAGCTAATAGAAAAGCCTTGAAACAGCCGTCGAATCCCAACTTGCTGATGCCCGGCCAGGTTGTGAGCATCCCCAGCATCAAAGGCGAATTTCGCGAAGGCCGGTATGATCCGGCAATCGAATATGAGCCGTTTTCCAGACAGGTAAAATAACGGGTTTTGTAAAAAGCTTCACAGTGTCAATAAACAGCCGGAAGGGAATGCAATTATTCCTTTTCGGCTTTTTTTTGCGTATACAGGAATAAGGCCGCAAGCATAAGTCCGTGATTGAATGGATTCTTTCCCATTTTTTTCAATACTTCGCTTTCCGTCATTACCGTACATGCGACATACTCATCCTCGTCCAGATCTCTTTCTTTGGTATCTTGAAGATCTTCAGCCAAAAATATGTGACAATAATTGTCCATTATGGCCGGATTTGGAGATATGGATGCTAAATGCGTCATTGAACGGGCAATGTAGCCGGTTTCTTCTGCGAGCTCTCTGTGCGCCGCCTGTTCCGGCGTTTCCCCCGGATCTATGACTCCCCCGGGGAACTCGATGCTTCTTGCGCTGGTTCCGTGTCGCCATTGTTCGACCATTATAAACGACGCTTCTGTGCCTTTTATCGACAGGCTGGGAACAACAATAACCCAATCAGAAGCATGGAGAGTATAATAGGTGCCTTTCTGATTGTCCGGCGACAGGCTTTCTATTTCATGTACTTCAAATACTCTTGTACTGAAGGCTTTAGCTGTTGATACGGGTTTCCATGAAAGGTCCATATCGATCTCTCCTTTGACATATGAAGGTCTACGGCTTATTCTAATAGTGGATAATATACTATTTGCAGGAGGTTCGATATGGCAATTATTACCATTTCCAGACAGATTGCATCTTTCGGAGACGAGGTCGCGGCTGAACTCTCCCGCCAGCTCGGATATTCGTTTGTAAATAGAAAAATGCTTGAAGACGATTTGCTGAAACACGGGATAACCGCGGAAAGCCTTAAAAAATACGATGAAAGAAAACCGGGTTTTTGGGCTTCACTGGCGCGTGATAGGGATGAATATTTTGATTATCTACGTGAAGCTGTTTACGAGCGGGCGAAAGCGGGAAATTGCGTCTTTATAGGAAGAGGCGGTTTCGCTATTTTGAAGGATGTTCCCGGATGCTACTCCGTACGATTGATCGCATCCGATCAAGTCAGAATTGCTCGGTTAATGGAAGAATTTTCCTGGAACGAAAAAAAAGCCCAGGCTCTCATGATGGAAAGCGATAATAATCGGCAGGGTTTTCATAAATGTTTCTTCAATATTGATCAAGACGATGCTTCTAGCTACAACCTGGTTCTTAACACCGATCAGCTGACTCCGGAAACGGCCGCGAAGATCATTGCCGATGCCTGTGCATTAACCGTATCGACAAACGTCGACGCTCAAGGAATTCAGAGAATTGGAGATTTGCTGCTTGCCCAAAAAATCGTTAACCATATTGTGTTTGATTTGAAGGTGCCTGTTCACTTCCTTGAGGCGACTGCCTCGGCTTCCGAGATCATTCTCCATGGCGTAGCTGATTCATCTGCGGTGATAGAGAAAGTGCTTTCCGTTGCCAGAACCATGGCTCCGGGAAAAAAGATCTCTTCCGGTATCAGCATTGTTCAGGATTATAAATCATACCCTTGAGATGCGCTCTCGGTTGTTTGCGCGGGTGTACTCAGATATTCTTGCCTTGACACTTTTTTGGCCAATATGGATTATTGAAGAATGAGTAAAGCTAATTTCTATACTGCCCTGCGAATCGTAATGGCTCCTGTTTTTTTTATTCTCTATTTTTTTTCAAAGTGGACTGGTTTTGAACTTGATGTATTGGTTTGGATGTTGTTTCCGTATTTTGTTTTTATGGAATTCACCGATTTTCTTGATGGCTATTATGCGAGAAAAGAGAAAACCGTCAGCGATTTTGGGAAGCTCTTCGATCCCTTTGCGGATGTGCTTGCAAATTTGACCGTTCTTTTAATTTTTGTATTAGACGGTTATATGCCGGTGGTTTTCTTTTTGATAATTCTGTATCGGGAAATGGGGATAATGTTTATCCGCATGCTTGCAAGCAGGAAAGGAATCGCTATCGGAGCAAGAAAAGGCGGTAAAATGAAAACCGTTTTATATATCGTTGCTGCAGGGTTTTCTTTGCTCCTCGAATCCGGTGTTCGCTTGGGATATTCGCCGGTAGACCATTTTGCCTGGCTTGCTTATGTAAATTATGCGTTATACACGTTTGCAGTAATCGCATCTGTTGCATCCTTCATTGATTATCTGACGCATTTTAGCAATGTTTGGAAAAAGACCGAGAATGATGTCTAAATGATGAAATTTATAGTCAATTACGCTTGACCTTCAAGTGTGATAAGTGTTATAAATTGCCTCGTTGCGCTGAGACGAATAGCCGTGAATCCGGTTTTCAATAAAGTTTGCAACAAAGTTTTTTTTTCTGCTCTAAATAAAAATGCAGGGAATCAAGATGAAAGGGATTGACTGGAAGCGTGAAGCTGTGATACAGTCGATTCACTTGCCGCTAAACCCGAACAGGGGATGGCAGCGAAAATGGTCTTTGAAAATAAAGGGAAGGGAAAGAAGGACGCTGTTTGAAGCGTCAGTATACGAAGAGAAGAACGCTTGTAACAAAGCATTCTTTTGATAGTGTGCAGACAACCAAACGGTGAGGTTCGCGAAAAAGAGAAGAGAATAACAAACCTCGATAGATTGCTGAAATCGGAAACGAAGAAGCGGTCTTGACGCTTTCTGAACAAGAGTAGCTCTGCAAAGGGCGAAAAAAAGAAGAAAGCAATTCCTTTAAATAGATTAAAGGGAGAGGACTTGAAAATGATATCTTGATCCCGCAAGGGATTTAGAGAATATATCATGGAGAGTTTGATCCTGGCTCAGAACGAACGCTGGCGGCGCGTCTTAAGCATGCAAGTCGGACGGCAAGGGGAGCTTGCTCCCCCTAGAGTGGCGGACTGGTGAGTAACGCGTGGGTGACCTACCCTTGAGATGGGGATAGCCATTAGAAATAGTGGATAATACCGAATACGCTCTTTTTGCTGTGGCGAGAAGAGGAAACAGGCTACGGCCTGGCTCGAGGATGGGCCCGCGTCCCATTAGCTAGTTGGTGAGGTAACGGCCCACCAAGGCGACGATGGGTATCCGGCCTGAGAGGGTGTACGGACACATTGGGACTGAGATACGGCCCAAACTCCTACGGGAGGCAGCAGCTAAGAATATTCCGCAATGGACGAAAGTCTGACGGAGCGACGCCGCGTGGATGAAGAAGGCCGAAAGGTTGTAAAATCCTTTTGCTGATGAAGAATAAGTGGTGTAGGGAATGACATCATGATGACATTAGTCGGTGAATAAGCCCCGGCTAACTACGTGCCAGCAGCCGCGGTAACACGTAGGGGGCAAGCGTTGTTCGGAATTATTGGGCGTAAAGGGCATGTAGGCGGTTTGGTAAGCCTGGTGTGAAATCCTGCAGCTTAACTGTAGAATTGCATTGGGTACTGCCAGACTTGAATCACAGAGGGGAAACTAGAATTCCAGGTGTAGGGGTGGAATCTGTAGATATCTGGAAGAATACCGGTGGCGAAGGCGGGTTTCTAGCTGATGATTGACGCTGAGGTGCGAAAGTGCGGGGAGCAAACAGGATTAGATACCCTGGTAGTCCGCACCGTAAACGATGTACACTAGGTGTTGGGGCATGAGTCTCAGTGCCAAAGCTAACGTGATAAGTGTACCGCCTGGGAAGTATGCCCGCAAGGGTGAAACTCAAAGGAATTGACGGGGGCCCGCACAAGCGGTGGAGCATGTGGTTTAATTCGATGGTACGCGAGGAACCTTACCTGGGTTTGACATCAAGTGGAATGGTATAGAGATATATCAGCGTAGCAATACGCCGCTTGACAGGTGCTGCATGGCTGTCGTCAGCTCGTGCCGTGAGGTGTTGGGTTAAGTCCCGCAACGAGCGCAACCCCTACTGCCAGTTACTAACACGTTAAGGTGAGGACTCTGGCGGAACTGCCGGTGACAAACCGGAGGAAGGTGGGGATGACGTCAAGTCATCATGGCCCTTATGTCCAGGGCTACACACGTGCTACAATGGTAGCTACAAAGCGATGCTAAACCGCGAGGTCACGCAAAACGCAAAAAAGCTACCGTAGTTCGGATTGAAGTCTGAAACCCGACTTCATGAAGTTGGAATCGCTAGTAATCGCGCATCAGCACGGCGCGGTGAATACGTTCCCGGGCCTTGTACACACCGCCCGTCACACCATCCGAGTTGAGGGTACCCGAAGTCGCTAGTCTAACCCGTAAGGGAGGGCGGTGCCGAAGGTACGCTTAGTAAGGAGGGTGAAGTCGTAACAAGGTAGCCGTACCGGAAGGTGCGGCTGGATCACCTCCTTTCTGAGAGAAAGGCGAAATGCTTCGCATTTCGCCCTGGAGTTTCCGGTCTTCGACCGAAAACATCCATGGGCAAAGAGCGAGCGTTTCAATAGAAGCTTTCTGTCTAACGGCAGAAGCTTCGACAAACGGTTAGCGATAACCGATTGTTACGAAAAAAAGTCCCTGGCGCTGCAATGCGCGTGTACAACAGGGCATATTCGAATCGAATCAAAACGAATCTTGAAAATCCTTCTTTCCTTTTACCTTTTTTTATACAGAAAGACGAGTTTTTTCCTCCATATTTCGCAGACGTCTCCGGTACGAACGGGGAGCGAAGCGAAAGAAAAGAGGGGTTTAAGACTTCTGTTTCTGACGGGCCTGTAGCTCAGTCGGTTAGAGCACTTCTCTGATAAGGAAGGGGTCATTAGTTCAACTCTAATCAGGCCCATTGATCTGACCCGGACGAGTGAAATGCAGGTTCGGAAAAGAAAGAAGCCGGTTTTGATAGCGTGTTGCCTGCGGGCGGCTGATCAAGATGCTGGCGAAACAAGCGATATTTGACATACAACATAGGGAAGGAAACGAGAAGCATCGCAGAAATGCGATGAAGTTAAGAAACGAAGGTTTCTTTTTGAATCTCTTAAAAGCGCGTTTTGCAAGCGAAGCGGATCTTTTTAGAAAGCCGTAACACGGGTGGAAAAGAAGAGAGGCAGTCGAGGAAGGCGCGTGAAAACGAAGAGGGATCGAAAAGAAGAAACGATAATATGGTCAAGCGAAGAATAGGTGTATGGTGGATGCCTTGGAGCTACGAGGCGAAGAAGGCCGTGATAAGCTGCGAAAAGCCAGGGGAAGGAGCACATATCCTGTGATCCCTGGATAGCCGAATGGGGTAACCCGATGGAAGCGATTCCATCATTCGATATCTGAATAAAATAGGGTACGAAAGCCACACTGGGTGAACTGAACCATCTAAGTAACCCGGGAACAGAAATCAAGAAGAGGAGCGATCCTCCGGAGATTCCGAAAGTAGCGGCGAGCGAAATCGGAAGAGCCCAAACCCGTTTAACGGGGGTTGTAGGGCCGCATGGGCGTAAGCCGAAGAGTGATAAAATCGATATATAGCGGAATGGTTTGGGAAGGCCAGTCAAAGAGGGTGAAAGCCCCGTACGCGAAATAGATCGGTCTCTTTGATGCGGTACCTGAGTACGGCGGGGCACGAGAAACCCTGTCGGAATCCGGGTCGACCACGATCCAAGGCTAAATACTCCGTAGCTACCGATAGTGCAGAAGTACCGTGAGGGAAAGGCGAAAAGAACCCCGGCGAGGGGAGTGAAATAGAACCTGAAACCATACACTAACAAGATGTCACAGCCCGCAAGGGTAGTGGCGTGCCTTTTGTAGAATGAGCCTGCGAGTTACGGTAACGAGCGAGGTTAAGTGATAGAAGTCACGGAGCCGGAGGGAAACCGAGTCTGAAAAGGGCGAAAATAGTTCGTTGTCGTAGACCCGAAGCCAAGGTGATCTAGTCATGAGCAGGTTGAAGCTCGGGTAATACCGAGTGGAGGACCGAACTCTAATCTGTTAAAAAAGGTAGGGATGACTTGTGACTAGGAGTGAAAGGCTAAACAAACCTGGAAATAGCTGGCTCTCCCCGAAATGCCTTTAGGGACAGCCTCATACAAAACTTTCGGAGGTAAAGCACTGGATGGACTAGGGGGCTTCACCGCCTACCAAACCCAATCAAACTCTGAATGCCGAAAGTCAACGTATGGGAGTGAGACTGTGTGCGACAAGGTTCATAGTCAAGAGGGAAACAGCCCGGACCGTCAGCTAAGGTCCCGAAATACCGCTCAGTGTAAAATGAGGTGTGAATACATAGACAGCCAGGAGGTTGGCTTAGAAGCAGCCATTCCTTTAAAGAGTGCGTAATAGCTCACTGGTCGAGTGTTCATGCGCAGATAATGTAACGGGGCTAAGCGGTATACCGAAGCTACGGATCTATACTACTAGTATAGGTGGTAGGGGAGCATTCCATGGACCGAAGAAGGCGTACCTGTGAGGGGCGCTGGAGGGGATGGAAGAGAGAATGCAGGTATAAGTACACGAAAAGAGGGGTGAGATTCCCCTCCGCCGAAAACCTAAGGTTTCCTGGGTAAAGGTCATCTGCCCAGGGTAAGTCGGCCCCTAAGGCGAGGACGAAAGTCGTAGTCGATGGGAATCCGGTTCATATTCCGGAACCTTTTTCAATTTCGAAGGCAGGACGCATGAGGTGAAATCCGGCCGGGCGACGGTTGTCCCGGTCGAAGCAGCGAGCCGATGATTGTGGCAGGCAAATCCACCACGAGAGGTAAGCTGTGACAGCGAGTAGAGCTACGGCGAAGCGAAGCGGACGTAATCACGGTGCCGGGAAATACTGTCTAAGGCTAGGTTGAAAAAGACCGTACCGTAATCCGACACAGGTAGGTGGGATGAGAAATCTCAGGCGCTCGAGAGAACTCGCGTTAAGGAACTCGGCAAAATGCACACGTAACTTCGGAAGAAGTGTGGCCCCTGTTTGGTTAAAGAGTGGGGGTGGCACAGAGCAGGCCCAGGCGACTGTTTATCAAAAACACAGCCATCTGCGAACCAGTAATGGGACGTATAGGTGGTGACACCTGCCCGGTGCTGGAAGGTTAAGAGGAGAGGTTAGCGGAGCCGCGAAGCTTTGAATCGAAGCCCCAGTAAACGGCGGCCGTAACTATAACGGTCCTAAGGTAGCGAAATTCCTTGTCGGGTAAGTTCCGACCCGCACGAATGGTGTAACGATTCTGGGCACTGTCTCAACGCGAGACTCGGTGAAATTTATATACCGGTAAAGAAGCCGGTTACCCATAGTTAGACGGAAAGACCCCGTGAACCTTCACCGTAACTTATTATTGGATCTTGGTTTAGCATGTGTAGGATAGGTGGGAGACGTTGAGACGTGGCCGTCAGGTTGCGAGGAGTCGACAAGTGAAATACCACCCTTGCTGAATTAGGATTCTAACCTTGGCCATGAATCTGGTCTGGGGACAATGATAGGTGGGCGGTTTGACTGGGGCGGTCGCCTCCCAAAGAGTAACGGAGGTGCGCGAAGGTCTCCTCGCGCCGGATGGAAATCGGCGTATGAGTGTAAAGGCACAAGGAGGCTTGACTGCGAGACTGACAGGTCGAGCAGGTACGAAAGTAGGTCTTAGTGATCTGGCGGTAGCGAGTGGAAGCGCCGTCACTTAACGGACAAAAGGTACTCCGGGGATAACAGGCTGATTTTCCCCAAGAGTTCACATCGACGGGAAAGTTTGGCACCTCGATGTCGGCTCATCGCATCCTGGGGCTGAAGCAGGTCCCAAGGGTTTGGCTGTTCGCCAATTAAAGCGGTACGTGAGCTGGGTTCAGAACGTCGCGAGACAGTTCGGTCCCTATCTGCTATGGGCGTTGGATGATTGAGAGGAGCTGCATTTAGTACGAGAGGACCGATGTGGACGAACCTCTGGTGTACCTGTTGTTCTGCCAAGGGCACGTGCAGGGTAGCTAAGTTCGGAAGGGATAACCGCTGAAGGCATCTAAGTGGGAAGCCCACCTCAAGATAAATCATCCCTGGGGATTTAATCCCCCTAAAGACTCCTGGGAGACTACCAGGTTGATAGGTTGGAGGTCTACGCACAGTAATGTGTTCAGCCGACCAATACTAATAAGTCGTGAGGCTTGACCATATTATCGTTTTACTTCTAAAATACGTTTCTCGTTTCTAAACACCCTATGCGCCATGCGTACTATCAATCGGTTTGCCGTTCGCTCAAAACCGGTTGGAAATGGATCTTACGAAAGAGTCTACAGCCTGTTATAAAAGGCGTAATTGATGAAAGACGTCTTTCGAAGAGGGCAGGCGGAAAGAAAACATGAGCGGACGCACATGACATTAGTTAATAATGCCTGGTGGCCATAGTGGAGAGGCAATACCCGTTCCCATCCCGAACACGGAAGTCAAGCTCTCTAACGCCGATGATACTGCTTGCAAAGTGGGAAAGTAGGTAGCTGCCAGGCTTTTTTATTTTAAATTTGAACTCTTTATTATACATTACCGAACTCAGCATTCTTCTTTCATTTATCTGATAAAAAAGGATTGTCACTTAATGACAATCCTTTTTTTTGTAAGCTAATACTAATATACAATGGTTATTTCATATTTCTCGCGTAGAGTCTTGATAAATGTTTCAACCAGTGTGCCTTTGAAGAATTTAAATGGGAACCTGACATTCGCCATGTCCAGTTGTTTCCTAATGTAGAGGGAGTGTTCATTCGTCCGTTTGAACTAATTGCGAAAATATCCTGCATTGGAAATATCGCGAAAACAGCTACGGACATCATGCATATACGTATTAGCTCGAAAACAAGATTCTGATCAGAAACATTTCCGCCTAAATATTCTTTGATTAGATTTATTTCAGCTGGGCTGGCATTATCGATCCAACCTTGCATTGTATCGTTGTCATGTGTTCCTGTATATACGAGGCAATTAGGGGCATACATATGCGGTAAAAAAGAATTAGTAAAGCCGTCTTTGCCGGCTTCATTTACATCGAAAGCAAACTGCAGTACTTTCATTCCAGGAAGATGAAAGTCGTCTCTTAACCGCTGTACCTCTGTTGTGATCAGTCCGAGATCTTCTGCTAAAATTGGTAAATCTCCCAGATTTCTTTGTATAGCTTCAAAAAAATCGTGATCCGGACCTTTAATCCATTTGCCGTTTATCGCAGTTTTTTCGTTCGCAGGAATGGACCAATATGCTTCAAAACCTCTAAAGTGATCGATTCGAATGTAATCAACCATATGCAACATTGATCTAATACGGTCAATCCACCAAGAATACCCGGTAGCTTTCATCGCATCCCAATTATAGAGCGGATTTCCCCATAGCTGACCAGTTTCGCTGAAATAATCTGGTGGCACGCCTGCTACTGATATCGGTGTTCCATCCTTGTTTAGTTGAAAGAGGTGCTGGTTTGCCCAAACATCGGCTGAATCAGAGGCTACGAATATGGGAATATCGCCGATAACTGAAATACCTTTATGGTTTGCATATTTTTTCAATCGTTCCCACTGAGTGAAGAAGAAAAACTGAATCACCTTTTGCAATTCAATTCCTTCTTCATTTTCACTTTTCCAATTGGCGATTGCCCTTTCGTCGCGAGTCGCTAGTTCTATTGGCCAATAATTATTCCATAGTTTTCCAAATAACTTTTCATCTTGAGCTTTCTTGTCGTAAAACTCTTTTATATTCATGAATAAAGCATAATTATCAAGCCAATACGAATTCGCCGTCGAAAATGATTCATAATCAGTACTTTGATGTTGTCTACGAAAATTTTGAGCGGCTTTCTTTAATAAGGGGATTTTCCACCAAACAACCGACCCATAATCAATAGAATTTGATGTTTTAATGTATTCAGGAGGTTCTATGTCATTTTTTGTTAATAAATTTCGATCGACAAGATCTTCTAAATCAATAAGAAGGGGATTCCCAGCAAATGTTGAGAATGAAGCATACGGAGAGTCTCCATACCCTGTAGGACCGAGAGGAAGTATTTGCCAAAGACTCTGGCCGGCATCCGATAGCCAATCCAAAAATCTATATGCTTGTTTTCCAATTGTACCTATTCCTGGCGTTTCAGGAAATGAAGAGGGATGAAGCAGAATACCGCTTGATCGCTTGAGAGTCATGACTGTCTCCTTAAAGGAAAATATACTAAACCGGTTTACTTCAATATAAATGAAATCGGTGAATTCTGCAAGCATCAATAAATAAAAAAAAACCGCCCGAAGGCGGTTTTCTGTTTCCAGTTAATTACTTGTCAGCTATCAACAGGGTTTTAACATCGAGTTTCAAATCTGTATCGTATTCATTCTTTTCATGTTCTTTAAGAACTTTAATCTGAATACAGTCTGACTTAGGTTCAAGATAGAGAACGACATCCAGGTCTTCTCTAAATTGGGCCAAAGCAGAAGGGAGTCCCTTATCAGCTGTTTCAACATTAGAGCTGTACCAAATTGCTAAATTCAATTCTTTGGCAAAAGCTTTCATCTGCTTCATGCTGTCGGAATCTGCCCTTGAAAAGTCAAAACCATCGATTATGAGCGCATTCGGTTGTGAACCGCCTTCTGCTAAAGCCTTGATGGTTTTAATTACCTGAGCGGTCTTCACGGAGTCCTGATTAAAATTAAGAACGATCCGTTTGCTGATTAAGTCTTCTTTTACTTCGGAAGCTTTATCAAGATTTTTCTTTTTTGCCAGTTCAGTGAAAATGTCCTCGTACCAAGTCATTACATGATTAGCTTGCTGATTGAAGGAAACATGGACTACAAAATTTCCCTGCAGAAGCTGATCTATCCCAAGTTGAACTAAAATAGATGTTTTTCCGAGACCTTTCTTTGAAGCGATTACGCCGATTTGCCCGGAAGAAACACCGCCGCCCAGGGATTTTTCAAAAATCCGTACAGGGCTTCTTTCTATAAGATCCTGTTTAACCATTGACGACTCCTTATTTCTGTTCAGCTCTGCGCTTCGCTTCATACTCTTTGATCAGAGTTTCCGCGACACTGGTGGGGACCTTGCCGTATTTGGAGAACTCCATGGAATACTCTGCTTTTCCTTGCGTGGACGAGCGGAGAATAGTGGAGAAACCAAACATTTCGCTTAACGGAACTTCCGCATCGACACGGGTGAAATTATCATCTTCGGTCGATGAAAGAATTATACCACGACGTTGATTGATCAGTCCAAAGATATTTCCCTGGAACTCCTGTGGTCCTTCAATGGATACCTTCATTATAGGTTCAAGAATTGCAGGCTTTGCCTTGAGATATGCCTCACGGAAACCGCCGATTGATGCAAGTTGGAACGCAATGTCTGAAGAGTCTACAGGGTGAGACTGTCCGTCGTTGATGGTCGCTCGAAGTCCTACGATGGGGAATCCGATGAGGGCTCCCTTCTTCATGGATTCTTTGAAACCCTTATCGCAAGAAGGAATATATTCGTTAGGAATCGCTCCTCCCTTGATGGCATCAACGAATTCGTAGTCTTTATCTTCGATGGGTTCGATGAATCCCGCAACGCGACCGTATTGTCCGGAACCGCCGGTCTGCTTTTTGTGGGTGTAGTTGAAATCCGCTCGTGTTGTGATCGCTTCGCGATACGCAACCTGGGGTTTTCCTGTTTCGACTTCGCAGTTATACTCGCGCTTCATCCGCTCTACGTATACTTCAAGGTGAAGTTCGCCCATTCCCTGGATAATCGTCTGATTTGACTCAGGATCGACGAAGCAGTGGAAGGTAGGATCTTCTTTCGTGAAGCGGTTGAGAGCTTTAGCCATCTGGTCGCTCGATTTTTTGTCTTTCGGGGTAATGGATAGATCGATAACCGGATTCGGAACGAACATGGAGCTCATTGCATAGTTCAAACCGCCGCCGCAGAAGGTGTCTCCGGATGCGCACTCGACTCCGAAGAGGGCTACAATGTCGCCGGGTACGCCTTCATTGATGTCTTCCATAGTTGCGGAGTTCATACGTACGAGTCGTCCGACCTTGAATTTCTTTCTGGCTCTGGTGTTGTACAGCTCGTCGCCTTTCTTCAGGGATCCCTGGTAGATGCGGACATAGGTTAATTGTCCGTATTTACCGTCTTCGAGTTTGAATCCGAGGGCTACGGTAGGAGCGTTTTCATTGCACGAAAGAACTACGGGTTCTTCGTTTTTATCGAGATCGAGGGCTACGTTCTTAACTTCCGTCGGATCGGGAAGATAGCGAATCACGCCGTCGAGCATAGACTGGATACCCTTGTTCTTGTAAGCGGATCCCAGGAAAACCGGTACAAGCTGTTCTCCGAGCGTTCCCTTGCGGATTGCCGCATGGATCATCTCTTCGGTTTCAGCTCCTTCAAGATAGGCTTCGGCAAGTTCATCAGAGAACATCGAAGCCGCGTCGAGAAGCTCTTCGCGGTATTTCTTCGCGTCGGCAACGAGGTGAGCGGGAATTTCGGCGATTCTAATTTCGGTTCCGCTTTCGCCTTCATAGTAGACGGCTTTCATTGTAACAAGATCCACGACTCCTTCGAGCTTATCTTCGAGGCCGATGGGGAGTTGCATCATGTATGCGTTCAGACCGAGTTTTTCGCGGAGCTGCATGCGAACCTTCAGCGGGTTGGCTCCAGTACGGTCGCACTTGTTTACGAAAGCGATGCGGGGTACATGGTATCTTTTGAGCTGGCGGTCTACGGTGATGGACTGCGATTGAACGCCGCCGACGGAACACAGAACGAGAATCGCTCCGTCGAGAACGCGAAGGGACCTTTCAACCTCGATGGTGAAATCGACGTGTCCGGGCGTATCGATGACGTTGACGGTGTAATCTTTCCACTGAACCTGTGTAGATGCAGATTGGATCGTGATTCCGCGCTCTCTCTCGAGCTCCATATTATCCATAACAGCACCGACACCGTCTTTTCCGCGAACTTCATGGATGGCATGAATTTTGTTGCAGTAAAACAGAATACGCTCGGAAAGGGTTGTTTTTCCGGAGTCAATGTGGGCGCTGATACCGATATTCCTCATTTTGGAAATATCAATAGCCATAGTCCTGTACCTCACTCAATATAGATTTTGCGAAAACGCAAATGTTTTAAAAACAGATAATCTTTCGCAGTATATCGAAAAAAGGCGGCAGTTGCAATACATCAGTTTTTAAGCGAGACGGTAGCCGAAAAGGAAAAGGATGGTTTTGTCTTTTTTAAAGGTATTGTAAATACTGCTTCGCTGGATGAAAAAAAGCTTTCACGCATAAAAACATACCGAAATGTCTGAAGAAGGGTTAAATCCTCCAGATTTTGATCGATAAAACCGAATGACGAGGCTGTTTTAATGAACAAACCGTTGAAAGGCTTTAATGTCAACGTCCCGGAAATATTCATATTTCTATGTTCGAATGAAGCTTTGAGATGAGCAGTCGGGCTTCCTGAAAGTCGAGGTTTAATGCGGACCTGATGAGTGTGTTCAATAGTTTCTCCTGAATAGATATACTCGTTTTCTACTGAAACTCGTTTGAATTTGACGATTGATCTGGTGCCCGCGCTCGTTTTATCTGGTTGCATTGAATGCCAGGATTCTTTTTTCGGCTTTTCGCGGGAAATCACACCGCTCCATAGAATAAGAGGGCTTCCAATTGATGATAATCTCCATTCCGAATTGAATCCGGTACATATTCTGAACGTAGCGGCGGGGCTTTGATCTTCGGCGTCTGTGAAATCCGGCTGGCAATAAAAGATCCCCGAAGAAAACGTAATGGAACGGATGGCATAATCGGCTTCCAGCCGTAACGCATGTTGTGCATGATGGATCGGACTTGATCGGCGGAATACGGTAAAACGGCCGGAGAGCTTCTTCCATCGCATCCATCCGTCTCCAAGCGAAAAATGTATCAGCGGAGAATATTCATCGGTTTTTTCAGAAAACCATGAGGTTGCCGGTTTTCTATTCCGGGAGATGAGGCTTGAGAATATTCCTCCCTTGAACTGAATCGGTCCAATTGAGATAGACTGCGGCGTTTCCAAATAAAGGCCGATTTGGTCAGGATTTTGCGTAAAATCCGGGATTCTTGCATCTGAAGCCTGTAGATCGACGGAAAGTCCGAATTTGATATGCGGGAAACCGATTGCGAATCCGCCGCTAGCGGGAATGGCCGATTGTGAATGCGAGAAAATCGTATTGATCGGTTTTTGAACCGTCGGCGGTTTTGATGAGGCGTACTGCGGCAGGGGATTTCTCGATCGCGAGTATAAGCCGCTAGAGGATAATGAACCGATATACAACGCTGTGTTCGTAAATGGTTCTGCCAGAAACGAAAGGGTTTTCAATTCCTGATCGAATCCGTTCTCGCTTTTTTTGCTGATCGCGTCTGCATGAATGCTTATTGTATTCCAGTTTTGTTCTGCATGTAATGCAATAGAGTCTTCCGGGTTGCCGGAAATTGTTATGCTGGTTTCTCCAGTAAGGGTTGGCATAATGAACAAGGGTAGGGAAACGGAGAATAACAGCCGAAAACTTAATCGATTAGATCCCATCGTCAAGATCGATAGGATCTGATCCCGGATTATGCCCGGGATCAGCGATCACAATATGGTTATTTTTTTGTTTTTACTTCAGAGATGTAACTGCCCTTGAACTCGGCTACATCCTTTATCGTTCCAAGCCAGTAGTCGGCTTCTGATTTTGCTGTATAGGGTCCAACCCGCACGCGGTAGTTTGTTGCGCCGGATACTTCCTTGGTGAATATTTCTGCCTTCAATGCCCGTTTGGTCAAAGACTCGCGCGCTTTTTCGGCATTCAGCTTGCTTGCGAATGAACCGGTTTGTATCCAATACTCGGTTACTGCAACAGGCGTTTTAGTTTTTGCCGGGGCGGCTTTCGCCGGCTTGCTCTGAGTTGAAACTATTTTTTTCTCGGGCGCCGGCTTTGAAGCCGTCGATGAAACAGATTTTTGTGCTGCTACGCTATCCGACGCGGCGGCTTGACCGGCAAGTGCCTTGTCGGTATCAGCTGAAACGACGTTTTGCGGGGTTTGAACGCTTGTATCCAGGGAACTTTGACCGGCTGCCTCGTTGCCTTGCGCAACGTCAGCCTGGGTCCGAGTCAATCCTCGTACGTCGAGAGTTCCGTATGTCGCGGCCGCATTATCGCCGTTTACAATAGTGAGGTTTATATTGCTTGCCGGGGGAATGTTCGTATGAAGCCCGGGAGCTTGCTCGGGATCTCTGACCCATTTATCGGGATCGATGCCGGCCGGCGCTTCTTGAGCGTCTGCGGCGCCGGCAGGGGTTTGAGCCGCATCAGTCGCCGATGGAGCAACATCGGTTCGGTTCTGGTTCGCATTTAAAGGCGCTTGCGTCATCGCCACTGCAGGGCGGAACGCAGGTTCCCGTGTTTTGGATGGAGTGAAACGGATCAGGGCAAATCCAAACACAAGCACGATGAATCCGCTGACCGCGAATAGAATCCACAGTATTTTTTTCTGTTCCATAAATGCCTCAATATCCTCTGCTTTCGAGCTGTTTTTCGAGCCTTCTTTTCAGGACTCGAAGCGTTCCGCTGTTACTTACTTTTAGAATATCGACATTTCTGGAAATATATTGAGCATAGAGATTATTTTGCGCGCGAAAACGATCGATTATCTGCGATGGCGGAAGCGTATCCCGTTTCGAAGCTCGAAGAAAACGGATAATGAACGGAGCGTCTATGTAAATGACAAAGACGCAACGGGCAAGAACGTTCGACTTATATAAAAGAGGCGCATTGATGACAACTGTTTTATCCGTATTGGAATCGATGTACTCGTTCAAGAGCCTGTCTATCTCCGGATATATGATCGCTTCATGACGGGCAAGCAGTTGTTGGTTGGCGAAAAGAAGCTTGCCGAGTTGTCTTCTATCGATTTTGCCTTCTTTGGTAGTCAGGAGGATATCTTTTTCGGCGGCTTCGGTTCCGAATGCGGCTAGTACATCCTTTTCGACTGCATCCATGGCACGACGGGCGGTTTGGTCGGCATCGATAACCAGGAATCCTCTCTGTTCCAGAATCTCCGCCGCCTGGTTCTTTCCCGCGCACATGGGGCCCGTTAATCCAATGACTGCCTGTTTCCGGGCTGTCATGATCGAGTTCCCCGACAGATCTGCGGGCGGCCGGCCATCAGTGGAAATCTCCCCAGCTTTTTCCGGATTCAACGCTCACCTTCAAGGGAACTTCCAGCGTCACGACCGATTCCATTTCCTTCCTGAGGAGATCCTTGACCAGGGGTTCCTCGTGTTCTGGGCCTTCCATGATTAATTCGTCGTGAACCTGCAGCAATAAGCGCGTGGACAGTTTTTGAGCCGTGAGGGCTCTATCAACCCGTATCATTGCCGCCTTAACGATGTCAGCGGCCGATCCCTGTATCGGAGTGTTTACCGCTATCCTTTCAGCGCCTGAGCGTTCTATTTTGTTGGAGCTATCGATGCCTCTGATATAGCGGCGGCGCCCCATGATCGTCTCGACATAACCGAGAGAACGGGCTTTTTCCTTTGTTTCGTTCATGAACTCGGCCACGCCCGAGTAGGTAGCGAAATAGGTGTTGATGAAGCCTGCGGCGTCGCCCCGGGGAATCCTCAGTTCATTCGAGAGCCTGAACGCGCTCATTCCGTACATTACGCCGAAATTGATGGTTTTCGCTACGCGCCGCATATCCTGAGTCACCTGATCTGCGTCAACTCCGAAAATCAGACTGGCTGTTCTCTTGTGGACGTCTACTCCGCTTTTGAATGCGTCGCCGAGATTCTTATCCCGCGACAGGTGCGCAAGAATCACAAGTTCTATCTGCGCGTAATCCGCAGAAACCAGCACTTTTCCGTTCTCCGAGCGGAAGGCTGCCCTGATTCTCCGTCCGTTATCATCGCGAATCGGGATGTTTTGCAGATTCGGGTCCCGGCTTGAAAGCCTTCCGGTAGCGGTGCCGGTTTGTATGAATGTGGTATGAAGCCGGCCCTGCGAATCGGCCAGGTCTGGAAGCGCGTCTACATAGGTCGACTTGAGCTTGGCGAGCCCGCGGTAGTCGAGAATCATCGCCGGAAGGATGTCTTCGGCCGCCAGATCTTCCAGAACCGATGTATCCGTGGAATAACCGGTTTTAGTCTTTTTTCCCGGCGTCAGCTTCCGTTCAACAAACAGGATTTCCTGGAGCTGTTTCGGAGAAGCGATGTTGAACTCCCTACCTGCCGTCAAATGGATAGATTTTTCTACTTCTTTGATCTTTCCTTCGAGTTCCTGCGAAAATTCGGCAAGCGGACCGCGTTCAAGCCGTATGCCTTCAAGCTCCATCCGCGCGAGTATCGGAATAAGTGGCGTTTCGATATTTTTGTACAGATCAAGCAGTTTCGTGTTTTCCAGCCGGGGATATAGTTTTTCCCATAATTGCAGGGTAAGATCAGAATCCTCTGCCGCGTAGCAAATTGCCTGCTGGATCGGAACGTCAGCAAAGGTTTTCCCTTTGGGTACGACATCTGCATAGGCTATCGTTTCTAATCCCAACTGGTTCGACGCGAGTGATTCAAGGGCGAAAGAGCTCCAGTCCGGATCCAACAGCCATGCGACGATCATCGTGTCGTGAATGAATGATATAATAGAAGAAATTATATTCGCCCGCGAGAGTATTTGCAGGTCGAATTTCGCGTTGTGAAGAATCAGATGAAATCCCGCCGTTTCGAAGAGTTTTCTGATGAGCGGGGCTGCTTCCGCAATACTCATGGTTTTAGAAGGTTTTTCGCCGAGTTCGGGTGCCGGGGCCAGAATAGGCACGTAGTATCCTTCGCCCGCTTTGAAAGAAAACGAAAATCCGACCAGCCGGTCTTCCATAATCTGGAGTCCGGTAGTTTCAGTGTCGAAAGCGGCTCTCCCGCTGGCGATAGCGTCGTCGATTAATCGCGCCAACTCATGTGGATCGGTTACCGCGGAGTAGGTTCCGGAGTTTTTTTTCAATCCGATTTGAGGAAGATCGTTCGATAGGGGAGGTAGATGGACAGCGTCGCCTCCGGAATACGCGCTTTTCTGCGTTGTTTTCTTCTGCGCCTCAACAGTGTTTCCGATGCCTGCTTCCTGTTTGTCCGCGTCGACGCCGCCCCATAGTTTTGCGAGGCTCGGCAGATCTTCCCTCATCAAAAGGCGTGAAACCGCTATCATATCCAAAGAAGAGCAGCCGTAGTGGTCCAGCTCCCGGTCAAAGGGGACATCTTCGCAAAGAGCAATAAGCTTTTTGGAAAAATAGGCCATGTCCCGGTTTTCGCGGATCTTCGTTCCCAGCGCTCCGGGGATTTCATCCTGATGGGCGTATATTCCGTCCAAACTTCCGTATTGGGCTAATAGCTTGAGCGCCGTCTTGTCTCCGACCCCCTTTATTCCCGGAACATTATCCGAAGCGTCCCCGGTCATGGAAAGAAGATCCAGCATGAGCTCCGGTCCGACTCCCCATTCTGCGGCGACTCCGTCGGAATCCAGCGGAACCCAGCCTCCGGTTTTCCCCGGCTTTAGTATCGTTGTGCCGTTGCCGACCAGCTGCATCAAGTCTTTATCGCCAGAAATGACGACGCAGGGACGGTCATCCTTTTTACAGAGGGCCGCGACGGAAGCGATTATGTCGTCAGCTTCGAATCCGTCCTGTCGTATGATGGAAATGCCAAGAGCGGTAAGAATCTCTTCTATAATAGGTATTTGCGCATGGAGGTCTTCCGGCGTCTTCGCGCGGGTGGCTTTATATTCCGGGTATATTTCATGTCTGAAGGTGGGCGTACGGGAATCGAATGCGGCAATAAAGCATTCCGGAGAGTGATGAGCGAAAATTCCGTGGAGGTTTCTAAAAAAACCGTAGATGGCCGAAACATTGCGGCCTTCTTTGTTCGTAAGCGGTTTCCCGATGAATGCGAAATAGGAACGGTAAATGAGACCGTAAGCGTCGAGGATATACACAGGCTTTTTCATGCCTGAAGTATAGCATAAAAGTTGTTACTGTTTTATGTCGATATGCGCGGCTGTATGGGAGTCGGACGCGTAAATGCTGTTTCGTTTCGCGTAGGGATTTTTTATGCTGATAATCTTTTGGCGCAGGGTGTCCATGTGTGACTTGAGCAAATCTCTGTTCTTTTCGTTCTGGGCCAGTACTTTCTTTTGAAGGCTGTCCAGATCCGTCGCGAGAACAGGGATATCCGAATCCGATCCCGAAGGATGGAATTCACGGTACATCCGCTCCATCGGTTCTATAACTTTTTGAATGGTTTGTATTTCTGATACGATCGATTGCTCGATTTCCGTGTGCGAAACCAGCGTGTCGACATCCTCGGCCTCTATCGCAAATTCCTGCTTTTCCAAAACCGTAAGATAATCTCGGAATTTCCGGCGTTTTTCTTCCAATAAGAAACGGAACCGCTTGAGAACAGCTACTCGTTCATCTATTTCCCGTTGCGACAGAGTTGTTGAGGACATACGGCATTAACCGGCTATGTTTATGCCTGCAGGACTCGCCTGGAGATTTGCCGGCACAGCAGTATTATTCACGACTTCGACCCATGCCGCCCGTAATTGATCCATCATCGATTTGACGAATTCGATTTTTTGAGGTTTTTTCTCGAAATTCGCCTCGAGAAGCTGTTGATTGAAGTAGGTATAGAGGGAAAGCAGGTTTCGGGAGATTTCTCCGCCGGCTTCCATATCCAGAGAAGCGGTGAGTTCTGTAATGATTTCCTGCGCTTTTACGATATGATTGCTCACCGGTTCGATAGTCGCCGGATTATTCTGCGTTTGACCGTCAAGAAGGGCTGCCGCCTCTCCGAGGCGCTTAATAGCCTCGTCGTAAAGCATAATAATCAGCGTGCCTTGGCTGGCTGTCCGGATTCTCGTCTCGCGGTATGCGCTCAGCGCCTGGTTGTAACCCACAAAGTCCCCCTCGTAAACGTGGTTGTCTGGCACTTCCGTGGAAGTCCCCTGATAACCATATCGGCCGTATCAGGGACAACTTTAGTTCAAAAAGAGAGAAAATGCCAGAGCGGGATCGGATAATTCCGTGCGAATCATGAAAACAGCGATCACAGGTAACGCACACGATAAATAGCTCGACGCCTTCTTTTTTTTTTCGTATTATTACTACAAGGCGGTACATGACTAATGAGTAATGAAAACAATTCCGGTAATAACGACCGAAAGCCGGACCCGAATGATCCTTTTAATTTCTTCAAACTCAGTCCCGATTCCGGTTCATCGGATCCCAAGAAGAAATCTCCATTCAGTAAAATTCCTGTTTGGGCGATATTATTGGCTGTTTTTGCCCTGTTGGTCGCGGTTAACTACGCCCTTCTTTCGCGCTCAGACTCCTTAATACCTTTTTCCGAATTTCGCCAGAGGGTGGTCTCCGGAGAAATAACCCGGGTTGAAATCGGTTCGACGTATTTTACCGGTTACACCGGAAGTGCTGAAAACGCCGGAGACACCGGTTCGGGCGGCCTGAATCTTCTTTCCCAAAATGCATCTTCCCGCGAGAAAGGATATAGAACGGTTGGTTTGCTCACTGAAGAATTCGTGGCGCTTATGAACGCGAATCAGGTTGTGTACGCCGTTCATGCTAAAGAAAACAATATGTTGCTGGATTTTATCTTCCAGTGGATTCTTCCGTTTGCCATTTTCTTCCTGATGTGGCGTTTCCTCATGAAGCGCATGGGAGGCGGCATGGGCGGACTCGGAGGAAGCATTTTTTCGGCCGGGCAGGCTCGTTCCGCGGCGGTTGAAGAGGGAAAAGTGTCGACCCGGTTTGCCGATGTGGCGGGAGTAGACGAGGCAAAGGAAGAATTGGTAGAAGTCGTGGACTTTCTGAAATTCCCGAAGAAATATACCGACATCGGCGGTAAAATTCCCCGGGGCGTTTTGCTCGTAGGCCCACCCGGAACCGGTAAGACGCTCCTTGCGCGCGCCGTCGCCGGCGAAGCGGGAGTTCCTTTTTTCAGAATCAGCGGTTCTGATTTCGTGGAAATGTTCGTCGGAGTAGGCGCGTCGCGGGTAAGAGATCTTTTTAAACAAGCGCGCGAAAAAGCGCCCTGCATAGTATTTATCGACGAGTTGGACGCCATCGGCAAGTCCCGCATAAACTCGATGTCGTCGAACGACGAACGCGAACAAACCCTCAACCAGCTCTTGGTTGAAATGGACGGTTTCGACGGTTCAACCGGCCTGATTCTGTTGGCCGCCACCAACAGGCCCGATGTTCTCGATCCCGCTCTGCTTCGTCCCGGACGTTTCGATCGCCAGGTTGTGGTTGACCGTCCTGATGTGAAAGGCCGCGAGCAGATTCTGAAGATTCATTCCAAGAACGTGAAACTTTCCAAAGAGGTTCAGCTCGAAACCGTCGCGCGGACGACCAGCGGCTTTTCAGGAGCGGATCTGGCTAACGTGATTAATGAAGCGGCTCTCCTTGCTGTGCGCGCCGGCAGAAAAGTAGTCGAAATGGTAGATTTGAACGAGGCTGTCGAGAAGGCAGTGGCCGGATTACAGAAAAAAAGCCGCGTTATCAAGGAAAGCGAGCGGAAAATTGTCGCGTATCACGAGACTGGGCACGCGCTTACCGCGGCCTTTACCGAGGGTTCCGACAAGGTTCACAAGGTTTCGATCATTCCTCGGGGAATCGCCGCGCTGGGTTATACGCTTCAAATGCCGGATGAAGACAGCTATTTGAAAACCGAGAAAGAAATGATCGGCGAAGTGGATGTTCTTCTGGGCGGCAGGGCGGCCGAGGTCGTCGCCTTCGACGGGGTTTCGACGGGAGCGTCGAACGATCTCATGCGGGCGACCGAAATCGTGCGCAGAATGATAACCGATTACGGAATGAGCGATCGCTTCAGAAACGTCGCTCTGACTCAGCACGGAGCCGGATACGGCGCCGCTGATCCCAAGCTGGTGCGCGACTACTCCGAGCAGACCCAGCAGTATATCGACGAGGAAATAGCCCGAATCATAAATATCAGGTTCGAGGCGGTCAAAGCTCGATTAGCTGAAAAAAAACAGCTGTTGGACTATATATCCGGCCGATTGCTCGAAAAAGAGATTATGGAGGGAGCCGAGTTTGCGAGCATTATAGCCGCGGAATCTTCTCTGCCTAAATCCGATGCCGGCGGGCCCGCAGCCGTTTAATCTCATTGATTTACGTCGAGGCTGTTTCGTTTTTAACGGAACAGCCTTTTTTCTTCCATTATATGCGCTCTCCTTGCAAGATTTATCCGCTCGTACCTCAAAACAATTGACGGAATAGATTCTTTCTGGTTTACTGGAAAAATGAATAGGTCTATTTCGGGTGTTGCGTTTTCTGCCCTTTTTCTGATATTTCTGGCGCCGTTTGCCGTCGGCGCCCAGACGATTACTACCGCAGACGGTTTCTTTTCATCTGTTTCCGAGGCGTATGAAGGCATACAGGATTACTCGGCAAACATAACAATTACCGCTATGACCGGTCAGCGCAAAGAGACGATGGTCGGCCGGGTCGCTTTCAAGAAGCCGGATCTTCTGAGAATCGATTTCACCAAACCAGACGAGCAGACTATCGTTTTTACCGGCAAACTGCTTACTATTTATCTTCCCGAGTTTAATGTCGTGCTCAATCAATCGGTCGAGTCGGGTTCCGGTACCGCCGGCGCTTCCATGGCGACTCCCCAGGGGTTGTCTCTGCTGAAACGATACTACGCGGTTTCGTATGAAACCGGACCGGAGCCGGTTCAGCTTGAAGAAAACTCGCGCGAAAAAGTCGTAGTGCTGTCGCTTTCGCGAAGGTCGACGACTGAAATTTTCAGAACTATCAGGCTGATGATTTCCCCTGAAACCAAATTGATCAGGAGAATCGACGCACGCACAATTTCCGGTGATCAGGTGCAGTTCGATTTTTCAGGCTACGATTTGAATCAGGGAATTCTGGATAATCGATTCGTATACGATTCTCCGGCCTCCGCCAATATGTTTAATGATTTTCTTTTCAATGAATAATGGAGCATAGCAAAATGGAATCTTTCGGAAAAAAATTAACAGAGGCGCGCGTTGCACGAGGTTTAGAGTTCGAACAGGTCGCGCGGGAAACAAATATAACCCGGCGCTATCTGGAAGCCCTCGAAGCGGAAGATTTTTCCGCCTTCCCCGGCGAACCGTATCTTCTCGGTTTTCTTCGCAACTACTGCGACTACCTCGGTTTAAATAGCAACGAGTTTATTTCGGCATACAAGAACCTGAAGATTCAGGAATCTCCGGTGCCGCTCAAAGACTTGATTCCTCGCAGAAATTTTTCCGATCTTCTATTCTCGAATCCCGTCATCGGCAAGATGATAGGGGCCGCCATCGCCGCGGCGATATTAATCGGCATCGGCGTCGGAAGCTACGGCTTTTTCGGCAAGATGATGTCCGACATGAACAAAGGCGAGGAGATAGCCGTACGCGAAGCTGTCGATCATCAGATCGGAGACGTTGAATTTCAGGGTCGCGTGTTTGCCGGAGACAGCCTCACCGTGACGGTAGGCGGGGTGCCCTATCGGATGACCGTCATAGCTTCGGCTCCGGCGGTAAAACTTGAAACGCCCGCGGGGATGAGGGTGATCGAGCTTGCGCAGGATATGCTGCTCGACCTTGACGGCGAAGGCACGCCCGACGCCAAGATATTCGTCGCCGATCTATTCCGCGACGATCCGTCCAAAGGCGCGACCTTGCATGTTTCAGCCGGAAATTTGGTTGAGCCCGGCCAAACCGTCGCCGGCGTTCTCGGCGAAAATACCGCAACCGGCGATGCAGCCGCCGCGGCGGGCGATGTCGTGGTTCCCCAGGAGCCCAATAAGCCCGGCGAGACTACACATCTTGTGCTGTTCGAAGGCGGTTCTGCCTATCCCGTAACGCTCAACGCAACCTTCCGCGGCTACTGTCTGTTCCGCTTCGAAGCCGATAAAACGAACCGCGAAGAGCGGTATTACCAGAAATCGGAGTTGCTGACCGTTCAGGCTAAAAACGGTTTTCGCGTATGGGCGTCCAACGGCAACGCCGTGAAAATCCAGATGCTCGCCGGCGGAAAAACGGTCGATTTAGAATTGAGCCGGCCCGGAGAAGTATTGGTGAGAGACTTGAAATGGATAAAGGATGAAGAATCCGGACGCTTCAAGTTCATCGTCCAGGAAGTAGATTAATAGATGCAGTTTTTTCTAGATGCTCACGGATGCGCTAAAAACCAGGTCGACGCTGAAATTCTCGTCGGCATATTGAAGAATCGGGGGTGGGAATCCTCCGAGCTTCCGGAACATGCCGATCTTATTATTGTAAATTCCTGCGGATTCATAGAATCCGCCAAAACCGAATCCATAGAAGCGGTCGTAACCGCGCGCAAAGCGTATCCGAAAGCGAAAGTCCTTCTTGCCGGGTGCCTGGCAGAACGCTATGCCGAAGTGTTTCAGGACAACCTGTCTGAGGCCGACGCTTTTTTCGGAAACGGCGATCTCTCGCGCCTGCCTGAAATACTCGACGCTCTTTTCCCCGCCTCGTCGGCTTCCGCCGATTCTCCCCGGCCGGTATTGAAGCCTGCCCAGCGCGGAGTTTGCGGCGGTTCGCGCCCCGACCTGTTATCCTTCCCCCGTTCCGCCTACGTTAAGATCACGGAAGGCTGCGATAACTGGTGTTCTTTCTGCGCGATTCCCCTTATTCGGGGAGCTCTCAGGAGCAGAACGATCGAAGAAGTAGTATCAGAGTGCAGGGAGCTCGTCTCCCGCGGCGTGTATGAACTTAATCTCATCGGGCAGGATCTGGCGGCCTTCGGTTGCGGTTCCGGACTCGAAAGCACGGGCGAACCCGCCGCGGACGGACAAGCGGTTCCTTCTTCCGGCAGCGACGCCGATCCTTCGAAGCCGTCTCCGCTTTCGCGCCTGCTCTCGGCTCTATCGGCGCTCCCGGGCGATTTCCGCGTTCGCCTCCTGTATATCCACCCCGACCACTTCCCGCGCGACATTCTTCCGGTAATGGCCGGCGACCCGCGCTTTCTGCCGTATTTCGATATTCCCTTCCAGTCCGGGGACGACAGCCTTATCCATGCGATGAACCGGAAAGGAAGCGTTTCGGGGTATGAAAAACTCGTACAGGACATACGCGCTGCTTTCAAAGCGAGCCCCTACGAAACCGCTGTTCTGAGAACCACCTTTCTGGTCGGCTTCCCGGGAGAAACCGACGAAGCTCATCAGAACACCGCCCGATTCCTTTCGAGCATCAGAAGCCTGTGGTCCGGATGTTTTACCTGGTCTGCGGAAGAAGGAACCCGGGCAGCCGACTTGAAGAAAAAAGTGCCGAAAAAAACCGCGAAGGCCCGAATGGAAGCGCTTCAACAGATTCAGACGGAAATCACTCCGAAGGAATTGCAGTTCTTTCTCGGTAAAAAAATCGAAGTCCTTATCGAAGAGTGCATACCCGATCCTCCCGCGGAGGCAGAACAAGCCGACGAAGACGACGGAATCCCCGTTTCCCAAACGCATCTCGCGCTCGGGCGAGCCTGGTTCCAGGCCCCTGAAGTAGACGGTTCGGTCGTTCTTCAGTATGAAGACGCGAGCAAAGGAAAAGACGGCGCACCTGTCGCTCCCGGATCGGTCGTTGAAGCGTTGGTGATCGGCGTGAACGGGGTCGATATCGAAGCCCTCGCCCAATAAAGGGGGTTGCGGTGAATACCGATTCCTGGCTGCGCATATTAAATCCCGAACAAAAAGCCGCCGTCGTCCACGAGGGCTCTCCGCTGCTCATACTCGCGGGAGCCGGCTCGGGAAAAACAAGGGTGATCACCACGAAGATCGCCTGGCTTATCTCGGAGCGCGGCATGGATCCCGCTTCTATTCTTGCGGTGACCTTTACTAACAAGGCCGCGCGCGAGATGGCAGAGCGGGCCGCGCGGATGGAAAGCCGGGCCGAACATTCCGTATTGCGCACATTCCATTCCTTCGGCGCCTGGCTTCTCAGGCGCAACGCCGCCTTGGCCGGCCTTGAATCCACTTTCACCATTTACGACGACGACGACGGGGTGACCCTTCTTTCCAAGGCGATGCCGGCCCTGACCAGACAGCAGGCTTCGGCCGCGGTGCATAAAATCGCCCGCGCGAAGGATTACTGCCTCGGTCCCGACAGTTCGCTGCTTTCTTTGATAGATCCTGATCCTGAATTCGCGGAAGTGTATCGTTTGTACGAAAAGCGTCTGCGTGATACGGGGAACGTCGATTTCGGGGATCTCATCCTTCTCCCGGTCCGTTTGCTTGCCGAACATCCTGAGGTTCGAGACCGCCTGCACAGCCGGTTCTCCGTCGTGATGGTCGACGAATATCAGGACTCGAACGTCGCTCAATTCGAACTGCTGAAAGCCATAACCGGGCCGAACACCTACCTCTGCGTGGTCGGCGACGACGACCAGTCCATCTACCGCTTCCGCGGCGCCGAGGTGAAGAATATTCTCACCTTTGCCGACAGCTTTCCCGGCACGCAGGTTATCCGCCTTGAACGCAATTACCGCTCCGTCGGCCCAATTTTGTCGGTTGCCGGCGACGTCGTTTCGAAAAACGAGGGCCGGCTCGGAAAAACACTGATCGCCGAACGCGGCGACGGCAAAAAGCCCGTTCTCGTGTTCATACCGAACCAGGACGACGAAGCCTCTTTTTGCGCCGAACTGATCGCGAACTCCCGAAAAAAAGGCTGCCCCTACGCCGATTGGGCGATATTATACCGGACGAACGCCCAGTCGCTCGGCTTTGAAACAGAATTCCTGCACCGCAAGATTCCGTATAAGGTCGTCGGATCGCTCAAATTCTACGAACGCGAGGAAATAAAAGATTCTTTAGCCTTTCTCGCGCTTGCGGCGAACGGCAGGGACGAGATCGCCTTCCGCCGGATCGTGAACAAGCCCGCCCGCGGGCTCGGCGCGGTGACCCAGGATAAAATCGTGGACGAGGGCCGCAGAATCATTTTCGGCGGAGAATCGCTCGACGGCGCCTTTAATTTCGACGAATCCTTCGATTACCTCAGCGCTTCGCGCAGATTGCTGGAAACGCTGCCTAAAAAGGCGAGGGCGGGGCTTTCGGAGTTTCTCCATGTAATCGAAAGTTTGCGGGATATGCTGAACGCCGGGACCGGACAGCCGGGCGCGCAGAGCGCGTCTCAAAGCGAATCGCAGAACGGATTGCCAAGCTCATCGCAAAGCGGATCGCAGCGCGCGTCGGGGGCGCAGGAACTTCCGGATGAGCCGCCGGCTCCCGGAGAAAGCGACGCCGGCGGCGGTAAAAAGGGCCGCCAGGCCAAGGGCGCCGTCGGTTTAGCCCTGTTCGTCGACAAAATGATTGAAGCTTCAGGCTTATTATCCTACCACCAGGGACAGGACGAGATCGCCGGAACGCAGCGCGTGGCGAACATGCAGGAACTGGTGAACGCCGCGAGCCTCTATCCGCTTACGAGGGAGGGGTTGGTCGAATTTCTCGAGCATATCGAGCTGGACCGTTCGATGGCTGCCGAGGAGGAAGACTCGGACGCGGTCACCCTGATAACGGTGCACAATACGAAGGGCCTTGAATTCCGCCGCGTCGCGGTGACCGGCCTGGAATCCGGCGTTTTTCCGCGCGACGATAAAAAGGGAGACGACCTTGAAGAGGAACGCCGCCTTATGTACGTGGCCTGCACGCGGGCTATGGACGAGCTCTATTTGACGAGCTGCGCCGCCCGCCGCCTGTACGGACGCACCGCCTTCATGGAGCCGAGCCCCTTTCTGTTCGAAATCGACAGCGATTCCATCGAAGTGCTCGGCCGGCTTCCCCGCTCGTATCAACAGCACCTTTCGTATTCAGCCGGGAATCGTAAATCCGGCGCCGCCGATTCGACATCGGTAAAAGCCGGCTCGGCATCGCCGAAAAGCGGCGTTCTTAACGCTGGACGGCCGATTCCGAATCCGGAAAGGCAGGCTTCTTCTCCGCCTGATCCGCTCCAGGAACGGTGGAAGCGCGGGCGAAAACTCTTCCATGACGATTACGGTTATGGTATTATCACTCAATCCTTTTATCGCGAAGAAGAACTGTTGATTATGGTTCAGTTCGAATCGGGCGGTGAAAAGCGCTTCATGCCCCGGTTTCAGGCGAAAAGCCTGCTCCTCGTAGAGGATGATTAAGACCGTCTGTCAGAGCAAGGAATGATCATGGACAAAAAAAACAATCCCATAGACGGGACCACGCTGGACAATCTGTTGTATTTATCGCGTCTTTCTCCGGAAAGCACCAATATTGAAATTCTGGGCGGACAGGTCCGCCAGATCGTCGATTATTTCGATGTTCTTGAAAAATACGCGGGAGACGAAAATCCCTACGAGGCATACGCCGCGACGACGGTCGAATCCCTTCGTTCGGAAGACTTTTCCAAAACCCTTGAACCCGCCGATCTGAAGAAAATCACCGGCGAGTACATGGACGGGTATTTCCGCGTTCCCAAGGTGTTGGGCGGCGGGGCCTGATTTCATTCAACGCGTACAAAAAGGAACCACATAGATGAATATTTGCGAAATGAGCCTGCTTTCCTTGAAGAAGGCGCTTGATTCGGGCACGCTGACCAGCGAAGCCGTCGTAAAAGCGTATCGCGACGCGTGGGAGGCTGATCAGAAATCCGCGCTTCCCCTGAACGGATATATCGAGTTTTTCGAGGATGCGATCGATTTGGCGCGCGAGGCGGACGTTCTCCGCGCGAAAGGCGATGCTCGCCCTCTTCTGGGGCTGCCCTTCGCGGTGAAAGACAATATTTCGATAAAGGGAAAGTCCTGCACCTGCGGCAGCCGGATTCTCCGGGGCTATACGGCTCCCTATAACGCGACCGTCGCCGAGCGCCTGCTCGCGGCCGGCGCGATCCCCCTGGGGCGGACGAACATGGACGAATTCGCCATGGGTTCCTCGACCGAATACTCGTCGTACGGCCCTTCGCGCAATCCCGTGAACCGCGAGCTCACCCCCGGCGGAAGCTCGGGCGGTTCCGCGGCCGTCGTCGCCGGCGGACAGGCTCCCTTTTCTCTGGGAACGGAAACCGGCGGCTCGGTGCGCCTTCCCGCTTCCTACTGCGGCCTCTACGGCCTCAAGCCGACCTACGGAACCCTGAGCCGCTACGGCGTAGTCGCCTTCGGCTCCTCGCTCGACCAGGTAGGCCTTTTCAGCCGCGAAATAGACGATATCGGCCTTGCTCTTTCAGTTATGGCCGGAAAGGACTCCAAAGACGACACGAGCGCGGATCTCGATTTTTCGGCGCTCGCAAATCTTTCGCCCGCTGAAATAAAAGGCCTGAGGGTCGCTCTTCCCGAAGAATTCATGAGGGAAAAAGGGCTCGACCCCGAAATTGCCGCGATTTTTGATAATGCCTGCCAGTGGTTCCGCGAGAGGGGAGCGGTCGTGGAAACCGTTTCGATCCCCGTTCTGGAAGCGGCGATCGCATCCTACTACGTTATCGCGCTTTCCGAAGCGGCGAGCAATCTTTCCCGCTTCGACGGCATCCGCTACGGTTTGCGCAAGGATCCGGGAGAGGGCTACGACGAACTCTACGTCGCGACCCGTTCGGAGGGATTCAACGCCGAAGTGAAGCGCCGCATCGTTATCGGAAACTACGTGCTATCCACCCATTTCTCCGGAGACACCTATAAAAAAGGCATGAGCGTGCGTGCCCGCATTCAAAGGGACGTTGCCGAAGTTTTCAAGTCGTTCGACGTTCTCCTGTGCCCCACGAGTCCGACCGTAGCGTTCAAGCTCGGTTCGAAGGTGGACGACCCGCTCGCCATGTATCTTTCCGACCTGTTCACCACCTTCGTGAACCTCGCGCGCATCCCCTCCCTTTCCGTTCCGATGGGAACGACGGCGGAAGGGCTCCCCGTCGGAGTCCAGATATGCGGCCCCCATTACGGCGAAGAAAAGATCCTTCGCGTGGCGAAGGCATGGGAGGCGACGAGATGAGCGGAAACAAAGAGGCTGCCCTGATGAACGAAAAACCGATCCATACCGACGGAGACCTGACCTACGAAATAATCATCGGATGCGAAATCCACTGCGAATTGTTGACGAAGACAAAGGCCTTCTGCTCCTGCGAAAACCGCTACGGCGGCCTTCCGAACACCCGCGTGTGCCCGGTCTGCCTGGGCCTTCCCGGCGCGATGCCGGTGGTCGGCAGGGAATACGTCGAGTTCGGCGCGATCGCCGGCTTCGCCCTCGGTTGCGAGGTCTCCCGCTTCACCAAATTCGACCGCAAGCATTACTTTTACCCCGATCTGGTCAAAGGCTATCAAATCACCCAGTACGACCTTCCGCTGTGCACGAACGGCCAGGTCCTCATCAACCTCGCGTCTCAGGATGAAACGCCGCGCTTCAAGAAAGTGCGGATCGAACGCATCCACCTCGAGGAAGACGTAGGCAAGAGCCTGCATATCGAAGGCGCGCACAGCTACATCGACTACAACCGCTCCGGCGTTCCCCTCATAGAGATCGTGTCTAAACCCGACATGTCCAGCCCCGAGGAAGCCGCCCTTTTCATGCAAACCATCCGCGAAACGCTTAAATACATCGGCGCGACGGACGGAAACCTCGAGGAAGGTTCGATGCGCTGCGACGCGAACATCAACCTGAAAGTAATCGAGAACGGCAAAGAGTGGCGCACCCCGATTTCCGAAATCAAGAACATGAACTCGTTCAAGGCTATCCGCGACGCCTGTACCTACGAAGTCGGCCGGCAGCTCGCCGAATTCCGGACCGACCGCCAGAACTTCTCCCAGGGGTTCAAGGTGACGATGGGATGGGACGACGCGAAGGGCGAAACAGTGGTTCAGCGGACGAAGAATTCGTTCATCGACTACCGCTTCGTGGTCGAGCCCGACATCAAGCCCTTTACCCTGAGCGATTCTTTCATCGAAACCGCCCGTTCAAAGGTCGGGGAGCTTCCCCAGCCGAAGCGGGACCGTTTCCGGAAGGAATACGGGCTTTCCGATTTCGACGTGAATACCCTCACTACCGAGCGTTCGCTTGCCGATTGGTTCGAACAAGCAGCGAAAGCTTCCAGGGACCCGAAGAAGGTCGCAAACTGGGTGCTCGCCGAAGTGCTCGCCGTTCTGAATGAACGGAACATCAGCCTTGATGAACTGAAAATCACTCCCGCCCATATAGCATCCCTCGTGGACACGGTTGTTTCCGGCGCTATTTCCAGCAAACAGGCGAAGGATGTGTTCGCCGAAATGCTGGAAACCGGCGACATGCCGGAAGCGATCGTGAAGAAGCACGGAATGGAGCAGGTTTCCGATACATCCCTTATCGAAGCGATAGTCGCCGAGGTTTTCGCCGCGAACCCCGCCGCCCTCGATGACTACCGCAAGGGTAAAACCAACGTGGTCGGCTGGCTTACCGGACAGGTTATGAAGGCCTCGAAGGGCAAGGCTAATCCGGGAACAGCGACCGCTTTGGTTCAAAAAAGGCTTGCGGAACTGAAATAAGGGGATACAATAAGCGGTATGGAAGCGCAAAAAGTAGATATGAAGAGCGAGCTACGCTCGCGCTACGGCACAGTCCGCCGGGCGTACGAATATCATTTGTATACCGCGAAGGGCGTACGCCTTCTGGACATGTGCCAGGAAGGCGGAGCGGCGATTCTCGGATGGAGGAGCGGCCGCTCCAAGCTCGCCCTGAAAAACACCCTCGATCGGGGCATTACCGGCTCCTTTCCCACCGAAACCGAAGACGAACTTTCCCGGGCCGTTCAGGAGGTTCTTCCCCAGTACAGCACCGTCCGCGTCTATCAGACCAAGGATCGTGCCCGCCTCGCCTGCGCGGATTATCTGGGTTTGTGGAGCGAAATTCCCCTGATAGAATCCCCTCTTTTGCATCCGGAAGCTTCTATCGATATCGGCCCAGGCGGAGATTCTCCCCTTTCCGCGTCGAGAAAGGTTCACGGAATTCCCCTCTGGCGGCCCTGGCTCGACGAGGCCTTCTACGCCATGAGCGACAGGGTCGACTCGGCTTTTCTCAATAACGTGAACGACACGCTCGAGACAATGGTTCTGTCGTCTCCTTATCCCTTCGCGGGCGGATGCTCGGTGGTGGTCTTTTCCTCTCCGGAAAAGGACGGCCGCGCTCCGTGGCCTTCGGATTCCATCGCCCCGGCACTTCTCGCCGCCTACGCGCGCGCCTGGGCGGATCTTGCCTCGGCTCTTTTCGAGCGTACGGAAGCAGATTGGGCGAAGTTCGACCGGTACGCCGAGCCTTACTGGGATCGGCGCGGCCCGTATCTGGTTCCGAAGATGCGGCCGTCGCGGTATGCCGATTTTTTCCGCTCCTGCCTTGATAAGGGTATCCTCGTTTCGCCCGATTACGATACGCCTTCGATCATTCCCTGGTCGGCAGATCCTTCCGAACTCAAGGTATTGTCCGCCTCCGGATCTAAATGATGGATGCTTCCTTTTTTTTCGACGACGCGGCGGCGGTGAGCCTGTTGGTGCGGCTTGCGTTAGGCGCGGTCGCGTCCTTTTTCGCGATTCTTTCCTGGACCCGCACGCGGAGCCTGTATTGGGTGTTCGTGATTGTCGGCATCCTTTCTTCATATGCGGGAACGCTCTATAATTCGCTTCGCGTTCTGGGTCTTTTCCCGGGAAATAAAATTCTTGTATTGGGCATTCCGGCCGCTACTCTCATTTCTGAAAATCTTTCTATCGTATTTTTCATTCTTGCCTGCATCGCGTACATTAAAACATATAAATGACAAAACTGTTAGATTTTGTCGTTTAAAGCTTGTGATTATGTTAAAAAAAACTTGACTAGCAAAAAAAGCACAGGTATACTAACTGAAAAGATAGGGACAGTACGGCAAACCGTTGGTTTGTTTGTTCCGATACTTTAAGGAGGAAATTCTTAAATGAAGAAAGCTCTTGCAATTCTTACCGCTCTCGCCGTAGTCGGCGGAGCCGCTTTTGCCGAAGTCAATGTTGGTGGTTGGGGACGTTCCGGTTACATTCCTTACGTTTCTGTTGATGGTGCTGATGCCGTTGTTGGCACCGGTCCCTCATGGGCTGGCGGAAGCCGCGTCGGCGTGAACTTCTCCGGTTCATCCGACAATGTCGGTTTCAACCTTAACGTTGATTCCAACGGCGGCACTCTCGGAGTCGGCGATCAGGCCAAAATCTGGGTGAAAGTAAATGAAATGTTCCAGTTCCAGGTTGGACGCGTTCAGCAGGACGTTCTCCGCGGAAAGATCGGCGATTTCGGCGCTTTCGAGCTCGAATCAGCCGGCGGTGAAGACGATATCTTCAAGCGCTTCAATCCCGGAAAAGGTCTCCAGATCGACGTAACCCCCATGGAAGGCGTGTACATTGGTGCCGCTCTCGATGGCAGCGGATCACTCACTGAAGATGCTATGAAGAACATCCAGCTCGGCGCCGGATACGTAATCGCCGACATGGGTCACATCCGCGCACAGTACCTCGGTTCTGCCGCTGACGATGCTTCCATGGTTCAGATTGCCTTCGCTCTTACCGCTGTTGAGAACCTCCTCGTGGACGCCGGTGCCAAGATCGCTCTCGGCGAAGCAAACGACACTTCCATCGCTGCTGGACTTAAGTACAGCGGAGTTGAAAACCTCGGAATCACCGCTCGCACCAAAGTTGTGCTTGCAGACGACATGTACCTCGCCGTTGCCGGCCAGGCTGAATACGTTGTTGCCGCTCCTCTCGCTGTAGGCGTTGAAGGCGGATTCAACAATGGTTCAGGTGTTGATTCTGATGTACAGATCGGTGGATATGGAAAGCTCGGATACAGCAATGGTTATGCAAAGTTCGGTTTTGCTTACAAGACCCTTTCCAAGACCATGTATCTCCCCATCTTCGCAGAGTACTGGTTCTAAGCTGATAGACTGTAGCGCGAAAGCGGTATAGTCTAAGCGAAAGCCCTTCCGATAGCGGAAGGGCTTTTTTTGTATTTGAACTAACGGGATTAACGCGCGCTAATGTAAGTTCAAATGCAAAAAAAGAGTGTAGCGAACAGTGTATACTGTTGTTTCCTAAAATAAAGCATATTGATACAGAGGTAGAATCGAATGAGAGTTGTAATTCCAGGAACGCGTCGTACCAGCGTTGTGCTGTTTGCCGCGGTAGCGGCATTGTTCTTTGGCTCCTGCGCGACGGGCGCGGTTACCGAGTCGACCGGCGGGACTGATAAAACTCAATCGAGATTTGCGAAAGAGAGAATACGAACTGGAGAAATGGACCCTGTCGATATGGGCGTTGTTTCCATCGGGATTAATGATTTCTTTTTTACAAAGGTAAACGAGAAATCCGCTGCCGTCAGTTGGGCTCCCTCGGTCGAATGCGTCGTGATGAAGATAAATCTACAGGGAAATACGACGTATATCTATTTTGAATCGGCAGCGAGAGAGACTCTGCGAAGAGCAGCCGCGGCGTATATGCAGGATTTCCAAGACAAACGGCTCGATACAGAGGCGAAGAAAGCAGATCGCGCGTACGGCTCGTTTATTTTTCCAGTTACCTGGGGCTTGATGACTCAAAACGCTGAAGGCCGCCCGGCGGTCAAGCTTGGATATGTATTCAAAGACGGCGCTCCGTATTTCACTATGAGCTTTCCGTTAATGAAGAATGATTTGGTAGAATCCGGATCGAAGGTTCAGTCCGCTTCCGCGTTTACCCTCTATTTCACCCGCGCGCAGCTGCAGGACTTCATCGAAAAGATGGACGAAGAGGCATTCGCCGCATTGAACGCGGAACTTGGGGTCGGTAGGGCAGGGCTTGCCTCGCCTGACGTGTATTAAATCTTAAGGACATACGTTGACGAAAAAAAAAGGACCCGTAAGGGTCCTTTTCTATGCTATTCAAAAAAATCTACAGAGTTACGGTAACATTCCAATTGCGGGTGTCGGGGACGGTGCCGTACTGGGTTCCCTTGAGGATTGCCTGGAGGCGTTTCCCGAGTTCACCGGGCTCTCTGCCGTTGAATACGAATTCCTTGCCCTTCCAGGTAATGCTTTCAATCGGGGTGATTCCGGCGGCCGTTCCGGTGACGAAGCATTCGACGCATTTTTTCGACACTTCCTGGATGGAGATGCGCCGCTCAGAAACTTTTACGCCTTCGGCGCGGGCTAGTTCGATAACCGAGGAACGGGTGATTCCGGGGAGAATCGTGTCTCCCAGATCCGGTGTGACAAGTTCTCCGGATTTCAGATGAAAGAAAATATTGCAGGACGAGCCTTCCTCAATGTATTTTCTGTTAACCGCGTCGAGGAATATCACTTCCATGAAACCTTTTTCTTCAGCTTCTTTTTTCGCGAGGGCGGAGGTAACGTAGTTAGAGGCGCATTTGATCCAACCGGTTCCGTTCGGGGTCGCGCGGATCCTGTCTGTTATCACCGCTTTGGTGTTTCCGCCTTTGAAATAGCTTGAAACCGTAGTAGCGCAGATGACTACGTACGGCGCTTTTGAAATACCGACTCCGATCGCTCCTTCCGAATACATGAAGGGCCGTACGTAGACAGCGTCGGCGGAGGCGAATGCGTTCTGCTCCCACTCGTTTTTATAGGAAGGAATGTAGCCGAGAGCGGCGTTTCTCTTGAGAAATTCGATCGAGGCCTTGAGATACAGATCCTCGGGAAAGCCGGGCGCGTAGAGGCCTTTCATGGAGTTGCAGAAACGGTTCGCGTTGCGGTCCGGCCTGAAGATGCTCAAAGTTCCGTTTTTCTGAGGATATGCCTTCATGCCTTCGAAGCAGCCGAGAGCGTACTGCGTGGTGTAATTGACCAGAGGGAGCGGGAAGCGGTTTCGTGCGGCGTAGACGTCGTTCCTCCCGGTTTCGCTCATCGCTTCGAGCGCGTCGCGGGTGATTGAATCGGCCTGAAACCAGGATTCATCCCAGGAACCGGTTGCCGGGTTGTATTGGGCTATGTAGGAAACCGGATACATCGAAAGATTGAAAGCCATACGAGATACCTCCAAAGCTGTTGCGAGATCATCGAGCTTTAATAATTTAACAGTTACTTAAGTAATTGTAAAGTCTCTCTAGATATCGTGAGTTATTTATCAATATATCCTGTCTTGAAGTTTCCGTCCATCGCGTATAGTATGAAACAATATCAGTTTTAATGGGGAATTTATGGCAATTAACTGCGGCATCGTAGGCCTTCCGAACGTCGGAAAATCGACTATCTTTTCTGCGCTTACCAGCGCTCCGGCCGAAGCCGCCAACTATCCGTTCTGCACCATCAATCCGAACGTTGGCATCGTCGATGTGCCCGATCACCGGCTTGCTTATTTATCGAATGCGTTCAAACCGAAAAAAACGATACCTGCCGCCGTCGAATTTGTCGATATCGCCGGTTTGGTGAAGGGCGCGTCGAAAGGAGAAGGCCTCGGTAATCAATTCCTTTCGCACATTCGCGAAGTCGGAGTCATCGCGCAGGTTGTCCGCTGTTTTGAAAATCAGGACATCATCCATGTGAACAACGTAGTCGATCCGGCGAGCGACATTGAAACCATCAATATTGAACTTGCCCTGGCCGATCTCGATACGGTCGATAAGCGCGCAGATCGGGCGACCCGCGCCGCCCGCGTTCAGGGAAAGGACGCGCAGAAAGAAGCCGACCTTGTGCTCGGAGCGATCGCGAAGATCCGCCCCTTGCTGCAGGACGGCAAGGCTGCGAGGGACGCTGATCTTTCCGACGAGGAAAAGGCCTCGATATACGATTGCCATCTTATCACCATGAAGCCGCAGATGTATGTGTGCAATGTTGACGAAGAAGGCATCAAAAACGGCAACGCCCACATCGAGACCGTTCGTTCGATCGCGGCGAAGGAAGGGGCGGACGTCGTCGTTATCTGCGGAAAATTCGAAGCAGAACTCGCGGATCTCGAAAGTCAGGAAGAAAAGCTCGCGTTTCTCGAGGAAATCGGTTTGAAGGAATCCGGGCTCACATCCCTTGCGCGGGCAGCCTACCACCTTCTGGGCCTCAGGACCTACTTCACCGCAGGAGAAGACGAGTGCCGCGCCTGGACGATACATTCCGGGGACACCGCTCCCAAGGCCGCAGGCGTCATCCATACGGATTTTGAACGCGGCTTCATCAAGGCCGAAGTCTACAGCTTCGACGATTTCGTCAAGTATGGAACGGAGCAGAAAATCCGCGAAGCGGGACGCTACCGCATGGAAGGAAAGGAATACATCGTCGCCGACGGCGACATCATCTTCTTTAAATTCAACGTGTAAGACGGTTTACCAGGAGGGTGCTTTTATGATGAAGAATGCATTTTTCGGCGTGTTCGCCTTGGTTGCGGTTGTTGTTGCGTTCAGCGTATCCGGTTGCGCCAAAGAGCCTGTTTCCAGGGTTCCCGAAGGATACGCCCTTGTCTGGCAGGATGAATTCGACGCAGACGGAGCTCCCGATCCCGAGAAATGGTCTTATTCGACCGGTGGAAACGGCTGGGGCAACGGCGAAGTACAGAATTATACCGATAAGCGAGAGAACTCCTTTGTTTCAAAGGGCAAGCTCACATTGAAGGCGATCAACAACGGCGGGGGCATGTGGACGAGCGCCCGCATCAAGACGCAGTATCTCGCAAACTGGCAGTACGGCTATATCGAAATTTCGGCGAAGCTTCCCTCTGGAGTCGGCACCTGGCCGGCAATCTGGATGCTGCCGACCCACGATAAGTACGGCACCTGGCCCCGTTCCGGCGAAATCGACATCATGGAACATGTTGGCTTCGAGCAGGACATCATTCATACGACAATCCATACCAAAGCGTACAATCACAAGATCAATACGCAGAAGAACGCCCACGCCAAGGTTCCCGGAGTTTCGAAATCTTTCCATACCTATGCAATAGACTGGACACCCGAAAGGATCGAGTGGTTCGTGGACGGAGAATCGTTTTTCGTTTTTGAGAACGAGAACGCGACTTCCGCCGAGTGGCCTTTCGACATTCCCTATTATCTGATTATGAACGTCGCGATAGGCGGAGCCTGGGGCGGGCAGAAGGGAATCGACGCTAACCTGAAGGACGCGTCTATGGTAATCGATTACGTGCGGGTGTATCAGAAAGCAGAATAAACTATAGGGGACTTCTAAAAATATATTGAGTTTTTCGAGGTCTCCTGTAATCTTGCCGGCTAAGGCCGGGCAGGATCGGAGATTCAATCATATATAGGTTCCGGAGGCGATTATGCGGCTTCGGAACTTTTTTTTTGTCTGGTGGGCTATTCTCGCGTCGATCGGCTTCGCGTCCTGCGCTGTTCCGTATTCCTGTTCCGGCGGCGAGGCTGAGCGAATAACGATCATGAGCTGGAATACGCAGCTCTTTTTCGATCCCTACGAGAACGGAAGCGAATATGCAGAATTTACCGGAGCTAAAACCCGGTGGAGCGCCGAGAAATACGGGACGAGGCTGGACAGGCTTCGCGAGATTCTGTACTTAGCCGGCGAAACAGGCGGAAAGGGCCCGAAAGGGCTGCCGGAGATCGTCGTGTTGCAGGAAATAGAAAATCGGACAGTGTTGGAAGACCTGTGCAATCGCATCGGCGGAAATAACAGGTTCGTTTCGAGCATCTTCGTGGATCCCGAAAAAGGAACTGCGTTCGGGACTGGAATCTTGTCGCGGCTACCCGTTATCGAGGTACGGGCTCACACGATCGATTCAGGGGGCGTCAGGGTCAGGCCCACTATGCACTGCGTATTCGACTGCGGCGGGACGCGTCTCCATGTATTCGCGGTGCACTGGAAGTCGAAGGGCGGCTCTCTGGAGTCGACAGCCGTCCGGGCGGCCCAGGAAGCCCAGCTTGCCGGCTTGATGGCGTCTGTGATCGAAGCCGAGCCCTTTGCTCTTGTTGTTGCCTGCGGGGACTTTAATCAACAGAGTGAGGAATTTACTCTGCTTGGAGAGTATGCCTCTGTTTGGGATTCCGGGTTTAGTCAAACGTTTGGACCTCAAGGGTCGTATTATTATCAGGGAAATTGGGAACGGATAGACAATTGCTTTTTATCGGAGTCTTTGACGGACGGAGATGGGTGGGATTTTCAAGAGTTTACCCTGTTGTGCGAGGGGCCTTTATTGACGGAAGGCGCGGTTCCGTATCGGTACGAAGTGTTTTCAGGAAATGGATATTCGGACCATCTGCCGTTGCTGATCGGAATTAAAAGAATGTGATGGTAGGTCGATTTAAAGTGTACTGACAAACGATTTAAAGTGCACTGACAAACGATTTAAAGTGCACTGACAAACGATTTAAAGTGCACTGACAAATGACTTAGAGACCACTGATAAATGACTTAAAGACCACTGAGAAACGACTTAAAGACCACTGAGAGAGAACTCCCCGGGCAATAAAAAAAGCCGCCGCAGGTTATCCCGCGGCGGCTTTCGCATCTAGAATGCCGTAATCGGATTAGCCGTTGAGGCGTGAAGAATACCGCGATCTGCGGTATTCTTCGAGCTCAATGCTTAAGCATTGAGCCGGCTTTCCAGTCCTTCCATTTCTGCCATGAGCTCTTTGGGGAGCTTGTCGCCGAACTTGGGATAGTGGTTGGCGCGGACGTCCGCGATTTCCTTCTTCCATCCTTCAACGTCTACGGAGAGAAGGTCCTTCATGATCTCGGCGCTGACATCGAGGCCGGTAAGGTTGAGGGCGTCTGCCTTGGGCATCCAGCCGATCTGCGTCTTGACGGCGTTATCCTTGCCTTCGCAGCGGTCGAAGATCCAGGCGAGAACGCGGCTGTTGTCGCCGTATCCGGGCCATGCGAACTTGCCTTCCGGAGTCTTGCGGAACCAGTTGACGAAGAAGATCTTGGGGAGCTTGTCCTCGGTGCTCTTCTTGCCGACGTTGATCCAGTGCTGGAAGTATTCGCCCATGTTGTATCCGCAGAAGGGAAGCATGGCGAAGGGGTCGCGACGGATTGTTCCGGCCTTGAGGTCGAGAGCGGCGGCGGTGATTTCGGATCCAACGATGGAGCCGAGGAACACGCCGTGGTTCCAGCTGGTCGCCTGGTGGACCAGAGGAATGGTCGAGGGGCGGCGTCCGCCGAAGAGGATCGCGTCGATGGGAACTCCCGCGGGATCATCCCATTCTTTGGCGATGGCGGGGCAGTTCTTGGCGATCGCGGTGAAGCGAGCGTTCGGATGAGCTGCGGGTTCCTGGGCCTTGTTAGCCTTGTCCTGAACCCACTTGTTGCCTTTCCAGTCGACGAGGGGGCCGGGGGCGTCGTAGCCGATCTGTTCCCACCAGATGTCTCCATCTTCGGTAAGAGCGCAGTTGGTGAAGATGGTGTCTTTTCTGATCGAGTCCATCGCGCTCTTGTTGGACTGTTCGTTCGTTCCGGGAGCGACTCCGAAGAATCCCGCTTCGGGGTTAATCGCGTACAGGCGTCCGTCCTTGCCGAACTTCATCCAGGCGATGTCGTCGCCGACGGTTTCAACCTTCCATCCGGGGATGGTGGGGATGAGCATCGCGAGGTTGGTTTTTCCGCAAGCCGAGGGGAAGGCGCCGGTTACATACTTAACCTTGCCTTCGGGGCTGGTGAGCTTGAGGATGAGCATGTGCTCGGCGAGCCAGCCTTCTTCCTTCGCGATGACGGAAGCGATGCGGAGGGCGAAGCACTTCTTTCCGAGGAGGGCGTTTCCGCCGTATCCGGAACCGTAAGACCAGATCGTTCGTTCTTCGGGGAAGTGGGAGATGTACTTGTTGTCGATGTCCGCGCAGGGCCACTGTCCGTTGTCGCTCTCGCCCTTGGCGAGGGGCTTTCCTACCGAGTGGAGGCAGGGCACGTATTCGCCGTTGGTTCCGAGCACGTCGAGAACCTTGGTTCCGACGCGGGTCATGATGTCCATGTTGCAGACGACGTATTCGGAGTCGGTAAGTTCGATACCGATCTTGGCGATGTCGGAACCGACGGGACCCATGGAGAAGGGAATGACGTACATGGTGCGTCCCTTCATGCAGCCTGCGTAGAGGCCGGTCATGGTCTTCTTCAGTTCTGCGGGATCGATCCAGTTATTGGTAGGTCCAGCTGCTTCCTTGGTCTTGCTGGCGATGTAGGTGCGGTTTTCGACACGGGCAACGTCGGAGGGTTGGGAGCGGAACAGAACGCTGTTCGGGCGTTTTTTGAGCGGAATGCCTAAACCTGAATCAACCATTTTCTTCATCAAACGATCGTACTCTGTCTGTGATCCGTCACAAACGTACACGTCGTCGGGCTGGCACATCTTGGCGACTTCTTCGACCCATGCTTTTACTTTGGGGTGCTTGATGTCATTAATCGTCATACTTGCTCCTTGATACTTGGCTCCAGAAGACTAAAGTCTTCTAATCGGTAAAAATGTAACGGATTTGGGAGTTTTATTCAAGGTATGTAAGACCCTGTTGACAATAGGCGGAGACAGGTATCGACGGGGTTCAGATGCTGAGGTTGATTACGGCGCCGGTTTGAGGCATGGATGGCTTGTAGGGGAGGTTTTCGGCGATAGCAACGGCTGTATGAATCTGATCCTGATATTGGTGTATGAGGGTGTCGATCTGTTCGTTGGAGATTTCGCCGCGGGCGGTTATTTTTGGAACGTCGCTTCTTTGTTTCATTGTAACGAGTTGATCGATGAGGGTATTGAGGATTTTAAGCTTGTCGACGGAAACGCCCTGCTGACCGGGAGCGGCGGGTATGCCGGCGACGTACTGGAACTGGGCGTAGCCGAATTGGCTCGGCTTGACCGGTATGTATGTGCGGCCGTTGCTCGAGGCTGCGCTTACTAGGCTGTATGATAGGGTCCTGAGGGGCCCGACATTTGAAAACATTTTCGACGTTCCTCCGCTCTCTGCTTTGAGTATCGGAGGGTAATACGTCCGGGATTAGCGCGTTTTTTGCCAATCCACCAGCCGCGCTTCCATAGATTTTACCGTATTCGAATGCTGCGCGGGCGTACCGGCCGCGTCTACGAGCCAGGGCATGACTATCTTTTCCTTCAGCATGATCCAGTTGTTCGGAAGAATGCGGGGGACTGCGAGAGACTCGGCGGGCGGCAGGTGCCCGAGGATTGACGGATAAAAGAGCGGAAACACCTTTTCATTAACCGATCTGAGAGCCGAGAACCCGCCCGAGATGCCGAAGGAACGTTCCATTTCCCCGAGATTCCTCGATCGTTCCAATAATTCCTTTTGAGTTCTTTCGGTGAAAAACCACGTTAAAAATGCTTCCGCGGCTTCCGTGTTCTGCGCCTTTCTGCAAATCGCCGCGTACATGATTTCATCGTTGATCGGAGTCATGCTGCTTTTGGTGATCCAGCGGAAATCGATGTTCTGAAGCTTGTCCTGGGGCATCGCCAAGAGATCTTCGCTCGACATGTACGAGAAGAGGTTTCTCGATCCGGTTACCAGCTTGTAGGGGGGATCGTAGAGATACTTGAAAGCGAAATCGTCTTCCGCCTGAATCGATTCGTTTACCTCGGTGCTCCATGACCGTATCCATTTGAGCCCTGTTTCCAATGCCTGCGCGTTGTAGGTGAACAGTGTGTTTGATTCTTCAAAGCGGGCGTCGAATAACTTTGCCGTAAGGTACAGAAAGTCGGGATTCCAGCGGGGGGAAAAACCCATGCGCGTATAGGTTCTATCGTTTTTCTGGTTCCAGGTTTTACCGATTTCGCGGATCTGTTCTATCGAAAGAGAAAAATCGCCGGGGATGAGCTCCCTGTGTTCAGGCGAGAATATCACAGCCGGAAGATTGAAGCTTACCGGAAGCAGATATTGTCTTCCATTAATATGGCCGAGGTCCAGCAACGGTTTATAGAATAGTTTCCCCGAGATTTTAAGTTCGTCGAAAAGATAATCGACCGAGACGAGCTTCGTACGGGTTTTTTCTCCTTTTAGCCAGGGGCCGATGACGATGTCGGGCTGTTCTTTCGAAGTAAGTATCGCCTCTGCCGGATTCGCTTTGTATTCGAGAATTATGGTATGTTTGTTTTGAGAGGTGTTGAATAGTTCGACGTAGGAGGCAAACGAATCCTGATTGGTCCACAGGACCGCGGAGTTTTCTGTTTGCGGATTGCAGGAGATCAGAAGCATGCTCTGAGCCAGGACGGAAAGAGCGCCGATGAGTCGAAAGCGTCGTGTGCGAATCATACAGGTACTCTAAGGAGAGCCGTCAGAGTTGTCAATCCCGGGTTTTGCGGAGTATAATGGATTCTATGGTTAAAGACGCCCGAATTTCGGAGCTAATTTTACGGCTTTCCGATCATTATAATACGAACATATCAACCCGTTTTCTCAGGCCCTATATCGCGGGCATTTTCGCTAACGACGAATTGGCCAGACGGATCGCCGACCTGACCGAACAGCCCGAGTCGGTCATATCGCAAGGGATACATTTGGACGAGCTCTATCCCGAGCTTCACGCCATGGCCCGGTTCATTTTTCTGGTTCGTTCAGAGATCCTTCCGAATATACGCAACCTGGGGCCTTCCGCGTCGGGACATGATTCGAACAAGGTGTACCGCGATATGGCCTTGAACAACTTCGCGGCGAACGTGCGGGTTCTGGCCGAGTGCGTCCGGGACTTGCTGGTTGTCGTTCGTTCGCGCGACGAGGCCGATAACGGCAAAGCAAAAGCCGTGTGGCGCGATTTTCCGAATCTCTCGGAAATAGACCGATATCTGGCCGAACGCTGAAAATAGAAACGTGAATACAAAAAAAGCCCGCCGAATCTCATGATTCGGCGGGCTTATTATTTTCAGGGCATCACGGCAAGCGTCGGCGAGCCGTTACTTCGAGAGCATCTTTTCGGCTACGTCGAAGATCGTCTGGAACACGCTTTCGAGTTTTCCGGTATCTACGGAAGAGAACGCGACGCGAAGGTGGGTCGGATCGATGGCAATCGTGCCGATTCCATGTTCGTGAAGCAGCTTGAGCCTCAGTTCCTCGGCGGGAACGCCGGAGCACTTCATGCTCATGAAATAGCCCGAGTTGAAGGGCAGAGCCGAGAGAACCGGATGGTTCTTGTGGCTGTCTATGAAGGCGCGCACGACGGCGTACCGTTCTTCCAGCATTTTCCGGAACTCGAGCTTTTCGCCTTCGGTCCGCGGATCCGCCAGCACCTTCAGCATGAGCGATTGAGAGGGAGCCGCGGCGCAGGAAACGGAGGATCGGATGGCTCCCATCAGTTTTTTAATGAGAGCATCGTATTGAGCGTCCGTCATCCCCTTGGAACCGAATGTCAGGAACCCCGTTCTCAGGCCCCACACGTAGTCTTCTTTGGTGGGACCGTCTATTTTCACCGCGAGAATGCGTTCATGGGCGTTCGCCAGACGGGCGAACAAAGATTCGACTTCAATTGAATCCTCGTAATCGAGACCGAAGTAGGCGTCGTCGCACCATACCAGCACGTCGGTTCCCTTCTCGGCCGTCTCGGTGATCACCTGGACGATCGCCCGGGCTTCTTCTTTGGTTGGAGTGTAGCCCGAGGGATTCTGGGGGAAATTGAGAAGCATTCTGACCGAGCCGAGTTTCGCCTGTTCTTGCACGGCCGCGCGGAAGCTTTCCACGTTGAAGCCTGTTTCGTTGAAAAGAGAAAAACCGACGAGTTTAGAGTTTCTGCGGGCTTCGACGATGAGCACATAGTTGTCCCATGCGGGGTCTCCGGTGAGCAGCACCGATTTATCGTCGAGAAAAAGATCCGAGAGATAGGATATCCCCGCTGTGAGTCCGGGCACCAGGACGGGAAGGGTAATTTTCGCGTTACCCAGGGAGGGGTTTTTTTGTTTGATGGCGTCGAGCCAGAGCTTGCGCAAGTCTTCATTACCCGCTGTGGGAGGGTATGCAACCGCTTCAGCCGGAGAAAGGCCGGGAAGCTGGTCTTTCAGCGCCGAAAGCATGACCGGTTTTCCGTCTTTTACGGCCATTCCGATCGTTGCGTTGGCAGTTTTGCCGAATTGTTTGGCTTCTCCGCTCTGTGCGATAATTCCCTTGGGGAAATACAGGCGGTTTCCGAGGTCGGAAAGAAGTCGTCCGGCTATGCAGGGCGCCAGGACCGAATTCAGTTCATCTGCGAGAGGGTTAATGTGTTGTTGGTGTGCCATATCTATCGTATACAATGCCGGGTTGCCGGTTGTCAATGTCAGCTAACCCGCGTAAAATGAAAAAATATACAGTTTTTATACGGAGCGAAGATAAATGAAGGAAGAAGGCAAAAAGTTCGAGCAAAGCCTTGCGGTAATAAACGCGGTGCGGGAGCGCATGGCTGAACGGATAATCGGGCAGAATTCGCTGGTCGACGGAATCATCACCGCCTGGATAGCCGGCGGGCACGTGCTGCTCGAAGGCGTTCCCGGTTTGGCTAAAACCCTTGCGGTGAAAACCTTCGCAGAGCTTTCCGGTTTGACATTCAAGCGCATTCAGTTCACTCCCGATCTTTTGCCGGCCGATTTGATCGGAACGCTTGTTTATGAAGGCTCTTCCGGAGGCTTTTCAGTCCGAAAAGGGCCGGTTTTCGCGAACCTCGTATTGGCGGATGAAATAAACCGCGCGCCCGCTAAGGTCCAGTCCGCTCTTTTGGAAGCGATGGCCGAAGGCCAGGTAACGATCGGCGAGTCTTCTCATATTCTTCCCCGGCCTTTCTTTGTGTTGGCGACGCAGAACCCCATTGAACAGGAAGGCACCTATCCCCTGCCTGAGGCTGAGCTCGACCGGTTTCTGCTGAAGCTGCAGGTGCCGTATCCCACTCTCGCGGAGGAAGCCCGCATAGTGACGGCTTCCGCTTCCGGGGCTCTTCAGAATGCCTCCGATGCGAAGAAAACGCGCGTTGATCCGGTTTTCGCACCGGAAGCCCTGTATAGCATCCGAAAGGATGCCGATTCCGTCCGGTGCGATGAATCTATCGTTCAGTACATCGTTTCGCTGGTCGCCGCGACCCGCCCTTCTCCCGAAGGGCGCAAGGAACGGAAAGTCCGGGACGATTATCAAAAGTATATTTCGTTCGGAGCTTCTCCCCGGGCGAGCATCGCGCTTCATTCTTGCGCAAAAATACGAGCTTTATTCGAAGGACGCGATTTTGTGCTTCCCGAGGACGTGAAGGCAGTCGCGCCCGCGGTGCTTCGCCATCGGCTCGTTCTTTCGTACGAGGCGGGATCAGACGGCTTGTCCTCGGACGATATCGTCGCCAGGATTTTGTCTCTGGTTTCCATACCCTGACGCGCGCTGAATCATGAATACAACCGGTTTAGCCGAACAAGCCCGATTTCTCAAATTATCCGCGCGGTCTATTTCCGAAGGAATGAAGACGGGTAGCTTCCGCTCCTGCTTTCGGGGACAGGGCATCGAATTCGACAGCGTGCGCGAGTATGAGCGCGGCGACGACATCCGCTCGATCGATTGGAACGTTACGGCCCGGACCGGAAAGGCCTTCGTAAAGCAGTACCGCGAAGAGCGGGAAATGTCGGTGTTCCTCATCGTCGACGGATCTCTTTCGATGCAGACGGGTTCGCGAACGTGTTCCCGTTGGGCTAAGGCTCAGGAAGTCGCGGCTCTGCTTGCCTTCGCGGCGGAATTGAATTCCAGCCCGGTCGGCCTCGTCGTTTTCGACGGCGAGCCGGGAGTCCCCCTGTCTCCGGCCGGCGGAAAAGACAGAATATTGACGATTCTCGCTTCGCTTGAACACCATGCGTGCGAACGCGAAGGATCGGCCCTCGGGGGCGCGATAGCCGGGTGTTCGCGAATTCTCCGCTCCCGCTCGATGGTGATAATCGTTTCAGACTTTAGAACCTCGGAATACGAGCGTCCCCTGGGCGTCCTGTCCCGCCGCCACGACGTCGTCGCCGTCAGAATAACAGCGCCGTCGGACTCGGCCCTGCCTTCCGCCGGCTATCTTCCTTTTCAGGATCCCGAGAGCGGCTTGCGCGCGTCGCTGCCCACCGGGTCTCCTGTTTTCGCCGCTGCATGGGAGAAGGAAAACGCCGAGTCGGTGCAGCGCTGGGAGAGAATTTGCCTGAAGCGGGGAGCCTCTCCGCTGTGCGTATCAGTAGAAGAGGATTCCGTCCGGGTGCTTTCCAGCTTCTTTTCCGGAAGGCGTACGAGAGGAGATCCGGTATGAGCGCTCGACAAAAAGCCAGCGGCGTTTTTTGCCTTTTCTGTTTTCTGTGTCCGGGATTTCTGTTTTCTCTTGAAGACGTTTCGCTCGTTCCCCGGGAAATTTACATCGGAGACGAAGCACTGGTCTCTTATTCCGATTCAGGCTCTTTCGCATCCCGCTTCAGCGACGGCGCGTATGAGATTTCGGCATCCGATTTGCCGGACTCCGATGCGGTCTCCGTCAAGGCGGTCCGTTGCAGAAAGGCCGACGGAAAGCTGTTTGTCGAGATCAGATTCGTTCCCTGGACGCCCGGAGATCTGGAGTTTCCCGCCATCAATCTGGGCGGAGCGCTTCTTCCTGTTCCTGCGGTAACTGTTTCTTCTTTATTGGAGAAATCGCCGGGGATTCCCCCCTTTCCCGCACGTCCTCCGAAACTCTATCCCGGCACGGTGTGGATGTTATACGCCGCGGCCGCGGCCGCGTTAACGACGGCTCTGGCGGCGTATCTTCTATTCGGTAAAGCGCTTCCCCGATTCGCGCAATCCTCCGGCGCGAGACGACGAGCGCGAAATAAAAGACAGACTTTGAAGGGGCTTCGCGCTCTGGAACGAAAAATCAGAACGCAGCCGAGAGGCCTCTGGTTCGCCGCGGCTGCGCGATTATTCCGCCGATTCCTGGCCGTCCAGTCCGGATGCAGCGAGTCCGCCTTCGACTCCCTCTCTACTCCGGAAATCAGGCTTCAGACAGGGGGGGACGACGATCCCTGGTTTTCGAACGCGGCCTCTATTTTATCCGAGACCGACCTTCGGCGTTTCGGCAATCCCGAAGAAGACTACCGCGCCGATACGGTCGAAGCTATGATCCGCTCGGTTCGGGAGAAGGAGGTTTCCGGTGTATAGCTTTTCAAATCCGGCGGCTCTTCTCCTTCTCGCCTGTTTGCCTGCGTACTTTCTGTTGCGAAGAATGCGCGTCATTCGGCCCTTCTTCTTTTCTTTGACGCTCGGCGATTGGAACGCGCCTCCGTTTTCCTGGAAATCGCCGTTGCGTTCATTCATCGACCGGATATCGTTTGCGTCTATCGCGGCGGCGTTTTTCTTTGCGGTTCTGGCCTTAGCAGGCCCGGTTCGCTTCAAACAGGAAGCGGTGTATTCAGGACCCAGGAACGCGGCAATTTTCGTAGTCGATGTCAGCCCTTCGATGGCTGCCCGCGATTTGTCCGATGATTCGCGGCTCGATGTCGCCCGGAGACGGATTCATGAATTTGTTCTGGAACGTCCCGGCTTTTCCTTCGGCCTCGCGGCATTGGGTTCGGAAGCCGCTCTGCTGATTCCCCCCACCTCCGATCACGTCTCGTTCCGCCGAAGGCTCGACAGCCTGCGGATAGGGGAAATGGGAGACGGAACGGCCCTGGGCCTCGGCCTTGCGGTCGCGGCCGCCCATCTTCAAAGCTATAGAGCGGGCGCCGCTTCGGTGATTCTGTTCACCGACGGAGAAAATAATACCGGCGAGATCAATCCTCGCACCTCGGCGTCGCTCTTTGTTTCGGAATCTATTTCGTTTTTCGTCGTCGGCATCGGAACAAACGGGCAGGTTCCTCTCGAGTACGACGACCCTGCAAGCGGCAAGCATTATTCCGGCTTTCTCGATTCCCGTTTCGACGAATCCGCGCTTAAAGACATTGCCGCGCGCGGAAACGGAAAATACTTTTCCGTTTCGGACACTGCCGCGCTCGACGCCGCCTTCGCTTCGATCGGATCCGCCCTTGCTCCGTCGAAAGCTTCCTGGTCCCGCACCCTTGAGGAGCCGCTCGACCGGTATTGCGCCGTTCTGGCCCTTGCATCGGCGGCTCTCGCATGGATATTCCGGCGATTGATTTTGGGGGCGTTCGCATGATGAACCTTTTTACCAATCCTGAAATGCTCTTTCTCGCCGCGGTTCCGTTTCCTGCCTGGATTGTTTCGATCTCCCGATGGAAGCGGTTCCGCTCGGCCTTGCGAATTCTGGAGAATTCGCGGTTATCGGCGGGAGGGTCGCTCGTATACAGCGGCAGAGGATCCGAAGAACCCGAGTCTTCGGAAAAATCGGCATCCCGCAGGTTTTTTATCCGCTCAATCATGTATTCGCTGGCCTGGTTCTTTCTTGTCGCCGCCGCTGCCGGGCCCCGTTGGGGAGTCTCTATGGTCGCGACCCGCCAGGAAGGTTCTTCGGTTATCTTCCTTATGGATATTTCCCGGAGCATGACCGCTTCGGATCTGAGTCCGGACAGACTCGCCTACGCATCGCGTTATGCGTCTCTTCTGTTGCAGCAAATGGAGGGAGTTTCCTGCGGAGTCGTTCTTTCCCGGGGAGAATCCGTATTGGCTGTTCCCCTCACCGAGGACCATCAGTCGATTTCGATTTTGTTCGATTCGCTCAGTCCCGTTCTGCTGTCCGCGCCGGGCTCTTCCATCGCACAGGGCGTGAAAGTTGCCGTCGATTCCTTTCCCTCCGCAAGCTCTTCGTCTCGCACTCTGATCGTGCTGAGCGACGGAGACGGAACGGAATCGGAAGCCGCAGCCGCCGGGGCATACGCTCGAAGCGCCGGGGTTGTTCTTGCCGTTATCGGGATAGGCACCGAGGAGGGCGCTTACATCAACGTTCTGCCATCGGCTGAAGAGCCTCGATTCGAGAACATGACGCTGGGTTCCGGGGTTCTCCGTTCCCTCGCCGACTCGGGAACTCCGGGCAGTTTCTACGCCGCGGCGACGGACGCAGGTTCGGCCTGGCGGGTCCTGGAATGCGTTTCTTCATCCGGTATGACGGCGTCGCGCTTGGTTCAAACGGAGAAGACCGTGAACCGATCCGGTTTTTTCATTCTCTTATCGTTGGTTTCGTTCATGCTTGCGTTGATCGCCGGAGGCCGATGGTGCAAAAAATAAACGCTTTGACCCTGCTCGCCGCCGCTTTGCTCTTTTCCTCCTGCAGCGGAGATCTTCAAGGGATTCTCGGCATCGCAGACGGAACGATCGCCTGGTCTCGCAGGGATTGGTCGAGAGCTTCCGCTTCATTTTTGAAGGTCGCTGAATCGGGCCCGGAGAAATTTTCATCCTGGGCTTCGTACGGTCTCGCGTCGACCTGGCTCGCCCAGGAAGAATACGATGCCGCGATGAGCCGTCTTTCGCTGATCGATTCATCCAGTGACCCCGATTTGGCCGCCGGAGTCTGGTATCAGGCGGGCATCGCCGCGTGGAGAAAGGGCCTGGAATCCGAGGCCGCCGCCTTTTTCAGAAAGTCCCTGGAATTTGATTCTTCTGCCCTCGACGCGAAGATCAATCTTGAATTGATCGCCTCTAAACGGGAGTCCGAGCGGAAAGTCCAGTCCGGTTCAGCTCCGGGGGTCAACAGGAGCGATTCCGAAGCGGCGGCGCAGGACGCTCTTTTCGAATACATCAGAAAAAAGGAAGAAGATGCATGGAAGCACGCGCCGGAAAATCAGCTGCGAAATTCTGTTCAGGACTATTGATACTCGGTTTCCTGGCTTCTTTTGGAACTCTCCATTCCCTTGAAGTCGATGTTTTCGTATCCTCATTCGAGCTTTCGACGGGCCAGACGCTGAAAATAGAATTCTCCGTTTTGGATCAGGAACCCTCGGGACTGGAAATGAGCTGGGGCCTTATTCCCGACTCGTTCGTGGAGATCGGCGCCAGGAAAGAGCGGCGCGGCAGGGATACTGTTTTTCTTAAAGAATGGGTATCTCGTGAATCGGGATCCTTCAGTCTCGGCCCCTTTGTCGTAAGCGGAGAAAGCGAAGACCTTGAACTCCCTCCAATATATATCGTTTCTATTCCGGACGAAACGGATTCTCCTGCCCGAATGCGGTGGAGGCCGTTGGATGCGTCCTTTTCCGTCGGCAAGCCCTCCGTGCTTGTTCTGGAAGCGATTCATGCGGGAGTTCTGAGGACTGTCGACTGTCCGGCTCCCGAGAACGCGATAATCTCCCGCCTGGACGAGGCGGATTTTTCCGGCATCGGCGAAGAACCCTGGCGGATAGTCGGCGTTTGGAGCTGGACACCTTTGCATCCGGGAAGTCAGAACGCTCCTCTGGCGGTGGCGAGCTGGGAAACTTCCGACGGTAAATCGGTTTCACTGATCAGCGACTCCGCGATTTTTACGGCGGCTCGGCCTGCGCCTGATAAAAAGGACGAGCGGGTTTCAACCGAAATCCTCAAGGGTTTCGCCTCGGTCCCTACGCGCGAGGAACAAATCATCGACCGGGGCAACCCGGAAGACATCGACCGCTTGATCGAACTGCGGCGAGCCGAGCATGAATCTCTATTTCCTGCGCCCATCCGCAAGGAGCGGCTCGCGCTTGAAAAAAAGCTTTCCCTGAGGGACAGCCTGCCGGTGCCTCCCGCCGCATGGAAAGGGCCCGCAGTATTCTGTTCGGCTCTTCTCTTTTTTTTGAGTTTCTGCCTGCGTTTGATAGCGGTGCGCCGGAGAATCTTCATTCACTTTTTTCATGCCGGAATTCTCGTTGCCGCCGGTCTCGCTTTTTTCGCCGGATACCTATATACTGCCGACCGTCGGGAATCGGCAGTGGCGCTTTCAAGTCGTCTTCTGCAGGTTCCGGAACAGTCCTCCTCTCTGATCGATTCTATCCCTCCGGGCACCGCCGTGCGCGTAATAGCCTCCTCGGGAACATGGGCCCAGGTCGAAACAGCCGGCAAGATTCGAGGATGGATTACACTTTCAGAACTTGCGTTCTATACGCGGATGGAGAGATAGTTGGTCGATTTCGGAGATATTCTGGATTCCTGGGAAAAGGAAACCTCCCGTCCGTACGGCAAGAAGCGAATAAAAAAAGATCAGCAGTGCAATAAAGTCGGTGATGCTCCGGCATCCGGCAGGGACGACGCAGATCTGCCGAAGGTTCATCCGATGGATGCCTGGATGCGCCGCCACGATATCGTGGATAAGGACGCGGTACTCGACGGCGGCCACGAGCCGCCGTCGGCTGCCGAACGAAGGCGGAAGCTGCATGCGATGAAGCCCGAGGCCGTTATCGATCTTCATGGGTTGACCCGCGAAGAATCCTGGTCGCGGCTTAACGCGTTTTTCGCCGATTGCAGGCGCCGAGGGCTGCAGAAAGTGCTGATCATCCACGGGAAGGGGACTCACTCCGGAGATGCTCCCGTGTTAAAAAAAACAGTGACTTTGTTTCTGGAAAAGCATCCTCATGCGGGAGAGAGCGGATCGGCGGCCAAGGAGCTCGGCGGAAGCGGGGCAACCTGGGTGATTCTCAAATGATCTTTCAAGAATGCGCTTGTAACCGCGCCGTTCTTTTTGTATTTTATAGGTAAGATGTACGGAGAAACAGAGTAATGCCAGATTATTACGAGATATTAGGCGTTTCGCGGGAGGCCGGACCCGATCAGATAAAAAAGGCTTTCCGGGAGATGGCTCTTAAATATCATCCTGACAGGAACGCGGGAAACCCCTCCGCTGAAGATCAGTTCAAAAAAATCAACGAGGCATACTCAGTCCTGGGCGATCCGGAAAAAAAGAACATGTACGATATGGGAGCCTACTCTAATGGTTCCTCTGGTTTCGATGCCGGTTCGGCCTCTTACGGCCGTAACGGCGGAGATCCATGGGAGGAATTTTTCGGTTCGCAGGCCGGCGAGGCCTGGCGTCAGTCGTCCTGGACATGGACGAACAGGCAGAATTATACTGCGCCTGAGCGGACGCGCAAGGATGCCTTCGAGATGCTTTTCAGGAGCGTAGTAACGCTGTTGATGGGCGTAGTGTTGTTCAGATTTTCTTTTTTCTTCGGAATCTTCGGCGTTGTTCTTTGCATAGCCGCAATCGGCAGGGGGTTCATGAACTCCCTGCGCGCGATTCATTTGCTGTTCAGTTTACGCGAATAAGAAATGCTTATTTTTCGCGGTAAATGATTCTTCCGCGATTGAGGTCGTAGGGAGAAAGCGCAACTTTTACCTTGTCGCCGGGTACGATTCGGATGTAATGTTTGCGCATTTTTCCAGACAGGTGCGCTAAAATAACATGGCCGTTCTGTAATTCGACCCTGAACATGGTATTCGGAAGGGATTCTTTTACAATTCCTTCCACTTCTATCGCTTCTTCTTTCGCCACAATTCCTCCAAAAAAAATAGAAAACCGTCAGAAAAAGTTTGCTTTTTGCGGATTTCGTTCGTATAATTCTATGGTCTATCTATATCTTTGTCAACTGGAGTGGAGCGCATGGAAAAAGAATTCGCAGAACAGATGAAGGACGCACTGTTTGCTTTAAAAAAAGAAATAATCGATACGCTTATTGCGAATAATGAAGATTTCCGGGCCATAGTTGAAGAAATGGATCCTAAGGATTTTGCAGATATTGCTTCTGATGATAACGACCGGAAAATGCTTGAAACAATTGGATCCAAGGATATGAAGCGCATGAGGCTGATCGATTCTGCCATCAGCAGAATCGAACAGGGCAAATACGGCGTATGCATGAAGTGCGGAAAGAAGATCCCCCGCGAGCGGCTGGAAGCGATTCCCTATGCCCTGTTGTGCATCGAATGCCAAAGCGCGGATGAACGCAGAAACCGCTGATTCTGCAAGCCTGAGAGTAGAACAAAAGTCCGGCCGACATGCCGGACTTTTTTTTTCGAACAGCTTATCTATTTAGTCGGCCAGAGCCGAATCCAGCGGCGCACTTGTCCAGCCGCAGTCATCCAAAAAGGATGCTGACCGGTAGCCGGCATTAAACGCAAGGAGCCTTGCCTGATCGTAGGCGCAGAGCAGAGAATCGGTTGCATGCGAGTCCGAGTTAATCGTGATCGGGACGCCTGCTTCGAAGGCGAGATTCAGGAACTCAAGCGAGGGATATATCATATCCCGTATGCCGCGGGCGATGGCTCCCGTGTTTATTTCCATGATTTTACCGCTGTGGGCGGCTGCCTTGACGGTATTTTTAATTTCCCTGCGGTACCAGGATTCGGTTTCCGAGAAAAAACGAAGTTCCCCGTTTCGTTTTCGGGGAATATCGATATGGCCGATGATATCGAAATCGGCGCCCTCTATCATTTCCCGTACACGGCCCCAATACGCGCTCACCGCTTTTTTTGCGTCTCCGCCGAACGCCCGTTCCAGCCCGCGGGCGACTTCAGCGGCCGGCGCGTCGACGCACCAGGGCTCGACCTTTTTGCTTTTTTTTCCGAAGACCGCGGGAGCGGGCACATAATGGACCGAACCGATCAGATAGTCGGGGGAAAAGGGCGAATACGTCGCGCGGTCCGGTGCCGACGCGCCTTCGAGATAATCGGCTTCAAAACCGCGCGAAATCCTGATTTCAGCGCCGTATTTTTCTTTGAGCGACCGTATTTCGGCGGCGTAATCGCCGTAGCTCGCGGGCGAAAGATGCCATTCGCTCGCGAAGGGCCACATCGCATGCGCGCTGAATCCGATATCCGTCATATTCTGTTCTATCGCAGCCCTGACCATCGCTTCAGGCGAATCATGCCCGTCGCACCAGGTCGTGTGGACATGGTAGCTCGCAATTCTCTTCATGACGGATATTCTGTTTTCAGAGCTTCTTTCAGGGATGAAAACTCTGCAGTCATCTTGTCTACCGCGGTTTTGAGCTGGTCGGGCGACAGCGTCTCCGCGCCGAGTTCCACGGTTTGAGCCGCCGCGGCGAGTTTTTGCGCCGTGATGTTGAGCGAGCTGCCCTTGATAAGATGCGCTGTTTTTCTTAAGGGATCCCGAGCCAGGGCCGCAAGATCTTCTTGCATGATTTTCAGATGCATTTCCGTTTGCGAAAGATATTCCCTGAGCAATATCTCGCCCGTTTCCATATCCCCTCCGACTATGTCGAAAAAGAGATCCCGGTTGAATGTTTCCGCAGGTTCCGCCGTCATAGGAACTTTCTCCTTTGCGTCTTTCAACGCGTGCAGCAAGTCGAGCACATCCTGTCTTCTGTAGGGCTTCGGCAGAATATCCGTCATGCCGCAGGCGATGCATTGCTCTTTTTCGTTCGGTTGAGCGCTCGCGGTGCAGGCAATGATCGGTATGTCGTAGCCTTTTTCTCTCATCCATTCGCTTGCTTCGTAGCCGTTCATCCGCGGCATCTGTATATCCATGAACACAAGATCTATGGATAATTTCGCGATCATTTCCGTCGCTTCGAGGCCGTCCTCCGCCGGAACTACGACGGCTCCCGCTTTTTCCAGGAAGATGGAAAGAAGCTTTCTGTTTACCGGGTGATCTTCGACGACCAGTATGGTGAGTCCCTTGCCCGGAAGATTTGGATCGACCGAATCCTGAGTTCCCGATCCGCCTTCCATTCCCGACGTCTTTTTGACTATTTCGGCAGCCCGGGCGAGCAAGGTTTTGGGCGCTCCTGCCGGCGAGGAGGCTTGCGCTTGTTCTGTTGGTTCTGCTTCATCGTCGTCTCCGGAAATTTCTTCCAGATTTTCCGGATTCTCAAGGTCGTCCACCACCTCAAGATCGATGCTCGGCTGCCAGTGCTCCCGCAGAAGCTCTTCGAGCATGCGGCGCTTCACCGGCTTGTAGAGATAGCCGTTGAACCATTTGAGAAGTTTCATCTTCGCTTCGGCTCCGAAGCTGCCTTCCGGGACCATGAGGTAGAGCCGCGCCTGATTGATGTCTCTGTTGCGGTTGATTTCCGCCGCAAGCCGCCATCCGTCCATTTCCGGCATGATCATGTCGATGAAAACGATGTCGAATGCTTTTTGCGCCTGCCTGGCGGCATGGAGCTGTTCAAGCGCCTGCTTTCCGTTGGAGGCGAGCGTGATGTCCTTGAATCCGAGCGCGACGAGCATTCTTGCCAATATGGAACGAGACTGGACGTTGTCGTCGACCAGGAGGAATCGGACCTTCGTGTCCTGGGGAAGCTTTTTCTCGGGTTCCGGTTTTGCGGAGCGGACAAGAGGAATTTCGAACCAGAATACTGATCCTCCGGTCGGGTTTCCCCTGATGCCGATGCGTCCTTCCATCAAGTCTACGATGGTTTTTGATATGGCAAGGCCGAGGCCTGTTCCCCCGTATTTTCGCGTCGTCGAGGAATCCGCCTGATAAAATTGCGTGAACAGATTCGCACGGGCCTGTTCGCTGATGCCGATTCCTGAATCGATTACTTCCAGATGCACCATCTCCTCCGGGGTTCCGGGAAGAAGGGCTTCGCCGCGGTTTTTCCGCAGCTCCGCATGAACTACGACTTGCCCGGACGCGGTGAACTTGACCGCGTTTTTAACCAGGTTAAGTATTACCTGCTGGAGCCGGTTCGGATCTCCGATGACCCACAGGGGTATGCCGGGATCTATGTCGATGCAGATTTCCAGGCCTTTTTTATGGGCTTCCATGGAGACCAGGTCGACGGAGCGTTCAATAGTATCCGAGAGGACGAAGTCGATGTTTTCGATCTTCATCTGGCCTGCTTCGGCCTTCGTGATGTCGAGCAAATCGTTAACGAGGGTGAGCATGACGTCTGCGCTGAAGCGGACCTGCCTGACGTATTCCGTCTGTTCCTCGTCGAGCTTGGTGTCTCCAAGGAGCTCCATCATGCCGATGATGGTCTGGATCGGCGTGCGGATTTCATGGCTGACGTTGGCGAGAAACTGGCTGCGAGTGACGCTCGCTTTTTCAGCGTCCTGTTTAGCCTGGACGAGATGCGATTCTTTTTGCTTTTGACGGTTGATGTCGTCGATGAAAACCAGGTACTCGCCGTTTTGCTGGCGGTTCGCCAGGAGCTTGAACCATTGGATGCCGTTTTGCGGGCCCGGAAGGCTGAAGTCGTAGACGAAAAACGGGCTTTCGTCGGAAAGCAGGCGGCTGAAGCGTATTTCATCTACTTCCGAATCCTGCGCGGTGACGAAGCGCGACAGGGGCTCCCCCGGCTTGCCGGGAAGGAGGGGAAACGTTTCTTCCGCCGCGGCGTTCCATTCGAGGGGGATTCCCCTGGAATCCAAAACCAGAACAGGGATACGCGCCGAGGCGAGATATTCCGCCGCGTTCTCGAAGGAGCGCGCCATGCTATACGCTCTCCTGAAGGACTTCGATAGCCTTTGTCAGAATGGCGTCCGGCTTGAGCGGCTTTATCATGTAGCTCTTTACCCCGGCCGACAACACTTTCAGCACCGCCTCTCTCTGGCTGATCGCAGAAAGCACGATGACCGGGATATCGATGTCCATCTGTTTCATTTTCATCAACACCTCGAAGCCGTTCATTTCCGGCATCATGAGATCGAGGAATACGAGGTCGTAGGCCGAAGGATGCAGGGCGTTAATGAATTTGATTCCCGATTCGAATTTATCTACGGAGGCCTGGAGGCTCATGAACGTTTTTTCCAGAATTGTTCTGATGACTACGTCGTCGTCTATCACTGCGATTCTGATTTGCTGGCCGGCCTCTTTCAGGGTTTCCAGTTCGGATTTGAAGCGCATTTCGAGGGACGAACGGTTTTCCGGCGAGCCCGTTGCGGTGAGCAGGTGTTCGCTGATGAGGGTGGTTGTGTCCTCAAGTTGGTTGACATCCTTGAGCAGAGAATCGAGGGCCTTGGAAAGATCGGTTACGATCTGAATCTCGTCGAAGTTTTTATCTCCCGAAATGAATTCGCGGGTAAAATTGTCGAGCGTCAGAATTTTAACGTTTTTGTTCTTAACGCGGGCGTCGGCCGTGATGCTGTTCATCAGCTGTTCGAGGTTGGGACCGTCTACGAAGGAAAGCGACATGTCCGTCATCATGACGAGAATTTTGGGAAAGGTGAGGTTGTATAAATCGATGAGCTCGCGGATTTTGTATTTGAGGAGATCGATTTTTTCGCGGTTCAAGCCCTGGGCGATTTCGATGAAGAGGATATTGTCGTTGACGTGGGCTTCCAGGATGCAGGGAGTGGCGTCGATTTCGAAATCGAGCTTTATTATTTTCGAAACGGCGGAGAAGAGCTGGTCGATCTTCAGCGGCTTCGGGATGACCGTTTTGATGCCGTAGGAGGCGATCCGGGATATTTCATGTTTCGAGAGGCGTTGAGCCAACAGAATGACGGGAATGTCGCGGGCGTTCGGATCGCTTTTTTTCGCGTCCAGAAGATCGAAAACAAAGCTGCGGTTCGGATTAAAATCGAGGATCACCAGATCGGGAAGGATGGATCTCATCTTCGAGAGGCTGTCGAGCTGGCCGACGCCGATATCCACCTGTACGTGCCTGGAAGCGAGTTTATCTTTTATATAATCCCGGAATACCGAAGATTCGTCTATTAACAATACTTGTTTCATATAGTAGCATTATAATGTAGAAAATCTGTTTGGTGAAAGGGGAAAGCATGAAAAGCGCGTACGTGTTCTTGGCCGACGGGTTCGAAGACGTAGAGGCAGTAACGCCCATCGACTACCTGAGAAGGGCCGGCATCGAAACAGTGGCTGTCGGCGTTACCGGAATTACTGTGCGTTCATCCCATCAGGTTTCGATCGTATGCGACGCGAGCCTGGATTCGCTGAAGAGCGCCCCCTTTCCCGATCTTATCGTGTTTCCCGGCGGGATGAAGGGAGCGGAAAATCTCGCGTCTTCCGTGTCGCTGCGCGATTTTACCGCCCGTTTTTTCGCGGCAAAAAAGCACGTGGGCGCGATTTGCGCCGCGCCGGCAGTCGTGCTCGGCGCGTGGGGACACCTGTCCGGCAGAATCTGGACCTGCTATCCCGGCTGCGAGGGTAGTCTGGACGTGCGCCCTTCCGGTGCGAGGGTGGTTACCGACGGAAATCTTACTACTGCCCGGGGACCCGGAGCCGCCGAGGAGTTTTCGCTCGAATTGATCGGGATTATATGCGGAAGGGAAAAGTCAGCGGAAGTCGCCGCGGGAATTCTGGCGCGGCCGTTCGGGAACGAATCCGCAACCTAGCGTTTTTGCCCTGGGGAATCGCAGCGAGTCACCTGGATCTCGCTTCCGGCGCGGGGCGCTCCTCTTTGAGACGACGGAAAGCGTCTTTGTCGAGCCTGCTTCCCGGAACCCCGAGCGCGAGAACGGCAGCCCGGTTTGAAAACTCGAGCGCCTGTTGCATGGAAAGGCCCGCGCCGATCGCGGAGAGCCATGCTCCCTCGAAGGTGTCTCCCGCCGCGGTTTCGTCCAGCGGCCAGTGGATGACCGGGGCCGCCGCTTCGTAGACCTCTCCGTTCGACCATGCGCGCGCTCCCTTTTCTCCGCGCTTTTCCACAATGCAGGGAAGGGCGTTGGTTTCGTCTTCCCGGCTTCCGCTTTCGCGCGTCAGACAGGAAAAAACCGTATGCACCAGAGCGTCCCGGTCCGGAACCCGCGGTATGCCGGGAATGATATCCGCGAGCGAACCTGCGAGAGCCGTAGCTTCGTCTTCATTCGCGAAAACGACAGCGTTTCCGCCGGCGAGAAGCTTTCTGAAGGCGTGAGCATGCTCATGAGCGAGCATCCGCGAAGCCGCGTCTACGGCGATCTTGATTCCGGCAGCCCGGCAATCCCGGACGACTGAATCGAAGAACGCTTCGTTTCTGAGTACCTGCCCGTCGATGAATACCCAGTCAGCCTGCTTGTATTGATCGCGATCGATTTGATGAAGCCTGAAGGAAGGAGCGGCGCCGGGGGCGCAGGCGATCGAGGCGAGGCGGCCGGGCATGTTGATGACCAGGCAGCGCCCTGTTTGAGACCCTCTTCCTTCGCACACGGCCCTGACGCCGTAGTCGGAGAGGTCGGCGAGAAACGCTTTCGCCCAGGGATCGTATTCCCGTTCGAAGCTGCCCAGGCAGCCGAAGAAGACGCAGTCTTCGCCGAGGAGGCTTGCGGCCTTCAGGGCGTTGGCGGCTGATCCTCCGGAAACCTGTATGGGCGCCGGCACGCCGAGCAGCAGTTCGTCCATCCTGTCCGGATCGGTGTGAACCGTGCTGTTCGGGTGCAGTCCGAGAACCGGGGCGGCTTCCGTGTCCGGGAACCAGAAGAGATCGAGCAACGCGTTTCCGATTCCCGCTATCCTCATAAGCCGCCCTTTATTCAATCAGCCTTACTTCGGAGCTGTAGCCACGATTTTGGCCAGCTCGGGGTTTTTCTCGATATCTTTCTTGAGGCCTTCGGCCCGCGCCTTGTTCACATAGTCTTTGGACTGGAACGAGTACGTGAACTTGGTGTGCACGTCGTAGGAGCCCTTCATGAGCGCGTAGGCGTCTTCCGTCATGACGAGTTCTTCGTCCGTGGGGATGACGAAAATCTTGATGGCGGAATCGTCGGCGCTGATGCAGGTTTCCGCATTTCTGGTGCGGGCGATCGCGTTTTTAGCCGGATCGAGCTTGATGCCGAGGTGTTCGAGCCCGGCGCAGACTTCCGCGCGCACGCCAGCGTGGAATTCCCCGACTCCGGCGGTGAACACGAGGGCATCCGGCTTTTGACCCATCGCGGCGATATAGCTTCCGATGTATTTGCGCAGGCGGTAGGTTTCCATCTTGAAGGCAAGCTCTGCGCGCTTGTCGCCTTCTTCCATCGCCTTGCTGATGTCGCGGCGGTCGACGTATTTCCCGGAGATTCCGAGAAGGCCGGATTTCTTGTTCAAGGCGGTATCGACGTCCTGTACCGTCATGCCTGTTTTTCTCATCATGTAGAAGGCAAGGGCCGGATCGCAGTCGCCGGAACGGGTTCCCATGACGAGGCCTTCGAGTGGGGTGATGCCCATCGAGGTGTCGAAGCACTGGCCGTTTTTCACGCAGCACATGGAGGCGCCGTTGCCGATGTGGGCGATGATGACGTTCGTGTCCGCGGGCTTTTTGCCCAGAATGACGGAGGCGCGCTTGGCGGTGTAGAGGAAGCTGGTTCCGTGGAAGCCGTAGCGGCGGACCGCGTAGTTTTCGTACCACTCGTAGGGAACGGCGTACATGAAGCTGGTGTCCGGCATGGTCTGGTGCCAGGCGGTATCCATGACCGCGCAGTGCGGAACGTTCGGCAGCACTTTCTGCGCGGCTTCGATTCCCATGATGTTCGCGGGATTGTGCAAGGGTCCGAGATCCTGCACTTCCCTGAAGGTGTCCAGAATTTCCGGAGTGACGACGACCGATTTGGTGAACTTGTTTCCGCCGTGGAGAACGCGGTGTCCGACAGCCTTGATGACGTTCATGTCGCTGATGACCCCGACTTCGGGATCGGTGAGTGTGCGGATGATGAGCTCGACCGCGATGGTGTGGTTGGGGCACTCGTGGTTCATCTTGTATTCGCTCTTGCCCTTGGCGTTATGGGTGATGGAACCGCCTTCCTGGGTTACCCGTTCGACAACGCCTGAAGCGATGACATCGCGGTTTTCCCAGTCGAATACCTGATACTTGGCCGAGGAACTGCCGCAGTTGAGTGTGAGAATGACCATAAAAATCTCCTGAAATATATGTTTTTCGTTGCGAATAGACGGATAAAAAAAAGAAAGGCGGTCTTGAACGTCCGCCGTATCAAATAAGTGTACTCCTATTGAGTCTCCGTTGCAATACCGTTTATTATTCCCGCTTTCCGGTGTACTATTGCGATTGGAAATAAAAAAGACTCATCAGGAGGACGGGATGACACAGAAGAAAACGGATTGGTTTGAGAGCGAATCGTTCTGGGCCCAGTACGCGCCGGTTCTTTTCGACGCGCAGAGGTGGGCCGAGGCTCCCGCGGTCGCCGAAGGGGTTCTCAGGATCATCGGGTCTCCTTCCTCCTCTTTTCCCGAAGGGCCCGCCATTCTCGACGCCGGCTGCGGTCCCGGCCGCATCGCCGTCGAGCTCGCTTCGCGCGGAGCCCGGGTCACCGGAGTGGATCTTATTCGCCCGTTTTTGAACGCTGCCCATGATTCGGCCGAGGACGAGGGCGTGTCTCTCGATCTCGAGCAGGCGGACCTGCGGACCTATGTGCGCCCTGAAGCCTTCGACGCCGCCGTGAGCCTGTACACGAGCTTCGGCTATTGCGACACGATAGAAGAGGACCTGCAGATACTGAAAAACATAGCCGCTTCGGTGAAGACCGGCGGATGGTTCATTCTGGAGATGACGGGCAGGGAGATCGCCGTTCGGGACTTCACCGAGGGCGAATGGTTCGAACGCGGCGGATTCACCGTGCTCACCCAGTTCGAAGTAGTGGGTGCCTGGGAGGGATTGCGTTCACGGTGGATGCTCATCGACGAAGAGGGCCGGAAAATCGACCACTCCTTCGTGCAACGGCTGTATTCCGCCGTCGAATTGAAGCGTCTTCTCATGGCTTCGGGATTCGCTTCCGTTGAAATTTACGGGGACTTCGATTTTTCTCCCTATAACGAAAAAGCCCGCACCATGGTGCTCGTAGCGCGGAAATAGGGACGGGTATAAAAAAACGGCGGCGCTTTCTCGATAGGGAGGGCGCCGCCGTTTTTTTTTTTGGAAGGATGGGCGCGGGAAGGAAAGCCTTTATTGAAAGGTTTCCTTCCCGCTTTTTTTTATTTGATGAGAATGAACTCTACCCGGCGGTTTTTCCACCAGTTTTCGCGGTCGTTCCGTTTGGCCACCGGCCTGGTTCCTCCCATTCCGATGGAGGAAAGGCGGGTTTCGTCGACTCCGTTCTGGATGAGGAAGGTTCTCACCGCGTCCGCTCTCTGGAGGGACAGCGGGATGAGCTCGGAATCCTCTTCCTTTTGGGTGCCGGTCACGTTGTTTGCGTGGCCTTCGACCTGAACCTTGTAGTCCTTGAACTTGTTCAGGATTTCCGCGATTCGGCGGAGCACCTGCACGTTCTTGTCCACGACCTCGGAGGCCAGGCCGTTGAAGTCGGCCGCGTTCTCGCGGAAGATGATCGAGGGAACGGCGATCTTGAGCTTGTCGCCGTCGCGGATGACCATGACGTCGACAGGGATGTAGCCGCGCACCACGCTGGTCATGCCGAGGTCGTCCTTCACGGTAAAGGTGAACGGATAGTCGGTCGCCGCCTGGACGAGCTCTCCCTTGAGCGAGCGGCCGTCCCAGATGATGCGGTCGGCGATCTTTCCGTTTCCGCCGGTTTTCCAGAACACGTTGCCGTTGGTTCCCGCAGGCTCGCGGATTTCGAAGGACCAGTCCGCGAACTCGGAGGCGGACTCGGCGGTCAGGTTGATGAACAGTTCGTCTTCGAGGCCGTCGTTGTCCGGGCTGAAGTATTTCGGCGCGAGGCGCACTCCGAGAGCCGGAGCCTTCGCGTTTACGAGGAAGGCCGGGGTTGCCGCAGAGACGCGGTCGCCCTTGGTCCACGCGAGGACGAGTTCCGCGATGTAGCGGCCGTGGGCGATGTTGCCTGCGGCGTCTGTTCCGTCCCAGGTGATCGAGGCGGGAAGCACGGCGGAGTCCGCGGAAGACCAGGTCTTTACGGCAGAGGCGGAGCCTTCCTGCTTGATGGAGAGGTTCCAGGATTCAAGGCCGTCCGGAACGCTGGTTACGACGGCGAACTTCTGCGCGTCCTTGATTCCGTCGCTGTTGGGCGAGAAGGCCGGGAGTTCGGCGGTGAGGAAGGCTTTGGGAACGCGTGCGTCCAGCACGATGCCCGACAATGTCTGCGTCGTGCGGTTTCCGGCCTTGTCTTCGCTGGAGACCGTGTACGAGTAGGTTCCGTCCGGCAGGCGGTTGCCCGAATTATCCGCGGCGTCCCAAACGAAGGACGCTGCGCTGCCGTTCCATGTCCATGTCCGTACTTGAGATTTGTCTTTCGCGAGGACGGCTCCCGTCCACAGTTCTTCGTCGGATGAACGCTGGGTGACGGGGAGGTCGTCCCTCTTTCCGTCTCCGTTGGGAGAAAGGAGGAGGTAGGGGGCCGATATTTCGATGGTCGGGAACTTCGTGTCGATCTCGAAATCGGGAGCCTGTGAGCGGGATTCCTGCTGGTTGACGAGGGTCACCGCGAGAGCCGCGCGGTAGATTCCGTCCGCGGCGCGGGTTCCGGTCGTTTCGCCTTCTGCCGGGTCGGCGATTCCGTTCCACAAGAAGGAGGCGGGAACCTTGCCCTTTCCGGAGAAGGTTTTCACGGTTTTTCCCGAGGCGTCGCTGACTGTCAGCGCGTACGCAGAAACCGCGGTCGTCGCCTTGATGACGGGGGTGAAGGCGATAGAGTCTTTCACGCCGTCTCCGTTCGGGGAGAAGGCCGCGAGGCTCGCCTGGAGGATGAGGTCTGCTTTTTCAGTGTTCAGCTCGACCGCCGCGAGGTTGGAGATTCCCGTGTTTCCCGCGCGGTCTGTGCTCGAGATGCGGTAGCCGTAGCGGCCGTCCGGGGCGAGTTTTCCCGCGTCGTCGCGTCCGTCCCAAACGAGGGTCGCCGCGGGAGACGAGCCGAGCTGTACGGTTTTAACCGCCTTGCCGGCGGGATTTCCCTCGGCGTCGAGGGCGAATACCGCTCCGGTCCACGCCTGTTCGGTCGAAGCCTGCTGGGCGAAGGTTACGGTGTCGAGCTTTCCGTCGCCGACGGGCGAGAAGATTGCGAGAGACGATCGCACGCTCGATTCGGGCGCGGTGACGTCGAGGTTGAAGAAGGGCGAGCGGGCTTCAGGCGCGTGGCCGTTGACGTAGCGGGCCCGGATTACGGCCTGGTAGTCGGCTTCGGCGGCGGGCGAGCCTTCGGCGTTCAAGCCGTCGTAGGGGATCGGCTTGGCCGCTCCCGAGCCGCTGTAGCGGCGCACTTCGGCGCCGGTTCTGGAAACGATTGAAACGTCCCAACCGATCAGTCCGGTAAGAACCGGGATGCTCGGGGTAAGCAGGACGGTGTCGCGCACTCCGTCGCCGTTGGGAGAGAAGGCGTTGATGTCGATGCTGACGTTGATCGACGGCTTTTCGGTGTCCACGATGATGTTGTTCACCGAGGCGTTCGCGGAGTTGCCCGCGCGGTCCGTCGTCGCGATTCGGTAGGAATACACGCCGTCCGGCACGATGGAGAGCGAGTCGCTCTTTCCGTCCCAGAGGAAGTCCGCCGGAGCCGCAGAACGGGTGTCGATGGTGCGAACGACCATGCCGGCGGAGTTGAGGACTTCCGCCTTCCAGAGATCTTCGACAGATCCTGTCTGCTTGACGAGGAAGCCGTCCTTGTTGCCGTCTCCGTCCGGGCTGAAAATCATCGCGTTGCCGCCGGAGGGCGGGATAGCGGAAACGACAGGCAGGGTGTTGTCGAGATAGACGGTGAATTTGTCCGTTGCCGCCTGATTGTCGTTATCGTCTATAGCGGTTACATGGAAGAAGTAGGTTCCGTCGGGAGCTGTTTCTCCGGAATCCATGATGCCGTCCCAGCGGAGGTTTTCCGGCAGGGGGATTCCCGCTTTGACCTTGGTTAACAGCTTCCAGAAGGACTTGATGTCCTGCATTTCGGTGCGGACTTCCTTGTTGGCGATGGTTCTGACTACTTCGCCTTTTTCGTTTTCGATGACGAAGGCCCAGCCGAGAATGTAGCGCGCGTCCGTTATGGAGACGGGCACGAGGAGTTCGTCCTTGGTTCCGTCGTTGTTCGGCGAAATGTAGACGGGTTCGGGATAGTCGACCGTTATCTCAGGCGGCTGTGTATCGGCCATGCCGAGCCGCATGTTGACGCCGGTTCCCGTCGCGTATACTCCGTAGCCGAGAGACCTGAAGGCGGCGGTCGGGGTCCATTCGCTCCTGCCCCAGCCGTGGCGTGCGAGGAAGGAGTCCTTGTCCGGCGAATCCAGGGCGAGCTTTACGCCGACGGAGGCCGACGGAAGGTTGATCGGCCGGTCGTTCATCGTTTCCTGGAGGTTGAAATTCCATCCTGTGCGGATTGTTACGAGGTTTTTGATTACTCCCTGAACAGCGGCGTCGAAGACCATGTTCTGGAAGGTCGGGAAGGCGAGGTCGGCGGAGGCTCCGAGCGCTAACGATTCATTTCCGAAAAGGGTCGCGGCGTATCCAACGCGGGGAGTGAACATTGAAGGATATGCTCCCGCGTTTCCGCCCGCGATTCCCTGCGAATCGGTGGTGAAGGGGCGGCCGAGGCCGGTGACGCTTCCGCCGATTCTGGCGTCTTTCATGAAGGAGACGTCGCCCAGGTTCAGAAGGGCTCCCAGGTCGCCCGATACTCCCCAGCCGGTGCCGTAGCTTCCGGAAAGCCCCGCGCCGATCCAGAAGCGGTCGGTGAGGTCTTTGGAAACGGAGGCCCGCATGGTTGCGGCCGTGCCGAGGGGTGCGGTGTCGAAGGGCGAGGTCAGGAAGTTAAGGCTTCCGCCGAAAACCGCCCAGCGGGTGGGGTAGAGCCCTCCCATATTGATGAAGTGTCCGAGACCCGTGTCGTCCTCGGTGCCGAAAAGGGCTCCGTATGACGCGTCAAGGATGATCCTCTGTTCGCCGGCTCCCAGAGCCGGGTTCGCCGCGAGTTCTCCGGGGAGAACGGCTCCCAGTCCGCTTCCGGCAGCGCTCGAAGAGCCGCCGAGCTGGTCGGGCGATAGAAAGGCCGATGCGGATTCTCCGACAGCGGGGGGATTATACGCAAAGACGCTTGCGTTCAAGACGGCCAGAATCAGCACGATTCCGGCTCTCTTTTTCAGATTCATGAGGGTCCTCCTCTGTATTCAGACGTGCAGCTGCAAATAGTTGTATTTTTTAAACACGTATTTACATAGTATCGTTACGCGGAGCCTCTGACTATACAATTATATCTCGTATTTTATTGGGTAAAAAAAGCACGATATGTATCGATTTTGTATTGACTCATGGGTGTACCGGAAGATAGTATCTGCGTATGAGTATCAAATCCTTCAAAGGCGGGATTCACCCGCCGGAGCGAAAAGACGCGACCAGGAATCTTCCCGTAGAAGCCCGGTTCCCGTCCACAAAGTTGGTGTGGATTCCCGTAACCCAGGGCGGCGCGCCTAACAAACCGCTCGTTTCCGTTGGAGACAGCGTTGCGCGCGGTCAGAAGATCGCGGAGTCCGACGCGTTCATGTCGGCGCCTGTTCACGCCTCGGTCGCGGGAACGGTGAAAAAAATCGAGACGCATCTTGTAACAGGAAACGTGGATGTGCCCTGCATCGTCATAGAAGCCGACGGTTCGGACAGGACTGCCTTCCTTTCTCCCCTTGATCCTTTCACCGCGACGCGGGAAGAGTCTCTGGCGAGAGTCCGCGAAGCCGGATTGGTCGGCATGGGAGGAGCTTCGTTCCCGACTCATGTAAAACTCAATCCGCCGAAGGGCGCAAAGATCGACTACCTTCTGGCTAACGGAGCCGAGTGCGAACCGTATCTCACGATAGACGCCCGTATAATGGAAGAAGACGCTGCTAAAGTCGTCGACGGGGTCGCGATCGCAATGCATATTACCGGAGCCGCCGAGGGAATCATCGTTCTCGAGGAAAATAAGGCCGATCTGGTGCCGGTTCTTGAAGCGGCCGCTGCCAAGCTCAGGGAGAATCCCGTCGGGCCCGGCGCCTGCAAAATTTCCGTCGCGCTTTGCAAGACGAAATATCCCCAGGGCGGCGAAAAGATGCTCATCAAGGCCGTTACCGGCAGGGAAGTGCCGTCCGGCGGTTTGCCCTCCGCGGCCGGCTGCGTGGTTCAGAATGTTGGCACACTGAAAGCCCTCTCAGAGGCCTTCCGTGAAGGAAAGCCCCTTATCGAGCGCGGCCTTACCATATCCGGCGGAGCCTGCGCTACGCCGAAAAACATACTCGTGCCCATCGGAACCCTGGTGGGAGATCTCATCCCCGAAGTCGTAACATTGAATCCCGGGGTCGCGAAGATCATTTCCGGCGGTCCGATGATGGGTTTCGCCATGAAAAGCGCGAGCTTCCCGGTTCAGAAAAATACCTCCGGCGTGCTCTTCCTGACCGCCAAAGAAACCGCGCTCGTGGACGAAGATCCCTGCATCGGCTGCGGCAGATGCATCAGCGTGTGCAGCTGCCGGCTCGCTCCGGTGCTCATCGCACGCGCTGTGAAGGCCGGAAACCTGGAAGAAGCGAAGCGATGCGGCCTCATGGACTGCGTCGAGTGCGGAACCTGCGCCTATGTGTGCCCCGCCCGCGTCAAGCTGGTCCAGCATTTCCGCATCGGCAAGCTGATGGTCCGCACCGAGATGGCGAAGCAGGCCGCCAAGAAGGCCGCCGCCGGTACTGATACGAAAGGAGCCAAGTGATGGGCGAATCCGATAAAAACGAAATATATCTTTCCTCCAGTCCGCATTACGCAAGCCCGATTTCGACCCGGCACGTGATGTTCGCGGTCGTGGCGGTCCTTCTGCCGCTCGCGCTCTACGGCGTCTGGCTGTTCGGCCTTCCGGCTCTTGTTACGATTCTTGCTTCCGTGGTTTCCTGCGTCGCCTTCGAGGCGCTCTTCCGGAAGCTGACGAAGCAGGACATCCGCGTGGGCGATTTTTCCGCCGTCATCACCGGACTCCTTCTCGCCCTGATCCTTCCTCCCGCGACTCCCGTGTGGATGACCGTGCTCGGAGCCTTTTTCGCCATTGTCGTCGCAAAGGAATTCTTCGGAGGCCTGGGAGCGAACGTGTTCAATCCGGCGCTTACCGGACGGGCCTTTCTCCTCGTGAGTTTCGCGACCCCGCTGACCACCTGGAGCGCACCCTTCGTCGCGGACGCGATCAGCACAGCCACCCCGCTTTCCGTGATCAAGCCGGTAGACGGCGTCGTGCTTTCAGCCGGACAGATCGCGCAGAGAACCGGCTTTTTCTCCGAAGGAGACCTCTATCTTAATCTCTTCCTCGGCCAGAGAGCCGGCTGCATCGGCGAATCCGGAATTTTCCTGATCCTCATTGCCGCCGTCGTTCTGATCGCGGCGAAGGTGATCGACTGGCGCGCTCCGGTCGCCATGGTCGCGACCGCGGTTGCGGTTACCTGGATCGCGGGCATCGACCCCCTGCTCACCGTGTTGACCGGCGGACTTCTGTTCGGCGCCGTGTTCATGGCGACCGACTACGCGACCAGCCCGGTGACTCCTCTGGGGCGGCTCGTGTTCGGCTTCGGCTGCGGCCTGATAACCGCCCTGATTCGCGTATTCGGCGGATACCCCGAAGGCGTCATGTTCAGCATCCTCATCATGAACGCGCTCACCCCCTTCCTTAACCGGATTATTCCGAAGAAATACGGATGGGTGAAGCCCGCGAAGAAGGAGAAGGCCGTAAAATGAAAACGATGTTTAAATTATCCCTGACGCTTGCCGCCTACGCGGTAGTCGCCTGCGTAGGGCTCGCCTTCGTATACAACGCGACCGCTCCGATCATCGAAGCCTCCGCCGCGAACGAAGTGAAGGGCGCCCTCAAGGTTCTCTTTCCCGAAGCGTCGGATTTTACCGATGTTTCCTCCGAGTTCGGCGGACCCGCCGGCTCTATCGGTTTCGACCGCGCCTTCGTCGCCGTATCGGGCGACGCCCCGATCGGCATGATCGTCCAGGCGACCGGACCGACGTATAAATCGTCCACCCTCCTGGTCGCCGTCGATATGAACAGGACCGTAACGAAGGTTCAGTTCACCGCGAACACGGATACCCCCGGACTCGGCACGAAAACCGCCGAATCCCCGTTCATCGATCAGTTCTTCGGAAAGAAGATCGACGACGAGTTTAAAACAGGCGCCGACGTAACCGCGATCTCGGGCGCGACAATCTCTTCCAAGGCTGTCGCCGCCATCATCAAGGCAGCCGCCTGGCAGGCCGGCGACTACCTGGCGAAAAACCACGGCGCCGCGGCCGGAAGCGGTTCGGCTCCCGTTGTAGCCGAGCTCGCGCCCTTCACCCTTGAGGCGGGTCTCGCGGAACTCTTCCCCGAATGCTCGTTTGAACAGCTTCCCTCCGACGCCATCGCAAACTCCGTGGAACGCTCCGTGGTGTTGAGCGAAGCCTGGCTTGCCCGCTCCTCGGACGGTTCGGCCGCCGGAGTGGGAATCGTGGCGAAGGGTCAAACCTACAAGGCCTCGACCCTGCTGGTCGGCGTATTGCCGGACGCGACCCTTGCGGGACTGCGCGTTCTCGCTACCACCGATTCCGCGAATTACGGAAAGGAAATGCTGAGTCCCGATTTTTATTCGCTGTTCGCCGGCAAGTCCGTCGCAGACGCGTATCTGGTGAAGCCTTCCGTCCCCGAAGGAGACATCGATTCGATTTCCGGGGCTACGATCTCCACCCAGGGCGTCGCGAACATGCTGAAAATCGCGGCCTATGAAGGCAGCCGGTATCTCCGTTCTGCGCACGGCGGAAAAGCCGCCTCGTTCGCCGAGGATCCGTTCATTCTGAACGTCATCCCGGAACAGGAATAAGGGAGTTTCATGATGAAGAAATATCTGAGTTTATTTACCAACGGTCTGATCAAGAAAAACCCCCTTCTCGCGTTGATGATCGGGCTCTGTTCCTCGCTGGCCGTTACGACATCGATAGCGAACGGCATCGGAATGGGACTTGCCATGACCTTCGTTCTTCTGATGAGCGAGATCATCATCAGTCTTTTCCGCAAGCTGATTCCGGATTCGATCCGCATTCCGGTGTTCATCATCGTCATCGCGTCGTTCACCACCATCGTCGACCTTTGCATGAAGGCCTTCACTCCGGAGCTGTCGAAGGCGATGGGCGTGTTTATTCCGCTCATCGTCGTAAACTGCATCATCATGGGCCGGGTGGAATCCTTCGCGTCGAAGCGGGGCATCGACGAAGTAATCTTCGACGCCCTGGGAATGGGCGTCGGCTACACCTGGGTTCTCGTCGGCATATCCTTTGTTCGCGAGCTTTTGGGCGCGGGAACCGTTCTCGGCTTCCGCCTCCTTCCCGAAACCGTTTCCATCGGCTTTTTCAGCCAGGCGCCGGGAGGATTTTTCGTATTCGGTCTTTTCATTTCCTTGAATGCCGTATTGAAGAGCGTGTTTTTGAAGAAGGGAGCCGCTAAATGAACGACTTGATGAAGATTTTCCTAACCGCGATGCTGGTCGAGAACGTCGTTCTCATGCGCTTCCTCGCGCTTTGCCCCTTCATCGGCATGTCTACCGATGTCAAGAAATCGACCGGCATGGGCGTTGCCGTCATGTTCGTCACCGTGCTGGCGACGGCGGTAACCTATCCCCTGTATAATTTCGTTCTCGTTCCCTTCAAGCTTGAGTTTCTCCAGATTCTCACCTTTATTCTGGTCATCGCCAGTCTGGTGCAGCTGGTCGAATTCTATCTGAAGAAAAGCGCCCCGGCGCTCTACAGTTCGATGGGCGTGTATCTGGCGCTGATCACGACGAACTGCGCGATCCTGGCGGTTACCTTCGACGTAATCCTCAAGGGGTACAGCTTTGTCGAATCATTGGTGTACGCGGTCGGCGTCGCGACCGGATTCTTGATTTCTCTGCTTCTGCTCGCCGGAATTCGCGAACGGATCAAGATCGCGCCGGTTCCCGCCTTTCTCAAGGGAACCCCGATCCTTTTCGTGGCGGCAGGTTTGTTGTCCATGGCCTTCGGCGGTTTCGCCGGACTGATCAAATAAGGAGCCGCACCGATGGAAATTATCATAGCGACCCTGGTCGTCTCTCTTGTTCTCGCTCTTGTTCTCGGTTTTCTCCTGGGCTTTTTCAAGAAAGTATTCCATGTCGAAACCGATCCAACCGAAGCCGCCGTGCGCTCGGTTCTTCCCGGAGCGAACTGCGGAGCCTGCGGATATCCCGGCTGCGACGGTTTAGCCGGCGCCATCGCCCGCGGCGAAGCCCCCGTTAATTCCTGCACCGTAGGCGGCGCCTCTTGCGCGGCCGCCGTGGGAAAAATCATGGGCGTGGAGGCCTCGGCCGAAACACAGGTCGCGGTGCTTCTGTGCCAGGGAACGCTTGAAAAGTGCCCCCCGAAGGCCCAGTACAACGGAATCAAGACCTGCAAGGCCGCGAAGCTTTCAGTCAACGGAACGAAGCTCTGCGACTACGGCTGCATCGGCTTCGGCGATTGCGAGCGGGTATGCCCCTTCGACGCGATTCACGTGCTCGAAGACGGAATCCCCCATGTCGATTACGCCAAATGCACCGGATGCGGCCTGTGCGTGGCGGAGTGCCCGCAGAAGATTCTCACCCGCGTTCCCGTCAATAGAACCGGAGCGATCACGCTCTGCTCAAACCGGAACCCGCGGAAGGCTCAGGTCATCAAAGACTGCAAAACCGGATGCATCAAATGCGGAAAATGCGAAAAGGTTTGTCCGAAATCTTGCATCAAGATCGTGGACGGCATTCCGATCGTCGATTACGCGGTGTGCGATTCATGCGGAGAATGCGTCAAGAACTGTCCCACCAAGGCCCTCGCGCTGATTGAAAATAAAGTTCAGGCGGTGTAATCTCCTGACCATGTCAGATGAAAACACTACGCTTCCGGACGCAAGTCCGGAAGCGGTTCCCGCTCCCGTTCCGAAGAGGAGCGCCATTGTCGCGATTATCGGCCGCCCCTCGGCCGGAAAATCGACCTTCCTGAATACCGCTTGCGGCGAGAAGGTTTCCATTGTATCCCCTGTTCCCCAGACGACCCGCAACGCCATCCGCGGCATCGTGAACGGATCCCGGGGCCAGCTCGTCTTTATCGATACCCCCGGGTATCATGAATCCGAAAAAAAACTGAATCTTCTTCTCAAGGCCACCGCCCGCGACCGCCTCGACGAAGCGGACTGCATCCTCTATTTGGTGGACGCGACCCGCGAACCCGGGCGCGAAGAAGAAATTATCGCTGGAATGCTCAAGCCGATTTCCAAACGGGTCGTCGTCGGAATCAACAAGATCGATTTGCCCGAGGCGCGCCCGACGGCGGTGAAGCTGTTTCTGGAAAAGGTCCTGCCCGGAGTCGACCGGGATCGCATTTTCGAGATTTCCGCCGAGAAAGACACGAATTTAGACCCTCTGCTTATTCGGCTTTTCGATCTCGCGCCGGAAGGGGAAGCCTATTATCCCGAAGAATTCTACACCGACCAGGAAGTGGATTTCCGCATAGCCGAGGTCATCCGCGAAAAGGCAATGCTCAACACGCGCGAGGAAATCCCTCACGCGCTCTACGTCGATATCGCCGATCTCGAAATGAAGAAAAACGGAAAGGAACTGTGGGTGCGCGCCTTTTTAACCGTTGAGCGGGAAAGCCAGAAGTCCATGGTGATCGGGAAGGGCGCCTCGATGATAAAGAAAATCAGGCTCGAGGCCATGAAAGACCTCAACAAGATTTTTCCATATCACATCCATCTGGACTTGCAGGTGAAGGTGAACAAGAACTGGCGGCAGAAAGATCCGGTTCTCGGCCGCCTCATGAAAAAGTAGTTTTTATTTATCTCCTGTCGATGGTTCCGTCTTCGCGGGCAATCCATACCGAGGGAAGGATGCGGGTGAAGAAGCCGTTTTCCACCACGCCGGTGATGCGGTTGATTTCGTATTCCATCTCGTCCGCCTGTACCGGCGAAGCCCACAGGCAGTCGAGAATGAGGTTTCCGTTGTCGGTGACCACCGGGCCCGCCTTCCGCACGCCTTCCCGGAGCACAGCATCGGCGCCCAGTTTTTTCAGGGCCGCCGCGACGCTGATGCGCGCTTCGGGAATGATTTCCACCGGCAGGGCGAACTTCGTTCCCAGGCTGGAAACAGCCTTGGAGCCGTCCGCGACGACGACGAACTCTGCCGAGTTGTACGCCACGATTTTTTCCAGGAGCAGGGCGGCGCCGCCTCCCTTTATCAAATGTTTTTCAGGAGAAATTTCGTCGGCCCCGTCTATCGCCAGGTCGAGGCTTCCGCCGATCTGCCGGGAGTTCATCGAGTAGACCGGAATTCCGAGATTTTCGCAGGCTATCGTCGTCTGGAAGCTGGTTGCGACCGCGCAGATGCCGGAAAGGGTTCCGTCGGCGATTAATTCGCCTATTCTGCGAACCGCCGGCATGGCGGTGGATCCGGTTCCGAGTCCGAGCTTCATCCCCGAGCGGATGCGTCCCCGGGCGACCAGTTCGTCGACCGCGGTGCGCGCGGCCAGTATTTTCAGTTCATCCTTCATATTCCATCCCCGTAAACAGTTTGTACTGCAGATAAGCCTGATATTTGAGCATGCTGTAGCCGTTGCATATCCTGCAGCCGGCTTTTTGCGCACGCTTGAGCATTCTGGTGGTCTCCGGATGGTAGATTACGTCGTAGACCGCCTCGTGCCCGCTGAACGAATAGAAATCGATGGGATCGTGTTCGGTATCCGGAGACATGCCCAGATTCGTCGTCTGGATGATGATGTCCGAGTAGCTTTCCAGAAGGATGCGGTTTCCCGCGTCGAGGGTCGCCCACTTGAAGTTATACTGCTGGGCAAGTTCGCGCGCCTTGTCCGTCGTACGGTTGAATATGCACGCCCGTCCTTCCAGCGCGTGAACGGCATGGGCGATGGCCCGGGCGGCGCCTCCCGCTCCTATGATCGAGACTCTTTTTTTCTTCAGGTTTTCGCAGCCGAGAAATTCCAAAAGGGCGCGCGAAAAGCCGGGCGCGTCGGTATTGAATCCCCTCCAGTCGCCGTTTTCCCTGAGAATCGTGTTGCATGCGCCGATTTCCCCCGTCTGGCTGGAAATTTGCGCGAGGTTCGGCAGAACCGATTCCTTGAAGGGGTAGGTTACCGACAGGCCTTCGATGCCGACTTCTTCGGCAAATTCGAGAGCCTCTTCTACGGTTTCAGCGCGGATCGGCAGGTACACCGCGTCGAGCCCCTGGTCGCGGTAGCCCTTGTTGTGGATATGCGGGCTCGAGGTCGCCGCGAGCGGATTGCCGGTGATGCCGAAGATGCGGGTTTTCGGCCCGATCTCGCGAATCCGGTAAATTTCATTGATGGTGACCGGATCGATCTGTCCAAGGGTGTTCTGCCCCGAGCGCGCCATGTCTTCGCTGGTGGTGAAGGTGATGAAGGAGCCGAGAATCGGCGCGAGAATGCGCGAAGGCATTCCGAAGGCCCCCATCGCTATGAGTATCACGTCTTCTCCGGTGCAGCCCTTCGCTTCGCGGAACAGGTTCGTCACGTCGGACAGGGAGCGCGGCATGAAGGCTATTTTAGCAATTTCGTCGCGGGTTTTGCGAAGCCGCTTTACATGGGCCTGGATATCCGTTTCGGGACCCGTCATGTTGTGCATGCTTCTGATGATCCTCGTGCCGAACGCCCGCGCCGCCTCCTCGATGCTCGGAACCTGAAGGTCTTCCTCCAGATCGATGAAGGAGAAATTCTTGCGGGGATCTGTTTCCGCGAAGGCGAGTCCGCGCGCGAGCAGGGCGGTTCTCGCGCCTTCTCCTTCGACGTATTTTCCGCCGTCGGATTTACGCCGTATCGTGAGAATGCAGGGTATGTTGGAGAGCTCCGGGAACTTGCGGAAATGGAGCCGCTCCTCCGGATTGAGGCAATCGACGCGAAGCTCCGCTAGGTCGATCCACGGGCGGTAGAGCTCTACAAGGGCAAGATCCTCTTTGAGGGTTTGCGCGGTTAGCACAAGGCAAATCTTGGTTTTCATCTTTTTCGGAGTATATCCCGAAGCTCCCCTTTACAGGAAGACGGAAAACCGCTCTTTTTTAAAAGAATCAAGTTGAGCCGGACCGAATAGTCGTTTAGAATGAACAATCACAAGGAGTACGTTGTATGGAACATTTCGGAGCCTGGGGCCTTATTCCGCCCCTACTCACCATTGCCTTGGCCTTCATCACCAAGGACGTCATCATTTCCCTGTTTCTCGGCATTCTTTCCGGCGCCCTCATAGTCGCCGGCGGGAATCCGGCTCTTGCCCTGATCAATACAACCGATCTGCTGGCCGGATCTCTCAGCGACGGCTGGAATATCAGGATTTTCCTGTTTTGCGCCCTTCTGGGCGGCCTGGTGGGCATGCTGTCGCGCACCGGTTCGTCGAGCGCTCTCGGCTATTGGGCGTCGCGTCACCTGAAAAAGAGAAACAGCACGCTGATTGCAACATGGTTTTTCGGATTGCTGATCTTCATCGACGACTATTTTAATTCTCTTGCGGTGGGCACAATGATGCGCCCGATCACCGACAAGCAGAAGATTTCCCGGGCCAAGCTCGCCTACATTCTCGACTCAACCGCCGCTCCCGTGTGCATCATCGCGCCGGTTTCGAGCTGGGTGGTGACCGTCATGTCGGTTGTGAAGGGTTCTGAGGGCTTCGGAAGTCTGGGCGTCAGCGAGTTCTCCTTCTTCATCCGGTCGATCCCCTACAACATGTACGCCTTGCTCGCCATCATCATGGTTGTAGTCGTTTCCCTTACGCATCGGGATTTCGGCCCCATGGCCGCATCCGAGCGCCTTGCCCGCGAACAGGGCGTGCTGTGGAACGTCGAGCGCTACGGAGTCGCCTCCGGAGAAGTAGATCACGAAGAGAACCCCCGCGCTCTCGCACGGGACATGCTCTTCCCGATCATCGTTCTCATCGTATCAGCCCTGGTGTTCTTCCCCCTGACGACCTGGATGGGCGCGGTGGACGGCGAGTCTATAACGTCGCTCGGCGCGGCGATCGCTTCGATTCCGCTGGGACAGGCCTTCAACGATACGGACGCGTCGGTAGCTCTTTTCTATTCTGCCGTGTTCACCGTTTCGCTGACCTACCTCTATTATCTCGCCAGGCGGCTGCTAACCATTAAAACCGCCTCGGAATCCCTCAAAGACGGCATCGGCAGCATGGTTCCCGCCCTTATCATCCTGACCATGGCCTGGACCATCGGCACGGTGATTAAGTCGACTCCGGCAGACGGCGGACTCGGCCTGGCCCGGTATCTGTCCGAGGTGGTCGTCGGCGGAGGCTTCCCGATCTGGCTTCTTCCCGGAATCGTATTCGCTTTGTCCGCTCTCATCTCGTTTTCCACCGGCACCAGCTGGGGAACGTTCACAATCATGATTCCGATAGTATTGCCTATCGTTATCGCCCTAGGCGAAGTCGGCTCTCTTACCGGCGGAGCTCTCCTGAACGCCACGCTTATCAGCGTAGCCGCCGTACTTAGCGGAGCGGTCTTCGGAGACCACGCGTCGCCGATATCCGACACGACGATTCTCTCGTCCACCGGAGCCGGATGCCCCCATCTTGAGCACGTAGCGACCCAGATGCCGTACGCGCTTTTCATTGCCGGCTGCAGCATCATCGGTTTCGCCGTCGGAGGCGTTTTCCTGAACGCGATAATCGGCTGGATAGCGGCCCTCGCGGTATTCGCCGCCGGAATGGTCATTCTTCCGAAAACGTATAAAGCGTAACAGGATTCGTTAATGAAAAAGGCCGCTAGAAAACCCTTTGTTTTCTAGCGGCCTTTTTTTTTACATATCCCGGTGGTTTTACCGTAGCGCCCGGGCGTCCCAAGCTGCCTGGATTTCCGGGCGCCCCGGTACTCCGGGCGCCCCTGCGTACCGGGCTACTCGGCGGCTTCCGTCTGCTCCGCGCGCACTTCGAAGCTCGCGGCTTCCTTGTTCAGAATATTGAGCACCAGCACGGTTCCTTCCTCAAGCGCATAGGGAACCGTCAGCGGGCCTCCCGGATGCTTGAGGGACACAAGGGGTTTCCGTTCGCCCTGGGGAGACACCGCGTCGATGCGGATCTGGAAGGGATAGGGATACACGGGAAGATTTTCCGCCAGTATGCCGTACACCTTTCCGTCCGGGCTTTTCGCCGGCATCGCGACGACCGCCGGTACGCGCGTCCAGGTGGTTACCGTCGAACCGCCGGCGGGCATCTGCGATACCACGGTTCCTGCCGTCTCATCGCCTTCCGGAGCGCGCGCTGTGAAATCGAACAGCACCTGGCTCTCCTCCATCGCCGCGAGGACTTGGCGGATGGTCAATCCTGTAACGTCCGGCACCTTCGCCTGGTCGTTCTGCGGTCCGCGGCTTACGGCGAGCGTCAGCTTCACCGGGGCGGTTATCGGCGTATCGGGGGGCGGATCCTGCTCGAGGATGGTTCCGGCGGCTTCCGCGCTGTAGCGGTACATCAGGGGCTCCGCGACGGAAAGCAGGGGATTCGCGCTCGACGAAAAGAGAGCCTGCAGATGGATTTTCAGCTCGTCGATGTTTTGCCCCAGGTAGTTCTCCACCCGGTCTACGATGACGCCGCGGCTGACGACGAGATTTATCCTTCTGCCTGCTTTTACGATGGAGCCGGGCGAAGGCTGCTGTTCAAGAATCGTGCCCTTGTCGTGGGGATTGTCGGAGTAGCGAAGCTGGATTTTCGGATACAGCTCTCGGTTCTGCATTTCGATCAGGGCGACCGGAAGATCCTTTCCCCTGATGTCCGGAACCATCACCTTTTCCGCCGGGCGCAGCGCGAGAAAAAACACCGCGACTCCGGTACCCGCGGCCGCCAGGAGAACGGCGAGGGCGGTTCCTATGATGATCCGCGAATTTTCATTGTACTTGCGTACCAGTTCGTCGAAATCGATGCGTAAATCCGAAAGTTGAAATTTCATATATCTTCCTTGAAAAGTTTCCCCGACGCACGGGGGTGTCTATCGTATCGTTCAGCCTTCCGTTTCGGTCTTCGGTTCCCCGCCGAGCACGGAGCCGGGAAAATCCCTGCTTCCATTTAAAAAAGACTTCCAGTCCAAAGGTTTCTTCGTTCTCCACTGAAGCTTTTTCAGCGCCAGCGTTCCTGTTCCTGCCGCGACAAGAATTCCATTCCTTCTGTCGGTTCCGATGACCGTTCCGGGCGCGAAGGCGGGGGTGTCCTGATGAGCGGTCTTTTGCAGCCCGCCTGAGCCTTCTGCCGCGATGAACGCCTGTTCCTGCGTTCCCTTCCAGACTGCCGCTTCGAGGATCATCAGGATTTGTTCCCCTTTTCGGGTCCAGGCTCCCGGCCAGGAGGTGAATGCCCGTATTTTCGCGTCGATATCCTCCGCGGATGCGGTCCAGTCGATTTCCCCGTCTTCCTTGCACAGGAGGGCGGAGTAGGTCGCCCGGGACGAATCCTGGGGCGTCGCCTGTGCAGTGCCGTTTTCTATTGCGTCCAAAACCTCGAGAACGAGCGGAGCGCTGTCCCGGGCCGCCCGCTCAAGGAGGGAGTCTGCGGTTTCGGTTCCGTCGAGCGGAAAGCGGACCTGCGCGAGAATATCGCCTGCGTCCATTTCGCGCACGATTTTCTGTATCGTGATGCCGGTTTCGGCGTCCCGGGCGAGAATCGCGGCGGGAACCGGGGCGCAGCCCCTCCAGCGGGGGAGGAGAGAGGGGTGTATGTTTATCGAGCCGAGAGGAAAGAGGGAGAGCGTTTTGGGGCCGAAGATTTTTCCGAAGGCGAAGCACACCATGAGATCGGCTTCTGTTTCCGCTATGGCCGAACGAACCTCGTCGGTGATTTTCTCCGGCGCGAAGATCGGCGTATGGGGGGGAGCGTTCCGTTGTCGATGAGCTTCTGCGCCGCCTGCATGACCGGGCTCGGTACGAGCTCCCGGTGGCGACCCTGGGACGCCGGGGGGTTGGTGAGCACCCCGACCACGCGATGACGCTTCGCGATCGCTTCGAGCGCCGGCGCCGCGCATTCGGGCGTGCCGGCGAAAATAATCTTCAGCATGGGCTTACTCCGCCTTGCGGGCTTCTTTTTCGGCTTTTTTCAGAAGTTTTTTCTCTATCTTTTCTTTTTTATCCGGATCGATCCGGTCGATGAAAAGAACCCCGTCAAGGTGATCGTATTCGTGCTGAATCACCCGCGCGAGAAGGCCGTCCGCTTCGAGAGTAAACCGGCGGCCGCGCTCGTTCAGCGCTTGCACGGTGACTCTCGACGGCCTGATTACTTCTTCGTATTGCTTCGGTATGCTCAGGCACCCTTCTTCATAGGATTCGGTCTCGAGGCTTGTTTCGATAATTTGGGGATTTATGAACGCTCGTTCCACATCGTCGTCCGCCTGGACGACGAACAAACGAATGCTTTTGCCTATCTGGGGAGCCGCCAAACCGATGCCGTCTTCCACCTTCATGGTGACGAACATTTCGCGGATCAGCTCGCGAATTTCGTCGGTTACCTCGGCAACCGGTTCCGCTTTTATTCTGAGGACTTCGTCCCCTAAAGTCATTACCTTCATATATGTAAAGTACTTGTTTTAGCCGTTCATGGTCAATAAGACAGGCGCGGAGCGCCGTCCGTCTTGACACAAGGGGGAAAAAAAGTCACTTTTAGCTATGCAAACTTCCATCTTCGAGAATGATGACACCATGCCTGCCGTTGTGAAAAAGGCTTATTCCGAGGTGCTGCCCCGTTTCCTGGGCGCGGCAGGAGAGGCCTCTTTATCCGGCGACGCCCTCGAATTGGCAGCAGCGTTCGGCGACGCAGGAGTCTTTTCCTCCGTAATCGGAGAGAAAACGGATCTCCGCAATGAATCTGAAAAAAAGCTCGTGCAGGGCTTTCAACGGAATATCGAGCTTTTGGTGCAGAAAACCTGGGTAGAAAAGGCCGACGAGGCGATGAAGGAAGAGATGATCTTCCGCATCAAAACCCTGTGTTCGAATCTTTCGCGGTACGACTATCATACTGCTCTGTCGGAATTTCTGCCGGTTTTGCACGACGTGGTGTATCTCCTGTTCGGTTCCCTCGCGAAGCACGACGGCTTCCTTGAATACGCGGTTCGCATCGACCCCGATTTCGGATTCTTCTGGTACTACATCAACAACGTGCCTCCTCACAAGGACTGGTCGGAGGAAAAGTGCCGCGTAGCCGTGCTGCTGGGCATCTGCTTCCTCGCTAATTTCTGATTTTTTTTTACTGCGGTTCGATCCGATCCGGGGCTTCCGGACCGGACTTTCGCGAACCGTTATATCATGACGGCCGTTGGACAGGGCCCGGAGTCGACTCAACGGCGAGCTAGGAGAGTTCCATGGATCTGGATGCTGTTTGCGCTTCGTTGCGGCTCGCTTCCGCCCGTCTGGCGCTGAGCCCCGCCGAAAAAAAGAACGCCGCCCTCGCGGGAGCCGCCGCCGCTTTAGACGCAGCCCGCGCCGACATCCTTTCCGCGAACAGGCGGGACGTCGAGCGCGCCCGGGCAGGCGGCACGAGCGAAGCGATGATCGCCCGCCTCGCGCTTTCGGATTCGTCCCTGGACGACATCATCGCTTCCCTTCATGTCCTCATCGAACAGACCGATCCGGTCGGCCAGGTGATAGCCGGGTGGAAGGTGCCGAACGGCCTTGAAATCCGCCAGGTGCGCGTCCCTCTGGGAGTCGCCGCCGTCATCTACGAATCCCGCCCGAACGTCACGGTCGACGCCTTCGCCCTTGCCTATAAAAGCGGCAACGCCGTTCTGTTGCGGGGGAGCTCCTCCGCGCTCGAATCCAACCGCGTAATCGTTTCCGCGATCCGCTCGGGCCTTGCCGCATCCGGCGGCGAAAGCGACGCGGTCGCCCTGTCAGAACCCGGAACGGGAGCCGACTCCCACGCCGACGTGGACTGGATACTCGGCGCCCGCGGCAAGATAGACGTAGCCCTTCCCCGCGGAGGCGCGTCCCTGATTCGCCGCGTGGTCGAAACCGCCCGCGTTCCGGTGATCGAAACCGGTTCGGGCGTATGCCATGTCTATGTAGACTCGGACGCCGATCCCGAGATGGCGGTAGCCATCGCGGAAAACTCTAAAATCCAAAAACCCGCCGCCTGCAATTCGCTGGAGTGCCTTCTGGTGCACCGCGACAAGGCGGAGGCCGTTCTTCCCGCCCTCCGCTCGGCATTCGCGAAATACGCCGCGAAAACCGGACGCCCCGGCGGAGTAGAGCTGCGCTGCGACGGCAGGTCTTTTTCCGTGCTTTCCGGTCCCGAGAACGTCGTACGCGCGGAGGATTCGGATTGGGGCATGGAGTTCCTCGACTACGTCATGGCCGTTCGCATCGTCGATTCGGTGGAGGAAGCGGTCGAGTACATAAACGCTCACAATACGAAGCATTCTGAAACCATCGTTACCTCAAGCCTCGAACGGGCCCGATATTTCCAGAATTCGGTAGACGCCTCCTGCGTCTACGTGAACGCTTCGATCAGGTTCACCGACGGCGGCCAGTTCGGCATGGGCGCCGAGCTCGGCATCAGCACCCAAAAGCTCCACGCGCGCGGACCCATGGGCCTTACCGCGTTGACTACTACGAAATTTCTGATAGACGGAGAAGGACACATTCGGCCATGATCTCGCAAGCAATAGCGGACGCCCGCAAAATCGTCATTAAAATCGGATCCAATACCCTCGCCAAGGCGGACGGAACCATAAACCCCGAGTTCATGGCGGATTTCGCCTCCCAGTGCGCCGAACTCATGAAGCAGGGAAAGCAGATCGTTCTGGTTTCTTCCGGAGCGCAGGTAGCCGGCGTTTCGACCCTGGACCGCTGGGCCCGTAAAAAGGACATCCACTACCGCCAGGCCCTCTGCGCGATCGGCCAGGTCGAGCTCATGGACCACTGGCGGAACGCCTTCGCTTCGCGCAACATCCATATCGGACAGCTGTTGCTGACGAAAGAGGACTTCCAGGACGACCACCGCACGCTGAACATGCGCAATACCATATTCACCCTGGTGGACGAGGGAGTCGTGCCCATTATCAATGAAAACGACTCCGTTTCCTACGAGGAAATCAAAATCGGAGACAACGATAACCTGAGCGCGCTGACCGCGATACTGTGGAGCGCGGATCTGCTCATCCTCTTCAGCGACATCGACGGCGTGTTCGAAAAAAATCCGAAAGAATTCCCCGACGCCCGCCTTATCGAGCGCGTTCCCGATATTACGACGCTGCGGAACACCATCACCATCGGTTCTACGAACGGCTTCGGAACCGGCGGAATCCAGACGAAGCTGGAAGCCGCCGAGAAGGTTACTGCGTACGGAATCCCGATGCTTTTGGCGAACGGGGGCAGGGAACAGTGTCTTCTCTCCCTGGCGGACGGAAAACGCGCCGGCACGCTTTTTTTGGCCCGGGAGGCATAAATGAACAGAATAAAGATCGGCTGCATCGGAATCGGCGTGATGGGATCGGCTCTCATGGAGGCGGTGGTTCAGACGACGGGGCAGGGAAGTTTGACGGTGTATGATCCCGACCGGATCAGGTAGACGAAGGGAATAAGCTCCCTGTTCCTGAGCGTTTCTTCGTCGATATCGATCACCGGCAGGTATCCGTGGCTGTCGAGCCCGGTATGTCCGTGCCCGGGAAAATGCTTGGCCGTTGAAAGCACGCCCGCCTTCCTGCTTCCCTGCGAGAACGCGGCTCCCAGAATCCCCGCGGCTTCGGGGTTTTCGCCGAAGGACCGCGGCCCGATCACCGTGGAATCGTGATCCGTATAGAGGTCGAGCGTCGGGGCGAAATTGAGATTGATTCCCAGAGCCGCGAGCTCTCTGCCGATGTAGTAGCCCGAATGCCAGGCGTCCGAAGGCAGGCCCGACGCGCCGATCGCGAGATTTCCGGGCGTATCGCTGGTTTTGCCCTTGATGTGCCTGATCCAGCCGCCTTCCTGGTCGGTCGCCACAAAGAGGGGAATCCCGAATCTGTTTTTCAGGGCGAGCTTTTGCAAGAGGCCCACCGAGGAGGCGACTTTTTCCGTGTTGTCCGTGTTCCAGCCGAATACTTTGATGCTTCCCAGAGACCGCAGTGAAACCCAGTCGATGACTTCCTTGCTCGGATCGGAGCCGGCCCAGCCGAACATCAATATCTGGGAAAGCAGTTCTTCGTCGGTCATCGCGTTCGCTATGGCGGCGGCGAGTTCGCCCGGAGGGGCCGTATCGCGGAAATGAGGAAGCCGCGTCTGATCACGGGCGTGCGGGGAAGACTCGCCGTTCTGAGAGGAGGGAAGGGCGGCGAGTCGGGCTGGAGGAGCGAGAAAGGCTCCGATACACAAAAAAACCGGGACGAATCGCCCCGGTTTACGGCGAAAACTATAAGAACCCATCGGATGTCTACCCCGAAAGTGGAGTCCGCGCCTGAATCAGGATCCCAGGCCGCAGCGTTGTTCGTCTATGCAGGCGGAGGCGCTGTGCGCCGCGATCGCTCCGTCCGCTACGGCGGTTACCACCTGGCGGAAGGGCTTCGCCCGCAAATCTCCGGCGGCGAAAAGACCGCGGATGGAGGTTTGCATATGTTCGTCCGTTACAAGATACCCGTTTTCGTCCTGTTTTGCCAGACTCGCCAGCTCGGTTCTGGGAATCATCCCGACGAAAATGAACACCGCGTCGCAGGCGAGGGTTTCTTCCTCTCCCGTTTCGGCGTTTTTCAGAACCACGCCGGTCACCTTGTCCGGAGAGCCTCCGGAACCCTTGATTTCCGACACGACGGTATTGAACCGAACGTTGATGTGCGGGTTATGCAGGGTCCGCTCCGCGAGCGCCTTTTGCGCCCGGAACTGGCCCTTGCGGTGCACCATAGTGACCCGGTCGGTCAGGTGGGCCAGGAATCCGGCCTCGTCGCAGGCCGCGTCCCCGCCCCCCACGACAACGATATGCTTGTTTCTGAAAAAGGGGCCGTCGCAGGTGGCGCAGTACGAAACGCCCTTGCCGTAATACTCGTTTTCTCCCGGAACGCCCAGCTTCCGGTGTTCGGCTCCCGTTGCGAGCAGCACCGTCCGCGATTCGAACGCGACCGGCTCAGCTTCCGGGGACTCGATCGGGATGTTGAAATACGCTCCCTTCTTGCCCAGCCCGGTAACCTTTCCGTAAGTGAACTCCGCTCCGAAGCGCACCGCCTGTTCTTTCATGTTGGAGGCGAACTCGTAGCCGTTCACCGGCTCCAGGATTCCCGGATAGTTTTCCAGACGGTCTATCAGAACAGCCTGGCCGCCTTCTCCCTTTTCCTCGATGACGAGGGTTTTCAGGTTCGATCTTCCCGCGTATTGCGCGGCTGAAAGCCCTGCCGGACCGCCGCCTATAATGATCATGTCGTAAATGGTGCCCATGAATTACTCCCTAATAGCTTAAATGTACGGAGAGCGTGCTCTCCAGTCAAGAAAACCGGAAGCGATGCCGCGCCGAGCCTACGTTCCGCGCGCGTTGTTTCCGCGCGCCGGGCGGACTATTCAAGCCAGTACACCTTGTCCGGGGCCTTTTCGTTCAGATAAATCCGGGTAAAACGGCCGGAATGCTCCACGCGGACGTCCTGCGGAAAATAAATCGAATGGAGGAACCACACCGTGTCCAGCAAAGCAGGAAGCGAATCGGACATCGAATACCGGAAATACAGCTCCCCGTCCTCGATCGCCGCCTTCCTCAAAGGATCTGCTGTCGTATCCGGATCGATCGCCGCGCGGATCTGGCTCCGCAGGCCGCCGTACCAGGCATGGGTTACCGCCAGGAGATTCAGCTTTTTTTCCTTGTCCATCCGGTACAGCTCCCAGATGCCGGCAACGGCGGGAACCTTCATGGTCACTTCGTATTTGTCGGCCTTTTTCAGCGCCGTCCACACGACCGTATACCATGCCTCAGCGTCCTTCGTCCGAACCGTAATCACCGGCTTAAGTTCTGTCATGAGCCTTCCTTTCCCGCCAGAATACCATGCTACCACGCATTGCTTCTATCCTGAAAGGAAAAAAAGCCGATTCTGCGCGGCCGTCCCTTGCCAAAACTTATGCCTTCTGCTATATTCTTTTTTGCACGGCGCCGTACCCAAGCGGTAAGGGAGAGGTCTGCAAAACCTTTATGCATCAGTTCGATTCTGATCGGCGCCTTCTTTAAGTCCTTACGTTGTAAGGACTTTTTTTTGCACTACCCGAAAACGGGCGTGTCTTAACCAAAACTGTAAGCAAGTTGTGTAAGCAACTGGCCGTTACGGAGGGATGAGATGCGCCGTTTTTATTTGTATCGACGCGGTAAGTACTGGTATGCACAGCTGGGGAATCCAGAAACCGGCAGGCGTTTAACTGGCAAATCGCCTCATCAGACTATTCGGGATGAGGCTGTGGCCGTTGTGTATGGTTGGCTGGAGCATGGTTTTCCTCAAACCGGTGGGTCTTCACCCAAGAAAATCTCTGATGCACTTGATCTTGCGACTATTCTGACTTTCATAAAAAAATCCAATTTATCCTCTGGCGATGTGTCTAAAATCGGATCGGTACTGACGGAGAAGGGTTTGGTTTCATCGGTTGTTCTTAAGGATGCCGGTGGTGCTGAGTCTTTTGATTCGTTTTTGTCCCGATTTTGGGATTATGATGTTTCTCCGTACGTTAAGGAGAAGCATGCTCATGGGCTCAGGATGGGGAAAACGCACGTTGCTCAAAGTTATGGTCGTGCGGAGAAATATTGGATTCCGTATTTTAAGGGTAAGCGGTTAGGCGAGATTTCGCGGCAGGATGTGAAGGCTTTTTCGATCGATCTTGCTGGAAAAAATCCGGGACTGAATCATTCTACGTTGAATCGCATTATGACCGTTGGTACTACGGCTTTGAAGTGGGCTTTCGTGAACGATTTGATAGGTGCTGATCCGACTTTCGGTTTGGCGTCGTATTCAAACAAGACGAGAAAACGGGGTGTTCTTACTCCCGATGAAGCGAAACGGCTTTTCGATCTTCATTGGCCTGATCGTCGTGCGATGCTTGCAAATCTAACAGCGATGACGACTGGCCTGCGTATCGGGGAAATTTTAGCGTTGAAAGGGTCGGATATAGGGGATGATTTTTTGTCGGTTACTCATTCCTGGTCGAGAAAGGATCTTCTTAAGTGTACGAAGACCGGCGAGGATCGACGTGTTCCGATTATTCCTCGCCTTCGCGATGCGTTGCGTAATCTTGTTCTGGAAAATCCTCATGGCCCTGATGGCTTTGTATTTTGGAGTTCAAAGAAGGATGAGCCATGGGATCAGCAGATGAGTTTGAATGCCTTACAGGATATGCTTGTCGTTTTGTCGGTGGGAGAGAGCGCGAGCGATGAGGAGAAAAAAGATGCTCGGGCGTACTGGAAAGATCGGAATGTGGTGTTTCATTCCTGGCGGCACTTTTATGCATCGAGGATGGCTGATCGGCTTGAAGCTCGAAAGATCATGTTGGTTACGGGACATAAGACGCGAGCGGTATTCGACGGTTATGCAGATCATTCTCTTGATTCGGATTTAAATGAGGTCGCGGTTGCGAGCGCTGATATGTTTAATTCGATTGTTCCGTCGGCTTTAGTCGGTTGATGAGGGATGTATGCAAATTAATTTTGCTTTGTCGTGTCGGTGTCCTAATAAAATGGGTGACAATCAGTGAGGGTAAATCCGGTACTGTAAGATTCATAACGAATGATGGAGGTATCGGTATTGGTTGAATTGTCGGTTCAGGGTGAGCGGCTGTTGGACATGAAGGAGTTTATGTCATTCATGCATTGCAAACGGAGTTCTGTGTATCGGTGGCGAAAGGAAGGAAAGATCGCGAGTGTCATCGTCGGGCGGAAGGTCCTGTTTCGGGCGACTGAGGTTGAGTCTTTTCTTCAGGAGAATACTCGGTGCTGTTTTGAAAGCAACAAGGAGGTTTCCCTGTGTCAGTAAGTCCCGATAACATTCGTGGTGAAATTCTATCATGGATTGAAGCGCAGCTCCGTGAAAAGAAATTCGGATCATTCGGCGTTGATGTGAAGATGCATGATGGTGTTCCGGTGTCGTTCGAAAAACGTTATTGTCTTTCGATCAAGTATGTCGGCGGGGTCGAGAGTAAGTAGTTTTTTTTGATTGTGTGAAAAGCGGGACTCCTGGAAGTCCCGCTTTTTTTATCTCATGTGATGATGATGCCTTCTTCTCGGTTGCCGTAGGGCATGGCGCAGATTATGCAACCTTTTTTCTGTAAATTTCGTTCAAAGCAGGTCGATCGTTTGACTCCGGCAAGTACCGTTTATCATTCTGCCATTGGTCATTTTGCTCGATCAGCATGGCAGCCGCGAGACGAAGTAAACTGGCCGCATTCGGGAAAACGCCTACTACTTTCGTTCGCCTGTTGATCTCCTTCATCTGGCGCTCTGCCAGATTCGATGTTCGCATTTTCCTCCTGTGATTCTCCGGGATGTTGAATACACTCAATCCTTCCCGTATATTCTCATCGGCCCAAGCCGCTAAACGCGGATGGGTTTTTTGATATTTTTCAACGAGCTGTTGCAAATATCGTTCCGCGTTCTCGCGGTCAGGTGCATTGAACACCTTCCGAATATCAGCGGCTATCAGCGGGATGTCATCTTTTTTCGTGACGTAGGAGTGGGCATTCTGCTGCAGATGAAACTGGCAGCGTTGCCACAGAATTCCAGGGAAGACAGCATCGATTGCAGCGCGCAGTCCTGAGTGGTCATCACTGGTGATCATTCGCAGGCCGTGCATCCCTCGTCGTACGAGACCCTCGAGAAAGGAACGCCAGTTTACCTCTGCCTCACTGTTCGCGACTTCGGCGTCAAGAATATGCCGATTCCCGCTGTAATCAACGCCAATAGCCACTAGAAGCGCCTGCTTGACCACCTGGGACCCGACGCGAACCTATTCATAGGTCGCATCAAGTACCAAGTATTGAATCTGTCCGACAGGCTGCGCCTTCCAAGACGTAATCTCTTCATCGAGCTCCTTTGCCAGCCTGCTGACCTGGGACGAGCTGACTTCGGTGCCACAAAGAATTTCGACGATATCCGAGACCCTGCGGGTACTTACTCCTTTGACATACATTTCGGCGATGGCGAGCTTGAGAGCACGCTCACTGCGCATGCCTTTCTCGATACAGCCGGGATAAAACTCCATCCCGCGAACTTGTGGTACTTTCAAGAGGACTTTCCCGGTCGCAAGATTGAGCGTCTTGTCTTTAAATCCATTGGCATGCCCAGTACGCTCTTCCGTGCGTTCATATGGTTCGGCGTTGAGAGCCTTTGCTCGCTCGATCTTCATGGCCTCATTGACGACCACTTCGATAACACGAGAAAATTTATTGTCCCCATTCGCTGCCAGCATCTGGATCACTTGCTCCAAAAGTGTATACTCTGATTCGTAGGCCATCGGGTTCTCCTTATGGTTGGTTTGGTCACTTACCATTTGAGCCCGATCGGCCTGCTTTTTTCAACCCAATTTACAGAAAGAATTGTACACTAACTATTATTGAGTAGAATTTGGCTTAAAAGCAGGGTAATGAATGAATGCGGATATACAAGACATCATATTAAAAAAATCAACCTTCGGGTATTCCTATGACCAAATTATACTCGACGCTGACGGGAAACCCATAGATTATGTATTCATTGACACGAATCCGGTGTTTGAGGAAATGTTGGGCTTTGAACCCGGAAAAGTAGCCGGGAAGCGGTGTTCCGAAGTGGTCCCGCAGGTTCTCGAAGATTCCTTTAACTGGGTAGAATGCTTCGGTAAAGTAGCACTCACCGGCAAGAGCACCGAGCTTGAAGCCTATTCTGTCGCCCTGAAAAAGTGGTTTCACCTATCCGTATTCTCCCCGCAGAAAGAGTTCTTTGTCGTTATTTCTTTCGATATCACAAGTCAAAAACAAACTGAAGAGGAATTGTTGAAAAGCAAAGAAGAGCTTCGGGAATACATCGAAAGCGCCCCTGACGGCGTTTTCATAACCGACAGCTCGCTTAACTATATATACGCGAACTCGGCCGCCTGCGACATAGTAGGATATAACAGAGACGAGCTATTGAAGTTGAAGATCAAGGACGTCCTGTCGACCGAGGATGTGCCGGGCCACAAGCGCACCTTGTCCGAGCTGCAGGTAAAAAATAAATCAACGAGGATATCGCATCTTATACGAAAGGACGGGAAGAAAGTAACCGTCGACATAAGCGTGGTTAACCTGAAAGACGGCAAGCTAATGGCGTTTTGCAAGGATATAACCAAGCAGGAAAAGCTGGAAAACGAGAAAAATCAGTATTTCTCGGCGTTTCAGAAAACGTCACAACCGATCCTGATAACGGATTCCGAAGGCAAGATAATCTCGGTAAACAACTCGTTTCTTGATATGTACGGGTATACCCGAAACGAAGTGATTGGCAATAACCCGCGTATACTTAACCCCGGCCGTGACGTCTATGAAAACCTCGGAGTGAATATCTTCGAGTACGAAATGAAGTTCAAGGACTTGTGGGCGGCGATCCGTAATCCGGAAGTGAAAACATGGAAGGGCGAGGTGATTAATAGGCGGAAAGATAATTCCCTTGTCTGGATAAGCCTCCTCGTCAATGCCGTGTATGATGATAACGGAACGCTGCAAAGCATCATCGGGTTTCCTGTCGACATGACCGTCTCCCACGAACTCGCCCAAAAGAACCGGATTCAACTGTATCAAACGATAGCCGACCTTGCGGAATTACGAGATGACGATACGGGTAATCATATGAAGCGGGTGGGTTTGTTCGCGAAGCTCATCGCACGCGAGCTTGGAAAAAACGAAAAGTACTGCGACGATATCGAGGTGTTCGCCCCAATGCACGATATCGGTAAGGTGGGCATCCTTGATTCCATTTTGATGGCACCAAGAAAGCTAACCCCGGAAGAGTTCCACATCATGAAAAGTCATACAGTACTCGGACATAACATCGTTAAGGGTAAAGACGAGTTCGAGATGGCAGCGGCGATAACCCTGTGCCATCACGAAAAATTCGACGGGTCGGGTTATCCCAACGGAATCGCCGGGAAGCATATTCCACTGTCCGCGCACATAACAGCCCTCTGCGACGTGTACGACGCCTTGCGGAGCAAGCGTCCGTACAAGGAGCCGTGGACGCATGAGGATACGGTCAAGCACATCGTGGGAAGCGCAGGAACGCACTTTGACCCGGATCTTATCTCCGTGTTCATTTCGTTGAAAGACCGATTCCAGATCGTGTTTCAGGAGCTTATGGATTAATCACGGATTTCCCGAACGCCTTGCATTGGTCTATCGTCGTTCCGTCGGGCTCCCAGAGAGCCTTAAGACCGTCGTTAACTAGCTCGAAACCGGACGCGGTCAAGAGCTTGTTGAGCTTGGCCACGGCTTCACCGCTCCAGCCGTAACAGCCAAAGCTCGCGGCCTTTTTATTCCGAAAGCGAAGCCCTTCGATCATCTCAAGTAATCCTGCCGTTGCATGGGTGATGCCCTTTCCGATCGTGGGAGAGCCTACCAGAATGTGCTTCGCCTTGAACACTTCGGTGATAAGGTCGTTTTTGTCGCTCTTGGAAATATTAAAGACTTTGACAGTGGATGTGCATCCACTGTCCCTGATACCGCTTGCGATAGCCTCCGCCATATGGCGGGTTCCTTCCCACATTGTGTCGTAGAGAATGGTGATTTGGTCTTCCTGGTAGTCCTTGCACCACTCAATGTACTTTTGGACTATTTGTATTGGATTATCTCTCCAGATGACACCGTGGCTTGGGGCGATGATGTCGATGGGCAATTTGAGCGAAAGTACTTCCTGGATTTTCTTATCAACGAGGGCGCTAAAGGGCGTGAGTATGTTCGCGTAGTACTTGAGGCACTCCTCGAAGAGTTCGCCCTTGTCGACCAGATCGTTGAAGAGACTATTCGACGCGTAGTGTTGGCCGAATGCGTCGTTGCTGAAGAGAATGTTGTCGCCGGTCATATAGGTTGCCATGCTGTCCGGCCAGTGGAGCATTTTCATTTCCACGAAAACGAGCTTTTTCCCGTTGCCGATGTCGATCGAGTCGCCGGTTTTTACCGTGTGGAAATTCCATTTCTCATGGTATTGGCCGGTGAGCGATTTCACTGCGTTTTCAGTGCAGTATACCGGTACATTCGGTATATGCCTGATAAGTTCGCTCAGGGCGCCCGAATGGTCTACCTCGCCGTGATTGGCGATTATGAAGTCGATCTTTTCAAGGGGTATTTCCGCTTTGAGGTTTTCCACAAACTCTTTCGCGTAGGGTTTCCATACCGAGTCTATCAGCACGTTTTTTTCTTCGCGGATTAAATATGAGTTATAGGTTGACCCTTTAGTGGTGGAATATTCGTCACCGTGAAACTTTTGGAGCTCCCAATCGATTTTGCCTACCCATGAAACGTTATTCTTTACGGGAATATGCATAGTATCTCCTTTGATACGCCTGGAAGGATTTTTTACAGGTATTTCTTCTGGAAAGTATCGAGCATTCCGTGTAGTTTGTCATGAATTCCGGGACCCATCGCGGTTTGCTCGTGGTTTTCGAAGGCATCAAGAATGCGTTGTTGTTCTGATTCGGGAATAATTTTATCGCCCATCGGGAACAGTACGTTGTTTTCTTTTTGGATGTGTGCGCGTAACAGTTCTATATAGAGCCGCGCGTTGGTGACGAAGGCCGACGTGTCGAGCGTGCCATTCGAGATTGACAAAGACAGACCTTGAATGTACTTTCTGCCTTCGACATGTTCGCTGAGCATCTGACCTATCGGCCCGTGTTCGTTCGCCACTCCGTATCGTTCCAGTATCGGGAAGAGTATTCCTTCCTCTTTTCCGTGGTGGCACTTATCCGCGAATAATTTGAGAAAATCAACCATCTCCGAGATTTCTGCTACAGGTACAGGCGACCCTGACTCGGTCGAATCGGCCATCTTTTCCAATATTGCTAATCCATGAAGAATACCCTCATGCTCATTCTTGAGTTCTTCGCTTGCATATTTCATCACTACCCTCCACTAGGAATAATATGGAATACGCGGAATAAAGCAAAGAAATATCTAAAAAAACCGACACAAGGCTTTTCCATGTCGCATCTGTCTGGGTAAAAGAACCGAAGAGATCGTTCAGGATATACTGACAAACTCGCCGAAACATCCGCATGGGATTTAGGTAAGGTTGCAGTCGGGGCTGGTTGGTCGTGTGTAGAAAATTCCGGAATAGGCTCAGGCGAAAATGTCAACGCGGTTACCGAGTGAGGGATCGGTGATGGTTTCGCTCATCATCTGGACGAGAACCGCGCCCTGAGTTTCTGCCGAGTTCATGGCAAGTTTTTGTACTTGAACCGCTGCGGCTTCCTGTACCTTGTTCTGAGAAAGGGCTGTTGAGAGAGCGACAATATCCATACAGTAAGGATACTCACGTTTTACCGGCTCGTCAACGCCTTTCCCCCCGTGCTCCCCCTTTCCCGGTGACGGAAAAGATGACACTAAAGGTGACGGTAAAAGTAAGGTATTTTGAGAATATCAGCGCGTTTAAATACCACTGTGAGCAAGTAAAAATCAATCTGCACAATTCAAGAGAATAGTATGAGCCTCTAATATTTCATTTTTCTTTGGTGACACTAAAAACATAAAAAAGAGATGAATGAGAGAGAGTGTAAGGGATTTCTGTTTTTTGGTGTCATCAGCCGTTTTTGCGTCACCGCTGGTGCGACTAATTGCGATTGGATCCGCGCCCTCCCCGATAATAAATTTCCGGAAGGTAAAAAGTTTTGAAATCCCCGCCCGCGTAGCGGGCGGGCTCAGCGGGTTAAGCTGTCAGATTGAGGTAATGTCGTCGGGTACGGAATCTTCCGGGGAGCGGCCTTCCGGCAACTAGGGAATTAGCTTCTTGTAGGTCGGTCTGTGGACGACGGTTCGAAGAACCGTTGGCCGCAGTCCGACCGACTTTCCGGGTAAGATGTTGCCGGAAGGTCGCGTGCTATCGGTACCGGGGATAGCTAAGAGAATGCGCTTCATGCTTACAGGTGGCGAACGGAGAAGCGATGAAAAGCGGGTTAGCAACCTGGTAACGCTTCGGGTGAATGCTGAATGTCACGGAGTCTTGATAACTGAAAACTCTCCGCCTTGTACAAGCTGCCCCAATTCACGCCGGGCAAGTGCAACGCGCCGGAGCCCCTAAGAGGCCCCCCTTCCCCCAAGTAAAATGCGGTACCTTATTGTGGGGTATGCGGGGGGTTAGGGGTTTGGGGGAAGGGGTGCCGGCAGGGGCGGAGGGAACCCGACGCGGTTTGGGGCCGCGGGATTATGGCTGACACTGTGGCGGGAAAAGCGGGACGACTTGCGGCGGCGAGATTGTTGCGCGCTTTTTATGCGGAGATGTGCAAGGCGATGAGCGGTACGAGTCTTCCGTTCTGTGAAGCGGTGCGATGAAAACGAGCTTGAGGTTCCCTTGCAGAAAGGGTGCTGAGCGCGGAGAGAGGACCCGGGAGCCTGAGTCCAGGAGGGCCGATGGGCGAAGGGGCCGAACGAAGGCGGAGACGCGCAAAGATGCGCGGCGAAGTTTTTGATTGGCTGGGGTGCTGTGGATTTTATAGGCGGGGAGAAAAATGGAGACGGTGGAAGGGCGGCGGTTACGATAGATTCCTGGGAACAAAAGCACTGTGTTGAACGGAGGAACGACGGAGCGAGGCGCTTGCCCGACCGGAGCGACTGGCAAGGAGCGGAGGAAGGGGCTGCGCCGAGGGGAGGAGAGACGAAGTGAGACACGGTGGTTTTGTTGACTTTCGAGAGACAACTTGGGGAAGCGGTACGGGAGAAACACAAGAAGAGGGGCCTTGGAAGGGGATGCGTAGTTGAATCCTGGGAACAATACCGCGCCGTGAACGGAGGAGAGACGGGCCCGAAGGGGACGGAACGACGGAGCGAATGAGGCGGGATTGTTGACCTCTAGAATTGAGCCAGTGTAAGCAAAGTAAATCAACTTGTATATAATTTGCTTACACTTCTTGCATACACTGTTTTTGACCAAAAGTGTAAGCAAAAATTGTAAGCAAAACCGAGTTTTCATGATGATTCTTATTGACTCATAATAATTTTTCTTGCGTAATTCCTTATCCTGTAATACAATATGAATTAGTAAGACACGAAAAAAAACGCCCGGAGTCGTCCTGTAAAACCTTTATGCATCAGTTCGATTCTGATCGGCGCCTTCGTTGAACGGTCTGTCTCTGTACGGGACAGACCGTTTTTATTTTAAATCGGCGAACAAAACTGGAAGGGGAAGCCTCCCCTTGCGCGCCGGCCTCCTCGGGCGGTTCCTTCCCGGCTATCTAACAGACTGGACCCGTTACCGGCGCGCTCACTTCAATCCGCCCTCCGGGGTCCATCGCTATCCCCTCTTTTGCGTCATTGAAACGGATAGTTGAAATACTGTCCTGCAACCCCTTTATGCATCAGTTTGATGGGGAAAGAATTGATTTTTTCCGCGAATCGGGGGAGAATCAGGTCATGGAAAAATCCAAAAGCCGCCGCGGACGCGGTCTCCTGATTGCCCTGTTCGTACTTCTTTCCCTGATTGTTCTTGTTCCTCTCGGTTTCATCGGCGCGTCCTTCATCGGCCGCGAGAGTCCTTCGGCAGCGGTGCCGCCGGGTTTTTCGCTGGCTTTCAAGGTTCCGCATGCCGGCCGCGCGGCGGAAAAGCTCGCGGCCCATGAAACGGTAGGAGAAATCCTTGCAGATCCGGCCTTTGCGTCGGCAGCGCCGTTGGTTGCGCTGCTTCGCGACTCGTCTTTCTTCGGAAAGGACGCGCTCATCGGCATGCTGAACAACGAGCTTTCAGGCGCTCTGTATCCAGACGATTCCTGGGTCGTATCCTTCGATACGGGCATCCTTTCATCGGTTCTTCGCGTTGCGCCCTTCGCGGCGGCGCGTCTTACCATACCGAACCTGTATTACGTCAACGCCGGGAAAGTATCGCGGTTCGAGTATCGGGATCCCGCCGGCGCGACGGTGTTTGCGGGATTCCGGGGAAATCTTCTGGTAGCGTCAAACTCCTCCGTTGTGTTCGAAGGCATCCTGAGCCGGTCTCTTCCCGAATCCGAACTGGGTACCTATGAATTCGCCAAGGCAGGGTTCGACGCGGCGCTTCTCGCCGATCCGTCCTTCATTTCCGCTTCTCTTCCCTCCGACGACCCGCTTTTCGGACCTTTGGCGCGGTCCCTGTCCTGGGAAGGCTTTCCCGAAGTCCTGGTGGACATCCGGCGGGACAAGCTGGATCTTTCGGTTTCCGCGCCCCTTTCTTCCAGTCTTGCATCGGTCGGCGCCCTGCTTGAAAAGCCGTCCTCGGTGCCGCTTTTCTTGTCGCGTCTGCCCGAGTCGACTCAATACGAGAGTCTCCTTTCCGCGGGCGGAATGGACCGCCTTTTGGCCGTATACCGGGAGCTTGATCCCCGCGCGGCAGAAACCCTCGAGAACGCCGAACGCGCCTCCCGCCTTCTTTTCGGCATCGGCTTGAACGAGCTGCTCTTCGACTGGATAGGGCCTGATGTCGCGGTATTCGGTCTTGAAGGGCGGCCGAAACCCGTATTCGCCCTGCAGATCGCGGACGAAGAAGCGAGAAAACGGGCCTTCGACCGGCTGCTGTCCTCTCTCGCGGTTTCCGGGGACGACTCGACCGTTCTAGACGGGTACCGGATTTCCCGCATGCTCCTGCCTGATTTTATTGCCTCCCTGCTCAACCTGTTTTCCGTCCGTTTGCCTTCGCCGTACTGGATTATCGACGACGGTTTTTTCCTTGCTTCGGAATCGCCTGAAACCCTGTTAGCCGCGGTTTCGGCCCGGAGGAGGGGAGAGACCCTCGCGCGCAACGATATCTGGCAGAATCTCACGGGAGGAGAGTCTGCGCGCGCCTCTGTCAGCCTGTTTTATACGCTTGACCGATCCGTGCCGTTTTTTCTGAAAGGCTCTGGCCCTGCTCAGCGCGTTCTGAGTTTGTATAACCAGGGCTGCTTGTCGGTACGCTGGGAGGAAGGACTCGTCTCGCTGAAGCTCTCCGCGGTGCCCGGATCGGGCGGCGGACTCGGCGTTATTCCCGGCTTTCCCCTCGTCTCCGACGGGAACGGTTCCGGGCGGCCTTCTCTCGGCAAAAAAGTCGATGTTCTCCGTTTTACCAAAAAAGGCGGAATGAGAATTCTGTGCATAGAAAACGGAAACACCCTGGCGTCCTACGATCCCGCGTCGGGGTCTTGGGAGCGCTATTCGCCTGGTGCGGCGGCGGGCTTGGAACTCTCCTTCGTTCTCGACCGCGAAACGGCGTGCGAAACCCCGTCGGATCCGGCGGTATGGGTTTCGACCTCCGAAGGCGAGGTTTCGCTTCTTGACGGAAACCTCAAGCCTGTTCAGGGGTTTCCCGTGATTACGGGCATCCGCCCTACCGCGAAGCCTGCCGCCTTTGCGGGCTTCCTGTACCTGGCCGACGCAGATTCCTCTCTTCGCAAAATCGATAGCCGCGGCGGAGTAAGCTCAATTTCCATGCCCTTCTCCGATCCTCTGCGCTCTCCCCCGGCCGTCCTGCGGGACGGAAAAAACATCGTCATGGGGATGTATCCGAAAAGCTTTGCGTCCCAGGTGTGGCTCACCGACGGCGAAGGCGCTCCGAAGTCCGGATGGCCGCAACCCGTTTCGGGTCTTGCCTACGGGTCTCCTCTGGTGTTTGCATCAGGTTCGCACATCCGCCTCGCCTTTATCACTCAGGCCGGGGATTTGTTCGTTTTTGAAGGCGACGGCGCTCCGGTCGAAGGCTTTCCGGTTCGGCTCGACGGGGTTTTTTACACCCAGCCGATCTGGGACGGCTCCTTTCTGTGGGCCGTATCCGCCGACGGCTCTCTGTGGAGGGTCGGAGCCGAAAAAGGAAAGGAGATAATGGTTTTATCCCAGAAGATTCCGGACTTCAAGGCCGAGTCGGCCAGCCTCGCCTCCGCCGATGTCGACGGCGACAGAACTCCCGAGATTTTCGCCACCGGCGACGGCAATACGCTGTACGGGTATTCTGCTTCGTTCTCCCTGCTTTCAGGCTTTCCCCTTGCCGCATGGGGGGAACCCTGGTTCGGCGATTTGAACGGCGACGGCCGTCTGGACTGCCTTGCGGTATCCATGGACAACACAATCGCGGGATGGCAATTCCGCAAGGAGCGCTAATCATGAACGGAAGCATCAATCCCTTGGGCCTGATCTCCTCCCGCCGCGTCCTTCCGATCGCTTTCATCAGTCTGCTCTTTTTTGCTTCCTGCGCGAGCATGCAGGACGATCGGCTGGTTTCGGCGGGCGACTCCGCAACGACAGACCGTTTAGCCTCTGTGGAAGAGGCCGTTGTGCGGATCGATTCACTATCCGGAGCGGAACGGGCCGGGGCGATCGCCGCCGCTCGCGAGAAGATCGACGCCCTGTATCTCTTGAATGTCGAAGACACGGTGTTTCAATCCCGCCTGCATGCCTGGTCCGGGCGCCTGTTTTTGGCCGCAGGGAAACGGAGCGAGGCGGCAAAGCGGTACGACGCGGCGGTCCGCCTTCTTCCGTCGGACATTCCCTCGTCCATTCTGGGGGCGCGGCTGGAAAAGACCGGCGAAGCGGGTTTGGCGCGGATAGACGGAGCCTTGTCCGTTGATCCGGGCGAACCCCGCCTTTTGGCGGAACGCGCCCTGTATGCCGAACGGCTCGGGCGGTATTCCGAATCCGTCGCCGCCTTCGACGCGGCGTTCAGCCGGCTTCCTCCGTATTACCGGGAAACCTACACGATCAATCGGGACCGTTCGTGGGAGCTTCGCGCCTCCGGTTCGGACTCGCTCCTCGGCGAGGACATCGCCCGCATCCTTGCCTCCCCGGCGGCGACCTGGCAGGACGCGATTGCCTATACGCTCGCAACCACAGGGCTTTTGGACTTCGCTACCGCCGGGAAGTCCGCGGCCGCCTCCAAACTGTTCCCGAAACTGGTCGCCTCGGGAACCATACCCCTCCGGGAGGGCGCCCCGGCTCCTGCTCCGGAGGATAGTCTGAGCCGGAGCGATTTGGCATGGTTTGTCTGGCATGCGCTAGCGGAAAGCCGGTCGGATAAAACGATGCTCGCAAAATATTCCAGGCGGTGGGCGTCTGTCGGCTCGGGCGCGTCGCCCATTCCGGACGTGGGCATCGAGTCCCCGTACTTCGATTCAGTCATGGGCTGCGTCGAAACCGAGATCATGGCTCTGCCGGACGGGAGAAGCTTTCATCCCCTGGATGCCGTACGGGGAGCCGATCTGGCGCGCATTGTGGGCCGGGCCGCAAAATAACCGGCGGCGATCGGCGCCCCGCATTCCTTATTGCAGGGTTTGCATGAGGGCGAAGAAGTGCTTCGCCTCGCCGGTGCTGAAATACTCATGCCATTCCTCCAGCGTGTCGGCGCGGAATACGTCCAGTAGTTCGATAATGTGCCTGGCCCACGGCAATGCTCCTGTTGCGCCCGCGGTTACGAGGTTTCCGTCCGTTACTGCCGGCTCGTCTACATAGAAACGCTGGCCCGCGTAACCGGGAGCCGCCATTTCAAGAAATCCCGGTCCGTTGCTTGTGTGCCGGCGGTCGTTCAAGAGGCCCGCGTTCGCGAGCGCCGCTGTCGCCCCGCAGATCGCGCACACGATCGCACCGTGTTGCAGGAACTTGCGTGCTATCTCGAGTATTGCGGCGTGTTTCGGCTCGTTCCACGAGTTTGCGCCCGGCAGGAGCAGCACAGCCGCGTCGCCTGCGTTCAAGCCGCCGATATCCACGATTTCTTCTATAAAAAGATCGGGAATAATGGTCAGCCCTCCCATCGTTTTAATCGGCTCCCGCGTAGTGCCGACCGTCTTGAATGAAACCGCCTGTGCGTCTTTCTTGAAGAAGCGTCCTGAATTGAGCTCCGAAGCGGCAAAGCCGAGCTCCCAGTCTGCCATGGTGTCGAGAACGTACGCGTACACTGTGATCATGCATTCCTCCTGATTATGTCGATTGCCCTGCGAATAGCGGCAGTATACACGGCTAATGTTGACACCTGTATGGCAACGATTCCTGCCGAGCCGCGTTTTATTTTTTTGAATAAAGGCTTTTACAAGATCGATAATCAGGCGGTTTCCGTGCGCTGCCCCCCACTCGTACTTTCGCGCGCTTGTGGGGTATACTTTTTCGCATGGCACGATTAAACATCATTTCCGATATGGACGGGGTCATTTACCGGGGCAGGGAACTTGTTCCGGGAGCGGCCGGCTTCGTTACGCGGCTGATCGCCGCCGACATCAAGTTTCTTTTTTTGACGAACAACTCGGGGCAGACTGCTCTCGATCTGGTGCGGAAAATGGACGCGTTGGGGGTCAAGGGGCTTACCGAATCGAACTTCATCACCGCGGCGATGGCGACTGCGATTTTTCTTTCTGCCCAGCATCCCGGAGCGGCCGTCTATGTCGTCGGCGAGGCCGGCCTTTCTTCCGAGCTGTATAAGCACGGATTCAGCATTACGGAGAATACGCCCGATTACGTGGTCGTCGGAAAAACGACCAATTTCAATTTCGACATGATACGCAAGGCGGCGCGCTTCATCCAGAACGGAGCAAAGTTCATCGGCACCAACCCCGATATGATTGATCCGGTGGAAGGCGGCTTCGAGCCGGCCGCCGGCGTCATGCTTAAAGCGATAGAAGCGGCGTGCGGAAAGAAGCCCTACATCGTGGGAAAGCCGAACTCGCTTATGATGATGATCGCGCGCAAGCAGCTCGGCGTCCATTCGGAGGACACCGTCATGATCGGCGACCGGATGGACACCGATATCGTCGGCGGCCTTGAGGCGGGCATGAAAACCTGCCTCGTGCTTTCCGGCGTATCCTCCCGCGCCTCCATCGGAGACTTTCCCTACCGGCCCGACTACATCTTTGATACGGTCGGCGACATAGATCCGGAGGGATGGTGATGGAAATACAGGGAACAGGATCTGCTTTGGCAGTCAGAACTGCAAAAAGCGCCGACGCAGGAGCTCTTGCCGTTTTCGCCGAAGAAACGTTCCGCGCGACCTTCGCCCAGTTCAACACAGTTTCCGACATGGATGAATACTGTTCGAGATGCTACGGCGAAGCGATCCAGCGTGCCGAGATTCTTGATCCGGATATAAGCACTTTTCTCTGCGAGATCGGCGGCGAACTGGCCGGGTATGCGCAGATCGGCTGGAATTCCCGGTTCAAGGGAATAGAAGACCCCTCCCAGGCTGAGATCAAGCGCATTTACGTAAAAGCCGAATGGCAAGGGCGGGGCGTTTCCCATGAATTGATGAACCATGTTCTGTCCGTCGCCGATTCGCGGGGCGTCGGGACTGTCTGGCTGGGCGTCTGGGAGAAAAACCCGAAAGCGGTAACATTTTACCGGAAATTCGATTTCTACGAAGCCGGCGAGCATGTTTTCATGCTCGGTCAGGACCGCCAGCGCGACATCGTATTGAACAGGAAGATGAGAGGGCGATCCGACGCCTCTTCTCAGAAAGCTTCGCGCTGATGCATTCCTTCTGCCAGGGCGATTGCCGGGCAACAGCTGGCGGCTGCCCGGCGAGGACTGTTGCAAGCCGCGTGCGGCGAGCGGTGATCAGCGGGCAACAGCTTGCGGCTGCAGCGCAGCGCTTATCCCCTGCTTCCGATCAGCTCCCCTGTGCTGATGACGGGGTTTCGGTATTGGAAGCCTGATTTTTTCTTCTGCCCGCTAAAGGTGATCGACTCCTTCGGGCAGACGTGGAGGCAGGCGAAACAGGACGCGCAGGCTGAACGGTCCATCCATCGCGGGGCATTCCCTTCCATAACGATGTTTCCCACGGGGCAGGCTTTGGCGCATAGTCCGCAACCGGTGCAGGTCCGCGGATCGCTTGAAAGCCGCTTGAATCCCAGAACCGAGAAGCTCACCGCCTTCATTGTTTCTCTCAACGCCCACATCGGAATTGTTCCGTTGCTCTCGAAGTCCCTTCCGTTCGCGGCGATCCGTTCGGCCATGCGCGCTATGCCGATCTCCGCGGTTTCAAACATCGACTCGTATCGGCCGGGCTCGGTCGGGAAAATGACGCTGTTATCGGGGAGCAGAAAGCGGAAATACGCGTCGAGCTCGATGCCGTTTTTCTTCGCGACGGCCCTCGTTTTTTTTGCGACGCCCCAATCGTCCTGCCCGCAATTTCCGGCCGCGAAAAAATACTGTACAGAGGGCGCCTTCAGCCGGTTCATGAAGGAAACGACAATTTCCGGAATATCCAGAAAATAGACGGGGAACAACACTCCGATCCGTTCGGCGCCGCTTGCGTATTCCGCGTCATTGACGGTCTTCGCGATCGGGACGAGCCAAACCTCTTCTCCGGCCTCTTCCAGGCGTGCCGCCAGCGTTTTCGCGATAAAGAGGGTATTTCCGGTGCCGGTAAAATAAAATAATTCCGTTTTCATGATTGTCTCCTGGTTTCGTCTTATAATGCAAGTGTGTGCATATATGCACATATACTATGTGAGAGTGAATCTGTCAAGAGAAGCCGATTCATTCTTTCGGGGACAGTTCGCAGTGGGCGTTCAGGAATCCTCTCACCATCGAAGCGAGCCCTTCGAGACGGTCGAGGAAGGCGTATCCGTCGAAGGAATACACCGTGCTGCGCGCGCGTTTTTCTACGGTTAACAGGCCGTAATCGGCCATCATTTTCAAATGGCGCGAGATGACCGATCTATCCTGGGGAAAGGCCGATGCGATGGTGCTTATGTCGCTCGGTCCGTTCACCGCCAGATGGCGGATCAGGGATATCCGCGCCGGTTCGGAAAGTATTTTAAAAAGCGAATCGCCGGCGATGCGGTCGAACTCGGCAATGTATTCGAGATCCGGATGTTCCATCGCTCAAGCTTACACTCGCCGCCGAATCGGCGCAAGCGCCCCCGCCGGCATGCATCGGCGGTTCGAGTCTCACGTGTCTGCATGATCGTGTTTCCATTCTGTTCTGTCTTGTTCTGTTCTTCGGGAAGCGGTATACTATCGGCGCGCTCCGCTTTCAAAATCAGTATCTCGCGGGCGCCGATAAAGGAACTGTTATGAGAATACTTGTGTTAGCGTTTGGCGTTCTTGCCCTGTGCAGCGTCGCCGTTTCGTGTCGATCGTCCCGATCGAAGACTATTCCGGGGCCCTTCATTTCCGGCCTTTACTCCGCGGATCCGTCCGCCCATGTCTTCAACGGCAGGCTCTATGTGTATCCCTCGCACGACCGGAAAAGCGACGCGAGGCCCGATAACGACGGAAGCCAGTACGACATGGTCGACTACCATGTGTATTCAACCGATTCCGTGTATACGGCGCCGACCGATCACGGGGTCGCCCTCGCGCTTGAAGACGTTCCCTGGGCCTCCAAGCAGCTGTGGGCTCCCGACGCCGCGCACAAGAACGGACTGTACTATCTATTCTTCCCCGCACGCGACAAGGAAAATATCTTCAGAATCGGAGTCGCGACGTCGAAAAATCCCGAAGGCCCTTTTACCGCCGAGCCGAACCCGATCGCGGGAAGCTTCAGCATGGATCCGTGCTCCTTCGTGGACGACGACGGCAAGGCCTACCTCTATTTCGGCGGATTGTGGGGCGGCCAGCTTGAAAAATGGCAGACCGGCTCCTTCGATCCTTCCGGCCGCGAACCCGGTCGTCTGTCTCCCGCTCTCGGCCCCCGCGTCGCCCGGCTTTCCGAGGACATGCTTTCGTTCGAGAGCGAGGCCCTTGAAGTGCAGATTCTCGACGAACAGGGAACTCCCGTAGTCGCCGGAAACAACCGCGTCCGCTTTTTCGAGGGAGCCTGGGTCCACAAGCGCAAGGGCGTGTACTACCTTTCGTATTCCACCGGCGACACGCACCTTTTGGCATACGCAACTTCCGACAATCCCCTTGGCCCCTTCACCTACCGTGGCGTAGTCCTCGAACCGGTCGCCGGCTGGACGACTCACCACTCGATCGTCGAGTTCCGGGGCAAATGGTATCTTTTCTATCACGACGCCGCCGAATCGAAAATCGACTACCTCAGGAACGTCCGCGCCGCGCCTCTTGAATACGGCAAAGACGGATCGATCAAAACCGTCCAAAGGTAAACCGCCGGTCAATCGTATTATTTCATTTTGAAATCGGCCGGCGGCAGCCTTTCACGCTCTGCGTACAGCCCTTCCGCCCGGCGGCCGCTTCGGCCATTCCGACAAACGGACGCTCTAACCGCCTTCGCGAAAGATCGTTCGCCCTTCCTGCCGCACGCTTGGAATGCTGCGCTGTATGCGGCCCTTGCATCGGTTCGCGATTCCTGTTAGGATTTTAGGGTCATGAAAAGGTTTAATTTGAGAAATCAGTATTACCGCCCGTACTCGTTGCATCTCCTTCGCGGAGGCATGCGGTACTAGCGGCGTAGATAGGCCGCGAAGGGCCCGCAGCCGTTCTCCCCGGTGGGGAGGACGGCTGCGGGCCTTTTTCGTTTTAAAGGCTTTCGGCGTTTTCCTTTCCCGGGAGGTTTCGGGGCGCGGCCCGTTCAGCGGGAAGAGTCAGTGTCCGAAAGGAGGCGTATATGGACGCAAAAAAGGAAGCGGGGCGGCAGCTTGTCCTGCTTGAACGCGGCGCGGAGGAATTGATTCCCCGCGGGGAATTGTTGGCGAAACTTGAGCGCAGCATCGAAACCGGTGTCCCGTTACGAGTGAAGCTCGGCATAGATCCGACGTCGAATGCCGTTCATCTGGGGCATATGGTTCCGTACGGCAAGCTCAGGCAGTTTCAGGATCTGGGGCATCAGGCGGTGTTGATCATCGGCGACTATACGGCCTCAATCGGCGATCCGACGGGCAGGAATGCGGAACGGCCTGCGCTTACGATGGAGCAGGTGCGGGAAAACGCGGCCGGCTATACGGAACAGATATTCCGCATAGTCGACCGGGAGAAGGCCGAAGTACGTTGGCAAAGCGAATGGTATGAGTCTCTGCCTCTTTCCGAAACGCTTCGGCTCGCGGGCGCTTTCAGCCTTGCGCAACTGCTCGCCCACGAGACTTTCAGGGCGCGGTACGAGCAGGGCGTGCGGGTCGGCGTCCATGAGCTCTTTTATCCGGTTCTCCAGGCATGGGATTCTGTCGTAGTCGGCGCGGATGTTGAGCTCGGCGGCATGGACCAGAAATTCAATATTCTGGCGGGACGCGATCTGCAGAGGGATCGCGGAATGGAGATTCAGTGCGCGATGTTGATGCCGCTCTTGCCGGGACTGGACGGCAGAAAGATGTCGAAGTCTTTCGGAAACGATATTCCGATACTGCTTGATCCGGCCGAGCAATTCGCGCGGTTGATGTCAATCTCCGACGAATGCATGGAACCGTACCGGCGTTTGGTTCTGCTCGATTCTCCCGAGGACTGCCGGGCCGCCGCGGCGAGGGTTGCATCAGGGGAGAATCCCATGCGCTTGAAGCTCGAGCTTGCCGAAAGGATCGTCGGACGCTTCGGCGGAGCGGCCCGGGCTCAGAGATCCCGGGAAGAATGGGAACGCCGGTTTTCCCGGAAGGAGGCGCCGAGCGAAATCCCCGTCTTTACCTGCGCGGGGAGTCTCGATATGTGCGCTATTCTGAAACAGTCGGGATTGACTGCCTCGGCGAGCGAGGCGAGGCGGCTCGTGGGAGAGGGCGCGGTGTACGCGGGAGAGGAGCGGATAACGGACACAGGATACCGCATCGACGCGGCGGCAGCCGAGAGCGAGGGCGTGGTAGTCAGGATCGGTCGCCGGCGTTTCGTCAGGGTTGTGTTCGCGTCAGCGATCGAAGCGGAAAGACCGGAGTGATGAAACCGTTCTGTATAGAGCGGTTTCTTCGACGAGGACTTGGAGCGGAGAGCGCGGCCGGCCTCGGGCCGGAGACGCCCTGATTATTGTGGGAGTGGTTCGTACCAGAGGTCTTTGCGGTCGACGGGGGTGAGCGGGGGCAGGTAGGGATTGGCGAGTTCGATCACGCGCCGGTCTTTGACGCGGGCTTTGGCGAAGACGTCTCCGTGGCATTCGAGGAAGAGGGCGTCGAGGCTGCCGTCCGCAAGCGCGGCTTCGAGTCCGGTTTCGATTGCGCGGGCGAGGGCTTCGTTGTCCCGGCGGACGAAAAAGTAGTAGGCGCTCGGATATTTTACGAGAAGGTGCGGTTCGACGAGTATGCCTTGCAAGCTCCAGGCTTTTTCTTCGTCCCAGATTTCCATGATGTTTCGGGGGAACCAGTCGAACCGTCCGGCGATGAGCATTTTAAAAAGGACGTCGTATGAGGCGGTGGTCGTTACCGGGATTCCGTTGCGTTGCAGTATCGCGGCGTCCGGCCAGTCGAACTGTTGGCCGGCGATGTAATCGCAGAGGCTTGATATCGAGTCGACTCCGGCCAGGAGATTTTCGTTTTCTTTTGTTACGAGGGCGACTCTCCAGCCGCCCAGGCCTTTGAAGACGCAGATGCGGATCGGCCAGAGGGCTGTTTCGCGTTCAGCGTTCGTGACCATCCATGCGACGTCGAGCCTTCCTTCCGCGAGCTCCACGGCGACGCGCGCCTTGTTCATGATGTTTTCGCCGGGAACGGGTTCGTAGCTGTTCTCCGTTTTCGAAAGCGCGAGGCGGAGGAGGAGAAGCGGATATTCGCTCCGTTTGTCGAAATCCGCCACCGGCCGCGGGTAGACTATCTTCTGGCCGAAAGCGGCGGCGGAGGCGACGAGCAGAAGGGCGGACAGGAGGATGCGGCCGCGGCCGCGCGATACCGGCGAACGGATTGCTGTCATGGCTTAATGGTAGTGCGAAACCTTGATTTTGGCAAACAGCCGGAAGATGGTTCCGGCTGTTTGCCAAGAATTCTGGTTAATCTGTCTCCCCGAGAAAACGGATCGCGCCTTTTGCGGCGGTTCTGGCGGTGGAGAAGCAGGCGGTGAGGAGGAATCCGCCGGTGGGGGCGGTCCAGTCGAGCATTTCGCCTGCGCAAAAAACGCCGGGACGGGAGATGAGCATGAGGGAGGAGTCGAGCTCGTCGAAGGCGAGTCCGCCGGAGCAGGAGATCGCTTCTTCGCGGGGGCGCGGGGCGATGAAGCGCACGGGGAGAGCTTTTATGAGAGCGGGGGTATCCGAGAGGACGGCCGCTCCGTTTTTTCCGAGCGAACGGCGGATGAGGGCGAGTTTGCCCTCGTCGAATCTCAGTTTTTTCCGGAGCAGGGTGGAGGCGCTTTCTCCTTTCTTTCTGTTAAGCAGTTTGTCCCCGACTTTTTTTTCATCGAGGTCGGGACAGAGGTCGAAGTATACCGTTTGGCTGCCGCTTTCTTCGATGGCGCTTGAAATCGCGGCCGCGAGCGCGTAGACCGGCCCTCCTTCGATTCCCGTTCGGGTGAGCATGCATTCGCCTCTGATAGCCTTGTTCCCGAAAGACGCGGTTACGTTTTTTATCGGGAGCCTCTGGTCTCCGCCCGGAGCGTGTTGATCGGGGCAGAGGTTTTCTGCGTCGAATCCGCAGTTCGCTCCTTTGAGCGCTTCGGTCTTGAGTCCTGCTTTCCGGAACGCTTCGACCCAGGTTCCGTCGCTTCCGGTAGCGGGCCAGCTTGCGCCTCCGAGGGCGAGGATGACGGGGAAGGGGAGGAGCGTTTCGTCTCCTGCATCGTTCGCGATTATTACGGCTCCTTCGGCAGAAAATCCAGCGAACCGATGACCGGGGTGGAAATCGACGCGGCCTGACTCCGAGAGGGTCTGCCTCAGAGCGTTTACGAACGTGCGGCCGTCTTCTTCGCGCGCGAATATTTTTCCGCCGGAGCCTTCGAATGTCTGGATTCCGAGTTCCCGCGCGCGGTGTATGAAAGCCGCGCTTCCGTCGTCCCGCAGAAACCGCTCGAATCGAGGCGCTTGTTCGCCGTAGCGTTCGGCGAATCGCTCAGGAGGCGCTGAATTGGTGAAGTTGAGTCCGCTAGAGGCGGCGAGGCGGAGCTTGAGAGCAGGTTCCGTTTTATGATCGTAAAGGTCGACCGGGCAGCCTCGAGCGGCGAGATAGTCCGCGGCGAATAGCCCTGCGGCTCCCGCTCCGACGATCGATATATGCTGACGTGGAATCGACTCTGCATTCATGCAAAGACACTAGCACGCGGCCGTGAGTCGAGTCCATTCTCCCCTTTCGACGAGCGGCTCTTGCCCCGATCCCTCTTTCCCTGCCATACTCTGCCGGCAACCATGAAAACCCGATTCGACAAAGCGTATATTGAAATAACGAACTGCTGCAATCTCGCCTGTTCTTTTTGCGGGCTCACTGTCCGCCCTCGCATATTTATGGACGAATCCGACTTCATCCTCGTCCTGGACCGGCTATCCGGCTGGACGAAAATCCTCTATTTCCACTTGATGGGCGAGCCCTTCCTCCATCCGGGTATTTTCCGATTTCTGGAGCTTGCCGGCAAGCGAGGTTTCTCCGTGAATCTGACGACGAACGGTACCCTCCTTTCGGAGCGTCTTCCCGGCGCCGCCGCGGTTCCCTCCCTTGCCCGCCTCAACCTTTCCGTGCAGAGCCTCGAACAGTTTCCGCCGGAGGAGCGGATCGAGCGGCTGCGCTCCCTCGTATCCTGCGTCCGCGCGTTCGCGTCCCGGCAGCGTCTGGTTCGTCCTGATTTCCTCTCGAGCTTCCGGTTCTGGACCCGCGACGACGGCGGCTTTTCAAGCCCTCTGCTTGAAGAGCTCGCGCGAGCCTTCAATCCTGATTCATCCCGAGCCGGAGTCCTCACTCCGGAAATTCTCGCAGGGCGGAACGGCTTCGTCCTTTCTCCCGGAACGGCCGTTCACGCCGCCGATACGTTCGAGTGGCCGTCCCTTCCACAACCGGGCGGCGAGGCCGGCGGCGGAACAGCCGGCTCTGAAAATCGTGATACACTCGTCCGGGGCTTTTGCCGCGGCCTCCGCGATCAGATCGGCGTCCTCGCTGACGGCACCGTCGTTCCCTGCTGCCTCGACCGGAACGGAGACATCGCGCTGGGAAATCTCTTGCGCGAAGATCTGCAGACAATACTGGAACGCCCCCGCGCCAGGGCTCTCTACGACGGCTTTTCCGCCCGCCGCGTCGTCGAGCCTTTGTGCAACGGTTGTTCTTATAGGAAGAGATTCGACTCAAAGCCGAAGTGAACGGAATTTGTACGCTGATTCTCGACAGGTCCGCGCAGGTAACCTATTATGGAATAAATGGACGGATTCGCGTATTCGCTTCGGAGCATGCAATGAGAAAAACGGTACTATCGATATTTGTTTCTCTTTCCGGCGTTCTCCTCTTATCTCTTAATTTTTTCGTTCTTGCCGGAATCAGATCGACGAATGCCGACCGCAGGAACCGCCTTCTCGCCATGCAGGAATTGACCGTGTACGCCGATCGCCTGCAAAACCATGTCAATATGAATCTCCAGTATGCGGACTTTCTGGAAATACTGCTGCTCAAAGATCCGTCCGCTTCGGATGAATCTCTCAAGCCTTATTTCGATCTGATATTGAGCCACTGCGGGGGGATCAAGAATATAATCCTGGCGCCCGGCGGGGTTGTGCGCGCCGTCTATCCCCTCGAGGGTAACGAAGCCGCCGTCGGCCATGATCTGCTTGCAGACTCGGCGCGTAACAGCTTTGTTCGGACGGCGATGGAAACCCGCGAATCCGTGACTCAGGGACCTGTTCTGGCAAGGCAGGGCGGATATCTCATCTTTAACCGGAAGGCGATTTATTTGCCGGACGGGACGCCCGGGGCAACCGGATCCGTCGGAGAGCGGTTCTGGGGTTTGGCGGTCATAACCCTGGATTTTAACGAAGTAGTAGCGGAAACCGGGCTTCTGGCGGAACGCGACGGTTATTTTTTCGCGTTGCGAGCAGAGAAAACCGACGGAGCGAACGATTTTACCTGGGGCCATGTCGATATATTCGAGCAGGATTCGCTGGTGCGGGCAGTTCATTTTCCGAATCAAGCCTGGGCGTTGCATATCTATCCCGAAGACGGCTGGCGCGGGAAACCGGATTTGTCTGATCTATTCGCTCTCGCGTCGTATTTCGTCATCATTGCCGCGGGAGCGGTCCTTCTCTTTTTTCATGCCCAGCAGTATCAGGAGCGGCTGGAACAGGCCCTCCGTGATCCGTTGACCGGAACGCTGAACAAACGGGCTTTCCGGTCCTATGTCCAGAAGCGACTTCGGCAGTCTCCCTGTCCCCATGCGCTGTGCATCATGGATTTGAACGGCTTCAAGGAAATCAACGACGAGTACGGCCATCCCGTTGGCGATCTTGTGTTGATCGAGCTTTCTCGCCGAATAGGAATGTGCCTGCGCACAACTGATCGTGTCTCGCGTTTCGGCGGCGATGAGTTTATTCTGTTTATCGATTCTCTCGACTACGGCGAAACGGTTCCCGCGATTTTGGAAAGAATCGAAAAATCTACGTCCCGGCCTATCCAACTCCGATGCGAAACGAACTCAGGCGAATTCTGCCCTCCTATATCTCTTTATCTGGCAAAAGGATACGCAGTATTCCCCGACGACGGGCGCACCTTCGATGAGCTCTATTCCGCAGCGGACGCCCGGATGTATTGCGACAAAGAAGCGAGCAAGTCGGGCAAAAACGGAAAAAACTCGTCTTAAAAATTTGCAATCGAAATACCCTTCTCCTATACTCATGATTGTGGCTCTTTCATTCTTCCGTAGAACGAAAGAGATTCGTGTACACCTGTGTAAAAATATTTCTTAATAATAAGGGGCGCACTTTGACCCGAGACGATCACTTTTCCGCGATAACATCCCTCCTTTTAAAGTATGAAACCGGCGATTTCCTTCTTCTTTCCGACTTGTCAGACGCGCTTTCAGCCCTGAAGGATTTTTTTCTTGAAGTGCCGGCAGCCTGCAAACTGATAGAAAACTTGAAAAACTGCGTCACCGGAGAAATGAAGAACAGCGGTACAGACGGGTTTACCGAATCGCTTTCCGCCGGGATCGATCTTCTCCAGGGCTATGCCCTGGCTCAGGACGACGCGACGCGCGCGGAAGCGGAACTTGCAATGGGCGCCTTTTCCTGCAAGAGTAAATCTTGCCCGTCCGTAGAAGACGCCGGAGTTCCCGAGCGGGACGAGGAAACGTTCCAGATTTTTCTTACCGAGATCCGAGACCGGCTCGCGAACGCGCAGGAAACCATCCTTCAGCTGGAGGACAATCCCGACGATTCGGCCGCTGTTCAAACCCTTTTCCGCATTTTTCATACGATTAAGGGCGAATGCGGTTTTCTGAAAATCGCGACGCTGGGCGAACTGACCCATAACATCGAAAGCCTTCTCGACGAACTGAGAAGCGGACGTTCCCGGGTATCTCAGCAGCACATCGATCTTCTGCTGGAAGGGCTCGACATGTCCCGGGAAATCTTGAAGCGCCTTGAAAAAAACGACTACGCGGTGTTCACCGACGTGTCTCTCGATTCCTATGTCAATCGGGTCAAGAATGTATCCGCCGCTCCCTGCGCGAACCTGGGCGAGATTCTGGTCGCCGAAGGAAAGATGCAGGAAGAGGATGTCGCCCGCGTTCTGGAAAAGCAGAAAGCTTCTGCGTATCGCAAACGCTTCGGCGAAATCGCGGTGCAGGAAAAATTCTTGAGTTCGGAGGAGCTCCGCGAAACGCTCGATAAGCAGAAGGACTGCAAGGCGGGCGAGCCCTCGCGAGTGCCGGACAGAACCGATCCGGTCATAAAGGTGCGCGCGTCGAAGGTGAACTTTCTGGTGGACATGATCGGAGAGCTTCTGATCGCCATGGGCCAGATTTCCGGAAGCGGGGCCGAACTCATGCAGATGCGCAAAATCACACGGAGCCTGCAGTACGGCGCGATGGAGCTTCGCACCGACACCTTGCATACCCTGTTCGGCAATCTGAGGCGCACCGTGCGCGATCTTTCAAAGCAATTGAAGAAAAACGTCCGGGCCGAATGCGTCGGCGAGGATCTGGAAATAGACCGCAATTTAATAGAAAAGCTCGAAGAGCCCCTGATGCATCTGGTGCGCAATTCCCTTGACCACGGCATAGAATCCGAACTCGACCGGAAAAACGCCGGCAAGGATAGCCAGGGCGTCGTAACGCTGAAAGCCGAACGCCACGGCAACTCGATCGTGATAACCGTGCGCGACGACGGAAAGGGGCTAGACCGCGAGCGGATTCTTTCCAAGGCCCTCGAGAAGAAGCTTATTCGAGCCGAAGCCGCCGATGCGATGACCGACTCCCAGGTTTTCAACCTCATTTTTACCTCAGGCTTCAGCACCCATACCGAGGTCTCCCTCATCTCCGGGCGCGGAGTCGGGATGGACATCGTCAGATCCGCTGTGGTCGACAACCGCGGACGCATCGAAATAGAAAGCGTTGCGGGTTCGTATTCCGAATTCCGCATGATTTTCCCGTTGAGCACCGCGATCATCGACGGCATGATTACCCGCGTTTCTCAAAGCCTCTTCGTCTTTCCCATCGGCTCCGTCATCGAATCGATCAAGATCGTTCCGGCAATGCTTTCGACGGTGAACGGCTCGGTTGAGGTCGCGAACCTGCGCGGAGAGTCGATTCCCGTGATCAGGATGCATGAGACCTTCTGCATTCCCGAAATCCCCGAATCGCCGGCGATTATCGGAGTCATCTGCGAAACTTCTGATCGCCGCAAGTTCATGTTCATTCTCGACGAGGTGATCGCCAAGCGCGAAGTCGTCATCAAATCTCTCGGCGCCCGTTTCTCCGACCTTCGGGGCATATCGTCCGGAACCGTATTGTCCGGCGGTAAAATCGGCTTGGTGGTCGATATCGACGAGATAGTCGACTTGAGCCTGATGGAGATCCCCGCGCGATGATTTCCACCAAGATATTTCTGTTCGGCAGCCTGGCTTGCATTGCAACGATTCCCGCATCCCTTCTGCTTCCGCCTCCGTTGAGCATCTACGGCGTCGTAATTATTTCGATCGCGGCGTTCGCCGGAAACATCGCCGCCCTGCGGCTCGCTTCTGCGGAAAGGAAATCGAATAGTGAATCGGCGGGTGCTGCGTCGGGAGGATCGATCCCTCTCGGGGATTCGTATGAAACAGTCGAAGCGCTTGAAGAGTTCTCTCCGGCTGATGCCGCGAGAGCCCCGTCCTCAGCGTCCGGGTTTGCTTCCGCGTTTTCCGTCTCCTCAGTCTCAACGCCGGTTTCTGCCGCGGATCGCCCGCCCGTCGATCCGGTCATGGTCGCCGTCTATAAGCTAGCGCTCCCGGTTCTTTTCGAGAGCATTGTTTCGTATCTCAACGGAACGAGCGAGCCGATGACGGAAACCCTGGTGCGGATAAAAACCTCCATAGCCGATTTTCAGGGCAGCGTGCGGGCGAGCAAAACACAGTACGAGAAAAGCGGACAATCGACGGATATAAAAGAAGGCATCCATCTTCTTCGCTCCCATATCACCGAGGTGACTCAGGAGACCTCTCGCTCGTTCACTGAAGTGTCCTCCGAGATAGCGGCCCTCGACAGCCAGATGATGGCTATCCTGGGGATTGTCGCGAATATTTCGGACGTTGCCGAGCGCATCCACGTGCTTTCGATTAATGCGTCGATAGAGGCCGCCCGGGCCGGAGCGCACGGCCGCGGCTTCAAGGTAATAGCGGACGAGGTTCAACGGCTTTCGCGCGAAACCCAGGGATTCGTGTCCACAATCGGATCAAGCGTTTCCGGCACGCAGAAGGCCTTCGTATCGCTTCACGGCAGCATGGAAAAAAACAGGAAGGAAGTGGACCGCTTTCTGCAGGACGACAATTCCACCTATACGAGAATTACGGAGACGATCGACAGCCAGCTTGCCGGCGTCATGGCCCTGTATTCAGCTGTCATGGGCTTCATCGAATCGCTGGAGATGGACATGTCCGCCTTCGCCCCGCTGGGAATGCTGCATGCCATCATCACGCAGGAGATCGAGAATCTCGCGCGCGTGTCCGCCGACTTGTCGGATATCTGCGCCTCAGGATGTTCGCACCCGGATCCTGCCGGCCCGCGCCCTTCCGATCCGGGAACCGCGGCCGCAGTCGACAAAATCCGTTCGCGGCTCACGACATCGCGCGAGCTGGACGCGCTGGAAAAAGCTCTCCGGGCAAAAGGCTTGCACGGAGACATCGATCTGAAAAGAAACAACACCGAAATAGAATTTTTCTAAACGAAAAGGGGAGAGGTGCAAGCGATGAAAACGATTATGCTGGTGGACGATTCCACCTCCATCAGGAACATTTTGAAAAACGCCCTGATCGGACAGTACGCGGTTGTCGAAGCCGAACACGGAAAGGACGCGCTTTCGAAGCTGGGCGCGCAAACCGTGGATTTATTCCTTTTCGATGTGAACATGCCGGAGATGGACGGGATCGAGCTTCTGGCGGAAGTACGGAAAAAACCTTCGTACGCAAAAACGCCCATACTCATGCTGACGACCGAAACGAAGGAAGAGCTCAGGCAGAAGGGCCGCGAGCTCGGCGCGTCCGGCTGGATAGTCAAACCGTGCGAGCCGGACAAGCTCCTCTCGGCCATACAGAAACTCATACCATAATAAAGGAGGGAAGGGGCTATGGAAATTTCCCGCATGAAGACTCTCGCAGGTTCCCGCTATCTCAACTTTTCCCTGGACAGGGAAAGCTATTGCATGGAGATTCTGAAGGTCAAGGAATTGATGGGCATGACGGACATCACGCCTCTTCCCCAGACTCCTTCGTTCATCCGGGGCGTCATCAATCTCCGCGGTCAGATTATTCCGATCATCGATTTGCGCCTGAAATTCGGAATGGAGTTCCTCGACTATCATAAGCGCACCTCCATCATCGTAGTGGAGATGGAGATAGAGGGAGAGCATATGCTGATGGGCCTCGTCGTCGATTCGATCCACGAGGTGATCGCAATCCCCGAGGAGAAGATCAAGGTTCTTCCCTACATCAATACCCGGGTAAAGGCCGAGTATGTACGCGGAGTCGCCGATACTCCGGACGGCATGAAGATCGTTCTGGATGTGCACAAAATTCTCAGCGACGAGGAATTCGTCCAGCTTAAAACAATGGCGCCGGCCCCGGCCGGAAACGAATAAGACTCCGCCTCGGGCGGCATTTTTATCAAGGAGAGGTATATGAAAATCGGATTATCGGTCAAATTGATTCTAGCCTTCGTCGGAGTAGCCTTCATCACCCTGGTCGTGGGACTCGTCGGGTATTTCGGCCTGAACCGCGCGCATGAAAGTTTGAACACGCTGGTCGAGCAGAGCATTCCCGCCATCACGGATCTTGAGATCGTCATGGTAAAGCAGCAATCGCTGAAAGCGATCGTCCGCACCCTGACTTCGCCGTATTTGACGGACGAGGACTACGCGCGACAGTTGACGAACTGGGAAAAGCAGAAGGGCGAGCGGCGCGCCGCCCTCGACAACTACGAGGCGGTCGAGACCACGCCTGAAGAGGATATCCTTTACAAGAAATTTCTGAACCTCCTGGATATCCAGATCGCCGATAACGTGAAATACATGGAAGAAATCCAGCGCATGCGGGACGCGAAAGTAGATCCAGTCGTGTATGCCCAGAGGGCTTCGGCTCTCGCAATTTCGGGAGCCGCCCGTTCATCTTTTGATAATTCCATTAATGCCTTGCAGGAGCTGGTTGAGTATGTAAAGGAATACTACGGTCACGAGCTTCCCCGTCAGGCGCAGAACATGATTCAAACCATGATCATGGTGATCGTCGCGACAATCATCGGAGGTTTCGCGATCGCGATACTGGTGGGCTGGCTCCTCGCGAGCTCCATCACGCGGCCGGTAGTCAAAATCGTAAACGCGCTCAGCACCGGATCGGACCAGATCGGAAACGCTTCTTCGCAGCTTTCGGTCAGCTCCCAGCAGATTGCCTCCGGCGCCTCCGAGCAGGCCTCCGGAATAGAAGAGACTACTTCGTCTATGGAGGAGCTCGGCTCCATGGTGAAGCAGAACGTAGAGAATGCGAAGGAAGCGAGCGTACTCGCAGCCAAAACGTCCGAGGCCGCGACCCAGGGCTCCGCGCACATGGAGCGGATGCTCGTTTCCATGACGGAGATCGGAAAGGCGGCCGACGACATCAAGACCGTCATCGACGTGATTGACGACATCGCCTTCCAGACGAACATGCTCGCCCTGAACGCCGCGGTCGAAGCGGCGCGGGCCGGAGAGGCCGGAATGGGCTTCGCGGTTGTCGCCGACGAAGTGAAGAATCTTGCGAACCGGAGCGCCGCCAGCGCGAAGGAAACCGCGCAGATGATCAAGACCACGCTGCAGAAAACTCAGGAAGGCCAGGCGCTCACCAAGGAGCTTGCAGACATCTTCAAGGAAATTCTGCTGAACTCGGGCAAGTCGAACGAGATGACCAAAGAGGTCGAAACGGCGAGCCGCCAGCAGGACGAAGGCATTTCGCAGGTGAACAAGGCAATCGTGCAGCTCGACACGGTCGTTCAGCAGAACGCCGCCGCGTCCGAGGAGACGGCGAGTTCCGCCGAGGAGCTCCAGAGCCAGGTAGTATCGCTTAACGACGTGATAGAAAATCTTTCGGTGCTCGTTCTCGGCGGCAAGGCCAAGATCGCCGGCTCCCGTTCCGCTGACAGAGAATCAGTCCGTCCCGCGACGAGAAAGCCGGCGCGGGCGCTGACGGCTAATAAGGGCGATGATCGGGATTCTTCGCGCGCCGTAGGCAAGAGAATCGTTTTTGAAGACGACCCCGAGTACCAAGACGACATAGACAGCTGATGCGCCCCGATTCGAATTACGGAGGACGGCCGGCCCGCTCAGACGGCGCCGGCCTCGACTCCGAACTTCTCGAGAAGTTCAAAGCCTTGTCGTACGCCGCGTACGGAATTCATTTCCACGGCGCCAAGGTCGATATTCTTAAAATGAAGCTCATTAAAATGGCCTCGGTGCATGGACTCGACCTGCGAGATTTCTACGATCAGCTCGCCGCGGGAATGCACGACGCGGTGAATATTTTTCTGAAGGAAATCACCGTCGGCCACACTTTCTTTTTCCGCGAGGACGCGCATTTCAAGCGATTGACGCAGGACATTCAAGTCCGCTCTCTCCGCGATCCGCTGATTTGGTGCGCGGCGAGCTCGACCGGGGAGGAGCCGTATTCCATCGTCATAAGCCTCCTCGAAAGCGGACTGCGCGATTTCCGCGTTCTAGCCTCCGATCTGAACCGGGATTCCCTGAAAGCCATGCATGAGGGCGTGTACCATGTGAACCAGTTTCAGAACACCGACGACCGCATCCGCCGCGCCTACTTTTCCCGGGCCGGCGAATTTTCCCTGCGCGTCCACCCCGAACTGCGCCGGTATATCGCGATCAAGCGGCTGAACCTGCATGAACCGATAGAGTTCGAAACCCGTTTTGATTATATCTTTTGCCGGAATGTCATGATTTATTTCGACGAACCCGGACGGTCCAAGGTTCTGCGCACGCTTGAGCGGAACCTTTCGCCCTGCGGCCTGCTCTTCGTCGGCCATTCCGAAGCCCTTCTTCCCGTCGAGGATACTCTCCGGAAGGAAGGGCCGGCAATATATAGAAAGGCGCCGTAGCCATGGAAAAAATCCGCGTCATGATCGTAGACGATTCGGCGATAGTGAGGGAAATCCTCTCCGCCCGGCTTTCGCGGGATCCGCGGATCGAGGTGGTCGCATCCGCGATGGATCCCTATGTCGCGCGGGATAAGCTCGAAAAAACGAAGGTCGACGTAATGACCCTCGATATAGAAATGCCCCGCATGGACGGGCTCACCTTCCTGAGGCAATTGATGAAGCAGGCTCCCATGCCGGTAATCGTCGTGTCTTCCCTCGCGAAGGAAGCGAACGCGGCCGCGATGAAGGCGCTTGAGCTCGGCGCGGTGGACGTGGTGCCCAAGCCCGGCGGTCCGTTTTCCGTCGAGGAAGTGATACCCTATCTTGCCGAACGGATCATCGCCGCGAGCAGGGCGAACGTTTCAAGATTGCGGGACGATGCGGCGGAAGCGGATCGGAAAAACAGCGACTGCGAAAAGAACGCCGCTTCGCGCAAACCGCTCCCGGCTTCCCGGTCCTCCTCGTATCTCGCGAATATCAAAACTACGAATCAGCTGATAGCCATCGGAGCCTCCACCGGCGGCACCATCGCGCTCGAAGCTCTCTTTCGCGAGTGGGAAGCGGATTTCCCCCCTACTCTGGCGGTCATCCACATGCCGGAGCGCTTTACCGCCACCTTCGCCGCGCGGTTGAACGACCTGAGCCGCGCGACGGTGAAGGAAGCCCGCGACGGCGACCGGCTTCAGGTGGGGACCGTATATATCGCTCCGGGAAATTATCATATGATGCTCCGGGCTCAAGGGACCGAGCGAACGCTTAAAATCGCGTCGGGGCCCAAGGTGTGCAACCAGCGCCCGGCGGTCGATCCCCTGTTCGACTCGGTCGCCGAGTACGCCGGACAAAACTGCATCGCCCTCCTGTTAACAGGCATGGGGCGGGACGGAGCGCAGGGATTATTGAAGATTCATCAGGCGGGGGGATACACCATCGCACAGGACGAGCAGTCTTCGATAGTGTGGGGGATGCCGAAGGAAGCGATCGATCTCGGGGCCGCCCGAACGGTGCTGCCACTCGACCGGATGGTCGCCCATATCAAGGAAAAACTCTAAGCTGCGCGATTGACTAACGCCGGATCGCGCCCGTCCGAGCCCGCCTGTGATCTGTTTTTTACCGCCCCTTTAAAACCGAGGGGACGACGGAGACGAGCAAAATGATTGCCATGCTCCAGTTGAAAATTTTAAACCTGCGGGAATCGGAGAGCCATTTTTTAACGATGGTGCCGAAGAGGGCCCAGCTGGAGACTGCACTGATAGCTATCGCGACGTTGGCGGCGCCCGCTACGACGAGGCTCAGCCAGTAGGACGCGGGGTCGGTGAAGGTAGTCACCAGCGTGATCGCGGCGACCCAGGCCTTGGGGTTTATCCACTGAAAAGCGGCCGAGCCGAAAAAAGTAATGGGCTTGGAATCCGCGGCGGCGTTCTCTGAGCCTTCCGCCCTGCCGGCTTCGGTTCCGCTTTCCGGGCCCGCCGTATGAAAACCCTTCGAATTCGCAATTTTCCAGGCAAGAAACACGAGGTAGGCGAGGGCTCCCCAGTGAAGAATCTCGTAGGCGGCCGGGAAGGCTTCGAAGAGCTTTCCGAGCCCGGCACCCATGAGAAAGAGCATGAAGGCGAACCCGAAGCCGACTCCGAAGACGTGGGGTAGGGTTTTCCGGTAGCCGAAGTTCGCGCCCTGGGCGAGCGCCAACAGGTTATTCGGACCCGGGGTAAAGGCCGAAACGAGGGAAAACGCGAGCAGTCCGAAAAAGAGCGTGGTGTTCATGCGGGCATTGTATTGATCGCCGGGCGGCGAGGCAAGCGGTTCGTATGCGCAATACGACGCGCCCCTGCAAAGACTCTCGTTTGAGGGGGCTCCGAAGGCCGCCCCTTCGCCCGCGTCGATATTCCTGCCTCAGTCTTCCTTTTTTTTCTTCGATTTCTTTACGGGAATCGGCGTGACCGGGAGGAGGGCCCTTATTACGTCGTGGACGAGGTCGCGGTTTTCGATGTCGAGGATGTAGTGGTCCTTGGCGCCGGCGTAGGGCGGGCCGACTGGGGCGTCCGCGAGCAGGGAGGCTGTTTCTTCGCGGATTTTCACGTACGCGACGTTGTCGCACACGAGGAGGAGGGGGCGGTCGTCGACGTACAACATGTATTCCCCGAACATTTTGCGGTAGCGCACCGCTCCGGTTCCTGCCGCCTGGTCGGCCGCGAACTCGATGAAATCAACGCTTGTAGACATGTTTTTCTCCTGTTTCGTTTTTTTAGTATACCGGATAATCGCGCCCGCGCGCTTGACTTTTTTTGTCTCAGATGAAGTACTTAAACTTAAGGAGTTTCAGAATGGCAACTTTTTTGCTCGTCATTATCTACACGGCCTTTATCAGCCTCGGGCTGCCGGACGCCCTTTTGGGAGCCGGCTGGCCGGCTATGCACACCGGATTCGGCGTCCCGATAGGCTACGCGGGAATTCTCCAGATGATCGTTTCCGGAGGCACGATCGTTTCGAGCCTTAATTCGGGAAGGATTCTCCGCCGCTTCGGAACGGGACGGGTCACCGCCGTCAGCGTCGCCCTCACTGCCGCCGCCCTTTTCGGCTTCGCCTTCATCCCCTCGTTCTGGTGGCTCATCGCCGCCGCGATCCCCCTCGGCCTCGGCGCGGGCTCCGTGGACTCCGGGCTCAACTCCTTCGTGGCCGCGCACTACGAATCCCGCCACATGAGCTGGCTCCACAGCTTCTGGGGCGTGGGCGCCCTGACCGGGCCGCTCGTTCTTTCGGCCTTTCTCAAGCGGGGCGGAAAATGGCAGAGCGGCTACTTTTCCATCGCGGTGTTCCAGACGATCCTTGTCGCGATCCTCGTCCTCTCGGTTCCCCTGTGGGACAAGGTCCGCGCGCGCAAGGAGCAGGAAGGGGTTGACCCCTCGTCCCCGCATCCCGGCCTCTTCGAGATTATCCGCCTCCCGGGCGTCAAGTTCGCGCTGTTGTCGTTTCTCTTTTATTGCGGAGTCGAAGCGTCCATGGGCTTGTGGAGCGGCTCCTTCCTCGTAAAGGTGAAGGGCATGGATCCGGCCTCCGCGGCTTCCTGGGTGTCCTCGTTCTACGCGGCCATCACCCTCGGCCGTTTCATCACCGGCTTCGTCACCTTCCGCGTCAAAAACGTCGACCTCGTCCGCTGGGGTTCCGTCGTCATCGGCGCGGGCATTCTCCTGCTGCTGCTTCCCGTTCCGCTTCCGCTCACCCTTGCCGGCATCATGCTCGTCGGACTCGGCTGCGCTCCCATCTTCCCCTGCATGATCCACGAAACGCCCGCGCATTTCGGCGCGGACAAGGCTCCCTCGATCATCGGAATCCAGATGGCCTTCGCCTACGTGGGAACCACTCTCCTGCCGCCGTTTTTCGGCCTCGTCTCCAGCTTCACCACCTTGGCCCTCTTGCCGGTTTTTCTCGCCGTCTACGCGGTCGCCCTCGGCTTCGTTTCGGAACGCCTTCGCGCCCGCCGCGCCGGCTGATCGGGAAGAACATAAAGGAAGGGGAAGTCTCCCCTTTCGCCCGAGCCAGTCCGGCTTCGCCGTCCGGGTCTCGGGCTATCCTCTCTTTTGGGCACCTTTTGCGAACTAACCGATTACAGGCTCTTGAGATTCTGCGCGGCTTCCGGCACCTGGGCATGGAAGGCTTCCACCGTCTTGCAGGGAAAGCTCCCGCAGGACGCGCAGGTTTCAGCCGGTTTTCTCTGCGCGCAGGTACGCATCTCGCAGACGGCGCAGTGTCCGATCTTAATGTCGTCCGCTTCGAGGCAGCCGGAGCAGTTGATCATCTCCGGGGTAAAGGCGAAGTTGTAGGCCTTCGCCCATTCGCCGGCCGTTTTCGCTCGCAGCGCGTTGTCGTCGGTTTTCCAGGCGATGAAGGCGTTGCATTTTGCGCAGTCCAAACCGCACGCGGCTATCATTTTTTCCATGTGTTCCCTCCTGAAGGATGCTCTGTGATGATTCATTATCGCACGGAATCTCTGACATCCTGTGTCAGCCTTTATCAGCGATTTTTATCCGCAAGCTCCGCGGCGCGGCTGCGGATTTTTTCCTTCAGATGTTCGGGATAGAGAATCGATACTGTTCCCGGCAGTCCCATGATCCAGGATGCTACCCAGTCGCCCGTCGGGAATACCTCCTTCACGAGCAGCCTTCCGTCTTCCATAACCGAGATCGAGTCTTCCTCGAAGTATTCGGCGATTCTTCCCCGCGTGCTTGCATCCGCCGCGAAGGCGATTTTCTCGATCTGGTCCCCCTCCCATTCCTTCATCCATGGCCGCTCCGAAAGATCTATCGGCGGCCCCTCGCGCTTCGACTCGATCGCTTCGAGCGAGCAGATCCGCGCGATGCGGAAACAGCGGTGAGCCTTCCTCAGCCGGCACCAGGAGTAGACGAACCAGGATTGCCAATAAAAAACGAGGGCGAGCGGCTCGATCTCGCGGATCGTTTCCTTTCCTTCCACGTCGCAGTACTTCATGCGGAGCGCCGTGCGCCGGCCTATCGATTCGTCGAGAGCGTCGGTCATCTTTTTTTCCCTGCGGGAGGGGGTGAGTTCTATATATATATCCGGTTCTCCGGGCAGGAAACGCCGCGCGTGTTCGATTCCTCCAGAAGAAGAGCGAACTTCCTGCGCAAGGCCTCGACCTCGCTTGCCGGGCAGATGCCGGAGAGCCCGTCCAGTGCCGAAATGATTTTTTGTATTTCGCCCGTAGCGAATATCTGGCCGGTCATGCGGAAGCCTTCGATCAAGCCGAATCCTCCGTCCCTGCCGGTCGTCGCGTACACCGGGAAACCCGCCAGGGAGAGCGCCTCCACGTCGCGGTAGACTGTGCGCACGGACACTTCGAGATCCTTCGCGAGCTTGGCCGCGGATATTCGCTTGCCCGACATCAATATGGTAAGTATGGAAAGGAGTCGTTCGGCTTTCATATTTGCAAGGATACAACGACCCGGAAGCAAGCCGCAAGCGGAAAGGTATAGTGATGACTTTTCCCTGTTTCGTTATCTGTTATACTCTAATGGAAAGGCAAGGAGATTCGCGCATGAAAATTAACAGGGCGGCTCAGATAGCCGCGGCGTTGAAGATAACGGAAGCTTTGATCGAGCGCGCGGCGACCGGTTTTCCGGTCGAGGAGAGCAGGAGTTCCCGGGACCGCTGGAATCTTCGGGACGTGCTGCATCATATTTCAGAATGGATCGACTATTCGCATTCCCGCCTCCGCGCTATTCTCGACGGCGGCGATATCGTCGAGGTCGGCGACCTCGAGTCGTTCAACCGCGCGGCCTGGGATCGGGGGGCGGCTCTTTCGCGGGTCGAGGCCAGCGCCGCCTGCATCGCCGCGCTGAAAAAATACGCGCTTCTCCTCCGCGAGTTTCCGGAAAGCGATTTCGAACGGAAGGATCTCCCGACCGGTTTTTCCTTCGAGCTCTGGAGATATATGCTCCTCGACTCCCTGGTCCACCCTGTTCAGCATCTGTTGTACCATTCCGCGACGAGGGGCGATTTTCTGTTTGCTCAATTCGCGCTGCATGAGGCCGGTGAAACCCTCCTTGCGTTCAGCGGCGGGAAGGCAGACTCCTTCGATCTGTTCGAATTCGCCTCCGACCCCGCGGAGCTTCGCGAAGCCGTATTCGCCTTCGGCGCGGCCTGTCCCGGAGACGAATATGCGCGGGTTCTCGTACAGCGGCACTGCGGGTCTTTCTATCCGGCGCTGCGCCGCCAGTTCTCCTTGAGCTTCGCGATGCTCAGGAATCTCGTCGAGCATTCTCCGGCCGCCGTGTGGGACGAGAAGGCCGGCGGCTTCGTCTATTGGCAGCAGCTTCTGCATGCCCTTTCCGGCGTTTCCTGCTGGCTCCGCCGGGGTGACGAACCCTTCCGGGATCCCTTTGCGGAGAAGCGGCTCTACCCCGAATTGGACGGCGAGCCTGAATCGATGCTGACGAGGGAGGAGCTGCTTCTGTTTCTGGAAGAGGCTGATGAAACCGCTGGCCGTTTCGTCTTCGGAGGCAACGACGCCTGGCTTGCCGAAAAACCGGTTGCGGATTCGCGATATACCAATCTGGAATTGTTGGGCATGCAGATTCGCCACGTCATGTATCACGTGGGGCACTGCGAAAGCATTTTGCGCGAACGCGGCTTTCCCACCGGCGCCTGGGTGGACTGAAACCGCCGGCGGGTAAGGAGTCGTTCGCGCATCGACACCTCCCTGCGCGCGCTCCGGCCCTCGGCGGCGCGCAAGGCGGAGCTTCTGTTGTGTTATTTCATGAAAACGAAGGACTCGAGCTCGAAGAGGGTTCGAGTCTCCATCGGCTTGACTGCCCAGTCCCAGCCTGAATAGGCGTGCTCTACCTTGAAAAATATTGCATGGCGCCCCCTCAGGCAGGGAACGGTTCCCCGGTATACGCCGTCATGGGTATCCACCGCGACGCTTCCGATTTCTGTTCCGTCGGCGGGATCTCCGTCGAAGACCTTTACGACAGCCTTTCCGCCGAGTCCTCGGCATTTGAGCGCGATCTCCAAGCTGGTGGCGGTGAAGTCTTCCCCGAAGTCGAAATACTTGAAGCCGATCGTTGCGCCGCTTTTAATATCGGTTACCGGCCGCTCGAAGATGTTCCGCTCGGTGATGAAGCATCCTCCGGTGAGCACGCAGGCGTATTCTGCCGGCGTAACCTGATAGGGATTGAGCGAGTCTTCGAATCCCAGCGAGGTCATCTCGACCTGGGGAATCGTTCCGTCTTCCAGTATCCGGATTTTTTCGACGCAGGCGCGGCGGGACATGATCGTATTGTTGGTCATGCGGTGGTAGAAGATGTACCACTGGCCCTTGATGCAGGCGATCGAGCCGTGGTTGTTCCCTCCGGGATAGCCGACTCCGTTGTCGATGATGGTTCCGCGGTAGGTCCACGGTCCGGTCGGCGACGAAGCGGTCGCGTACGCCAGGCGGCTTCCGGGCCTGGGCGAATAAATGAAGTAGTAGAGGTTTCCCGCCTTGCGCGGCGAGCTCGCCTCGAAAAAGTCGAACGGGGGCTCCGGCGGTATCGGATTTTCCCTGTAGCTTCCGGGAATCACCTCGTACATGTTCTCGGGGTTGAGCTCCGCCATGTAGGGTTCCTGGAATCCGCAGTAGATGTACACCCGGCCGTCGTCGTCGACCAGTACTCCCGGATCGTTGAATATGCCGTCGTCCCGCGAGTGTCCTGCTGGATACTCGTAACAGGATACGAACTGAAAGGGGCCTTCCGGTCGGTCGCTTTTGGACACGCAGCCCTTCGAATCGAAGAGATAGGTAAAGAGCCAATACGCGCCGTCCTTGCATACGACGTCCGGCGCGTATACTTCCTTCGACGTATGGGTGGTGGACGCTTCGTGGTCCCTGTCCGCCGCGGTATGGAATACATGGCCGTGGCACACCCATTCTCCGGGCTTGTCGACCGGTGCCGACCATACCTTCATCTTGTAGTCGCAGAAACGCGTTTCGTTTTTGCGGTCGTGCGAGCCGTAAATATAGATGCGGTCCCCGAATACGCGGGGTTCTCCGTCCGGGATGTATTCCCAGGCGGGAAGATAGGGATTCGGCATGCGGTCCTCCTTTATGCCGGCGGTTACTTCTTTTCCTTCGCGGAGATCTCGTCGGCTTTGAGAGAAAGAATTTCCGTCATCGCGAAAACCCTCTCGTCGTAGTCGAATCCGGTCCGTCCGCTGTAGTGTTCCATGATGAGGTCGAGCGCTTTTTTCTTTTGATCGGCGTCCTCTACGAAGGCGACGGAGCCGCTTCCCGCGACGCTTTTATATTTCATGCCCCAGTCGCAGCCCTTCGGTCCCGTGACCAGCTCATGAGCCGTGTCGATGAAGAAGGCTGCTGCCGGATTCTTCCGGATGATGTCGAGCTTTTTTCCTTGCTTCGCGCAATGGAAATAGAGGGTAAGGGCGCCGTCGGCCGTTCTTTCGAAGCCGTAGTTCAAGGCGACTATGTAGGGTTTCCCTTCGTCGACTAAGGCGATGCGGCATGCGTCGGCAGCCGCAAGCGTTTCATCGATCCATGCCGGATCGGTTACTTCCCTGTCTTTTCGTCTCATGCGGTTTCTCCTTGCTGTCGGCTCGAGCGAGCCGGTCATTGTTTCGCTGACTCTTGCGCTGACTCTTTCGATATCCAGTCCTACCGTTCGAACGCGCGCGCGATAATCGCGTCGATATGGATGCGCGCGGTGTCGAGCACCGGAACCGGAAAATCGGCGGGGCCGGCGATGAGCGGCAGTTCGGTGCACCCGAGGATTACTCCGTCCGCTCCCTGCTTTTCGATGTAGGATCGGCATATCGATAAAAAGCGTTCGCGCTTTTTCGGCTCGACGATTCCGTTTTCCAGATCGGGAAAAATGATGCCGTGAATTTCGTTTTGATCGGCGGCGTCGGGGAGCATGAGGGATATCCCCGTCTGTTCAAAGGCCTCGGGATAAAAACGAGATCCCATGGTGAACCCTGTTCCGGCGAGGAGGGGCGCGCGCAGGCCCAGCTCTTTCGCCTTTCGCGCCGAAGCCTCCACGATGCTGATAAACGGCATTCGGGAGCGCTTGGAGAGGGCGGGGAAAATCATGTGTGGGGTATTCGAGGCGATCGCGCCGAAGTCGCAGCCCGCGTCCGCAAGGACATCCGCCGCCTCCGCGAGATAGCCGGTCAGTCCTTCGTAATCCCCTGAGGAGACGAATGAAAGCATCTTCTGCATGTCGACGCTCGCGATGACGATCTCCGGGTAGGAACCCGATTCGGAGAGCTCATGGCAGCGCGCGCACAGTTCGCGGTAATACATGAGCGTGGACTCCGGTCCGAGTCCTCCGATGATGCCTATTTTTTTCATGCGCGTTTCCTCCGATTGTCGATAGAGTTCTCTACTTTCCGCTTGCTGCCTTAGCTGGATACCATTTTTGGAACCAGGCTGTCCAGAGTCCGCAGAGGGCCGGCGTGAGCGAATTGATCGCTCCCGTCCATGCCGACAGCGGCGACGAAAGCAGAAAAACTGTCCAAACGGCGGTTGCGAGGTAGAGAATTCCCCATGCGGCGGTGATGATGCGGTTCGTTTTAACGAAGAGCGCGTTCTTGAGCGCGCTGTCTCCGCCGTAGCCGTTTTTGGAATACTCCGCGGTGAGGGGGACCGGAAAGGCGCAGGAAAGAAGCCAGTGCATTCCGAAGTAGACATACGAAAACGGGATGACGATATGAGGGGAAACTCCGGCGGCAAGGGCAAGGATTCCGAGTCCGAGGCCGGAAAACGCTATGCGCTCATGGATGCCGATTATCCAGCGGCTTCCCGCCGCCTGCAGGAGAATGAGCATGACGATCGACGAAATAAGACCCGCCCGGCTCGAGAAGGGGAGGGCGATCCAGAGCGGAAGGAAGGCGAAAATTACGAGGTTCATGTTCGTCTTTTTCGAGCGGGATTTCGAGAGCGTTTTTTGAGCGTCATTCAGAACGCCGGAGGAGCCGCCTTCTCCGCTTACGTCGAAGAGCGCGTCCATTTTCATCATCAAATCGAATTTTCCCGAGACCCGGTATTTACCCTGCATCATCGCCTCGGCTCCGTCGAGCTCGCCTGATGATATTTGCTTCCATACGCTGTAGGGCGTTTCGATGCGGGTGAGCGGCAGTTTCGCCGTCCCGGCATTTGCGGCTTCCTCGGCGGAAAGCACCGCGCATTTTTCTTTTCCCAAATGAAGGCGGTATGTTCTTCCGAGGTCCGTGAAAGATATTTCCAGCACCGCTTCGGCGCCGGAAAGGGCTTCAGGATTATAGAATGCCGTCATCTGCCGGATGAATACCGCGTCCTCTCCATTCGCGCCGGCGAGCGCGGACTCTCCCGATCCCGGCCCGACGGAGCCCGCCCCCGCCGCGCTCGAGGCGGGTTTTTCGATTCCCCAGCTGGCGTCCGCTACCTGGGCGTAAATCTGTTCGCTCAGCATCGGCCGCTCCAGTTCCGCTTTTGTGCTCTGCGAAACGGCGAAATTTTCCGCGTACTCGGTTCCCGCCTTCCGCACGATGGACAGGTATTCGTCGGTTCTGGCTTTAAGTTCTTTCACCTGCAGTATTTCCCCCTGGGGGCAGAATATTTTTTCGACGTTGTTCTTGCCGAACGCGATGGAAAACTGGGCGTCCAGCGCTTCGTAGTTGTTCGTGGCGGAAAAAAAACCGCAGCTCGAAACGACGACGGTCCGCTGATGCGAAAGGTCGTACCGGGACGGATGGCTTGCACCTCCGTCCGGCCGTTCCTCCATGAACGGGAGATTAAGCGGGAGCATCCTGTCCATGAGGGCTTTGATCTTGGAAGGCATCGAAAAATAATAGAGGGGGAAGCTCCAGAGCACGAGGTCGGATTCTACGAGCAGGGGGAGAATCGCCTCCATGTCGTCTTTGATTACGCATTTTCCCGGCGTATCCTTCCAGCAGGCGAAGCATCCGAGGCAGGGCTCGATTTTTTTCTCGCGGACGTCGATCCTCGTTATCTCTTGTTTTCCCGCCGCTTCAAGGCCTTCCAGAAACGCTTCCGTTATTCTGAGCGTGTTGCTCTTTTGCCCCCGGGGGCTTCCGTTCAATACCAGCACTTTCATGAGTATTTCCTTTCCGATGGTTCGGCTATTGCAGTATTCGTATCGATTCTTCCGCCCAGCGGACGCACATGCCGTAGTACTCCTTTCCGAAGTCCTGGGTCAGCTTCCAGTACAGGGCGGCGCGGGGGTCCGAGACTTCCTTCGAGTATTCTTCGATTTCGTCTCCCTCTTCCAGGGTTCTCAGCGCTCCCTTGCAGAGTTCGCGGTAGCGGCCGAGATTCTCCATAGTCTGCCGCGGATTCAGCCGGGAAGAAAAAAAAAGACGCATGAGGAAGGCGCTGCGGCTTTCCAGATCCTCCATTCCCGCCGGCGTCGCAAGCCATCTGTCGAGCTCCTCCCGCCCTTCTTTCGTCAGTTTGTACACCTTGCGATTCGGCTTTCCCGTTTGAATGACGAGATCCGACTCGAGCCATTTGTTTTTTTCCATCGCGGTGAGTTCCCGGTACACCTGGCTCCTGGTCGCCTGCCAGAAAAACGCGAGCGAATCGTCGAAGGCCTTGCACAGGTCGTAGCCTGTCATCGATCCGTAGTCCAGAAGCCCCAGCAATCCATGTTTCAACGACATATAGTCCTCATGAGTAGTATTCTACAAGTGGAGTATTAGAATTGTCAATTTAAATCCGGTCAGGCGTGCGGGCTCAGTGTCCGGTTTTTGCTCTTGCGCGTTCTGTGCTATCATTCCTTCATGCCGCTTTCATCCGCAGTTTCAATTCATCCGATAGAAGCGAAAACGGGACTCGCGCGCGCGAGGCTTCCGGAAGCGTTTCTTGTGTCTCTCTATCGCGCTCTCGCGCCGTATCGGGGCTGCGCGCACGGCTGCATCTACTGCGACGGGCGGGCCGAGAAATATTACGTGGAGGGGGACTTTGCCCGGGATATTTCCGTGCGGGAAAATCTGCCGGAAATCATCGCGCGCGATGTGTCCGCCGGAGTCGGCGCGCGCGAGTTCGGTGCGATTTGCATCGGCTCCGGGGTCACGGACGTGTATCAGGGCGTCGAGGCTGAGCTCGGTCTGACGCGCAAGACCCTCGAAATCCTCTCCGAAACCGGCCTTCCCCTGGTGATTCTGACCAAGAGCGATCTCATCCAGCGCGATTTCGACGTCATCTCCCGCTTTCCGAAGGCGGTCGTCATTTTCACCGCGACCACCATTAACGCGGCCGATGCCGCCCGTCTTGAACCAGGCGCCTCTCCCCCGCGGACAGGCTTGCCGCCGTCGCCCGCGCGCGCGAGGCGGGTTTTTCCTCCGGAATCATGGCGATGCCCTTGTGTCCCGGCATATCGGACTCCGACGAATCGCTCGATTCCCTTTTGGACGCGGCCCTCGCCGCCGGAGCGGAGTTCGCCTATCCGGGCGGCCTCACCCTTCGTCCCGGCTGCCAGAAAGACGGCTTCTTCGAGCTATTGGACCGAAGCTACCCGTCCCTGCGCCCGCTCTACGAAGAACTCTACCGGGAAAACCGCCCGTCCGGCATGCCCCTCGCTTCGCTCTCCGGCGGGTTTCATTCCCGCCTCGACGCCAAGGTGCGCGGCCGCGGCCTTTCCCAGATGATTCCCCACCGGATCTACCGGGATCTGCTTTCTCCTCCGGACGCCCTCTTCGTTCTGTTCTGCCACATGCAAACCCTGTATTCGTACCGCGGCATCGATACCCGCCCCCTGAAGGCCGCGACCGACCGCTACGCCGCCTGGCTCGCGGAAGAACGCACTTCCCTCAGAAGAAAGCGCATCCCCATCCTCTCCTCCGACCCCTTCCCGATCACCCGGATTCTCGCCGAACGCTTGCGCGACCGGCTTTCAGCTTCGCTTGCCGCCTCCGGAGCGCCCTCCTTTCTCGGCAACGCGCGGCTCGAATCCCTCGGCCGGGAGATTCTCGAAGGCGGCCGCTATTTCGACTATCCTTCCTTGAAAATCGTCAAAGGCTGACCGGAAGGCATATCATTCGGGCCGGCTTAACAAGAAATCGTGATCCCTTTTGCTCTTTCGCCGTTCCGATTACCTTCATTTGCACAGCTTCATTTATAGTCCGTTCCAGTATCTTCTCGATCTTCTTTCAGTATGCGTTCTCTGGTTCCTGCGACACAGTGCAAACCTGCCTGATCCTCTATGCATATGTGGATATTTCGCTTTTTTCGCGCAGGCCCCTGTCTTGTTTCGCAGGGATGATTCTGGCATAGTTTCTGCTGCTTATGCGGCGCGACGCGCGACGCGAAACCCGAGAGGAGGCTTTGCAGTGATTCACACCGACGACGCTGATTCCGCCTGTTTTATCCGGGGCCTTGAGGCCGGGGACGGCGCTCTTGTTTCGGCGGCGCCCAAGGGAGATCTCCATGTTCACGGACTGTGCGGCGGTACGCGCAAAGACTACATGGCCTGGTGCGGTCAAACCCTGCCCCCGCCTCCCCGGGTGTTCCCCGATTTTACTGATTTCGACCATTATCTGCTGGTGACTCTCGCCCGCCCGTACTCCGGCTGCGAGGGCGCGGATCTATGGAAATTCTTTGCGTTTTTTTTCAGAAACACCCTTGAAAACGCCATCGCGGACGGAGTGACCGTCATAGAGCCGAGCATCGATTCCTCGGTCGTCGATATTTTCGGCGGAGACGCGGTTCTGATGGCCGAAGAAATTAACAGGATAATCGCCGAGACTGCCGCGGCCCGCCCGTCTGCGGTTCTGGATGTGCGTCCCGAACTCGGCATGGCAAAGGGCATTCCCCTGGCTCTTCTGGAAAGCTGGGTTCCCGCCGCCCTTTCCACCGGCATATTTAAATCCATCGATCTCTATGGAGACGAGCGGGTAGGCGACGACGCGGACTACGTTCCCTTCTACAGCATGGCCCGGGAAAGAGGGCTCCGTCTGAAGGCCCACGCGGGCGAACTCCGGGGCGCTTCCTCGGTTCGCCGTTCGGTCGAGCTATTCGAGCTCGACGCCGTCCAGCACGGGATCAGCGCCGCCGAAGATCCCTCCGTGATGGAATTTCTCGCAGCCAGGGGCACCGTCCTGAACGTGTGCCCCACGAGCAACGTCCGTCTCGGCCGCGCTCCATCCATTGCTTCCCATCCGGTATCCGCCCTCTCGAAGGCGGGAGTTCCGGTCACCATCAATACCGACGACCGCATCGTCTTCGACGCCAGCCTGAGCGAAGAGTACCTCAGCCTCTATCGGGAAGGGGTGTTCACGGCGGAGGAGCTGAACGGCATCCGGTTGAGGTCGTTACTGTAATAGTATTTGCGGATTAATGAGCGAAAACAGTATTTTTTTGACAAAATTCGTCATTAGGCAGGCGACTAAAGTTTTACAACGTGATAATATGTCCTCGATTGGTATTTCATCCTGTATGCTGTAACCGGATACACAGGAAACGAATCCCTTTCGTTCGCCTTTGGGCGGACACGTTTTTTTGCAATCCGGTCGAACATATCGGATAAAGGATGCCAAAATGGGCAAGAAAATTTATGTAGGAAACCTTAGCTATGACACCAGCGATGCTGGTCTCGCCGAAGCTTTTTCCGCACACGGAACTGTGCTTTCAGCACGCACAATCGTAGATCGCGACACCGGACGCTCCAAGGGTTTTGCGTTCGTGGAAATGTCCACCGAAGATGAAGCCCGCTCAGCGATTTCCGCCCTCAACGGCGTAAATCTCGACGGACGCCAGATCAAGGTGAATGAATCCATCGATAAGCCCCGCCCGGACCGCTATTAATCAATAGTTTCTGAGTGAATCGGGTCTATTCGGCAATGCCGGGTAGACCCTTTTTTTATGCCCGCGCCGGTTGACCGCCGCCGCGGCTGTCGCGGTCTGTTTGCCAAGATTCAAGCGGTCTGACCTCTCGAATACGTGTCTGTTCGCCGCCCGCCGGTCGGTGTGCTTGTCAGCCGGTCGGTCGGCAGGCTCGCCGCGCGAAAAAAAAGCCCGCTGTCCTCTGAAGGAACGCGGGCTTTTATGCGCGAAACGGCGGGTCTTATTTCTTTTTGGAAAGAAGGGCCGCGAAGGGATTGTAGGTATCGGTATCCCGGTTGTTGTCCAGATATTTTCTGGTGTCCGAATCCTGATCCGCCGCAGATGCGGTTTTCAGGGATATTCTCTTCTTATCTTCGTTCACTTCCATGATCTGCACCTTGAGTTTCTGTCCGACTGCCAGTTTCTCCCTCGGATTGTCACGGGTGCCGTCGCCTTTGAGCTCGGAGATGTGGATGAGTCCGTCGACGCCGCTTTCCAGCGAAACAAATGCGCCGAAATCGGTTACGCGGACTACGGTTCCCTCATGGCGGGAATCGAGGGGGTAACGGTCTTTCGCGCCTTCCCAGGGATCGGCGAGCAGGGCCTTCGTGCTCAGCGATATGCGTTCGGTCTTCCAGTCGATTTTAAGAATTTCGGCTTCGATCTCCTGTCCGACGGTCAGAACGGCGTTGATGTCTTCAACGCGGCTTCTGCCGATTTCGGAGACGGGAAGGAGGGCCTGGAATCCGCCGATATCGACGAAGGCACCGTACTCCTGGATAGACACGATCGTTCCCGTTACCTTCTGGCCCTTTGCGAGGGTTCCTTTCAGTTTTTCGATCTGATCGGAACGTGCTTCTTCCATCAGCGCCCGCTGGGAAACGAGGATGTTGCGTCCGCCGTTTTTATATTCGGTGATGCGGAACGACAGTTTCTTTCCGATCTGTTCAGCCGCGTTCTCTGATTTTTTGAGTCCCATCTGGGAGTAGGGGCAGAACGCGCGGGCTCCGCCGAGTTTGATCTCGTAACCGCCCTTGATTTCTTTCTCGACGACGCCTTCAACCGGAATGCGATTGTGATAGGCGTTTTCAATCATAGAAGGTTCGGCCTTCTCTCCGCCGATGCGGGTCGTGAAGCGCATTTCGCCGTTTTTTGCCTGCAGGAAGAACACCTTGATGACGTCCCCTTCCTTGGCGGTGAATTTGCCGTCTTTGTCCATGATCTCGGCAGTGTCGAGAATTCCTTCGCTTTTGCCGCTCAGCTGTAAAAAGACGGAATCTCCGGAAATCGAGACGATTTCAGTTTCGATCTGCTGTCCCGGCTGCAGCTTGTCCATCTTCGCAAGGCTTTTTTCAAAAAGGGACGCGAAATCCTGCGCGTTCCCGTTATTCTTGTTTTCTTCCATTGGTCCCAAGGCTCCCTTAAGAAATAAACTAATCCTGTGCGACTATATCAGTTTTTTGAAAATTATGCTAATCATCCGGCGGAAGGATTCGCCGAAAAGAGGCGGTTTCACCGGGGACAAGGTAAAAAATGCGTGGTATCATGCCCCCTATGCGTACTTTTTTCCGTTTCGCGCGCTTTATCGCTCTTATCGCAACCTTCTCTCTGCCTGCCGGCGCGTTCGCACTGGACGCTGAGCCTCCGGTCCGGATCGAGTATTACGGAGAAATCGGCTGCGCCCATTGCGACCTCTTCGCTGAAAAGGACTTGCCCGCCGCCGAGCGCGCAAGCGGCTTGAAGGTCGAAGCGGCGTATTTCGATATTCTTTCCGCAGAGGGCTTCAGCCGGTGCGAACGGGAGCTCTCCCTGAGAGGCGAGTCTTTTTCCGTTTTTCCGGTGCTGATCGCGGGGAACAACGTGTATCAGGGCAACGCTGCGATCGAAGAAAACCTGATTCCCGAACTGCTGCATTTCGCTGAACACGGTTCGTGGCGCGCCAAGCTCGCTTCGTCCAAAACCGATCGATCCGCCTCTGAAAAATCAGGCATCGGCACCTCGGACGGGGCTCAGGCGGGGAGTCCCTTCGTGCTTTCCTTTTGGCCGGTCGCGGCGGCGGGGCTTGTGGACGGAATAAATCCGTGCGCCTTCGCGACCATGCTCTTTTTTCTTTCGTGGATTAGCCTGAAAGGCGGATCGCGTACGCGCGTCCTGGGCATGGGCCTCGCCTTTATCGCGGGAGTTTTCGCCGCGTACACGGCTACGGGCTACGGCCTTTCCGGCGTTCTCCGCGCGGCTTCCTTCAGCCGCGGCCTGCGCGCGTTCTTCCGCTGGTTCTTTCCGGCTCTGGCCCTGCTTTTTGCCGTTTTATCGTTCCGGGACGCCGTTCGGGCGCGGAAGGGAAACCCCGAAGGAATGGCGTTGCAGCTGCCTGATTTTCTGAAAAAACTGACGCACAAGCGCATTCGCGGAACGCGCACATCCGGAGGCCTTCCCGTCCTGGCGATTTCGTTTTTCTGTACGGGAGCGGTCGTTTCCGTGCTGGAGCTGGCCTGCACCGGCCAGGTGTACTTTCCCGCCCTCGCGTACATGGTCCAGGCATCCGGAACCGGCTCTGCACCGATTCTCTGGCTTCTTCTCTACAACGCCGCCTTCATCCTGCCGCTGTCCGCCATCCTTGTCATGGTTCTTGGCGGAATCAGCCAGGATTCCATCCGTTCGTTTTTTTCCCGGAATCTCGCGGCGTCGAAGGCAGTCATGGGAGTTCTCTTTCTCGCACTGGGCGCGATCATGTACCTGTCCGGATCGATCGCGTTATAGAAACAGTCGGCTTATAGAACCGGGCGCCTTGCGGCCTCGAGGGCGTTCCGCGCGGCCGCGGGGATGAGTTCCGCATAGGACGGATGAGGCGCGTTCAGCCGAGAAAGCTCTTCCGCTCCTAGTTCCGACGTTATCGCCGCCTCGGCGAGGGCGACGAGTTCGGCGGCTCCGTCGCAGAGAATCTGCGCGCCGAGGAGTTTTCCCGCCTGATTATGTTCGCCCGCCCTGAAAAAAAGACGAACGAATCCGTCTTGGCTTCCTCCGATGCGCGCCACGGCGTTTCCCGCTGCCCACGATCTTCCTTCTATTATAGTAATACCGGCTGCCTCTGCGTCCTGTTCGGTCGTTCCTGTCCACGCGGCCTGGGGCTTTGTATAGACGCAGAAGGGGAATCGGCTTTTCTGCGCCCCGGTTCCGCTCGCCCGGCCTTCCGCCAGATCGCGCGCGATCGTTTTACCGACGGCGCGGCCCTGTGCCGAGGCGCGGGTCGCGAGACAGGGGCCGGCCGTGCAATCGCCCGCGGCGTAGAGGCCTCGTACCGCCGTCCTGCCCGAACCGTCAACCGCGAAGCGTCCGTCGCTGTCGAACAGGGATTCCTCGCCGTCCCTTGCGCCGGGAGGGATGTTTCCGCGCGTCCATGAGCTTTCCGCGAAAAGGCTTCGGTAGTTTGGCGCCGAGCCGCGGGCGTCGAGCGTGATGTCGGTTTGGGGAAGAGGCTCGAGCGGCGCAGCGCGTCCGGCGAGAAAGACGATGCCCTTTTTCTCGAGGCTTTTTTTAAGCCGTCGCGACAGAAAGGCATCGGCGCCCGGCAAAATGCGTTCTTCTTTTTCCATGACGACGACTCGCGCGCCCAGCGAGGCGAGCGCGTCCGCGCATTCAAGGCCGGTCGCTCCTCCTCCCAGGATGGTCGCGGATTCCGGGATAGCGGCGAGGGAGAGCGGAAACTGTTCCGCTCTGAGAAGTCCGGGCGACGCTTCCGGAATTCCCCTCCCCGCGGCGATGAGGACGGCCTTCGCCTTCAATTCGGCGCGGCTGCCGTCCGCATAGTCGATTTCCAATAGACCCGCTCCGGCGATCGAGGCACGTCCCTGGATCGCGAGTATGCCGCTTCTTTCGAAGGCGGCGAGAATGTCGGCCCGGCCCGCGGCTACGAGTTCGGCGCACCGCCTCCTGATTTCCTCGGCGATGTTTTCGCCGCCTGAACGCGCCGGTTGAGCTGTTTGCGCTGTTTGCGCCGGTTGAGCTGTTTGCGCCGGTTGAGCTGTTTGCACTGGTTGAGCTGTTTGCACTGGTTGAGCTGTTTGCGCCGGCATTTCCGGCTGCGCTGGAAGTTGCGCGGGGACTTCTTCGCCGGGCGGCATGGCCCGGCGAGCGGGGGATTCGGCCGTACGATGGGCGATGTCCAGAAAGGCCTTGAAGGGGACGCAGCCCCAGTTGAGGCAGACGCCGCCCCAGCGGCCTTTTTCGATCACCGCTACAGAGAGGCCTTCCGCCGCCGCGCTCAGAGCCGCTTCGAAGCCCGCGGGCCCCGAGCCGATGATCGCCAGATCCGCAACCAGGTTTTTCATAGGGCGTCCGTGTAGAGCCGCGAGCGGACGATGCGGCCGTCTTTCTCTTCTATGCTGAGAATTCCGCTTCCGTATCGCCACTCGGGATCGGAAAAACGCTCGGCTTCCGCACGTACGAGTTTCTCGCCGAGCGGGTCGATCGGGGAGACTGTTCCGCCGGACCTTGCGCAGAAAGAGGCGAAGGCCGCTTCGAGCGCGCGGGAGAGCGCGTCGACTCCGATCTCCGGATTAAGGTCAGTCAGATTCGCGACGCGGCTGCGGACGGAGGCGATCGCGTTTTTCCGGAGCTTCGCCTCCGAGGGGCTGAGGTATCGTTCGAGCTTTTCCATGTCGGTGGAGACCAGAACGCAACCGTGGAACAGGAACGAGCCGTTCCGGGAATGGTAAGCGGTGCCGGCTATTTTACGTTCTTCCGCGCCAGCGGCGGCGACTAAATCGTTCCGTCCAGCGGTTCGGCATTCGATCCCGACCGATTTCAAACTTTCCCGAACTATGTCGATGTGCGTTTTTGAGTCCTCTCCCGAACCGCGGGTGACGAATGAAAAATTGAGGGTGCCTTCGTCGTGGTAGACCGCGCCGCCGCCGCTCATCCTGCGCGCGAGAATTCCGCCTGCGGCTTCGAGTTCGGCGATCCGGCATTCCGTTCGGGCTTCCTGGTTTCTGCCGACGACGACGGCGGGAGGATTTCTCCACACCGAGAGGATGGTTTCGCCCAGGCGGACCCGGTCCATGTAGAGGCTTTCTCGCGCGAAGTTGTTCCACGGCAGATCGATGCCGCGGCATTCGAAGAAGCCGGTCATGCGCGATTCCTTATGGCGCGGGCGAAGGTTTCCGCGTCGAGAAGGGCGCCGTTTTTACGGGCGTTTTCCACGGCATTCTCGTCTGCGGTGAAGCGGAAGAGCCAGGAGTTCCAGGGATCCCCGGCGGCGTTTTTGGGTTCGTCGACGAGGGCTTCGTGTATGTCGGTTATTGTGAGCTCGAAGGGGGCTGGGATTTCCGCGACGGTTTTGGCGGACTCGAAGAGGATGAGCGTTCGGTTTTCGGGAACCGTTTTTCCCGCGCCGGGAGTTTCAAGATAGAGGGGCGCTCCGAATGCCGCGAAGGCCTGCGGAGCGAGTCCCGCTTCGTATGCCGCGGCCGCGCCGCTTTGCATCTTTTTAATCCAGAGGCGCCGTTCGGTGTAGAAGCGGTCGCCCGGGCAGTCGTCGTTCGTCTTTTCAGTCATTGATGCAGTTTTGCAATGTTTTCCGGCATTGTCAAGGAAAACCGTTTATACTTCTTTCAAAGAGATTCCGCGAAAAAAAAGGAGAAGCCGAATGAGCGAATTTTTTGGCGAAAAAGGGCAGGATCCCGAACGGGCCGAGCGCCTCCATCAAATCATCGACAGGCTTGCCGCGGGCGAAAGCGCCTCGTCGGTAAAGAAAGAATTTCACGCGCTCATCAAGGGTTCGGACGCGGTCGAGGTGGCAGCCCTGGAGCAATCGCTGATAGAAAACGGCATGCCGGTGGAGGAGGTTCAGCGGCTCTGCGAGGTGCACGCCGAAGTGTTCCGCGCCGGGCTCGAGAAGGGCGTCAAAGCAGAGCGCATGAGCGGCCATCCCGTGCATACCTACATGGCGGAAAACAGGGAGGCGCGGCGAAGGTCGACGCGGCTTTTCCTATGGTCTTTTAGAAACGCGGAGCGCATCCGCGAAGCAGCGGAGGATTTGCGCGCCGTCATCGTTCATTACGAGCGGAAGGAGAATCAGCTGTTTCCGTTTCTGGAACGCACCGGTTTTACCGGTCCGTCGAAGGTTATGTGGGGCAAACACGACGAGATCCGCGCGGCCTTCCGCGAACTCGACGACGCCGTCGAGCGCATGGACAGCCGCTCGGCCGGACGGATCGCCCGCTCGCTGGTAAAAAAAATCAGGATGATGATTTTCATGGAAGAGCGCATTCTGTTTCCGAATTCGCTGAAGCGGCTCAGCGAGGCGGATTGGGTTTCGGTGCGCAGGGGAGAGGACGCCATCGGCTTCGCCTGGGTGCGCCCGGGTTCGGAATGGGATCCGGCCCTTCCCGAACTGGTCCGCTCTGGTGCTCCCGATTACGGCGGCGCGCGGAGCGGTACGGCCGGCGGCGTTCCCGAGCCCGGAGTCTACGTTCCGGCGGGAACTGACGAGGGATCTCCGGCCGTCTCCGCAATGACCGATATTCCGCTTTCCACCGGAAGCCTCCCGCTCGACTGGCTCAACCGGATTCTCACTGTTCTTCCCTGCGATATTTCGTTCGTCGACGCCGACAACAAGGTTCGCTATTATTCAGACTCCCCCCACCGCGTTTTTCCGCGGAGTCCGGGAATCATCGGCCGGGACGTAGCGAACTGCCATCCCCCGAAGAGCGTGCATATCGTGGAAAAAATCATCGAGGCGTTCAGGAACAAGGAAAAGGACGCGGCCGACTTCTGGATCGAGATGAACGGCCACTTCATCTTTATTTCCTACAAGCCTCTATACGACGACTCCGGCGCCTACCTCGGAACGCTCGAGATGAGCATGGACGCTACATCCCTGCGTTCGCTGGAGGGCCAGCGCCGTCTGTTGGACTGGTAGAATCGCCGGCGTCGCGGAGCTGGGGCTCTTGCAGCCGACAGTCGGATGTCGGCGGAAGCGTTTCTGCAAGTCGGCGGGAGCGGTCCGCCGCCAGTGTCAGTTTTCCTCTTCTGCCGCGAGGGCGTAGATGCGTTCCACTTCTTTTTTCGGAACCGCTATTTCTATTGCGAAGGCGATGACTGTTATGCCGACCAGGTCGATCGCCAGGCGGGACAGGGCGAAACGCTTGCCGAGGGCCTGCATCTCGAAGAGGAACATGGGCACCTTGGTCGTCGACCACGCGCCGATGAAAATCAGAATGTTGTGGAACGAGGCTCCCTTTTTCATGAGCACGCCGGCAACCGGAAAGGCTCCGTAGAGGGGGCCCGCGGCGGCCGATCCCAGAAGGAATGCGAGCACGGGACCGCGGATTCCTGAGTCCGGCCCCATGAATCGGATCATCGTATCGCGTGGAACCCATACGTCGAGAAGTCCCAGAAGCATGAAAATCGGCGGGACCACGAGGGCGATGGAGGTAAGCTGGTCGACGAAGGCTTTGCCCGCCCGGGGCGCGATTTCAGGCATGATCAGGGAGAGCGCTCCCAGGGCGGCAAGGGAAACGATGGCCGGGATATATCGCTGCAAAGGCGTTTTCTTTTTCATATTCCCGCCGCCCATGCGATGAAAAAGGCCGCCGCGAAGGAAAACGCGAGGGCGAGCAGGTTTCTCAACACTGCCGCGCGCTTGCCGAAGTACGAGATTTCCACCGGCAGCGTGATGACTCCCACCATCATCAGAGCGGAAACAAAGGTTGCGATCTGAAGCGTTCCCGCACCATTTTTCAGCAGTTCTCCCGCGAGGGGAAAAGCGACGAAGCCGGGAATCAGGGTGATCGACCCGATGAGGCCCGCAAGGATTACGCCGAGGGGACCGGAGTCGCTGCCGATGAAGCGTGAAATGGTTTGCGGTTCGAGAAGGGAGAGCATGATCGCAATCAGCGCGACTACCGCGATGAATTGCGGCAGTATTCCCTCCAATGCTTTCAATCCCTTGCTGAACGCTTTTTTCGTCTTCTGCCGGTCCGCGGCGAAAGACAGGATAAAAAGCAGCAATGCGATGCCGTATAGAAAAATAGTGTCCATCGGGTCCCCCTCTCTTCTTCAACTGATGCAAGTCTAGCGAATTATGAACGCTTCGTCTGTGATATTTGTCACGGGTTTTGAATGGCATGAATCTTGCTAGAGTACTTGTGTTGGAGGCTTTTATGAAAATCGCTATTACCTCTTCGGGAAAAATTCCTGATTCTCAAATGGATTCTCGGTTCGGCCGCGCCGCCGCTTTTATCGTGTTCGACACGGAGGACGATTCGTTCACCGCCCTGGACAATACCCAGAACCTGGAAGCGGCCCAGGGCGCCGGAATCCAGGCGGCTCAGCACGTTGTGAACGCCGGAGCCCGGGCTTGCGTCTCGGGACATACCGGACCGAAGGCTTTCAAGGTGCTTTCGGCCGCGGGAGTTCCCGTCTATCTTGCCCCCGGAGGAACGGTGGCCGACGTTTATCAGGCATGGAAGAAGGGCGAGCTCAAGCAGATCAGCGACGCCGACGTCGAGGGCCACTGGGTATGAGAATAGCTGTCGCTTCGGGCAAGGGCGGGACGGGAAAGACAACCGTCGCCGTCTCTCTTGCCCTCTCCGCTCCGGGCCGTGCGGCCCTTCTCGACTGCGATGTCGAAGAGCCGAACGCCGCCCTTTTTCTGAAACTGAACGGAATCGAGGAATCCGCGGTTACGGTTCCCGTGCCGGTAATCGATGAAAGCGCGTGTACTTCCTGCGGCGAGTGCGCTCGGTTTTGCGAATTCAACGCGATCGTCCACATCGGCACGACCGTGATGGTGTTCCCGGAGTTGTGCCATTCCTGCGGCGGCTGCGCCCTCGTATGCCCGGTCGACGCGATCCGCGAAGAACCGGTCGCAATCGGAACGCTTGCCTGCGCCTCCGTTTCGCGCGCAGGGGAAAGTTCCCTCCGGATCATTCAGGGCCTTCTGTCCATTGGAAACGCGATGTCCCCTCCGGTCATCCGCGCGGTAAAAGACCGTTCGGCCGCCGAACAGGAAGCCGGCGCTGTGGATGTTTTTGAAATCATCGATTCGCCGCCGGGAACTTCTTGTCCGATGGGAACCGCGGTAACCGGCGCCGACTATGTAGTACTGGTGACCGAACCGACTCCCTTCGGCCTTCACGATCTGGATCTCGCGGTGAAGACGGTGCGCAAAATGGGCATTCCCTTCGGCGTAATCGTGAACCGGAGCGATTCAGGCGACGACCGCGTCGTGCGGTATTGCGGACGGGAAGGCATCGATTTGCTGCTTCAAATCCCGGAAGACCGCCGCATCGCGGAAGGCTATTCGCGCGGGCAACCCCTGGTCGAGTCGGCGCCCGAATACCGGAGCGTGTTTTCCGCTTTGGCTGTGCGCATGAAAACCAGTGCGCGGCCGGCATCCGGAGGAGTACAATGAAAGAATTGATAATCATCAGCGGCAAGGGCGGCACCGGAAAAACGAGCATGACCGCCGCAATCGCGTCTCTCGCGTCCCGATCCGGGTCTGCCGTGTTTGCGGACTGCGATGTGGATGCGGCGGATTTGCATCTTCTCTTTAATCCCGAGGTGCAGGAAAAGCGCGAGTTCATCAGCGGCCATGTAGCGCGGATCGATCCGCTCAAGTGCATTTCGACCGGCCAGGACGGCGGATGCGCCGATTGCGCCGCGCTTTGCCGATTCGACGCCATTTCGCTTTCAGCAGCCGCCGGCTGCGTAGTCGAGGAAGGCTCCTGCGAAGGCTGCGGCGTCTGCGTGCGCTTTTGCCCCGCTCACGCGATCGATTTTCCGGACCGCAGATGCGGCGAACAGTATGTGTCGAACACCCGCTTCGGCGTGCTCGTCCATGCCGCACTCGACATACGCGCCGAGAATTCGGGCAAGCTCGTCACCTCGGTGCGCAAGGATGCGAAGCGGATCGCCGGAGAGAAAAACGCAGACTGGATCATCGTCGACGGATCTCCGGGAACAGGCTGTCCGGTAATCGCTTCGATCACGGGAGCCGACGCGGCCCTCGTCGTAACCGAGCCGACTGTATCGGGCCTCCACGATCTTGAGCGGGTCGCGTCTCTCGCGAAGCATCTGGGCGTCAGATTTTTCGTCGCGGTGAACAAGGCGGACATCAACCCCGCTCAAAGCGACGAAATACGCTCGTGGTGCGGCCGGAACTCGGTTCCCTTCCTCGGTACGATGCCCTGGGATCCGTCTGTTACGCGCGCACAGATCGCGGGAAAAAGCATCATCGAATACAATCCCTCGTGTCCGGCCTCGCAGGCGGCGGCCTCGTTGTGGGACGTGTTGGTTGCAGAATTGCAATAGACGTTGTAATATTGCAATTATGATTGCAGACGAAGCTTTTACAGCCCGGATTCTGGAAAGCATATCCGACGGCGTGTTCACGGTGGACGAAGAGTGGAAGATCAGCTCTTTCAACCGGGCCGCCGAGCGGATCACCGGCGTGCCCCGCGGCCAGGCGGTCGGCCGATACTGCTTTGAAGTATTCCGTTCGAATATGTGCGAATCGGCCTGCCCGCTTAAGCGGACCATGAAGACGGGCAAGCCGCTCATCGACCGTACGGGATACTGCGTCACCAAAAAAGGAAAGCGGGTCCCCATCAGCGTTTCGACCGCCCTGCTGACCGACGCCTCCGGGGCGGTGATCGGAGGGGCGGAAACCTTCCGCGATTTGAGCGAGCTCGAGGATCTCCGCAAGGAGCTGGCGAGCCGCGGTCCGAATCCCCTGTTCCGGAGCAAAAGCCCTTCGATGGAACCGCTTCTCGGAATGCTTCCCGCCGTCGCCGAGTCGACCGCGTCAGTGCTGATTCAGGGAGAGACGGGAACCGGAAAGGAAGTCTTGGCCCGGACTCTTCATTCGCTCAGCCCCCGCAGGGACGGCCCCTTCGTGGCGGTGAACTGCAGCGCCATTCCCGAAAGCCTTCTTGAATCCGAATTATTCGGCTTCCGCAAGGGAGCCTTCACCGGAGCCGACCGGGATAAACCCGGCCGCTTCGCTCTGGCCGAAGGAGGCACTCTGTTTCTCGATGAAATCGGCGATATTCCCGCCTCGTTGCAGGTGAAGCTCCTGCGCGTTTTGCAGGAGCGCGAGTACGAGCCCCTGGGCGGAACCAAACCGGTTCGCACGGACGTTCGGCTCGTAACGGCTACGAACCGCGATCTTGCGAACATGGCGAACGATGGAAGCTTCCGCCGCGACTTATATTACCGGATAAACGTGATCAGCCTCGTTCTTCCCCCGCTGAGGGAGAGGAGAGAGGACATTCCGGATCTCGCCGCGGGTTTTCTGAATACGTTCGCGGTCAGGATGAACCGTACGATAGACGGGTTTTCACCCGAGGTCTTCTCGCGCTTTTACGCGTATTCGTGGCCGGGCAACATCCGCGAACTCGAGAACGTGGTCGAGCGGATGGTCGTTCTCGCCAAGGCGCCGGAGATCGACAAGGATCTGCTTCCGCCGGAGCTTCAGTCTCCGGTCGTCTGCGCGAAGGACGCCCTTTCAGGCGAGGCGGGAGCAGGAGTCCTGCGGGTCCGCGATGAAGCCGAACGGGACTGCATTCTCGCGGCCCTGGACAACTTCGGATGGAACCGCGCCCGTACCGCCCAGGCCCTCGACATCGACAAGGCAACCCTCTGGCGAAAAATGAAAAAGTACGGCATCAACCGGCCGTGATCTGCTCTCTTTTCAACCTGTCGGCGATTTCCGCGGCGGCCTGTACAAAGTGCGCGCAGGGACGTTTTGAATAGTATTCTGCGTTCCGCACCGACGGATCGGGCTTGGGCAGGCATCCGGCCTTCGCGAGCAGCTCCCTGCAGCAGGTTGTTCCGAACAGTTCAGTGAACTCGTGGATTCCTTCGCGGACCGTCCGATAGAGCCGCGTTTTAGCTTCCGTGTCGTGAGGATCGTAGTCTCCGAAAAACAATCCCAGCGCCCATACCATGCCGGTCGCCGCGCCGCACATTTCGCGCGATCCTCCGACTCCTCCGCCGAAACCCGCCATCATCGTGCAGATTGTTTTTTCATCCATTCCGGCCTCTTCGGCGAATGCCGCAGCCGTCGACTGGGCGCAGTTAAAGCCCCTGCAAAAGAAATCTACCGCTTTTTCTCCGTGGTTCATATGTGTGTCCTTTTTCGTACCTTATAACAGCCGGCGCCCGTTCTGCAATACAGCGTCCTGAGCGTTAATTGCAGAGATGCAATAAAGAGTTCATTGATCGTGCGTTATTGCAATCAATTTCCTTCCAGTCGTGCAATCCTTCCTCTTATAGAGATGGTTTTCTCTTCCTGTTCCATGCCGCACGCATGGCACGGTATTTGCTATATCAGAGTATGACCCTGGCGTTATCAGTGTGGAACGGGCGAATCGCCCCGGTGTTCGATGTTTCCGAACGGTGTCTCATTTTTTCAGGCGGATTGGAAGGACCTCTTCCCGAACCCGACCTCTTTCCCTCGTTCGACGCCGATGATCGGGCTCGGTTTCTTTCGGGCCGGGGGGTGACCCATCTGGTGTGCGGCGCTTTGTCGCGCGAATACGAGGACGCTCTCCTCGATCAGGGAATAGAAGCGCTTTCCTTCGCGGCGGGGCCGGTGGCCAGGATTCTGGAAGCGCTGAAGGCCGGCACTTTGGAACAGGAGCTGTTCTCGATGCCCGGATGCGGCTGCCCCCGCAGACGGTGCAGGAGGCGCGGCCAGGGTAACCGTCTTGGTCCGGCGTTGCGGGGCACGCAGTGAGCGAAGGCAGTTATTACTGCTTATTGTGCACGATTACATAAGGCCGATTATTCGGCTGGGGAGATAGAATGGCAATTGAAACGGTAAAAATGGATCACGTGGCGAAAAAATACATCGTGATGTCAGGAAAGGGCGGTGTGGGAAAAAGCACCGTCGCGGTGAACTTTGCGGCGAGTCTCGCCCTTCAGGGTAAGAAGGTGGGACTTCTGGACGTGGATATTCACGGACCGAGCGTTCCGACGATGCTGGGCCTCGGCGATGAGCGGTTAGTCGGGGACGGAGAGCGGATTTTCCCGGTGGAGATTCCTTCGATTCCGAATCTCAAGGTGATGTCCATCGGCTTTATGCTGCAGGCAGAAGACGCTCCGGTGATCTGGCGGGGTCCGATGAAAAACGGAGTAATCCGCCAGTTTCTGGAAGACGTAGACTGGGGAGAGCTCGACTGCCTCGTGGTGGACTGTCCTCCCGGGACCGGAGACGAGCCCCTTTCGGTCATCCAGCTCATCGGGAATTCGGACGGCGCGATCATCGTAACGACTCCGCAGAATGTGGCCTCCGTCGACGTCAGCAAGTCCATCAACTTCTGTAAGCAGTTGAATCTCCCGGTAACGGGAATCATCGAGAATATGTCGGGATTCGTCTGCCCCGAGTGCAAGAAAATTACCTACATATTCAAGGAAGGCGGCGGAAAGCGCCTTGCGGAAAAATACGGAGTTCCCTTCCTGGGCGCTCTCCCCCTCGATCCCGCGGTCGGAGAAGCCGGGGACTCGGGAATTCCCTATGTAACTCAATTCAAGGACTCGCCGGTGAGCGCTGTCTATGAAACAATAACAAGGAGTCTTGTATGAGAATAGCTGTACCAGTGGCCGAGGGCCGATTAAATCTTCATTTCGGCCATTGCGCCGGTTTCGATGTGTTCGAAGTTTCCGCGGACAAGAAAGCGTCGGGGAAAAGCTATATTGAAGCCCCTCCCCATGAGCCGGGTCTTTTGCCCCGCTTTCTGGGAGAAAAGGGCATCACCCACATTATCGCAGGCGGCATGGGAAATCGGGCGCGCGACCTGTTCACCGAACGCGGCATCGTCGTCATAACCGGAGCCCAGCCGGGAGCCTCCGACGAGATCGTGAACCAGTTCCTTTCCGGCATGCTGATTACCGGAGCGAACGCCTGCGATCACTGATCTTTTTCATGCCGGTTTCGGTTGCCCCTTTTTTTTACGCGTAGTAATATGACTCCCGAAGGGTAAAGGCGCCCGCGGGAGGAATCTATGGGCGAAGAAGAGGGGCAGGAACTATTTCACGATATTTTCGGTTCAGTCCTGGACAGGACTGAACTGACTCCGTATTTGCTGCGCGGCTGCCCGGACTACGAAGCGGCTCTCCGCGGCGCTTCCCTGATGATGGGAAACCGGGGCTTCCGCCTTGAACAGGGCGAGCCCGCTCCCGGAGAACTGGAACGGGCGTCTGCCTATGTGAGGCAGGCCCTGAGCTGGATTTTGTCGTCCTTCATCCCCGATTTGCGTTCCTCCCTTCAACCGTTGTTGTCGATCGACTCTCCCAGAACGCTCCTCTATCGCGAAACCCTCTCCCGGCTTTCGGAACTGCGGGCTCTATTCGCCTCCGGCCCTTTCCGGGAAGCCGCCGAACGCGATCCGAGAAACCTCTTTCTTCTCGCCTCTTCAGCCAAGTACCCCGATCTGTTCCGGGGAGATTCCGGCTTTCCCGAATCAATTCCGCCCCGCTGGCGGTTCGCCGCCTGTTCTCTTTTAAAGGCTTCCCATCTGGTGAAGTCGCTGGAAGAGGATAGCCAGGATATCCGGAATTTCGCGGTTCTCGGTTTTTTCTTCCGGGAAAAAAACATTCCCCTGTCCCGGCTTTTCGGGCATGACTGGACCTCTGCCTCCTCGGTTCCCGCCGACGAGGGAGCCCGGTGCGCCTATGTGCAGTGCGCGTCCTTTTTCGCGAAGCTCGGCGCCTCGGTAACGCGGGAAAAGGACGGCTCTCTTTTTTTCAACAGCGGCGACGGCGTACGGGTAGAACTCGTCGATATAAAGGCTCGGCTCAAGAGTCCCGCCAGCATGTTCGCGAAGCTCGGCAAGGACGAGTCCGGCGAATCCTGGTCGATCCGCGATGTGGTCGCGGTGACCTTCCTTCTCAAGCGCCGGGACGACTCCCTGACCCTTTTCCACGCCCTCCAGAAGCAGGGCGTCATTCTGCAGGAGAATACCGCCTCCGCTTCCATCACCCAAACCCTCTACGATTCCCCCGAGGATATGGAGAAAGCGGTGCAGGGTTTGATGGACGCTCTCGCGATCCGGGAGGGAGTTCGGACCGGGGCCTCCGCTGATTCGGTGCGGCGCAACGCCGTCTCGTTTTATCGGAGTTTGACGACCGACCGCGGCCTTAACCCTCATTCATCGGATTCCCACCGCAAGATCCAGTGCAAGCTCCATTTTTCGGTCCCGGTCGTTCACGCGGCGGAGAGCGGCCACGTTCTTGTTTCCGGCGACGACTTCCCCCCGGCGGCGGGAACGGCGGTATATACGAGCCAGCATACGCTTCCCGTCGAGCTTCGCCTTTCGGACCTCGAAAGCTGGGAGAAATCCGAGCTCCGGGGCGAATCGCACCACGAAGCGTATAAGTGCCGGCAATACCTGCAGATTTTGCAGCGCCTTTTTTCTCCCCTTGCAGGCTTTCCCTCCGACCAGATGAAGGGCCTCCGCGAGGATCAGTCCCGTTTGTATTGCTAGCCCTTATTCCAGGTTGGAGATCCTTGACATATCGGACGAGGCAGGATATTCTTCAGAAAAGTCAGGCCGTTCCCTTTTCGGGGAATGGCCTTTTTTTTAACTTTGGGTATGGATTCCCGAAGGCGCTCTCCGTATTATTAGAAAAGGATGGGAGGAATATATGAAAAGACTGATTCCCGCTCTTTCAGTAGCGCTCTCGTGTTCTATCGCGTTTTTTTCGTGCGCGGGATCTCCCGCTCCGGTAGAACAGCCTTCCGGCGAGAACGAAGCGCCCGTCGCCGAAGCGCCGGAAATCGAGCCCCGGTTTCGGGAGGAGACGGTTTGGCTTCCCGAGCTCCTTGAATCCTATTCTTCCGACGGCGCGCTTTCATCCGTCGTACGCATACTGCGCGACGATACCGGGCGCGCCCTGTCAGAGGAAACCCTCGATTCGGGCGGCAAGGTGCTTTCGCGGAAGGCCTGGACGTATCCGGCAGACGACCGGACGGAAACCGAATCCTGGGACGGAGCCGGGCGGCTCCAGCACCGCACAGTGAGCATCAGGAAGGATTCGGGAACGATAGAAGACGTTCAGTACTCTCCTTCCGGCGAGGTGAAATCGAAGGAGCTCACCGTCCTGGACGAACTGGGGAGAAAGAGGTCCTTCACGGCGGAAACAGCTTCCGGCGGGTCCATATCCACTGAATATGCGTACGACGGAGCCGTCTTGAAAACCATCTTCGTGAAAGATGCCGCCGGCCAGGTGTTGAAGCGCTTCGAGCGGACGTACGATTCGGCGGGCAATGTGCGCGAAGAGCGCGAATTCGGCTTGAAAGACCGGCTTGCGGCGGTTATTGTATTCGCAACCGAAAACGGCCGCGTCGTTAAGGAAACGCGGCAGAACGCTTCCGGGTCGCGCCTGTCGAGCGTTTCTTATGCGTATGACTCGGAGGGAAACCAGATCGAATCGACGCACCGCGACAGAGCCGACCGGGTGAAGGAAGTTCGGAGAACCGCGTGGCGGTCCTTTGTTCGCCGTGTCGCGATCGAATAGATTCAAAGCGCCATCGTTGTAACAGGTTTTAGGTAGGGAGTTTATAATATGAAGAAATCTTTGATGTTTCTCTTGGTCGTCTGCGCTGTATCCGCGCTTCCTCTGTTCGCGCTGAACGAGGATGTCGTAGTGTGGGAAAATATGTATCGCATCGCGGAGACCGACGAACAGCGTCTGGAAGTCGTCCGCAAGATAACTGAATTCAAGGATAGCGAGTTTACGCCGGTTTTGGTCGAGGCCCTGGAAAATCTCGCCGCCGCGAAGATCGAATCGGGGAACGCGAAGGAACAGTACGCCCGCAACCAGCTGGCCCGCATTCTCGTCGGCGAACTCGGAAACCTGAAGGCCCTCGAGGCCGATTCTCTGGTGTACCGCGTATACACGGAAGTCGAGGAGCCGGTGTTGAAGGGCGAAGCGGCTTTTTCCCTCGGGAAGATGCAAGCTGTCGATTTCGCCGGCTACCTGGCCTCGGATTTAATATCCATCAATCTTTCGCCCATACCGTCGATCGCGAAAAACCAGGAGATAATCGCCGCCGGCCTTGTCCGCAGCCTCGCCTCCATGCGGGTCGCAGAAGGCTATGAGGCGGTGTTTCTCGCCTCGATCGGCTGGTATTCAGCCGCGTCTCCGGTGAAGACAGCCGCACGCGCCGCCGTCGTCGAAATGGTCGACGATCCTTCCGACAGCCTGTTGAAAATTCTCGACACCCATCCCGACACCGAGGTCAAGCAGGCGGCTCTGGAAACCTGCCTCGCGTCGAAGGCTCCCGTCGATAAAAAAGCCGCCGTCGCCGCCCGCGCCCTGCGCCTGGGAATTGACCGCCTTCCTCCCGATCTCGCCGGAAAGGCCGCTCTTTCGCGGCTCCGCCTTGCCGCGATGGCTGCTCTCGCGAAACTTCAGGACAAGAACCCGGAAAACGCCGCCGTTCTTATCGAAGTGGTCAAGGCCGATAAAAAGGACGACGGGTCGCTCAACGAAACCCTGAACGCGTACGCCGCCCTCGGCGTAAACGGCAGCGATCCTGCCGCCAGGTTCATCGCGGAGAATCTTGCACGCTTTAATGAAATGCAGAAGGTCCGGGGCAATACCGCCCGGGACAAGATACTCGTCAAACAGCTGGTGCAGAGCGCCGGAGCCACCAAAAACCCGCTGGTGAAGCCCGCTCTTCAGCAGGTCGGCTATGTCGAGCACGACGCGGGTATTACCCGCCTTGCCGAAGACGTTCTGAAGGATTTCGGAAAGTGAGCGCCGCCGGGGACACATCCCCGGTTCGCCAGGGTCCGGTGGCGGTCCGGTTTTCCGATGTGGATTTTTCCTACGGGCCCGTTCCCGTGCTCAGCTCGGTATCCTTCCATGTGCATGAAAGCGAATTCGTCGCCCTTGTAGGCCCGAACGGCGCGGGAAAAACCACGGTGCTCAAGCTCCTCCTCGGGCTTGAACGCCCCCGGTCGGGAACCATCGAATTGTTCGGCAGGCCTCAGCGAGCCGGACTTCCCCTCATCGGATACGTTCCCCAGCACGCGAGCTACGATCCTGCCTTTCCGGTGCAGGTCCGGGAGGTCGTGCGCATGGGAAGGATTCGTCCCTTCGGCTTCAGGAGAAGCCGTGAAGACGAGCTCTGCGTTCAGGAAGCGCTCGAACGGGTCGAGATCGCCGATCTGGCGGACCGCTCGTATTCGGCCCTTTCAGGGGGCCAGCGCCGGCGCGTTCTTGTCGCGCGCGCGCTTGCCTCCCGGCCGAAAATGCTGATCCTCGACGAGCCTACCGCGAATATGGATTCCGAAAGCGAGGAGCGCCTCTTCGCGACCCTCGGCGCTCTCAAGGGAAACACCACCGTGCTGATCGTCACCCACGACAGCGGCTTTGTTTCGTCCCTGACAGACGTCGTCCTCTGCGTAGGCGACAGGAGTTCCGCCGAAAAAGGCCGCACGGTTGTCCGCCACAGAACGGAACCGGTCGCGGGCCTTCCTCCGGAATTGTACGGCGGGAAGGCCGTGCGCGTCCGCCACGACGAAAACCTTCCCGATTCCTGGTGCTGCAAGGGGGATCATTCATGATTGCCGCATTTTTTTCCGCGTTGACCGATCCCGCGAACAGTTTCTTGAGAAACGCCCTGCTCGCCGGTTTGCTCTCGTCCGTTTTGTTCGGCGTTCTCGGCTCTATCGTGACCGTCAAGCGCATCGCCGGGCTTGCCGGCGCCATCTCCCACGCCGTTCTCGGCGGAATCGGAATGGCCTTGTATCTTTCCGCCTCGGGCCTTGTCCCCGGGATGCGTCCCATGACCGGCGCGATCATTTTCGCGGTGCTCGCCGCCTTCATCATCGGGTTGGTGACGCTGCGCTCGAAACAGCGCGAAGACACCGTGATTAACGCGATCTGGGCAGTGGGCATGAGCGTCGGCGTTTTGTTCATGGCCAAGACCCCGGGCTACATCGATCCGAACAGTTATCTCTTCGGAAACATACTCCTTGTTTCAAGCGGCGATTTGTGGCTATTGGGAATACTCGACGTCCTCGTCATTCTTGCGGTCGTCTTCTTTTATCCCCAGCTCGAGGCTTCTTCCTTCGACGAGGAATTCGCCCGGGTGAGGGGGATCAGGACCGACGCAGTGTTTCTCGCGCTGCTGTCCGTGACCGCCGTCGCGGTGGTGCTTCTGCAAACCTTCGTCGGCCTTGTAATGGTCATCGCCATGCTGACTCTTCCAGCCGGAACCGCCGGAGCGTTCGCCCGCAACCTCGCCGGCATGATGTTCTTCGGAACGCTTTTTTCTATTATATTCACCGTATCGGGCCTCGCCCTCAGCTGGTCGCTCGACGCGCCCTCCGGGGCTCTGGTAGTCGTCATCGCCGGTACGGTCTTCCTTCTGCAGGCCGCGATCCAGCTCATCGTTAAACGCGCGCGAAAAAAGGATGCGCGCAAATGACGCGCTCGCGTTCCGCCGTGCTCCTCGTTCTCCAGTCGGCGCCTGCGCCCTTGACCGCAGCGGAAGTGGGAAAAATCACCGGCGCGTCGATGGATCCGGCAACCGTGTATCGGACGCTCCATTACCTTGAGGAACACGGCTATGCCGCTTCCTTTGTTCTGCACTGCGAAGCCCACGGCACCGAGCGCTACTGGACGGCCCTCGTCTCGGAGTCCGGAGAGGCGCTTCCCCATCATCACTGGTTTCATTGCGAACAGTGCCACTGCTTTCTCGATATGGGAAACTGCCGCCTGGAACCTCTTTTAACCGGACTCGAACGGGAATATGAAGTCGTGGTGACGGGACATACTTTGCATCTTTCCGGTTTATGCCCCGGTTGCAAGGCGGCGCGGTCTTGCTGATCCTTCCGCTTTTTTTTGTCTTTTTCTGTGTTTCCTGCGCCACCCAACCGGCAGTTCCGCCCGATATCCTTCTCCTTCCCCCGGCTTCTTTTGAACCGGCCTGGGAAGAGATCGCTCCCGGAGTGGCGCTTTCCTCGCATCGCGTGGAAGTGGAGGGCCTGCCGCTCGCCCTGTATTGCCTGCGAGCGGATCTCTCCGAGCCCGGGGTCTCTCTCCTTGCGACTCCGCCTCGCTCGCCCGATGCGGAAGGCGCGGCCGCGCTTCTGGAAAGAACATCAGTCTTTGCCGAGCGGCTCTCTCTCGCCGCGGCCGTGAACGCGACTCCTTTTTATTCGGAGTCCTATCGATCGGGCGTTCCCGCAACTCCTTCCGGCTTGTGGGCGGCCGGCGGAACCATTCTTTCGCCGGCGCGATCCAAATACGCGGCCCTCGTTATTCCACAAGACGGCTTCGCGCACATCCTTTCCCCCGCCGAGGCTTCCGTCTGGGTTCCTTCTCCCGGCGACGACGCGGCGGGAGGTTTTTCGCTTCTGCTCCGGCTCGGCTTTCCCGTTCCCGAACACTACGCTTCCGGCTACGACCGCGGACGTTCCGCGCGAACCGCCGCGGCGACCTCGGCCGGCGGCAGGTATTTCTACGCGTTCGTCGCAGACGGAAAAAACGCGGCCTTTTCTGTCGGGCTTACCTTCCATGAAACAGCGCTCTGGCTTCTCGCCTTCGGCGCCGAGGACGCGCTCATGCTCGACGGCGGCGGGTCGTCCGCTCTGGCCGTCCGCAGGGATCGCTCCGGCGTCAGCCTCGTCAATTCTCCCGTCCAGTTTCATTTTTCCGGCATTGAGCGGCCGGTCGCCGTGCATATCGGAATACGTTCCCGTTAAATTGTTTGACAAGGTTAATTTGCGGTCATTATAGTGGGTGTATGACAGTACTACAAATGCTTATGACAAGCCTGGCCGCTAACGGATTGTTTTTCATCCTGGCCCTGGCCCTCAAGACCGATGTGTTCACGGATATCACCTACAGCATGACCTTCGTAGTGCTGACGGCGATTGTATTCTTTTCGTCGGGCAACGCCTCCCTTCCCCAAGTTCTGACCGCGGTTCTGGTGGTTCTCTGGGGCCTTCGCCTCGGCGCCTACCTCTTTTCGCGGATTCTCAGGATGAAGGTCGACCATCGCTTCGACGACAAGCGGGACAGCTTCATACGCTTCGGATCCTTCTGGCTGCTGCAAGCCGTGACCGTGTGGCTCGTGATGCTTCCGATCCGCGGAATCCTTGCCGATCCCCTCGCGGCCGAACTGCCCCCTGCAGCCTGGATAGCCTTTCCGCTCGCCCTGGCGGCCCTCCTTTTCGAAACGGTTGCTGACGCCCAGAAGTCACGCTTCAAATTCAGCCCGGAAGGAAAAGATTCGTTCATGCGCACCGGGCTGTGGAAGTATTCGCGGCATCCGAACTATTTCGGAGAGATCGTGTTTTGGTGGGCTCTTTCGATTCCCGGAATATTCCTGTTCCGCGGCGCCGAGCTTCTCGCCTTCATCGGACCGGTCGCGATCACAGTGCTCATCCTCTTCGTCAGCGGCATACCTCTTTTGGAAAATTCCGCCGAAAAGAAATGGGGCTCGGATCCCGACTGGCTGAGCTACAAGCGGAGAACGTCCCTGTTTTTCCCGCTTCCTCCGGCCAAGGAGTAATGTATGAGTTTTCTGTCCTTTCCGGTTTTGCTTCTTGCTTCGTTTCTTGCCGGAAGCATTCCGTCCGCCTGGATAGCGGTGCGCCTGCTGAAGGGACAGAATATTTCCGAACTGGGGAGCGGCAATCCCGGCGCGACCAACGTGTTTCGCGTCGCCGGCTGGAAGGCCGCTCTTCCGGTGTTCCTTGTCGACTTCATGAAGGGTTTTCTTCCCGTGTTTCTCGCCTCCTCGGGCATGCTTCCGCGCTTTTGGAATTTGAGTTCTTCAACCGTTGCGCTCGCCGCCGGAACCGCCTCGGTTCTCGGCCACGTTTTTTCTCCGTGGATGAGATTCCGCGGAGGGAAGGGCGTGGCGACCGGGGCGGGAATGTTTACCGCCCTTTCGCCGCCTTCGGCGATCGTCTGCGCCCTCGTTTTTTCTGCCGTGCTCGGCCTGTCGCGGCGCATGTCCCTGGCGTCCCTTTCGGCGGCCGTAGCGCTGCCGGTTTCTCTGTTTGTTTTGCCGCGCATGCTCGGAGAAACGCCCGACTACGCGGTTTTCGTCTTCGGATCAGCAATTTCGCTGGGAGTGTTTCTCCGTCATAGGGGAAATATTAGTAAACTGATACAGGGGCTCGAAGCCCCACTTTTTTAAAATACCAGGAGAGCGTATGACTGGATCGGGCATCAAAGAGCTGAGATCGATAAACGGGACTGTGGTCTACAACAGTTTTCTTTCAGGCTATGAAAAGCTGGCCGCTGAACGGGTGCATCTGGATGCGATAAACGTATTTCCCGTTCCCGACGGAGACACCGGAAGCAATATGGTTTCCACTCTCTACACGGCCATCCGCGAGCCTCCCTCTTCTCATTCGCTTTCCGGAACGTTGGGGCAGATCGCAGACCGCGCCCTGTCCGGAGCCCGGGGAAATTCCGGCATCATACTCGCCCAGTTTTTGAACGGACTTGCGGAGGCCTGTCCCGACGAAGCCGCCATGTCCACGATCGAATTTGCCGAAGCCCTGAAAAAGGCCGCGGCCGGAACGCGAAACGCCGTGGAGAATCCGCGCGAGGGTACGCTCATCACGCTTCTCGACGTATGGACCGGCGAAATGTACCGCTTGTCCCATGCGATAGGCGATTTCAAGGATTTATTTCTCGGGAGCATGGAACGCGCGCGGGAAGCTTTGGCGGAAACCCGGGACATGCTCGAAGAACTGCGATCCGCCCGGGTCGTGGACGCCGGCGCTTCGGGCTTTGTATCGTTTCTCGAAGGCATCGCCCTCATGATAGCTTCCGGAGTGGTTCCCTCCCGGCCCGAAGCCGAGCCTATGGCATTCGAATCGACAGGCGACGAACACGTCGTCAGCCCGGAAAATATCGCGCATCGCTATTGCACGGAAGCGCTGATCCGCCGACCCGCGGGAGGAGAAGCCTTCCCGGAGCATCTTCACGAAGCGCTCAAGGAGATGGGCGATTCGCTGATCATCAGCAACGGCCGGGAACGGACGCGCATTCACATCCATACGAACGATCCGTCCGCCCTGTTTTTGACCCTGCGCGGATACGGCAAAAAAGAAGAGCAGAAGGTCGACGACATGAAGCACCAGTATAACTGCGTGCATCGTCCCGTTTCCCGGATTGCAGTGGTCACGGATTCTATAGCCGACATTCCCGGAGACCTTGCCGACCAATATCAAATACACGTGATACCCCAGAAAATCCGCTGGGGCGAGGACGAGTATCTCGATCGGGTGACGATCACCAGCAGAACCATGCTGCCGTATCTGGACGCGAGCCCCGATTATCCGGGAAGCTCGGCGCCTGATCCCGCGCGCGTGAATCAGGTGTTCTCCTGGCTGTCTTCGCACTACGATTCGGTGATTGCCGTTCCCGTCGCGAAGGCGCAAAGCGCGACCTGGCAGGTGATGAGTTCGGCCGCTCGGGAGTTCAAGAAGAGGGGCTTCACGATCGATGTCGTAGACTCCCGCCTCAACTCGGCTGCCCAGGGATTGGCGGTTCTTTCAGCTGCTCGCGACGCCGCCGAAGGAATCCCCCACGACGAGATACTCAAGCGTCTCGAGAAGACGATAGAAAACGCGAAGATTTATGTGAGCGTTGCTACCTTCAAATACATGGTGAGGGGCGGGCGGGTGAGCGCCCTGAAGGGGTTGATCGCGGCTCTTACCCGCTTGAAGCCCGTCGTTTCTCTGGACGCGGCCGGAAAGGGCGTCGCCTGGGGAGCCTCGTTCAGCGCTGACGGAAGCGCGGCGAAAATTCTCAAGGAAGCGAAAACCTCGAAAAGCGGGATACGCAGGTGGGCTGTGGTACACGCGGCGGCGCCCGAACGAGCGGCCGACATGGCAGAAAAAATGAGCTCCGTTCTGGGAACGGAGCCCGAATACGTGATGGAAATCTCTCCCATCGTGGCGCTTCACGCCGGCATAGGAGCGGTCGCGGTAGCCTGGATTTGAGTCCGCAGGCTCAGTAGCCGAGCCGCTCGCCGACGATGATGACGGTGAAATCGCTGCGCGAGGGGCGCCGCTTCATGACCGAATATATTCGGCAGATGCGCGTTTCGGATTTGCAGTCCATGCAGACGCCTGAGTTCGTGCAGGGGTTTCCCGTGCCGAGGCGCTGGTTGTTCATGGGAGAGGCGATGCCTTCGAGCCTCGCTTCTGCTTCTTCCAGGTCGCGGACGATTTTATTGAAGCCGGCTACCACTATCGTTTTCTTCGGTCCGAAGGTGATGGCGGCGACCCGGTTTCCGTTTCCGTCGATGTTATAGAGTTCGCCTTTCATCGTTATCGCGTTCGAGCTCGAGAGAAACACGTCGCAGGAGAGCTGTGCACGCATCACGTCCATTTTTTGTTCCGCAGAAAGCCCCTGGGCGGAATGATCGAGGAGGCGGGCTCCCTTGTTTTCGAGCCTGTCCTTTAATTCAAGCGCGCGTATGGTCATCGATCCGCCCAAACCGACGCTTGCTCCGGCTGTGACGACGGATTCGATATAATCCGCCGCCTGTTCAGCGGTTTCCACGAACCGCGCGTCGAAGCCGTTCTTCTTGAGCGCGGCGCAGGTTGCTTCTCCCACCGTGCGGGCATGCCAAATTTCAGTCGTTGTCATTCATCCCTCCGCTTGTCTAGTGCGTTATTCTATCAGTGTATTCGTCTTTTCCTCCGTTTACAAGCGCGCTTTCTCCGAATAGCCTCGATGGCTGCCCGGCGTTCCTGCCAAAAAACGTGCTCTTCGACTCCTGCCATAATAAAACTACTTTTCCTTGTTCCTTTTTGGAAACCAATGGTTCAATAAGCCCAGACATAAGTCCTTAAGGAGGAACGTATGAATGATGCAGTAAAGGCTGCCGGCGTCGAAACATCGGGCCGGGTGCGCATCCAGCAATTCGGGCGGTTTTTGAGCGGCATGGTTATGCCGAATCTCGGAGCCTTCATCGCCTGGGGTTTGATCACAGCCCTTTTTATCCCGACAGGATGGCTTCCTAATGAGAGGCTCGCGAGCCTCGTCGGTCCGATGATCACGTATTTATTGCCTCTGTTGATCGGTTTTACCGGAGGCCGCATGGTGTGGGGCATCCGCGGAGGCGTAGTCGGAGCCGTCGCGACGATGGGCGTCATCGTCGGAAGCGGAATCCCGATGTTTATCGGAGCGATGCTGATGGGACCGATCGGCGGCTACGCGATCCGTTTCTTCGACCGCAAGGTAGAGGGAAAGATTCCCGGCGGCTTCGAAATGCTGGTGAACAATTTCTCCGCCGGAATCATCTCCATGATTCTCGCCCTGGTTTCGCTCGTTCTCATCCAGCCCGTCGTAGGCGGACTGATGACCGTGCTTCAGGGAGCAGTCGGCTGGATCGTAGACCGCCAGCTTCTTCCCCTCGCGTCCCTCTTCATCGAACCGGGAAAGATTCTCTTTTTGAACAACGCGATCAACCACGGAGTTCTGGGGCCCCTCGCGGTTTCGCAGGTCACGGAAGCGGGCAAGTCCATCCTCTATCTGCTTGAAGCGAATCCCGGCCCCGGCCTCGGAATCCTCCTCGCGTACTGGCTCTTTTCCAAGGGAACCGCCAAAGACAGCGCACCCGGCGCGGTCATCATCCACTTCTTCGGCGGAATCCACGAGATTTACTTCCCCTATGTGCTGATGCAGCCCATTCTGATCCTCGCGGTAATCGCGGGCGGCGCGACCGGCGTTTTCACCTTCATGATCACCGGAGCGGGCGAAGTCGCTTCTCCCTCTCCCGGAAGCATACTCGCCCTCATGGCGGTAGCTCCCCGCGGCGGCCTTCTTCCCGTACTTTCGGGCGTTCTTACTTCTTCCATCGTCAGCTTCATCGTGGCCATGCCCTTCGTAAAGCGCGCCGCCTCCCGCATGAGCGAATCGGACGCCGCCGCGAGCCTTGAAACCGCGAAAGACTCTGTCCGCGATATGAAAAATCTCGGTAAAATCGAGTCGATCGCCTTCGCCTGCGACGCCGGAATGGGGACCAGCGCCATGGGCGCTACCCGTCTGAAGAAGCTTCTCGGCGAATCAGGAATGACCGGAATCCAGGTGATTCACTGTTCAGTGGACGAGGTTCCCAGGGGAACCAGCGTCGTCATCTGCCAGAAGAGCCTCGTCGACCGCGTCAAGGCGTCGAACCCCGGTTCCCGGGTATACGGCATCTCCAATCTGGTGAACGCCGGAGAATACCGCGAAATCGTCGATGAATTAGCGGCCGCCAGGGCGTAATTCGATTTATACTGGTATCCGTCTGCTTCCGGCTCTCGCGCCGGGGGCAGACGTATTCGAAGGAGAGGAGCGATGGGATTTTTTGACTATATTTTGAAGAACCGGACCGTCATGCTCAATCTTGATGCGAAAGACTGGAGGGACGCGATCCGAAAGGGCGGCGCTCTTCTATTGTCCGCCGGCAGCTGCCGGGGTTCCTATATCGACGCGATGATAGACGGATGCGAACGGAACGGTCCGTATTTCGTGATCGGTCCCGGTCTCGCCATGCCCCATGCGCGGCCTGAAACAGGAGTCATCGAAACCGGCTACGGAATCGTGACGCTCCGGACGGGAGTCAATTTCGGCGATCCCGAAAACGATCCCGTCGACGTGCTCGTATTCATGGCCGCCAAAGACCAGGCGGCGCACACCGAGGAAGCGATGCTCCAGGTGGCGGAGTTCTGCGACAATATCGACTGGCTCATGGAGCTCAGGGTCGCGAAAACAGTCGAGGAAGTAATAGCCCTTCTTAAGCGGGCGGAAAAACAATGCGCTCCCATGTGAGATGCGCGGTGGAGACGAATACATGAAAACAACAGCGGTCCGGCTTTACGGAAAAAACGATTTGAGGCTTGAAGAATTTCCCCTGCCGGAGATTCGCGACGACGAAATATTGATGGAAGTGATGGCCGACAGCCTGTGCATGAGTTCGTGGAAGGCGGTTCAGGCCGGCGCGGACCACAAGCGCGTCCCGAACGATATTGCCGAAAGGCCGATAATCGTCGGCCATGAAATGTCCGGCCGGCTGGCGAAGATCGGCGCGAAGTGGAAGGGTCAGTGGAGCGAGGGCCAGCGTGTTACGATCCAGCCGGCGCTCAACTACAAGGGCTCGATGGATTCGCCCGGGTATTCCTACCGCTATTGCGGAGGAGAGGCGACCTACGTCGTTCTTCCCCCCGAGGTGATGCTGGTGGACGCCCTGCTCGCAGTCAAGGGCGAAGGCTATTTCCAGTCCGCTCTTTCCGAACCGTATTCCTGCGTCATCGGCGCGATGCATTCCCTGTTCCGGACGAGCAGGACGAAGCATGAGCACGAGATGGGCCTGAAAGCCGGCGGCAGGCTCGCCGTGCTGGGGGGCTGCGGACCCATGGGCCTCGCCGCGATCGACTACGCCCTCTCCGGTCCGGTTCAGCCTTCATCGATCGTGGTGACCGACCGGGACCATAAACGCGTCGCGCGCGCGCTGGGCATATTCGCTCCCGTCGCGGCCGAGCGCGGAGTCTCCTTGCGGATACTGGACACCGACGGAGCCGTCGACGAAGCGGCCCTTTTGCGCGAGGCTTCGGACAACGAGCTCTACGACGATATTCTGGTGATGGTCGCGATTCCCGCGGTTCTGGAAATGGCTGAAGCCCTGCTCGCGTTCAACGGCTGCCTCAACTTTTTCGCCGGCCCCCTCGCCACGGACTTTTACGCCCGCATCAATTACTACGACGTCCACTATATGGAAAAGCACGTGATCGGCACGACCGGAGGAAATACCGACGATCAGCGCGAAGCTCTCGCCCTCATGGACAGCGGCCTTTTAAAGCCCGGCGCCCTGGTGACTCATGTAGGCGGCCTCGACGCCTCGGTCTCTGCGACTCTCAATCTGCCCGCTCTGGGCGGAGGCAAGAAGCTCATTTATACTCACAAGAAGTTCCCCCTGTTCGCTCTGGACGATGTGCCCGAGCTTGCGAAAAAGGACCCCTGGTTCGCGCCGCTCGAGACGATTCTCGCCGCGGCCGGAGGCATGTGGTGCGTGCAAGCCGAACAGTATGTATTCGATACCGCTCCGGAAGTGAGCGGCGATCCTTCAGTCGCGAGGAAAGAAGCATGAGACGCATTCTGGCGGCAGGCCTGAGTCCTACGCTCCAAAAAACGATTGCATTCAAAAATCTGACGGTCGACGCGGTGAACCGCTCGCAGGGATACCGCATCGACGCTTCGGGAAAAGCGGTCAACGCGTCCCGCGTCCTCGACCAGCTCGAAAAGGGCTGCGTAAAAAATCTGTGCCCGCTGGGTTCGGACAACGCGGACTTTTTTCTCGAACTCGCCGCCCGCGACGGGTTGCCGGTGGTTCCACTCTACACGACCGGCCGCGTGAGATATTGCTACACCCTGGTCGAGCCGGGGAGCGGGCGGGCCACCGAGCTGGTGGTGAGCGAGCCTGTCGGCTCTGACGATTACGCGGCGCTCGCCGCCGAACTCCTTTCGATGCTCAAACGCGAAGCCGCCGAAGCGGACGCCTTTGTGTTCGCGGGCAGCAGGCCCTCCTTCTGGCCGGCCGGTTTGTGCGCCGATCTCTGCGCCGCCGCGCGCGAACAGGGCCTTCTGGTAATGGCCGACTTCCACGGTCCCGATTTGGCCCGGACGATCGAAAAAGCGGTTCCGGACATCATTAAGATCAACGAAGAAGAGTTCTGCGGAACCTTCGGCTTTCCGTTCCCTCTTCCCGAACCTGAACTGACGAAGGCGATAGCCGACAAAAGCCGCGAGCTCGATTCGCTCATCGTCATAACCCGCGGTTCGAAGGATACCTTCGCAGCGGACAGGGGGGAGTTGCATCGCCAGAAGGTGACGCCGGTAACCGCATTGAACGCGATAGGCTGCGGGGATTCCTTTACGGCGGGCTTCCTCCACGAATGGCTCGCGTCCGGTTCCGTACCCCTCGCTCTCGCAGAGGGAGGGCGATGCGCCGCCCTTAACGCGCTTAATTTGCGCCCCGGCTCCATACGCGATCCGGGAGCCGAAGGAGAAACTCTATGGTAGAAGCTGAAATTCTGGTCACCAATCCCTCCGGCCTTCACACCCGGCCGGCAAAAAAAATAGTCGACGCTTCAAAAAAGTACAGCTCGGAAATTTTCATTTCGAAGGGCGATAAAAAGGAAAGCGCCAAAAATCTCATTAAACTGATGAAGCTCGGCATAACCTCCGGCAATAAGATCGTCCTGAGCTGCGAAGGTTCGGACGAGTCCGACGCGCTGGAATCGATTGCGGCTCTCATCCGCGGTTTGACCGAATAGAGGAATCAATGAATACCCGTACGATTTCTGCAGTTACTTTGTCCCGCGGAGCGGCCCTCGGTCCGGCCCTTGTCTACGACGAGGGGGAAAAGATTCCCGCCGCGGAGATCCTCCCACCCGAGCGCAGGGAGAGCGAGCTGGTTCTCCTGAAATCAGCGGTGGAAGGCGCCGTGCGCGAACTTCTGGAAACGGCGGAAAAGGCCGCCCGCGAAATAGGCGCGGAGAACGCGGAGATTTTCGAAGGACACGCGGACATCGCCGGCGACGAGGATTTCTTCCTTGAAATGAAGGCAGTCGTCATGGAAGAGGGGCGCTGCGCCGAATGGGCCGCCCGCACCGTCTCCGAACGAAACGCGCTCGAGATGGAAGAGCTCGACGACGAATACCTGCGCGAGCGGGGAGAGGACTTCCGGGATATCGGCAAGCGCATCGCTTCCCATGTTTCGTCCCTGCGTTCGGGCGCCTGCCGCGAACAGGGCCTCTATCCACCGCATCCTGCCGTCGTCTGCTCGGAAACCCTGAGCCCCGCCCAGACGGTGTGCTTCCATCTTCCCCACGTGCTGGGCTTCGTCGTCTCGACGGGAGGCTCTACTTCCCACGCGGCCATCCTCGCGCGCTCCCTTTCGATTCCCGCCGTCCGCGTGAGTCCGAAGGATCTCGCCTCCCTGAAAGACGGGGACACGCTCATACTCAATCTGAAAAAAGACGAACTGTCCGTGCATCCCGACGCCGCATCTCAACAGGACGCTCGCGCCCTGATCGAGCGGGAACGCGAAAAACGGATCGCTCTGGAAGCCCTGCGCGATCTTCCCTCCCAAACCCTGTGCGGCCGCAGAATCGGCCTCTACGCGAACGCAGGCTCCATGAAAGACCTGCCCCTTCTCGGCGCAGTCCATCCCGACGGGGTCGGCTTGTTCCGTACCGAATTCCTTTTCATGGAGCAGCCGTCTCTTCCCGATGTTCCGACCCAGACCGCCTTTTACGCGCGCGTTCTTGAAACTCTTTCAGGGCGGCCCGTCGTGTTCCGCCTCCTGGACATCGGAGCGGACAAGCCCCTTCCGTACGCTCCGCATCCTCATGAATCGAATCCCTTCCTCGGCTGGAGGGGAATCCGCTTCCTGCTTGGCAATCCCGGGATACTCCGCGGCCAGCTGGAGGCCCTCCTCCTCGCGTCAGCCTCCGTCGGCGCGGAGGTTCGCATCATGGTTCCGATGGTTTCGAACGTCTCCGAAATGCGCGCTGTCCGGGAAATCCTGGACGAAATTATTCCGCGAACGGGAGGACGGGCCCTCCTCGGCATGATGGTGGAGACGCCTGCCGCCGCCTTGACTGTCCGCTCCTATAAGGGGCTTTCTGATTTCATCAGCATCGGAAGCAACGATCTGACCCAATACACCCTCGCGGCCGATCGGGAGAATTCTCTTCTGTCCGGCCTCTACGCGGAAACCCATCCTGCTGTTCTCCGCCTGATGGCCTCGGCCTGCCGCGACGCCCGCGAGTGCGGCATGGAAACGGGAATATGCGGAGAGTTCGCCTCGCGGCCGGAAGGAACCATTCTGCTGGCGGCCATGGGTTTCGACGAGCTCAGCGTTTCGCCTTCGGCGATTCTCGAAACAAAGGCGCTCATAAGATCCCTGCGGCTTTCTGCCGCGCAGGAGCTGTTGGCCCGCGTTCTCGAGCTTCCCGATTCCGCTTCCGTCGCGGGCGAAACCGCGGCCTTTATTTCGCGGGAGGCCCTTTGCGTATGAGGCCGCGGCTCAGGGTTATACTGGATGTCCTTCTTTCCTCCGACTCCTGGACTCCGGTGCACGAGCTCGCGCGAGCCGCGGGAGCAGGGGTGAGAACCGTCTTCCGGGACGTCCTCGAACTCGAATACATCCTGAAGCCCTACGGCGTAGATATCGAAAAAAAACGCGGCATCGGCATCCGCCTTTCCGGTGATCTTTCCTCCATCCCCGGCAGGGAGCGGTCCCTCGCCGGACGCCTGCCCTGGCTGACCGCCGAACAGCGCGCTTTCGCCCTCGTCTGCTATCTGGGACATGAGCGGCGCGTATTCAAGCTCACCGAGCTGGCTCTGCTGTTCGGCGTGAGCGATTCCTGCGTGAGCGGGGATTTGCGCGAGGCCGAAGCGAATCTCGCGCGCTGGTCTTCCGGCGCCGTCCTTTCCCGGATGAAGGGCATCGGCATTTCCCTTGAAGGCGGAGAGTGGGCCGTCAGGACGGCTGTTCTTCACGCCGCGGTGCATCTCATGGATCCGCGCGACATTGTGCGCTCGGTTCAGCAGTCTCCGTCCCAGACCGATATCGCCCGGGTGCTGAGAACCCTCGGCTACGCCGAAAACCCGTCGGGCATCTTCGACGCCGTCCGTAAAGCGGAGCTGGATCTCGGCTATCATTTTTCCTGGTTCGATCAGGGCCTTCTGTGGATCTATCTCGTGATCGCGCTTCAGCGCCGCACTGAGGCCGGATACGAAGCGCCGTCCCTGTTCGCTGATACTGTTTTTTCCGTTCCCTCCCGGGTGTCCGCCGCCCTGCTTTCCCGTCTTTCTCCCGCTTCGAACGAAGCCGAAGTGCGTTTTCTTTCCGGCGTTCTTTCCTCCCTCGAAAGCGGCGAGCTTCGAGATTCGCTCCGCAGCCATCCGGCGATTCCGGATATTCTCACCCGCTTCATCGCTTCGCTCGACAAGAGGATGGCCGTTCCTTTGCTGTTCGACCGGACCCTGCTGCCCTTTCTCTCGTCGACTTTATCGGCGCAGATTTATAAAAAAATTCTCGGCCTTCCGATGCAGCCTGCCGCTGCCATGCAGAAAAGGGAAGGGCTCTCGGATATTCTCGACGATGCCGTTGCCGATGATTTGATTCCTCTGATCGAGCGGCAGCTCGGCGCAGTTCTCGATCCTGAAGACCTCTTCTCGTTTTCGCTCACGCTGTATTCAGCGGTCGACGCGTCGTCCCGAACCAGGCAGCCTCTTCGGGTTTTGATATCCTGTTTCGAAGGAATCTGCCTTGCGCAGTTTATTTCGTCTCTTATTTCCGCGCGCTTCCCGGAACTCGCGGTAGCCGGCGTGCGTTCCTGCGGGCGCTCCAACGGCGGCGGCTATTCGACCGAGCAGGCTGATTTCATCATCACCACCTTTCCCTCGTCGTCTCCTCATCTGAGCGAGTTCGCCGTACCCCTGCCGTTCGAGCCTGAAGAGTTTTGCCGGTCTCTCGCGCTGTTCCTCGCGGAGAACCCGATGCCGGGCCATGCGGCATCGACTGAAAAAAAGTCGCAGGACCAGGAGACTGCGGAGCCGGACGATCTGGTCGACGCGGCCGTCGAACTAATCGGCAGTTTCGTGTTCTCTCGGTTGAACGCTCCTGTTCATTCGGGAGGAGAAACCCGGGAGATCGCCCGGCTTGCCGCAGGGGACGGCCTGTCCGCGAAGCGGCTGAAAAGCGATCTGGACCGCCGGGAATCGTACGGAGCCGTCGTCCTTGAGAATACCGGCATCAGGCTTTTTCACTGCAGGTCGCGCGCGGCGGGTTCTCCGCGGTTCGGCGTGGTCAGGAACAGCGCGAATTCCGATGTATGGGTGTTCATGATAGCGCCGGAGCCGGCGTCAAAGCGGGATATCTCGATGCTCTCGCGTATTTCGGTCGCCCTCATGGACGATCTTGATTTTTCCCGGGTCATCGTTTCCGGCCAGCCGCAGGAGATAAAGCGGAGCCTTTTTCAGCTCTTCGCGGATTTTTTATAGACTTTTTCGCTGTACGCTCGCCGAATACGCCTGTCGGCGTCTACGGCTTCAGCCCGTCTCATTCCTTATACTGCGTCGCGATCTTGTTGAATTCGGCTTCTTTCGACAGAAAAAGCGTGACCAGTTCAGGATCGAAGTGCGATGCCGATCCCCTGCGTATGATATCCACTGTTTCCTCGTGGGACAGCGGCTTTTTATACGGCCTCTGAGAAATGCAGGCGTCGTATACGTCCGCGATCGCCATGACGCGCGCGCTGAGCGGAATGCTCGAGCCCTTAAGGCCGTGCGGGTAGCCGCTTCCATCCCATTTTTCGTGATGATACTCGGCGATCTCGGCCGCGAAGTTGAGGAAGGAATTTTCAGGCAGGCTTTCCTGAGTTCTCAGAATCGCGAAGCGGCCGAACAGGGGATGCTGCTTCATCAGGTTGAATTCCGCATCTGTGAGCTTTCCCGGCTTCAGGAGAATCGAATCGGGGATCGCGACCTTGCCGATATCGTGCAGCGTCGCCGACAGCCAGATCAGTTCCTTCGTGTCCTGGTCGTAGGGGCATTCGTCGCCCAAACTTTCCAGGAGGAGTTTCACGTAGAGCTTCGTGCGCTGAATATGGCTTCCGGTGTCGGTATCCCGGTATTCCGATAAAATCGCCATGCTGATGATGGTCGCTTCTTGCGTCGCTGTCAAATCCATCACCTTTTTGCGGAGGGCATGCTCCAGGTTGAGCCGCGCCGTCGTATCCTCGAATACGGTGAGAAAGGTGTTTCTGATCGGCCTCATGCTGATCTGCGCTTTTTTGACCGATCCGTCCTTGCAGGTTATTTCATACAGCCGCGCGTGGGTCGGACCGCCTCTCTGCGATGCGGCCTCTACGTCCTGTTCCCAGTTTTTCTGCATCCGGTTCCGGTAGTCGGCGTCGGGGTAGGCTTTAACCACCCACTCGTTCATGGTCGGAATATCTTCGAGCTCATAGCCGTAAGTCGCGGTGAAGGCGTGGTTGAGGAAGGTCAGCTTGCCGTCGGTCCGCGCGATGCCGATCGGAGCCGGAAGGAATTCAAGGGACTCCGAAAACTCGCATTCTCTCGCGGCGATCGCCTCCAGGCGGGCCCTGAGCGTCACCTGGTCGGATAGAATCTTCCCGGCAAGAACGGTCGCGACGGGATAGAGAATCAGAATCGGGACAGCCATGACGCGGATCGTATCGATAATGAAAGTTTTCGGGAGGGTCAGCATCAGGAGCAGCATCAGCGCGTGTACGATCAAACCGAAAAAGGCGAGAGTAAGGGTATTCGGCGGATTTTCGCTGTTTTTACCCTGAAGGCGGAAAACGATTCCCACTGTTATCGCCATGAGGCTTACAAGCGATCCCGTCAATGCTCCCGGACCTCCGAGCATCACCCGGTACCCGATCGCCATCGCGGCGCTGATCCCCCCGGTCCATCCTCCGAAGAAGAGGGCGCCCAGACTGAGCATGAGCGACCTTCCGTCGAAAATAACCCCCTCTGCGACGCGAAGCGGAGTCATCATCGCGAGCACGGTGCTCGATCCGAACACAAAGCCCTGCACGATTCCGTTGACCGTCTTATACTTTGAAAGTCGGGAGTCTATGAAGGCTGAAAGCGTCGTCAGGGCGATAAGAAGGGCTAGATTCAGGATCAGATCCGCATATATCATAGTTAAATGGTAGAATATGATAGTGAAATTATCAATCGAAAAGATGGTATATTATTGATAGCGCTATTAAGGAGGAATTTGTGACGAGTAATCTGTGGTTTGCCTTCTCCCTGACTCTTTTTGCAGGTCTTTCAACCGGAATCGGCAGTTTGATCGGCCTGTTGTCCAAGAAATTCAATCCCCGCCTTTTGACCGTCGCTCTGGGCTTCTCCGCGGGAGTTATGATCTATGTGTCGATGATCGAAATTTTCGCGAAGGCGAAGGACTCTCTCAGCATCGCCCTCGGCCCCAAAATGGGCTACGTCTGGACGGTCGTTGCCTTTTTCGCAGGCATTTTCGTTATCGCCTTCATCGACAAGGTGATCCCTTCCTACGAAAACCCGCATGAGCTCAATGTGGCGAAAAAAATCGAATCCGCAAGCGAGAAAGAGAAAAGAAAGCTGCTGCGCATGGGCGCCTTTTCCGCGCTCGCGATCGGAATCCACAACTTTCCGGAAGGACTCGCGACTTTCATGAGCGGCCTCACCAATCCCACCCTCGGAGTCAGCATCGCGGTCGCCATCGCAATCCACAACATCCCTGAAGGCCTTGCTGTTTCCGCACCCATATTTTACGCGACAAAGAGCCGCCGCAAGGCCTTCACGCTGTCCTTCCTTTCCGGACTTGCCGAGCCGCTAGGCGCGTTGATCGGATATTTCCTGTTGCGGACCGTTTTTACTGAAAGCACCTTCGGCCTCATTTTCGCGGGAGTATCGGGGATCATGGTCTACATTTCCCTGGACGAACTTCTTCCCACGGCGGAGGAATTCGGCGAGCACCATCTCGCTATCGGCGGCCTCATCGCCGGAATGATGGTGATGGCCGCCAGTCTTCTTCTTTTCGCGTAGCAACTTGACAGATCACCGCTAAGGCAGGGCATACTTGCATCATGGAAAATATCTGGACCGAAGAATTCCCGGTGAGAACCTGGGACGTAGACAGAACGGGACGGCTGCATGCGGCGGCCGCTTTTAATTATTTTCAGGAGATCGCCGGCAACCACGCCGAGGCTCTCGGAGTGGGGAAGGCTCCTCTCGCCGCTACCGGCCACGCGTGGATACTCTCCCGGATGACGGCGGTGATCCTTCGCAGGAGCGGCTGGGGAGAAACCCTGAATGCCCGCACCTGGCCGCGCGGTACGGACCGCCTGTTCGCCGTGCGCGACTACGAACTCCTCGATTCCGACAGCGAAATTGTCGGCAGGGGAAGAAGCGGGTGGATCGTGCTGGACACGCAGAAAATGCGCCCCGTCCGTCCCGGTTTCCTCACCGATTCGATCCCTCTCAACGAGGGCCGCGACGCGGTACCGGACGGAATCGGCTCTCTCGAATCCTTTCCTGATCTCGAACCTGTCGGATCGCGCGATTCGGCGTATTCGGACATAGATTACAACGGGCATGTGAACAACGCCCGTTATGTTCAGTGGATCCAGGACGCGCTTCCCCGCGAAGCTCTGGAGAACTCCGCCGGATATCGGATCGACGTCAATTATCTATCCGAGGTGAAGCCCGGAGCGTCGGTGGATTTTTTCTGCGGACAGCGCAAGCGTACCGGAAACGACGGCGCGGAGTATTCGTTCTACGCCTTCGAGGGCCGGCATCGGGACGGCGGGCAGCCTTCCTTCCGCGCCGAGATTCGCCTGTTCTGATTACGCCCGCATGGAAGGAGATCCGTTCATGGATGTGTTTTTTTCAACTTCGGCAATGCCGTTCGGCGTCGCGATTCTCCGCCTGGCCCTCTCGCTCGCAGCTGGGGGCATTCTCGGCTTCGAACGGGCCCGCCGGAAACAGAGCGCGGGGTTGAGAACCCATATTCTCATCTGTCTCGGTTCGACCCTTCTCATGCTTCTTTCAATAGAATTGCCTTCGCGCTATATCGCGAATCAGATGGGAGATCCCGGCAGGATTGCCGCCCAGGTCGTGTCCGGCATCGGTTTTCTCGGAGCGGGTTCCATCATCCGCCTGGGCAATACCATCAAGGGGCTGACTACCGCCGCGTCCATCTGGTTCGTCGCGGCTATAGGGCTTGCCATCGGCGCGGGCATGTATGTTCCCGCGGGGATCGCTCTGTTCTTTTCGCTATTCGCCCTGGTTGTTCTCGAGCCGGTCGAACGCTGGTTCTTTCCCGCGGAGCGGCTCAAGCATCTCGTCGTCACCTATTCCGGCGAGATCAATTTCCCCGACGCCGCGCGCGTCGTCATCGAAGAGATGGGCCTTTCGGTTCATTCGGTCGATATGGAAAAAAACCTCAAGAACGGCGAGTCCCAGGTGCGCTTTTTGGTCGGAGTGCCGGTTACAACTGACACGAACAGACTGTGCAGCCTTATCAAGGAAATCGGCGGGGTCGAGAAGCTTGATATCAAGGAAAAATTCTAGGTACGGGCGGATTTCCTGTCGGCGGACGCGCAGCGCCTGAGAGCGAGTTTCATGCTTCCGGAAAGAGTGCCTTCGAGGGCCTCGCACGAGCCGCTGCTCTCCGGCAAGCTGCATCCCGGGGTCCGCGTATGCGCTCTCGATCCGCGCGACGGCTTCGAGTCTTTCATCTCTGAAATCCACTCGACGATAAAGCAGAACGGGCGCGGCGGCTGCTACGTATTCGACTTGCTGTCGGAATTGACCTCCCATTGGTACAGCGACCGGATGCTCGGCAACTTCTTTATGCTGACCTGCCCCTATCTTCTGGACATGGAAGCGCTGGCGTATTTCGCGGTGATCAAGGGAGAGCATTCGCGCAACGCGCTCGACCCGATCCACGCGACTGCCCAGGTCATTCTCGATACATACAACCGCAACGGCGTACGCTACATCCACCCGTTGAAAGTCCAGCAGCGCTACTCGCAGACCATGCACATGCTCCATGAGGAGCGCGGAGAAGACTACGTGCCGGTGACGAACAGCGCGGTCAATTCAGACATCCTGTCCTTCTCTCCCTTCCGCAGCGGCGACGACGCCTTCGAGGAAATGGACCGCTGGAACCGTATTTTTTCCGAAGCCAGGGAATGCCGCGAATCGAACCGGGGCGGCGAGGCGGAAATCAGGCACTGGCAGGACGTCTTGCTTTCCATGGCTGTTTCGCGGGACGATAAAATCCGCTTGCTTGCGAAAGAGTATTTGTCCGTTTCGGATTTGCTCGATATCGGACGCAGAATGATCGGCACGGGACTCATCGGCGGAAAGGCGACAGGAATGCTTCTCGCAAGATCGATCGTTTCCAGAAACGCTCCCGAACTTGCTTCCGTTCTTGAACGCCATGATTCATTCTACGTCGGCGCCGATGTGTTCTATACCTATATGGTGGTCAACGGCTGCTGGTGGATCCGCCATCAGCAGAAGGACATGAACGCGTTTCTGTCCGTCGCCGAATACGCCCGGCGAGTCATCCTTACCGGAAAATTTCCCGCGGACATCGTGCACAAGCTTTCCGACATGCTGGACTACTTCGGCCAGTCTCCGATCATCGTCCGCTCCAGTTCTCTGCTGGAAGACAATTTCGGCAACGCCTTCTCAGGAAAATATGAAAGCGTGTTTTGTCCGAACCAGGGCTCGCGCGAAACCCGCCTGGAAAACCTTCTGACCGCGATTAAAACCATATACGCGAGCACCCTGAGCGAAAAAGCCCTCCGCTATCGCGCCCATCTCGGCATTCTGGACAAGGACGAGCAGATGCCCCTGCTTATACAGCGGGTCTCCGGCGATCTGCACGGAACAAAATTCTATCCCGCCGCGGCCGGAGTCGGCTATTCGTACAATCCCTTCGTGTGGGACCCGTGCATCGACCCCGAGTCGGGAGTGCTCAGAATCGTATTCGGCATGGGAACCCGCGCCGTCGACCGTTCAGACAGCGACTATACAAGGATCGCGTCCCTCGGTTGCCCTGAAAAGAGGCCGGAGACCGGAATCGACGAGATCAGGAGGTACGCCCAGCGCGAGGTAGATCTGCTGGACCTGGAGGCGAATCAGCTTGTAACGGTTCAGTTCGACGACATCAAAGACGCGCTTTCGCCCGAAGAACGGAAATGGCTGGCCGAGAGCGGAACATCCTCTTTTCTGGCCTCGGCCGACGGGTTCGGTTTTTCGGCTTCGAGTTCAAGTTCTGCCGTCGACTCCTGGATCTCGTTCGATTCCTTTTTCCGGGATACCGATTTTGCTTCCGTTATGAAGCGCGTATTGAAAGTTCTGGAAGCCGCCTACACCTATCCGGTGGACATCGAATTCACGGTGAATTTGATGGGAGGGGGCTACCGGGTGAACATCGTCCAGTGCCGGCCCTTCGAAGCAAAACGGGACTCGTCGATCGCCTTCGACGCTTCGCGGATGGATTCGCCTTCGACGGTGATGTCGTCCTTCTCGGGAACCGTGATCGGCCGGAGCCGGGAATTCTCGCCGGACCGCGTCATATACGTTTCGCCGCGGGCCTACGCCGAGCTGCCGGTCCAGGCGAAGCATCAAACGGCGCGCACCATCGGAAGGCTGGTGAACCTGACGACGGACAGCAGCAAGACTGCCTTGTTCGGGCCCGGCAGGTGGGGCACCACGACGGTCTTCCTCGGCATACCCGTCACGTTCTCGGAGATAAGCAGGGCCGCCTGCATTTGCGAAATCGTGCAGATGGGAGACAACCTCGTTCCTGATGTTTCGCTCGGCACTCATTTTTTCAACGATCTCGTGGAATTCGATATTCTCTATCTGGCCCTTTATCCCGAGAAGGACGGCGCCCGTTTTCTCCCCGAGCGTCTATTGTCCCTCCCGAACCGCCTCTGCGAGCTGCTCGGCGACGCCGAATCGCAAAAGCTCGATGGCGTGATCCATGTCGTCGATTTTCCGCCCGAGCGCGCGGTTCTCGCAGCGGACGCCCAGTCTCAACGCTGGACGTTTTCTCTGCGAGACGAGATCCAGCCGTAGAATCGGGACAGCCCTTCTTCGAGCTGTCCGCGCGGACAGGCCGTGTTGATCCTGAGACAGCCTCTTCCTTCCGGGCCGAATTTGCTTCCCGGATTCACCCGCACGCGGCCTTCTTCCGCGAGCGCGAGAGAGAAGGAAAGATCGTCCGCGAAACCGAGTTCGGCTATAAGTTTTCGCGCGTCGATCCAGACGAGATATCCGCCTTCGGGCGGAACCGCTTTTGCTTCCGGGATTTTCTCCGCGAAAAAATTCAAGAGGAATCCGATGTTCTCTTTCAGATACGCGTTCAGGGCGTCAAGCCACGGCCCGGCAGTCCGGTAGGCTTCGTGCGCCGCCGTTATCGAAAAGACGTTCGGCTGGCTGAATCCCGCGGCCGCGATTCCTTTCTTAATCGCCGCGCGCGTTTCATGATCCCGAACGACGAAATGGGATATATGAAGACCCGCGATATTGAATGTTTTATTCGGCGCTCCCAGAACCGCGATTTTTTTGCAGTCGTCGCTTTCCATCCCTGCGAGGGAAACGAAGGGAACGTCGGATACCGCGATGTCGCCGTGGATTTCATCCGAAATAAGCGCAAGGCCGCGCTCGCCGCAGAACTCGAGAACTTCCCTCAGCTCGTCCTCCCTCCAAATTCTTCCTCCGGGATTGTGGGGCGAACAGAGCATGAACGCCTGCGTTCTCACGCCTTCACGGGCCGCGGTTCGAATCGCCTCGTCCATCGCGGCGAAATCTAATCGGAAGCGGCCTTCGCCGTCCGTTGAGAGAGCCGTGTTGACCGCGATCCGGCCGTTGTCGCGGATGATGTCGAAAAAGGGATAATACACCGGAGCCGTCACGAGAATGCCCGCGCCCGCTTCGGTGAGCGACCTCACCGCTATTCCCAGGCTCGGAATCATGCCCGGAGCTATCAAAACTTCTTCCGCGGATACCTCTGCCTTGTATCTTCGCGCATACCATCCGGCGACGACAGCCTGATAATCCGCCGGCGGATTCGTGTAGCCGAATACCGGATGATTCAAGCGTTTGCGCAGAGCTTCCGCTACGGAAGGAGGAGCCGGGAAATCCATGTCGGCCACCCACAGCGGTATGACGTCAGGTTTCCCTCCGCCGTTGAATGAATCGTCCCATTTAATCGCTCCGGTGTTCCGCCGGTCGACCGTTTCATCGAAAGAATACTCGCCCTGCATGTGTTTCTCCTGTATGTATGGATTGGAGTAACTATATCCGTTTTCTCCCTTCCTTGACAGCAATTCGATTACGATATAACCTACTAATAGGATGGTATAACTATGTCAGAACATGATTCGCATACTGTACATCGGGAAACAGATATTGTCCACGGTTCCATCCCCTATGACGCGGCGACAGGGGCAGTGAGCGTTCCAATCTATCAATCGGCGACCTTCAGGCATCCGGCCTTGCATGAAACGACCGGCTTCGATTATTCCCGCGGCCTGAATCCCACCCGCTCAGCGCTCGAAAGCGCGGTAGCCCTGTTGGAGCGCGGCCGGTACGGATTGGCTTTCTCTTCAGGAATGGGCGCCATCTCCGCCCTGATTAAGCTTTTTTCCCCCGGAGACCATCTTATCGTATCCGCCGATCTCTACGGCGGAACGTGGAGGTTGTTCAACGATTACTACGCTAAATACGGATTGCGTTTCAGCTGGGTAGATACAAGCGATCCCGGCTCGGTTCGCTCGGCTCTTACCCCCGAAACCCGCTGCGTGTTCATCGAAACTCCGTCGAATCCGATGATGAAGGTTACCGATATTCGTCGTATGTCGGATTTGATCCATTCTCATCGGCCGGACGCGTATCTGGCCGTGGACAACACCTTCCTGACGCCGTATTTCCAGAACCCTCTCTCTCTTGGAGCGGATTTCGCCGTCCATAGCGGAACCAAGTATCTCGGAGGTCACAACGACGCCCTGTCCGGCTTTCTCGTACATTCCGACGGCTCCCTGGAGGACAGTCTGCGGAACATCCAGATGAGCGAAGGCGCTTCTCTTTCTCCGTTCGACGCCTGGCTCGTCCTGCGGGGGATGAAAACTCTCGCCGTACGGATGGACAGGCAGAGCGAAAACGCCTTGAAAATCGCCCGATGGCTGCGCGGCCATCCGAAGGTAGACTCCGTCTTTTATCCCGGGTTCGAGGACCATCCTCAGCATGGGCTTTCTCTTTCCCAATCGCGCGGATTCGGCGGAATGGTTTCCTTCTATTTGAAAGACCCGCACGACGCGGAAAAAATGCTGAAGTCGGTGAAGCTCATTCTGTTCGCGGAAAGCCTTGGAGGGGTCGAAACTCTTATTACCTATCCGGTTGAACAGACACATAAAGCCATTCCCTCCGAACTTCGCGAACGTTCCGGCGTAAATGAGCGGCTGATGCGGCTTTCCGTCGGAATTGAACATGCGGACGACCTGATCGCGGATCTTGATCAAGCCCTTTTCTAAACCGCTTTGGTTGACCCTTTCGCGTTTCAATAGTAGATTAATACCAGTTGATAACTAGGAGATGCGATGCGGATTTCCACACGGGGGAGATATTCCCTCGAGGCACTATTATTTCTCGCGCTTCTTCCGGAGGGGAGATCCGCCAGTACCCGCGAAATTTCCGCTCAGACGGGAATTTCTGACGGCTATCTTGAGCAGTTGTTTATTCCGCTGAAAAAAGCGGGCATTATACGCGGGATTCGGGGGCCGACCGGCGGATATCTGCCGGGAAGGGACCCGGAACTCATCACCGTCGGAGATATTCTTCGATCCGTCGAGGGAAGTTTGGCGCCGGTCGCGTGCATAGCTTCGGGCTCCTGTCCCTCGGAGTCGGAGTGTCTGAGCCGCCATACCTGGGATCGCCTGTATCGGGAAATCAGCTCCTGTATAGACGGAATAACACTGGCCGATCTCGCGGCCGCGCATCAGAATCAGGAAAAACCGGAGTTCGCGCTATGAAGATATCCACCCGCGGCCGCTACGGCGTGCGTTTACTGATAGATTTGGCCGAACACGCGGATGAAAGCCATGTTCCCCTCGCTCAGATAGGGGAGCGGCAGTCCATCTCTCCGCGCTACCTCGAGCAGGTAGCCGTGCTTCTCCGCAGAACCGGCTACATCAGATCCGTGAAGGGCGCGTCCGGAGGATACGCTCTTGATCGAAGTCCGTCGGAAATCGTCATCGGAGAAGTTCTCCGGGTTCTGGAAGGCGACATCCTCATCGTCGACCCCCTGCGCCCGGGCGAAACTGAATCTCCGCTTCAACGCTGCATCCGCGCCTCGGTATACGACCGTCTGAACGCACGCATCGCAGACGTGCTCGACAACATAACCTTGGCTTCGATAATCGGTACCGTAGACCCGGACGAATCCTATATGTATTTTATTTGACCGATTCGCCGATCGGCAACCGGAAATCGCTACTTTAGCTTCCAAACGGCGTTCACCGCGGCCCGATAGAATTCGATCCGCGAAGGGTTCTCCGAGTCGAGAATCCTGTCCTGGTAAAACGCGAAGTCCTGTGTTTCCTCGGTATAATTGCGCAGCGTCCGCCATTGGGCGAGCACGGAAACAACGAAACGGTCGTTCGCCCTGATAGCGAGCACCGGGCCGAACTTTATCCGCCCCATCTCGTCTCCCCATTCGTCTCCGCCGGAAGTTCCATACAGGTACGCGTCATTTTCCGCGAGCACGCCGAACATCTCCAGCAGGGGAACCGAGCGCGGAGGCGGGCGGTAGCCGAGGAAGGCGCTCCCGTAATAATTCCATCCGTTCCGGTTTTCCCCGTCGTCTGCCTCGTAGAGCCAGGACTCGCCGGCCTGCGCTCCCGTGAAGGCGCGGTACTGGACCGAGTGAGTCGTCTGGAACACGGCATGGCTCCAGTCTCCGGGCACGACCGCGCCTAGATCGAACTGGAAGGTTCCGCCGGCCTTCGCGCTCCACACGATTCCGCCGAACGAGCGGTCTTCCAAAGTCGCGCCGCCGGTCCGGTTGCCTTCCGCGTCCAGCTCCGGCTCGTTCGTCCTCAACCCGTCAGCTATCGGAATATTCCATCCTGTTCCGATAGTCCCGCCCGCGAAGATTTGCAAAAAGGCGATCGGCGTCAGAACTGCCTCGGCTCCTGCGTTCGCTGAAACCGGAGAGGCTTCCGCGAATGCTTTCAGCTTCAGATTATTATCTTTTGCGAGCGCGCCGCTTCCCCTTAAAACGGGAATCGTCAGCGTGTCCGTAAGGCGGATCTTCGTTTCAAGAGTCGTCGCGACGATCAGCGTCGCGCTCGCGGAATTGACCGCTCCGCCCGCGAGCGGTTTCCTCGTATTTTCAGCCGCGGGTTCCGCCCCGGCTCCCGCCGCAATTGCTAAAAACGCAAACATCGCGCAAAGGACAAACGCCTTCCGCTCCGGCACGGCAGTACATCGGTGTTTCATATCTTTCTCCTCGCAGCGCCCTGCAGGGAGCGCCGTGTTATTTTAAAAGAAGACTCGCCGATTCTACCATAAAAAGCGCGGAATCCACACCTTCGAGGCCGATCCTCATCTCGCCGTCCGAGCCGTCGATCGCGCCCTGACCTGCCGGCTTGAGCACGATTTCTCCGCCGCCGGCCGGAGTCGCCGAGCTCGCCGCGTCGACTTCCTCCGCTCCGTCTGAAGCTCCCCGAGCCGGCGCGTGCTTTATTGTTTCGTCTTGATGAAATCTCCCCGCTGGAGTTCCTCGTACGCGGTCTGAAGCTCCTCCTCGGTGTTCATCACGATCGGCCCGTACCAGGCGATTTGCTCGCGAATCGGCATGCCGGAAATCAACAGGAATTTCATTCCGCTTTCGCCGGCCCGCAGCGCTGCCTCGTCTCCGTCGCCGAAAAGAACCAGGTCCCTGTTCGCAACCGCGATCCGGTCTCCTTCTCCCTCGACGCTGCCGCTTCCCTCGTACACATAGGCGAACACCGTGCTTCCTTTCTTCGTCGGATGAACGAACTCGGCGCCGGGCCCTGCCGAAACATCCAGATACTCCGGTTCGATCACGACATCCTTCACCGGCCCCGAAACTCCGCTCACCGTCCCCGCTATCACCTTGATCTCCGTCCCGCTTCCTCTCCGTACGACCGGAATATCGGAAGCGAGAATTTCCCTATACCGCGGGCTCATCATCTTCGAGGCAGCCGGCAGATTCGCCCACAGCTGGAACCCGTACATCGCCCCGTCGGCGTCGCCCTCGGGCATCTCCTGATGATAAATGCCTCCCCCGGCCGTCATCCACTGCACGTCTCCGGCGCCTATCGTGCCGGAATTTCCGATGCTGTCCTCGTGCGCGACCCTACCTCTCGTTACGTAGGTGATCGTCTCGATCCCCCGATGCGGATGCCAGGGAAACCCCTTGATAAAATCCGCCGTCGCATCCGAACGGAAATCGTCCAAAAGGAGAAACGGATCGAACTCGTACGGATCCTGAAATCCGAACGCCCTTCTGAGCCTCACCCCGGCTCCCTCGACGACAGCCTTCGCCTTCGCGATTTTTTTTACTGCCCTTCTTTCGCCCATCGATTCCTCCTTAAGCCTAACGCTCGCGCAATGCCGGATCAGCCGTTCGTAACATAGCGGATTGATTTTAAAACCGAGGCAGAACGGGCCCTCCGGGGAGAGCTCGGGATCCGCGGAGCCCCCGCGAAGAAAGAAACCTCAAGGGGCGCGCTCTGATCAGGCATTTTTCCTGATCTCGTACAAGGCCTCGCGAACCGGCGATCCTTGCACGACTTTGTCGAAGTACTTGACGAACTTCATCTCGTTTTATTCCGCGACGCGCCGGGAAGGACCGTTGTCCTCCTTCATGTAGGACACCACCCGGTCGAATCCTCTTTTCTCGAATGCGAAGGAAATGCACGCCTTCGCCGCTTCCGACGCATAGCCTTTTCCGCAGTATTCCCCGATGATGTGATACCCGATTTCCGGAACCAGTTCGCCCTCTATTTCCTGCATCGTAATTCCGCAGTCTCCGATCAGTACATCATTCGTTTGCAGCGCGACCGCCCACAAGCCGAAGCCGTATCTCGCGTAATTATCGATATTCCATCCTATCCACTGTTCGACTTTGTCGCGCGAAAAAGGAGCCGGATAGAATCTCATCGCGGCAGGATCGGAAAGGACGAGGGCCAACCGTTCGGCATCCTCAAATTTCAATTCGCGTAAATACAGCCGTTCCGTTTCAATAATCCGCCCTCTTGCGGCTCCTCTCGTACTCATTCGATTTCTCCTTTTTTGAGATATTTCCGGATTTGACGGAACAGTCTCGCTGTTATCGCGGTTCGTCGGGTTTGTGCTGGGATACGTAGATGTACCAGCACACTCCGTATTTGTCGACGAGATCGGCCGAGCTCGGCGACCACGGCAGCGAGCCGAGCGGCCGTATGACATGTCCGCTTTCCGAGAGAACCGCGAAGGCATGCCGCAGCTCCTCGTCGTTGTCCAGATTGACGCCAAGGCTCATTGTCGGGGTTTTCGCTGAAAACATCGCCTCCCTCGCGTCTGCGTCTCCCGATTCGCTTACGGCGAATCCTCCCGTTCCGTTTTTTTCGAGTTCGGCGTGCAAATACGATCCGTCGTCGTTTTTCACCGAATAGCCTATTTTCATTCCGAACGCGTCGCAGTAAAAAGCCGCCGCTTCCGCGCTGTTCGAGACATATAATGTTGCTCCAAGCGTCATCTTGTCCTCCAGTCATATGGTATCGCATGATGGAAAAAAAGGCACCCGATTCCTTGAATCCGCCGTTTTTTTTCTCTTGTCGGAGCGCCCCCCTGCGTTCGCTTGTTTGGACATTACGTGTTATCCTTACCAGTGTGCTTCAGGTGCGAATCGCGGTCTAACGTTCGGGTCTGATTTTTTTCTTCAAGTTGCACAAACTTGCGAGGCAGTATCGGAAACTCGCGAGAATCAGCAACGCGCCGTTGACGTTCCGATACATGCGAGTTTCCATGCAATTCGTCGTATATGATCCGTTTCACACGCCTACGGAAGCGAAAATAAACGCTTTGGTGGATTTTCTCGTCGAATCGCTCGGGGAATACGGCGACCCGGCGCATCAGATACGCAAGTGCGTCGGTTTCGCGCTCAGGGAGTACGAATCCTTCGGCGGGTTCGTAATCGAAATGCGCGACGACTCGGGTGTTCTCGGCGTTTCCGTGGTGAACCAGACCGGAATGTCGGAATATGTGCCCGAGAATCTTCTCGTCTACATCGCGGTACGTCAGAATTCCCGCGGACTCGGGCTCGGATCGGCTCTCCTGCAGGAAACGGTAAACCGGGCGAAGGGAAATCTCGCTCTCCATGTCGAACCGGATAATCCCGCCCGCCGTTTATATGAACGAAACGGTTTTTCCTCGAAATATATTGAAATGCGTTTGTACAAAGAGGGCTGATCAATGTCCTACATGACGATGGACCTCTCCAAACTGCAGGAAAACTACCGAACCCTTTCAACGGAATTCGAACGCAGGGGCGTTTCCTGGGCGATCGTCACAAAAATTTTGTGCGGCAACAGGGAGTATCTGAAGGCGGTGCTTTCTCTCGGCGCATCGCAGGTGTGCGACTCCCGCGTCCTCAATTTGAAAGCGATCAAAAAAATCGATCCGTCCGTAGAAACCGTATTCATTAAGCCTCCGGCCAAGAAAACGGTTCCCAATGTAATTCGATGCGCGGACATCAGCTTGAATACGCAGGTTTCTACAATAAAACTGCTTTCGGATGAAGCGGTGCAGCAGGGAAAAAACCACAGAGTCATTATTATGGTAGAGCTGGGAGAACGGCGCGAAGGAGTTCCGCTCGGCGCGTTGCCGGCTTTTTTTAACGCGGTCAGAGCGCTGCCGAATATCGAGATCATAGGAATCGGGACCAACCTTTCCTGCCTCTTCGGGGTATTGCCGAACAGGGAAAAGCTGTTGCGTCTCGTTTCCGCACGCGACCGCCTCGCCGAAGAATTCGGAGTCCGTATTCCCTTTGTATCCGGAGGCACCTCGGTAACTATTCCGCTGATGCTTTCCGGTGCTCTTCCTGCGGGAATAAACCACTTTCGGGTGGGCGATTCTCTGTTTCTTGGCTCCGACGTGTACAATAATTCTCATCTTCCCGGGATGCATACCGACGTATTTCTTTTGTATGCGCAGATTATCGAGGTAAACTTAAAATCTCCGGTTCCGGACGGGGATATGGCGAAAAATCTGGAAGGAAAGGAATTTCAGTTCGACGATTCGCTTCGCCATGAGCCGACCTGCCGCGCTATAGTCGACGCCGGAATTCTCGAACTAGAGGCGGCTCATGCGACGCCGGTTCTCAATGGAATTTCAATTGCCGGCGTTACCTCGGATATGTGCGTTCTTGATCTTGGGAACAACCCCGGCGATTTGAAAGTAGGCGACTACATCGCCTTCTCTCTGGATTACATGGGAGTGCTTCGAGCGCTCAGCTCAAAGTACGTGGAAAAAAGGATAGTCAATGCGGAGCAATGAACGAGAGTCGAGGAACATCGGCATTCAAACATGACGATAAGGAGCCGGGGAATTATGATAACAGCACTCAAACGGTATGCGTCGGGCGTTTTGGCAACGCTCATTTTTGTTTCATGCTCCTCATCGGGACAGTACTCGGTTACGGATATCGAACCCAAAAACACCGGAGGACCAAACCCTTTATGCGGGCTGGCGTTGTGGCAAACGAACCCGTCAATCGAAAAGTATTCGGACGCGATTCAACTGGAGTTCAGCTATTTTTACTATTCCGACGTCGCGAGCGATAATTCTTCAGGCGGCTATGTCTATGACTGGTCGGCGATCGACGAATTTCTGAACAAGGCAAAATCTCGCTCTCATCACGGAATACTACGGTTTCGGGATACTGATCCTGAACTCGGAGAATCGGATCGAAGCCTGCCCGAGTCCTTGTGGACCAATATACGCAGCTGCGATTACTACGAAGGCATAGAGGGCGCCGAAAAAAAGCGGGTGTCTTTCCCCGATTGGACCAATCCGGCGATCCCTTCCTTTATAAAGCAATTTTATGCCGAGTTAGCGAGTAGATATCCGGATCAATCAACCGGTCTCGCCTATGTTGAGGTCGGTTTCGGCCTCTGGGCCGAGTATCACATCGATTATGATAATTTGAGCGCGTTCTCCGATCCGGCGATTACCAGCAGTTCTGCGGCCCTGGGAAAACTCTTTCCCTCCCGCGCGGATCAGCAGTCTATGCTGGAGGAAATCGGAAAATCGTTCAACGCAATACCCTGGGGCATTTCGATCGACGCCGCCGACGGAGACTTTAGTCCGTATCCGGATGAGGCTCCGTCTACTAGTCCTTCCTTTGGGCTTTTCGATGATTCTTTGCTTAACGAGGATTGGCCTGAGTATAACAAGGAAAATTGGGACTTTTTCGCCGGCAGGAGAACGACCGGCGTTAACGGCGGGGAGATCAGCTATTATACCGACCATGACCAGGAGACCGCTCTCTCCGCCGACGGACCTCACGGGCTTTCTCTTGCGGAAACCGCCCGCATGTGCAATCTGTCCTTCGCGATTGCTGACGGGCAAACCGAATATCATGCTCCGCAGAAGATCGGGGAAGCCGGCGCCGCCTTAGGGTATGCTCTGGAAATTGTCGATGTCGACGTATCCGGGAGAAGCACGCTTCTGGTAGTCCGGAACACGGGAGTCGCCAAGGTTCCGATCGAGTTATGGGCTGCGATCCGATCCGAGCATTCTTTGACATCTCTTAAGGATCTGCTTCCCGGCGAATCGCGGGAATTGCGTATTCCGGCAGAACTTGATTCGTCTGACGGATTAAACTTTGCCTCTCCGATGTTGATTTCCGGGCAAACGGTAGGGTACGCGGTCGGCGGGAATGACTGATTTCGATTTTTGTGCTATGTCCTTGTCCATGGTTGCGCAAGCGGAAACGGCTCCGCAATCGGGGGAGATAAGAATGGAAACGAACGATATGGACAAAACGCCCGAGCTCAATCGGCACAATAAGGATGAATACCCGCCGATGCACACCACAGAGCATATTTTGAATCAAACGATGATCCGTATGTTCGGTTGCGGCCGCGCCCGGAGCGCGCACATCGAGCGGAAGAAAAGCAAATGCGACTACTCGCTATCCGGAAAACCCTCCGACGAGGAAGTCGCAGAGATTGCGCGCCGCGTCAACGAGGCGATCGACGCGAACCTGCCGGTCTCAATCGACTACCTGAGGCGCGAGGAGGCCGCATCGATCGCGGATCTCTCTAAGCTCCCGAAAGACGCGTCTGAAACCGTCAGGATTGTGCGCGTCGGAGATTACGACTCCTGCGCGTGCATCGGAGCGCATGTAGCGAGCACGGGCGAGATCGCCGAGACGGACGGACATTTTTCGATCGTCAGCCACGATTGGACAGAAGGAACCTGGCGCGTGCGGTTCAAGCTCGCGAAATAGCTGATTCAATGCCGCAAAGCCCTTCGGCACTGGAGTCGGATAGATGAAGTCGATGCCGGAAAACGTGAAGGATATTGAAAAAAAATCGGGATTCGCGTGACTCAAGTATAAGAGTCTCCGGTGAACCCGGGGCGGTTCGTATTGTGAAATTTCATCTGATAGTTTATCATCCGCTCAATGGTATACTAATGGAAAAAAGACGCCTCAACCAAAACACATGTTTTTTAAAGCAGATTCAAAAAAAGTATGATGGTTTCTTGTTTCTTTGAATTACTTCAGACATGCGCTTCCTCGTATGAAAATTTCGTCCAGAAAGAATTTAAACTTATGTAAAGAGGGTATTATGTTTCAACGTCAATCACTGATTTGTTATTTTATTTTACACGTTTTCCTTATGGTTTCTCCCGTTTTTGCCTCTGACACTGTAGATATTATTATAGTAACAACTTCCGGAGAGAAAAAAATTCAGAGAGTTCCGGCAGATGTAACCATGTGGGGATTTGCCCAGAGTGACCAAAGCGGATATAAAATCCTGAGTATTGAGAATCTTGACGAACTGCCGAATTTAGAGCGATTGGAATTGATTAATATTGATGGAATAAGCGATTATTCTTTTTTGTCAAAAGCAAAAAAGCTAAATCGATTACACATTACTGGATGTCTTGTTCAAGATTTGAAGTTTATTGAAGATCTTGTTTTACTTCAATATTTGTTTTTAGGCATTTATCCCCAAAATGGTTTTTTACAGTCTATACAGAATACTTCAATCGATTTAAGTAAACTGATTAACATTGAGTTTATCGGGTTTTCATGTCAAGGGCATTCCGGTGTACCCATGTTCGTAAATGTTAAAAATAAGCCCTTTCTCGATATTAGTAATAATCAAATTAGTACAGTAAGCATGGTCGATGTCAAATTACTATCGCAATATTCATTACTCAACATTCGGTATAATCCAATAGTCGACAATCCGCTAGAATTAAAAAAGTTACATACGATAAATTGCATATGTAATAATTCGGATCCGATTCCAGAAAATATTTTAAGATACTATCGTGGGGAGTAACTGTACCATCTAATGTGGCGTGGAGTAATATTACTGCATGACGAGACAGCCTGTGCAGCAGCCTGTCTCGCGCTCTGAGCATCAGTGATTTTTTTCCAAAAAAGAGGGGTGGGGGTGCGGAAGTCTTTCACCGATATTGACACTGCTTACGTGATTTCAACAAGAATCATTGCACCCAGCGTATTCTTGCAACCGTCTTAAAGTAGTCGTGAAACAGCTCGCCTTGTGTATTTCTACCGGTTGACTTGCCGGTGCCTGATCTCGGGTGCTGTTCCCTGAGCTTTTAGCGGCAACCGTCAAGGCTTGGATTTCCCTGAGTAGGCGATTGCGGCCGTTGGGCAGGCTTTGACGCATTCTCCGCAGGAAATGCAGTCATGGGCGCGAATTGACCGCTTACCGTCGTCTCCAGTATCGATCGCATGAACTGGGCAGACCTTCTGGCATTTTCCGCAGGAAATGCACTTGTCTTCCTGTATCCGATGCCGCAGAACTGAAGTACGCGAACTCACGCTCAGCAGGGTGCCGAAGGGGCATACGGCGTTGTGCCAAAAGGCTTCTTCAAAGAAAAGCGTGAGAAACACCGCCGCCAGTGTCATGAAGGCGAGAATCGGCACAGAAATTCCTGCCTTGCGCATGGCGATCATTCCCGCGATGAACGCCGCAAGAGGAACGATTCTGATCAGGGGGTGAGCGGTTATGAAGCGCGGCATCCGCAGCCGTTTCCAGCCTGCGGCGGCATACAGCCGGGAGATCGGTTTGAACAGGGTGTTCATCGGGCACATCCATCCGCAGTACACCCTTCCCAGGAGGGGAGAAAGCACAATCCCGATCGCGAAGATTCCGAACCAAAGCTGCAATCTGCCGGCAAAAAGAAGAAACGCGAACATCCCCAGAAACAGCGCTTGAGTCGCGATCCTGATCCACCCGTGTTTGTTTGACACTCTCATCTAATGAATCCTTAAAAATAATACGAAGCAGACATGAAAATTCCGTTGTTATCGGAATACTGGCCGAACTGTCCTTCGTCGCCGAGGAAGAACCATCCGCCTGCAGCTGCCTGAAAACCGTTTCCCGGCACCCAGGTAAGCTGCGGTTTAATCATTGAATCCATCTCGTTCAATCCTGCATACCACAAGATTTCGGATTTGACCGTCTCGTTAAAAAAAAGACGGCTCACGGCAAGGGTTGCCGTGGTAATCAGTTCCTCCCTGGAAAGGGACTCTTCGTAGTCAAGGACGATGTCCTGCATCGCCTGAACTGAGACCGTCGCTCCGAGCAGCGATCCTTCCGCTCCGGCCATGTACAGGATTGTATTTTTTTCCCTCCATCCTTCGGGCTCTACGCCTATGTCGGCGCTCAGCCTTTGGTGCATATTCGCCGCCGCTTCTGCTTTCAGCATTAACGGACCGGCGGGCGCAGAGACCGCAAAGCCCGTAAACGCGCTCCGGTAGTATTCTGGACGGATCGTAATGCCTGTCAACCCGACACCCGGCGTTATTTCCCTGTCTCGTATAGCCGGAATAGGCGTGTCGTTCCAGAACCATCCCCCAGTAGCTGAATGTCGGCGATTGAGCCCGTCCATGAGTATCGGGCAAAGTACTCGGCGTTATCAAGCGACGGTTCCGGCAGAGACGCTTCTTCCATAGTCAGCACAACCGGCAATTCCTTGGCGGCGTACCAGATCGAATCGCTAGCGGGAAGAAGAGTCGGGGTAAAAATGGGCAGATAGACCAGTTCGAGCCGGTGCGATCCCAGGAAAAAATCCGCTTTCGCTCCTGTTACGGACAATCTGAGCTCGCTGATATCGCGCGTCAGAAAGTCCGTAAGATTTTTGGGGCTGACCAGATCGGTTATGAACATTCCGTCTGCTTTTCCCCAGATAACCTGTTGCTTTCCTACTCTGAGGTCGAGAAAATTTCCGTACAAATGAACGTACAGTTCTTTCAGCTCGAACCCGGAATTCCCTTCGCCGTCCGAGGTCGCCGCCGCAAGTCCATGGAGCTCGGCGTCGTCGCTTTCCCAGTTGAACGCCGCTTCAAGGGTATGATCGTTGATGAACAGCGCGCCGTTGTCGGTTTGAGCGCCTAGCTTCGATCTGCCGAAGCCCGTTATTTCCATGCCTTGGGAATAGAGCAATGCCGCACCTGTCAAAATCAAGTACACGGCGAACGCGAGGGTTCGTCGCTTTAGTATGCATCCTCTCATGTCATAACCCCCTCGCGAGCGTGCGCTCGGTGAATGAGTCCTCAGGAATCGCGGAGTCCGCCGTAATCGAGCCGAACTTCATCTCGGTTCGATGGTTCTTTTGAACATTGCGCATTTCGGTATGGGTTATCATCAGATATCCGGCAACCTCGCGGGTTTCTTTCACCGTAAGCACCTTCAAGAGTTTTCCCGATGTGTCGTAGTACTCTCTTTTGAGTCCCATGAGACGTTGCTTTGATATCCAGCTGATCGTTTTCGAGTAGCTTTCGCCTGAATCCCGGCTCACGCTTTCGATGATCCAGCAGCTTTCTCCGTCGATGTTTTCGGTTCCGATGATCGCATGCGAATCTTTTTGCGGATGGCGTTCAGCCAGGTCGTCATAGCTGAAATCCGATCCCATGAAGGAGTCGCCCTTGCCGTCGGATGAAATCCGTCTGACCCGTTTCAGGGCGGGCAGGTAAATCCATTGATCGTCGCTTCGCGAACCGTCGCCGTAGCTCCAGTTCATAAAAGAAGTTCCCCTCACGTCCGCTGGTTCGGCGAACTCCATTATTTTCTTGTCGACGCCTGAGTATGTCGCTGAAATCTGCTTGAGCCGGCGTGTTCTTTCGCGTCCGCGGGAATCCGTCAATACCATGCTCAGTTCGCTTGTAATGCTTTCAGGCTGGGGCCGGTTGAACACGTCTGTCATGATTTCATCGGCGGTTTTCGACGGTTCCGCGCCCTGCGCGTATACGGCCGACAGGGACGCGAGCGTCGCGGCAACGAGCGCCAAGGCTGTTCTCCGCGTTGATTGAATGGATCTTTTCATAGTTCTTTCTCCTTACAAACTGCGTGACGACTTCCTCAGTACGAGGAACATGATAGTAACGGTCGAGATAAAAGCGACCAGCATATTGAGCGAGACCAACAAGCCTACCTGACGGTTCGGCGGGAAAACAGAAAATACCATGACCATGAACCCGGAGATTACGGTTACCGCGTTCAGCAGAACGGCCTTTCCCGTGAGGCTCATCGAGTAACGAGCCGCGTCGGTTTCGTCTCCTGTATCCCGCAATCTCTGGCGGTAGTGGGATATAAAGTGAATCGCGTAGTCGACCCCGATTCCTACCGCGATGCTCGATATCAGCGCGGTGGACGTGGTCAGCGGCACGTTCAGCAACCCCATGATCCCGAAATTCACTGCCATGGAGATAAGTACCGGAATAGTGGAAATCGCGCCCAGCACGATGCTGCGGAAAAGGACGGTCGTCAGAAGAAATACGATCGCAACGGAAAGCAGAAGGCTGCTGAGCTGGCCTGAGAGAATCAGGTCCGAGAAAACCAGGGCCTTGTAGCCGGACCCCGCGAAATTAACCGCGATTCCGTATTCGCCGAACTGAGCACGGAAGGGTTCGACAGCCTCCAGCGCCTCGCCGATCGTTCTGCTGTCGTCGCTTTTAAGCTGAACCGTTACGTTCGCGTTCATGAAGTCGGGATCCACCACCTTCCACAGGTTGTCCGGGTCGCCCGACATTTCATACAGCAGAAGGTACTGGGCCGTCAGTTCTGCGGAATCCGGTATGGTGCGGAACTCCTCTCTTTCGGCGTTCATCGCGTAATTCATTTGCTTGAGGTAGGTAGCCAGAGAGAACGAATCCCCGACCATCGCGCGGGATTCCACGCTTTCCTGCATGGAGTCTATCAAGCGCAGCACGTCGGGATTCTTGAAGGCGTCGTATTCATTGCTGTCGAGGATAATGTTAACCGTAGACGTTCCGCCGAAATACCGGTTAACGAAGGCGTCCGTTTTTACGATGGCGCTGTCCTTTTCGAAGTTGGAAAGGAAGCTCGAGTTGATCCACACCCGTGAAACGCCGACCAGGGAAAGCGCGATCACTACTGCCGTAGCGGCGTATACAGCAAACCGGTTGCGGCTGACGCCGTCGGCGAAGCGCTCTCCGAAGCGCTCTGTTTTGCCGAGCCTTTCCGGTTCGTTCATTGCATCAGCGGCTGTCCGTGGTTTTGTTTTTCTTTCCGTAATCATGAGCATTGCCGGGGCAAGGGTCATTGTAAGCAGCCATGAGACCGCGACGCCGAACGCGGTAAAGAGGCCGAAGTATTTTACCGGATACACGCTTGATGTGAGCAGGGCGATGAAACCGGCGACCGTGGTGAGCGCGGCGTAGAGGGACGGCGGACCGATCACCAGGGCAGCCTGCTCGATAGCCTGCGCCGCTTGTTCCTCAGGATGGTCCTTGCGGTGCTGATCAACCTGTCCATACAGATGAATCGCGTAGGCGACTCCGATCGCAACAAGCATTACCGGCAGCATGATGCTGACCGAGTATAACGGAATCCCGAGCAGGCTCATCAGCGCGAAGGACCAGAGCGTGCTGGCGACTACAATGAAAAGGGTCGTCAGTACCCGGGAGAATTTCCTCAAAATAAGCAGGAGGACGAGGGCTATTGCGATCAGTACCAGCGGACCCATGCGGGCCATGTCTTTTGGTCCAAGCTCCGCCAATGTTCCTTCTACGATTGGACGTCCCGCCACATAGACATTTTCCGGGCCTTCGTAAGCGGCGGCCAGATCGGTTACCTGTTGGTAGAGCTCCTTCGAGAAACCGCTGTCGGGTAACTCGACGACAATGAGCGCGCTTCGACCGTCCTCCGATATCAACCGCCCCCGGATCATCGGATTCGAGTAAGCAAGTTCGCCGATCCTGAACGCTTCTTCTTCCGTTTCAGGGGGATCCGTGAAAAATGGTCTGACGTCCAGCCCTTCTTCCGTTCCCAGAATATTGTCGCCGGTATGAAGCGACTGTATGCGCGTGTCCCGGAGTTCAGGGATAGAGCGCAATTCCGATTCGATATCGACCATCTTTTTGAGAGATCCGGTATTGAAAATGGATACTGGATGCTCCAGCGCTATCAATATGCCGTCTTTTATTTGAAAACGCTCTTCTGCCTCGTCGCTAAAGCTGAACGCCGGATGGTTTTCCGGCATGTAGCTGTCGAGATTTGTTTCCATTCGGAATCCGGTTTTGATCGGAATTATGGAAGCAATGGTGAGTCCCATCACTATTGCCGCTGCGAGCCATGGGTGCGCAAGTATCGGCGCTAAGCGAATCTTCATGTGAATCTCCTTTATATACACTAGGTTAGTTATAAATAACTAACCTTTCAGCTATCGAAAAAGACCATCCGGAATATGATTCCCGATGTCCGCTACTCCATCAATTTCAAGGCCTGGCCAATGAAAGCTTCGGCAAGATCAGTCAGCCGAACATCATGGCCCAGCTCCCGTTCCATTCGCCAGGTGGATACAAGCATTCTGAAACCTCCCAGCATCATCAGGCTGCCTGTCTCAGGATCGATGGAAGCGCTTGAAGCTCTTCCGCTGCCTGTCTCCGCCAGCAGTGCAGTGACGGCCGCTCGCGTTTCCGCCATCAGCGCGCGAACTCGAGCCAGCAGCTCCCTGTCGCTTCTAAACAGATCCTCCGGAGTCAGCACGATGCTCAATGGCGGAAACGCCTCGAATTCCGCCGCCTGGTGCGAGAAAAACCGTCGAAGCCTCGTAGGGGAATCCGCGCCCGACTCGAATGAATGCGCGGTAGTTCTTTTTTTTATGGCGTATATTTCATCCACTATCCCCGAAAGAATTTCCGACTTGGAGGCAAAATGTCTGTAAATCGCCGGTTCGCTCACGCCGATCGCCTTTCCCAGATTTTTTATCGTTAAATCCTGGATGCCCTTATCAGCGATCAGGGTGAAAGCCGCTCTAATAATCTCTTTCTGTCTCTCTGTCGGTTCCATCTGGTTCTTCTCTTAGTTAGTGAATGATAACTAACTTTACTGCCGAAAAAGTGAATTGTCAATAGAATCTGTCTATTTCGAGAGATATTCCGCTGTTAATCGATCAAGAAAGCCGCAGAGCGCGTTGTTCCTTTCTGCGTGTTCCATGGCGAGCAGTTCGTCCTCGCTCTGCACGTTCGTCGTGGTAGACCCTGACGAAGCGCGCCTCGTGGCCCCTGCCGTCCGCCCAGTTGAGACAGGCGCCGGGCGCCTCGCATGACTCATGAATGATGAAACGTATATTCATATGCACTCCCCGATAGCGGTCCTTTCCATCGAAAATAACAGTGGTTATTATAGTAGAATATCAAGCCGCTTGCTCAATGAATAACGACTTCGGCATATAAAGGGGGGAATGCCTTCCCCCCCGGCCGCACACGGTTGCGGCCTCCCCCTTCATCCGCACACCGCCTGACTGCATCCCTCTTTCAGGCGAATCCTCTACCCGACAAACAGTATCTCTTATGATAAAGGGGTCTACAATTCTGGATATTGTTTTTTTTGCGGTCTATTCATCATTGTGCTTGCAATAGTGCAATTGCAGTAATATACATACAGTGCGATGAGTACGAGCGCGAGGATCGCTAGCAGATACTCGGGCGTATTAACAGCGTACTGATGATGTTTGTCATCTCTACAATCCGGAAAGGCGAAACCGATTAAACGATACGGATAATCTCCGTCCGAAAGTCAACGCAGGCGGAAAGGAGGCTCTATGACGAAGGCAACAGGGTTTAACCCCATGGACGAAGCGGCAAAGGAACTGATTGAGTCGCAAGGCAAGCCGGGAAAGGGCTCTGTATCGACTAAGAGCTAGTTCTCGATGTATTGGATTGAATGGGTACATTTGGGTGTGGGTATGCTTTTATCCACACTAAAGGTGCAATTAAAGCACTGGTAAAACTTGTTTCCCTCCAGTTAAATATTTAATTCAAACTTTTTAAAGGGATTTGTATGAGTATCAAAAAATGTCTATTCACGGCACTTGCAGGTGTGGCATTGGGAGCTTCGCTCACATGGGGGCAAGATTACAGCACTTGGACTTCCAGTACTATTAGAAATTGCAATGGCATAGACTACGAACTGTGGAACCAAGACAACGTGGGTACTTCTATCATGAAAATCACGGGTGGCAGTTCCGATCCAAACGGCGGCACATTCGAGGCCCAGTGGAATGGGACCATTAACGTTCTGTTTCGAGCGGGCAAAAAATGGGGGGCTTCCAGTACTACCACTCCTAGGGATGTGGGGAAAATCACCGTTGATTTTGCGGCAACGTGGAGTTCCACGGATGATGTCAAAATGCTTGGCATCTATGGATGGGCCTATTACCCTGCGAGAAGTAAACCGAAAAAAACAGAAAAGAATGAAAATGCCACGTTTTCCAATCAGATTGAATACTATATCATTCAGGACCGTGGCTCTTTTAATCCCGCTTCAGGTGGCCGAAACGCAAAGCGCTATGGTAGTGGAACGATTGACGGGATTGAATATGAGTTCTGGGTGGCCGACAGGCTAAACGAGGCGATGCTGACTGGGAAAGGTAATTTTAAACAGTATTTTAGTGTTCCCAAAAACACGAGTAGCCATAGACAAAGTGGAAAAGTTTCTGTATCCAAACACTTCGAGGCCTGGGATAAAGCAGGCATGAAAATGATGGATTGCCCCCTGTACGAAGTGGCCATGAAAGTAGAATCCTATTCGGGTAAAGATAATACAGGTCGAGGAAAAGGGAACGGATCTGCAAAAGTGACCAAAAATCTTTTGACTTTTGGTGGAAGTACCACAGTGGATGAACTCAGTCTGATATCAAATGTTTCACCCTCGGGTGCGGGATCCGTAACCAAAACTCCAGATAAAAGCTCCTATGCACCCAATACATCTGTAGAACTGACGGCAACTCCGAATACAGGTTGGAGGTTTATTGGCTGGGATGGCGATGCCACTGGTTCCGCTACTTCCACCACCGTCAGTATGAGTGAAAATCGTTCGGTTACGGCTAAGTTTGCTTTGGTGTCTGGAGAAGGTACCGCGAATCTGATCAAGGATGGAGATTTTCCTACGAGTTCTGTGATTGCTGAAAATGACGCGGCCTCATGGCGTTTAGGTCAGGGAGAATACTGGGGTGATTCGGAGGCTTCGACGAGCGTGAGCAACGGAATGGCCGCCATCAACGTAACCACCATTGGAGCTGAATCGTATCAGCCTCAGCTGGTGCAGTACGGATTGGGTTTAGACCAGGGCATGATGTACAAGCTGACCTTTAAGGCAAAAGCAGAATCCGAAAGACGAATTGAAGTTTCGTTCCAGCAGTCGGCGAATCCATGGGCGAGCTATGCTTCGCAGGAATTCGACTTGACTTCGTCTGAACAGGATTATGAATTCGTGTTCACGATGACCAACGAGAGCGATCCTGCATCGCAGTTTGCTTTCAATCTTGGGCAGGCCACAGGTGTCGTTTCTATTAGCCAAGTCAAATTGGTTCACACCACTGCAGGAAGATTTAAGTCAGGAACAAAAGAAAATCCTGAATCGTCTTGTGAAGGAGGAACTAAAATGAACGACAATGATTTTGCATTGCTTGTTGACAGTATAAAAGAAGCTGGAAAAATTCAAAGGGGACATCAGAAAGAAAGCCGAAGGTTTGAAATGAACGCCCCTGATATTCGGGCTATTCGCGAGCACAGTAACAAAACCCAAGCCGATTTTGCATACATGATCGGAGTAAGTGTTGCCACCTTGCGAAATTGGGAGCAGGGTCGTCGAAAGCCGGAAGGTCCGGCCTTAGCCCTGTTAAAGATCGTATCGAAAAATCCTGAATATGTAGAACAAATTCTTACAGTTTAATCTTACCGGTTCGTTTTACTAAGGCCATTCAGCGTTTACTGGATGGCCTTTTGTTTTAGTTCAGGACGTTTTTTAAAGCCAGCTGAGCTTTCCCATTGCACATTCATTGCACAATTCGCATTTTCTGACTCAGAAAAAAACACTAACTATTTATATAGCAACGATTTAGTTTTCTTTGACCTGCACGTTTCGCGTGTGCGTTTTTTGCATGTGTTTTACGTTTTGGGCAAAATTTAAAAAAGCGTACGATCCTTTGGATCGCGCGCTTTTTTTAAAGCCAAGAAAGGGAATCCTCTACGGTCGCGCACTTCGTGTGTGCTCCCTGCGAGCCGCCTCCGCAACTCTTGGCGCATCCATGCGCCAAGCCCTCGCAGCGCTCGGGACGTTGCTCCGGATCGATTCCCAGTCTTGGCCCATAAAAAAAGGCCAGTCCTGTGGACTGACCTTTTTTCTAGCCAAGAAAGGGAATCGCCTTGCAGTCGCGCGCGTCGTACGCGCTCCTTCCAGGCCGCCTACGCGACTCTTGGCGCATCCATGCGCCAAGCCCTCGCAGCGCTCGGGACGTTGCTCCGGATCGATTCCCTTTCTTGGCCTATAAAAAAAACAACCGGCCCAAAGACCGGTTGTTTTTCTAGCCAAGAAAGGGAATCGCCTTGCAGTCGCGCGCGTCGTACGCGCTCCTTCCAGGCCGCCTCCGCGACTCTTGGCGCATCCATGCGCCAAGCCCTCGCAGCGCTCGGGACGTCGCTCCGGATCGATTCCCTTTCTTGGCCCATAAAAAAAGGCCAGTCCTGTTGGACTGACCTTTTTTCTAGCCAAGAAAGGGAATCGAACCCTTGACCTGCACGTTACGAGGGTGCTGCTCTGCCGACTGAGCTATCTTGGCGGGTTGAAACGACAGAAGGGAGTATATCTGGTTGGTTTTATTGAGTCAAGAGAACGCCCCTGCAGGGTATTTCTGGGCGGGGGCTCCGCCCGGCCGTCTGCTTTTGCCATGGCCCGTTCTGCCTCGATATTTTGTTTTTGTAATTGGGAATATGGTGAGCGCGGGATTCGGCGGCGGTCTCAGAGGCGCGCTTGTACGCGTCAGTTGTTTGGGTCGCGGGAGCGGCGGGCGTTGACGTAGCGGGAGAGTTCGGGGAGGTTTTTGACGACTATGCGGTCGTCGTACATTTCCATTTTGCCCTGGTCGATGTAGCGGTGCAGTTCGTCTTCGACTTCTTCGACGGGGAGGCCGGCCCAGCGGGCGACGTCGTCCATGGTGAGGTTGAAGGTGCGGAAGTCGGCAAGGCGGTCGGGGCAGGGCTGGGTTTCGTCGAGCATCAGGAATACGTCGCCGACTCTCGCCATTTTCTCGGGGATGGTGAGGACCATGAAGCGGCGTTTTTGGGCGTAGATGCGTTTTACGAAGGTTTTAAGAAGTTTCATGGCGATGGCGGGATTGCCCATCATGAGCACTTCGAAGTTGGCTTTGTTGAATTCGAGGGCTTTTACGTCGTCGTAGGCGATGGCGGTGGCGGAGCGGGGCGAATTTTCCAGGATGGCCATTTCGCCGAAAATTTCCGAGGGCTGGAGGATGTCGAGGTTTTTCTGGAAGCCGTTGACGATTTTAATCAGCTGGACTCTTCCGCTCTGTATGAGGTAGAAGCAGTCTCCGGGTTCGAATTCGGAAAAGATGACCGAACCCTTGGGAAACACTTTGGCGAAGCGCGAAAACGCGGCAAATACGTCGCTCATTCATCAGCCTCCGATCTCTGCAAGGTGCTGTTTAATAGTAGGAACAAGAAGGGGGCCGGCCATTGTCATCGCTTTGGAAAGGAAGGCTTTCGCCTTGTCATTTTGATCCATTTTGCCGTAGGCGAGGCCGAGGTACATCAGCACTTCTCCCATTTGGAGGGATTTCGGTTCGAGGCTGATGTAGGAAGTGAGGATCTGGGCGCAGCGGACGTATTCGTCCATCTCGAAGAGGCTTCGGCCGGCTCCGACGTAGGCTTTTCCCAGGACCGGCGAAGAACCGGCTTCTATGATCGAGTGGTACTGTTTATAGGCTTCGTCCCATTTTTGCTGGCCGGCGAGGCCTTCAGCGAGGGTGAGGGCGAGATTGGGATCGATGCCCGCCGGGGCCTTTCCGGTTCTCTGGGCGGGGCCGGAGGAGGGCATTTCGTCCGTTCCGGGATGGTCGCCGAAGTCGTGATCGGAGCGCAGGGTGTTTTGGGCGATCTGCTTCATTTCCTGCACGTGCTTGCCGGTGGGGAAGAGCTTTAAATAGCGTATGGCGACTTCGGATGCCGCGCGGTACTGTTGGGAATTGTAGAAGGAGCTCGCGACCGAGAACATGCCGTCGTCCGGGTTGGTTTCTTCATGGCTATGGAGGAGGGATTCGATCTGGCGGTGTATGTGCCTGAGCTGGTTCGAGAAGACTTTGAGCATCTTCATGACGATGCGCGTGTTGGGTTGAACGAAGGCTTCGAATTCGGCGGAGGAAAACGACAAAACCATGGCGTCCGTGATGACCATGACGCTTTCCTCGCGCGGAAAGCGTCCGAGGGCCGACTTTACGCCGAAGAATTCGCCTTCTTTGATGTATTCGGTAACCTGTTTGTTGGTTTCGATATCGGTCGAGGTGAGGGCGATTCGTCCTTTTTGCAGAAGAAACACTCGTTCATCCATGTCTCCTGCGAAATAGATGACTGAATTGGGTTTATACTGAACGGCCTTTGGCATGGTCTCCCCTCTGTCTGCTAATGGAAAAGAGTATAGCACACAAGCTCGCTTCTCGTCTATTTTTCTGGTACTATCGGAGAAATTCATTATGATAGACTTACATACGCATTCCACTGCTTCAGACGGTTCCTTTTCTCCCCGCGACCTTGTGCTTCACGCCCGATCTGAGGATATTTCCGTTCTTGCGCTTACCGATCACGATACCGTTACCGGCATCGACGAAGCCTCCGCGGCTGCGCGCGAGGTCGGCATGGTCTTTCTTGCGGGCATCGAGCTGGATATCGAATGGAAGCCGGGCGAGTGCCATCTGCTGGGCCTCGGCCTTAAAGAGATTCATCCGAGTCTTACCGATATGATAACAAGGCTGCAGGACGGCCGTCTTGAGCGAAATCGGCAGATAATCCAAAAGATGCAGGAGGCCGGGATCGACATCGATCTTGAGCGCGTTTCGGCTCTTGCCGGAGGCGAAACCGTCGGCAGGCCGCATTTTGCCCAGTTTTTGGTTGAATCAAAGGCGGTGAAAAACCGTCAACAGGCCTTCGACCGGTATCTGGCAAAGGATCGGCCTTTTTTTCTCGACAGAAAGAGCATTCAGCTCGACGAGGGGATCGCGGCAATCAAGGCGTGCGGGGGAGTACCGGTTCTCGCGCATCCGCTGTCGCTCTATCTTTCCTGGGGGGCTCTCCCCGCTGTTATGGAAGATTTCCGCGACCGCGGGGTGATGGGTCTGGAAGCCTGGCACCCGGCCGCCCGGATCGTGGACGCCGAGCGTCTGGAAGCTCTCGCCTCGAGCCTGGGCATGTTCGTTACCGCCGGCAGCGATTTTCACGGCGCTGCCCGGCCCGACCGCAAGATCGGGCGGACTTCCGGACGAAGGAAAATCGAGGACCGGTATTATTTCGGCGCTCTCGAAGCGATTCTCAAAGGCTGATCCCTTGCCGCCGCGCATGGTGTGCGCGCGGCTGAGGCGAGAATCGAGCGTCAGGAGAGAAAGTCGGGGAGCAAGCCCGACCATCTTCTGAATTGGAAGGCCTCCATCAGGTGTTCTTCTTCTATCAGAACCGAGCCCTCCATATCCGCGATCGTTCGCGATACCTTCAATACGCCGTGACCGCCCCGGCCTGAGAGCCGGGCCGTCTCCATCCCTTTTCCGAACAGCGCCTGTGCGGATTCCGATAATACGCAGAGTTTCTCGATGTCCCCGGGGGCGAGTTTCCCGTTCAAAACCGCGCCCCTTTCTCTCTGCATTCTCCGTGCCCGGTCTATCTCCCTTCTGAGGCTTTCGGTATCAGGCGCGCGTCCGGGGTCCGCGAACGATTCGCCTTCAGGCGCGGAGAGAGGCACCCGTATATCCATGCGGTCCAGCAACGGGCCGGCCAGCCGCTTCCAGTAGCGGTCGACGGCTTCGGGTCCGCAGGTGCATACCCGGCCGCTTTCTCCGAAGTGTCCGCAGGGGCAGGGATTGAGGGCCATGAGCAGCTGGAAGTCCGCCGGGAAAGTTTCGTTTTTTCCGGCCCTGCTGAGGGTGACCGTGCCTGTTTCGAGGGGAGTCCGCAGAGCCTGGAGAACGCCGCTTCGGAATTGCGCCGCTTCGTCGAGAAAAAGGGTTCCCCCGTGGGCCAGCGAAATCTCTCCCGGAAGGCAGTGCTTCCCGCCTCCGATCATGCCTTCAAGGCTCGCGTTTTGATGGGGCTGCCTGAAGGGAGGCCGGGAAAGCAGGGCGCGAGAGCCGTTGGAAAAATCCGCTTCGAGGGTTCCGGCGATGCTGTGGATGCGGGTCGCCTCGAGCGCTGTTTTTCGGTCCATGTCCGGGAGGAGGCAGTCGAAGCGTCCCAGCGCCAGGCTTTTTCCGCATCCCGGCGGCCCCCAAGCGACAAGGTGATGGCCTCCGGCGGCCGCGATCTGCAATCCGCGCACGAGCCTCTCCTGGCCCCGCACGTCTTCGTATCCCAGCCGGTAGCTTCTCCAGCGGGGCTCTTCGGCGTTATTCTCCGCCGAGATGTCCTTCGCGCCGTCGGCATCGCCGGAGCCTTCTGTTTCCGCATCCGAGCCGCAGAGCGCGCGTATCGAGCATATTTCGTGGTAGGCGTTCAATGCCTCTGCGAGATTACGGGCTCCGCGGGCAGGGGCGCCCAAAAGCCGGGCTTCCTCCAGATTTTCTGCAGGAAGGATGAAGTCGGCGATGCCCGCTTCCTGCGCGCGCGCGACGGCGGCGAGAACTCCGCGAACCGGCCGGACGGTTCCTGAAAGCTCAAGTTCCCCCAGAACCAGTATCGCTTCTCCTTCCGGTACGTTTCCCTCCGAGGCGGCCAGCACACCCAACGCAATCGGCAGATCGAAGGATCCTCCCTCTTTTTTCAGGTCTGCCGGGCTTAAGTTTATGAGTATCCGTTCGCGGGGAAAGTCCAGCCCGGAATTTCTGATAGCGACGCGCATCCGCTCCCGGGCTTCGCGCACCGCTCCGTCGGGCAGGCCGACGATGTCTATCGCCGGAATTCCTCTCCGTAAATCCGCTTCCACTTTTACGATTTCTCCGGTATAGCCGGCGCGTGCGAAACTGACGATCTGCATGAAATCCTCCGCCCCTCATATAGGGCGGGATCTGCCTTCCTGCCCGCCCAGGTCTGCCTCGGTTGACTTCGCATGCAAAAACTGTAAGATGGTTGAATTATCCCTAGGTACTCGTATGATTATAGGTATTACTGATAGGAGCGTGCAGCCTTGAAAAAAGACGATATTTCTCCGACCCTTGCGTCCCAGCTTGAAAAGGAAGGGGTCGATCTCGATCGTATGTTCCGCTTTCTCGACGACCTGAACGCGGGTAAATACGACGCTCCCGGGGGCATTGTCCCGGAAACGGTCCCCTCCTTCCCCCATCCCGCGATTGTGGACCGCCGCGGTCCCGCCGAATTGTCAAAAACCCGCGCCGCCCTTGAATCCCGCCTCTTTCATCTGGGCCTCCCGCTTTCTCTATTGAACGGAGCCCAAGCAGTTCCGTCGGAGTCCGAGGATCTTCTCCTTCTCGACGAAGCTCTGCTGCGGAAGATCGGCATCCGCTTATATCCGCAGACCGCGTACGGCGTATTGAACGGGGGCTCGGCCTCGAGCTATGCGGACAACAAAAAAAACCGTTCGCTGGATCCCGAGCTGTTCGACCAGTTCGGGGATCTCTTTCATACGCTCGCCGACGATTGCCGCGGAAAGCCCAAGGGCATCACTCCCGCCTTCCTGAACCCGGACGGTTCGCCGGGGTGGAGTTTCCTCTTCCTGAAATTGAGAATGCTCCTTGAGCATAAGAAGGCTTATAAGGAAGAAATAGGAACTCTTCCAGAGGTAATCCTTCCTTCTTTTCAGATGACGAGCGTCCATACAGACTCCGCGATAGCTGAAGCCCTTCGCGAGTATGTAGCGGATCCGGGGCTCCTGTCGCTCGCTGAATCTCTGGGCTGCCCCTCCGTAGAAATGTATACCGCAAGCCAGACGATGATGGCCGCTATTACCCATTCATCCTCAGGCCGTCCGCGCAAGATTTTCGACCGGGCGTGGGGCAGGGCCGACACGGGAATCGCGATGCCGGGCGGGCACGGGCAAAATTTCGAGGTGCTCGCCCCTATTTACCGGAAACTCAGGAGCAAGGGAATCCGCTTCGCCTGGCTCGGCAATATCGACAACATGGGGTACACGGTGGATCCTGTTTCCCTGGCAGTGTTCGCCCTCTCCGGTTTCGACGCCGCGTTCGAGGAATCCTGGCGCACTCCCATGGACGTGAAAGGCGGCATTCTGGTCGCCGATTCTTCCGGCAAACTCAGCTGCGCGGACATCGGACCGGTTATTTCGACCGAACGCATGCTCGCCTTCGAGGCCGAAGGAAAGCCGGTTCTCTTTAATTGCGGAATCGGCCTCTTCGATCTTGAGCGCCTTGATCCCCTGCTCGACGAAATTCCGTATCGGCTCCCGCTGCGCATCACGGATCAGGATAAGGACGCGGGACAGTACGCCCAGGCTGAGCAGATTACCTGGGAAGTGATCGGTCTGTTGGATAAGCCGATGTTCCTGGCGGTAGAGAAGAGCAGAAGGTTCCTTGCGGCTAAAATGCTGATGGAAACCATGCTGACCAGCCTGCCTCCGTCTCGCGGATCGAAATCCGAACTTGCCTCGGTTTCCCGGGAAATGCATACGGGGCTGGAAAAACTGCTTCGCAACGAATACGGCTTGACGGAAGCGAACGGCAAGTGGGTCTTTACATCCGAGTAAGATTTTCTTTTTTGAACCGTAAAAAATCTTTCATTATTTATATTGACAAATGAGTAAACCGGTTTAATAATAAGGTAAAGCGGTTTAATAGCCGTTGGAAAAACAAATGTCTTTATTTGATGGAGGAGAGAAAATGAAGAAAATCATGAGCGCCGCGGTCAGCCTCGTTCTGTTGGCGGGCGCGGTATTCGCCAGCGGCGGAGCGGAAGCGAAATCAGGTTCAGCCGGCGCTGCGCCGGTCGAACTGGAAATGTACTATTACAAGCAGGAAAATCAGGAAGGGCTCAAGAAGCTCGTCGACGCGTACACCGCGAAAACCGGAGTAAAAATCTCCCTGCTGATCGTTCCCAACGACGCCGACGCGACCATGTCCGCTCGCGCCGCTCAGGGTAAGCTACCCGACATTCTTCAGATGCAGACATACTCCCGCGTTTGGGAATACGCCGAAAAAGGCTACGTAGTAGATCTGTCCAAGCAGAGCGTCATGTCCAAGGTTGTGGACAGCTCTAAAGCTTCCGTTACCTACAACGGAAAACAATACGCCCTTCCGATGGACTACGCGGGAATCGGAATCATCTATAACAAGGATATTTTCGACAAATACGGCCTGAAGGCTCCAACGACCGCCCGCGAGCTCGAGCGTGTCTGCGCGACCCTCAAATCCAACGGAGTGACACCCTTCGCCGGACTTCTCGCAGAAAACTGGTCTGCCGGACACTTCATCACCCTCGTGCACACCGCTCTTCTCGTCGGAGAGAAAGGCGTCGCGGTCGACAAGTTCGTCGCGGACATGAACGCCGGAAAAACTTCGTACGGAGCCGTGGACACCGCGAAGCTCTTCGCTGCGCTCGACTTCTACAAAGACAACATGGATCCGAAAGCGGCCGAATGGGGCTGGGATCAGCAGCAGGCAGCCTTCGCCAAGGGTTCAGCCGCGATGATGGTTCAAGGCCTCTGGTCATACGGAGCCGCCATTGGTACCAATCCTTCACTGAACTGTGGTTTCATTCCCTATCCCGTGTTCAACGACGCGAAGCTCAACAAAATGTACGCAGACATCGACTCCTGCTTCGGCGTTTCCGCCCAGTCTTCCAAGGAAAAGCAGGACGCTGCTCTCGCCTTCCTGGACTGGCTCGCGTCTCCCGATGCCCAGAAAATCTGGATCGAAGACTACAAGCTCGTTCCCGCCTTCAAGGGAGCCGATCTTTCCAGCATGAAACAGCCCTTCCAGGATCTGCTTTCCAGCGTTGACAAGAACGGCGCGTACCCCTGGGCCTTCTCTTCCTATCCTACGACCGCGTTCGAGGATGGTTGCAAGAACGGCGCGCAGCAGTATATGTTCAAGAAGATCACCGGCGAAAAGGTTATCGAGTCAATCGACTCGATCTGGGCCGGAGCCGTCAAGAAGTAAGTCCGGTTTTTAGCGGACCCGTTTGATTGACCGGGCCGCGGTACGGCGTACCGCGGCCTTTTTTTGCATCATTTTCGAAAGGAGCCAGTTCATGGTAGAATCAAAAACCAAGAAGCACCTGTACTTCGCGGTATTTCTGCTGCCCAGCTTTGTGTTGTACACCATTTTTTTCATCTACCCTTTTTTGAACGGCCTGTACATCTCGCTGACCAACTGGGACGGCCTTACGCCGCGCTCGCCCATCGTCATGGACGGCGGCGATTTTGAAAACCTCGTACTTGGTAAATTGAAGAGCGAAAAAGACAGAGAATATCTGCTTTCAGTATACGCCCGCAACGGAGACGAGAACGCCTACAGCCGGCTTTCGCTTTCCGGCTTTGAAAGAAGAAAAGTGGAATCGATTTTCCGGAAGGCCGGATATGAAAGCGAAGCGAACCGCTTCGTCGGCCTGAAAAACTACCGCGACATTATCGGCGGAAAAGTGAGCGAATCGTTTTATCCCCGCTCATTCGACCAGTCTTATTACAATACGACCTCGTCGATTCCTCAGCGGATCGCGAAAAAAGATCTGCAGAAAAACTTATTATCGAAGCTGTCCGCGGATGAACGCGCGCTCTTCGATTCGTTCTACGAGGAAACTAAAGAAGATTTCTCTCTCCGCTCTGAATGGAACGAATTTTCCTTTGAAGACAAGATCTGGCTCATACCCGAGTTCGAGGTCGAAGACAGAATAAAAGCAGATTCTATTTCCGCGCTGATTTCATCCATACGTTCCGCAGCCCTCGCTCGAGACCGGGACGCCTGGAGGGAAGCCGTCGCCTCTTTTGTCAAATCTGAAAACCTCTCCGCGGAAAGCGCGAAAGACGTAGAATCCGGCGCCGAAGGACTGTGGGCCCTGGGCGAGCTCAAGCCCGTGCTCGGCGCGAAGTGGACCTCTCGGGGCTTCGATCTGGGCGTCATCGGCTTTACCGCGTTTTTCGCCTTTTTCTCGGTCATAGGAATCAATCTTCTCGCCTTCCTTCTCGCCCTCGCCCTCGATACCGGAATCAAGGGGCAGAAATTCCTCAGATCCGTTTTCTTTTTGCCGAACGTGCTGTCCATGGTCATTGTGGCGCTCATCTGGAAAATGCTCTTTTTCCAAATGTTCCCCCGGGTAACGGGAATCGATCAATGGCTGAGCGATCCGGCTAAAACACCCTGGCTCATCGTGATGGTCGCGATCTGGCAGGGCGCCGGCTATTACATGATCGTGTATCTGGCAGGCCTTCAAAATATTCCGACCGACGTCGTGGAAGCGGCGAAAATCGACGGAGCCTCGCCCTGGCAGCGGTTTACCAACATAACGATGCCGCTCCTTGTTCCCGCGCTCACAATTTCGTTTTTCCTTACTATTGCGAATGCTCTGAAGAGCTTCGACCTGATCTACGCCATGACCTCGGGTTCCGCCTATACCTACGGAACCGTGCCCGTCGTCCTTGATATTTTCTTCGACGCCTTCGCCAGAAAGCGCGCGGGCCTTGCCACCGCGAAGGCGATGCTTCTGTTCACGATTATATTCATCGTAACCGGAATACAGCTGTACATAATGAAAAAGAAGGAGGTGGAGCAATAATGGCTACAACCCATCAGATCGTAACCAGAAGAGTATTCACCGGAGTCATGGTTCTTTTCGCTCTCGTGTTTTTTTACCCGGTGATCTTCGTGATATTGAACGCGTTTAAGACCGACGCCCAGATAACGGTCGATCCGCTCGGCCTGCCGAGGGGCCTGTTCTTCGGCAACTTCGCGCGGGCCTGGACTGCGATGGAGTTTCCCCGGGTGTTCCTGAACACCCTTTCCATCACCGTGCTGGGTCTTGCGGGCATAATATTGGTCAGCTCGATGGCTGCCTATAAGCTCGCCCGCACGGACAGCAGGCTGTCCTGGGGAATCTACGGTTATTTTGTGCTCGCCCTGGTGATTCCGTTTCAGATCATCATGGTTCCCGTCGCGGTATTGGCCGCGGACTTGCACCTGATGAGCATCCCCGGTATTATCGTCATGTATTGGGGACTCGGCTGTCCGACGGCGATCTTCATGTTCCACGGCTTCGTAAAAGGAGTACCGCGCGAACTTGAGGAATCAGCCGCGATCGATGGAGCGGGACAGTTTTACATCTTCTTCAATATTGTCTTTCCGCTCTTGAAAACAATCATAGCCACAATCGCCGTCATCGATGCGCTCTGGCTCTGGAACGACTTTCTTCTCCCCCTCATCGTGGTGAAGCAGGGAACCATCCAGCTAGCCCAGATGATGTTCAACGGCCAATTCCTCAAGGAGTACGGCGCCATGACCGCCTCCCTCACGTTGTCGGCTCTGCCCATCGTGTTGTTCTATCTGGCCTTGCAGAAGTATATAATCAAAGGCATTGCCGCCGGGGCAGTAAAAGGATGAAGTGAATGCGGGCTACAATCAACGATATTGCGCGAGAGGCTGGCGTTTCGAAGACGACTGTTTCGTTCGCCTTCAACAACCCTTCTAAAATATCCAAGGATACGTTTACCAGGATTATGGATATCGCGCGCGAACTGGGATATGTGCCCGATCCGGTAGCCCGGACGCTTGCGATGAAGCAGACCGGTTCTATCGGTCTGCTGCTGCCGCAGTCGATTCACGAAGTATTCCAGAACCCCTATATTTCGGAGATCATGCGCGGCATCGGCTATATCTGCGACCGCGAAGGACTGTCACTCGGGGTTCTTTCCCCCTTAAAGGGAGTCCTGACCCAAACCATCAGAAACGCGGCCGTGGACGGAATCATCACCCTCGGCATCGGACCGGGAATGACCGTTCTTGAATTGTTTCACCAGCGGGGGCTTCCCTTTGTTACCATCGACGGCGGAGCGGGAGAGGGGCTGGTCAATGTCGGCATTAACGACGAAGCGGCGGCGGAAAGCCTGATGGAAGAAGTTCTTCGCCAGGGACATCGCGAGATAGCGGTGTTCATGCTGCAAAACGTTACTCTTTCCGACAACGGCGACCACTTCAGCCAGACGAACGATACGCGGCTTAACGGCTTTAATCGCGCGCTTAAGCGCCATGGCCTGAGCTTCGGCGCCCATACCGGCATTCAGGTGCATCATACGGAAGTTTCAAGCGAGAGCGGCCGAAAAGTAGCCCGCGACCTCCTGTCCCAGAAAAAACGCCCCACTGCCATCGTTTGCCTCGCAGACGTGCAGGCCCTCGGCGTATACGAAGAATGCGCGGCTCAGGGACTTTCGATTCCCGATGATATTTCAGTCGTCGGTTTCGACGATATTCCCTTCTCTGTTTTCATGAATCCTCCGCTCACCACGCTGAGGCAGCCCGGCTTCGAAAAAGGCGAGGCCGCCGCCGAGCTGCTGGTGAAGATGATCAACAAACAGCCTGTTTCTTCGATGACGCTGACCGCCGAACTTGTCCTCCGCGGCTCCCTCGCAGCCGCCCGCAGCTGACCGCAAGCGCACGCTGGCCGCAAGCGAACACGCTGGCCGCAAGCGCACGCTGAGCGCAAGCGAGCACGCTGACCGCAAGCGAACACGCTTACCGCAAGCAAGCGAACACGCAGGCCGCAAGCGCACGCTGACCGCAAGCGCACACGCTGACTGCAAGTGCATGCTGACCGCAAGCGAGCACGCTGACCGCAAGCGAACACGCAGGCCGCAAGCGCACGCTGACCGCAAGCGCACACGCTGACTGCAAGTGCATGCTGACCGCAAGCGAGCACGCTGACCGCAAGCGAACACGCAGGCCGCAAGCGCACGCTGACCGCCGGCGAACACGCTTACCGCAAGCGAACACGCCGACCGCCGGCGAACACGCTGGAGCGCCGGCGCGCACGCTTGCAGGCTTCAGCTATCCGCAGAGACGTCTTTTATTTTGGTGAGGGTTTCTTTTATCGACGGGCCGCTGCCCGAGGGCTGGTAGATGTTCGGGAGGGAAAAGAATCGCTGGAGGCAGTGCCCGGCTGCACCGTAGGCGACCGCCTTTCTGCCCAGAGACGCAGGAATGACCGAATATTGCTGCGCATGTTCATAGGGCCAGTTGCGCACTATCTCCGAATTAATTCTGGCGATCAGATCTTCCGTAAGAGAGTCGTCGAGTCCGCCGATGAACACATAGTTCAGGTTCAGGCTGTTCGTCAAAAGCGCCGCGTGGCGGGCCAGTTCGGTGAACATCGAGCCTGTTACGGATTCGTCCGAGCCGATCCTGTCTCCCGTCATGTCGTTCGACTGAAACTGTCCGGAGTTTCCCGGTTCCCACAAAATGCTCCTGAATTCTCCGGCAGAAAACTGTTTTCCGTAATGGGGCTGGCCGTTGAGGATGAAGCCGAGTCCGACAGAAAGGTTTTTTCGGCTTTCGGTTGAACCGGTGATTTTTCGAATTTCCGCGAGCAGAAACAACGCGTTGTCGAGCTCCATGCCGTGCCTCAGCGTAATCTCTCCGAGGCATCCGCATCTGGCGTCGTTTTCGATATAGACGGGAGTCCCGTATTTTTCCCGGGCCCAGCCGGCAAAATGGATCGGATCATGGATGACGAGGGGAATCGACTGGACGATGGTTCCTGTTTCCGTGTTGACGATGGCGGGGATTCCGACTCCGATTCCCAGAAGCGGCCGTCCGAGGATTTCCCACTTCAAGCTCAGCTGTTCCACCGCGAGATCGAAAGCGTCGTACACGGATGTCACGGGCATCCTGATGTCCAGATATTCCAGGATTTCTCCGTTCAAGTTCACCATGACCGCGAGTATTCCGTCGGTGGTTATTTCGATGCCGAACGTAACCCCGAAGTCGGGCGTCACCTCAAGCTGTATGGGTTTTCTGCCGCCCTGCGGCCCGGCGTTCCCTTGGGCGAAGGCGCGGATTATGCCGATCTCTTCCAGGGATGAAACAATCTTTGTTACAGTAGATTTATCAACGCCGAGTTGTTGCGCAATTTCGATCCGGCTGATACCTTTATGCTGCCAGATGAGCCGGAGTACGCGAGATATGTTTAAGTCCCCCGGACCATTTAGTGTTTTCATCGTATCTACTATAATATACAACAGCGGGGTTGGTTGACAAGACGACTCAACCTGATGCTGAAGGAGAACAAATGAGCGTATATAAGGCAGCCGACGACCGGTACGGAACTATGCACTATCGCCGCTGCGGACGCAGCGGACTCAAGCTTCCGGAAATTTCACTGGGGCTTTGGCATAATTTCGGCGGCGTAGACCGCGCGGATCCCGCCCGGGATGTCCTGCTTCATGCGTTCGACAAGGGAATCACCCACTTCGATCTCGCAAACAATTACGGACCTCCCCCGGGTTCGGCCGAAACTTTTTTCGGCTCCGTCATGGACCAAGACCTGCGCCCCTACCGCGACGAACTCGTCGTTTCTACGAAGGCCGGCTACGGAATGTGGGACGGCCCTTACGGAGACTGGGGCAGCCGAAAGTACCTTGTTTCGAGCCTTGATCAGAGCCTGGCGAGAATGAAGCTCGATTACGTCGATATCTTTTATCATCATCGTCCCGACCCTGAAACTCCCCTGGAGGAGACGATGGGCGCGCTCGACCATATCGTGCGTTCGGGAAAAGCGCTGTACGCGGGCATTTCCAACTACGGCCCCGAAACCGCCGCGAAAGCGATCTCGATCCTGCGGGAACTCGGCACGCCCTGCCTGATACACCAGGCTCGCTATTCGATGCTCGACCGCTGGGTCGAGGACGGTTTGACCGATCTTTTGGGAAGGGAGGGCGTCGGCATGATTCTGTTTTCTCCCCTTGCTCAGGGCTTGCTTTCTTCCCGCTATCTGACAGGAGAGGTACCCTCCGATTCGCGGGCGGCTCGCGGCGTATTTTTAAAACCCGAACGGCTGACTCCCGCAATGCTCGCTAAACTGAACGCTCTCAACGACATCGCTCAAGAACGCGGTGAAACGCTTTCCGCCCTGGCGATCAAGTGGCTTCTCAAAGATCCGCGTTCCACCTCGGTGTTGATCGGCGCGAGCTCGGTTTCCCAATTGGATGAAAATCTGAAGGCTCTGGAGGGCGATCCGCTTTCATCGGCGGAATTGTCCCGGATCGAAACCGTTCTCGCCATGCCTGAATGAGCCCGTGCTCGGTTGAAGGCAAGCGTAGTTCAATTTTTATTGAGGAGAAATGATGTTTTCCAGAAAAACCAAAATTGTGTGTTCAATGGGTCCCACAACCGAGAATATCGACGTCGTATGCGATCTTCTCCGCGCGGGAATGAACGTTGCCCGTTTTAATTTTTCCCACAGCGATCACGAATATCATGGAGCGGGTATCGACAGGGTTCGGGAAGCTTCCCGCATCACCGGAATTCCCTGCGCTCTGTTGTTGGATACGAAGGGTCCGGAAATCCGCACCGGCATGGTCGCCGGAGACGGAAAGATCGCCATCCGGGAAGGCGACTCCATTCTTTGCACTGTAGACGGCTCTGTATCGATAGAAGCCGGATCGGAGGAAGCGGGCGGTCCCGGAAAACCCGGCAGGATTTCCCTCAGCTGGAAACAGCTTCCCCGGGAAATCAAAAAAGACTGCCGCATCCTGATTGCAGACGGACTCGTCGAGCTATTGGTCCTGGATACGGACGGCGAAAACGCGATTACCTGTACCGCTCTCAATTCCGGATCTCTCGGCAGCCGCAAAAACGTCAACGTGATAGGCATTCATCCGGACGTTCCCGTGTTAAGCGAACAAGACAAGAAAGATATCGAATTCGGCCTTTCCAAGGGCATCGATTACATCGCCGCGAGCTTCGTGAGTTCTCCTGCGGACGTTGTATCCATCCTCCGTTTCATCGAGCCCTTCGGATCCAAGGTTCGCGTCATTTCCAAGATCGAGAATGAAGAGGGCTTGGACAATATAGAAGACATCATCGCGGTTTCCGCCGGCATCATGGTCGCGCGCGGGGATCTGGGCGTCCAACTGGCTACGGAACGCATCCCGCTTGCGCAGAAAAAGATCATCCATGCGTGCAACATGGCCGGAAAACCGGTCATCACCGCGACCCAGATGCTCGACTCCATGATCGTCAACCCCCGTCCGACCCGCGCTGAACTGACGGACGTGGCCAACGCAATCTTCGACGGAACCGACGCAGTCATGCTTTCAGGCGAAACGGCCAACGGAGCCTGGCCGGTCGAAGCGGTGCAGATGCTTGCGAAGATTGCGAGAACCGTCGAAGCCTCCGACGAATACCGGAACAAGATGCGGGTGTTCCACCGGCTCGACCGCTCCCGCGGCGGAATCGGCGAAATCATGGCGTATTCGGCCTACCAAACCGCGACCGAGATTCAGGCCGCCGCGCTTCTTACTCCGACCATGACGGGAAATACCGCCCGGTTGCTTGCGAGCTTCCGTCCCGAACAGCCCGTCATCGCGGCCACACCCGACGAAACCATCCGCCGACAGCTCCTGCTAAACTGGGGCGTGGTTCCTCTGCTGGTTACCGTCGCCGAAGATTCGGAACAAATGATTCAAAACGCGATGCGCGCTTCTCTCGATACCAAATGGCTTAAAAAAACCGACAAGGTCGTTCTCGTCGCCGGCATGCCCATCATCAGTCCCTTGATGATCAACATGATCCGGGTGGTGTTCGTGGGCAACGTGCTCGCCCGCGGCTTGAACGCCGGGGGATGCCGGCAGTGCCGCCCGACGGGAATCGAGAGCGTGGACGCCGCGGCGGAAGACGCGAAAAAGCGGGTGACCGGAAGAATAGTACGCGCGGAAAATCTTGAAGAAGCCTTCGTCGCCCTGAGGAAAAAAGGCGGCGAAATTCTGGTTACCCGTAATCTCGATATGTCCTTCGTTCCCATCCTCCGGGTTGTAGACGGTCTTGTCGTAGAGAACCCGTCCGAGATGAGCGAAGAAGTGTTGTCTATGATCAATCCAAACCTGATCTGGATTTCACAGGTATCAGGGGCGATGAAAACGCTCGAGCCGGGTTCCACAATCACGCTGGACAGCCAGGAAAAACTGGTATACGAGGGTACAATCTAATGATTTTCATGAAGCCACTTTACATGGTTTCATGAATCTGATACTATGAGCTTCCATTATAGGCAAATTAAAAGGGGTACATGCGTCCCCTTCTGAAAGGTAGGTTTAATATGTCCCGGAGATGTGAAATTTGCGGCAAGGGTACGATAAGCGGTAACAAGGTCAGTAAGTCCTACAACCACACCCGCCGTTTGTGGAAGCCCAATATCGTCGAGGTAAAGACTATTCTCGGCGGTACAACCATGACCATTAAGATGTGCACCCGCTGCCTCAGAAGCGGTTATGTTACCAAAAAGGTCTGATTTATTTTCGGCTATCTGACGATTTCTTATCGTCCGATACTGATGCAGAGCCCGTCGAACGCGGGCTCTATTTTTTTGCCCGGAACGCGTTTTCGAAGCCAGTCCTGGATTTCGGCGTGCGTAAAATCATGGCATAAATGAGTGAGCCATGCCTTATCGGGGTTGATTCTCTGAATTTGCTCCAGAGCCCCTTCGAAATTAAAGTGGGTTGAATGGGGCCTGACGCGCAATCCGTCGATTATCAGGCTTTTGACTCCTTTGAGCAGCTCGATCGAACCGTCGGGAATGCCGTTGCAGTCGGTCAGATACGCGGCGTCTCCGATTCTCCATCCGAAAACGGGAAGCTGTCCGTGCATCACCGGGATCGGCGTGACTTCGATGCCGGCGGCGTAGAACTTCTCGCCTCCGCGCGCCTCTTTCAGCGCAATGCGAGGCTTTCCTCCTCCTTCCTGCGTAGGTTTGAAGATATAGTCGAACCTGTTTTTGATGTCTTCGAGGCATACGGCGTTGCAGTAGAGGGGTATGTCATGATCCCGGGAGAAGATGCGCACGTCGTCGAGGCCGTGTACGTGGTCGGCGTGCGCATGCGTCGCGAGAATGGCGTCGAGCCGCGCAAGGCCTGTTCTGAGCGCCTGGATGCGGAATTCCGGGCCCGGATCGATGAGTATTGTTCTGCCGTCGTTCCCCCTGATAAGGGCGCTCGCCCTCATCCGGTTGTCTTTCTGGTCCTTCGAAGCGCATACGGGACATGAACAGCCGATCACCGGCACTCCGTGGCTTGTCCCTGATCCAAGTAATTCAATTTCCATGACGTGTTCAGAATACGCTTGAGCGCCTTTATCGGTCAATAACGGGCATCGGCTTTATTTCTCTTGCGGAAACGCTCTCCAGCGGGTATTTTATGTATATGGCTTCCCGTTCGACAAAACAGGAACTGTTCGCAGCCCTGGATTACATATTAAACCGCTCCGATCTCAGGGATATCGACGCTCTCGAGGCCGCCGTGACACGGCGGAAGGCAGATCTGGAATCCAGCACAGGCATTATTTCCCTCGATCCCGGGAAGGCGGCTCATCAGATGTCAGGCGCGATAGAATCGTCGATTCAAAAAAGCATGGACGGCATCAGGGGCACGTTCAGGGAATTCGCCGCGGATTTGCTTCTTAAGGAAGCACCAGAGCTGAGCAGGGAGGAAATGCTGTCGCTGGTGGACAGCTGGATTCCCGCTTCGGCCCCGAAAGCGAAAGCCCGGCTTGAGACGTCCGGCGAGTCCCTCGTGAAAAACGGAGCCGTCAACGGAATCCCGCCGGATATCATGTACGACATGATCTGTCAGTTCGTTTCGTACTCTACCGGCAACATGGGTCTACGGGCCCAGCAGGAACTGCGCGATGAAATCGGCGACTGGGTTTCGATTTATTGGAAGAAATTTCCTTCTTCGATTCAAGAGGCGGTTCGGCGATTTCTCCGGGGAGAGACGACCGGAGCGGCTTTCGACGAACAGTTGTCCCGCCTGCTCGGCAGGGCCGGGTGACGAAGCAATACAGGGTAAACATGTCGGCGCCCGGCGCCGATTCAAGGAGAACTGATGCGCGTAATAGTTGTAGGCAATGGAATAGCGGGAATCAATACGGCGGCAGGCCTCGCCGCCGAGCTTTCGGTTACGGTCGATGTGTATGGCGGAGAAGCCCATCCTTTTTATTCGCGGGTGCGGCTTCCCGAAGTCCTTTCAGGAGCGGTCGGTCCCGAAGCGATCACTTTTTATAAACCCGAATGGTACGAGAAAAAGAGGGTGTCGGTGCACCAGGGCCGGCGCGTAGCAGGAATCGATCCCGACTCGAAAACCGTTGTTCTCGAGGACGGCCGAAAGGAATCATGGGATTACCTCGTTCTTGCGACGGGAGCCTCCGCGAATCGTCCGGCGATTCCCGGCTCGGATCTTCCCGGGATTTTCACTATGCGCACGCTGGAGGACGTTTCGCTCATCCGCGCGTCCATCTCCGCCGACTGTTCGGCCTCTTCCGTGATCGGCGGCGGCCTCCTCGGACTCGAAGCCGCCCGGGCCATGAAGGATTCCGGTTCGAAGGAAGTCAGGGTGTTCGAGATTTTTCCGCGCTTGCTTCCCCGCCAGCTGGACGAAACCGGCGCAGCTCTTTTGCAAAAACGCTTCGCCGCAATGGGCATCGAAGTCGTGACTTCCGCGGAAACGTCGGTATTCGAGCCTTCGCGGCTTTCGGGATGCCATGAAATCAAGCTCAAAGACGGCAGAAGCTTCGCCAGCGCGACGACCCTTCTTTCCATGGGCGTTCATTCGAACACCGAGCTGGCAAAGGCGGCGGGCCTTCAGGTCAACCGCGGCATCGTGGTAAACGAGAGGATGGAAACGTCCAGGAAGGGGATTTACGCGGTGGGCGATTGCGCCGAATTCGGCGGCATCGTGTGGGGCATAATTCCGGCCGCTCTGGAGCAGGCTCCGGTAGCCGCGAAGAATATTCTTGCTTCGGCAGGCCTTCTGCCGGCGGGCATCGACGCTCCCTCGTATTCCCAGACGGTTCCGAAAACCGCGTTGAAAGTCGGCGATGTCGAGCTCATGTCCCTGGGCAAGGCCGTGCTTTCTCCGGAAGAAGCCTCTTCCGGAAAATTTACGGTGTTCTCGAAAGTAAGCGCTGATGAAAAGCGGTATGAAAAATATGTAGTGGACGCTGAAACCGGCCTTCTCGCGGGAGCTATTCTGTACGGTTCGAAGGAAAACCAGAGCCTCGCGCAGAAGCTCTCAGGCCAGCCGGCCTCGGCCGCCGACCTGGAAACCCTGCTTGCGAAAGTTTGACGCGACGCTTAGAATCGCCATGCTCCGCTCAGCGAAAGGCCGAGCGTGAGCAGGGTGACCGGCGAACCGAGGCCGATGTCGTCTATTTGGAAGAGATTCGCTGAAAAAGCGGCCCTTACAACAAGCCGCTCGATAAAGGTCATCCGCGGACCCATGGCCAGTCCGGCGGTAAGACCCCTTTGTTCGCCTGAGAGGTCGTCCGAATCGGTGACGTAGCGGATATCGGCGAAGTGGATTCCTCCCGAGGCTTCCGCGAAGAAATACGGCAGATTTGCGCGGGCGAATACCGAAAAGGGCGTCGTGTCGATCGAAATATCGGCGAAGGATGCCAGGCTGTCGGGAGGCGATACCGTTTCGATATGCTGCTTCAGTCCGCCCCGAACGCCCGCGTCTAATCCTGTTTCAGAGCCGAACGCCCAGAAGAGTTCGCCTGAAATCGGCATGCCTTCTGTATTTATTTCGTAGCCTTCCGATTCGCGTTGGGAATGATCTTCTATTGTACGGCTCATGCCGACAGAAACGCCGGCTCCGGGGCCCGCGTATATGCTTGCAACGGCCGAATACGCCAGCAGCGAACTCAGCAGAAAGAACTTTTTACCTGCTTTGAATTTCATGTAATTTCCTTGAATGTAAGTAGTACAGCGTATGATACCTCTATGCGGCGGCTTCCTGCAAGAAGCAGCCTCTATCAGTCCATCTTCCGGATTTCCTGGATTCTGTCTCTGATCGTCGCGGCTTCCTCGAACTGGAGAGCTTCGGCGTATTCGGCCATCTGTTTTTCCAATTCCCGGATCAGTTTTTTGCGATCGTTCGGTATCATCAGGTTGAAGCTGTTGATCAGTACCGATGATTCCATCTCGACGGCTTCCTTTTTCAGCTCGTTTTCGCGGACGAGAATGTCGTTTATCGCTTTCTTGATGGTAGTCGGCGTGATTCCTTGCGAGGTATTCCAGTCTTCCTGAATTTTCCTTCTGCGCGAAGTTTCCTCGATCGCTTCTTTCATCGCGTCGCTCATGCGGTCGGCGTACATGACGACCTTGCCGTTCTGGTTTCTCGCGGCGCGTCCGATTATCTGTATGAGGCTGGTAGTGGATCTGAGGAATCCGATTTTATCGGCGTCGAGGATTCCGATGTACGAAACCTCGGGGAGGTCGATTCCCTCCCTTAACAGATTGATGCCGACCAGAATGTCGAATTCGCCCTTGCGCAAGCCCTTCAGTATTTCCACCCGCTCGATCGTTTCGACCTCGGAATGGATATACTTCACCTTGAGACCGAGGCCTGTAAGGTAGTCGGTAAGATCTTCCGCCATCTTTTTGGTGAGCGTCAGTATGAGGCTCCGCTCGTCTTTCGAGATCCTGTCCTTGACTTCGCGGTAGATGTCTTCCATTTGCCCTTCGCTCGGGCGCACTTCTACTTCCGGATCGAGAAGGCCGGTCGGACGGATGACCTGTTCTACTACGCGCGTCGAACGCTTGAGTTCTTCGTTTCTCGGAGTCGCCGATACGAAAACTGCTTGCTTGAGCATCCGCTCGAATTCCGCCATCTTCAGCGGCCGGTTGTCCATGGCGCAGGGCAGGCGGAAGCCGAAATCAACGAGGTTCTGCTTGCGCGAACGGTCCCCTTCGTACATCGCGCCGACCTGGCTCCAGGTAACATGGCTTTCGTCCATGAACAGGAGAAAGTCGTCCGGAAAATAGTGAAAGAGTGTTGCCGGCGGGTCTCCGGGATTCCTGTTCGCGATCGGAGCTGAATAGTTTTCGATTCCGGGGCAGTATCCCATTTCCGCGAGCATTTCAAGGTCGTACTCGGTTCTGGTTTTCAGCCGTTCCGCTTCCAGCATTTTTCCTTGAATGCGGAACCGTTCGAGCTGCTCGTCGAGATCGCCGCGGATTCTTTCAAGCGCGTTGGGTATGGCGTCTTCCTTCATGACGAAGTGTTTCGCCGGATATATCGAAAGTTCGTCCAGCTCCATGACGGTTTCGCCGGAAACCGGGTTGAACTTTCGTATTCTGACCAGATCTTCCCAGTCAAATTCGAGCCGATACGCTTCTTCGAGATACGCCGGAAATATTTCCAGCACATCGCCCCTGGAGCGGAATCTTCCTCTGTCCAGAACGGCGTCGTTGCGTTCGTACTGCAGGGACACCAGCTGCTTTTTCAGTTCGTCGGGATTGAGGGGCTTGCCTATTTCAACATGGATGCGCAGATCTCTCCAGGACTCGGGAAGTCCCAATCCGTAGATGCACGATACCGTCGAGACGACGATCACGTCTCTTCTTTCCATGAGGCTGAATGTCGCCGCGAGGCGCATGCGGTCGATTTCGTCGTTGATGGCCGCGTCTTTTTCGATATACAGATCGCGCGAGGGAACATAGGCTTCCGGCTGATAGTAGTCGTAATAGGAAACGAAGTACTCTACCGCGTTGTTCGGGAAAAAGCTTTTGAACTCGCGGTAGAGCTGGGCGGCGAGGGTTTTATTGTGGCTCATTACCAGGGTCGGCCGCTGTACTTCCTCGATGATCTTCGCCATGGTGAAGGTTTTTCCTGAGCCGGTAACGCCCTTGAGCGTTTGGAATCTGTCGCCGGCCCTGATTCCTTCAACCAGCTCGCGAATCGCTTCCGGCTGGTCTCCTGCGGGGCTGTAATCGGAAACGACTTTGAACGGGCGCATGTCCTGCCTTCCTTACTGGCGTTCCGCCAGAACCATTTTCAAGGTTAATTGGTTTCTTCCCCGGAGAACCGTCACTTCGACAGTCTCTCCGGGTTTTCTCGATTCGAGGGCAGAGTAGTAATCGGTGAGTGTATCGATTTTGTCTTTTCCGATTCCGGTGATGACGTCGCCGCCGAGATAAATGATTGAACTCGAGCGTCCGGCGCCGTAGCGCACGGCTTCGGTTCCGCCCTTCAGTCCTGCTTTTTCCGCGTTGCTTCCGGCTCCCACGCGTGAAACCAAAAGCCCGTTGTTGGTGGAGAGCCGCGCGTAATTGGCTATCGACGAATTAAGCTGGACAAGTTCGGCGTCTATCGACCCTCTGCGAACCTTTCCGAATTGAATGAGTTCGGACACGACTCTTTTGGCCGTGTTGACGGGAATGGAGAAGCCGATGCCCGCGGAGCTTCCGGAGGTGGAGTAGATCATGGTATTGATGCCGATCATGCGTCCCTGGGTGTCCAGGAGGGGGCCTCCCGAGTTTCCCGGATTGATCGCGGTGTCTGTTTGGATCATGTCTTTGATGATGGTGTTCGACGCTGTTTTTATCGGACGGCCGAGGGCGGAGACTATGCCGGTGGTCAGCGTTCTTTCGAAGCCGAACGGGTTTCCGATGGCGAGCACCTTTTGTCCGACCTTGAGATTCGAGGAGTTTCCGAACGGTATAGTGCTGAGATCCCTGTTTTTCGGAGGATCGAATTTCAACACGGCGATATCGTTTTCCTTGTCTGTACCGACTACCGTTCCTTCGAACTGGCTTCCGTCCGAGAGCGATATGAATATTTTCACCGCGTTCGCTATTACGTGGGTATTGGTCACGACATACCCCCTCGTATCGATGATCGACCCTGATCCGGAACCGCCTTCCTGCGGCACCGGCTCGAGGAACCAGTTGATGCCGACCGTCTCAGTCGTAATGTTCACGACGGCTTCGTTCGCCCGCTCGTATACCGATATGTTTTGCTGTTCGTCCTGTGTATACCCGTCGGAGGAGGCAACATCCAGAGTTGAAAGCGCGAATTCGTCGTTGCCGTACATTGTGCCCGTTTGAAGAACAAGTTCGGGAGTTTCTAATGATGCTTCTGAATTAACAGCCGCTGTATCGCTGTCGCGCGAAGAAATCAAAAGGGTGAATCCCGAGGCAAGAGCGGCCGCGACAAGGACGATTCCTATTACCTGATTCTTACTATAAAGACGCATATATCACTCCTGTTCTCCGGATAGTGTACCTTTAAATATAGATAAATACTCAGGATTCGACAATCAGCGCATAAAAAAAGCCCGAAAGTTTTGCCTTTCGGGCTTATCAGGCGTTGCAGAAGTTATTTGCAGAACGGCCGGAACGTCAATCGTAAACTCCGGCCGCCCGTCATATTACTTCTTCGCCGCAGGTTTCTTGGCTGTCGCCTTCTTGGCAGCGGGAGCCTTCGCCGGCTTGTCGGCTTTCGCGGCTGCTTTTTTGGCAGCGGGAGCCTTGGCCGGCTTATCGGCTTTCACCGCGGCTTTTTTGGCTATGGGAGCCTTGGCGGGCTTGTCGGCTTTCGCAGCTGCTTTTTTGGCAACGGGAGCCTTGGCGGGCTTGTCGGCTTTAGCGGCGGCTTTTTTGGCAACGGGAGCTTTAGCCGGCTTGTCGGCTTTCGCGGCTGCCTTGGCGGGAGCCTTTGCTCCGGACTTCGCCTTCGCGGCGGGCTTTGCGATTCCGCGCTCGAGAAGAAGAGTCTGCGTCGGCTGGTTGCACACCTCGTCCGGTCCGTAGTACTGGATCGCGCCGGGGAACACGAAGCTGGTCTTGATTGCCCAGACGTCGCGGTTTTTCGCGAAAGCCTTGAAGGGCTTTCCGTCGAGCTCCACGAGAGCCTTGCGGATAACCGGCTTCTGCGAACCGTGGCGCTGCTCCATGTTCATCATCATGGTGAGGGGCACTCCGCCTGCGATCCATTCCTTCGCGGGAGCGGTAAGGTTCCGCACCGATGAAAGGTATCCGGTCAATCCGGCGTTCGTAAGCACGAAGGCAGTGAATCCGAGGGCATAGCAGTAGTCCGCGTCGAAGTTCGACGGGAACGCGCAGCGGCCTTCATATCCGAAGAAGTGGTTGTATGAACTGAACTTTCCCTTGTAGGTTCCAGCTTTCTTCATGGCCTTGAGCTTTTCCTCGACGAGCGAAATGAGAAGCTTTTCGGTTTCGATGCGGGAAACCTGAACGTTTCCGTGGGGATCGCGGTCCATCAGGAACTGCGCCGCGATGGCGGCGGGGAGCGACGCGAAGGCGTCGGCGGAAGCCTTTGAAAGATTCTTCGCGAGCCAGGCGGCCTGTGCATCGAATCCTGCGAGCTTGTTGAACTCGTCGGCTTTTACGGACATGAGGTCGTTGAGCTCGGCAATGAGAATTTTCATTTCAGGCACGAATTCCACGAGGCCCTCGGGAATGAGGATCACACCGAAGTTTTCGTTGTTCTCCGCGCGCTTGGCGATGATTCCGCAGAGGTAGTCGGTGATCTGGCGGAGCGTCATTTTGTTCGCTTCAACTTCTTCGGAGATGAGGCAGACGTTCGGCTGGGTCTGGAGCGCGCATTCGAGCGCGATGTGGCTCGCTGAGCGGCCCATGAGTTTGACGAAGTGCCAGTATTTCTTTGCGCTGTTCGCGTCGCGTTCGATGTTTCCGATTACTTCGGAATAGGTTTTGCACGCGGTGTCGAAGCCGAAGGAGGTTTCGATCATGTCGTTCTTCAGGTCTCCGTCGATCGTCTTCGGAACGCCGATCACCTGAGTGCTCATGCCGCTTGCGACGAAGTGTTCGGCGAGGAGGGCCGCGTTCGTATTGGAGTCGTCTCCGCCGATGACGATGACGGCGTCGAGCTTCATTTTTTTAGCGGTCGCCATGGAAGCGGCGATCTGATCGGCGGTTTCGATTTTCGTGCGTCCGCTGCCGATGATGTCGAAGCCTCCGGTGTTGCGGTACTCGTCCATGAACTTGTCTTTGATTTCAACATAGGAGCCTTCGATCAGACCGGAAGGTCCGCCGAGGAATCCGAAGAGCTTGGATTCGGGGTTGCCCTTTTTCAGTCCGTCGTAGATTCCCGCGATAACATTGTGTCCGCCCGGAGCCTGTCCTCCCGAGAGGATTACGCCTACCCGAAGTTTTTTTCCGGCATTAGGGTTCTTGCCCTTCTTGAAATTCACCATCGGCTTGCCGTAGGTGTGTTTGAAGAGTTCCTTCAACTCAGCCTGATTCGCCATCGATTGAGTGGGCTTTCCCGCTTCGATCGCGATTTGTTCGAGTTTCGCCGTAAGAACGGCGGGCAGTTTCGGCGCGTATTGATAGCGCGCAGTCTGCAGTGCGGACAGTTTCATGGATATCTCCTGTAAAAAAAAATGCGTTTTGGATACATAGAATGATAACCTGAATGCATACGGCGTTTCAAGTGAGACAGCCTAAACCCCTGATTTTATCGGCTTTCCGGGCATTTCCTGCCTATATCTACATGAGCGGGGCGAAGAGGCGGAAGAAATTCCATACTGCTCTCCGGATCATCGGCGTATGATGGAAGAAGTCTCGCGGAACTGACTTCGACTTTGCCTGGTCGTCATGAAAAATCGCGGAGCATGTTTTTCCGAAGTCTTCAGAGTAGAAAAAGGCGTTCAGCTCGAAATGCAGCGAGAAGCTTCTTGTATCCATGTTCGTCGTGCCGATGGTCGCGATCAATCCGTCTATTACCATCATTTTTGAATGGATGAAGCCTTCGTACTGCCAGAATTTCACGCCGCATTCGAGAAGCTCCCGGATGTAGGGCATGGCGGCGAGCCTTACGTACCATTTGTCCCAGCTTCCCGGCACGATGATTTCTACCGATACGCCCGAGAAGGCCGCGATTTTGAGCGCGGTGAAAAACGCCTGGTCGGGAGTGAAGTACGGAGTTTCGATCCATACGCTTTTTTTCGCCTTGGTTATCATGTGTATCATCGCGTCGCGGATCTCGTCGTTGCGCGGATCGTCCGGTCCTGAGTTGACTATTTGCATCGGAACATCGCAGACGCGCAAAACTTCGGAACGGCTCAGAGCCGCCGGCCGCGGATTTTCTTCATCGGAAATTTGAGTGAAGAATTTCCAGACGGGAATGTCTTCGTGCATGTCGCGGTCTTCGGCCATCGATGTATACCAATCCACGAGAAACTGCTTTTGAAGGAACTGGACGGCCGGACCGGTGATGCGCAAATGGGTGTCACGCCAATAGTAGGGCCGCGCGTTGTTCCGATTCGCGTATTCGTCGGCGATATTCATACCTCCGAAATAACCGATTTTTCCGTCGATGATGACCAGCTTCCGGTGGTTGCGGTAATTGATCGAAAAGGGATTGAATAGGGATATCGGAAAGAATCGGCTGACCATTCCTCCCGCTTTTTTCAGCGGACGAAAAAGGGTCGACGAAGTGAAGATCGATCCGACATGATCGTACAGAAGCCTGACTGCGACTCCTTCCGCGGCTTTTTTCGAAAGAACGGAAATCAGTTCGCGTCCGGTAGAATCGTTTACGATGATGAAATACGAAAGATGAATCGTTTCCTTCGCACGCAGAATATCGGCGAAAAGCGTTTGGTATTTTTCTTCTCCGGAGAGAAAGACGTCGACAGAGTTGTGGCTGGTGACGGGGCTTTTCCCGTACGTCAGGTTCATGTGGATGAGGGACCCGTATTCTTCCACCGCAGGATTCGTTCCGCTTTGAATGAGGGATTCCAAATTGCGCTGCTGGTCGTCCAGCACTTTCTCGTAATAGGAATAGGCCTTGCGGGTCGCGCGAAGCATTCGCCGCGATCTGGTGAAGAAGGTCCCTGAAAAAAGCAGGTACAGCAGAAAACCGGCGACCGGAATGAAGCTGACGAGCAGCAGCCAGGTGAATCGGTGCGAAGAATCGCGTTCCTCGAAAAACAGGATGAAGAGGATGAGCAGAATATTCAACGCGTAGCCTGTCGTCAGCAGTATTCCCGCAATGTTCATCCCGCCATCCTCCCCGGTTAAAACAGGAACCCGAAAGACGCCGAAATCGAATCGATCCGCGTCGCGCCTATCATTCTTCCAATGGTTCCATTGATCGCAAGATTCGTTCCCGGCAGCAACAGCCGGTTCGTCAATCCGAAAGATGCCGTTCCGTCCCCGGTAAAAGCCGAGGCGCCGTTTTCAAGATTTCCGGTTTCTCCGCGGAGCCAGAACGCCGCCGAGAACAATTTGATCCGAACAGCCGCGGCGGCTCCGAACGAAAGGGTGAACGGGCTTTCCATGGGATTTCCGCGGGCATCGCCCTTTGTTCCCGAAAGGTCTGCGGTCAGCGCAAACAAGCCCTTGCTCCAGTCGGCCGCGCATCCGGCCGCCAGACCGTTGCGGAGAAAGATTTCTCCGGCATGCCCGCCGTCCGTTCCGTCGTCGCCTGATCCTCCGAAGCCCATCATGTGCCTGAGATAGAACGCTCCGCGAAGGTCTTTCAGAACCGGACGTCCTCCCTTGACGGAGAAGGCGGCTCTAACTGAAGGCCCTTCGCCCGGTTCGCCGGGATTCAAGACGGCTTGAGCGCCGGTTTCAAGCGTCCAGGGAGAACCGACCCGCCACCCGAGAGCGGCAGTCGCTCCCGGCTGAATCCGTCCGGCGGGAGCGGAAAGCTCGAACTGCATCGTTTTTGATTCTGCGGGCAGCGCGGTTCCGCTTGCGACCGGACCCGCGGCCGACATTCCGGACGAGAAGCCGGAAGCGGGATAGGAGACGGCGCTGTCCACTTCGATTTGCGTTCTGCTCTCTGAACCGTCCGAGGCCGAAAGTATGGCAGTCCAAACGCCTTCTTCGAGCGAGCCTGTGCGCGGATTGAGGCCGTCCCAGACAGCCTCCTGGTCCCATCCGCCGAACTCGTCCCATCGTGCAAGTTCGAAACGTTCTCCGCCGGGAGACTCCAGAGTCAGCGCGGCGCTTCCCGGAGCGCTGACCGAAAAACTGAACGCCGCGATTCCCAGATTGCCCGGATTTCCGGGATTGAACGATTTTTTCGAAGCTTTGAAACCGGTCGCTTCGAAGGCCGCCGGCTGCATTTCCGCTTTCAACAGCGTTTCCTTTTCGCGCGTTATTTTAACGTCTGTTTGAACGTCCGCATACCCGAATGCCCGGATTAAAACGGTGTGCGGGCCCTCCGGCAGTTGGATAAGCGTCTCTTCTCCGCCTGAACGCGGCGGTATTCCTTGTATCGAGACGACTGCATTCGGCGGCAGATTTTCGATTTTCAGCATTCCGGTTATGCGGCGCAGCGCGATGAGGACTTCCGTTTCCTTGCCTTTCTCGACGCGCACCGTTCTTTCTTCCGTATAATATCCGTTCATCGCGACGGCGATCTTCCAGAGGCCGATCTTCGCGGGCGAGACTATGAGCGGCGTTTTTCCCGCGAGCGCTCCGTTTATGAAAACTTCGGCGCCCGCGATGTCGGAACGGACGGTAAGGGTTGTTTCGTCATCGGTTTGCGCGTAAGCGATTCCGTGGTTTACGGAAGTCAGCAGAAACAAGGCGCAGTAAAAAAAGAGCCCGCGGGTTTTCATGAATAAATCATACTCCCGCGGGCGTAAAAAGTGAAGGGCTTATAAAATCAATGGATGAAGAAGCGGAGCACGAAGATCGCGAACACCGCCCAGGTGACCAGCGGGATTTGCTTTGCCTTTCCGGTGCACACCTTGAGGACGACGTAGGAGAGAACTCCGTACACGATTCCTTCGGCGATGCTGTAGCAGAACGGCATCATCACGATCGCGAGGAAGGAGGGGATGCCTTCGGTAGGATCTGAAAAATCGATTTCCGTGACCGGTTTCATCATGAGGAATCCGACGATGATGAGGGCCGGCGCCGTTGCGGCTCCCGGGATCAGCAGGAAGAGGGGCGAGAACAAAAGCGCAAGGAGGAAAAGCGCGCCGGTCGTGAGCGAGGTCAGTCCGGTGCGTCCGCCTGCCGCGACTCCCGCCGAGCTTTCAATATAGCTCGTTACGGTAGAGGTTCCCAGAAGAGCTCCGGCGCTGGTGCCGATCGCGTCCGCGAGAAGGGCTTGCTTAACGCGGGGCACGTTTCCGTTCTTGTCCAGAAGCCCGGCTTGGGTGCTCACTCCTACGAGGGTTCCGACCGTATCGAAGATGTCCACGAAAAGGAATGAGAAGAATACGGTGAAGAACTTGAGGGTGAGGACGTTCGAGAAATCTAGAGCGAACGCGTGGGGAGCTGCGGGCATGCTCATGAGGCTGAACGATTCCCATCCGCCGTACGGCGCGGTGATTCCCATCGGGATTCCGATGAGCGTCGTGGCTATGATGCCGATGAGGATCGCTCCGTGCACTTTCAACGCGTACAAAATCGCTGTGATGATCAATCCGATGAAGGCGAGGAGGGCTGTTCCCTCGGTGACGTTGCCGAGCGAAACGAGAGTCGCGGGATTGCTCACGATTATTCCCGCCCCCTTCATCCCGATCAGAGTGATGAAAATTCCGATGCCGACAGCCACCGCTTTTTTCAGATTGAGAGGTACGGAATTGACGATCGCTTCCCTCACGTTAACGAACGAGAGAATGATAAACAGGAGTCCTTCGAGAAAAACCGCTGTAAGAGCCGTCTGCCAGCTGTATCCCATCCCCAGAACGACGGTGTAGGTGAAGAACGCGTTGAGTCCCATTCCCGGGGCCAGAGCGATGGGAAGATTAGCCGCGAAGGCCATCACGATGGAAGCAATCGCCGAGGCGAGAGCCGTTGCCGTGAATACGGCGCCCCTGTCCATGCCTGCGTCGCCGAGGATTCCCGGATTTACCGCGAGAATGTAGGCCATGGTGAGGAAGGTTGTTAAACCTGCAAGAAGCTCTGTGCGGGCGTCCGTCCCGTGCTCCTTGAGCTTGAATAGTTTTTCCATTTAATGAGACCTCCTGAATAACGGATCAGAAAAAGATAATCCAGAATACCATTGCCCGAACGTTCGCTCAAGAGATTTTCCGGATTGTTTTGCGTTACATGATCCCCGCTTCGACAAAACTGAAAAACCCGCCTCTCGGGCTGAGAATCAGATGATCCAACACCGATATTCCGAGAAGCTCTCCGGCTTCCGCAAGTCTTTTGGTGATGCCGCGGTCCTCTTCGCTCGGTTCGAGCTGGCCGGACGGATGGTTGTGGCACACCAGGATCGCCGCGGCCCGGTCCGTTATCGGATCGCAGAATACTTCGCGCGGATGCACGATGGTTCTGTTGAGTATCCCGACGCTCACTACCCGTATTCCCAGCACCTCGTGGGCTCCGTTGAGCGAGACGCAGAGAAAGTGTTCCTGCTTCCGGTCGGCGTAGTGCTGGACCAGCGGATATACATCGGCCGCGGTTTTTACTTTTTTGTGGAGTATGCCCGAGAAGCGGCGTCCGAGCTCAAGCGCCGCCAGAACAGTAGCCGCTTTTCCTTCGCCCATTCCCTGCAGATTCTGCAGCAGGTCGAACGCCTGGTCGATAGTCGAGTCGTCCAGCACCTTCATAACCCGCCCTGCCAGGTTAAGCACCGGATTATCCCTCGTTCCGCTTCGCAGGAGCAGGGCGATAAGCTCGGGATCGCTTAAGGAACGGGCTCCCCGCGTTTTAATTCGTTCTCGTACATCCGGCTTTTGCGCATCTTCTTTGTTATCCTGCATATTCATCGGTCCCTCCGGGAATTTCTCTCGCCGTCGATTATACTTTTTGCCCGCAGCAACCGATGAAATAGCTATGAAATTACGGTTTTTCTTTTTTCTCTGTTTAATCGCAGCGGCGGCGATCATGAGCGGCTGCCGCACTGTTCCAACGGAGACTTCTCAACCTCCTCTCGGCGAAAGCCGCCGGATTTTCTCAGCAGGAGATTTGTTGATAATGGGAATCGGCAGGGCGAATTCCCGGGCATTGGTCGATTTTTTTCTTGCGCATAACGCTGACGTCGATATAAGCAAGATCAGGCGTCTTGCCGCGTTCTATGTGGCGGAGGCGAGGGCTGAAGGGGTGAATCCCGATGTGGCCTTCGTGCAGATGTGCCTGGAAACGGGTTTTTTGCGTTTCGGCGGACTGGTTACGATCGATATGAATAATTTTTGCGGGTTGGGGTCGATCGGTCCGGGACAGCCGGGATTAAGCTTTCCGGACGAGCAAACCGGAGTGCGCGCCCATGTGCAGCATCTAAAGGCTTACGGCTCGTCCGAACCGCTACTGGGTGACCTCGTCGATCCCCGCTATCGGTATGTGAATCCGAAGGGGAAGTCTCCGGATGTTCACGGTCTTTCGGGAACCTGGGCGAGCGACCCCGGCTACGGGACCAAGCTCGAAGCGCTTCTGCGCCGCCTCTACGGCTAGGCGGCAGGCCGCGAGCAGGCGTATGCGCTTCGACTCTCGGCCCGGCTTTCACCCCGGCAACATTCAGCTGCCGGGCGTGTTGCATCTCCGTCCGCGCTGCGCGGTTTTTCCCGGAAGGATCAGCCGGCTATCTTGGTTCCGGTGAACGGTTTGCCGTCCAGAATGGCGCGAAGGTTTTCGATATCGCGTCCGGCTGCGCAGACGACCGAAAGGCCCGCTTTCTGAGCGTGAAGGCTCGCGACGGGATCGAAGGGGACGTTTTTTCCGGGAACCCACTCGTCGCCGACTATCTGACGGAATTCCTTCCAGCTGATTTCATCGATGGGCTTAGCCTCGGGATTTACCCGGGGATCGTCAGTGTACACCTTGGCGATATTCGAAAGGTTGATCACCGTCGGAGCGTTGAATCGTTCCGCGAGCAGCACCGCGTCGTTATCCGTCGAGAATCCCGGTTTCCAGCCCGCGGCGACGAGGATTTTTCCGGTGAAAACTTCTACCGCGGTAGGATCGTAAACGACATCGGTGAGGCAGAGGTCGGCGAACACGGCTTTTAAAAGCTGCGCGTTCAGCCGCGTCGCCATGATGCCGATCCAGTCGGCCTGTTCGTCCGACGCCGCAGGAGAAATCGCGCGGTATGCCTGTTGGTAGGACCGGGCCGGTCCGCCGCCGCCGACCACCAGAATAAGTTTGCGGGAGGCGTCTTCCGCGAGCCACTCCCGTACCAGAGCCGCGAAGCGGTTGAGGAAATCCGGATCCGGATTATCCGGTGCGACTATCGAACCGCCGACTGAAAGAACTGTAACCATACGTATGAACTCCTATAAATGAACAATCGCAGCTAATCGATGGATTGTACTGTTGATTCTAATTCTTTAGTAGACGCCGGTGATTTTCGGCGCGCTCCAAAAAGTCGTATATCCCTTGATCTGGCCGGTCGATTCCTCCCAGACTGCCTGGAATGAATAGGTCCGGGGCCTGTAGACGACCCTGCTGTTCGGTATCATCGGCTTCTGATCGTTCCATCCGCGGGAAAACGCGATATGGGACGAATCCATATTTCCGAAGTACCAGTCCCTGTTGTTGGCGCTGCGAAGTTCGAAGGGAAAGTTCATGCCGAGCGCCGGATCTACGGGAATCCAGCCGGTCCCCTCTATCCAGAACTCCGCCCACCAGTGCAGATGCGTCTGCCTCTGCTGGTCTACCAGAATGCCGGCGATCGGAGTCGCCGGTATTCCGCTCGCCCGGGCGAAGGCGGTAAAAAGCAGGGCCATGTCGTACGCGTCGCCCGAGCCTTGCGCGAGAGCCGTCGTGAGCGGCCTGTCGGGATCGGCGATTTGCTTCGGTTCGATTGTATCGATAATCCAGTCGTAAATGAGACGGGCTTTGCGCCACGGATTTTTTTCTTTTTTCACGATCGCTTCAGCCTGCGCCGTTATCGCGGGATTGTCGGAAGGCACCAGCGCGTCGGAACCGGTGAACCGGGCGTACAAGGGGGTGCCCGTGTCCTTATACGGCTTAACCTGTTGGGGATTCACCGTAGTCGTCAGGTCCCTGGTCGTGACGACCAGAGAATGCGAAATTCGTTCGTTTCTGCCGGTTTTAAGGCCTTCAAGCTGATGGAGAATGGTTCCCTGATAATTGTCTATGTAGGGGTTCGGTTCGCTTGCGGTGATTTTCACGTCCCTTTGGGTGAGAGTGCTTTCCGGCAGAGGAATGCGGATGTATAGGGAGTTTTCTGGAACCGCCTCAACGCCGGTAATGTCGACCTGGACTGATAATATATATGTTTTCGCGTTGGAGTATTTTTTTGTTCCGCTCTGATTTACCAACCGCAGGGGTTTGGGATTGCTTAAGCCCTTTTCAGTTTCCACGAAGACGTTTCCGGATACCGCGCCGTCGGGGATTCGGACGCGAAGCTCCTTATCGCTCCAGAACTCGTAGTCGAAGTCGTGATCGGAGCAGGCAACGCTGAATTTGTCAGAGCGCGCGGCGTTCGCTATCGGAATCTCGGGTTCTGCCTGCCATGCGAAAAGCACCTGCGCCTTCCCCTGCGAAATGCCGAAGTTCTTGCCCTTGATGACGAGGGTCCCTCCGATTTCGTTCACGTCGCGGTCGAACGCCTCGATCGACGGGATTCCTGTTTCCTTGTCGCCCTGCGCGACGACCGGAATGTTTTGGCGGTTCGCAAAGATATGAGGGTTGCTTTTTCCTTCTTTAGTCCTGATGTAGACGAGGCCGTCCTGGACGGTATGGGGAATTTCCATGATGATAACTTCATCGTTCCAATTTCTGATGGAGCTCCCGGTAATTCTGTTGTCAGCTATTTCGATCCAGCTGGTTTTCCGTTCGTCGCCGAAATTCTTTCCGCGTATGATCATGACGTCGCCGGGATCTCCGATCGTCGGCGTAATAGCATCGATATGAGGAGGCTTTTTTTCAAGGGTTGACAGCGCGAAAAGGAGGGCGGCGGCCAGAGCGAATACTATCGGCACCAAGGCATAGCGGGCCAGGTCCGATCGCTGAATGAGACGTAAAAAGAGAGAACGCATCATTTATAGTAGCCTGTGTTCCTTAAAAAAGAATCGTCCGTCAGTTCCGGTTCGGCGGAGAGCGTGCCGAATTTCGTCAGATTCGGAAGCTTGATGATGATTATTTCCGCGTCGGAAAAAAGGGTCTTATCGGTGGCGAACTGTCGCGCGTAATTCACGAGGGTGAAAAGAGACTGTCCCGAGCCTGATGCAATTCTAGATTCGATTGTTTTTTGGGGAAGGTCCGGGCTGTACACCGGAAGCGCCGGATCGATGATGTTCAAGGAGGTCTTCTGCAGATATTGATCGTTCAGTTCGGCGTTCAAGGCTAATGCCAGTTCATGCTGCTTCTCAAGAACATCAGTCGTTTTTTGAATGATGAAGGATGGAATGAATACGGCCGCCGCCAGCATCGCCGCTAACGTATGAACGGGAATTCTGATGCTTCCTGATTTCCGCACGTCGAAGCGTCCGGTTCTGCCGGATTCAGTGCTTCGCTTCGACTGTATTCTGCGCTGGAGCTGTTCCAATCCGGAATCGAGCCGTTCCGGGGAAAGTTCGGCGCCGTCGGCTGCGATAATCGAAGAAAACGCTTTATATCGGCTTACACGCTTCGAACATTCCGCGCAGGAGGACAGGTGCGCTTCCAGTTTTTCCTTCCATGGAGACGGAACCTCTCCGTCGGCGTAAGCTGAAAATAAACTGGGGTCAGGGCATGTAGACATCGTCTTCTCCTATCAATCGGGACAGCTGCTCCCGCGCGCGGAAAACGCGAACCTTCACGTTTCCTTCCGTAATGCCGAGTACGCGGCCGATTTCTTTGTAATTCAGCTCCGCGTATTCCTTTAAATGCAAGACAGCGCGCAGGTTCGGCGGAAGCTTGTCCATCGCGGTTTTCACCCGTGCGACTGCATCCTGCTTCAGCAATGCCGTCTCGCCGGAATCCACTGTGCGTTTGTCTTCCTTGAGAGCTCTTTCGTATGCTCTCCTTTCGCGGCCCTTCCTCTTGGCGTAGTTCAAAGATGCGTTTATCACAACCCGTATGAGCCAGTATTTCGCGTCGTTGAGCGAGGGGAACTGCATGTTCTTCTCGGTCATTTTAATCAACGCGTCGTGGCAAAGATCTTCCGCGGCTTCTTCGTTTCCCGCTATTCTGAGGGAAATTCTGAAGAGTATCGGCATGGTCGCCGTGTATATCGCGCGGAAATCTTCATCGCGGTTGGCGTCGAGCCACTCTGCGTTATTTAACAAATGAAGCCCCCGAAATGTTACAATTCTTTAACGTTTTCAAAAGCTCTCCCGTAGGTATTCCGGAGTGCGATGCGCCGTCCGGACTCTCGTTTCGGGTCATTTCAAATCCCCTTACATTCTCTTCCAGGTGGTGCCGGTCGGACTGTCTTCCAGAACGATCCCCTCTGCCTTAAGAAGGTTGCGGATTTCATCGGCGCGGGCGAAATTCTTTGACTGCTTCGCCGCCTTTCTCTCTTCGATGAGAGCATCTATGCGCGGGTCTCCTTCTTGAGGGGCCGCTTCGGCTATGCTTTGCAGGGCGCTCTCGAGCAGCTTGAGGCCGAGAACTCCGTCCATGGCCTGCAAGACGGCGAGTGCTTCGCCGGGCTTGATTTCCGCGTCGCGGACAAGCCCCTGCAGCTCCGACAATGCCCGCGGCGTGTTCAAATCTTGTTCGATATGTCCCCGGAATGCTTCGAGCCTTTCGAGCGCGGGCGATCCTGCGGGCAGTTCCCGGCTATCCGGGATCGATTCCGGCTTTCCGGCGGTTTCAAGAATGCGCGCGATTCTCTGCACTAGGTTTTTTCTCGCGCTTTTCGCGCTTTCCATCGATTCGGGCGAGAAGGTTATCTGGCTGCGGTAATGGGCTCCCAGAAGGAAGAATCGATAGTCCAGCGGATCGAATCCCTGATCGATGATGGTTTGAAGGGTCAGGAATGTTCCGCTCGATTTGGACATTTTACCCTTATCCATCACCAGAAATTCATTGTGAAGCCAGAAATTTACCCATGTTTTACCGGTGGCTCCTTCAGACTGCGCTATTTCGTTGGTGTGATGAATCTGTATATGGTCGATTCCCCCGGTATGGATGTCGATCTGTTCTCCCAGATATTCCATGCTCATTGCAGAGCACTCGATATGCCAGCCGGGATATCCCTTGCCCCAGGGCGAGTCCCACACAAGAGCCTGGTTTTCGAACTTGCTTTTAGTGAACCACAACACGAAGTCGTGCGGATTGCGCTTGTTCTCGTCGACATCGATGCGCGCTCCAGCCTTCAGGTCCTCTATATTGATGCGCGCGAGCTTTCCGTATTCCGGAAAGGTGGAAATATCGTAATAGAGATTTCCTCCGGCCATGTAGGTATGTCCGTTCTTTTCGAGTTTTTTGATAAGCTCGATCATCTGTTCGACATGGTCGGTAGCCTTGCACACCACGGTGGGCCGCTCGATGTTCAGCCTGTCGGTATCGTTAAAAAAAGCGTCGGTATAGAACTGCGCGATCTCGAGAACCGACTGTCCCCGTTCCTTCGCGGTTTTCACCATCTTGTCCTCGCCGTCGTCTGCGTCTCCGGAAAGATGGCCGATATCAGTGATATTCATGACATGGGTTACGTCGTATCCGAGGAAACGAAGCGATCGTTTAAGCACGTCCTGGAATACGTAGGCCCTCATGTTTCCTATGTGCGCGTAGTTATATACAGTGGGTCCGCATCCATAGAAGCCGGCCTTTCCTTCCACAAGAGGTTTAAATTCCTGCAATTCTCTTCCCATGGTATTGTAAAGTTCCAGCGGCATTGCGTCCTCCGAGTATCGATTTTAGTGTCCGTCTTTAGTATACTGGGACACCATGATCACTGTACGGAAATTATGGGAAAATAGCAATATAACGGAAGAATGCCCCTCTTTGTCGGGGAAAATCCGGTTCGACGAGCCCTTGCGGGCCCATACGACATTTAAAGTCGGCGGCCCGGCGGATATATTCGCGGAGCCTGATTCGATCGAATCTCTCGTATTCCTCCTTGACCGCTGCGCTGTTCTGGATATTCCTGTTTCTCTTTTAGGCGGAGGGTCGAATGTTCTCGTCTCCGACCGGGGCATCAGAGGCCTGGTCGTCTCCCTTGCCCGGTTCGCCGATATCTCCGGCCCCAGCGTCCAGAGCGGCGATTCCCTTCTCGTACAGGCCGAATGCGGAGCCTCCATGCGGGATCTTACCGACTGGTGCCAGATCCGCGGCATTGCCGGCCTTGAACGATTCGCAGGCCTTCCCGGAAGCGTCGGAGGTGCCGTTTTCATGAACGCCCGGTGTTATGATATTTCGATGGCGGATGTGTTTTTCAGCGCCCGCGTGCTGTATTTTCAAAAAGGAGGGTGTACACTTGAGACATGGCCTCTGCGCCGGGAAGAATGGGACTACAAGACATCGCCGTTTCAGCAACGGACTGGTCCGGATCCGCTGGTGCTGTCTCCCGGCGCTTCCGTTCTGCTGTCCGCCGAATTTTCGCTTCGGACCGGCGACCCTCTGGCTCTTCGGAGCGAAATGGACCGATGGATACTGGATCGAACGGAGAAGGGCCATTACCGCTTTCCTTCGGCGGGGAGCATGTTTAAAAACAACCGCGCCTTCGGGATGCCTTCCGGAAAAATCATCGATGAGGCCGGATTGCGCGGCTTCCGCATAGGGGACGCCCAGGTGGCCCCCTGGCACGGAAATATCGTGATAAACGCCGGAAACGCTACGGCCGCGGATTTACGTGCTCTTGTCCGTACGGTTCGCGGCAAGGTATACGATAAAACAGGCTTCCTGCTCGAGCCGGAAGTCATACAAGCCGGAGATTGGGACGAATAAAAGAATGTACATGCAAGATAAGGAGCGATGATATGCAGAAAAAAACAGCGGCTGTTTCGATGTTGATCACACTGGTTATGGCCTTTGCCGGCGCTCAAACCCTGGGCAAGGTAGATTATATAGAAGGAAGCGTAGAACTAACCCGCGACGGTGTTCCGGTGCGAGTCATTGATATCGGCACTCCGATCGAAAACATGGATGTGGTGAAAACCGGCGGAGACGGATCTGTGTCTATTTCCTTTTCTCCCGAATCAGGCCTTACCGGAACCTTGCAGATCGTGCCGGGAACATCGGCCCTCATCCGCTCAGATCAGATTTCCGGAACAACCACGAACGAAGTGAAACTGATGGCTGGATCGGTAAATCTGAAAGTCAAGCGCATCGCCGGCGCAAAATCCGCCGCCCAGGTTCGCACTTCCAGCGCGGTGCTCGGCGTCCGGGGAACCGAATTCGTCGTCGCTTCGTTCAATGCGACTTCTCTCGTTGCCTGCAAAGAGGGCGAAGTATTCTGTTATGCCGCCTCCGAAGTAACCGGAACCGTTTCTCCCAAATCGGGAGCGTCCTCCGTGCCCGGAACCCTGGTGGAAGTCCAGGAGTCGGGTAAGGTCGCCACCGGAAAGTTTCCCGCGGGAGATTTTGAAACCTCATGGAACTCAATGCGCGATAAATGGAAGGCCTTTCAGGTCGAGCTGATGGTTTCGAACGCCATGCCTTTGCTTGATAATCTCGCACAGTCCTGGAATACTCATTACGGGAAGGTAGAGAAGGGCTCCGCCGTTCTGAGATCGAACCAGACGCTGAAAGCCTGGCTCAAGAATCCTTCCCGTCCGTCGGGAAGCTTCGGCGACTGGATGGCTGAACGCAGAGCCGTCATGAAGGATCTCGTCGGCATTCGGGGAGATATGATCATGACGCTGATCGTCTGGTATCGGCTGGAGGAAATCGTTCCGAATCTGCCGGCTTCCGTCATGGATCAAAAGCTGTCTACCGGACAAACGGTGCGCGAGTTCGTATCGCGGTATAAGAAGAGTTCCAAAGCCGTCTCGGACGCGGCCTCTCTCTTCCATGCCGCAGAAAAGCAGTATATGCTGAGAAACGACGGAGTTTCTCCCTTTTCCGAGTTTTGATTGACATGCACGTGTTCCGATTTTATACTCTTTTGAACGGGTGGTAGTGATTGTTACAGCTAGCGTTTGTTAATTTCAGGAAAGGCTCATATATTCTCGTTGAAGACAAGGCTGAATCCGATCGCTTCTATATTATTCAGGGCGGAAAGATTCAAATCACCAAGGAAACCGAGGTCGTTGCCGAAGAAGGCGGAAACATTCTCGGTCCCGGAGATTTTATCGGCGTCGTTTCGAGCATGTCCGGCCATAGCCAGATTGAAACCGCCGTCGCCGTAACAGACGTCACCCTTATTTCCGTTCGCCGCGATCAGTTTTCCGAACTCATCGAGAAGAACACCCCTGTCGCGATGAAGATCATCTATTCGTTTACGCGAAAGATGCGGTATCTGGACGAAGCCCTTACCCGGATCACCTTAAAAAAGAACGTCGAAAGCGATATCACCCATCTGTTCACGATCGGCGAGTACTATGCGAAGCTTACCAAATACAATCTTGCGTTGTACGCCTATTATCATTACTTGAAAAACGCTCCTAACGGCCCCTACGCCGCGGTCGCCCGCGAACGGTTCATGGCTCTCAAATCCATGGGCGTTCATGCCGACCCTTCTCTTCTGGAACCCAAATCAGGTGAAATGTCCCGCGTCTATCCGGTCGAATCGATGATTTTCTGCGAATGCCAACCCGGCATGGAACTCTACATCATTCAAAAGGGCCAGGTGAAGATAACCAAGATCGTGGACAACAACGAGGTTCTGCTTGCGGTATTGAAAGTAGGCGACATGTTCGGCGAAATGGCTCTGCTGGAGAACAAACCCCGCTCGGCCAGCGCCATCGCGCTCGAGGGAACTCAGCTCCTTGCCGTTAACCGGCAAAACTTCAACCAGATGGTTTCCACTCAGCCTCAGCTCATCGCGAGGCTCACCACGACGCTCGCTGACCGGATCTGGCTCATGTACAAACAGCTGGCGAACACGCTCATCACCGATCCGGTCGGACGAATGTACGACATGCTGGTGATTCAGCTTGAAAAGCTCAAGGTTCCCTTTCAGGCGGGCAAGGCCTACACCTTCGATTTCGGACCGATGGAGCTGGCGAACATGTGCGCCCTCCCAAAAGACAGCCTCAACCGCGTAGTGACCGAGTTTCTCAGGGAACCCATCGTTCGTCTGGTGGACGATCGCATTGCGGTCTCCGACATGGTCGAACTGAGCAAGCAGTCCGCGTATCGCAAGAAAATGCTGAACATCGAACGTTCCCGCGCGGAAGGCCGGGGAACCGGAACAAACAGCACCGTTCTGTGGTAGCTTCCGCCGCCTGCATCGAACCGGCGGTTCTCTTTAGTTCCTTCCTGCTTCAGCCGACAATGTTTGTATGAAATTCGGGAAATTTTCTTTATGTGCCGCCCTCATGGTGTCTCTCATCTCTCCTATAGCCGCTCAAACCGCCTCGCCGTCCGAAACATCGCCGTCCGGCGAAGACCGGATAGAGCTTTCTTCCTCATATAGAAATATTACCCTCGGATCTTCGATGGAAGAAGTAAAAAAAGCACTCCTGGCGGATACCGTATTCGGATACCGCGGTGATCGCGACGTTTCCCTCTTGCACGGAGAAAACCGAACCCTCATAGAAACGACGGGCATGTCGTTCATCAAGCGTTCATGGTTTCAATTCGACAACGACCGGCTCTACGTGATGACTTTTTCACTGGATACCGACCGGATCGATTACTATTCCGTGTACTCAACCCTGGTCGACAAATACGGGGAACCTTCAGAATTGAATCCCCGCCTCTCCCGCTGGAATTCCGGCGGCGTTGTGTTAAGCCTTGAACGTCCATTACTGGTTAAGTACATCGACGAGGCTATTTTTTCGGAGATACTTGAAAAGTCCGGAGTGGAGAAGGCTGCGAGTGACGTGATTCGGGAGGGCTTTCTCGATGAGTTTTAAGGGCAAGCCGCTTGTTGCTGTCTTTTTTTTGATACTCTGCAGTTTCGCCCATATATCCTGCGAACAGGGCTCCGCTCTCGTCCGGATGAATCTCGTCGTCGAAACCGCTTCAGGCGGACGCGTGCCGCTGCAGGCGGAAATCGCGCGGACGCCTGCCGAACAGGAAAAAGGGTATATGAACCGCGAGAGGATTCCCGACGGCACCGGCATGCTCTTCGTGTACACGGCCGATCGGAAAATGAGTTTCTGGATGAAGAACACTCCTCATCCCCTTTCCATCGCCTTTATCGATTCCGACGGAATCATTCGGGAAATCCGCGATATGGCTCCCTTCAGCAGGGAAACCATAACCAGCACCCGTTCCGTTCGCTACGCGCTTGAGGTTCCTGCAGGCTGGTTCGTCCGCGCAGGGATCTCTGTCGGAGACCGCCTTGCGGGAGCCGAACCGGGAACCTCGTTGAAGGCGTTGTTTTAGGCTGTTATCGGTCTCGAGCGAGCATTTCGCGCGCGAGCTGATCGCGGGGATCGATTTCCAGCACGGTGCGGAAGAACCCGTCTGCTTCCTCGTGGTTTCCCTTCCTGAGCGCGACCATGCCCAGATTTGCGATGATTTTCGTGTTTTCGCTTTCCTGTTCCAGCGCGGAAATCAGGCATGCCCTGCTTTTATCCAGTTCTCCGAGCTCCATGAGGCAAATCGCAAGCTCGTTGCAAATGTCGACAAACCCTGTTTCCATGCCGGCTTCATCGTTCTTCGCCAGTTCTATCGCTTGTTCGAAGGCCGCGCGGGCGTCCTGCCAGCGTTCGAGGCGTCTGAGCGCCCAGCCGAGCAGGAACCACCCGTTCCACACCTTCGGATGATGCTCCAGAAATTCTCTGACCGCTTCGAGGCCCTTTTCTTCCTGGCCGATCGTGATGAAGTCGTAGGCGGATTTAAAAAGGTCGTCGTCGAGGTCGCGCGATGAAATTTCTTCAATAATCGCCTTTGCCCGTTCTTTTCGTTCCGCAGTACGGTCCGATTTGTCTGTCTCGGTCTGCAGGAATGCTTCGAGCGCTTGCCGCGCCTTGCGGAAATTTTTCTGTTTGAGGAAAAAGTAGCCGGCGTTGAAGAAGGCTTCGGGCATCGGCGGTTCGGCCGCCATCGCCTGCCGGTAGTGGGCGAACGCCTCGGCGTCGAACGCGTCGGCCTCCTCCTCGAGTCCTGAACGCCTCATGCTGTCGGCCCGTTCGTCCATCAACAGGGCGAGATTAAGCACCGTCGTCACATCGTCGGGATCGAGTCCTCTGAGGGATCTGAAAATCTCCTCCGCCATTTCGAAGTCCCCGTTTCTGATCTTGAGTATCGCGGCTTCGGTGAGCTCCTCGCGGATGTTCGGCGCGGCTGCTTGCATGAGAGACCGGTAGTAATCGAGGTGGGCGTTTTCCTGATCCCACGCGAAGACCGTCAGAATGCCCGCGAGAATCATTTCCTTTGAAAGGTTCGCCGGATCGAATTTCTCCCCGGGCGCCGAGAGCTGGACGGGGAGGGGGATGGAGGAATCAAAGCCGGCGATGAAGCCGGAAAGATCATGGGAATCCGGGATGTTGATGAACACCAGGGAATCAAGGGGATGCGACATGTGTACCTCTTGCAGAATTAGGATGAAGGTTCTTGCGTATCAGCTTCAGGAAGCGGCTCAGCCTGAGGGGCGGATGATTCTGCCTGCTGTTTTTTACCCGATTGACCGGAAGACGGCTGTTCCGCTTGTTCGGAGTCGTCTTTTCCCTGAGTCTTGCGCTGTTGCGTCAGGTAATTATTGATATGCATTTTATAGGACATGGGAATTTCGGTTTCATTGTATTGGATCGCCAGGGCGACCAGGTCCTTGCGGTTTTCAACATCTTCTGTCCGGACTATTATTCCTTTCAGGCCGATGGCGGTTCGCGGGTCGTCGATATCCACCCGCAGCACGATTTCCTTGTTCGTCAAAAAGGCCGCGATGCCGACCATTATGACTTTTGCGCCGGAAAATGAAAGATCCCTGAGTATGCACCGGCGGGGGATGCCCTGAATGAAGATGACTGTTTCTTTTTGAAGGATGCCGAGCTTGCGCATCGAATCGGGGGTTATGAGTATGCGCTCTTCCCTGCGCTTCGTCGAGTTGATGTTCGCTTCGAGAAGGCGGCCGAGCGTTTCGATGAGGTCGTCCGGGGGTCGCTGGGTATACGCGATGCTGATCAGCACGAGTTCCGAAGAGCCGCCGTACTGATTGACTCCGAGCACTTTCGCCGCGACGAAAAAGCTCATCGGCTCGTTTTTCTCCACGTTCATGAAGGAAAAGCGGAGGCTGACGGAGGTGGTTCCCTGCTGAATCTTTTCGTATATGCCGCTTTTAATGCCGGCGATGATCTTCGCGCCGGAGAGGGACGATGAATTTATCACGCACGGCCATTGCCCGCCCAGCGCTTTCACGTAGACCTGTTGGGGAATCAAACCGGTTGCTTTGATGACCTCTTTTGAGAAGGTTACATCGATGCTGTGATAGAGTTCGTAATAGCGGGTCAGTTGCTGACTGGTGGCGTATCCCATACGATAACTATAATAGATGCCTTCATATAAAAGGTCAACCGAGACTGAATTTTGGAGGTTTTTACGACCGGGAATCGCGCATTCACGCTGGGGAAATCGATGGAAGAAAAAAAAAGACCCGGCAGACGATCCGGACAAAACCGGATGCAAGCCGAGCCTCTTTGCGGAAGGCGTTTCTCTCGGGCGTCCGGATCATGCCGGCCGCGCGGGAGAAGAAGGATTTAGAAACCCTTGTGGTCAGTGGTTTTCCGGTTCTTTTTCAAGAGTTTCCGGCGGAGAGCCTTGTTCTTCCTGTTGAGGATGGTGGAGGGCTTCTCGTAGTATTCCCGCTTTTTCCATTCGCGGATGATGCCTTCTTTTTCAACCATGCGCTTGAAGCGCTTGATCGCCTTCTCGAGGTTTTCGGAATCGTCGACAACGATATGTGCCATAAATAAATCACCTCCCCTCGGTCCGACCGTCAGTATTGCATTGACTATAGCGGAAACAGGGGCGGCCGGTCAAGCAGGGCTCCCCGAGCGGCGGAGATCTTTGAGTATCATCTGGGGCGTTTCTGTTCCGTTGAAGGTGTTTCTGCCGACCTGAAACACCGCGTCGATCTTGTCTCCTACCGAAAAATCGCGGTTGAGCCGCTCCGCAGCCTGCCAAAAAATGGCCGGCCACTTGAATTTCCCGCAATCGAAGGTGAGCTTGAGGTGGAGTTTTTCGGTTTTTCCCATCATATCGGCGGTCATGAGCGTGAGATTGCGCGCGAGGAAGACGAGGGGTTCGTTTCCTTCGCCGTAGGGCTCGAAGCGGTCGGCGAGGACCAGAAGCTCGGGATTGATGAATTCGTGCGGAAGCTCGGCGTCTATATCGATTTCTTCTTCTTCCTGCGTATCAGGAAATTCCAGCTCCGGAGCGAGTCGGGCAAGGCGCTGCTCGAATTCGGGGAACCGTTCGCGCGGAAGGCTGAAGCCGGCCGCGAAGGCGTGTCCCCCGTGGTCGAGAAAGAGGTCGGCGCAGGGAGAAAGCAGATTTTCCAGATTCAGGCCGCGGGCAGAGCGCATGGAGCCGACTGCGGTGCCGTCCTCCATAAAGCAGACGACAACGGCGGGAACCCTGAAACAGCTTGAGAGCCGGTTCGCCATGATGCCGGTAACTCCGCGATGGATCTCCGGGCTCGCGGCGAGGATGAGCCGGCTCGACATTTTTTCAAGGCTTTCCTTCGCAAGGGGTTCGACTACGGTCCAGCTGTCGTTTCCCATCTGCTTCCGGTCGGTGTTGAGCTTGATGACTTCCGCGGAAAGTCGGTTTCGCTCTGCCTGATCCTGGCAGAGAAGCAGCTGGACGGCGAGCTCGGGCTTGCCCATGCGCCCGGTGGCGTTGATCGCCGGAGAAATCTGCCAGGAAAGGTCGGTCGTACCAATTTTCTTCCCGGTAAGGCCCTGCCGGGCAAGCAGTTCTGCGATGCCCGGACGGGGAGACAGATTGATGGCGGCGAGGCCTTTGCGGACAAGAATCCTGTTTTCATTTTTCAGCGGCATAAGGTCGGCGAGCGTACCCAGCGCGACGAGCTGCAGCTCCTCGTTTTCCCTTTTTCCGAAAAGAGCGTTTCTTTTTTGAACGAAGGTAACGAAGATGTTGAGGAATCCGTCAAGTTCGCTTACCGGCTTGTCCTGATATTTTCCTATTTTGGATAGATCCTTCAGTTTCAGAAGGCTCATGTTCCTGACCGCCGGTATCTCCCTCGTTATTTCGGGCGCTATGTCCATAAAATTGAACTCGACGTTTTTGCCGAATATCTTTTCCAGCTGTCTCTTTTGCAAGGGGGCGTCCCATACCATGATCTGCTGACCTTCGAGAAAGGGGAGGAGTCTCGTGTTGCCGATTTTCACCATCCCGGGGATGACGCTTTCGCTGATGCGGTCTACCTCGGCCATATTGACGATTTTCACCGCTTCTATAACCCATGCTTCGTTTGCCGGGCGCACATTTAACAGGCATATTTGCTGTTTGTAGATTTCCAGAAGCGAAAATCTGAGCGCCGAGATGAACTTCCACGCGACTGCGCAACCGGCCAGATCCTTGAAGGGATACCCTGCCTCTTCCATTTTTGGATTGATTACGGCGACCGCCGCAGGCAGTTCGTCGCGGGGGTTGTGATGGTCGAGAACGATGACGTCGATGCCCTTGTCTGCCGCGTAATCTATCTCGTCTATGCAGGAGATACCGTTGTCCACCGTGATGATGAGCGTTCCGTCGTTCGCGGCGTGGGCGTCCACGGCTTCCTTGGTCAGCCCGTACGGGTCGTCCCCCGAGGGAACCCTCCAGCTCACGTCGATTTTCAGGTCTTCCAGGGCCTGCACGAGAAGGGTTGTGCTGGTGATTCCGTCGACGTCGCGGTCTCCGAACACGAGGATTTTCTCGCCTTCGTCGCGTGCGTCGATCACCCGGTCCACCGCGTCTTCCATATCCGCGAATAAAAAGGGGTTATGGGCGTATCTGAGATCCTCTTCCAGATAGAAGAGCAGGTCTTTTCCCTCGTACATGCCGCGGCGCGCCAAAATCGAAGCGGTGAGCGCGTCGCATCCGTATCTTCCGCTCACTTCGCGGATCAGTTCGCGGCCTACGTCTTTTTTGTTCCAAATCATATGTTAGTTTCTTCCTATGTAAAAAATCGGTTGCGGCTAGAGAATTCCTTCAGCCGCGTTCAGGGTTTTCAGCTCCCCTCCGAAATGGCGGGAAACGAGGAAGCGCAGAAACCGGCGTATTTCCGTTTCTTCGCGCGGGTCGCATTTCCACGCCCGCGATCGGGACGGGGGCAGCCGCTCTACCGCGAGCAGCCAGCTTCGAGCTTCGATCGAGAGCGGAACGGAGCGTTCTTCCGGCCTTGCGCAGTCCGCGCAGAGAACGGCTTCTTCGTGGGGAGAATAGTATGATACCGTACTTTCTCCGTTTTCGCCAGACATGCCCCGTCCGCAGCGGGAACAGCATGAAAGATCGGGAGCGATTCCCGCCGAATGGAGAATCCTCCAGAGAAAACGGTTCAGCGCCCTGCGGCATTCGTCGTCGGAGGATACCGCGATGCCGTCGAGAAACGCGTTCACGAGAGTCCAGTCCGCAACGCCGTGGGAGCGGGTCACTATTTCCGTACAGACGGAGGCTGCGAAGGTTCTCGCGAGGCTTTCCCTGATCCCTTGCCGCCACTCGCTGACATCGAAATCGGTGATTTTATGGTGGTTTTTCACCGGGTCCGAATATATCCAGACTGTGCCGGTGTGCCAGGGATTTACGAGGCCTTTGAGCTTGCTTTTGGCGCCGCCGAAAACCGCTGCCTGAACGATTCCCCTGTCTTCGGTCAGGAGCTTCGCGTCCCTGTGGCCTTCTCCGAAAGTGCTGAGACTTAAAACCAGAGCCCGGGAACTCCACGTGCGGTCCGACATGTGTGGTATAATGAGACATTGGCCGGATCATGTCAATAAATATCATTCTGCGGTTTCCGCCAGAGAAGGCGGACGAGCTTCGCCGGAAAACGCACAGGAGTCAGCATGTCGATCGAATCTACCATTCCGTTATTGTTCAGAGAACGGGTACGCTGTTATCCCGACGTCGTCGCTCAGACCTGGAAGGATTCTTCCGGTTCGTTCGTCCGCAGAAGCTATCGGGAGCTCTACGGCGATGTTCTCGATATGGCCGAAGCCCTGCGCGGCCTCGGAGTTAAGAGGGGAGACCTCGTCGGCCTAATCTCGGACAACAGGCGCGAATGGCTGATAGCCGACCTTGCGGTTCTTGCGCTCGGAGCCGCCGACGTCCCGCGCGGCTGCGATTCAATGGAAAAGGAAATCGCCTATATTCTATCGACGACCGAGTGCCGCATCGCGTTCGCCGAAAACCGTTCGCAGCTTCATAAAATTCTTGCTCTCCGCTCTGAAATGCCGCTCCTTTCCAGGGTTATTCTTTTCGCGGAGCCTGCGATCGCAGACGCCGAGGCTGCACGGGAAGCCGGAATCGAGCTCTTGTCTTTCCACGCGGTTCTCGCCCAGGGTTCGGTTGCTCGCAACGGCGCTGTCGACGAGCTTGAATCGATCATGAAAGCGGTGAAAAGCGAAGACGTCGCGACGGTGATCTTCACTTCCGGAACCACCGGCGAGCCCAAGGGCGTCATGCTCACTCACGGAAACTATACCTGGCAGCTGGAACGGATTCCGCAGGTGCTCCATGTCGAGCCCGGCGATATGTGGATCACCGTTTTGCCGGTGTGGCACAGTTTCGAACGGCTCATGCAGTACATCATTCTGGAGCGCGGAAGCGGGATGGCGTATTCAAAGCCGGTCGCCTCGATAATGCTGCCGGATATCGCCGCGATAAAGCCTCAGATCATTCCCGGCGTTCCCCGGCTCTGGGAAGCTCTCGCTGCGGGCATTCTCCGCACGGTGCGCAAGGAAGGCGGCGCGAAGAAGGCTCTTTTCCTGTTTTTCGTGGCTGTGGGAAGGCGCTGGTGCTCCGCCCGCGACCTGGTGTTCGGCAGGGTCGTCCGCTTCACCCCCCGGATTCGCCTGTTCGATACCCTTCTCGGCCTTCTTCCCTGGCTTTTGTTAAGCCCGTTGCGCGCGCTCGGTGATGTGCTGGTGTTCCGGAAGGTTCGCGCCCGCCTGGGCGGCCGAGTCCGCATCTGCATTTCAGGCGGAGGGGCGCTTCAAAACGAGGTTGATTCCTTTTATCAGGCTATCGGGCTGAATATGCTGGAAGGGTACGGAATTACCGAAACCGCGCCCCTGCTTTCCTTCCGCGACCAATGGAAGCCGCGCCCCGGCTGCGTCGGGAAGATTTTCGCCGAAACCGAGTGCCGCATCGTAGACGCTGAAGAGCTTGAGCGGGTCGTAGAAGAGGCGAACGGGGGCGCATGGCGGGCGCCGTACGAGCTCGGCCCGGGGAAAAACGGCGTCATCCTGGTGCGCGGCGGCCAGGTAATGAAAGGCTACTACAAGCGTCCCGATCTTACTTCTCGCGTGATAGACGCAGGCGGCTGGTTTAATACCGGCGACTTGGGAATGCTGTCGTACGACGGAGAAATCAAGATCACCGGCCGGGCGAAGGACACGATCGTTCTCCGCGGCGGAGAGAACGTGGAGCCTGCCCCGATCGAACGGGCGATTAAGGGCTTTCCATTAGTGGAATCGGTCGTCGTTCTCGGCCAGGATTGCAAGTATCTGGCAGCCCTCATCGTTCCGGCCAAAGACGCTCTTCTGGCCTGGGCGCAGGAAAACGACATCCCGTGCGAAGATTACGAGAGCCTGCTGGAAAATCCCGCGGTTGTGCAGCTGTTCCGCTCGGAAATAGACGCGCGGGTCAACAGGCAAACAGGATTCCGTCCTTTCGAGTATATTTTCCGCTTTTCGTTTCTCGGCGATTCCTTCCAGGTAGGAAAAGAATTGTCGGGAAAGCAGGAAATGATGCGCCACCGCATCCTCGAGCTCTATAGGGAAGAAATTTTGCTTCTTTTCGCGGAATGATTCCGTCCCGGGCTGTCTGCTTTGGTTGACTCCGGGTATTTGCGGAGGGTATAGTTTGATTCATGGTTGCCTTGATCGTCTGTGCCCTCTGCTCGTTTTCCGCCCTCGCCGCCGCGCTGATTCTGCAATTCCGACTGCCCGGTTGGGAATTGCTCGCGGGCGTACTGCGCCTGGATCTCGACCATCGGGCCCGGATCGATGTCCGTGCCTTAAGCCGGCTGTTGAGTTTGGTATTCTGGTTCGTGTCGTTCGCCTTCGCGGCTTCCGCTGTCGTGCTCTATACGAAGGCCGCCTTTTGGGACGAAATACTCCCCTTCCAGTTTCTTTCTCTCCTTCTTGCGTTCAACGGATTCTGGTTCGTCTACCGTAGATGCGACCACAACGAGTATTCCGAATCTTTGCGCAAGCTTGGCCGCGGATTATGGGCAGCGATAAATCTCTTGTTTTTGTTTCCCCTCGTTCTTGTTCTTTTTTAAGCCGCCGCGGACAAAAAAAAAGCTCTTCCTGCCGGGTTCTTTCTTGTGAATAAGGCTGAGCGGATCTACACTCTTTTAATGAAACAATCTAAATACCCTCAAATCGCGTTTATGGCCGCGCTCGTTTCGACTGTAGCGCTCTTTACCTCCTGCCCGGGTTCTTCCGGCGGCGAGGATCCTGTAGTGCAATATTCTCTCTATCCTGTTCCGGTGAGCTATACTGACGAGTCGCCCGTCTATGGAGGCGGAGACAGGATAATCGGAAAAATAACCAGCGAAACAGAACCGACGAATGTGTACAATAACCGCAAGTTTGTTTCAGTTGAGGTGAAAGGATTGACCGGACAGAACGTCTTCCTCGTGAGGTCGAACATATCTGGTAGCGTCGTAGGCGCGATTCCTAGCGGCTCCTCGTATACGAATACCGGCGGAACGGTGTACTGGAATCCAAGCTCAGACGGCGCTAATTCGTTCCGGAGCGCGGCCTCTTCGGGATCAGAGCCCCCTCTTTACGCCGGCTTCGCCGAGCCTGTCTCCATGCCTGCAGCGGCGACTTCCGGCGGTTATACCCGGATCGATCCACCGCGATCTTTTTTAAAAGCGCCGAAAAGCACCGGCGCCCGCGCGGCCGACCCTTCCGTCGTTAGCGCCTTCGCAGCCGGACCTTTCACAGAAGACCAGGTAGGAACGGCAACCTGCGAAGTCAACGCATGGACTGGAAACGACGCTTCGACCATTACCGTCACCCTGTACGCCCGCGGCGAACACTGCTACGTCTGGATGCCAGCCGAACGTTTGACCGAAGTCGAGGACGAAAACGGGCAGGACAACATGCTGACACATGACCAGCTCTCCCTCCTCGCCGCGAAATTCGACGCGATCTACGACAAGGAAACCACGCTTTTCGGCCATGAAAACGGAGGAGGACTCGAAGCCGGAGAAGAAAACTACGGCGGCTGCGACGAAGATCCCCGCATCCACATAGTCGCCTTCGATATCGCCGGAGACTACGCTGAAGATCAATACAGCGGAGTCTACGGATACTTTGATTCAGGAGATCAAGATGCCGGGTATATTGACGGCAATCTCGCAGAGATGTTCTACGTCGACTCTCATTTTTTGGATGCGAGTCCGGGCGTCATGTATTCCACCCTTATCCACGAATTCCAGCACATGATTCACTATGCGCGCAAAGGCGTAAACTCCGAAACCTGGTATAACGAAATGCTCTCCATGGTCGCCGAGGACCTTATTCTTCCCATGATCGACGAGGCGGGCGACGACATTGATATAGAACGAGACGGCCCTGCGGCTGGACGGATTCCGTACTTCAATACCGGGTATAATTGGTCCGGCGTAACGGATTGGTATGACGGAGCGGATGAGAATGTCCTTATTTCCTATGCTTCGGCGTACAGCTTCGGCTCCTACATAGCCAGAAACTTTGCCGGGCCCGCCCTGATCAAGGCGATAATCGACAACGGCACTCAGGGAATAGAATCCGTGGGCGCCGCCCTCAAGGCGACGGCTCCCGACTCTTTCCCGGCAGCTCTTACAGATTCCGGGGCTTTTTCCCGGGCCTTCTCCGAGTACTGGCAGGTTCTGTTCTTCGATTCGAGCGACGCGTCCGCCGGCTTTCGTACCTTCGATGCAACGCCGCCTTCCCTGACGCTCGACTCGTACACCTACGCCCTTGCCGGTTTCGACCTTTGGAGTTTCGACAACTACAATGCCGATTATACGGATTCTCTTCCTGTTTTGCCGCAGGGCTACAAGGGTCCGACTATATACAGCATCGATTATTTTTACAGCCATAAGCCCTGGAGCTTTATGGCCTTTTCCCACGACGACTGGACCGAAGTCTCCGGAGATTTGACCATCACGGTCGATATCACCGAACTCGATCCGGCCTTCGAGCTTTACATCGCGGTAAAGTGATGAAAACAGCCCCCGGATACCGGGTCGCGCTTTTTTTCGCGTGTCTCCTTTGCGCCGCCCTCCCGGTTTTCGCTTTCGGGAACCGGGACGCCTTGGCCGGGAATCGAAAGGGGGAGGCGAGCGGGCGCTCCCTCGGCGGCCGGCAGACTGCTTTCGTGGAATCGATCGAGCTCTCGGGCGCGTTTCCCGAGCCGGACGAGCCGGGGGAGCGGATTTCCGCGCAGGGCCGAATTACGGTCCGGGGCAACGAACCCTTCAGTTATGTGTGTTTCCGTGCCGAAGATGATGAAAGGACATACGTTCTCTATCCGGAGAAATCGGCTCGATTTCTTCAGCAATATCAGGGCCTCCGGCTTGAACTTGAGCTTCTTGTTCCGCTGGATGCCCCTGAACCCGCGATTCGCGGCTTTGTTCCCGGATCGAAGAACGATATACCCTGCATCCCTCTCGTCTGGAAAGTCATCGAATGAAAACGGTCCGCTTCCTGTTTGCTCAACTCGTCTGTTTCGTCCTCTCCGCTTCAGGGGCTCTCTCCTCGCAGGAAGCCGCGGCCCCTTCCCATGCGCTTTCAGGCGTCTGGGAGAACAGCGGCCGCTTCGTTGAAATACAAGAGCCCGACAAACTCCGCATCGTGCTCAAGCCCTATTACGGCTTTGTCTACGAAGACTTCGGCTGGATTCCGTGCGGCATCGAGCCTTACTACCCGCCTGACCCAGGCGAAACCCAAGACTCCGGCGACAACTCAGGCCCGCCGGCTGCCGCTTCCGCTCGCATCTTCCGTCTTGGCCTCCAGCGCAAGGGGGCGCGCGGCGGAGACTCTATACCTGTAGCGGTTCTGGGAAACGGCCTGTATCTCGACTTTTTCCGCCCGCTGCCGGTTGAAATTTCGCCCCCGCTGGAAACCCCGGAAACCGGCGGCAACCCGTTCGCCGGCCTCGAGGGCTATTGGATACAACAGGGGAACGCTTCCGCGATACGGCTTCATCCGGAGGAGCCGAAAGACGATTTTTTCTGCTATCTTTTTCTTTCCGACCGCTACTGGCGCATCCGGTATTGGAAAACAGACGCCCGTTACCGCGACCGCCGGGCCGAATTTCCGGCGCTCTCCGGCTATACCGCCCGCGTCCCGAAGTTCCTGAAGGTAGGAGAGACGCTCTATACCTGCGTCACCGGCACAGGAACGGTTCTCAGAAACTACGAGACCGGCCGCCTACAGCTCGATTCCGGCGCCGACGCGTTCGGGGAGAGCTCCGCAACGGGCGGCCCCGCCGCCGCGGGCGATGCCGCTCAATTCGCCGTCCGTTTCATTCCCGACGCGGTAGTCTACGAAGGGACGGCGGACTTCGCCGCGAAGCCGGTGAAAATCGTTTTGTCTCCGGATGAATCTTTCTTCGCGCTCGGCGATCCCTGGCTTGTACGCGCGGATATCGCCGATCTGGACGCCGAAATAACGGCGCACAACGGAAAACGCCGGCCCCCGCGGAAGCCGGTTTTCGATTACATGGATTTGGTGTTTGAATGGGATGAAATAGAGCGGATCAGGAACAACGGACGGGTCCCGTAAAGGGATTCCCGCCGCTAATAAAACCTAGATATTGAATTTCTTCACGCTGCCTTTGTAATACTCGGCGCGGAGATTCTTCACCTGCTCGTCTACAAGATAATCCTCGAAGTTCATCATCCGGTCGATAACGCCTCCGGGAGTGATCTCCACGATGCGGTTTGCTACAGACGAGATGAACTCGTGGTCGTGGCTGTTGAAAAGCACCACGCCCGGGAAATCGATGAGGGCCTCGTTCAAGCTCGTTATGGCTTCAAGGTCGAGATGGTTCGTCGGCTCGTCCATGATCAGCACGTTGGCGCCGGAGAGCATGAGCTTCGACAGCATGCAGCGGACCTTCTCGCCTCCGGAAAGCACCTTTACCGGCTTCAGCGATTCGTCGCCGGAAAAGAGCATCCGCCCCAGAAAGCCGCGCACGTAGGCGTCGTCCTGTTCGGGCGAATACTGGCGCAGCCAATCGGTGATGTTCAGATCGTTCGCGAAATAGTTCGTGTTGTCTTTTCCGAGGTAGGTGAACTTCGCGGTCTGGCCCCAGTAGACCTCGCCTGATTCCGCCTTGGCCTCGTCTGCGATGATGTCGAAAAACGCGCTCTTGGAATTGTGTTCCATCCCGACGAAGGCGATCTTGTCGCCGCGGTTGACGGTGAGATCGAAGTTCTTCAAAAGCTGAATCCCTTCGTAGGAATAATTGAGCTTCTCCACGCGCACGACATTATTGCCCAGATCCCTGTCCGGTTTGAAATTGACGTAGGGGAATTTTCTCGTGGTAACCTCGATTTCCTCGAGGGCGAGCTTGTCGTAGACCTTTTTGCGGCTCGTCGCCTGCTTGCTCTTGGACGCGTTCGAGGCGAAGCGCAGGATGAACTCTTTCAGGTCCTTCATCTTGTCCTCGCGCTTCTTTTGCTGGTCGCGCGACTGGCGCTGCATGAGCTGGCTCATCTGGTACCAGAAATCGTAGTTTCCGGAATACATGCGGATCTTGCCGAAGTCGATATCGCAGATATGCGTGCACACCTGATTGAGGAAGTGCCGGTCGTGCGATACGACGATGACGGTGTTCGGAAAGTTGATCAGAAATTCTTCCAGCCAGGTGATGGACTCAAGGTCGAGACCGTTTGTAGGTTCGTCGAGCAGCAGGATGTCCGGCTCTCCGAAGATCGCCTGGGCGAGAAGCACGCGGACCTTCTGGCTTTCGTCCAACTCTATCATTTTTCGGTCGTGGTAGGCTTCCTCGAGCCCCAGTCCGGATAACATCTTTTCTATCTCGTTCTCGGCCTCCCAGCCGCCGATCTCGGCGAATTCGCCTTCAAGCTCGCTGGCGCGGATTCCGTCAGCTTCCGAAAAGTCTTCCTTTTCATAGATGGCTTCGCGTTCCTTGAGGACCGAGTACAGCTTGGGATATCCCATCATCACCGTGTCCTTCACGGTGTGTTCGTCGAAGGCGAAGTGGTCCTGCTTCAGGACGGCGAGCCGCTGGCCGGCGGGGATGATGATGTCCCCTTTGTCGTGTTCGAGCTCCCCCGAAAGAATCTTTAAGAACGTGGACTTTCCCGCGCCGTTCGCGCCGATGATTCCATAACAATTGCCCGGGGTGAATTTGAGGTTTACGTCCTTGAAAAGCGGACGATCGCTGAATGAAAGCGAAAGATCGGATACGGTTATCATGTGTTCAAGAATACCGGAAAACTCCCTCGTTTGCAACGGTAGGGCGGAGGTACAGGGGAGTCAGGAAGAATCAGGATCGAGGCAGGCAGCGCATGCCCGGCGGAATCTGTTCGTCCGGAGCCCCCGGCAAGGGTGTCCCTGCAGGGGCGCCGTCCGATCAGGCGGGCGGGAGAATCAGGTTCGGAAGCCTTTCAGCGCCTCGTCCATTCTGAGAATGGTGTCCGCTGTTCCGTCGGCGAGCTCGTTGAACCGTCTGGACGAGCGGTTGATGTTCTCGCTCGCGTCCTTCATCGCGCTCATGCTCCGGCCGATCGCCTGGGTGTTTTCTTTCAGCCGTCCGATTTCCCCCAGAACGGTTTCGTTTCCGGATGTCATTTCCTTCGAGCCGCTTTGAACCTGCTGGGTTATCGAGTTCATCGCGCGGAGCGCCTCGAGTATTTCCATTGAACCGTTGCGCTGTTCCGCCATGGCGTGTTCAAGTTCCTTCGCGAGGCCGCCGGTTTCCGTGATGAGGTTCACCACCTTTCCGTACGAGGCCTCCGAGCCCCTGGAAGCGGCTACCAGCTCCTCGATGGCTTTCTGAACGCTCGATATTTCCTGGCGGATATTCTTCGACTGTTTCGCGGAGGTTTCTGCGAGGCTGCGAATTTCGTCCGCTACTACCGAGAATCCCCGTCCCGCGTCTCCTGCGTGGGCGGCTTCGATCGCCGCATTCATCGCAAGCAGGTTCGTTTGAGCCGCTATTCCCGCGATCACCTGGTTCGCGTCGAAGAGGGCCTTCGACCGCTCGGCGATCTGCTTGATCCTGATGTCGGAAGATGCTTGCGCCTCTTTACCCGCCTCCGAGGCCGAAAGAAGCTCGCTGAAGCGGGCCGCCATTTTATTGGTGGATGCCGTAATGGAATTGATGTTTCCGACCATCTCCTCGATGGAGGCGGACGCTTCGGTTACGCTGGAGGCCTGCTCGTTGATGAGGTCTTCCAGCGACTCGATATTCCGCGCAATCTGCTCGACCGCGCCGGAGGACTCCTGGACGCTTCCCGCCTGATCGCGCATCCGGCCGCTGACTTCTTCGACGCTTTCTGAAATCCGCGCGATGGCCTCGGCGGAATCCTTCGCGCTCGAGTGGAGCTCGCTTCCCAGATCGGTAAGAGCCTTCTGCGCCTCTTTGAGTTCCACCACGCTGACGGAAAGACCCTGGCAGAACTCGTTCACTCGGCCCGCGATAAATCCCAGTTCGTCGATGGACGCGACATTGATCCTGCCTGCGAGGTTTTTTTCGCTCGCGGTGAGATCCTCGAGCTGCTTCATCAGGGATTTATAGATGAGGCTGTTTCCCTTGGTCCAGAGAAAAATAAGGGTTCCGACTATCAGGAGATAGGCTGTAAAGAACGCATAGAGCATCCCGTTGCCCTTGCCCGCGTTTTCAAGCGACATATAGCCCCGCAGGTTGATCTGAAGCTGTTGTATGGCGACCGCGCAAAAAATGGTCATTACCGCGATAAAAAAGGGTATTATGAAGTTTTTATTCCGTTGTCGCGGGTATTTCAGATTCACCGGATATTCGCGTAGTTTTCCTGAGAGGAGCGTTATGGAGATGTTGTTGTCTCCGATGACATAGATGAAGGAAGCGGCAAGCATGCTGACCGATATCAAGAGCATGATGAGGGGTACGAGGACATCAGTCCTCATTCCGAGGGTTGCACAGCTGAAACGCAGAGTTGAACTCCACACAGCGGAAATAAGGATGAAAACGAGGAGGGTCTTGAGGGGAACCCTTCCGAAATGATCCAGTTGTTTCCGGTATTCGTTCTGGTTGCCCTGAAGCGAAGGAAAGTCTGTGTCGAAAGTCGAAGCATTACGCCCCGAAGCGAAATTTACAATGATAAGGTAAACGATCGCCGAAAGCAGAACCGGCATCAAGTTGCCTTCATTCGGGGACACGACATTTTTTGTTAATCGTATAAATACGAGGGCCGCCAGCAGAAACGATATCGATGCTATCGCGATGAGCATGCGGTAAACGGCGGAATGACTTTTCATGATACCTCACTTTGCATGATATAGTGTAATATCTCTTGTACATTTTTACAGGTAAAAATAGTAAAAAATGGTGAAAAACTTCAATATCTCTTTACTCGCTCTTTGCGCCCTTTTCTTTCGAATCGAGAACGACTCTCATGAGTATACCCCTTTACAGTCCGTAATTTCAGGAGAATATGATGGCGGATCGGGATTTCGGGTTTTTAGGAGGGAATAAAAGAGCGGCAGAGATCCGATTCGGCCGCGAATAACGCGTCTCAGAAACTCGCGGTAAATCCAAGCGTATAGACTAACCCCTTATCGTCAAAACTCAGCGACGGCATGTCCATTGCCGCCATTCCCGTATTCATCGAGAATCCTTTTATAGGGGTAAAGGTCACGATGAGGGATGCTATTGTAGACTTCGGAAAGAATACTGCTCTATTCTCTGCGGTGTCTGCTTCTCCCGCTCCGATTCCTGCGGTTCGGGTAATTACGGTTTGGGCTGCAACAGACCAGAGTTCGTCGAAAGCGGTTTGGATCGACGCGTATCCGTAGAGGTGGGCGTTTTCGAAGTCGGAGAGACTCGCGGGAATATAGAGGGCTTCCAGCCGGAAGGAAAGACTTTCGACTGCCGGCGGCGAGAACATTCTGAACACGCCGCCCGAGATCCTTCCTGTCATGTTTTCAGGAGCCGGCGATGTTTCGAAAGGAGCAGAAAGGGAGGCCGAAGCGTACCAGTCCGCCCAGATCGTTCCGTCCGCTGAAAGGCTTGCGGTGTGGGCCGCGCTTACGGTTTCTGCTTCCCTGGCAAGATAGCTGGCTTCGATCGAGTGGAGGGCTCCGAGCTCCGGCGTGAAGAAAAGCCTCGCCCCTGCTCCCGCGTTTTCATAGGGAAGCGCCAAGAATTCTGCAAAGCTGAAATCCCCGAGGGGGAGGTACAAAGATGCGAGCCAGTCTGTAGCGGTGCGGTATTCTCCCGTTCCCGGCGAGATTGTCTCCGGCACTGCGCCGAATACCGGGTCTCCCGCGTTGTACAGAAATCCCCGCCCCCAGGACAGGGGCGCCTTGCCGGCGGTAAGCCTGAGCGACGAGTTCTCGGTTATCCAGGGAAAGCGGGTCTTGATCCACGCCTGTTCGAGCGCAAGCTGGTTTTCCACTGGTTTCGATCCGCTTGTATCTGCGAGCGAGAAGCTCACCCTGCCTTTTATCGCGTCGTTTTTCGCGGAATCAAGGCTGATCCGCGCGATTCCGGCAAAGTCCGCCGCTGAGCCGTCTGCGGCCGAAGGAATCGAGGCGTTCGCTTCGAGCCGCGCCGAGGGAACGATTTCCGCAGCAAGCGGCGAAAGCGCGGAAGCGAAAAGCCAGGCGGCGGCGAACGGAAGAAGACTCCTCACCATGACAGCTCCTCCCGGTTGAAGTAGCGCTCCGGTATGTCGATGTCGATCTCGGCCTTTTTAATCGTCATCACTGTGGAGGTGTTTTTTTTCAAAAGGTCGGTCATCGTGGTGGAGTAGGCGAGATAGCGGCCTCCGATGGGTCTGACGTCTGTCGCCGTCATCGAGCGGAGCGCCTTTCCCGCGGCGCTGTAGAGGATGGCTTTCCTCTGTACATAGCGCGTCTTGTCCACCCAGATTTCCTGAATTTGGTACGTTTCCTTTTTGCTTTTCGCTTTCAGCTTGAGCCTCCAGCAGTCTTCCCCGTCGACTGCTTCGCTGCCGAGCAATTCTCCGTCGAAACGGTCCATGAGGGTGCGGTCGTCGGTCAGGTCTTCGTAGGAAAAGTCGGAACCCATCAGAGAGTCCCTGAGCGCCGTGCCTTTAAGCCAGATCACCTCGTCCGCTTCCGGATAGAAGAGGTAGATGTTAGACGCTTGCCTGAGCACTTTCTGGCCGCGGTCAGGTCCGCTCGTGATTTCGATGAGTGCGTCGCCGCCTTTTCGCGACCATGAGGTAAAGTCGTTGTCGGTGACGCCGAAGCGGTTCGAGACCGCAAGCGAGGCTTCTATTTTGCCGGCGTTCCAACTCTGGTTGCTCTCGAGCTTTCCGAGGATGGCGGCGCTCGACGGTTCTCCTCCGCTTTGGGCCGAAACCGCGGCGGCGCCGGCGAGAACGGCGGCCAGAGAGAGAAGGCGAAAAATCGCGCGGGCCGGTGTGATTCGTTTCATGTGCTGTGTCTCCTTATTGAACTCGAAGGGCTTCCGCAGGTTCGACGCGGGTGGCCATCCGCGCCGGCATTACGCAGGCTATGAGGGTCACGACGATGCCGAGAACGACGACGAGAGCCGCGCTTCCCGCGCTGATCGACGGATAAATGATTTCGGAGGCGCTTAATCCGTCGATCGAACCGCCTCCCATTTTCTGGAAGTCGACGCCCACCGTGCCGAGGGCCGCGAGCCCCGCGAGTCCCGCGGCTCCTCCGGAGAGGGTTCCGATAACCGCGATCCACAACGATTCCGCGAGAAAGAGGGCAAGTATGCGGATTTTCTCCATGCCGAGGGCGGCGAGTGTGCCGATCTCCTTGCGCCGCTCGAGAACCGACATCATCGTCGTATTGATGATCACCGTGCCCGCAAGGAAGTAGAAAATCGCTCCGATGAAGAAATACATCACCGAGGCGAGTTTGAAAAAGCTGAAGGTGCTGCTGACGGCGTACCACGGACGCAGGTCGTAGTCTTTTTCGAAATCGGCTCCCGCGGCAGCCGTTAGCGTCCGCGAGACGTCTTTCGCCGCGTCTTCCATATTGATGGTCGGTCCGTTTTTAAGGAAAACTTGAATCTGCAGAGCGTCGCGGCCCATCCTGAGAAAATCGCCCGCGCGTTCGATATCGAGGAAGATCGCCCGGTTTCGGTACGAGGCGTCAGCCACCGAAAGCACACCGGAGACTGTGAAGGTTCGTCCGTTCGTTCCGCTCGATGCCGTTTTCGTAAGCAGTGTTACGCGGTCTCCCGGCTTGATTCCCGTTTCCCGCGCGAAGCCGGTCGCTATCAGAATCTCATTCTTCCCGGGAGCCGGAAGCGTCCCGGCTTCCACCAGGGAATTGCGGCCGTTCACGAGCTTCGAGCGGTTCATGTCCACGCCGACCGCTCGAGAGGGTATCTGTTTGCCGTCCCGGTACAGCGAGACCCCGAACTCGGTTCTCGCCGTGGCGAACTCCACCAGCGGGTTCGACTCCGCGGCGGCGATCAGTTCCTCTGTGTTTTCTATGTAGAACTGCAGCGGCGAAACCCGATCGTTTTCCACGTATTCGCGCCGCATTATCCGGATATCTCCGGTTACGTTCGCGGTAAGGTTGTTCGTCATATCGCCGATGAATCCTTCCTCGAATCCGATGACGAACATGACGATGAAGGAGCTGACCGCGATTGCGGTCGCCGATAGAATCGTTCGTCCTCGGTTGCGCCAGAGATTCTTCCAGGCTGTCTTCATTATTTTCATAGCGTATCCTTTCGCTTTCGCATCTTAAGATCTCAGTATCTCGGCGACTTCGGCCTTGAGTATCCGTCCCGAGGGAAACCACGCGACTGCCGACGATATGACGAGAGCCCCGACGATAGCGGACAGCATTCCCTGAGGATGCCAGGCCGAACGCATGACTCCGGTGAGCCGGTAGCCGGCGTCCATTTCGCGCATCATAAAGCTGAAGTCTATTCCGTACTCGACCATGAGCGCGACGATGACGCTGCCGAAAAGAGTTCCCGCGGCGGTTCCGATCAAACCGATCGCGAAGCCTTCCACCAGAAAGAGCCATCGTATGCTGCCGTTGCCGTAGCCGAGCGAACGAAGCATGCCGATTTCGTTTTTTCTCTCCATGACGGCCATCAGCATCGTATTCGATATTCCGACCGCCGCGATGACGAACATGAAAAAGAGGTAGGCCTTGGAGCCGCCGCTTTTCGTCTTGGTGAGCAGGACCGCGTCCGATTCGATTTCATCCCATCCGTATATTTCCGGAGCTTGAGATCCGCCGTTCATGCTTCGGGCGACGGCTGACGAAAGCGCTTTTCGATGATTTTCCTTTTTGCCTTCCGGAGGAAAGGCGATCGCGTATTCGGTTACGGCTCCTTCTAGGGCCAAGAGTTCGTCCGCGCGAGAGAGGTCCATGTAGATCGCGCTTCTGTTTACGTAGGGATTGTCGGTGAGGGCGATGCCGACGATTTCAGCGTCGAAGGTTTGATAAAATCCGCCGCGGCCCTTGAGCTCTACGCTGACCATGTACCCGACGTCAGCGCCGATGTCTTCGGCAAGCCAGCCGCCGATCACGATTCCTTCGTCTCCCTTCTTCAGCCAACGGCCTTTTTCGATCATCCGCGGAGTGCGGAAAACCGTCTCCTCTCGCTCAGGATCGACCGCGTGGAATTTCACCTCGGCGGAGCCGGCTACCGGAAAAAATTCTTCCGTAAAGTACAGCTCTGCCCCTCCGACAACCCGCGGCGCCCACCTTGAAACCGGGCGCGCCGTAGAAAGTCCCGCCGTACCGTCGTCCGCTGATCCGTTCGCTTGTCGTTCGGCGGCGAAAATCGCTTCGATCCGCTGTCTATCTCCGGGTTCGATGAAAAACTCGAACGGAAGAAACTGCCGCTCCTCGAAGTATCCGGGCGCGAACGCCTTGACGTCGCCTGTTTCGTATTCCCTGATATTCCGCGCGGATTCGCGCTCGGCGCCGTAGAGCATCGCGTCCACCATAATGGAGAACAGCACTCCCAGCGCGATCGCTATCGCGGTTATCAGGCTTCGCCTGCGGTATCTCCACACGTTCCTGAACGCCATTTTAGCCATCGTCATTTCGTCACCTCTTTTCGATTCCGGTGATTTCTCCGTCGTGGAGTTTTACAAGAACGCGAGCTTGTTCCATCACCATAGGGTCGTGAGTGGAAAAAATGAAGGTGGTGTCGTGCTGCTCGTTAAGTTCGCGCATCAATGCGAGTATTTCCCTTCCCGTCTTGCTGTCGAGATTAGCGGTCGGCTCGTCGGCCAGAATGACCGGAGGCTCCTTGACGAGGGCTCGGGCGATCGATACCCGCTGCTGCTGGCCGCCGGAAAGCTGAGAAGGTTTTCTGTCTTCCATCCCTGAAAGGCCGACTTCCGCCAGTATTTTCGACGTGCGTTCGGCGATCTCCTTTTCGCCGATTCCCTTGACCAGCTGCAGCGCGAGCGCTACGTTTTCGCGGGCAGTAAGCACCGGAATGAGATTGTAGCTTTGAAAGATGAAGCCGATTTTGCGCTGCCGCACGAGGTTGCGCTTATTCTGGTCGAGTCCCGAGATTGTTTCGCCGTCGAGCGAGATGATCCCTTCCGTCACCGAATCGATGCAGCCGATCAGATTGAGCAGCGTGGTCTTTCCCGATCCCGACGGCCCTGCGAGGGCGAGAAATTCTCCTGTTTCCACCTTCAGGCTCACCTTCTTGAGAGCGCGGACTTCCTGCGCGCCCACTATGTAGTTTTTTGAAACTGACGAAACGTCGATCATGTAATCCTCCGGATTCAGCGGTCTTACGGCTTTACGCCGGCTTTTAGTCCAGCCAGCAGGGCTTCCATTTCTTCCAGGTATTGAATGAGTGCTTCGCGCCCTTCCTCGGTTATCGATACTTCAGTCCGCGGTTTGTTCTCTACGAACGATTTCTCGGTCGCGACGTAGCCGCTTTCCTCAAGCGTTTTAATTTGTATGCTGAGATTTCCCGCCGTCATTTCCAGCGCTTCGCGGATCGCCGGGAACGCCGTCTTTCCTCCTGCCGAAGAGAGGTGCACGAGAATCTTGAGCCTGCTCTGTTCGTGCACGATCCGGTTCATAGAGCCTTCTTTCTGGTTGCCGCAGCGATGCTTCCGGCGAATGAGAGCATGAGAATAACCATCCATGCGGCGAGCCAGAAGAAGTGATGCGATTTCATGAACAGCAGAGCCGCGAGGCCGAAGGCGGCGGAAAAGCCGGCTGTTATGAAATACGCCGGCGTAAGGAATACGATCGCGAAAAGAGCGATGATAAAGGCGTAGTACAGCGAAATGAACGGCAGCAGTATCCAGAGATCGTTCAGTCTCGATCCGATTACGGCGCCCGTCACGATAACCGCGAACATTCCGGCATACATCACCGAGAACAGGGCAGTAAACTCCGAGTCCCTGAACAGATCCCGGTAGGTGAATGATGCGTTCCGGCGAGCGATATTGCGGCTGATGATGCGCGTTTTATACACGCCCGAGAGTCCAATAAACAGAATCAGAATTCCTGCGAGGACGATTTTTATTTCTCCCGGAATTGCATTGAAGGAGCCGAATCTGACGGCCATCAAGCCGATTGCCGAAAAAAAGAAGCCGGAAAAAACAGCGGCGGCGATGCTGAACCAGATGAATTTCCGGTCCATCAGAATGGACGTCATGAAGCGCATGTGTCCCTTGACGCTTTTTTTGAGTTCCGCGATATCGTCCAGAGCCTGTTGTATTTCCTGTTCCGTCATGACTATCCTCCGTTATTGCTGAATAAAGTGTAATGCATAGAAAAGCATTTTGTATAAACAGGTTTATTATATAAACCTGTTTATACATAAGTTAGTGCGTGAAGGATGTTTTGTCAAGGGAATGCGTCTATGAAGATAATAAAAAGCCCCGGCGATCGACCGATCTCCGGGGCTCTCTCGTTGCGCCGTGTGAGGGCCGCCGATAAATGTTTATTTTTTTCCAAACAGTTTTTTGATCAGGGAGGCTATGCCGCCTTTTTTGGCGGGAGCCGCAGCTGATGCGGGATTTTGCTTTGCGATAGCGGGGCGGCCTGTATTGCCGGCCTTCGGACGGCCTTGATAGCCTCCGGTTTTCGCAGGCGCATTCCTGTTCCTCTGATCCTGAGCCGGAGATTTCCCCTGCGCTCCCGGCCTACCGCCCTGGCCGCGGCCGTCGGATTGCTTTCCTGCGCCGGGTTTTCGGTCTGTGCCCGAAGCGTTCCGGTTTCTATTTCTGTTTTGATTGTTCCTGTTTCCGGCTTTCGCGGATTTTTCGCTCCGCTCGTGTTCGGCAGCCCTGGCCGCTTCCTCCGAACCGTACTTGGACTTGTAATAGGCCATCCGTTCGTCGAAGCTGAGCTTCGAAAGATCCCGTTCAGCCTGTTCCTCTTTCTTTTCCCGTCCCTGATATCCGGCGCCCTGATAGCCGCCGATGCCGGGCTGGCTGCTCTGTCTGCGCGGGTCCGGGGAACTGTCGCCTTGGCCTCTTCGGTTGTCCCGAGAATCGCTCGGGCGGTCTCTTCGCTGATCCGATCCAGCAGGCCGGCTTCTGCCGTCCCTGCTTCCTTCTCTCGAAGGACCGCGGCTTCCGCCCCTGTCGTCTCGTCCGCGGCCGCCCGGGCGTCCGCTTCTGTCGCTTTTTCCGCCGCTCCGACCGCCGCGGCGATCGTCGCCGTCGTCGTAATCGGAATCGTAGCGATCGGTTCGGATGTACACGCCGGCGCTCTTGTCTTCTACATAGTCGTCCTCGCCGGGAACGCAGCTGGGAATCTTCGATTCGCAGTATTTTTCGATAGCCGGGAGGTTGTAGACGTCCTGTTCGGAGCAGAAGGAATAGGCCTTGCCGGTTTTACCCGCACGCGCCGTTCTGCCGATGCGGTGAACGTAATTTTCGGCTTCGTTCGGAAGATCGTAGTTGATGACCATTGCCAGGGAATCGACGTCGATTCCCCGCGCGGCGACGTCGGTCGCGACCAGCATCCGGAGTGATCCCGACTTGAAGGAATCGATGACCTGCAGCCGTTTTGACTGGGGGAGGTCTCCGATTAGGAACTCGCTTTCGAATCCGTTGATTTTAAGGCGTTTGGAAACGATCTCGCTCATGCGCTTCGTATTGCAGAAAACGATGAGGCTTTCCGGATTTTCTTTTTTTATCAGCCCCAGGAGGAGCTTCATTTTTTCATTGCTGGATACATGGAACAAGAGCTGGTCGATCTCGTCCACGGTGACGTTTTCGGCCTCGATGGTGATTTCCTTGGCCTCGATCGTATACTCCCACGCGAGGTTTTTCACCCAGTTGTTGAGCGTCGCGCTGAAAAGCATGGTTTGTCTTTCTTCGGATTTCGGAAGCACTCTGATGAGCGTTCGCAGATCCGGGTAGAAGCCCATGTCGAACATGCGGTCGGCTTCATCGATGACCAGAAAGGCCACCTGCGACAGATCCATCGTTCCGGATTCCTGCAGATCGATGACGCGGCCCGGGGTTCCGATGATGATGTCGACTCCTCGCTTCAGCAGTTCCTGCTGTCCGCCGTAGCCGACTCCGCCGTAAAAGCTGGCGGATTTGAGTTTCATTCCCGAGCCCAGAATGCGGGCTTCTTCTTCGACTTGTACTGCGAGTTCGCGGGTGGGCACCATGACGAGAGCTTTTTTGCCGGAGAGGGCGGGATCACTTGAGAGCCGCTGAAGGATTGTCACCAGATATGCGGCTGTTTTTCCGGTCCCTGTCTGGGACTGGACGTAAAGGTCGGCCCCTTCGAGGCCGTTAAGAAGCACCTGTTCCTGAACAGGCATGCAGGAAACGTATCCTGCTTCGGCGAGGCCTTCCTGGAGGCCCGCATCAAGCGTAAAATCGGTAAATTTCATTTGTTTTTACTATAGCACAAAAAAAAACGCGTGGATAGCTTGACTTTCCGCGTGTCCAGCTACCGCCTTAGTGTCCAGCGGCCGCCCGCGAACCTGCGCCCCCGCGAACCTACGCGCCCGCGAACTGCGCCGCCGCCCGCGAACTGCGCCCCCGCCCGCGAACTGCGCGCCCGCCCGCGAACTGCGCGCCCGCGAACTGCGCCGCCGCCAGCGAACTGCGCCCCCGCCAGCGAACTGCGCCCCCGCCCGCGAACTGCGCCCCCGCCCGCGAACTGCGCCCCCGCCCGCGAACTGCGCCGCCGCCCGCGAACCTGCGACCCCGCGAACTGCGCCGCCGCCCGCGAACTGCGCCGCCGCCCGCGAGCTGCTCGCCAGCGAACTGCGCCCCCGCCCGCGAACCTGCTCGCCAGCGAACTGCGCCACCCGCGAGCTGCTCGCCAGCGAACTGCGCCCCCTGGCAAGCCGCTCCGCTCGTGAGGTACTCCCCCGGCGAACCTCCGCCGCCCGACTTCAGCGAACGAGCTACCCCTTGACCGCTCCTGCCGTCAGGCCGCGGATGAACTGCCTGCTCATCGTCAGATAGAGCAGTATGACCGGAATCGCCGAAAGGGTGAGAACCGCCAGGATCTTCGACCAGTCGGTCTGATATTGGCCGAACAGACGGGTTACTCCCAAAAGGAGGGTCTTCGATTTTTCATCGGAGATGAAGATGAGGGGGAACCACAGGTCGTTCCAGAACGGCACGAGGTTGTAGATTCCCACCGTCGCGAGAGCCGGCTTGATTATCGGCATGATGATCTGCGCGTAAATCCTGAACCTGCTCGCCCCGTCCATCACGGACGCTTCAGTCAATTCCTTCGGGATGTCGCTGATGAACTGGGTGAGCACGAAAATGGCGATCGGCAGTCCCATCGCGATATAAATCGGATACAGGCCCATTATCGAGTTGAGCAATCCGAGCGCCTTGATCATCTCGAGCAGCTTGATGCTTCCGATCTTGATCGGCATCATCATGCCGGCTATGAAAAACAGATACACGAATCGCGTCTGCCTGTTTTTCCAGTTGACGATGGCGTATGAGCACAGCGATCCGAACAACAGGACCAGGAGTATCGAACCGACGGTTACGGCCAGACTGTTCTTGAAATAGACGAGAAAATTTCCGTCCTGAAACACCGAGCCATAGCTGCCGAAATTCCATTTCTTCGGCAGTCCGAAGGGGTCGAGATAAATGTCGAGCTTGAACTTGAACGAGTTTATCACCATCGTCCAGATAGGGAAGAGGACGAGGAGTCCCCACAGGCTGAGGACGATATGTGAAGCTATATGGCGGTTTTGCATTTTCAGGGACGGAGTTATGGCAGTTTTCGTACGCATGGATCGCTCCTCTATGATTGAATGAATCGCGCATTCCGCGCGGTCCAGGGATGCTCAGTTTTCTGTTTTAGTCAGCCTGAGAATGCCCACCACGCCGATCATCAGCATGATGAAGGTGCTCGTCGCGATCGCCGCTCCGAGGCCGGGGTCGGGAATTCCGACTGGATGCTGGCCGGCGATGCCGACCCGGTAAAACAGGGTGCCGATGAGATCGGTCGAATATTGCGGGGCTCCGTTCGCGTTTTCCATGGCGAATACGACGTCGAAGGCGTTGAAGTTGTTCACGAAGGTGAGCACCGCGACCATGCCGATCACCGGTTTAATGAGGGGAAGCCTGATGGCGGCGATTTTCTGGATTTTAGAAGCCCCGTCTATTTCAGCGGCTTCGATCAGTTCTTCGGAAATATTCTGCAGTCCCGCGAAGAACATCATGGTGGGAATTCCAACCCACTGCCATGAGGAAACCAGGGCGACCGCGGTGAGCGCGTATCGGGCGTCGCCGAGCCAGGGCTTTACAAGATCTTCCAAGCCCAGTTTTCCCAGAATCAGGGCGACTGCTCCCCATTGCGGATTCAAAATAAGCTTCCACAGATAACCGGTGACCAGAATCGCGAGCGTCACCGGAATGAAGATGACCGTCTGGTAGAACCTCGATCCCTTCATGTTTCGTTCGGTCAGCATCAGGGCGAATATCAGCGCCAGAAAATTCTGGCAGATCATGTTTATAAAAAAGAAATACCAGGTGTTACCGAAAGCGCCCCAAAACCGTTCAGAGGTATCGGGATCCAAAAAAAGCCTGAGGTAATTGTCGAAACCGACGAAGCTGCGTTCCCCGCTTCCTCCTGTATACAGGCTCATGCGGATCGAATCCAGCAGCGGCAGCGCCATGAAGATGGTATAGAATAACAGAGCCGGGATCAGATAGAGGTACCAGCTGTATTGCGTAAGGGCGTTCTTCTTCATTCGGAATCTCCTTGATGCGGAGCCGGCCGGCTCCTGAACAGATCCGGCCGGCGGCATTCCTGTCGTCAGTTCGGTTTATACCACTTTGCAAGGCCTGCTGCGAATTCGTCCGCAACCGCCTGCGCGGAAGCCTGCCCCTTCATAACCTTGATGACGCCCTGATTCATCAGAACGTATCCGGACGGATTTCCGCTCATGAGGCGCGGCCAGGTGAAACGGACGTCCTGATCCTTGCCTCTGATGAGCGAATACAGCTCGGCGCTGTGCGGGTCCTCGATCTTGATGTCTGCGTTGATCATAGGATAGAAGCCGTTGGGCAGATATTTCGCCGCGATAGTCGTTCCGGCCGGCGTGCACAGCCATTCAAGGAATGCTTTCGCTTCCGCGGGGTATTTGGACTTCGAGTTCATCGTGATTCCCGCGTCCGCATGGAAGCAGATCGCGCTCTTCATGCCGGCGGGAGCGGGGAAGGCGAAGTTGCCCCATTTAAAGGGCGCGTCCTTGAAGGAATCAAGGGACCAGGAACCGTCTGCGTACATAGCGGCCTGTCCGGTCGCGAACAGGGCGATCGAGTCGTTATAGGTAAGCGCTTCGAATCCCTTGGGGCAGTATTTCGCGACGTCCGCCATCGCCTGGAAGGCTTTTACGATTCCGGCGTCGTTGAAGGGCTTCTTTCCCTTTTCATAGGCGAGCCGTCCCTGGTATCCTCCAACAAAATTCGGGAGAATTCCCATCATAAAGCATTCGTTTATGTCCCATTCGTCGGCAAGCCCGTTCGCCAGCGGCGTTACTCCCGCCTTCTGCAGCGTTTCGCAAGCCTTGAGGAAGTCTTCCCAGGTAGCGGGAGCCTTCAGTCCGTGCTTCGCGAATATATCCTTGTTGTAGTAGATGCTCTGCACAACGGCGAACAGGGGGACCGCGAACGATTTTCCGTCCGGGGTAACCCAGGGAGCGCGGGTGCCTTCGGTGAAATTTTCCTGAAGCCCTTTTACTCCGCTCACGTCGGCGAAAAAGCCGTTGTTAAAGAGGTCGACTCCGGTGTCGTAGGATCGGGCGAACATCAGGTCGGGGCCGGTTCCGCTTTCAAGCTGCAGGCGCAGCGTCGCGTTGTAGTCCGGAGGGTTCGTCGGCTTAAATTGAATCTCGACTCCGGCGAGCTTTTTGTATTCGCCGAGCAAAGCGTTCCATCCTGCAACGTCGTCCGCGCGCCAGGATCCCATCGTCAATACCGGACCTGCGGATTTTCCCGCGTCCTTCGAACCTCCGGCGGCGAGCGGCGCCGCGGCGATGCAGACTGCCAATGCGGCCAGAAAAGCGATTTTCTTTCCCATTCCTATCTCCTTCTTTCGGGCATGAACCCGTGTGTAGCTTCAGTATGGGAGCGCCCGGCGCGGCGGTCAAATGACAAATGTACGCGGTTTTGTACTTAGAGCGTCATATTCAGGCGGGAATAGTCAGTCCAGATAGAAGGGCGGGATGTCCTTGGTTTTCAATATCGCTTCTTTTCGGCAGGTGACGGAAAGTTTATCGTAGATGGTGCTCACATAATTCCGGATCGTCTGTTCGCCTACGTGGATTTCGGCCGCTATCTCTTTATTGGAAAGACCCCGGAGTATCAGCTTGATGATTCCCCTCTCCCGCTGCGTCAATTCGTAATACCAGTCGGGGAGGCTGTGCTGGCCGCTCTCGTGCGGATTTCTCTCCTTGAGCTGCTGGATCAGAGAGGAGGCGATGTTCGGATCTATCAGAATAGAACCGGAAACGACAGCCCTGACGGCGGTAACAAGCATATGGGGCGCGATGTTTTTTAAAAGGTATCCCTTCGCACCCTGGGCCAGGGCTTCGGTAACGTAATCGTCGTCTTCAAAGGTGGTGAGCATGATCACCGAAACGCCGGGATGCTTTTTCATCGCTGTGCGCACCGCGGCGACTCCGTCCATCACCGGCATATACACGTCCATCAGCACTACGTCCACGGCTTCCGTTTCCAGAAAGGAGAGGGCTTCCTCGCCGTTTTGCGCCGTTCCGACTATTTCGAAATCCGGCGCGAGCGTCGTCAGGACGAGTTTCAGGCTTTCCAAAAAGAGATATTGATCGTCGACGAGCAGAATGCGCGTCTTTTGCATCGTTTCGCTCATGGAGCGCCCTCTTCGTTTATCATCCGACCTGTACCCTCCCGGAGCAGCGGAATCGCCGCGACTACGGTGTAGCCGTCTTTTTCGTGCTTCATGGAGAGCCTTCCTCCTATCGCCTCGATCCGTTCGCGCATGCCCTGTATACCGATTCCTTCGGAATGAACCTCTTCAGTTTTCTTCTGTCCGTTGTCCCTGATCTGCGCGATCAGCTCGTCTCCCTGAAACCAGAACGATATGCCGATCCGAGTCGCCTTGCCGTGCTTGAATGAATTGGTCATGCATTCCTGGAGCATTCGGTAGATCGCTTCCTCGGCCTCGGCCGTCAGTTTTCCCGGAAACGAGATGAACTCCATTGTAACCCGTATTCCGGTCACCTTGCTGAAATTTCCGGCAAGATACCGGAACAGGTCGCTGCCGTGCAAGGCTTTTTTTCTGGTCGAACGGAGTTTTCTCATGGCCGTCCGCACTTCCTCAAGGCTGTCGTTGATATGAGCCTGCGCTTTTTGAAGGAGTTCGGTGATTTTTTCCTGGTTTTCAGAGTATAAAGCCGCCTGGACCAGCATCAAAAGGTTCGTCATCGAATATCCGACAATGTCGTGAATTTCCCTGGCGATGCGGTGGCGCTCCTCGTCTTTTGAAGTTTCTTCTATATAAGTAGCGTAGGTTTGCCATGCGTTGTTCGTGGACGCGAGATGCACGACCGCTTCTTCAAGACGCGCGATTTCCGCCTTCAATCTGTTTCTTTCTTTCAGAGAACGGACGAACACCGCTCCGATCAATCCCGCACCGGCCGCGCTGAGCACGAGGATGTAAAATACTTCCGCTGATCCGGGAGAAAGAAGCTCGTTCCATGCCGACCGCTGCGCCGAGCCGGCGTATATCAGGACAAGGGCGGGAATGCTTAACACCGGTATGAAGGCCGGCGAATCCATGCAGCATGTTTCAAGGGTGTATGCGAGGAGGAAAAAAATGAACGGTGAAATTCCGGGCTCGACCGCCCGTGTTACGAAAAAGATGCAGAACAGCTTGACAGGATAGACGGCGAAGCGGATCTCGCGGCTTTCGCTGTATAAAATGAAACTCGACAGCGCGAAGACGACGCAGACGGCTATCAGCTGCTCGAACGCCTTATCCGGCAAACCCTCCGCGCGGAGGGCGCGGAGAGACAGAGCCGCCGCGGCGGAGAAAAAAACCGTAGCGGCGGCAATCGGAGTTGCGAAGGAGCTGCGGGACGCTCCCGACGGGGAAGCGCGTAACGCGTTGATGCGAATATCCTTACCAGGATTCCTGTTTGACGATCCAGTCGCCATAGCCTGCTTTTTTCAATCGGGCTTTGACATCGTCGAGCTGGGCGTTCTGAACGCCCGCAAGCACGACCCTCGTCATTTCGCCGAACTTCTCGAACGCGGGATCGAAGCCGGCTTCGCGGAGGCGCACCACCAGGCGGGTCGCGTTTTCCTCGCGGGAAAAAGACCCCAGCTGAATGCGCCAGGTGACAGAGCCTGAAGCTGCCTTCGGGGCGGCCTCAGCCGGCGTAGAAAGCTTCTCGCGGGATTCCTTGCTCAGCGGTTCGGGATCGGCTGATTTTGGTTCAACAGCCTTCTGTTCAACAGCCGCAACCGCGGATTCAGCGCCTATTTTTCGAATCGACGCCCTGCCCAACCCCGACTCTATGATGCCCAGCTGCTCGGCCGCCGCCTTGGAAACGTCGAGCTCGCGGTCGTCCACGAAGGGCCCGCGATCGTTCACCCGCACTACCGCTTTTTTTCCGTTATCCAGGTTGACAACCTCCAGCATAGTGCCGAAGGGAAGCGTTTTGTGAGCCGCCGTCATCGCATTCATATCGAAAATTTCCCCGCTGGAAGTCGGCCTGCCGTGAAAATCGGCTCCGTACCAGGAAATCGAAGCGTCGAGCTTGATAATCTCGCTTTGCGCATGCGCGGCGAAGGCCGCCAGAAGAAGCGAAAACGCCAGACAACCGTATTTTTTGTTCATGTACAATAATCCTCCCGTATACGGTTACTATCGGAAAAAAAAGGAACGACCTTGAATATCCGATTCCGCTGGAAGAGAAACCTTTTCTTTCAAAGAAAAAGTTTCCCTTCCCGCACCCATCCCTTCCAAAAGAAAATCCGGGGCACCTTGACACCTGCCCCCTAACTCCGTATCTTAACCCTTGAAACGCTATGATTTTTCATGTCGCGAGTTTTGTCCGGAAGGACGAAACTCGAAGAGAAAACTGATATAACCTCTCCGAGGTTATATCAGTTTTCTCGGGGGTGCACCGGTTTCGACTGTGGAGGTTGTTGCTTGGGTTGCAGGTGAGGCCGCCTGTCCTCTGAACGGGCAAAACTTATAACTGCCGAAACTAACGACAGTTACGCTCTCGCCGCGTAAGCAGCAGAGCGCGGAAACCGGATGATGCTGCTCCGAAGCATCCGGACCTTCCGACGCCAACCGGAGCTTGCTTTCCGCCGGGCCTGAACAGCGGGAGGGACTTTAACCAGGATACGGAGCCGACGCTTGCGGTGCTGCCACCGGATCCCGACAATCAACTCGCATCGCTAAACCTGTAGACGCCCCTGCATCTCTCTTCAGGACGGGGGTTCGACTCCCCCCATCTCCAAAAAACGAAAACCGCCCCGCAAGGGCGGTTTTTGTTTTGATAAGGGAGACGGGGCGAGTCGATCGCGAAAGGGCGCCGACCTGCGGGAGGAAAAGCGCGCCGGACGCGCGCGCCAGCCCTTGAGCGCGGGCTGGAATGAGCCGACAGGACGTCGGCGAATGAAAGCCGACTCCCCCCCCATCTCCAAAAACGAAAACCGCCCCGCAAGGGCGGTTTTCGTTTTGATAAGGGAGACGGGGGCGAGTCGATCGCGAAAGGGCGCCGACCCGCGGGAGGAAAAGCGCGCCGGACGCGCGCGCCAGCCCTTGAGCGCGGGCTGGAATGAGCCGACAGGACGTCGGCGAATGAAAGCCGACTCCCCCCATCTCCAAAAAACGAAAACCGCCCCGCAAGGGCGGTTTTTGTTTTAATAAGGGAGACGGGGGCGAGTCGATCGCGAAAGGGCGCCGACCCGCTGACGCGATAATGTGATAGACTGTTACGGGTATGCGCCGTTTATATCGTTTTATTCTTCTGTGTACCATGCTGACTCAGCTGTGCTTGGTTTCTGCCTACGGTGACCAGATTACGCCTTTTTCATGGGCTCCCTGGATCTCTGGAAGCAATGCCATCCTTTCCCAGGGAGCGTATTTTTCCGATCCTTCCGGAATTGAAGGCTTGCTTTTGGTCGGCTCGTCGCCTCAGCGCCGCGAGCAAACCTGGGGAACTGCGATTGTCGGATTCGAAGCAGGCCCGATAAAAACGATCGTCGGCTGCGCCTTCGCGCCGCCTTTGCTTTCAGCCTTTTCCGTTGAAATTCCCCCTGCGCCTTTCGCTTCTTTTTATTTTCCCTTCTCGCTGGGTAATCAGGAAATAGGACTCGGATTTTCAGCTCTTTTCATTCCCCGGATTTCAGGAACTCTGGAAGGACAGGATTTTCAGATTCAAAGCCTTCCTCTGTCTTCGGTTTCAGTCGGCACTGAATTCGGCGTGTTTTCCGCATCTCTTGTTTCGGCCTACGCGAATGCTTCGGCTTCGATTGAACGCGTTTCTGTCGGATCAGCGGATGCGTTATTCATCGGGGGAGCGGCGGGGACGAGGCAGGCTGGACTGTTCGGAGGCTGGCTGCAGGGGACCATGGATTTTTCTGCCGTGGCAGGGCTGTTCGGATACACCGTTTTTTCCGCACAGGGTTCTGCTGATATGGGGATTCCGCTTGCCGGCGCGTATTGGAACGTTCAACGGAAAGGACGGCGTTTCTCTATTTCCTGCGCCGGGGCCGCCGGAGCCGCGATCGCAGGAACCTTCGATTTCGTTTTTCAGACAATAGAGTCGTCGCGTGTTTCTACCTGGAGCCATCCCGATTCCACCGGGACGGACTGTTTCGCGCTGTTATATGCGTCTGCGTCCTTCACGCCGTCTTCCCGTCTTTCGATCACGCCCTTCCGCCTGATCGGCAGGTTTCCCTCGACTTTATTTTCAGTCGTTGAGGAATCCTCCCAAAATCCCTCCGGCGGCGATTCGCAGTCTATCGATGATATCTTCGGCGACCTGGACCCGGCGACTCTGCTGTTCGCCGGAACCGGACTTTCTGTATCATTTTCTTGGTGATTTTGATGTAAACGCTATGTAAACGGCATGGACTTGGTATAGAATAATAGCAAATATTTCTATTTATAGGGAGACGATATGAAAATGATTAAATCGAAGATCGCCGCAACGCTCGCGTTGGCGGCCGTTTTCGCGCTCATGACCGGATGTCCTAATCCGTCGACAACGGATAATAACACGGACCCGGAGGCTACCCTGGCAGAACAGGTTGTCAATGAGCTCGGCTCGGCCCTGGCTGCCGCCCCTGCGGCTTCAATCAGAGCTGTCGGTTCAGACCAGATTGCCGCGATCAAGGCAGCGGCTACGGCTCGCATCGCCGCAGACGGCCTTGCCGCATCGCAGGAGCTCGATAAAATACTTCCGTCGATGATTGCGGGTGCAGCTGCGGGAACTCAAAATCTTGGTAATGCCGCGAAAGCCGACGTCTTCGAGATCAGCGCGAAGAGCGCCCTTGAGTCCATGGGGAAGCCGGAACGGAAAGCAAAGCTCAGCTCCGGAAAGACTCTGACGGATGCCGTCGGTTCTATATCCGAAGCATCTGTTACTGCGGTTGTCGCTTCCCTTCCTCCCGCTGAAGCGGTCGCATCCTTAAAAGCAGTCTCTAACGTTACTGTTACGGTTGTGTATGCCAATGCCGTTCTCTCTGCAGTCGCGGACTCTGCCGTATCTGTTTCGGTGACGAAATCCGTCGCGGTTTTGGAGTCGAATGCCAAGGTGAAATCCGTCGGAAGCAATACCGATGTCTCCATGAAAGACGCTGTTGCCGGCATTCTCGAGGGCTCAATGTCAGCCGTCGCCGTTAAGGGCTCTCTAGTCTCGGTCTCGACTTCCGTAAACACTGCTCTCGCAAATGCGGCAATGGATAAAATCTCCGCCGCGGATATGGTGTCCGTATCTGTATCGGCTTCCGTTAGCGCTTCCATCTCCCTCGAAGAAGCTTATCAACAGGCTGTTTTGAAAGCTTCTCTCGCCGCAGCTCTTTCCGGCGTTTCGACAGCAAACGCCGACGACTTGGCGAAAGCTGCCGTACAGGCCGTCGCAGGGTCTGACAATGTATCGTCCGCACTCGTCGTTATCGCTGCGAGCCAGATCACCGCGACCGTTAAAGTAAACGCGAACGTTGAAATAACTTCTACGGCTATGACCGCAGCAGTCGAAGAAACCGACAGCGACCTTGCCGCTGAGGCGGGCAGCGACATAGCCGATGCTGTCGACGCGGTTCTTACCGAAACCGCCCCCGTCGTCAGCGTCTCGGCAAGTCCTTCGAAACTGACAGCGGCTGGAACCGTAACGCTCTCTGCCGACATTACCGCAGCAACCGATACGGAGATTCTCTGGTCTCAGCTTTCAGGACCTTCTGTTGCGATATCGAATGCGACTACGGCCTCCGCTTCCGTGTCGATTACAGAAGCCGGTAATTATTTTTTCAGCGTAACCGTGAAGAATAAGACCGGATTTCTTTCTACTTCAAAGACTGTAAATGTAGGGTTCGAGCTTCCTGTCTCTTCCGACGCTGAAGCCCTCCTCAATGAAGGAATCGCCGCTCTCGTTGAGAAAGATTTCAACCTGGCGATGACCAAGTTCGAAGCCGCGTATCAGAAAGACGAGTCTAATTCTCAAACCACCTTCTGGTATGCCTTTATGAGCCTTGTCTCCATTTCCACTGATCCGGACACTGTTTCTCTGATGAAAGACCGCATCGGGATGGCAAGCTATCCCGGCAACATGAACGATCTCTTTTCGGATAAGTGGTTCAACGCAAAATATTACAACACTTATTGGGGATTCGCCCCAACGTCAGGAGAAGACCCATATTGGTTTATCCGCGGCGACTTTGTTGAAACTAATGATTATACCTCTGATTCATCTGTGAGCGGGTATGACTCCAATATGAATTATTTCTGGGGTTATGGAACGTTTACACCGAACGCACAGGGATCGTATTATGCTGAACATTTTACGTATGACGGTGTTGAATATTCTCCTTCAGACAATCTGTACCCCTATGACGCAGCTCTTTGCTATGTGAGATCAGATATTCTCGACACCGCGAACTTTGAGATGTTTCCTGCTCTGGAAACACCCGCATGGGCGTCAACTGTCTACGGTTCTTTAGGCGGCGTTTACGGCGAATCTAAGGATTATACTTCTACATCTGCTTATCCTATTCTCCTTATCCTGAATCTTATCAGCCGGAACGCAAGCGGTTTCAACGGCATGCTCGACTCTGTGCTCGCGGGAATGTACGGTGAGCGCTTCAACCGGGTGGTTTCTCTCATCGATTCTCTTCCCGATTCTGCGAACATAACGCTGCCTCCCGATTTGATCGCAGCATATACTCCCGATTTCAACGTCAATATCGATTTTCCGTTCTTTGGAACCGCCGAAGGATCATCATCTGATGCGATTGATGTGGACACCGACTATGAAACCGACTATGAAACGAGCTCAAGGGTACTAACCGGAGATTCAAGCGATGCGAGCGGCGAGATGCCTGCGTTCGCAATCCGCAAGGCGGAACTGAAGGCTCTTTCCGCGTCCATGCAGATGAGCAAGTCCCTGCTGCAACTTCTGTCCTCGTACAACCTCGATTACTCCATCGCGTTCATGCAAAATGAATTCTGGAATTCCGACGGCGAGGACAAAGTTCTAGCCGCCCTGTACAAGCAGGAGAATCCCATCGCCGCCGGCTTGCTGGGTAATAGAACCACCAGCGAATCATCGCGTTCGGCTTCGAAGAACACCTTCATCGATGCGATGGATGATTTCTCGGATGCTTTGACCCTTTTCGCCTCGGACGTAAAAGATCAAACGACTCTTTCCGGCATGCTACTCGCAATGACGGCTCCCGAATCCGTCGACATGGTCGTATCGTCTCTCGGCGAGGCGGATGTTCTTGTCGGTAAACTGCGTACTTCCGTCGCAAACGGAGGATCTCTTTACGTCAATCCCGCCGCGATCGAAGGGGGGGCTATAACCGCTCTTCTTTCAACTTCTTCTACTGAAGGAGCTTGGGAGTGCACTCCATCCGCGTTGTGGTCCACGGATATTCTGAACCCGGCCAAGTTGTTCGAAACAACAGGAACTGCAGATTCTCCCGAGGGATTGAAGTTCTACGGAATTACTTTTGACGATTCCAAGATAATAACGTTGACAGATATCAATGCCACTACCGAGTATTTTGGAGTCGCCCTGAAGATAAAACTTGACCGGGTTGAAGAACTTTTCAATGTTCCCGACTCGGCGTTCCCTGATGAAGGTTATTGGGAAGAGGATAACACAATCATGTTCCCGATAATCACTATGTGGGATGAGCCCGAACAACTTTCGGCTGATCAGTTGGCTTTGATCGACTGGATGAAATAATCAGCATCGGTTAATGTAATAAATAACTTGCAGGAAAGGCGGTCTTTTAAGACCGCCTTTTTTTACGCAACTCGTGTTAGGATACGGAATGTTCTTTTGTAGAGCGCGGACTTTTATTTGGTTACTTGGGGCTCTGTCGCTTTGTCTCGAAATATACGGCGCCGAGCCGATGCAGAGCCGGTTTTCTTTGGTCTCTGTATCCCGCGCGGATGTGCTTTTCGAGAACGCGTCCGATCCGTTTTTTTGTGAAATACCCGGCGGAGCCTCTCTTTTTTCAGCTGCGGGCGACGTATCGTTTTCATCCTGGAAGCTCAACTGGGGCGCCGCAAGCTTTCTTTCGTCTTCCGGGGAACAGCTGGTCAGCGTGGACGAGTTTCTTATCAGCCGGATATTCGGAAGCGTTGAAATTTCAGCGGGTAGAACTGGATATCCTGCACGGGTCGCTGATCCGGCGCGTTGGCTTTCAGGTTCCTTCGAGCCTGATGAACTTTTCTCTCCAGTATTGATTAGATCCGATCGCTTCGAGCTGTTTCGCGTCTCCAATCGAACGTCTGTGTGCGATTTTGAAGCGGTCTTTCTCCCGTTTTCGCCGCGATTCGCTTCGCCTGTTTACAACGATCCTTTATTCAACCGGCATGGAATAGATACTAAAGTATCTCTGATAGATTCGACGTACGAGCTGGACTCGATCGTATTTCTAGGCGGTTCGGAACAGTATCAATTCGAACCGGCGTTTTTCGCCTCGGCGATTGTGCCCGTCGATCCGTTTTCCATTGCTTTTTTCGGATTCGCAGGACCCGACCGTACCCCCGCGCGTCTTTTCAAATATTACCGCACCGACTATCTTTCCAATACGTTTTATTTGGATGAGCGCCAGCAAAGCAATTCCGTCGTCGGAGCCGGCTTGTCGTTCGATTTTCGTCAACCTGACTGGTCCTGGAGTGCTTCGGCCGCGTGGACGGGAGGAAGGCTTGCAAGTTCTGGAAGAATCGTAGACACGGACGGCGATTGGACGGAAACAGAAGCAGGGCAGACCTTCAATTTTGAAATAGAAGCCTCTAATTTTCCGTACGGACGGAATTCGACTGAAATTTCGTTAGTTCTTTCATATCTCTGTCTTCTCGGATACTCCGAGCATGCGAATCTGCCGTCATTCACCCGGGTTATGCGGGGTCGCGTTCGTCACCCTTTTCCTTCGATTTCATCAATCATTGATGTATCTTGGACGCAATCTCTGTTGGACGGAGGCTTTATCGTCTGCGGATCCCATGAGCTCTCTCTATTTCCGGGCGGTGTTCTCATGACTTCGCTCAGCGCGCCGGGCGGGCCGCTGCCGACCGAGTTCGGACAGTATCGAAGAAGCGCCGGAGCGTTCGTATCTTTCAGTTTTCGTCTTGAAACTCTTGCGCAATGAGCCGTTCTTTTTCCGTTGCTCCGGGGCGCTCGTCCGTGATATAGTGGGTTCCATGAAATATCGTGATACGCGGGATCCGTCCCGACAGGTTTCTTTCGGTGAAGCGGTTCTTCGGGGAATGGACCCTGAAACCGGCGGATTATATATCCCTCTCTCCCTTCCTGAGCTTCCCCGGTCTTTTCTGCTGCGTAATCCCGTTCCCTCGTTTCGGGATATAGCCTATGAAGTTTCCCGTCCGTTCATGGAAGGCGAAATCCCCGACGAGGAGCTCATGGCGATCATAGCCGACGCTTATCCGTTTACGGCTCCTGTGACGCCGATCGACCCGACAACCTATGTGCTGGAACTTTTCCACGGACCGACCTGCGCGTTCAAGGATTTCGGAGCTCGATTCATGGCTCGGATGATGTCCTGGTTCAACCGCAACGAAAACGAACCCCTGCATATTCTGGTCGCCACCTCCGGAGACACCGGGAGCGCCGTAGGCAGCGCCTTTCACGGAGTGGAGGGCATCGATGTAACAATCCTGTATCCCGAAGGAAAAATCTCTCCCCTCCAGGAAAAACAGCTGTGCACTTTCGACGGAAATGTCCGCGCTCTGAAAGTATCGGGCACCTTCGACGACTGCCAGAAACTCGTAAAAACCGCTTTTACCGACGAGGCGCTGCGCGCAAAACTCAGGCTCTCTTCGGCGAATTCCATCAATATTTCGCGTCTTTTGCCGCAATCCTTCTATTATATATACGGTTCTTTGCTGGTTCGCGACCGCTGCCGCTACGACTGCAAAATCGACGATCCTTCTCTGATCGTAACCGTTCCCTCGGGCAACTTCGGCAACCTCACTTCAGGCTTGATGGCTCGTAAAATGGGAGCCCCCATTCGCGGCTTCATCGCCGCTACTAACTCGAACAGAACGATTCCCGATTGGCTCCAGACCGGCGAGTATAAGGCGCGCCCTTCGGTTTCAACCCTCTCGAACGCGATGGACGTAGGCGCTCCGAGCAACTTCGAGCGAATGTCCGCTATGTATTCGCTGGAAGAAGCGCGCAGCGTCATCGCCGGTTATTGGACCGACGACGCCGGCACTATGGAAGCGATCCGCTCCTGCAACAAGCGCACCGGCTACATCATCGATCCTCACGGAGCCGTCGCCTGGAAAGCCTGGGACGATGTTCGAAACGGCGCGATGCGCGATCTCCTTTCCGGCCGCAGCAACGCGCCCGGAAAACCCGGTCTCGTCGGCTGCCCCGAGACCGCTCCTGAATGGGCGAAGGATTGTTCGGATAAAACCTGCGTTGGGCTCATTCTCGAAACGGCTCATCCGGCGAAATTCGGCGAAACCGTCAAGGAAGCGATCGGCCGCGACCCGTCTTTGCCGGAACGCCTTGAAAAGGTTTTAACGCTTCCCGATAGATCTTCTCCCATGTCGACGGATTATCAGGAGTTCAAGGCATGGCTGCTTGCTAACCTGTAGAACCGGCAGGGTATGTAAATCCTGCCGGCGGGAAACGTAACTGCTTCCCCTCCCTGTAAACGTAACGCGTCTTGCAAGATAGACGCTAAAAAAAAGCCCGCCGGCTTTCCTTTCGGATGCCGGCGGGTTTTCTCATTGAAATGTAGCGGGCGAATTATCTGCCCATTACGATTTCGTTGAAGATGTTTTCGTAGAGTTCCTGCTTTCCGGAAGTCAGGCCGATCTTTCCGTAGCTGGTTGCCAGGGCCGCAAGTTCTTCGAGCTTCATCTTGCCGTCGGCGAATTTCTTGCCGTTGCCGGAATCGAAGGATGCGTAGCGGTCTTTCACCATCTTGACAAGGCGTCCGTCGTCGAGGATGGCCTGTGCTTTCTCAAGACCGTAGGCGAATACATCCATGCCGCCGATGTGGGCGATGAACAGGTCTGCCGGGTCGGTGGAGTTTCTGCGGATTTTCGCGTCGAAGTTCAGTCCGCCGGTTTTGAAGCCGCCCATGCGGAGAACCGCGAGCATGGCGAGAGTCGTTTCGAACACGCTGTTCGGGAACTGGTCGGTGTCCCATCCGTTTCGGGGGTCGCCGCGGTTTGCGTCGATCGAGCCGAGCATTCCGTTGTCTACCGCTACGGTCAGTTCATGGTAGAAATCGTGTCCGGCGAGTTCGGCGTGGTTCGCTTCGATGTTGAGAGCAAAGTCTTTTTCAAGACCGTTCGCCTTCAGGAAGCCGATTACGGTTTCCGCGTCGAAGTCGTACTGGTGCTTGGAGGGCTCCATCGGCTTTGGCTCGATGTAGAATGTTCCCTTGAATCCTTTCGAACGGGCATAGTCGCGGGCCATGATGAGCATACGGGCGAGATTGTCCTTTTCGCGCTGCATGTTCGTGTTGAGAAGGCTCATGTATCCTTCGCGTCCGCCCCAGAAGGTGTATCCCTGTCCGCCGAGTTTGATGGTCGCGTCGATCGCTGCCTTGATCTGCGCTCCGGCGTGCGCTACAACCTCGAAATCGGGGTTGGTCGCGGCTCCGTTCATGAAGCGGGGACTGGAGAAGGCGTTTGCGGTTCCCCACAAAAGCTTTACGCCGGTTTCATCCTGTCGCTTCTTGAGTCCGTCGGTGATTTTCTCAAGATTCTTCAAACTTTCGTCCGGGGTCTTTCCTTCGGGGGAAATATCGCGGTCGTGCCAACAGTAGTAGGGGGTTCCGATCTTCGTGATGAACTCGAAGGCTGCGTCCGCTTTCGCTTCGGCGTTCGCCATTGGATCCGGAGTTCCGTTCCAGGGGAAATCGTGGGTTGACGAGCCGAAGGGATCCGCACCGTCGCCGCAGAAGCAGTGCCAATACGCGGTGGCATAGCGAAGGATGTCCTTCATTTTCTTGCCGCCGACCACCTTCTCCGGATCGTAGTACTTGAACGCCAGGGGATTCTTTGATGTAGGTCCCTCGTAAGCGATCTTACCGATTCCGGGGAAATATTCTTTGTTGCCTTTGAAATACGACATACTGCACCTCCATTAATGCTTGTGTCTGTTATCGATACAGCGGAGCCAACGCTCCCAAATACCTGTTGTATTCGCGGTATGCCTTATCGTAGGCCGCCGCCGCGGCAGGGTCCGGCTGCACGCAGCCGTCTTCCCTGATCGCGATATGCTCGTCGGTGAGAGTTCCGATATCCGCCGGAGTTCCCGCTTCGTTCTTCATGCACCACAGCGCCTGAACCGCCGCGCCCATCGCCGCGGCTTCGTCGCTTGCGGGACGCTTAACCGGAAGGTTCATCACGTTCGCGGCGATTTCTCTCCATAAAGGACTCTTCGAACCGCCGCCGATTATTCTGATTTCCCGTGCGCGGAATCCTAATGCCTGGAAGGCTTCGAGCCCGATCCTCATGCCGAAGATCGCGGATTCCATGGCCGCTCGGGCAATGTTTTCGCGGGACGAGTTCGCCGATGAAAGACCGCAGATGCTCGCCCTTCCGTTCGGGAGGTTCGGAGTCCTCTCTCCATTGAAGAAGGGGAGGAATACGACTCCTTCCGATCCGATCGGAGCCTTTGCGGCGCAGGCGTCGAATTCTTTTACATCCAGACCGAAGAGGGCTCTGGTTTCTTCCGTCGCAACGGTGCAGTTCATGGTGCACAACAGCGGGAGATATCCCCCCGTCGAGGAGTTGAATCCGGAAAGTCCTTTTTCAGGATCGGAGAGCGGGCTGTCGGAATAGCCGTACAGCGTTCCCGACGTTCCCAGGCTCATGGTGAGGAATCCGTCTTTTACGGTTCCCGTGCCGATCGCTCCCATCATGTTGTCTCCGCCGCCCGATGAAACAGGAATGTCTCCCGGAATGCCGTACAGCTCGGCCGCATTCCGGGAAACCTTCCCGGCAGCCTTGCCGGATTCGGTGAGGTCAGGAAGGAGACTGACCAGTTTTGGATCCACAAGGCTGCAGATACGTGAAGACCACTGTTTACGGATTCCGTTGAACAGCGCGGTTCCGGATGCGTCGCCGCATTCCATGGTATATGTGTCAGTGAGGAGAAAGTTCAAATAGTCGTGAGGTAGCATGATGTATTTAAGCCGGGCGAAAGCCTCGGGTTTGTGCCGCTTGAGCCAGAGAATTTTCGGAGCGGTGAAACCGGGAAGCATCAGATTGCATACCTCGGATACCACAGCATCGTTTCCGCCTGCGGCTTCCGTTAAAATCCTGCATTCTTCCACGGTAGAGGTATCGTTCCATAGTTTTACGTTGTACAGGGGCTTCGCGTCAGCATCCAGGGGAACAAAGCCGTGCTGATGGCCGGAGACTCCGATCGCCGCGATAGAGGCGCGCTGTTCGGTTGAGAAAGAGCTGAAGCATTTTTTCAGGGCTTCGTCGTACCACTCGACCTTCTGTTCGCGCGTTCCGTCGTTTTCCGCGATGAGATCGATTGCTTCCTGGGCCGAAGCCACAATCTTCTTCGATTCGTAATCGTAGAGAATCACCTTCATGCTCTGCGTTCCCATATCGATTCCGGCCACTGTCTTCATCTTTCGCTCCTCCAGATATCCTGAGTATAGGGCCCTCCCGTTCAGATGGGTATGGGCGAATCTGATTTTATATATCCGAAATTGATATTTCAGCGTTTTCAGCGTATATTCTGTCTATGGAAATAACCGATTCGGTCTTTGTATACCGCCTCGCCGGGGGCGATCGCCTGTCCTGGCACGGTAGATACCACGCACACGGATCGAAGGAATTCGAAATACATTTCTTCCTCGAAGGCGAAGGATCCTTTCGCTGCAATAGCACGCGCTATCCGATTTCAGGAGGCAGGCTTTTTCTGACCGGCCCGCGCGAATTTCATTCCATAGTACCCGAAGCGGTTTCGCGTCCTCTTTCCTGGTATGCGTTTTTATTCGCCTTCGGCGAAGACGCCTCGGCGGAGAACGTCCGGCTTCGAGAACGACTGGATTCCGTCCTTTTCTCCCGGCACACTGTTTTGACCGTAAATCCTAATTTCCGCTTTCAATTTGAAGATTTGCTTCAATTATCCCGCTCCCCCGATCCTGCTCTCCGGGATTCTGCCCGGCACCTCTTGTCGAGTTTTCTATGGCGATGGTTCGGACGGATCGATCCGGCAGACGTCGAATCTTCCGGATCTCCCCTTCCGTCCGTTAATGTTCTTCAGTCCAAGCGTATTACGGAATTCTCTTCAGACGACGCTGTTTCATCGAGCGGTTCCCGCTTGCAGGGCTCCCCGATCCTTAAACCGGTTTCATCAAAGGATTCCGCGGCGGCAGGGGAGTCTGCCGGGCCGGGACCTGCTCTTCATGGATCTCATGTCGAAAAAGTGCATGTCGAAAAAGCTCTGGCGATTATGCAGAAGCAGGTGCGCGAACAGTTAAAGATAGAAGACCTGGCATGGAAGCTCGGCTTGTCGACTGAGCATTTTATTCGCATATTCCGCCGCGAGGTGCGCATGACTCCAGGCCAGTACTTCACCCGGCTCAAGATCGAAGGAGCTTCCGGCATGCTCATTTCTTCCGATCGTTCGATCGGCGATATATCCGCCTGGTTCGGCTATGCAAACCAATTCTCATTTTCTCGCATATTCCATCGCTGTACCGGAATGTCCCCGCTCGAATACCGGCGAACCTATCTTCAGGTCGTCGATTTTTCCTAACCTGTTTCTGCCGCGTGATATTGTGAGCATCGTTTTTTCAAATAAATACATCTGTTTTTTGTAAAAAATTAGTTTCCTGATCCAACAAATAAGAAACCCATGTTATACTTTCCTCTAACGAGGAGGTTTTCAATGGGGATGTTTTTACCTGCTGATCGGCACGGCCGGTTTCGGAACGCAGGCGTCGTGATATGCGCTGCCGCAGTAGTGTACGCGGTATTCGTTCTTTCAGGCTGCGGATACAAGGATACCAGGCTGGCGGTAGATAAAAAAGGACGCACCGTAGTGGAACGGTACGGCCAGCTTCAGGTGATCGGAACGAATCTGTGCAATTCCGAAGGACAGCCGGTTCAGCTGCGGGGGATGAGTTCCCACGGTTTGCAATGGCATGGAAAGTATGCGACTCCTGCAGTTCTCGGCTGGCTTCGCGACGACTGGAATTCTCAGGTTTGGCGGGCCGCGATGTATTTGACCGAAGGCGGTTATATCACTAATCCCGCTTTGCGTCAGAGGGTGATCGATTCAATCGAGGCCGCGCGAGAAACAGGCGTCTATGTGATCGTCGACTGGCATGTACATCGCGACAGGGATCCGAGGGCCTATCAGGACCGGGCTCTGGAATTTTTCGCCGGCATAGCTAAAGAATACGGACATCTTCCCAACATTATCTACGAAATCTGCAATGAACCGAACGGCAGCGACGTCACCTGGTCCGGAGCGATAAAGCCCTATGCAGAGGCTGTAATCGCGGAAATACGCAAGTACGACCCCGACAACATCATTATTGTGGGTACTCCGACCTGGAGCCGCGACGTAGATATAGCCGCGGAAGATCCGATAACCAGTTTTAACAATATATTGTATACCCTGCATTTTTACGCGGGAAGCCATGGAGACGAGTTGCGCGCAAAAGTTGAAAAGGCCTTGTCTCTTGGACTTCCCATTTTCGTAACCGAGTGGGGAACCACGCAGGATACGGGCGGCGGCGGAGTTTTCCCTGAAGAGACGCTTGAATGGATGTCCTTTTTAAAAAAGAACAATATCTCCTGGGTGAATTGGTCGGTGAACAATAAAGGCGAGGATTCAGGAGTTCTCCAGTTCAATGTCGACCGCGAGGCAAAAGGCGGGTGGAAGCTCGAAGAATTGTCTCCGAGCGGTGTTTTTATCCGCTCTGTTTTGAGAAATGAAAAAAAGATTCCCTGAGAGAAGATGTGTGTTAACCGGTTTACCCGGAAAAATACTGTAAAAAACCATTTGACAGCCCGTTTTGAAGGGGTGTAGTATGGGTCAATGAAAGGCAACCGGTTGCCGGTTTTTGGCAATCGGTTGTCAAACAGAAAAGAGGAGAGAAAGATGAAGAAAATCCTTATTGTGTGCGCTGCTGCGGTTCTTTTACTGAGCGGATGCGCCAAGAAAGCCGAAGCGGCGAAAGACGCCGGAACAGGCTCACTCGTGGTTTGGTCATTCACTGATGAGTTGAAGACCATGATCGACAAATATTACACCGTGGACAAACCCGGCGTAAAAATCGACTACTCGCTGACCCCCACGGATCAGTTCCCCAACAAGCTCGACCCGGTTCTCGCTTCCGGACAGGGTGCTCCCGACGTTTTCGCTCTTGAAGACGCATTCGTACGCAAGTATATCGAATCCGGACTCCTCCTGGACCTGACCGATCTCGCGAACGAAGTCAAGGGAAAGCAGCTTGCCTATCCGATCGAAGTCGGAACCTATAACGGCAAGGTTTATGGTCTTTCCTGGCAGGCAACTCCCGGCGCTATGTTCTATCGCCGCAGCCTCGCGAAAAAATACCTTGGAACCGATGATCCCGCTGAAGTTCAGAAGTACATGGCTAACCTCGACAAGTTCGTTGAGACTGCCGCTGTCCTGAAAGAAAAATCCGGTGGAAAATGCGTCGTTGTATCCTCCACCGGCGATATGTTCATGCCTTTCAAGGGCGCCCGCAAAGACCCCTGGGTCGTGAACGGAAAGCTCGTGATCGATCCTGCTATGATCTCCTACATGGACATGGCCAAAACCCTCAAGCAGAAAGGCTATGAAGGCCGCGCCGGTCAGTGGTCGGAAGGCTGGTTTGCCGGTATGAAGGGAACACTCAAGGACGAAAAGGGCGCAGACGTAGAAGTATTCTCCTACCTCCTCCCGACCTGGGGTCTCCACTATGTTCTCAAGACCAATGCTCCCGACACCGCTGGCGACTGGGCAATGATTCCCGGACCCGCTCCTTATCGCTGGGGTGGTACCTGGGTTGCCGCTTACAAGGGAACAAAGAACGTACAGGCTGCTAAAGACTTCATCAAGTACGTAACCTCCGACGACGGCTTCCTCGAGCGCTGGGCGAAGGATACCGGAGACGTCGTTTCCAACAACAACGTCACCGCCAAGATCAAAGACAGCTATGCCGAACCCTTCCTCGGCGGACAGAATCACTATGCATCTTTCGTCGAAATGGCGAAGGCTGTTGACGGAAAGCTGACCCAGGGAACCGACCAGGCTGTTGAAGGACTCTTCAACGAAGCGGTTACTGCCTATATCGAAGGCGAAAAGTCCCGCGATCAGGCTATCGAAGACTTCAAGAGCCAGGTTAGCGCCCAGCTCGGCCTCTAATTTCTGACAGAATCGTTCGACAAGGATTTGTTTAATTCCTTTCAGGGATTAAACAAATCCGAGATTCTTCCGACGATTTTTTCACGTACACACTGAGGTGCGGATAGGGTTTTCCAGATCCGCGCCTTTTTTGTTCCTAATTCTTTTCATGGGGGGAAACCAATGAAGTCCAAAGCCGTAGGTACCGAACGGCGGGTCAACCGATGGGGATACGCCTTCGTATTGCCGTTCGTGGTGGTCTACTTTGCGTTCAGCTTTTATCCGACTGTTTACACGTTCCTGCTCGCGTTTACCGATTTGCGGGGGCTCCGATCAGACTTTACGTTTGTTGGTCTCGAAAATTTTGCGAAATTAATTCAGGATCCCTATTTCTGGGGAGCCGTGCAAAATACATTCATCATGTGGGGCTTGAACTTCGCGCCCCAGCTTGGAATCGCTTTAATCCTGTCGATCTGGCTTTCAGATCTTCGTCTTAATCTAAAGGCTAAAGGATTGTTCAGAGCGGTTATCTACATGCCGAACTTGCTTACAGCCGCTTCCGTGGCTCTTCTGTTCCGCAGCTTATTCGGATATCCTCTCGGACCGGTCAATCAGTTTTTGAACGGTTTGGGACTGTATCGCGAAGTAGTACGCGACGGGCAGGTCGTTCAGGAAGCGTTCAACTTTTTCAGAACTGTCTCGGCCTCGCGCGGTATCGTCGCCTTCATCCAGTGGTGGATGTGGTACGGACATACCGTCATCATGCTGATGGCGGGAATTACCAGCATCTCCGCCTCTCTCTATGAATCAGCGGTAGTCGACGGCGCGAACAGCCGCCAGACAACCTGGTACATAACTCTTCCGATGCTTCGCCCGATGATGCTCTATATCCTGGTCACTTCGATGATCGGCGGTATGCAAATGCTCGATATTCCCTTCCTGCTTACCGATATGCGCGGCGCTCCCGATTTCAAGATCAGGACCACAAGCGTGTATTTGTACAACATGGCGTTCCAGGGTCGAAACGATTATGCCTACGCGGCGGCGATTTCGATCGGAGTATTCCTCATCACCATCGTGCTCGCGCTCATCATATTCTTCTTCCTGCAAGACCGCAGCGAATTGAAGAATCCTCGCAAATTACACGTTAAAACGAAATAAGGAGGTCTGTCATGAAATCCTATACAGCCGGCCTAATGCTTAAACGGACCTTAGTCTACGGTATAATGATCACGCTCTTTATTCTTGCGATCGTTCCGATATGGCTTCTTCTGATAAACGCGACCCGTTCTACCGAACAGATCAATGCGGGAATCAGCATGCTTCCCGGCAGCTTTAAACAAGTTGCCTATAACTGGAACGCGCTCACCAGCCGAGGCTTCAGCATCACCCAGGGATTCTACAACAGCCTGTACTTGGCCTTTTGGATGACTCTCTGCGGCGTGTATTTCTCTGCAATGACCGCCTACGGTCTGCATGTATACCGCTTTGTGGGCCGCCGCTTCCTCTGGGGCTTGATCCTGTTGATCATGATGCTTCCAGGTTCACTTTCCTTCATCGGTTTTTATCAGTTCATGGCTCGCATCAAGCTTACCGACAACTACCTTGCTCTGATAATTCCCACAATCGCTTCCGCGGGAACCGTGCTCTTTCTTCGGCAGTATCTTCAGTCCATCCTTTCGATGGAACTGATCGACGCTGCCCGAATCGACGGAGCGGGAGAGTTTAGAACCTTCCATACCATCGTAATTCCGATTGTAACTCCGGCTCTGGCCGCCCAATCGATCTTTTCCTTCGTCGGTTCATGGAATAACTTCTTCACTCCCTTCGTTCTCATTTCGACGGAGTCAAAGGCTACTCTTCCCATGTTGGTTCAGAAGCTCAGAGGAGATATTTACCGAACCGAGTACGGCGGAATTTATCTGGGTATCGCGGTTTCGATCGTTCCTATTCTGATCTTCTATTCCTTTATGTCCAGATTTATTATTTCCGGAATCACCCTCGGCGGTGTCAAGGAATAACCCTTTTTAGGAGTTCATTTCATGCTGCGTGTTACTAACCCGGTTTTACCGGGGTTTCACGCTGATCCCTCTATCTTGAGGGTCGGCGACACATACTACATCGCGAATTCGACTTTCGAGTGGTATCCCGGTGTGGAGATTCATACATCCAAGGACATGGTTACTTGGGAGAAGGTTCCTTCTCCCCTTTCAGAGAAGCGATTGCTCGACATGGAAGGAGCTCTCGCTTCCTGCGGCATCTGGGCTCCTTGTCTTTCCTGGTCCGACGGTGTTTTCTATCTCATTTATACCAATGTTCGCTCTTGGAACGCTGGACCCTGGAAGGATACTCCGAATTATCTTACAACCGCGCCTTCCATCGAAGGTCCGTGGTCCGATCCTGTCTACCTTGATTCATCTGGCTTCGATCCGTCCCTATTTCATGATAGAGACGGACAGAAGTGGCTGGTAAACATGGAGTGGGACTGGAGAAAAACCGGCCAACATCAGTTTTCCGGCATTCTTCTTCAAGAGTACAGCCCGAAGGATCAAAAACTTGTCGGTCCAGTTCGCAAGATTTATCCGGGCACCGAGATCGGCATGGTCGAAGGCCCTCATCTGTATTACCGTAACGGTTGGTACTACATCTTCGCGGCAGAGGGGGAACCTCTTACGAGCACGCTATGAGCGTCGGCCGATCGAAGGATTTGTTCGGACCCTACGAGTTCCATCCCCATAATCCCCTGATTACGAGCTACGGCCATCCCGAAATCAGAATTCAGAAATCCGGCCATGCAAGCTGGTGCGACACCCCGGACGGTCGGAGCTATCTTGCCTTCCTGTGCGGAAGGCCGCTTCCCGGCTCCCTGGACTGCGTGCTCGGCCGCGAAACTTCTATTGTAGAACTCGAATGGATCGAGGACTGGCCCTACCTCAAGCCCGAGCCCGGCGCCGAGCTCTTTCCCGACGGCGCAGTTCGTAATTGGCCCTCGGACAGCTTTGAACCTCCGGTTATCGCTCCTGAATACAAAAAAGCCGGCGCCTTCCCTCAGGCAACCAGAAGCGTCGAGTATGCGTTCAACGGGAAAACCATCCCTCTGGATTTCAAGAATCTCAGAGGTGAGCGCGATCCCGAAGCGTATTCGCTTGCGAGAAGACCCGGATGGCTTAGTCTTCGCGGAGGACAGTCCCCTGTATCGCATTGGGGCCAGACCCTGCTTGCACGACGGCAGACTGATTTTTCCTTCAAGGCGGAAACAAAGCTCGAGTTCAATCCTGAAAATTTTCAGCAACTCGCAGGGCTCTGCTGGAGGTACGATGAAACCAATCAGTATCTCCTCGCGGTAACGCGGGATGAAAAACTCGGCAAGGTCGTGAAAGTATTGACGATGATTAACAATCAGTTCACGCAATACGATCCTGTCGCCGTACCGGAGAATGTTCCTCTGTGGCTCGGAGTAACCGTCCATGTAAGCGATGGACGATTCCGTTATTCGCTCGATGGAAAAACGTGGAAGGTTCTCAGGCCGGTGCTGTCTGCAAACGTCCTCTCCGACGAGTTCGGAGGCATGGGCTTCACGGGCGCATTTACCGGAATGTTCTGCGTTGATACGGTAAATCATTCAGTTTTCGCCGAATTTGAACGTTTCTCTTATTCTGTTTTATAAAGTCTGGTATTGGCATGGTAACCATATATGACATAGCGCAGCGAACCGGTTTCTCGCCTCCCTCCGTTTCCAAGGCATTAAATGGAACGGGGGGGTTGAGCCCGGAAAGCAGGGCTATGATACTGAGAGTGGCGGAGGAAATGGGGTACACCCCGAATATGACCGCGCGGACTCTCAGCACCAACAGGTCTAACCTTGTCGGCGTTATATATGAAGATTATTACATGTTGATGGGCTTTAAGCATCCGCTGTTCAGCGACATCCTGAATAACTTCAGGACTGTCGTTGAATCTGCCGGCTACGATTTGTTGTTTCTTTCCCGCACTCTCGGCGAACGCAAGATGACGTATACCGACCATTGCAGATTTCGCAATGTAGACGGCGTTCTTATTCTTAATCCTGTTCCCGGCGATCCTGAGATTACCCGATTGGTGTCTTCCGGAATATCCTGCGTATCGGCAAACGAACCGATCGCGGGAATTAGTTCGGTGATCACTGAAAACGTACAGGGCGCCCGGGACGCGGTTCAGTACCTGATCGATCTCGGTCATCGAAGAATTGCGTATATATCGGGTCCGTATCTTCAAACAGCGCCGGCCGCTCTCGAACGCCTGCAGGGCTACAAAGACTCGCTTCTGGATAACGGACTTCCGTTCGATGAAGATCTCGTAGAGGAAAGCCATTTCTGGCATACGCAGTCGGGATACGAGGCAACGCGCCGGCTTTTGGAGCGGACGACAAACTTCACCGGCGTATTCGCTTCGAATGATACCCTGGCCAGCGGAGTCAAACTCGCGCTGGAAGACAGCGGCATCTATATACCTCACGATGTTTCGCTTATCGGGTTCGACGGCGACGATCTGGGTTCGTTTATGACGCCGGGCTTGACGACGATGGAACAGGACAGCCGCACCATCGGAAACACCGCGGCAGAGATCCTTCTGCACCGGCTTTCCGGCGACTGCGAACTGGAATCGATCCGGGTTCCGGCTACTTTGCTTAAACGGGATTCCTGCAGACAAATTTAAAGAACGATTTATTGGCCTGAGTAGTGCTGCACCTCGTCGCGGATGTGTTCAAGTTCGACCCCCGCCTGCGAGAACATGCTTACTGTGTCGGCCGAATCGTGATATTTCCGCTCAGCCACTACTCTTGAAATTCCGCAATTGATGATGAGCATCGCGCAGGTCCGGCAGGGCGTCATGCTGCAGTACAGCGTCGCTCCCTCGATCGATATTCCCCGCCTTGCCGCCTGGCAGATCGCGTTCTGCTCGGCATGAACGGTGCGGGTACAATGTTGGGTGACCGTTCCGTCTTCATGCTGCATTTTCTTGAACTGATGCCCGACCTCGTCGCAGTGGGGGAGTCCCGTCGGCGAACCGACGTATCCTGTTACGAGTATCTGATTGTCCCGGGCGATGACGCAGCCGGATCTCCCGCGGTCGCAGGTGGCTCTCTTGGCTATTGCATGGCAGACTTCCATGAAGTATTCATCCCAGCTCGGTCTAATGTACGGTGTTTTCGCGTCGCTCATGAAGGCGATTGTATCATGAGTTTTTCTTCGCGCAAAGACTTGGCTGTTTGACTTTTCCCTCTTATTTGAGGATATTAATTCTATGGCAGATCAAACCATAGTACCTATCGAACAATTGCTCCCGAACAAACTGTTTCTTATTCCCTTGATGGGAAGGCCAATATTTCCCGGCATATTTACGCCTGTAATGGTTAACAACCAGGATGACGTAAAGATGGTCGAAGAAGCATACGCAGGCGACGGTTTCTTGGGCATTTGCATGCTGGAGACCGAGAACGACCCTCACGGCGTTTCGGACCTGTACAAGGTCGGAACGGTAGCCCGAATAATAAAAAAAATCAATTTGCCTGACGGCGGGTTGAATGTCTTCATTTCCACCCTGAAGCGCTTCAAGGTTCGGAAGATCGTCAGCGAGCGCTCTCCGTTGCTGGCCATTGTCGATTATCTCGACGATACCGAAGACGACACCTTCGAGGTGAAGGCTCTTACGCGAGCGTTGATCGGAGAGATGAAGGAAATCTCGGAGAACAATCCGCTTTTCTCCGAAGAAATGCGGCTCAACATGATCAACATCGATCATCCGGGGAAGATAGCAGATTTTATAGCCAGCATCCTTAATATTGAAAAACAGGACCAGCAGCGAATCCTCGAGATGCAGAACGTTCGCCAGCGCATGGAGCAGGTTCTTGTCTTCATAAAAAAAGAGCAGGAGCTCCTGCGCGTACAAAAGAAAATTCAAAGCGAGATAAACAACCGTATAGAAAAAACCCAGCGGGATTACTTCCTTCGGGAAGAATTGAAGGCTATCAAAGAAGAACTGGGCATGACCACCGATGCCAAGAGTTCGGATTATCAGAAGTTCAAAGAGAAGATAGAAGCCTTCGACTTTCAGGGCGAGATAAAGGAAGCCGTCGACGCGGAGATGGAAAAATTCGCGCTGATGGATTCAAACTCCGGCGAGTACATCGTAACGCGAAATTATCTTGAAACCATCGTAAATCTGCCCTGGAAGGATCCAGACCCGGAATCCTGGGATTTAAAGGAAGCCCGGGGCATTCTCGACGGGGATCATTACGGTTTGGAAGACGTAAAAAAACGCATCATCGAGTATCTGGCGGTTCGGAAGCTGAGGCGCGACACCAAGGGTTCTATTATTCTTTTAGTGGGCCCGCCCGGCGTCGGCAAAACGAGCGTGGGGAAATCGATAGCCCGTGCGATGAACAAGCCCTTCTTCCGGTTCTCTGTCGGCGGCATGCGCGACGAAGCGGAGATCAAGGGGCATCGCAGGACGTACATCGGCGCGATGCCTGGAAAAATCATCCAGGGATTGAAGATCGTTAAAACGAAGTCCCCGGTCTTCATGATAGACGAAGTGGACAAGATGGGCTCCAGCTATCAGGGAGATCCCTCGAGCGCGCTTCTGGAGGTGCTCGACCCCGAACAGAATGTATCGTTCCGGGATCATTACCTTGATCTTCCCTACGATCTTTCGAACATCCTGTTCATCCTCACGGCGAATACCCTGGATTCGATTCCAGGTCCTCTGATGGACAGGGCGGAAGTTATTCAGCTTTCAGGCTATATCGATACGGAAAAGCTGGAAATCGCCAAGAAATATCTTGTTCCGAGAAGCCTTGAAAAGAACGGGCTTAAGAAGAACCAGGTGAAGTATTCCAACGATTCGCTTCTTTTCATCGCGAACGGTTATGCCCGCGAAGCAGGGGTGCGGAACTTTGAGAAGAATCTCGACAAGATTCACCGGAAGTTCGCAACCGAGATCGTGTTCGGCGAGAAGACAGAGAAGGACAAGTTCGCGCCTGATCAAGAGCTCATCGAGAAATTTCTGGGCAAGCCCATCTTCCGCGAGGACGGAGGAAAGAAGGCCGACATCCCGGGAACCGCGATGGGTCTTGCGTGGACGAGCATGGGAGGAGATACTCTCATCATCGAAGCGATAGCGAACGCCGGCAAGGAAGGATTCAGTTTGACCGGACAGATGGGAGACGTGATGAAAGAATCAGCGTCCATCGCCTGGTCCTGGATGAAGCGCTACGCGATTGCCGAAGAAATCGTAACTCCCGAATGGTACGAAAAACATCTCGTTCATCTGCATATACCCGAAGGCGCCACTCCGAAGGACGGCCCTTCCGCGGGAATCACCATGGCGATCGCGTTGCTGTCTCTTCTGAAAGACAAGCCGTTGCGCTCTTCACTCGCGATGACCGGCGAATTGTCGCTTACCGGACAGGTGTTGCCGATCGGCGGATTGAAGGAAAAGACTATCGCCGCCAGGAGAAACGGGATTAAGGACATCATCATTCCCCATCAGAATATCAGGGACCTCGACGATATACCCGAACATATCAGAAAGGGAATTTCCTTCCATCCCGTGCAACGAATGGAAGAGGTTATCGACATCGCGTTTTCACGGGGAAAGATTCAGCCCAAGTTGAAGGACGAATGAATGGCAAGGTAAGAAGACAGCGCTTCGGTGAAAACCGTGCTCGAATGCCCGTGCGTTAATACCCGGGAGCGGCGAATCCGAACCAGTCGGATGCCGGCGAAACCCGCGACAGAATTTCTGTCGCGGGTTTTTTTCATACTGCTTTGAGAACCGCCGAGACGAGGCTTTTTGCGCGGGAGTCATGCCCGGCCTGTATGTCGAATTCGCCCGGTTCGAGGATAGTGCGCCCGTGCTGATCCACCAGCGTGAGGGCGGTCCAGTCCAACTGAATTGAAACTTCTGCGCTTTCGCCCGCCCGTACATGGGCTCGGGCGAACCCCTTGAGTTCGCGGACAGGGCGGACCAAGCTTGCGATCCTGTCGGTAACATAGAGCTGAACGGTTTCCGTTCCGTCGCGGGAACCGGTATTCGTCAGCCTTACGGTTGCGGTTATGCTTTCGCCTTCCCTGATTGTTTCGCTCGAGAGCGAAACCGAATCGTAGCGGAAGGATGTATAGGAAAGACCTTCTCCGAAAGCGTAAAGCGGGGTTTCGTCGCAGTCGAAGTATTTACCCTCGTGCCAGCCGGGCAGTTGATTGTAGTAGACGGGTATCTGGCCTGTCGTCCGGGGGAAGGATATGGGCAGCCGGCCCTTCGGTTCCGTAATGCCGAACAGGATTTCCGCGGCGGCCTTCCCTCCGAGGGTTCCGGAGTTGAATGTTTCCAGTATCGCGTCGGACGAGTCGGCAACTCGCGCGAACTCCAGCGGCTTTCCGTTTACCCAGAGAGACACAAGCGGAATGCCTTTTTTTCGGCATACGGCCGCAAGTGCTTCCGCGAGCGCGTCCTGGGCTCCGGAAAGAGCGAGATTCGCCCGATCGTGGGCTTCTCCCGTCTGGATGAGCGTATCGCCTACTGCGAGGAATACGATGTCCGCTTTCTTCGCAATGGCACAGGCTTTTTTGATCGAGTTCTTCTCCGGATCGAAGATGTCGCATCCCTTATCGAATAGCACCTCCGCTCCTTCTTGTTTTGCAAGATCCCTGATGCCGTCGAGCATCGTGGTGACGCGGAACGTCGGGACGGCATCCAGATGCGGAACCGGATGGGTGAAGAAGGTCCAGTCGCCGAACTGAGCTCGCACTGAATCAGCGTTCGGTCCGACGACAGCGATTTTACGCACTACTCTGCCGGTCCTGCCGGTTGCGAGCGGTCCCCGCACCGGAAGGGACTCGATTCCTTTTATTGTATTATTTTTCAGAAGAACCATCGATTCGCGGGCGGATGCGAGGCTTTCTTCGAGGTGGGCCGGGCATCCGAATACGGTTTCCGAATTTCCTGCATCCGGATCCAGGGCAATGGGAAGGGTTTTCACCTTTGCGGCGACGTCGAAGAGGCCCGCCTGGAATTTGACGCGGAGAATCCGCCTGACCGAGTCGTCGATGAGGGCCGGGTCCAGTTTGCCGGCAGCGAGATTATTCAGAGTCGCCTGGAAGAATTCCGGGCTCGTCATGATCATGTCGTTCCCGGCTTCCACTGCGATCCGCGAAGCTTCTTCCGCGTTTTCCGCGAGACGGTGGCGGCTCACGAGGCTGGTGAGGTTCATCCAATCGGTGACGACGAAGCCCTTGAGGCCGAGCTCGTCTTTCAGTATATCGCGGAGGAGGGCTGTATGCGCCGAACAGGGAAGTCCGTCGATCGGCTCGTATCCGGCCATGACGGTGAGGGCTCCGGCCTTGAGAGCTTCCGCGAAGGGAGGGAGGAAGGTGCTCCTCACCGACCGCATCGAAACCGGGGCGTCGTAGGAATCTCGGCCGCCGGTGCTTTCTCCGTAGGCGATATAGTGCTTGGCGCAGGCGATGATGCGTTCCGGATCGCTGACGTCCGATCCCTGATAGCCGCGCACGGCGGCGGCTCCCATTTTACCGGCCAGATAGGGGTCTTCCCCGAATGTTTCGTCGATTCTGCCCCAGCGCGGATCACGGCCGAGACAGAATACCGGAGAGAAGGTCCAGTGAAGGCCTTCGGCCGCGACTTCTTTCGCTGTAACGGTTCCCATTCGCTCGGCAAGTTCGGGATTCCAGCTCGCGGCGAGGGCGAGCTGGGTGGGGAACACCGTCGCACCGTTATGGATTCCGTGTCCGTGGATCGCGTCGATTCCGAAAATAACCGGGATGCCGAGCCGGGTTTCAGTCGCCAGTTTCTGGAGTCGTCTGGCATTGTCGCCCAGTACGTGCAAAAACGATCCCGCTCCGAGTCGCGCCCAGCGATCCGCCTCCTCCGGGGAGATGATGCTGTAGCTCAGCTGAACCATCTGCGCGGTTTTTTCTTCTACGGTCATTTCTGAAAGAAGCAGGGTTACCCGCTCTTCCAGGGGAATATCGGCATTGAGCCAGGGTCTTTGTTGGAACGACATGGTGAGCTCCTTTAATAGTTTCTTCAAGAAACAAAATATGACACTTTTTGAAAAGTAACAAGGGGTTGCCGGGCATCTATCGATGATGATGTGGGCAGGGAGCGGGCGCATGTTTGAAGGGCTTCCGGTAGGGGTATTCCGTACCCGGGGGGAAGCGGAAAAACGCGAAGCAGTTTTTCTATACCTACCGGTAGGTATAGAAAAACGGTTTCGCGGTTTGCAGCGGGGGGACCGAGCGTCCTGCGACGCCCGGAAAGCGGACTACAGCAGAATTTCCTGTTAACGGCCGGCCCCCGCCCGATGGCTTGAGAAAACAGCGCTAAACCGCTACTATACCGGAGTACCGCTATCCGCCCGAACGAGATTCCTCGTGCGCGGGCTTTCAGGAGTGACACTATCATGCTGGATAAAATGCGAAATATCGGGATTATGGCCCACATAGACGCCGGAAAAACGACGACTTCTGAGCGAATCCTTTTTTATACCGGAAAGATTCACCGCATCGGAGAAATAGACGACGGCGACGCGACCATGGACTGGATGGCCCAGGAACAGGAGCGCGGAATCACCATTCAAAGCGCGGCGACCACCACCTGGTGGCGCGACCATCAGATAAACCTCATCGATACTCCAGGACACGTCGATTTTACCGCGGAAGTGGAGCGTTCGCTTCGCGTTCTCGACGGAGCGGTCGCGGTTCTCTGCGCGGTAGGCGGCGTTCAGCCCCAGACCGAAACCGTCTGGCGCCAGGCAGACCAATACAAGGTTCCCCGGATTTGCTTCGTGAACAAGATGGACCGGATCGGGGCCGATTTTTTCGGCGCGATGAAGGATGTACACGATAAATTCGGCGCCGTTTGCGTGCCGCTTCAGATCCCGATCGGGCAGGGAAGCGACTTCGAAGGCGTGATCGATCTTCTTGAAATGAAGGAAATCCGCTGGGACGCTTCCACCGAGGGCGAAAAAATGGATGTCGCTCCCGTTGCGGATTCCCGCCTCGCCGAGGCGCAGGAGTGGAGGGAGAAGCTGCTCGACGCGGTGTCTTCCGCGTCCGACGAGATTACCGAGTTGATTCTCGAGGGCGTCGATATTCCTTCTGATCTGATGCGCAGGGAAATCCGCCGCGCTACTATCGCCCGAGAGTTCATCCCGTTCGTGTGCGGGGCTTCCCGGCGGAATCAGGGGATTCAGCCGCTCATCGATGCGGTGGTGGACTATCTCCCCGCTCCGCATGAAGTTCCGGCGGCGATCGGTTTCCACACGAAAAAGGAAGAGGACGTTCCCGTACCCTGCAAGACGGACGGGGTGCCGCTCGGCCTTGTGTTCAAGATTCAATACGACCGGGAAGCCGGCGCCCTCTGCTATGTGCGCATGTATTCCGGAAAGATAAAGCCCGGCGATCAGGTCTACAACGTGGGCAAGAAAAAGCGCGAGCGCGTGAACCGCGTGCTGCGCATGCACTCGAATAAATCCGATCCGATGGACGCGGTGGAAGCCGGCGACATCGCGGTGTTCATCGGCTTGAAAACCGCGCAAACCGGCGATACGATCGGCAGCGAGGGAGTGCCCGTACTGCTGGAGAAGATGCATTTTCCGGAGCCGGTTATCTCGGTTTCCATCGAACCGAAGACCATGAGCGAGCGGGATAAGCTCAAGGATACCCTTGAGATTCTGTCCCGGGAGGATCCGACCTTTACCAGCCGCGAAGACGCCGAGACCGGACAGCTCATCATTTCCGGAATGGGCGAGCTTCATATAGACGTGCTGGTGACGCGGATGATAGACGACTTCAAAGTGCAGGCCAGGGTGGGAAACCCCCAGGTAACCTACCGCGAGTCGGTAACCGCGGTTGTCGAACACACGGAGAAATTCGATCGCAATCTCGGCGGGAAGGAAAACACCGCGGGCGTTACGCTGCGCGTAGAACCGCTGCCGAGGGGAAGCGGGAACCGGTACAGCTGCGCGGTCAAGAAGTCCCATGTTCCCGAGGAGATCTTCGACGCGGTTGAACAGGCGGTCTCCGGAGCGTTCGCTTCGGGAATACAATTCGGCTATCCGTGCGTGGACGTGGGCGTGACGCTGACGGCAATCGACTACAGCGAGCTCACCTCGACCCCGTTCGCCTTCACCTCCGCCGCGAATCTCGGCTTCGACGAGGCGTGCAGGAAGGCGAGCCCCGAGCTTCTCGAGCCGATCATGAACGTCGATATCCTGTGTCCGAAGGATTTCGTCGGCGAGGCGATGAGCCAGATCACCCAGCGCGGCGGCATGATTTCCAGTTTGGATTCAAAGCCTTCGATCGAGGTTGTTCATGCGCAGGCTCCGATGGCGAAGATGTTCGGCTTTTCAACGTCGCTCCGCTCTGTTACGCAGGGCCGCGCTTCGTTCGGCATGACCTTCTCTCACTATGAGGTGAAAAAAGGCGGTCTGGGCGGATTCTGACGCCCTCCCGGGCATCCTGAAAAAAAATGGAAAACCGGCGATTCATACCCTATACTGGTGGTATATGAATCGCCAAGTAATAATGATGTCGATCGCCGCTGCGTGTTCCGCGGCTTCAGTTCTCTCGTCAATTCTTTTAAAAGCGCCCGCGGGGTCTATCGCGGCGGCTTCTCTGTCCGCGATTGCGGGGGTATCCGCCGTTTCAGCCCTGTTGTTCAGATCCTCCTCCGCCCCTGCGAGCGAATTCGCCGCCCGCGGCGGAGATCCCGAATCGGCCGGAGGCGTTTCCGGTTCTTCTTTCGCAGCTACCGCGGAATCCGCCGGAGCGGAGCAATCCGGGTCCTCTCTTATGCTGGCTGAAACTTCGTTAAAATTGAAGGAAGCTGAAAAGCTTCTTGCGGTGTTGTCGAATCGTCTTCTCACCGATTCGCTTATTTTCGTGCCGCTTGCCGATTCCATCATCCGCGCGGTGCCTTCGAAAACCGAGGAGGCCGCCTTTGCGGTTCTAGAGAAATTCATGGTGGTAAGGAACGCTTCTTCCGACGCGGCCGAGGCGGCGCGGAAGCTTCGAGTTTCGCTCGAGGACGATTCCGGCGAGTCTTCTCTGCATAGAACCGCTGAACGGTCGAGGCTATCAGTCCGGGAAGAACGATCCGTCATTCAAAATCTTTCCCGCTTTCTCCGCGAGAACCGCGAGCACCTGACAGCGATGAGCGCGGAGATAGAAGGCGGTCTCGGCCTGTTATCGAGCATTACCGAAATCACCGAGCGGTCGAAACTGATAGCCTTCAACATGTCTATCGAGGCTGCCAGGATCGGCGAGAAGGGCAGGGGCTTCAAGGTTATTATTACGGAACTTCATCGACTGAACGAGCAGACCTTCGAGTTTTCCCGGAAGGTTGCCGAAATGCTCGGCCGCTTCCGCGAGTACAACGAGCTGTTGTGCAATAACATGGAAGAGAAGGCCGGCGCGGTAATCTCCCAGGCGGACAAGGGAATGCAGGCGACCGAGTCCGCGGTCGAATCGCTGATCGCTTCGGCCAACGAGTCGGTAACGCTGACGAAGCAGGTGGCTCTGATGTCGGAGTCGATAGACCGCGATCTCGACACGGTGCTGGAAGCTCTCCAATTCCAGGACATTACGCGGCAGATGATTGAAGGCGCAAGCGATATCCTGTCGCGTCTGCGAGAAACTATCGATGAAACGCTGTCTCACGATCCGGCTCTGATCGACAGAAGCCGGCTTCAAAATACGTTCTCCCGGATTCGGGACGACTTAGTAAAAAACGCTAAAACAAAGGGCGAAAAATCCGCGCTAATGGAGGTGCATGTATGAAGTTTCTTTCAGTCGACGATTCCGCGACTATGAGAAAAATTATTTCTCTCGCGCTGAAGGGGGCAGGCCATACCGTCGAGGAGGCCGAGAACGGTAAAATGGCTTTGGACGCGTTGAAGGCAGGGCCGGTGGATTGCATCCTGCTGGATATCAATATGCCCGAGATGAACGGCATCGAATTCCTCCGTGCCAGAAAAGCGATGCCTGCCATAGCGAATATTCCGGTATTCGTTCTGACGACGCAGGACGAGGACGCGTTGAAGCAGGAAGCCTTGTCGCTGGGTGCGAAGGGCTTCATCATAAAACCGTTTCAGAAAGACACGCTTCTTGCCGCGATTAATAGCGGTATCTGACGGAATACAGAAACACTTCGACGGGTTCTCCTTCGGCGTCGAGGGAGAGCCCGCACACCGGCGTTCCGCCTTCTTTTTCTGAGAAATACAGGTACCGGGGAAGCTCGAGCTGAGTTTCGCTGCCCGCGCCGAAAAACGCCGAGATGAAATTTCCGGCAATGATGTTAAGCATTTCCAAGAGCGAGTCTTCCGCGTTCTTTTTTCTGCTTTCCAGGTCCCCTTCGGGAAACAAATTCTCGACGATTTTATCCAGAAGTTTTTTCCCGACGCGTATTTCCAGTCGATAGGAAAGCGGAGAAAGAACGTCTATCGCCGCGCATAACAAATCGGTTTTTCCCGCAGTTTCAAGGTCTGCTTCCTGCGCTTCGACGGATCGCGGTTTTTCTACATCGATGAAGGCCACTTCGGCGAAAACCGAAGATACAGCCTCTTTCAAAATGGTTGTAATTTTGGTCGTTTCATCAGGATCGCACATCGACGCCTCCCAGAATATGCATTATTTTTTCCGGCGAAACAGGTTTTTTGATGTATCCGGAAATTGAAAGCTCCTTCAATTCCGCTTCTGCGACGCTGTCCGCGATGCTCGACGTGATGATTACCGGAATGTTCGCCGTTTCCGGTTTGTTGCGCAGCAGCTTGATGAATGTTTTTCCGTCCATTTTCGGCATATTGATGTCGGAAAAGACAAGGTCTATTTCCTTTTCGTCTCCGGCGATGGTGAGTCCTTCGATTCCGTTTTCCGCGTAGAGATATTCGCCGGCTTCAGCGCCTATCATCTCGAAGCATCTTTGTATGATCATGCGCGAGGTCGGGGAGTCGTCCACTATCAATATTTTTCGATATGTCTTCATTATCGCTCCTCTATGCGGCTAAATAGTCCATTCCCGCTGGCCTGAATTGAGAATCGTTTCTCCGTCGCAGACGCGAAGCGAAACCGTGCGGCTGATCTCTCCTCCGGTGTCTTCTCCGACCGCTCCCAGACTGCTTTTCCAGAGTATTTTTTTCACTGCGAGCAAATTGCGCTTCCCTATGTCGAAGAATCCCCGATCGTCCATGACCGAAGCCCCTCCCGCAATCTTGACGCGAACCGACATGCGGACGCATCCGAGCTTTTTCATTTCTTCTATCATGAGCGGCAGGCCTGTGTCGGCGAAATAGCCGGGCTGTCTTTTGGACTTTTCTATGTCTATCGAGGCTTCAGGAAGCGCGATGTGAATCATGCCGCCGACCGCAAGCTTGACGTCGTAAATCATGACTGCGACGCAGGAGCCGAGAGCGTACGTCTTGATCACGTCTTCGGGATTTTTCGAGACTATCCATTCTCCGATTCCGACGGTTAACATGCTCAACGGCGGGTCCTTTGCGGCGCGGACGCAGGTTTGCGAAAATCCGAATAGAGGGCGGGAACCATTTCCTCGGGGGAGAGAAGGCGCTCCGCGGCTCCGTTTTCCGCGGCTTCACGGGGCATTCCGAATACGACGGCGCTTTCTTCGTTTTGCGCAAAGCAGCGCGCTCCGCTGCGCCTCATATCCAAAAGACCGTCCGCTCCGTCGCGGCCCATGCCCGTAAGGATCAATCCTGCGGCGTTCGGCCCGGCGGCTTCTGCAACCGACGAGAACAGCACGTCGACCGAAGGCCGATGTCCCGATACCTTATCGCCCGGTGCGATCGAGACAGCCCAGCCTTTGCCTTTTTTCACGACCTTGAGCTGAAAATCTCCGGGCGCGACGAGAACGAGCCCCTGCCTGATTTCGTCTCCGTCCGCCGCTTCGCGTACTTCCACCTTCGACTCTCTATTGAGGGATTCGGCGAACAGCCTGGTGAAAACAGGGGGCATGTGCTGAACGATGACGGTTCCGGGCATGTCTTGAGGAAAACGCGATACGAGGTAGTTGAGTATGACGGTTCCTCCGGTCGAAGCGCCGATTGCGATCATCCGGTCCCGGTTGTCTTTTGATCCGCTAGTTCCGCTTTTTCCGGGCGGAGGGCTACGCAACGGAGAAGTAGATTTCGGAAATTCTTCGCGCTTCGTTTGTTTTCCGATGTCTGCGATGGATGCTTCCCTGATCTGTTCCGCGAGTTCCTCTATCATGCGCTCTAAATCGCCGGGAGTTCTTCCCCGCGGTTTCGCCACTACTCCCATCGCTCCGGCCTGCATTGCCTCGAGGGCTTTTTTAGAGCCTTCCGCCGTAAGGGCGGAGACCACTACCACCGGAATGGGATACTGGGGGAGGAGCCTTTTCAGAAATTCGATGCCGTCCATGCGCGGCATTTCTACGTCGAGCGTCATGACGTCCGGCGCCGACAGGACTATATGGTCTCTCGCCTCGTACGCGTCTCCTGCCTGCGCGATTATTTCTATATCGGGTTTTCGCGACAAGCCGCGTACGAGCATTTCCCGAGCGATGGCTGAATCGTCGACTACGAGAACTTTAATCTTTTTGCTCATGAGCGGCCTTCCTGAGCCGTTTAATGTCGGATCCGTCTTCAATGACGAGTTCTCCGTCGTCCATCCGGATTTTCAGCGTCATGGACGCGCCTTCTCCCGGCAATTCGCGTACTTGGGAAGGCGCTCCGTCTATCGCAGTGTATTGATAACCGATAAGCGGCTTTGCTATGAGTTCGTCGTTTTTCAGTTCCCAGGTGAGAGCTGTAGTCATGCGGTATTCCCAAGCGCAGGGTGCGTCGGCGCCCGGAAAAATGGGCGAGCCGGTCAAGCGTATCCGCTTGACGCAGATTCCGACGGAGAACGAATACATCGCGTCGTAGTCGAGCTTCGGCGCTTCCATGTCCTTAAAGGCGGATTGGGCGAATACCTCGCTCCAGGGAGATCCGTTCCAGGTATGGCCGACCACTTCCCATTCGCCGAGTAGATCGGCGGGACGCATCCCCCGGTACGCTGTTGAAAATTCGTACGCCGATTCTTCTCCCCCGCCTTCCTGCGCGCCGAGGGCCAAGGACACATTTCCCGCTATTTGTTCGAGCCGGTTCGATCCTTTTTTGACGTTCATACAATCTCCAGAAAAGATTTTTCTATAATTCTCGCGTAATCTTTCGCGGCGTTGCTCGAGGGGCCGCACTCCCAGATTGTCCGGGATTTTTCCAGCGACCTGCTCATATATTCCGATTTGCAGACTTCGAAAATCGGTATCCTGAAGGTTGAAAAAACGCGCCGATAGTCCTGTACGCGGTTGAGCCTGTTTTCAGCCTTGGTGAAGAGGAGCGAGTGGACTTCAATCCCTCGTCCGCATTCCTGCGAGCAGGCATCCACTTCCTGAATGCTCGCTTCGAGACCGGATACCGAAAACAGCTGGAATTCCAGGGGAATGATCACCGCGTCGGACGCTTCTACGAGGAGGCGTTCAAGACAGCTGTTGGAAGGCGACGAATCGATCAGTATCCAGTCGTAGAAATTTGCGGCCTTCGAGAGGACCTTCGCGAACGGATCCTTCAAATTGCGAATCCTGTCGTCCGCGAAATTGATTCTGAAATCCCTGTCGGTGAAAGGTATGAGGTCGAGACGGCGGCGAACGCTTTTTCTGATCGAGTTTTTCAGAGACGGCTTTCCGTTTTCGATCGAGGCGAGAAGATCGTGGAATCCCGGGATTTTAGTCTGGCCGGCAGCTTGACCGAAGGTCTGCCCTTCCGCGGCGCCGAAAAAAAGGCTTAAATTTCCCTGGGGATCGCCGTCTACGGCAAGCACCCGCTCGCCGCGTTTCGCGAGTCCGCTTGCTAATTGAATGATAGACGAGGTTTTGCCTACGCCGCCTTTTTGGTTCGCGACGGTCACTATTTTCATTTTTTTCTGTTTAAGGCTTGATCCCACGGTCTCCCTCTCCTTTTTTATAAATAGCGGGCTTAACGTATTCGAACGGACACGTCTCCCTGTTCAACGATTCAGAATGACCGACGAAGAAAACGCCGCCGGGCTTGAGGCATTTGTGCATCGCGTTCACTACATGTTCCCGGGATTGCGCGTTAAAATAGATCATGACGTTTCTGCAGAATATCACGTCGAACGAGCCCTTCATGGGATACGGAGTCTCCATGAGGTTGAGTTTTTTAAAGAGCACCATGCCGCGGATTTCATCGCTTATGCGGAACTGGTCCGGCCCTGCCTTGGTGAACCATTGCCGCTTCCATTCGCCCGGAAGCTCTTTCAACTTGCTCTCCTGATAGATTCCTTCGTTTGCCTGCGAGAGCGCCGCCACTGATATGTCCGTGGCGAGAAGTCCTATGTCCAGTCCGTCTATCCTGTTTCCGAAATGCGAACGCATGAGCATCGCAATCGTATATACTTCCTCCCCGGTTGCGCATCCTGCGCTCCAAATTCTCACGGCAGGGGGAGAACGTTTCGAGACAGCCTCTTCGATCCGGGAGAATACGTTATCCTTCAAATAGGCAAAGTGTTCACCCTCGCGGAAAAAAAAAGAGTGATTCGTAGTGATCCTGTTTATCAGCTCAGTCTGTTCCCTGCCGCTCGGATCGGTCCGGAGATAATCGATGTATTCCGAAAAATTGCCGCACCCCGTTTCCCGCACTCTTTTGGACAACCTTCCCGACAGCAACACCCGCTTCTGATCGCCCAGATGAATGCCGAAGCGATCGAAGAGCATGCGCGTGAGGATATTAAATTCCGTGTCCGAAAGAGGCACGAGGTCTTCCATCATGAGCTCGGGCTTTCCGCTGTCTGCGCGAGAACAGAGTCGCCCAGGTTTTCGTCCTGAACGAGCTTTTCTACATCGACGAGAATCTTGATGGACTCTCCCGATTTCGCCATTCCGGAAAGATATCTGTCCTGTCCTTGCATCGTTCTGAATTTCGGCGGCGGCTCGATGTTCTTCTCCGGAATCTCGAGCACTTCCTCGACGGTGTCGACTACGAATCCGACCTGTACCCGCTCCACCTCTGTGACGATTATGCAGGTTCGATTGTCGTAATCCCGTTCGTCTATACGGAAGCGGAGCCTCAAATCTACTATGGGGATTACTTTGCCCCGAAGATTGATGACGCCTTTCACATACGAGGGCATGTCGGGAACCGCCGAAATCGGCTGCAATTCGATGATTTCAATCACGTGCCGTATGCCTACTCCGTAGGATTCCTTGCCGATGCGGAAGAACAGGTATTTGTTCGCCTGCGTATCTTCATTGTCTTCGTCGTCGATGAGGAAATCATCGTGGGCGTCGGTTCTTCTTTGTTCAGACATTCTGCGCCTCCGTTATCAGAACTTGCCGAAATTGCCATCATCCAGCGAGATGATGTCCGAAGGTACAACGCGTGCGGCCGTTTTTTTGACTGCAGCCGCAGCGGGAGCAGCATTCCTTCGAAGCTGATCGGCGGAGGCGGAAGCCGCGCCGGGAGCCGGTTTCGTACGATTCAAGAAGCCGGGCTGGGCGGCCGCTGTTTGCGAACCTGCGCGAGACGAGAGGGCAGGGGCCGCGAATCCGCCGTCCCGTCCTGAATCCTTGAGCTTGAAGCGGGCAAGCATGGCCTTGACCTGCTGCGCCTGCGAGGAGAGCTCCTCCGACGCGGACGCGCTTTCCTCCGCGCTGGCCGTGTTGCTCTGCGTCACCTGATCTATTTGCGTAAGACCGAGAGAAATCTGCTCGAGCCCCTGCGTCTGTTCGCGTCCCGCCGTGGCCACTTCTTCGGCAAGAGCCGAAACCTGGGCGGAACCTATCACGATTTCGTCGAGCTGGCTCGCGGTATTAGAAACAAGCGTGTTGCCGCGCTGTATGTTTCCGATCGCTTCGTCCACCATGCGCGTAGTATCTTTGACCGAGCTCGCGCTTCTGACGGCAAGATTTCTTACTTCCTCGGCGACGACGGCGAATCCTTTTCCGTATTTTCCCGCCCGCGCCGCTTCTACGTTCGCATTGAGCGCGAGGAGGTTGATCTGGAAGGAAATATCGTCGATCGTATTGACGACCTTTTTGATGCTTTCCGCGCTTGTATTGATATCGCTCATCGCGGATACGAGCTCCTTCATCTGGGCGTTGCCTTTTTCGGCGTTTTCCTGCGCTTCGCCGGCGAGGCTGTTCATCTTGAGCGCGTTGTCCGTGTTCTGTCGGGTTTGGCTGGATATCTCGGTCGTAGACGACGTGATCTCTTCAAGCGAGGAAGCCTGTTCGGTCGCCCCCTGGGAAAGGGCCTGGCTCGCCTGCGAAACCTGCACAGAGCCTTCCGCAACCTGCTCGACAGCGGTGTTCACCTGGCTTAGCGTGTCTCCGATCGCCTCGATCGATTCGTTCAGGGCGCTCTTGAGAATGTCGAAGTCTCCGCGGTAGTCGCCGGCGACTCTCCTCGTCAAATCGCCTTCCGCGAGATTCTTGAGCACTTCTATCACCTCGTTTATCGGCGTGATGACCAGATCGAGCGTCTTGTTGACTCCTTCGATAATCTTTCGATAATCGCCCTGATGCTTCGATACGTCCGCCCGGACTTGCAGCGATCCTGCAACCGCCGCCTCGGTAAGCTGTGCTGAATCCTCGATCAGAGCGTTGATACTGTCGATGGCGAGATTGAGGTTGTTCCTGATTTTGTTGAAATCTCCGCTCCAGACTTCCATCACTTTTTCAGGAAGATTTCCCTGTGCGATGCGGTCTACGTAATCGGCCGCGAGATTGAGCGGGCTTACGACTGCGTCGAGCGTTTCATTGATTCCTTCGATGACCCGCCGGTATTCGCCTTCATGCGACTGCGCCTGGGCCCGGTAGCCGAGGTTTCCCGCAATCGCGTTCTTCACCAGATCTCCGGTGTCCGCGACGAGGGCTTTTACGTTTTTTTCTACGTTGTTCAGCGATTCGGCGACCTGCTTGAATTCATCCGATGTTTTAATCGTCAACGTTTCGCTCAGATCTCCGTGGGCGATCTTGTCCATGATGCGAACCGTTTTTCCGAGTTTTCCTGAAATGCTTGTGCCCTGGATAGCTCCGAGGATGATCGCCGCGATGCAGGAGAGAGCTCCGATTACGAGTATCGCTATCCGGCCCAGAACGACCTGGTTGAGAATTCCATCGGTCATTTCCTTGCCGTAATGGTATTGCACGAATTCGAGCAGCTCTTCGAACCGTTCAATGAGATCGTCTATGACCTTTCCTTCCGAACCGGAAATGAGGGCGTACGCGCGTTCAGTGTATTCTTCGCGGTCTTCAGGAGCCGCCGTTTTCGCCTTTTCGACGAGGACCATGATCCGGTTGTTATAGTCTACCGCCGGAGGAATCGCGTCGGATACCGCCTTGTAGAGCTTCATCTCCTCGTCGTTCATCGGAAGCTTTTCAAATTCTTCGCGAGCCTCCGCATAGTTTTTTCTGCCTTCCGCGACATCTTTCTGAAGTTCGTTGAAGAAGTCTTCATCATCCATGGCGTACGGATTCGCCATGGTGCGGACCGAGTTGATTACTTCCCGCAGGCTCAGGTCGATGGTGTTTACGTACATGAGCTTGGGAATAGTTTCTTTCGATAGGACGGTCAGCCCTTCTTTCGCGTTTTCCATTCGATCGAGGCCGACGTATCCGACCAGGACGCAGAGCGCGGCGACTGCGATAAAGCTGGAAAGGAGCTTAGCTAGGATTTTCATTTAGTCCTCCTGTTTTCTTGAATCATCTTTTTTGTTTTATGCGTCACTCAAGACGCAGCGACATCAGTTTTCCCGTATCTATAATAAAGCTGACTCCTCCGTCTCCGAGGATGCTGCAGCCGGAAATGCCGTCTACCTTTCCGAGATATTCGGAAAGAGATTTTACGACGATCTGCTGGTTGCCGATTACCTCGTCGATGAGGAGGCAGGCCCGTCTTCCGTTGTTCTGCATTACGATGAGGATTCCATCGGCCGGCTCGGTGACTGCTCCTTCGATGTTGAAAACTTCGTGCAGTCTGATAAGCGGCAGAAAATCGTTCCGTATGTTGACGGTTTCTTCTCCTGTTCCCGTACGCGAAATCTGACTGTCCTGAATCTTTACGAACTCGAGAATTTCAGCGAGGGGAAGCGAGTATCGGTTCGCGCCGGCGCGCACGGTAATGCCGTCGATGATTGCCATGGTGAGGGGGATGGCCAAGATGAACTCCGTTCCGGCTCCGGGCGTCGTTTTAATGTCTATCCGCCCCCTGATTTTATCGAGGTTCCGTTTGACGACGTCCATTCCGACTCCCCGGCCCGAAACGTCTGATACTATCGCCGCGGTTGAAAAGCCCGGTTCGAAAATGCAGGAGAAAATATCCTGATCCTTGAAGGAAGCAGGGTCTCCCTTGAGCAGCCCGCGTTCGATCGCCTTCGCCAGAATTTTATCTCGATCCAATCCGGCTCCGTCGTCCTGCACGCTGATCCAGATTTCCGAGCCTTCGTATTTAGCGTTGAGCTTGATGCTGCCTGTTTCGTCTTTTCCGGAGGCGATTCTTTTATCCTTCGGTTCGATTCCATGATCGATGGCGTTCCGGAGGATATGAACCAGAGGATCGGATATCTGCTCGATGACGTTTTTGTCCATCTCGGTATCCTGGCCGGAGACGGCGAGTTTGATCGGCCTGTCCATTTTGCGCGAGAGATCCCTGACGAGGCGAGCCATTTTCTGAAAGAGGCCGTCGAGGGGAATCATTCGGATCATCATCGTCGTTTCCTGAATCTCCCGGCTGATCTTGTTGAGCCGGGAGAAGGCCTTCGTAAAGCTATCCTGCGCGAGGCCCGCAAGATCCGCGTTGTTCATCACCATCGATTCGGCGGTGATGAGTTCGCCGACCAGTTCAAAGAGCTTGTCGAGCTTGTTGGTATCGACCCTGATTTCTTTTCTGACGATTTCTCCGGCCGAATCCGATTGGTTCTTCTTTAAACCCTCTCCCTGAAGCTTGAGCGCTTCGTCGACTTTTTCCGGAGGAACGATTCCCTTTTGCACGAGTATCTCGCCCAGCGATCGTTCCTGTTCGTCGAGGGCTTCCTGGATCGCATTCCTATCGGCCGCTCCCATTCCGACGAGAATCTCTCCAAGGGGTTTATACTCCGGAAGCGAAGGTTTCTTCTGCGGTGCAGCGTCTTGTTCGGAAGAAGCATCCGGCCTTTGAGCCGGTTGAGCCGTTGAAACGACTTGCAGGCCGGAGAGCAGTTCCCTCAGATAATCCACGGTTTTGATCGACGCGTTTATCCTCGCTTCTCCCAGGGCGCCGGGAGTTTTTCTCGCATCGTCCAGGAGGGTCTCGAATTCCATGCAGAGCCGCTCCATCAGCGCATACCCGAAGAACCCCGCGTTCCCCTTTATCGTGTGAACCGCGCGGAAAATTTCATGAATTTTATCCGTGTTGTTTTCTTTCGGATCGAGGCTGAGCAGAATGCTTTCGCCCTTGTCCAGAAGATCGGCGCATTCTCCTATGAACCGCTGAACCATGTCCGCCGTGACGAGGTCGCCCAGAAGGATTTCATTTGCCGGAAGCGGTTCCTCTTTCGGGGAGTCGCTTTTGTGAGAATGCTCAGCTGCCGCCCCTTCCTGCTTCTCGCTCGCCGGGGAAGCGGAAGGGGATGACGCGTTTCCCGGATTTGCCGGCGCCGCCGCCGCTCCGCCGCGTATCAGAGAAATCTGCGCTTTGATCTTTTCAGTTTGTTCGCCGGCTTTCTGCTCTCCGTCGTCATCGCAGAATTCCTTTTCCACAAGCGTTATCAGAGTCCGAAGTATGTCTACTGTTTCATAGATGACGTCGACGGCGTCCTGCGCAAGGGGCTTCTTTTCCTTAAGGAATACGTCCAGAAGGGTTTCCGCTTCGTGCGTGAGTTTTTGAATATTGTTGAGGCCGAGATATCCCGCCGATCCTTTTACCGAATGGAATAAACGGAATATCGAGTGAAGCCTGCTTTCCGTCTCGCCTTCCTCAAGGTGAGCCAATTGAGCTTCGGCGTCGTCAAGCCGTTCATACCCTTCTGCCACAAAGGACAAGAGGATTTCCAACGTTTCCTCATCGATACTTTTAGGCATTTTGTTTTGTGCTCCTGTTTTCTTATACCAAAGTGTATGTAGAAAAGGAGAGGATGCAAGTCTTGAGTGGAAATAGAGAAAAAAAGTTAAGAGAGCTTCGTCAATTCTTGTTTAAGCAACGCGGCGGTTTGATCGTAGATCGTGCGCAGCTGATCAGATTTCGTAATAGCCGCGTCGATCGTATCGTTCATGCAGGATTTTTCCATATCCCGCGCGCATTCATAGAGTCTTCCGCATGCAAGGTTAGCGGAGGCTCCCCTGATGCGGTGCGCGGCGTCTCGCGCCGCTTCCCTGTTTTGAAGGCGCAGCGCTCCTGCTATCTGGCTTATCTGATGCGGCATGTCGCCGATAAATGCTTCGATCACGCTTTTGGCCAGCGCGGGCGAATCCATGGTGCGGTGGAGAAAATCGTCGTAATCGAACAGCGTTTTTCCGGATGCCGATGCGCTGGAAGTTTTTGCCGCCGCCGCGCGTTTCGGGGGATGCGCCGATAGCCATGATCTGACCGTGTCCTGGAATTTTTCCGGATCGAGCGGTTTAATCAGATAATCCGACATCCCCGCGTTCAAACTTTTTTCGCGGTCTCCTTCAAGGGCGTATGCCGTCAGCGCGATGACGGGGATCGGCTTTTCATTCGTCGCTCCCCGTGCCGCTTCCCTCTCTCTCAGCTTCCGGGTAGCTTCGTATCCGTCCATCACCGGCATTTGGCAATCCATGACCACCAGATCGAACCGTCCTCTTTCGAGCGCGTAAAGCGCCTGCAATCCGTTCTCTACCGTTGTGACGGACATGCCCATTTTTTCGAGAATTTTAGTTACGATGAGCCTGTTCGTGGGATTGTCCTCCGCAACCAGAATGGAGCCTTTCTTGGGCAGAGGAGCCTTCTTCTTTTTTTCCGTTTTTTCTTCTTTAGAATCGAGAGCGGTATCCTGTTTGCTTTCGCGATGAAGCTTCGCGGTGAAATAAAAAGTGGAGCCTTTCGATTCTTCGCTGGCCACTCCGATCTCGCCGTTCATCAGTTCGACCAGCTGCCTTGAAATAGCGAGTCCAAGCCCGGTTCCGCCTCTTTTTCTGGTAGTAGAGCTGTCGAGCTGCGTAAAGGGCGAGAATAACAATTTCTGCTTTTCCTCAGGGATTCCGATTCCCGTATCTTCCACCTCGAAGCGGATGTACAGCGCGTCTTCTTCTGTGGATTCTTTTTTAATCCGGATCGAAATTTTTCCTTTATCCGTGAATTTTATCGCGTTCCCTATGAGATTCAGGAGTATCTGCCTCAGCCTGCCCGGATCGCCGTACAATGTTTCGGGAATTTCATCGTCGATGGCCCATGTTACGGAAAGCTTTTTTTCCCGCGCCTGGACTTCCATTAAAGCGACTGTCCTATTGACCAGTTCGCGGAGATTGAAATCGACGTAATCGAGAACCATTTTTTTGGCGTCGATCTTGGAATAATCGAGAACGCCGTTGATGAGAGACAAAAGCGTTTCTCCGCTTGATTTCAACAGTTCCGCGTATTGTTTCTGGGATCCGGTGAGGCTGCTGTCCAGCAGGAGGGCTGCCATGCCGATTATTCCGTTCAGGGGGGTGCGGATTTCATGGCTGATGGTTGCGAGAAAGGCGCTTTTAGCGACGTTGGCGACTTCGGCTTGAATCATCAGTTCATTTGCCCGTATTCCTGCGGCCTCAAGATGGAGGTTCGATTTTATCAGCTCCTGCTCTATTTCCTTTTGAGTCGTGATGTCCCAGTTAGTTCCGATGAGGTGTCCGCCGGTTCCGGCAGGAGATGGTTTTAAAATACCGAAGGCGCGAATGATTCTCACCGAACCGTTCGGCCAGAGAATCCTGAATTCGGTGTCGTAGTCTTTTCCGGTATTCAGCGTTCTCCGTATTTCCATGCTCTGGAAGTTTTTGTCCTCAGGATGAATCCTCGCCTTCCACGCAGCGTCTCCCGTCGGGAATTCGGTCCGGGAGGCTTTATACAGCCGGTACATCTGGTCGTCCCAGATTTCCGTGCCTGTTTCGATGTCGTAATCCCAGATTCCGACTCCGCCGGCCCGCGCGGCTATCTGGAGACGGTCGGTCGCCTGTCTCAGTTCCTCTTCAGTCTGTTTCTGGCTCGTGATGTCTACAAGGCTTTCCAGGAGCATTCCCGTGAATTCTCCGTCCTCCAGCGGCATGACGGACTTGAGAACCGTAAGAGTGCTTCCGTCTTTCCGCAATATCCGCTGTTCCTGGTTTTCTACCGGCTGCTGCAGATCGCAAAAGGGGCAAAATCCTTCGGGCGCGGTACAGACGAAATGATGGCATCTTTTTCCGAGCATCGATTCGGGCTCCATGGCGAAGAGTTTTGCCGCGCACCGATTCGCATACTCTATTTTCCTGCTTATCGGATTAATAACGATTAATCCGACAGGAATATCGCCGAGCATCGAGCAACTTTTTGTTTCATTTTCTGAATACGTTTTTTTTGTTTGCGCCATGTTTTAATCCCCTTCTAAGGGGATAACGAGATCTTTTCTATATGAGATTCAGTGATCGAAGCGTATCGAGCAGTTTTTCCCGATCAATAGGCTTTACCAGATAAGCGTCGCATTGTTCTTTAAAAGCCGTCATGATGTTTTTTCTGTCGTCCAGAGCGGTCGTCATTATGATGCGAACGCCGGAGGTTGAAAAAATGCCGGCGTTTTCTTCGATTTCGCGTATTTGCTTCAAGGCCGCCTGACCGTCCATATCGGGCATCATAATATCAAGACAGACCAGATCGTAGGGAGCGTTGTCTTCCAGGGCTTTCCTGAACGCTTCAACTCCTTCCCTTCCGTTTACGCAGGTATGGGTTAATCCATAGGGCTCAAAGAGGCCCTGCATCAACAGACGGCTGGTGAAATCATCCTCGACTATCAATACTTTCATTTTATGCTCCTCCGTTTGCAGTACAGTATAACTCATCGGCTTGCCTACCGCTATCGCTTCTTTTTTTTTGCGTTTCTGTTCGTTTATTTTTCCGGTCGTATAGTAAACTGTACAATTAATGGTATAATCGAGTGTATGACAAAGCGACGAATTGCCTGCGCAATTATATTTATTACGGCGATTTTTTGTGCCGCCGCAGACGCCGAATCCAGACTGTTGAATGCAGCCGACTGGGATAGCGGCGAAACCGTCGAGCTCGGCGCTGACTGGGATTTTTACTGGGACCAGCTCTTGTACCCGTCTCAATTTCTCGATCCTCAGGCTCAGCCTATTCCTGACGCGCGGTTTATTCCTGATTTTTGGTCAAAAAAAGGGTATTCCGCCTACGGAAAGGGCACCTATCGTCAGGTATTTCGCAGCGAGACTCCTTTTCCTGAAATCCTCGGCATCCGTTTTATGTCGGTGTATTCGGCCTATCGCGTGTGGATAAACGGCGAACTGGCCTATGAACACGGGGTCATTGGAACTTCCCGATCCGACGAACGGGGAAACGCCGCGCGCACTTCGTTTTATTTCGCTCCCCGGGGCGCAGAGTCGCTCGAAATCATTGTTCAGGTAACGAATTACGAATATAAAACCCACGGAGGGCTCGGAAGGCCGCCCGTAATCGGCTCCTGGGAGACGATAAGCCATATTTCTTTCGTCGAACGGATGTGGGATCTCTTGTTGGCAGGTTCTCTCGGGTTTATGGGCCTCTATCTTCTTGTTCTGTTTGTATTCCGTACCAAGGATAAAACTCCCTTGTATCTCGGCTTGTTCGCCCTTTTCATGGTCTTTCGACAGCTCATGGTCGGAGGGTCGAAGCTCGTTTTTACGCTATTCCCTTCGCTGACCGTGTATGTCTGGGATTTGCTTCAGGCTTTCGGAATCTATCCGTTGCTGCCGCTGTTTCTTCTCTATATCTACAGCCTCTTTCCCCAAGAGAAATTCAAATGGTTTCTGCGCGTGTTCGTTCTCCAGTCTATTGTGCTCGGCCTTTTGTACTATATTCCTTTTCTCGATCCGTACATTTCGGTTCTCGGCGGCGTGCGGGATATATTCATCATTTTCGGGTTGATCTTTTCTTTCTGGATGGCCTTGTACGCTCTTGTCAAGAAACAGAACGAAGCCGGGCTGGTGTTCATAGCCATGCTGTTCATCATGGTTATCGGAATACACGACGCCCTTGTTTCGCTTCAGATCGCCGGACCGACGTATTACCTGGGAACGGCTGTCTGGATGTGCTTCCTGTTTCAGTCTTTTATCTTGGCCAGACGTTTTTCCCGGGCCTTCGCGGAAGTCGAAACTCTTTCCGGCACTCTTGCCGAGAAAACAGAAGCTCTTCTTGAAATGGACCGCATGAAGGATGAATTTCTCGCGAATACGAGCCATGAGCTGAAAACGCCCTTGAACGGGATCATCGGCATCACCGAAAGCCTTGCCGCCGGGGACAAGGGCCCTTTGAGCCCTGAACAGCTGCATCAGCTCGATCTGGTCTCTTCAAGCGGGAGGCGCCTTTTTTCCCTGGTAAACGATATTCTCGACCATGCCCGGTTGCGAAACGGAAAACTTGCGGTATTCCCCAGATCAGTCGATTTCTGGACAGTCGCAGAGCCGGTGTGCGAATTTTTCTCGGTGAACGCTCTTTCCCGGGGTATTGAATTACGGATGGACAAGATCGACGGACTTTCTCCCGTCTACGCTGATCCCGCCCGTCTGGAGCAGATTCTCTATAATCTGCTCGGCAACGCGTTGAAGTTCACCGAATCAGGCTGGGTTTCTCTTTCCGCCCGCGAATCGGGGGGGCTTCTTTGCATAGAGATCGCTGATTCCGGAATCGGAATACCGGCAGATAAACAGGAGTTGATATTCGAGTCTTTTCAACAGGCCGACGGCGGGCTTTCCCGCCGATACGGCGGAACAGGGCTCGGGCTCACCATAGCCGCCGAACTGGCCGCGCTGCAGAACGGAAGCATTACGGTTCAATCCGAAGTCGGGAAGGGTTCTCTTTTCACCGTCGCCCTGCCTCTCTCCGACGGCACCGAGGATGAGGAAAACGCATTCTTCAGGGTTCCTCCGCGTTCGATGCTTTCCGTTCCCGGAGGCTTCACCGATGAGGACGACGCTCATTCCGCTCTTCGCGTAGCAAAGCCTTCCGATATGCCCCTGGTATTAGTCGTTGACGACGAGTCTACGAACAGGCAGATACTGATGAATGCGCTCTCCTCATCGGGCTATAAGGGTGTTTCTCTTTCCGGCGGGAACGAGCTTCTTTCGCTGCTTGACCAGGGAGTTTGCCCTGACATGGTTTTGCTTGATATTATGATGCCCGGCATGAACGGATACGAGGCGCTTGTCGAGATACGGAAAACCTGCTCGAGCGCCGAACTGCCTGTATTGTTGCTGACGGCGAAAAACCGGATCGACGATCTTCTTCAGGGTTTCAGCCTCGGCGCAAATGATTTCATCACAAAACCGTTCTCGCGCCAGGAATTATTGGCCCGCATTCGCAGCCATCTTCTCCTGAAACGGATTTATGATTCCGAACAGCGTTTCGTACCGGCTGATTTCCTGAAGCTGGTGAAGGAAGAGGTCGGCTCGGACTTGGAAGTGGGTTCGATGGCAAGAAAGGAAATGACCGTCCTGTATTCGGATTTGCGCGCCTTCACCTCCTTTACCGAAGGCCTTTCGCCCGAGGAGGGTTTGAAATTTTTTAATTCGTACCTGTCGCGATTCGCTCCGATAATCCGAGATCACGGCGGTTTCGTGGACCGGTATGTAGGCGACGGCCTGCTCGCGCTCTTTCCCGGATCGGCGACGGACGCCCTTCGCGCCGCAGAGGCGCTGCGCCTTGAATTGGATGTATATAACGGCCATCGCTCCAACTGCGCTTATGCTCCTGTCGATTTCGGGATGGGAATTCACCGGGGACTTGTCACGCTTGCGTTGATCGGCGAGGGCAGCCATGTGGAAGCGGGCTTGTTCTCCGAGACGGTATCGCTCTCCATCCGCCTCGAATCTCTGACCCGGCAGCTGCATACTTGCGCTCTTGTCTCCACTGCCTCGCTCGGGGACTTTACGGGAGTTCCGTCTCGATTCGTCGGGCGCATCAGGATGAAGGGCCGCAAAACTCCCCTCGAGGTTTCCGAGCTCTTATTCGAACGGAGAAAGACTGAAACGCTGCAATTATTCAATCAGGCTGTCCAGTCCTTTTACGCCGACTCTATTGAAGACGCCGCCGCCGCCTTCGCGACTGTCACGGCGATTGATCCCGACGACAAGGTCGCGGCGTTGTATCTGAAGGCCGCGTACGAGGCAAAAAAGAATCCGTCACGTACTCTGGGCTCGTTCTTCCTCGACAGTGCTTTTAATTAAGGGCACCTCGAAAAACTCGGTTAGTTTTCCTCGGGGCCTTTGTAAATCCTTACAGGATTTACACATACATTAAGGTAGACCTCTAAAAACTGAAGTTTTTAGAGGTCCCCTTAAGAAATACTGGGCAAAAAAAGCGCGGATAATCGCGCGAGAGTCGGGCAAAAAAGCGAATTTCCTCCAAGGTAATCGGCGCAGGGTTTTTTCATCGATTAATGAATGAAAAGACTCTCGATTGTCTGAAACCGGAGGAAGGTATGAATCGATTTTTGTTTTTTTCCGCCTTGCTGGCATTGTTTATCGTGATTTCCTGCGACGCTCCGCTTGGAGAAACGGGTAGGGAACTCGAGACGCCCGGCTCGGTCGATCCGGCGGGGACCGCGAGCGGCCAGGAATCGGATCAGGACGAGGGGACCGGGCCCGGGGAAGCCGATGATGACTCCGGTGCGCCTGAAGTGAAGGAACCGGAGTCTTCCGGCGGAAATGAACTTCCAGCGGAACCCGAAACTCCGGCCGGCCCTGAAATTCCGGCGGATTCGTCCGCGCAAACAGAGCCTCCTGCCGATCCCGCGGCGCCCGACGGGAGCGACCCGGAGACTTCCGGCGAAAATGAACTTCCAGCGGAACCTGAAACTCCGGCCGGCCCTGAAATTCCGGCGGATTCGTCCGCGCAAACAGATCCTCCTTCCGAGCCTGCGGCGCCCGACGGGAGCGAACCGGAGTCTTCCGGCGGAAATGAACTTCCAGCGGAACCCGAAACTCCGGCCGGCCCTGAAATTCCGGCGGATTCGTCCGCGCAAGCAGAGCCTCCCGCCGAGCCTGTTACCCCGGTTGAACCTCAACCTCCTGTTGAGAGCGCGACCGTTGTTGGTCTTGAATTGATTGCCCCTCCTGATCGCATCCAGTATCGGGTAGGCGAATCAGTCGATTTGACCGGTTGCGAGCTTGCCGTGCGGATGAGCGACGGCTCCCTGATTCCTGTCGATATGCAAGAGACTGATTCCTTCGTCGACACCGCAAGCTCGGGCGTATCGCTTTTGCGGCTTGAGACGGATCACGGTTCTATCGAAATACCCTTGTTAATCACTGATTCCGCGGAAGTTCATATATTGAACGGCGGCGTTTTTATTCGGGGAAACGATTTCGACGCGTATGACGATAATCCCGAAAAACAGATATCCGTCGGTTCTTTTGAGTTGTCCGAGAATGAGACCACGTATGAGTTATGGACCTCAGTTCGCCAGTGGGCGGCTGAATACTCGCCGCATGAGTGGACCTGGTCTAACAAGGGCCGGGAAGGAAACGACGGAACCGCCGGAGATCCCTGCACAGCTGATTATCTGGAGCCTGTTACCTACATCTCCTGGCAGGACGCGGCTATATGGTGCAACGCGCGCAGCGAGTGGGAAGGCGTAACCCCTGTTTATTACACTGATGAAACCCTTTCAGAACCATTGCGCAAGCCGATAGCCTCCGGCCTTGTATGCGTTTCCCCCCGCGCCGACGGGTGGAGGCTTCCGACCGAGGCCGAATGGGAATACGCGGCCGGCATGGGCCCTTTGGGGATGGAAGATGAGCGTACCGAGTATCCGGGAACCGACGACAAAACCGGACTGCCCCGCTTTGCGTGGTATCCGGCGAGCTGCAAGGCGGCGGGACGGGAGTCTACCTGGCCTGTCGGCTCTCTTGAGTCTACAGGAGCGGGCTTTTACGATATGGCGGGCAATGTCGCGGAGTGGTGCCAGGATTGGCATGACCCCGCCTGGTACTCGAATGCGGGGGAATTTGATTCAGGCGGCCCTGCCGCGAGTCCTGCTCTTGAAAGGGTTATCCGCGGATCAAGCTATAGCGGTACGATAGTAGATTGCGCGGCCGCTAACCGCTCTGTGCTGAAATTCAGCGGAAAAAGCGGAACGGTCGGCTTCCGCTCTGCGCGATCCGTTTTCCCTGAATAGCTTTCGGCAGTCCGGCGTATCGGGGCTCCGCTTGTCCAAGAAAAGGAAAAATCCTATACTGCCGGGAAGCGCGCAGATCCTGAGGAATATGAAACGGTTCTGCGCCCCTTTTTAAGGAGACCTACAGTGGAAGTACGTGTTCGTTATGCACCGTCCCCGACCGGGATGCAGCACATCGGCGGAGTGAGAACAGCTCTTTTTAATTATCTTTACGCCCGATCCCAAAATGGAAAGTTCATACTTCGGATCGAAGACACCGACCAAACCAGATACAGCGCGGAATATGAACAGAATTTATACGACACTCTCGCATGGCTCGGCCTTGAATGGGACGAGGGCGGTCCCCGCGGCGGACAGTACGCCCCCTACGTTCAGAGCCAGCGCTTCGATTTGTATAAGAAATACGCCCTCGAGCTCGTGGAAAAGGGACAGGCCTATTACTGTTTCTGCGACGAAGAGCGGCTGGAACGCATTCGCAAAATCCAGACGATGAACAAGATGCCTCCCGGATACGACAGGCACTGCCGATCCCTTTCTTCCGACGAGGTGAAGGCAAATCTCGACGCGGGAAAGCCCTTCGTCATCCGGCTCGCCGTTCCCATGGAGGGTTCGACGAAATTCCACGACGTGCTTCTGGGCGACATCGAATGGAAGAACGAAGACGTGAACCCCGATCCTGTTCTTCTCAAGAGCGACGGGTTCCCGACCTACCACCTCGCGAACATCGTGGACGACCACTTCATGAAGATTACCCACGTCATGCGCGCGCAGGAATGGATTCCTTCGACTCCGCTCCATGTCGTCATGTACAAGGCTTTCGGTTGGGAGCATCCCGATTACTGCCATCTGCCCATGGTCATGGGTCAGGACGGCCAGAAGCTGTCGAAACGTCACGGCGCGACCAGCTGCAACGAGTTCCGGAACAACGGGTACCTCAAAGAAGCTCTCATCAATTACGTGGCTATGCTGGGCTGCTCCTACGAAGACGCCCGCGACATGTATACCCTCGAAGAACTGGGATCTCTATTCCGCATGGAGCATATCAACAAGGCTCCGGCGGTTTTCGACTACAAGAAGCTTGAATGGTTCAACGGCCAGTACATGCGGATGAAAACCGACGAGGAGCTGTTCGATCTGACCTGGCCATTCATCGCGAATTCCGGCCTCTTCGGCGGATGCGGCGCGGGAGAAGCGAACGGCGAGGAAGCCAGAAAGGCCGCGGGATTCCTGTTCGCCGATCAAACCCTGCTTCGTCCGACTGACGAACAGAAGGAAAAACTTATGAAGGTGATGCCCTTGATCAAGGAACGCCTTCACTTCCTTACCGATGCGCCGGCGATGGTATCATTCCTGTTCGGGGAACCTGCGGTTCCTCCGGCGGAGGAGATCATTCCGAAAAAACTGGACGCCGCGAAAACCAGAGAGATTCTGATAGAAGCGAAGGATGTTATTGCTAAAATCGGCGGTATGACCGAGGAGGACGCGAATCTCCTGTTCAAGGCCGCCGCCGAAAAGCTCGATGCGAAGCTCGGCGACCTCATGATGCCCATCCGCATGGCCGTAACCGGCAGCAGGGTGTCTCCGCCTCTCGTCGGTTCGATCCAGATTCTCGGGATAGAGGTTTCGCTCGCGCGCATAGACAGGACTTTGTCTGAACGCTTCCCCCGGTAAATACGTGCATCTTCCCTAATGGAAGAAAATGGAAAGTGATTTAATAAGAAAACCCCGCGATACGACGCGGGGTTTTCTTTTAGCTTGATGACATCTGTGTATTCATTGGTAATCGGCGAAGCATCCCGAGAGGCTCGAGCGGGCTATTGCCGGCTCAGCAGTCGCTTCCGCAGAATAGCGAACGTAACCCTGCCCAGGCTCCGAGCAACATCCAGAAAAGCCAGGTGAATGAGAAGAAGATCGAGAATACGGCTGATGTTTCATGCGCTATCTTTTTTAGTTTCATACAGTGCACCTCTGTGTCTCTTTTTAAATAGACACAGATGTAACACTCAGGTTGCAGATTTTTGTCAGATGTTTTCCACCGGATAGAGGGTGTCGTCTTTTACGACGAGGGCGTCCTTTGCGGCGAGCGCCTCGACGGCTTCCGCCTTTGCGAGCGGGTGGTCGCGGTTGAAAGCGAGAAAAGCCCTCATTTTGATGCCGTCCTGTCCGGGAAGCATGGATTGCCTGATAAGATTCAACAAGACGATGTCTTCTTCGTTAAGCATGCGGTACCTCTTTTTGTTTTATGTTTGAAACCAGTATGACACCGGGACGGCCGGCGAATCAAATACTATCTAACGGATATCGATACAAATTTACACAAACGCAGAAAACTGGAGAAATCGGGAGTATTGGATATTCCGCCCCTTGCGCCTCTTTCTTGCGGGGGCTCCCGCCGTGAGGCTCCGCCCGTCCTTGAGCTTCCTGCCTCAGTCTTGAAATTGTTTCTTCTGTACACTTTTCGCGCAAATATGGTATCCTGTACTTCTAATCACGGTCCCTCGCAACCAGCGTGGGCAAAGGAGCATCCTTACAATGGAAGATCACTCAACAACAATGGAAAAAATCGTAAGCCTCTGCAAGAGGCGCGGTTTTGTGTTTCAGTCCTCCGAAATTTACGGCGGGCAGAATGGCGCATGGGATTACGGTCCTCTGGGAATCGAGCTGAAGAATAATATTCAGAAAGCCTGGTGGAAGGAGATGACCCAGCTTCACGACAGCATCGTGGGGCTCGACGCGGCCATTTTGATGCATCCGCGTGTGTGGGAAGCGTCGGGCCACGTGGCGAACTTTTCCGACCCGCTGGTGGATTGCAAGGATTGCAAGAGCCGTTTCCGCGCGGACGACGATACGCAGATTTCCCGCGAAAACGTCGAAGCCCGCAAGTGCCCGAAGTGCGGCGGCCCCCTGACCGAACCCCGCTCGTTCAATCTCATGTTCAAGACCAGCATCGGCCCCGCGGAAGACTCGTCGTCGGTGATCTATCTCCGCCCCGAAACAGCCCAGGGCATCTACGTCAACTACAAGAACATCGCCCAGTCGAACCGCCTCAAGATTCCCTTCGGAATCGCCCAGGTGGGAAAGGCATTCCGCAACGAGATCGTGACCAAGAACTTTATCTTCCGCACCTGCGAATTCGAGCAGATGGAGATGCAGTTCTTCGTGAAGCCCGGCGAGGACGAGAAATTCTTCGAGTACTGGCGCGCCGAGCGCATGAATTATTACCCGAAGTACGGCATCCGCGCGGAGAAGCTGCGCTTCCATCACCATGAGAAGCTCGCCCACTACGCGAAGGACGCCTACGACATCGAATTCGAGTTCCCCATGGGATTCCAGGAGCTCGAAGGCATCCACAACCGCACCGATTTCGACCTGACCCAGCACACGAAGTTCTCCGGAAAGGATCTTCAGTACATCGATCAGGACAACGGAAACGAGCGCTACATTCCCTATATCATCGAGACGAGCGCCGGCCTTACCCGCAACGTGCTCATGTTCCTCTGCGACGCCTATGAAGAGGAAAAGGTCGCGGACAAGGGCAACGACGACGACTGGAGAACGGTGCTCCGCTTCCATCCGTTCATCGCGCCGGTGACGGTGGCGGTGCTTCCGCTGATGAAGAAGGACGGTCTGGCCGAACTTGCGAAGGATATCCAGAACGAGCTGAAGGAAGACTTCATGACCGATTACGACCAGGCCGGCGCCATCGGCAAGCGCTACCGCCGCCAGGACGAGATCGGAACTCCCTTCTGCGTAACCGTCGACTACGATTCCAAGGAAGACAATACGGTGACGCTCCGCTTCCGCGATTCCATGGAGCAGGTCCGCGTGCCCCGCTCGGAACTGGCCGCGCGCATCCGCGCCGAAATCAAGAACTACCGCCGGGTGTGATCCGGCGGGCATAGCAAGGGGAATCCGGAAGGTATGGCCGACAGCAACAGACTTCACAGCATCAATACCTCGCGGATTCTCCGGGCTATCTGGCTCAATCCCGGCGTTAGCCGGATCCAGGCGGCCGAACTGCTGGATCTCGACCGCTCAACGGTGACGAAAATCATGCAGGTGATTCTCGACCGAGGGCTGGTCGTTACCGCGGGAAAAAGCACCGAACAGAGCGGCGTCGGGCGGCGGCAGGTTCAGCTCCGCATCCGGGAGGACCTCGGCGTCGTCATAGGCCTCGAGCTGCAGGCGGCGCGCTGTTCGGGCGTCATTACCACCCTTGAGGGCTCTGTTCTCCATTCCTTTGAAAGCCCAGGCGCGGCCGACGCCGGAAACCTCGCCGAGCGCATCGTTTCTGTCATCGCGCTTGCCCGGAAATGGATCGACGGGGAAGGGCTTTTTCTGCTTGGAATCGGAATAGGACTTCCGGGCGTCATCGACCCGTATACAGGGACCGTCATCCGCTCGCATTCTTTCGGACTCGGCGCGCCGCGCAGGCTGAAGGACGAGCTTGAACCGCTTATTCCCGAGCCGATTTTCTTTGAAAACGACGCGAACTGCTGCTGCTGGGCTGAGCTTGCCTTCGCCAGCGACAACCGGAGCCGCAATTTCATCAGCGTTCTCGGGGAGTTCCGCACCGACCGTCCGAACGAAACCCAGTGCCACGGATTCGCGCTGGGAACCGGCATCGTCATCCGGGAGCGCGTTCTGCACGGGGACCACTTTACCGCCGGCGAATTCCGCACCGTGTATTCGAATCCTGAAACCGGACAATTTGAAATACCCTGGAGGGAGCTTGCCTCTCTCCCTGAAAATACTTCGCTGCTCGACACGCTCTACCGCGAGCTTGCCGAGAACCTCGCCTTTTTGGTGAATTGCTTCGATCTGACTAAAATCGTGTTTGCCGGCGACCTTCCGGAGCACCGGGGGAATCTCGCTTCCTATGTGGAAAGCGCGGTCGCCGACAACTGGAACTATGACATCAGCCGGGAATTGGAAATAGAGTTTTCCCGTTACGGGAAGGCCGCGGTATCCATCGGAGCCGCCGGACTATTCGTGGAAAAACTGTTTTCCGTTCCCGATATCGCCGACCGTTTCCAGGAAATGGTCGGATACGATCTGTACGAATACATATTGAAACGAAAAGGATAATCCCCTTCATGGAATACATCTCCTTCGGCAAAACGGGTCTTATGGTGTCCCGCACCGCTTTCGGCGCCCTTCCCATTCAGCGCATCGCATCCGTGGAAGAGGCGGCTACCTTGCTCAGAACAGCCTGGGACGGCGGCGTCAATTTTTTCGATACCGCCCGGGCGTACAGCGACAGCGAGGAAAAGCTCGGCTTCGCCCTCGACGAAATCCGCAAGGACGTAATCGTCGCGACGAAGACGGGGGCGAGAACGGGAGCCGACCTTTTCAAGGATCTGGAAACAAGTCTGAGAAACCTGCAGACCGACTGGATCGACGTGTATCAATTGCATAACCCCTCGTTCATCCCGCTTCCCGGCGGGGAGGACGGCCTCTACGACGCGTTGGCGAAAGCCCGCGAAGAAGGGAAGATCCGATTTTTCGGGGTTACCAACCACTCGCGCCAGCTCGCCCTTCAGGCGGCCGAATCCGGATTGTACGACAGCATCCAGTTTCCCTTGAGCTATCTTTCTGCTCCCGAGGATGTTGAATTGGCCGCCCTCTGCGAGGAAAAGCAGGTGGGCTTTCTCGCCATGAAGGCGCTTGCCGGGGGCTTGCTCACGAACGCGCGATCGGCTTTCGCATGGATGAGAAAACAGGAGAACGCGGTTCCCCTGTGGGGCATACAAAAAACGAGCGAGCTCGAGGAGTTTCTCGCGCTCGAACGCGAGCCTCCCGTGCTCGATGACGAGTTATCAGCCATGATTGAAAAGGACCGCGCTGAGCTGGCGGGAAATTTTTGCCGGGGCTGCGGCTACTGCCTTCCGTGTCCCGCGAACATCCCTATAAACAACGCGAACCGCATGAGAGAGCTGTTGCGGCGGTCTCCTCCTGCCCAGTGGCTTACCCCCGAGTGGCGGGAGCTGATGAGCCGGATCGAGGACTGCACGAAATGCGGCTTGTGCGCCAAGCGATGCCCCTACGGGTTGAAGCCGTACGAAACCCTGCCGGCCCATCTGGCCGACTACCGAAGCTTTCTCCCCGAATAACCGGCCCTTATCCCAGCGTTTCCAGTTCTTTGAGCCAGAGGGCGGCGCTCGCGTCGCTCGGCATTCTCCAGTCCGAACGGGGCGAAAGGGTGACGCTTCCCACCTTGGGACCGTCCGGAAGGCATGAACGCTTGAACTGCTGGCTGAAAAACCTTCTATAGAACACCTTCATCCACTTGAGGATTTCCTCTCTTGCATACACGGATCGGCCGGAAGATTCGGCTTCCTCGCCTGCATCGCCTGAGAAGGCGTTTTCCGCCAGGTAGAGAATTTTCGCAGGGGATGCTCCCCAGCGGACCAAATGATAGAGGAAGAAATCGTGGAGTTCGTAGGGCCCGACGATGTGTTCGGTTTTTTGGGAAATCTCTCCGTCTTCGGCGGGAAGAAGTTCGGGGCTGACCGGCGTATCCAGAATGGACTGGAGGGTTGCGGCGAGTTTTTTGGCGTTTTTCTTGCGGAGCGTTTCGGTGTCTGCTTCGCTTCCCGCCGCATTCGGGGTTCCGCGTTCGAGCATGAGTTCGGGGTTGTCCGCGCACCAGGCCACCAGATGGCGGACGAGGGTTTTGGGTATCGATGCGTTCACTCCGTACATCGACATGTGGTCGCCGTTGTATGTTGCCCAGCCGAGGGCGAGCTCCGAGAGGTCCCCGGTGCCGATGACCAGTGCGCCGAGCATGTTCGCCTTGTCCATCAGAATCTGGGTGCGCTCGCGGGCCTGGGAATTTTCGTAGGTTATGTCGCGCGTTTCGGGATTTTGCCCTATGTCGAGGAAGTGCTGGTTGACTGCCTTGTGGATTTTAATTTCTTCGGTCGCGGTTCCCAGGAGCTCGGCGAGCTTGAGGGCGTTGCTCCTCGTGCGGCCGGTGGTTCCGAAGCCCGGCATCGTGATCGTCCGGATGCCGGTTCTCGGCAGACCGAGCCGGTCGAACGATCGAACGGTCACCAAAAGGGCGAGGGTTGAGTCAAGCCCGCCTGACACGCCGATAACGGCGGATTTCGAGACGGTGTGCGAGAGCCGCTTCATCAATCCCGCAGTTTGTATGGAGAAGACTTCCTCGCATCTTTCGGTAAGGTTTGACCGGGATGAGGGAACGAAGGGTCTCGGATCGATTTTTCTGAGGAGGGCGCGCGGACTCTGGCCCTGCGATGCGCTTTGCCCGGAAGGTACGAGGGGCATCGATACTCGAAGATATCCTGAATCCTCGTTTTTCGGGTAGGTGTTCATTCTCCGGCGTTCGTACAGGAGCCGGCCGAGATCGATTTCCGTTTTGACGAGTCCGTGTTCGAAGCGGGGGCTTTCGGCGAGGATCGATCCGTATTCGGCGATGAGGCAGTGTCCCGCGAACACCATGTCCGTCGTCGATTCTCCGGGGCCTGCGTCCGCGTATATGTAGCCGCCCACGCATCGGCCCGACTGCGATGCTGCGAGATTTTTCCGGTATTCCTTTTTTCCGACCGTTTCATCGCTTGCCGAAAGGTTTGCGACGACGAGGGCGCCTGCGGCGCTGTGAGCCGAGGACGGCGGGTTCGGCACCCACAGGTCTTCGCAGATTTCTACGGCGAACGCGATTTCTTCGTCCCGCTCGTCGCAGAACAGCAGCTTCGTTCCGAAGGGAACTTCGCAGGAGCCGAAGATTCCCGCGGGAATCATGGCGGTTTCTGCGGGCGCCGGAGCAAAATGGCGCGTTTCATAGAATTCGCCGTAATTCGGGATATTGGTTTTCGGCACGATTCCGCGAATCTTCCCGCCGGCTATTACCGCCGCGCAGTTATATCGGGCGTTTCTGAACTGAAAGGGAAAACCGACGACGCTGGTTATCGCAAGATCCTTCGTTTTCTCCGCGATGAGGCGGACGGCCGACTCGGCGACTCTTCCCAGCAGATCCTGCGAAAACAGATCTCCGCAGGTGTATCCGGTTACGCACAGCTCGGGGAATACGACGAGGCGCACTCCGTCCGCGGCCGCGCTTTGAATGAGCGAGAGGATGTTAGCGGTGTTTTCTCCGCAATCCGCTACCGTGCAAACGGGCGTCGCGGCCGCTGTTTTCAGGAATCCATGAATCATAACCTCATTGTATACAAAAAAAAGCGAAACCGCTATACTGTTTTTATCCGCGAACCATGCAAGGGCCTTGTTCGGAAGCAATCAAAGCTGACAACTGTTTCGGTATACAAAAAAAAGCGAAACCGCTATACTATTTCCCATTATGAACAAGGCACTTGAAACCCTCAAAGAACGCGGATTTTTTAAGGAAAAATCCGCGAACCATGCGAGGGCCTTGTTCGGAAGCAATCAAAGCTGACAACTGTTTCGGTATACAAAAAAAAGCGAAACCGCTATACTGTTTCCCATTATGAACAAGGCACTTGAAACCCTCAAAGAACGCGGATTTTTCCAGCAATGCACGGACGTCGAAGGTCTTTCCCGACTCATGGATTCAGGGCCCGTGACGTTTTACGTGGGCTGCGATCCGACGGGGTCGAGCCTCCACATCGGACACATGGTTCCTTTTTTCGCGCTGAGACACCTCCGCGAAGCCGGACACATCGGCATCGCCCTCGTGGGCGGCGGAACCGCCCGTATCGGCGATCCTTCCGGAAAAACAGAGATGCGCAAAATGATCACTTATGATCAGATCGACGCAAACTCGGAGGCCATCGGCCGCCAGCTCGACCGCTTCCTCGGATTCGACGGCAAGACCGCGTATCTGGACAACAATAAGCACTGGCTTGCCGACCTCAATTATATCGATTTTCTTCGGGACATCGGCTCCCACTTTTCCGTTAACCGCATGCTCACCTTCGAAGCGTACAAAAAACGGCTGGAGACGGGACTCTCCTTCGTAGAGTTCAACTATCAGCTGCTGCAGAGCTACGATTTTCTCAAGCTCAATGAACGCCACGGCACGGCTCTCCAGATCGGCGGAGACGACCAGTGGGGAAACATCGTCGCCGGAATCGAACTCGTCCGCCGCATCAACGGCAACCAGGTGTACGGTTTGACCTTCCCGCTCATCACCACGAGCGACGGCAAGAAGATGGGAAAGACCGAGAAGGGCGCGCTGTTTCTTGATCCCGCGGTTACGACTCCGTACGAGTTCTTCCAGTATTGGCGCAACGTCTCCGACGCGGACACCCGGAAGTTCCTTCTCCTGTTCTCCTTCCTTCCGGTAGGGGAAATCGACGCCCTCATGGCGGGAAACATCAACGAGGCGAAAGAACGGCTCGCATGGGAAGTAACCAAGGAAATCCACGGAAAAGAAGAAGCCGACAAGGCTCTTGCCGGAGCCCGTGCTGCGTTCGGCGGCGGCGGAGATAAAGCCTCGATGCCTACCGTCGAGATTCCCCGGTCGCGGTTCGAAGCAGGAATCGGCGTGCTCGATCTCTTCTTCGACGCGAAGCTCGCGGGAACAAAGAGCGACGCCAGGCGTCTGGTTGAACAGGGCGGAGCGTCTATCGGGGACGCGGCCGTTTCAGACGTCAAGGCAGTCGTGCGATCCGACGTATTGGATTCGGACGGCGAAGTGGTGCTCCGCGCCGGAAAAAAGAAATTCGTTCGGGTGATAACCGCGTAATTCCGGCCTCGCATAAAAACGAAAAACGGGCTGTCCGGCATCGTACCGGACAGCCCGTTTTTTTCATAGCGGAGCGCGAAAAATCCGCTCAGCTCCTGCGGCCCTTGAAAAGCGAAAAGATAAAAGAGAAGAACCTCATGATCGCCCTCCAAAGGCGGGCGAAAAAGCCGGGATTACGCAGGCGTTCCAGCCTGGTATAGGCCTCCATCAATTCCTGATCGGTAAAAGGCGAGCGGGTCGTGTTTTCTTCGATTTCAATTTCAAGCTCGGATATCGGATCGGTCTCGTCGAGAATCACCGCGTCGATGCTGTGCCATCCGAGCAGCTTAGCGGCTTCCAGCCTTCTTTCGCCGGCGATGAGCACGAGGCGCGAGTTCAACGTGACGGGATTCAGGAGCCCGTAGCGGCGCATGCTTTCCATCAGAGATTCCAGATCCTCCGCCTTATGGCGCACTCTTCTTTTTACTTTTATATCTGCGAGGGAAATCAGCATGGCTTCCTCCTTATAAAACTTTTTTCATTATTCAAGCAGGGGATTGAAGTCCATCTCTGGACTTTTTTCCTCTATCTGTTCCGCAGCTTCCGGAAGAGCCGCCTCTTCCGCCGATTGGAGAACTTCTTCATTTTGGACTCCGCTGCCTTCGTCGGCAGGCTGAGCGGCGCCGCTGTTATTTTTGCGGGCTGCGGCTTTCACCGCGCGCGCGGAGGGTTCGGGATCTTCGAAAATCAGCGGATCGAGGGCCAGCGAAGACGAATCTATTTCTATCGGCCGCTGACCGACTGCGTAGCTTTCGCGCTGAAGCCGATCGATGGAGACCCTCTTCAAGTTTTGGTTATTTTCATGATAATCGCAATAGCGAGTCGGCTGCGTTCCTTCGAGAAAATACAAGTCTACCGCGCCGTCGTCGCAGTCGTCCGTGGGCAATAACCCGGATTTCGCGCAGACGCGGGCGCTGACGAGGCCGGTTTGAGGCTTCACGAAATCGCGGAACGGCAAGCCCTGATGGATGTCGCTCATATAGTCTGCCCATGCGGGGCCCGCAAGGGTCGCTCCCGTGTTGTCGAGTCCGAGCGACAGCCCGCGCCTGTCGAAGCCGAACCAGATGGCGGTGGTATAGTAGGGCGTGTATCCGACCGTCCAGGCGTCAGCCCAGTTCTGGGTCGTGCCTGTTTTGCCGGCCGCGGGCATGACGAAGGATTTTCCGTTCTGGTCCTTAAAGGTGAACTTCCGCTCGTATCCCGAGGCCCAGCCGAGAGTTCCTGCCTGTATGGTGTTCTTCAACAGGTCGGTCATGATCCATGCATTCTGCGGACTGATGATCTGTATGGCGCTGCCCTTCCGCTTTTGTTCGAGGCGAAGCTCCTTTTCCGGGTCGAGGATGGTTTTTCCGTTCCTGTCCTCGACCGAGCGGATAGCGATCGGCGTGACTTCCTTTCCCTGGTTTCCGAAAATGCCGAAGGCCTTCGCCATCTGTATAGGCGCTACGCTGATGACTCCCAGTCCGATCGAGTGAACCCGGGGGAATACCTTCTGGATTTCCGACTTGTCCGTATACCCCAGAAGCGCCGCCGCGCGGTTGATGGCGGCGTCGAAGCCGATGCCGTCCAGAACCTTGATGGACGGCACGTTCATCGAGTTCGCGAGGGCCTGCCACAAGAGGACGGTGCCCTTCCATTCGCCCTTGAAATTAAGCGGGGTGTAGGGACGTCCGTCTTCGTTGTAGAACACCACCGGAGTATCGCTGATCATGGTTCCTGAAGTGAACTTCCTTGTATCGATGGCGGCCGAATAATACAGCGGCTTGAAGGTGCTTCCCGGCTGAACGGAGGCCTGGGTCGCGCGGATGATCTGGTTCGACTGATCGAATTTGCTGCCCCCGACCATCGCGGTGATGTATCCGGTGCTGTTGTCCAGCGTTATCAGGGCTCCTTCGACCGTCGTTTTAGCGGCGGCCGCCTGTTGATTCGCGTTCGCCTTGTTGGTTTCAATCTTCAGCGCGTCCAGTCCCGTGATCAGCGAGAGCATGTCGACGACCGGATTGATCTGGTTGCGGTAGCGGGAGAGGCTTTTTACCTGCAGGCGTTCGGCGGAGACGGCAAGCTGGGGAATGTTGAAGGCGAAGGCCATCAGCTCGGTGATCTGGGCGTATTCGTCGCCCTGGGCGAAGCGGGCAGTGCTCGATTGCCGGAACCGTTTGTTCGCGGTTTCCAGGGATTTTTTCATGATTTCTTCCGCTGCGGCCTGGTGCGCGAGATTTAATGTCGTATGGACCGTGTATCCGCCGGAATAGATGTCCATCGTGCCGTACATCATCGTTTCGAGTTCCCGGCGCACGTACTCGGAGAACCAGCGGGCCTTATCGTCGCGGGTGAGGTATGCCGAGGTGGCTGTTCGGGTAAAGTCGAAATTGGCCCAATAGTCGTCGAACGATTCGTCCGCTTCGCGCTCGCCCAGATAGCCGATTTCCACCATCTGGCGGAGCACTTCCTTCTGCCTGTCCATCGCGCGGTTCGGGTGTTGGAAGGGATTGTAGAACGCGGGATTCGAGAGCTGGATTACGAGAATCGCGGCTTCCGCCGGAGTGATCTCCGTAGCGGGATGTCCGAAGTAGAACTTCGACGCCGCGTTGACTCCGTAGGTTCCGCCTCCGAAATACATTTTGTTGAGATAGAGTTCGAGGATTTCATCCTTCGAGTATCTCCGTTCAAGCTGGAGCGCCCACCATAGTTCTTTAATCTTTCTGGTTATCGAGATTTCGCTCCGGTCGAGATACAGAGTACCGGCGACCTGCTGCGTGATCGTGCTTCCGCCGCCGAGCGATCGCCCGGTCAGTTGTCCGAAGACCGCGCGAGCAAGGGCTTTTACGCTGAATCCATTGTGTTTGTAGAAAATCTGGTCTTCGCGGGTAAGCAGAGCGTTGATCATATGAGGCGGCAGGGCGTCCAGGGTGATCAGTTCCCTTTTTTCGTCCGATGCGAATTCCGTGATGAGTTCGCCGTTTATATCCAGGATGCGCGTAGGGAGCGCGGGATTGAATTCGGTAAAATGTTCGTTGTTTTTCAGGTTGCGGACCAGGGCTACGTTGAGTCCGATCAACGCTCCTCCGAGGGCGGAGAAGAAGAGAATCAGCATCAGGGGAATCAGGGAATTTCGGTTTTTTCTGCCAAACATATATGTAATAAAATCATAAAGCGGTCTTTGTTACAAGGGAATCGCGCCGGGGCGTCTTTTCGGGCCGGCTCGATCGAACTGCTTTAAAAAACAAAAGGCCGGTGTATTTCAACCGGCCCGCCCATCAGGCTTTCGGACAGTCAGTGGGTGGGAGGGGAACTGAACTGCCCGATAACTAGATATTCGGTACCGATCGGAAAAAACTTGAACTTTTTATTCCTTTTTTTCAGGGCTGTCGGAGATTTCCGGACTTTCCGAAATTTCAAGGTCCAATTTCAGATTGATCGCGTAATCCCGGCCTTTTTCAACCGTAAGCTGCCGTGAAATTTCCCAATCACCCAGAGCGAAGCTGAAGGTATAGGTTCCCGGATCGACGGGAAACGGTTCCCTGCGTACCTCGGTTTCCTGTCCGTTCACTTTCATCCGGGCGTTTTCCGGAGCGGTGACTAAAATCCGCGGAATCGTATCCTTCAATTCAATCTTCAGTTCCGTTACGCGGGCCGACTCTACGGTGAAGACGCGCACCTCGTCGCGGTATTCCTCCGAAACAATGGAAAGATGATGAGACCCGGGCTTGAGTATCAGCATCTCCCCGGTATTCTGGACGAGGGTCTCGTCGACGCGCACGCTGATGGGATGCTTTTCTCCCGGCCGCGTTATGTCGAGCAGCGCGCCTCCTTCGTCGGTGAGCAGGGGCTTGATCCTGCAGACGAAGCGGAGAGTCTCGATATTGTCGGGAAGGCCCTTCATGACGGGGAAAAGACGAAAAAGAACGGGCCCTTTGGCGGGATCGACGATCGATTGCAGAACGGTCGCGTAGGGTCCGGCCTTGAAGCCGTGATTCTGCTTCAAGGGAATTTGCAGAATGAAGCTGAGCCGCGACGGCAGCGTGTTGAGGGCGAGCTGGACCGCCTTATAATCGATTACTGACGGATCGGGCTGGGGCGCGGGAGCAGAGTAGAGCCCCCATGCAAGACTATTCCGGTATTCCAGAATGGCCTGCGGCGGCTTGATTTCTATTTCGACGCCGCGGATGAAGACTGCGTCGTCTTCGAATGCGATGCCAAGGGCGTCGTTATATCCCATTTCAATGGTTTGAGTTTCTGAATGCGCCTGTATCGAGACCGGAACGAGGCTTCGCACCCGGAACGAATCGGCCGTATATGCGCTAACGGCCGGATACACCAAGAGCGAAGCGAGCAGGAGTGCGCGAGTGTTCATAATAGTTAGTACCCTCTGAGTAATCCTGCCGGATCTTTCGGAATCCCGTTTTCATGTATTTCGAAGTGTAAATGCGGTCCGGTAGATTGTCCTGTTGAGCCGACGGTACCTAGTATAGTACCGGATTTGATTTTATCGTGCAACTCGATTTTTATGGATTCTAAATGTCCGTACAAACTTTCGCGGTTTCCGTCGTGCGAGAGGATGACGAAATTGCCGTAGATCGGGTCGTATCCCGTTTTCCGCACCGCGCCGGCGGCGCAGGCGAAAACGGGCGTTCCCCGGGGAGCGGCGAGATCGATGCCGTTGTGGAAGACCAGGTTGCCGGTAACCGGGTTTTTTCTCATGCCGAAGGTGGATGTTACCCGGGATTCCGGCAGGGGAAAGCGGATTCCGGGCACCAGGAAGAAGGTTCTCACCGTGCCGTCGAAATTCGCGCCCGGAAGGCAGTGAAAAGCGTGCCGGACTCCGTTTTCCCCGGCCAGCGCAAAGGAGACGAGGGTTGGATCGTTGGGATCGAAGGACGACAGGAGCAGGGCTTCCAGGGCGTTTTGCGCAAAATCTGGAATATAGAGGCCGGGGAGGGTTGGAAGCATGAGAAGCCTGCCTTCAAGTTCCGTCTTGATGGAAGAAATGCGGTTCAGGCTTGCGATGCTGTCGTAGGGAACGGCGCAGCGGGCCGCGATGGATAACAGGCTGTCTCCCGCGCGCGCGATATACGCGTAGATTCCCGGCGAGAGCGGATGATCGGGTTTCGCGGCGGCCATGGCCATTCGCGAAGCGGCCACATCGTCCGAATACTGCAGAAACACCGGGTCACGGGCGGAAAGCTCTTCGATGAGGGGATAGCGGGAGGATTCTGCGAAAATGGAGTGCGGCAAAAATAAGCATGCGCAAAGAATCGCCCAAAGCCTCGCTCCGTGAAATGCGAATTCGGCGGGATGCCGGGCGGCCATGTTTCGTTATTTCCGGGAATCGGGGGGAAAACCGAACGCGGCGATCCCGTATCCGATAATCGTGAGCAGGAACACGGCGAGCGCTGCTGTTCTACGCCAGGAAAGAACGAGAATTACGATTGCCGCGGCGCCGAAGGCGAGAATCGCTATGCGTACGAGCGTTCGAGCTAAAGCCCCAGGATTTCTTTTAAAGACCGGCTTTAGACGGTCGAAGAGCATCCAGGAAACGAGGGCTCCGAAAAAGGTTACGAAAACAACCGTATATATTGAAGGGTTCGAGGAGGCGAGTTTCCACAGGGGCCAGACGATGAGGAGGGCTGAGCCGAGGCAGATCCCGGCGAGAAGGAGGGTTTTCCCCAGAGCTCCGATGAAGGCGGCGTAGCCGGCAAGAATTCGTTTCAGCATGGAAACAGAATACCTGCGGGGACAAAAAAAAACAACCGTTCGGGAGAGTTGCGCCGAACGGTTGTTGTATCAGCAATCTGCGGGAAGATTACTCTTCGGAGATCGCTTCTACGGGGCAGACGGCCGCGCAGGCGCCGCAGCTGACGCAGGTGGCGGCGTCGATGACGCGCTTGTCGCCTTTTTCGCTGATCGCGCTGACGGGGCATTCGCCTTCGCAGGCGCCGCAGTTGATGCAAGCATCGGAAATCTTATAAGCCATGGGTAGACTCCTTTCTCGTTGATATTGGTAAAAAAATAGCGTATTCGGCGGGAAAAAACAAGAGCTCGAGGCACACTATCGTTTTGGTTGTTTTTTTGCCTGTTGTGGTGTTAAATAAAGGGTCAGCGCGAGCGTAAGGGGAGGGGCACCAATGTCCGAGAGCCAACAGCTTATCAAAAAAAACCTCGATTTCATCAACATTTTGCCGGCCTGGGCTCAGGAATTATCGGTCAAGTACTGTTCAAAAACCGCGAATCTCTATTTCGTCCACGGTAATATCCGGGATTTCCTTCCGCATCAGATGAACGAAGGCGAGTTCATGTTCGTCAGAATCCAGGAATACATCTCCGAGGTGCTGTTCGGAAACCGCGACATCATCGTCTATTACGATAAATCGAGCGGGGTGAGCTTCTGCATGTCGCAGATGGAGAAAGACTATCTCAAGACGATGACCGCCCGCTACCCGGCGGTGCCGCCGGAGGATTTTCTTTCCAAGGATCCCCAGAAAGCCTTCGACTGGCTCGAGCGGTACTTCGTCCTGAATCTTCCCAAGGCGCAGCGCATCGTGCTCATCATCGACTACGCCGAGACCATCGTTCCCGCCGAGGAGATCGGCCGCCTCGACGAGATAGACCGCTACTGCCTCGTTACCCTCAACCGCTGGTCCCACGAGCCCCAGTTTACCCGGGGCGATATTTCGGTGCTCATGCTCACCGAAAACCTGACCGACATCAATCCCCGCCTTTCCAGCTCGCCTTCCACGGTGAAGGTCGCGATCCCCTTTCCCGGCACGCTCGTGCGGACGCAGTTCCTCGAGTTCCTCGAAAGCAGGGAAATGCTTCTTCTTGAGCGGGGGCTCAATCCGGAACGGGTGGGAGCGCTCACCTCGGGCTTGAATCTGCTTAATTTGAACCAGCTGGTCGCCGAGTCCTTTCAGGAGGACAAGCCGATCACCCTCGAGTTTTTGCGCGACCGCAAAAAAGGCATCATCGAAAACGAGGCCGCCGGTTTGCTCGAGTTCGTGGAGACCGATCACGATCTGAGCTACGTCTCCGGCCATGACTTTGTGCGTCGGCGCTTCCAGAGCGCGGCGAAGGCAATAAAACAGAACCGCACCGACGTGCTCCCCATGGGCTATCTCATCGCCGGGCCGGTCGGCACCGGAAAAACCTTCATGGTGTCCGCCTTCGCCGGAGAAATAGGTGTGCCGATGGTGAAGCTGCGGAACTTCCGTTCCCAGTGGCAGGGCGCGACGGAAAGCAATCTTGAGCGGGTGTTGAATATTCTCAAGGCGATGGCTCCGGTAGCGGTAATGATCGACGAGGCCGACGCCTTCCTGGGCGACCGGGATTCAGCCGGAGATTCGGGAACCTCGAACCGGGTGTTCGCGCAGATAGCGAACTTTATGGGGAACACCGAGTACCGCGGGAAAATCATCTGGTTCCTGATCACCTGCCGCCCTGATCTCCTCCCGATCGACCTTAAAAGGCAGGGCCGCGCCGAGGAGCATCTGGCCCTGTTCTATCCTGAAACGGTGGAGGAAAAGGCGGATATTTTCCGCATCCTCCAGCGCAAGCTCGACATCAAGGTGAAGGATTTCTCCCTTACGGATATTTTCAAGGCGTTCAAGTTCGATATTTCCGGGGCCGACATCGAAGCGATCCTCGTGCGGGCGAAAATGAGCGCCACCATGGACGGGCGGGCCATAGTCACGCGGGAGGATCTCGAGCAGACGATACGTGATTTTATTCCGCCGAGCTATCCCTACGAGATCGAGCTTCAGAATCTGGTGGCGGTGCTGGAATGCACGAGCCGGGAAATGGTTCCGGCGAAATATCAGAAGCTCGAGCGCTCTAAGCTCGCCGCGGAGATTCGCGAACTCAAAAGCCTGCTCGGCGAAGCGTAAGCGCGCGCCGGCACCGTGTGCGCTTGCCGGCACCGTGAGCGCTTGCCGGTACCGTGCGTGCTTGCCGGCACCGTGCGTGCTTGCCGGCACCGTGAGCGCTTGCCGGCACCGTGTGCGCGGGCTGGCACCGTGAGCGCGCTGGCTTGCACCGTGTGCGCTTGCCGGCACCGTGAGCGCTTGCCGGCACCGTGCGTGCTTGCCGGCACCTTGAGCGCGCTTGCCGGCACCGTGTGCGCTTGCCGGCACCGTGTGCGCTTGCCGGCACCGTGTGAGCGCGCGCTGTTACAGTTTCGCGCGCGGATAGTCGGCTATCGCGGCGGCGAGGGGGCCGGCGACGTCGATTCCGCACTGTTTTTCCAGCTCTTCAAAGCCGGGAGCGGCGTTCAGTTCGCAGAGAACCGGTTCTGCCGTCCCGTTGCCGTTCATCGAGGGGAGAAAATCCGCGGCGCCGTAATAGAGGCCTGCCAGATTTCCCATTTCCAGAGCGAGTCGTTCCGCTTCCCGAACGAGCGGATCGCGCGAGGGCGCCTTCCGCATCGCGCCGCCAGAACACGCGTTGGAAACGACGCTTCCCGCAGGCGCCCGGCGGACCGCAGAGGCGATTACTCTCCCCGCCGCGAAAAACACCCTGATATCGGTTCCTTCGCATTCTGCAATATACTCCTGCAGGATGAACTCTCCTGAGTCCTTCGCCGCGAGAAAAGCATCCAGTTCCGCCGCGCCGCTCATCAGGCGGACTCCTTCTCCTCTCGAACCGAAACGCGGCTTGAGAATCCAGGGAGGGGAGGGGAACGCCGATTCCGCCGCGAGTTCGCTCGCGGCATCGACGGTTTCGGCATCGATAGTCGCGGGAAGGCGATAGCCGAACGCGGAGAAAAAGCGGAATGTTTCAAGCTTGTCGTTGGCAAGGGCCGCGGAACGCGCGGAATTAACGCAGGTCCAGCCGGCTTCCTCGAGGCGGAAGGGCAGGTCCCTCGGGAGCGCCCCGCGGAGCAGGACGAGCGTATCGCGCGGATCGAAGCCGGCCGCCCCGTCTGGCTGGAGGAGGGCTGCTGCTTCCTCGCGAAATAAAAACCGGAGCTGAACGCCCCGGTTTTCCATTTCGGTTTTTAATCTCTGCGCAGGACGAAAGGTCCTGAGCCATTCATGGTCGCGGGTTTTCAATCCCCATACGGCAATCGCCCGCACGGCCTTATTCGCGGTCTTTCGGCCAGGTAAGGGTTTGCGCGCAGATTTCCGCGATCTCGGCGGAGGCTTTCGCTGCGTCGGCCTGGGGAATTCCTGCTTCCTGATTCAGCGTTTTGCTGAAAAAGAGCTCCATCGATTTGAATACGTCCGGCCGCGAATAAAAGAGGAAGGCAAAGTTCATTCCTTCCGGCCTGAGCACCGTAAAGGCGGAAATAGCCTGCTGAGGCTCCTTGTTGAAGATGATTCTGGCCTGGTTCTTCGCGGTTATGATGTTCGCCTCGCTGAAGCGGAGCGGAATCTGGAACTCCTGCGCGCGGCAGTACGGCTCGACTGTTTTCTGTATGAAATTCGACGGTTCTACGAGAACGTAGATTTTCTTTCCGTTGGTTTGAAGCGTAATGCTGTTTCCGGAAGCGTAAAAATCCTTTACTGCCGAATACGACACTATCTCGTAAATGCTGTACGACGATGTCGTCTTGAAAAACGAAGAGACGATATAGCCCTCGTCCATTGGAAGCTTGTTCTGCTGGTATGCCTCAAATAAATCCATGGCTTTCAGGGACATGTGTTCCTCCTTGTCCGACCCGTGTCATCACGTACCAGTATAGGGGATATCCGGGGCTAACGCAACCTGTAGTTTTTTTCGTATCCGCGCGCGAAGCCGTTCTGTACTATCCGGCGCATCGGGGGTACTATTGAATCGATGCGTAATTCTGAAATCGAAAAACTTTCTGCGTGCAGGCTCGAAACTTCGATAGGCCCGCTTTTTCTCGAATCTACGGAAACGGCGCTTGTTTCGGTCCGTTTCGGCGCCGAACCCGCCGGTTCCTCCTCACGCGACGAACCGCTGAACGCCGCATGCCGTACGGTTTCCGGAACCATGTCCGCTGTCTCCGGCCCCGAACCGCTTCGCCTCGCCGCGCAGGAGATCGCCGCCTGGCTCGCCGGAGAGATCGACCAGTTCTCGGTTCCTCTCGATCCGCGGGGCACGCCCTTTCAAATGGCGGTATGGGCGGAGGTGCGGAAAATCGGCCGGGGCGAGACGCGAACCTACGGGCAGATTGCCCGGGTTCTCGGAAATCCCAATGCCTGCCGCGCCGTCGGATCCGCGGTGGGGAAAAATCCTCTGCCGCTCATAATTCCCTGCCATCGCGTAGTCGGCGCAAGCGGCCCCGGCGGATTCAGCGGGGGAATGCGCATCAAGCGCCGGTTGTGCGAACTCGAAGGAATCCGTCTGTCATAAACCGTCCCGGTCTTTTCCGATGGCGCCGACGTCGAGCGTTATATACGGCCTGATTTCTCTTTCCATGCTGAAATGCAGGCCTCCCCGCAGAGAAAGGCCGAATGCGTCGCTGAAACGGATTCCCGCTCCCGCGTTTCCCGAGGCGTACATATAGTTCTGCATCATGTCGAGCGCCTTCGTATGCTCCAGATCCTGGATCGTCGAACCGACTGCTCCCTGGAGGATGAAGAATGCCGGGAACGATATTCCCCTGGAGTTCCAATTGAGATTGTGCTTGATTTCCATGCCGGCCGTCATGACGTGGCTGCCCTTGCGCTCTTCGATCGACAGCGGGCCGGGGAAGAGCCGCCGGTTCGTTACGGTCGGCTTGAAGTAGGCGGGGGCGGCTCCGGCCGCGTCAGGGTCCAGGCTGAAGTCCGTCGCTCCCTGCCAGATCAACGCGACCGAAAACGGCGTTCCCAGCGAGAGAAAGGTGTTTCCTTCGGTTTCGAACACCCGGAAGGGGATCGATGATCCGAGGGCGGGCAGAGACGCAGTCGAGCGGAATATCATATCGATTCCCTGCATCGGAAACACCGGGGAATCAAGGCGCCTGACTTCGAACGATCCGCTGATCAGCGAATACAGATGTTCTTCAGGAACGGCGGGGATTTCCGGGATGTCTCCTTCCTCCATGCCCTTGACGCTCCAGGAACCGGAAATTCTGATTCCCGGATACGGAGTTATGCCGAAGACGAGGCCTCCCGTCTGCACGATGGTCTGGTATTGCCAGTTCACCGAAGACTGGGTGATTTTCGTGGTAAAGTCGCGCTCGAAGCGGTAGAAGGGGCTGAGGGTGAAAAACGAGCCCAGCGGTTGGTGAAAAACCGCCGATATTCCCGGTGCGTCGAGCGCTTCCGCTTCGATATGCAGATTGGAGTCCTTCGTGGTCAATCCCCGGAGGTCGACTGCCGGCATGATGTCCAGATCGGTGACGATGGACGAACCCATGGTGGATTCGTAGAGAAAACCGAGGCTGAGCCCGTTCTTTTTCGCGTTTTTTTCCGTTAGCGCTATCTCCAGATACTCGCCCTGCCGGTTTTTTTTGCGGTGTATTCTGACTGCCTGTATTCTTCCGGTGCGGTCGAGCAGGGAGAAGAGCGCGTTCAATTCGTCGTAGGACGGATGGCGATCCGGCAGGTTCTCGATGAAGGATCGAACCAGCGCCCGGTCCTTTTCAGAGCCTCCGGAAATGGTGAAGCCGTCGAGCGGCGGATTTTTCTCGCGTTCGGCATGAACTGCCGGTTCGAATTCGCTTAAGAGGGCGCGCAGTCCGGCGAGATCCTTCGAATATTCGCGCGTTGTTTCTTCTCCCAAGAGGATGAACTCCTTCGCCCGTTCGAACTGCGTGGGAAGAAAGCCCTGCGCGTCGATCGAAACGACGAGATCCGCGAAGGGTATTTCGCGGCGGGAGTTTTCGTGCCGCATTATTTCCATCGATCGCGACAGCACTGCCGTCGGGGACCTCGCCGCCTCGCCGTTCTCCAACGGTTTTCCGTTATAGAGGTCCACGGCGATTACGATGTCCGCTCCCAGCGACCGCGCCACGGTTACCGGAAGGTTGTCCACGACGCCGCCGTCGACAAGATACCTCCCTTGATAGGGGAAGGGAGTGAAAATGCCGGGCAAGCTCATGCTCGCCCGCATCGCGTCCGTAACGCTGCCTGTGTCTATGACGATCCGCTCGCCGCTGGAAGCGTCGGTCGCGATCGCTCGGAATCGCTTCGGCAACTCGTCGAAATGTGACTGGGCCGGCATATCGACGAGCAGACTGTCGAGATACCTCATAATGCGCACGCCGCTTATGAGCCCGCCGTTCAGGAAAAAACCCTGCCGGTCGAATTGCGCGCTCAAGGCCTGCCGGGAACGGGCGTTGAGCTCTTCCATGGTTTCCCGGCCCGAAGCTCCGCCTTCTTCGAATAAATATCCCCAATCCGCGGAAACGCTGATTTCTTCCATCTCAGTCGCGTTGTAGCCGGAGGCGTACAGGCCGCCGATGATGGAACCCATGCTGGTTCCGACGACTATATCGACCGGAATGCCGGCTTCTTCTATTACTTTAACGGCTCCGATATGGGCCAGACCCCAGGCTCCGCCTCCGGCGAGCACCAGCGCTATGCTCGGCCTCGTGCCGGGGGAGAGTTGTTCGATGCGGTTCCGCAAAACCGACGGAGCGTCCTGCGCCTGCAGAATGGAATATCCGGCGCCCGTACAGAGAAATATGCTCAGTAGCGCAAAGAGCGGTTTTTTCATTGCTGTCTCCCCGGCCGGCGGACGAATGAAGCGCCGCCGCCGTCTTGAATATATAGTAATAAGGATCCACCGGTACAGGCGTTACAGAGAAATGCAAACTCTTGCCCTTGCAAGATCTATCATCTATAGTCGTGTTATGCGTATTGTACTTCTTGGAGCCGGCACGGTCGGCATCCAGATCGCCCGCGAACTCATCGCAGAAAACCGGGACGTCGTCGTCATCGAACGAGATCCCGAGCTTGCCCGCCTCGCCGACAATGAGCTTGATTGTCTCGTGCTGAACGAGGACGGGAGCCGTCCTGAAACTCTGCGAAAAGCCGAAACTCATCGAGCAGACTGGTTTATCGCCCTGACCGGTTCCGACGCCGTGAATATTGTCGCCTGCGGCCTGGTCGCCGCGGAGTCTCCCAAGACCCGCACCATCGCCCGCATGGAAGCTTCTTTCTATAATGCGTTGTCCAATGCCCAGAAAAAAACTTTCGGGTTGGATTTTCTCGTGAATCCCGCCATGGAAACGGCCCGATCCCTCTCGCGCATCATCGCGGAGGGCTTTGCCGAACAGGTGACTCCCCTGCACGACGGATCTCTCCAGCTCCGCATGGTGGAAACAGCCGACCTTCCCGGTTATGTCGGCAAAACGTTAAGCGAAATCAAGATGGATTCTTCGGCTCATTATCTGATCGCAGCCGTGGTGCGCGAAGGCCGGATTCATGTTCCAAAGGGCGATTTCAAAATCCGCGAAGAAGATCGGCTCTATGTTCTGGGCTTGCCGGAAGTTCTCGATGCGGTGCTCGGCGCGGTAGAAGGGTTGACCGATGTTCCGCGGAGAATCGTCATTCTCGGCGCGACCAAAGTGTCGGAGCGCCTGATATCGCTTCTTCAAAACCGGAACGAAACTGCTTCGAACGGCTTCGCCCATGCGGTCAGGCGTTTTTTCCAGAAGAAATCCGTTATCACCCTCGTGGACGCCTCCGAGCCTGATTGCAAAAAGTTCGCCCAGGCTTTTCAGAATATCACCGTAATTCAGGGAGACTGCGCCGAGGAAGGCGTGCTGGAAAGCGCAGGGGTCGCGAAGGCAGACCTGTTCGTCGCGGCCACCGATTCCCAGTCAAAAAACATCATCACCGCCCAGCTTGCGAAAACCCTGGGTTCGAAAAAGGCCATGGCGGTTACCCTGAATCACCGATTCCTCCCGATAGGCCCGGATCTTGAAGTGGACTCCTTCGTATGCGCAAACGATGCCATTGCTGCAAGCGTATTGGAAACCCTCAGAAAGGGGCATATCCGCACCATCTACAGTTTCTACGAGGATTCCGTGGAAATAGCCGAGCTCCGCCTCGACGCGCGTTCTCCGGTCGCCGGAAAAAAGCTTCGCGAGGTCGACCTGCCTTCGGATGTGCTCATAGCGTTTCTCCATCAAAACTCCGGATTCATCGTTCCTACCGGAAATACGGTGTTGAATGCCGGCGATACGATAGCACTGATAGTTCATAAAACAAACATAACTGAAATAGAAAACATTTTCGGCGGCGCGGATGGAGACTAAATCTCTATTCCGCGCGCTTGCGCTTCTTCTGGCGATCGTCACCGCCTTCATGGTTCCCTGCGCCCTTGTCGGCTTGGCGTACGGCGAAGCGCCGTCATCGCTGTGGATATATATCCCGCCCTGCCTGATCGGCCTCTTTTGTTTTGTTCTCGCCTTTACCGGAAACCGTCATAAAACCGCTCTCTCTCCCAGAACGGGGTATCTATTCGTAACTCTCGGCTGGCTTTTGTCCGCCTGTCTCGGCTCTCTGCCCTTTGTCCTTTCCGGCTGCATCCCCCTGTTCAGTTCGGCTTTTTTCGAAGTCATGTCCGGTTTTACCACGACGGGAGCGACCATCCTCGCCGATATCGAAGCGCTGCCGGCCTCCCTCCTGTTATGGCGCGCCTGCACGCATTGGCTCGGCGGAATGGGGATCGTCGTATTGACCGTCGCGATTTTTCCGTTGCTCGGCTTGAACGGAAAAGCTTTGATGGAAGCGGAGGCCCCCGGTCCGCAGGTAGATAAATTCACGCCCCGCCTCTCAAACACCGCGGCCATTCTCTGGCTTATTTATCTCGGCCTCACCGTGATTCTCTTCGTCCTTTTGCTGTTCGGCGGCATGGACTTCCTCGAAGCTCTGACGCATTCCTTCGCTACCATGGCGACAGGCGGCTTTTCCACCAGAAACGCTTCGGTGGGCGCCTGGAACTCTGCGTATATAGACGGAATCATCACGCTGTTCATGGTTCTCGCTGGCACCAACTTCGCTCTGCACTGGCGCTTCATGCAGGGAAAGCCCCTGACCGTGCTCCGGGACAGCGAATGGCGGCTGTATCTGGGAATCTTTTTCGGCTCGTCGATTTTCATCAGCCTCTCGCTGGCCGATTCGGGCCTGTACGGATCGTTTGCCGAGGCCTGGCGTTATGCGTCGTTCCAGGCGGCTTCGATACTGACCACCACCGGATTCGCCACGGCGGATTATCTGGGGTGGCCGTCTTTCGCGCAGGCGATTCTGTTTTGCCTGATGTTCATCGGCGGCTCGGCCGGATCGACTGCCGGCGGAATCAAGGTCGGCCGGGTTGTAACTCTTTTAAAAATGGGCGCGGCCGAGATGAAGTACCTGTTGAATCCCCGCGGCGTTTACGGCATCTTCGTCAACCGCCGGTACGTACACAAAAATATCGTGTACGACATCGCGGCCATGGTGTTTCTCTTTTTGAGCTCCGTGCTCGTATCGACCCTCGTGGTATCCGCGGCCGGGTTCGATATTCTCACGAGTCTTTCCGCGACCCTCGCGACCATCGGAAATATCGGTCCCGGCTTTTCTCTCGTCGGTCCCTCTTTCAACTACGGATTCTTTCCGGAATGGGTGAAGCTCTGGCTATCGTTCGTGATGCTTCTCGGCCGTCTTGAAATATACACTGTTCTTGTGCTGTTCACTCCCGCATTTTGGAAACGATGACAAGGAGACATTCATGAAAATGATTACGCGTTTTTCGCTCTACGGCTTTCTGAAGAATTTCGATTTCTCCGAGCCGTTTCTCATACTGTTCTGGCTCTCACTCGGCCTCAACTTCTTTCAGATAGGCATTCTCGTCGCGTTTCAGAACGTGCTCATCAACGCCATGGAAATTCCCAGCGGCGCCTTCGCCGATCTCTACGGGCGGAAAACCTGCATGATGATTTCGCTCGCGAGCTACGTCGTCTCCTTCATCCTGTTCGCCGTCGCGCAGTCCTTCGCCATGCTGTTTCTTCCCCTCGTGTTCTACGCCATGGGCGACGCCTTCAGAACCGGCACGCACAAAGCGATGATTTTCGACTGGCTCAAGATAAACGGACGCCTGGACGAGCGCACGAAGGTGTACGGATACACCCGATCCTGGTCGAACTACGGCAGCGCGTTCTCCGTCTTGATAGCGGCGGCGATAATGATCGTCTTCCGGGATTACCGGCTGGTTTTCTGGCTCTCGGTTGTTCCGGGCCTGGTCGGCCTGTGGAACATGTATTGCTATCCCGACGAGCTCAACCATAGAAACGGCGGAACGGTGTCCGTCCGCGACGTCTTGCTGCATACTTTTTCAGGAGTGAAGAAGGCTGTCTCCCATCCGCGCCTGCGGACTCTCGTCGCCCAGAACATGGCTTTCGAGGGCTGCTTCGTCGTATCGAAGGATTTCATCCAGCCGCTGTTAAAGGCGCAGGTTCTCGTTCTCGCGTCCTATATCGCGCTGAGCGAAGACCGGGCGACATCCTTGGGCGTCGGCGCCGTATACTTCGTTCTGCACATGGTGTCTGCCTTCACCTCGCGCCGCGCCCACGGCTTCGTAAAAAAAGCGAAATCGGAAAACCGGGCGGCCCTCATACTTCTGCTTGCGGGCTCGGCTCTTTTCGCGGCTTCTGCCTTCGGTCTTTACACCGGCCGGATCTACATCGCGATCGCGGTCTTCGTCGTTCTGTTCATCCTGCAGAACCTCTGGGTTCCGGTCAACGTCGCCCAGTACGATTCGTACTCCGACGCGTCCGACCAGGCGACTATTCTGTCGGTTGCCTCGCAGGCCAAGGCGATCGGCGTCGCCGTTCTCGCGCCCTTGTCAGGACTGGCCGCGGACAGCGTCGGCATCCAGGGATCGATGGCCTTTTTCTCCGGCGTTCTTCTTCTTGTATTCATCGCCTCCGCGGCAAAGAAGGAAAACCGATAAAAATCGACTCGAGCCCAAGCGCGGAGGCATGGGTAATCATCCGCAAAAAAAATCAACGAGGTGTCATATGAATCGTTTCAGAATTACGTCATCCATGGCCGCGGTTATCGCGTTTCCCCTTCTCCTTGCTTCCTGCGCGCGTTCTCCGGCCGAAACAGCGCTGCGCGGCATTACGCGCGGAGAGAACGCTACGCTCAGGATCGAATGGAAAGGAACCGTTTTCTACGTAGATCCCATCGGCTCCGTACCGAGCGAATAAGCCGACGCGGTTTTCGTCAGCCACCGGCACAGCGACCATTACGATAAAATCGCGATCTCCAAGCTGGGCGAATCCGTTCCGGTCTACGCGCCCTTCGACGCAACCGGCATCACTTCGTTTCCGGTAGGCGAAAAGCGGGAGATTTCCGGCATCGGCGTGGAAACCGTTCCGTCGTATAACGCGGTGAAAACGCAGTACCATCCCAGGCGAGACGGCAATGCCGGATTTATCTTCACATTGGGCGAAACCCGCGTATACGTCGCCGGAGACACGGAGCGCATACCTGAAATGAAAGAAATCGAATGCGACATCGCCGTTGTTCCGCTCGGCCAAGTCTATACGATGCTCTCCGTGGAGGACGCGGTCGAATCGGTTCTCGACTCGGGAGCGTCGATCGGCGTTCCGACTCATTACGGCTCCGCCGAAGGGACAGAATCGGACGCGCAGCGGTTCAAAGACCTGCTTATCGGAAAAGGCGCGAAGTCCGTCTTCTTGCAGCCGCTTGAATTGAAATGATGTAAGGAGTCCCGTGTGGATCTGAAAAAAAAACTCGACCGGCTTATGCTCGAAAAAACCGACAACGTGCTCGTTCAGTTGTTCCGCTACTTCGTCGTATCAGGCCTTTCTCTTGTTATTGATTTTTGCACGCTGTTTGTTTTTACGGACGTTCTGCGCGTCCATTACCTCGCGTCGAGCGTTCTCAGCTACGCGCTCGGGCTCGTCATCAACTACTATATTTCGGTGAACTGGGTATTCGGCACCCGTACCTATTCAGACCGCCGCAAAGAGTTCGCGATATTCGTGGGCATCGGAATTGCCGGCCTCGGAGTCAACACTCTGGTGATGTGGATCTGCGCCAGCCTGTTTTCTCTGTACTACCTCGCGGCCCGCGTCGTATCGGCGGCGATCGGCTACTCCTGGAAGTACGCCGCCCGCCGCCTGATCCTGTTCCGTTCCTGATTACTCCCTTCTGGATATCGCGTCGGCGATGAGGCCCATGCAGAAGAATTGAATCGCGCTCAGGGAGAGCATGATGAACGTTCCGTCGTAGAATTTGCCCATGAACGCGAGACCCCAGACGAGAACGCCCGTGCCGAGAGCCAAAAGAGCCAGGCTGAGCGGAATGAATATCCTCAAGGGGTTGAAAAGTACGCACATCCTGAGGATAAGCATGATAAAATTCATAGTATCCTTTATGGGGCGAATCTTCGATGAACCTTCTCGCTTGAAATAATCGATCTTGACGTATTTTACCTCGTAGCCGTTCGTGAGCGCGGCAAGGGTTATCGTAGACGTGAGCGAAAATCCGTTCGGGTACAGGCTGAAATAGCGGTCGAAGAGTTCCTTCGTGAAAACGCGAAGGCCCGAATTGAGATCCGGAATGTCGACCTCCGAAACATAGGACGCCAACCTGTTGATAAAAGCTTTCGGAGCCCTTCTGAGCCAGGGTATGTGGACATTTTTGCCGATGCGGGCTCCGACTACCATGTCGCGGTTTTTCATCTCCGCGTACAGATCCGGGATTCTGTCGTTCGGGTACGTGCCGTCGCTGTCGGTGATGCACAATACGTCGTATACCGCGTGCTTGGAACCGGTTTTAATCGACGCGCCGTAGCCCCTGTTGAACTCGTGGTGGATCAACGTCGCTCCGAGCCCCTCTCCTCCGCCGTTCGATTCGAGAATCTCCCGGGTGCCGTCCTTCGAACAATCATTGACGATGATTATCTGATAGGGGATTCCGCTTGCCTTCATGGTTCCATGAAGGTTGCGTATCGTTTCGAGAATCGCTTTTTCCTCGTTGTACGTCGGGATGATGATGCTGACGCCGTTCATTGTATGCTCCTTTCGCTGTCTATTTCTGAAATGCGTGAAAGCGGAACAGTCGAGATCCTGAAGGGAAACCGGACTGCCTGAATGAATGTTTCTCCCTGTACGCCGCCGTCTTTCGAAACGATATACACTTCCGTTCCGTTTTCCGTCGCTCTCGCCGGTTCGGGCGCGCCTCCGTCATTGTACGCGTCGAGGTCCAGGAAGTACTTGCAGACGGTCTGCGCCGCGTCCTCGCCGCCGTTTCCTTCAGCCGAAAGAACCGGAACTCCGGCATTCCAGGCGTTGTTCAATTCCCGGTAGTATCCGGCGGTCGTCGCGAACGGATGCGTTTCAGGCCTCAGCGGGCTATGGGCAAATTCCTTCGCGGAATCGGGGACTATCGGAAGCGAAAACAAAACCGAAACCGCCAACGAGAGAGCCCCTGCAGAAAGCGCATAGGGGAGGGCGGACGCCGAATTCGCGCGATCCAGCGCCTTCGGAGCCAGTTTCGCAGCGGCGTCGCGGAGAACCCGAGCGATGACGATGAACGCGAAGGGCAGCAGCGCGCAGAAATAGCGGTTGATGAAATCTTCCGCAACCATGATGGGATCGGTGTCGCTGACGGCGAAGGTGATGCAGAATATGAAGCTGAATCCCATGATTACGAGAGTCTTCAACTCATGATTCTTTTTTCGCGTAAGGTAATACGCGCCTGCCGCCGCGAACGCTGCGATGGGCAGCTGCCAGTACAGCTGAAGGTATTCGGGGGTGTACCGGAGAAACACCTGCCAATACGACGAGAGGGGATCGGCGTAATCGCTGGAAAGATGGTTGGCGGTAATGACCGATAGCTGTCCGAAACTGAATTCCGTGAAAGCGGCGTAAACCGCAGTTTCAGCGACGAAAAGGGCGAGCAGGGGCAGCCCGAACGCGAAACAGTCCCTGATGCGCGTTTTTCCTCCATAAAGAAGCAAAGCGATGAACACGCCCGGGAGGAAAAAAAGATTCGTTATCTTTGTTTCATAGGCAAGGAACATGGCGAGGCTCGAGGCGACGATCAGTCGGACCCTGCCCCTTCCGTCCCTGTTCAGCGCGGGTACGAGGAGGCACGCGCAAAGGAGCATGTAGGTGATGGAGAATATTTCCGGCCTCACCTGGCTCGCCGCTCTGATCTGGTAGGGGAAGACGATCAGCATAAGCGCGGATAGAACTCCGGCAAAACGTCCGCCCAAGGATTTCCCGAGCCGGTACAGGAGGAAGGTTTGAACTAACGCGTTCAGCAACGGCGCAACGTAATACACGTTCGGATGAATTCCGAACAGTTTCTGAAGCGCGGCTACGGGGAGTATGATCGCCCAGCGAACGGTCCGGTGAGTCAGCCGGGGATAGGGCAGCCCCTGCGAGAGCGCCTTAGCCGCGTACCAGTAATCCCGTTCGTCCACGCCGGTATGGATGATCATCTGTGTCGAAATCCTGATCCACAGCGTAAGAAAGAGCAGCGACGCTATGATCATCGCCTCGCTGTAATCATGTTGCTTGCGCGGTAAAGCCATCGGTATACCTCAAAAGTCCAGCGTCGATCGCCGCGGAATCTTCATTCTGCTCTGTGTTCGCTTTGATGCGAACTGTCCGATGTTAAATCTCTATCGCTTTTGCTGTCAACCCTTCGCGGGATTCATGAAACGCGCCGGCTTTGATGGGCTTGCCTCCGGCGGCGCGTCGCATCCCTTTCTCCTCCGCTTGATTGCTGCCCGATTTATCCGTACTTTCGAAACATGAGAGAATTTCTTGACGACATTGAAGCCCTCCTGGGCGAAAGCCTTCCCCGCGTTGAACGATTCGACTACAAACACTTCGGCTACGCCTGCGAAGACGGGGAGATCTCGGAGATCCGCCTCAACAATAAAAAACTGGAAACGCTTCCTCCTTCGATCGGGCGTCTCTCCGGCTTGCGGAGGCTCGACCTGAACCGCAACAGGCTTCGCGCTCTGCCGCCTTCCCTCTGCGCTCTTCCTCGCCTGGAATCCCTCTCCCTAATCGACAACCGCTTTACCGACCTGCCCGACTGCATCAAGAACCTTTCGCAGCTGAAGACCCTCAACCTGAGCGGGAATCCCCTCGGCGATTTTCCTTTATGGCTGCGCGAAAAAACCGGCCTCGAGGAACTCGCGCTCGCCCGCATGGGCTTGAAAGAGGCGCCCTCCTGGCTCGCCGGCTTCGAAAACCTCAAGATTCTGGTTCTGTTTCAGAACGAAATCGCGGAGCTGCCCGAGTGGATCGGCCGCCTCGGACGCCTTGAAATCCTCACCCTCGGAGGAAACCGCCTCCGAACCCTTTCTCCCCGAATCGGCGAACTGTCCGGATTGCGGGAACTCTCCCTGTACGGAAATCGCCTCGCCTCCCTGCCCGACGTCTTCGATCGTCTCCGCAACCTGCGCGAACTGGCCCTCTCCGATAACGGCCTCTCCGAGCTTCCCCCAAGCCTGGGCTCCTGCGCCTCCCTCGAGTACCTCGTCGCAAAAGGCAACAGCCTGACCCGCCTCCCTGAATCGTTCACCGCCCTGAAAAATCTCAAAACCCTCAACCTGGAAGGCAGCCCTATCAGCTGGACTCCTTCCCAGCGGCTCTGGCTCGCCGATCTCCGCTCCGCCGGCGCCATAATAAACGAAGGTTCTCCAAGCGAGTGAAGCGCGACCATACGAGGGGGAAGAGACTGCCTTTCGGCATTCTCAGCCTTCCCCCCCGGCCGCACATGGTTGCGGCCTCCCCCTTCCTTTGCAAACCGTCCGCCTTCTTCCCTCCGCGTTCAGATCCCGCAGGGAATTCCGGGAAGTATCGGGGCAGACTTTAACGCCCCGGCGCCGAAAACCGGGCAACGGCCTTTTCCGGCGCATCCCCGTATCTATTACACGATCGCCGCCATGACAGGGAGCACCGGAACGCGTACTGCGGCATGTTCTTTGAGAAAATTTTTTTTGGAAGAATCGGGTTGACGCCCGGGCGGAGAGGGTCTACGCTCGGGGTATGGAAATGAGATCGAAATGTCCGAACTGCGGCAAAACATTCATGATCCGATCGACGTATCGGTAGCGCCGAGCCCGCGTTCCATGCGACGCAAGGAGTACTCATGATCATTCACGATGCAAAACCCGCCGCCGCCTTCTCGCGACTGTCGGCTTCCTTCTTCGCTCTCGCCGCTATTTTCGCGCTCTGCTCGTGCGATTCCGCGTTCAAGCGTACGACCGCCGAATTGCCCCCTCTCCCGGCTGAGCCGGGACTCGAGCGAATCGAGTTTCACAGCGCGATTCTCGGAAAGACGATGGCTCTCTACGCCTACCTCCCCCCGGGATACTCGAGCGAACGCGAGTGGCCCGTACTCTATCTCTTTCACGGTTTCGGCAACAACGAAATCGAATGGTTCGAATATCACAAGCTGGGCGAGGTAGCCGACAGGCTTATCGCGCTGGGATTGATGAAGCCGACAATCATTATCGCGCCGCGGATGGACAACAGCTGGGGGATCGATTCGGGAAAACCCGCCATGAACGGGCCGTCGCCGAAACGGGCGCTTTTCAGCGGCCCCTACGAGTCGTACTTCCTCAAGGAAGTCATGTACCTCGCGGAAACCCGCTATCGCGCTTCGAAGGAACGCTCAGAACGGAGCCTCGGCGGGATCTCGATGGGCGGATTCGCCGCCCTTCATATCGGCTTCAGACATCCGGAGCTTTTCGCGCGAGTCGGCGGACACAGCCCCGCGCTCAGAGGACCGCAAATCCCTGATTACTTCCTCTACGCGAAACCCCGAAAAACGGCCGAAGTCGACCCGATCGCGCTCGCGCGGAAGAAAAATCTCCGCGGCATGAGCGTGTTCGTTGATTGCGGCGCGGACGATTCCCTCTTCGCCGGATGCAAGGAACTCGCCGACGTTCTTTCGGAACGGAAGGCCGACGTCGCCTTCTTCTCCGCTCCGGGCGCGCATAACGCCGCCTACTGGCACCCGAACCTCGCGCGGTATCTTCGTTTCTACGCCGGAAATCAGCCGGAATAACTCCGCGATCCCGATTCGCCGGCAGCCGGTTTGCCGAATATACAAAAGGGCGACCGGCCGGCTGAAGCCGCCCTGTTCAGGTTTTCTCACGCTATGATTCTCTCGCCTGTCGAATAGTGGCGAGCGGTAAATACAATGTGAGTGGATGATCATCCATAGGAATAAATCCGTAACGGAGATAAAAGTCTTTTGCTTTTTCGTCTATTGCATCGACTAATACGGCGAATATTCCAACCGATGTCGAAACATCAAGCGCTCGTTGCAGCGCCATTTTCAGAAGCCATGATCCAACTCCCATTCCCTGGAATCGAGAATCAACGGCCAGTTTTCCGATACGGAACGCAGGTACCGGGTAACGAGGTAGTTTACGTGTAATAGATTCTGGAAGGTTGGTTGCTTCAATCCGGGCATTTGAAAATGTCATGAATCCAGTAACGATTCCCGAATCATCGATCGCTACGAAGGTTTTACCAATCATGAGAGTATCATTTTTTAGGGCGTAATGCTTAAAATAGGAGTTCAAGTCGGGGTAACCGCAATCAAAGGGGACCTTTTGGAGTTCTTTGGTTATAGGCACAAGCGAGAGCTGCATGCTAGCACGTCCTCAAGGATTGCTTAAGAGCGATTTGAGTTCGTCATTAGGCTCCGGCGGATTCATAAGGGCAGCGAAGAATGACTCGCGCTCAGCTTCTGAGAGGCTCATTTTTTCGGTTTCACGAATATCTTCACGGGCCTTTTGCAGCGCAGATTCAAGAATATAAGCGGATATAGTTTTATGGTTGAGCTGGGCTGCTCGTTCGATGATCGATTTAACTTCCGGATTTGTTCGTACGTCGATTCGATCAGACCTGATTGAAGCGGATGTTTGCATAATGTCTCTCCTTCATAACAAAGTATACCGCTTTGTACGGTAAAAGTACACACGAATAGCTATAAATGTGTTCATGTACAATTTTTCTGTAAAATGGGTAGAAAAAAAGCCCGCCGATCGGGCTCAAATGGTAAATGACTCGTTTACAACTGGCAAACAAGTCGTTTTGCACTGGTAAACAAACTGTTTTGCACTGGTAAACAAACTGTTTTGCACTGGTAAACAAATCGTTTTGCACTGGTAAACAAATCGTTTTGCACTGGTAAATAAATCGTTTTGCACTGGTAAACAAGTCGTTTTGCACTGGTAAATAAATCGTTTTGCACTGGTAAACAAGTCGTTTTGCACTGGTAAAAATGAAATGCACCCCTAAAGGGTAATACTTTCAGGAAAGACCTATGGCACATCATATTCATTCGATACGCTCAATCGATTAACCGGGATCGATTTTCATAGCGGTCTCAAGGTGAACCAGAAATGGAATAGTCTTGGACAGCTTGAAGAAGTCACTGATTATGCTTCACGCTTTTCATTCAACGAAGTTGGTTATCTCAAGTCATATCAGCAAAAAAATGGCATCTCTGTTGCCTATGATTACAAGGATAATGGGTATCTCTCTTCGCTTCAGTATACAAGCACTGATACAAGCCTTCTTCTTCCAGGGTTCGAGTATTCTTATGACAGAGCCGGCAATATGACAGCGCGAAATGGCGATGCGTATGGATACGATGTTAAAAATCAGCTTATTTCTGCCAGTATTATTGGAGATGCGTTGGCTGAAGAGCTTCCCATTGATTACGCAAAAGCCATGCACGCGCAAGAGGATGTTCTCGGGTTAGAGGAAGCCGTACCGGTCTCTGATACTGTTGTTCTGGATAATTCAGCGTCATCGTTGGTAATCGATTACACCTATCCGAAACGGATATCCAAGGTTGAGATAACGCCTGCCAGGGTTGATCATAGAATCACCCCCGAAACGCTTTCTATCCATACGGCGATGTTCAATAATGACGGCTATTACGACGTTGTCGAGAATCCTGTCGTCAAGATTGACTCTTCTACCGGAGTGATCACGATTGTCCTGAAAACTCCCATCTATGCCCGATATATGAAAGTTCACTGTCATTACAACGAGATGATGCAGGACGGCTCCCCGGATACGTCTATATCGACTTTCAGGGTATCCAGTTCGGACGCAATCAAGGCGTATTGCATAGTGGGCGGCAGAAACGAGTTCTACATGTACGACTCCAAGGGAAATAGAACCGGTAAGAGCGTCATGGCGACCGATATCAAGAGCGATCACTGCTGTCCAAGATAAATAGAACTATTTTAAAAACCCGATTTCCGTGATACAGTTTTGTTACCACACAAACCTTTACCACAAAAGGAAATCGGGTATGAATAACTATAACACACTTTTTGGACAGCTTCTATCACAAGTTAAGAGACCTGAATTTGATAAACTGTGCAAAACGATGGAATCAGACAAATTCCGAAAAGATTTCAATACATGGGATCAATTCGTTGTCATGGCCTTTGCGCAAATAACTAGACAAAACGGCCTGCGTAGTATTCAAAATGCAATGAATTGCCAAAAAAAATCTTTTTACCATCTCGGCCTGAACAAAGAAATAAAACGATCAACGATTTCATACGCAAATAAAAATCACGGCTCCGAGTTTTTCGAGTCCTTGTATTATCAATTATTTTCAACGCTTGAGCGCGGCGCACGTAAGTTGACGGAAAAGAAACTGTATGCCGTAGATGCAACCACAATCGGATTTTCTCTGAATGATTTCCCATGGGCGAAATTCAGATCGACAAAAAGCGGTGTTAAGATCCATGTGAAATATGACGTTGGCGAATCAGTTCCGGAATATTTGTTCATTACTAATGCAGAAGAGCATGAGAACAATACGCTTGGAAAAATGAATCTTAAGAAAGGCGATATTGTTACCTTTGATAAGGGATACAATAACTACGCTCAGTTTTCTGATTTTTGTGATAACGGTGTCTATTTCGTTACCAGACTTAAAGATAATGCCTCCTACAAAGTAATTAAACGAAGAAAAACGCATACCACAAAGATATCGAGCGACCATATCATTCAGTTTACCGGCCAGGTTGCAAAAAGCAAATGCCCAAATGAACTCAGGCGTATTCGGACCGTTGATAATGAGACTGGAAGCGCAATTATTTTACTTACGAACATGATAAGCTGCAGCGCGGAAAAGGTTGCTGAAATATACCGAAAGCGTTGGCACATAGAACTCTTTTTCAAAACTATTAAGCAAAACCTGAAAATAAAACGTTTTTATGGAACCTCTGAGAATGCGGTAAAAACGCAGATTTGGATTGCTATGATCGTTTACCTTTTGTATATAATGCTCAAAAAATCGACAGGCAGTATAACGAAATGCTTCACACATTTTATTTCGGAAATCTCTGTTTCATTATTCCAACGTATTGATTTGAACCTTTGGTTTGCCGGGTCGTCGCCGCCAGTTTCTGTTCACGCTCCAGATGTCAGTTGTATGCAATTTGAGTTTTGTCTATGAAATTATCTTGGACAGCAGTGAAGAGCGATAGCTATGAGTATTACTCCGACTCCGACCTTTTGTGGACAAACGGAAAGTACTATTATCAATATGATAAGAATGGAAATCTGATAAAGAAGGGAACGGTTAAGGGCGAGCTCGGCGTTGTCACGGTACCTAACGGGATCGCTGGTGCCGAGTATTGGGAATATGAGTACGACCTGAAGAACCGGCTTCATTCAGTGAGCAAGTACGACCCTGTGAAGAATTCCGTGGACAAGGTAGTCGAGTACGTTTATGATATTGACGGGCTACGGGTATCGAAGACAGTAGGCGGAACGAAACGGACCGATTACGTGTTCGATCTATCAGGAAAGATTCTTGAGGAGGCGGGAGAAGAGGAAAGCGTTCAGTATGTGTTCTTGAAGGAACGGCATCTGGCGAGAGTGGAGAAGGGCGAAGTCCTGTTCTACGGCACCGACCATCTTTCGTCCACGATTCTGATGACTGATTCAAAAGGAATCCCTGTATGGACCGCCGACGCGTCTCCCTTCGGCGATTTCACGGTCGTCTCATCCGATTCATACAGTAACCTTGGTCTGAAATTCACCGGAAAAGATTCTGATGAAACCACCGGCCTCTATTACCTCAACGCCCGCTGGTACGACTCCGACACCGGCCGATTCATCACCGAAGACCCCATCAGGGACGGAGAGAACTGGTACGCGTACTGCAGTAATAACCCGGTGATGTTCACAGATCCCACGGGGCTGTAATGATATTTTTTCATTACAGAATCTTTGGGATATGGTTAGCGTTATTGATCCATTTGCGAAGGTTGTAAATTTATTCCATGATGCAGTATCTGGAAATAAACAGTCTTCGGTATTAATGACTGATTTAACAAAAGAAGCGACAAAAGCGGTTGTTAATGATGTAAGTGATTCCCTTGATAACATTTCAAACGATTTCTCTACATCAAAATATCTAGCTGAAGATAAAGGGATGTTAAACTCGAAGGCTGTGGGTTATGAGGTTACAACAAATATAAATGTACTAAAAGGAAATCTATACATTTCAGGTAAAGTAGTTGGTGGTGCAGATTTAAAATTATCAATTCCTAAAACTCCTGTTGATGCATCAGCGAGTACCTTTGTTGCAGAAGGTGTCTTTGGAATAAAGGATGGAGCATTAATTGTAAAAGCAAAAGCTTCTGCGGTTCAAGTCGGTGGGCAATTTAAAGATTATGGTGTAAATGCCAAAATATTTGGATTTGTAGGAGTTGGTGCTGGATTCGAAGTAGGACCAAAAACACTAAAAGTCGAAGGTGCTCCCGCAGGGGCTGGTCTTGGAGTAAAATTTGCGTTTGATTGGAATTCTATTTTTGAAAGGGCAATGAAATGAGTAAAGTATTTAAGATTTATGCAGTGATACAGCTAGTTATTTCTTTTTCAGTAGGAATTATTTTTGGCTTGTATACCAATGATATTGGAGGAAGAGCTAGCTTGGGGTATATCAAAGGTAACGATGATTATGCAACCTTTTTTCTGTAAATTTCGTTCAAAGCAGGTCGGTCGGTTGACTCAGGCAAGTACCGTTTGTCATTCTGCCACTGGTCGTTTTGTTCGATCAGCATAGAAGCCGCAAGGCGAAGTAAACTCTCGGCGTTCGGGAAAACACCCACTACTTTCGTTCGCCTGTTAATCTCCTTCATCTGGCGTTCTGCCAGATTCGATGTTCGCATCTTCCTCCTGTGATTTTCAGGGATGTTGAATACACTCAATCCTTCCCGTATATTTACATCGGCCCAAGCCGCTAAACGCGGATGGGTTTTTTGATATTTTTCAACGAGCTGTTGCAAATATCGTTCTGCATTCTCGCGGTCAGGCGCATTGAACACCTTCCGAATATCGGCGGCTACCAGCGGGATGTCATCTTTTTTCGTGACGTAGGAGTGGGCATTCTGCTGCAGATGAAACTGGCAGCGTTGCCACAGAATTCCAGGGAAGACAGCATCGATTGCAGCGCGAAGTCCTGAGTGGTCATCACTGGTGATCATTCGAAGGCCGTGCATCCCTCGTCGTACGAGATCCTCGAGAAAGGAACGCCAGTTTACCTCTGCCTCACTGTTCGCGACTTCGGCGTCAAGAATATGCCGATTCCCGCTGTAATCAACGCCAATAGCCACTAGAAGAGCCTGCTTGACCACCTGGGAACCGACGCGCACCGATTCATAGGTCGCATCAAGTACCAAGTATTGAATCTGTCCGACAGGCTGCGCCTTCCAAGACGTAATCTCTTCATCGAGCTCCTTTGCCAGCCTGCTGACCTGGGACGAGCTGACTTCGGTGCCACAAAGAATTTCGACGATATCCGAGACCCTGCGGGTACTTACTCCTTTGACATACATTTCGGCGATGGCGAGCTTGAGAGCACGCTCACTGCGCATGCCTTTCTCGATGCAGCTGGGGTAAAACTCCATCCCGCGAACTTGTGGTACTTTCAAGAGGACTTTCCCGGTCGCAAGATTGAGCGTCTTGTCTTTAAATCCATTGGCATGCCCAGTACGCTCTTCCGTGCGTTCATATGGTTCGGCGTTGAGAGCCTTTGCTCGCTCGATCTTCATGGCCTCATTGACGACCACTTCGATAACACGAGAAAATTTATTGTCCCCATTCGCTGCCAGCATCTGGATCACTTGCTCCAAAAGTGTATATTCTGATTCGTAGGCCATCGGGTTCTCCTTATGGTTGGTTTGGTCACTTACCATTTGAGCCCGATCGGCCTGCTTTTTTCAACCCAATTTACAGAAAGAATTGTACACTAACGGCACAGCCGGGGTGTCAAGTTGAAGCATCGTTAGGATTTGGTTTCTGTTCTCCAGACGCGGAGCAATAAAAAAAGCAGTTCAACCTGACAAGCACAGCTCTCAGAATTATTCTGATTCCAGTCAGTGCGCTTGCAGGTTAACTTGAACTTTTATCGACATTGGGTGTTAACATGTTTAATAACCAAATATTCAATAACCTTTATGATCTGACTTTAATAAGTGTATATCTCATGATTTTAAACGAATCCAATGATCCTTCATTGTCAATGAATAATTAAATGTAAATGAGTGAGTAGTTAACTTCTCCTCACATTCAACTTCTAGTACGATATCAATCGAGAATCTCATATCCTTTGGTCGAGGATATTTAAAATACCCACCTAGTATAACAGAATACTGATAATCCATATTTTTATTGAAAACACGAAAGGGAGTTTGCTTTCCAGTAGCATTATGATCTTGATAGTAAACAAGACTACTTACATCGTCACAAAAGTCTGGTGCACGATATTTCATGGATTTAATGCGATAAATAAAATTTGCTTTCTTTTTTGTAAAAACACGTAACACATAGTTACTTACTGCAAGATCCTTTTTTATATCTTCTCCCTTAATCTCATTTGACGAAGACTCAAGAATAAGAACAAAAATAATATCATCGACTGTATACTGCAAGAGAGTATCACTTGTTAAATTACCAGTTTCAACAATCTTATAAAGTTGAGGTTCTGTTTGCGTATGAAAAGAGCGATATCTTTCAAAGTCCATCATAGGAAGACTATACCCCGTAGAACAGAGTAAAATGAACCCAATAATGGTAACACATGACTTCATCAATCTATGGTACAATCTTTTACCTCTTCTTTGATTGAAATTTCCCCTTTATAGGTCCCAAAGACACGTTGGAAAATGTTTGTGGTTTTTTTATCAGTCTCATCATTTCCCCATAAATAATATGGAATCATGTCATTAATGATGTGACCTAAAACTGATTATCCTGAATCTGAAAAATTATACGTTCCTCCATTTATGGAGTCTGTTACCAAGTTACCATTTTTATCAAAGACAAGTTCATAAGAACCTTTCCCATCAACACTTGGTTTTATAAATTTATCATTTCCATTGCCATATATCGTACCATCATGTTTATTGCCCATTTCATGATAACGGTCTAACCCTTCTGCATTCTCTATACCATCATCAATACCTAGTTGAGTATAACCATTTTCTATTGCTTCATCACGCGTTAAAAACGTTTCCTTTTCCTGCAACTTATTCCTAGCATAATGCGCAGCCTTTGTTATCAACCCCGTCGGATCAACCCACATCACCGGGTTATTGCTGCAATACGCGTACCAGTTCTCGCCGTCCCTGATGGGGTCTTCGGTGATGAATCGGCCGGTATCTGAATCGTACCAGCGGGCGTTGAAGTAGTGTGCGCTTTCGGTCTCCCGAAATCGCGCTATCGTAGTACCGGCGAGCGTTTCCAGCGTTACTTAAAGGCGAAAGTCATGTCAAAGATCATGGTAAAGAATCAAGGAAATCTGTACTCGACATTCTTACCACTAATCACATTCGGGCTATACCTTAAGAAGCATCTCTGTTTCAGATATCCCGTTTGTTTCTTTTGGATATACACGAAGTTCCAGACCCATTCCAATTCCATCAAGATATTCAATTAATGTTGATAGCTTCATATCTTTTCGTCGTTCCAATTTGGATACAGCAGTCTGGCTAAAAGAGCCCATTTCCGACTGTTTAATCCCACGGCGTTCCCGAAGCTCGGAAAGACGAATTGATAGTATTTCTCGTTCAGCCTCATTTCGTGCGCGTTTAATCTGATCTGCAGTCATCGAAGATTCCATACTCTTAACCGCGTTCTTTGCTGTTGCCATTCAGAACCTCCTTAATGCCGGTATCGCTTTATCAAGGATTCAGCCTGGTGTATAAGCCGGTCATAAAATTCCTTTTCGTTTTTCCCTTTCTTGTCACCACCGATAAGAAGTAACGCTTGCCGATCTTCATCAAAGTAAAACAAAACTCGAAGAACATGTGAAGTAGTTCGAGCGCGAAGTTCCTTCAGATTTCTCATAGAACTACCTTTTAAAGTATCGACATGTGGTCGTCCCAAGGAAGGACCAAATTCCTCTAATAGAATTACCTTGGAAAGTATAGATTCCTTAGAATCTCCATCCTGCAAACCGAACCACTTAAGATATTCATCCGTTGCAACTACTTTCCACATACTTGAATATACCTTGTAGTTCATATGAAGTCAAGGGCATAATAATAAATTTCTGATCTCCAGACGCGGAGAAATAAAAAAAAGCAGTTCAAGCGGACAAGCTTACTTGGTTTGAAAGCCAGCGAGCGCCTCCCCCTCCCGCTGGATGGCGCTTGAAGCTTAACTTGAACTTTTATCAACAACATACTAAAGAGGATTTCATCTTATAATTCTAAAAAAATTATATTGTCATCTTATTCCTTATTCTTAAAAAAAGTTAAGAGCTTGTCTTTATAATGCTGATAATGTTTCACGAGGAAAAAGCCATAAGATAGGTAAAGGATTGAGATAATTGCCAGTATAAAAAAAACCAGCCAAATATTTTCAAAAAAAACTGCTTGGTTCCATGTATCGCTATCAACTTTTGTATATACACCATCAAAACCAACAAAATGATCGTTACGTTAGTGTACAATTCTTTCTGTAAATTGGGTTGAAAAAAGCAGGCCGATCGGGCTCAAATGGTAAGTGACCAAACCAACCATAAGGAGAACCCGATGGCCTACGAATCAGAATATACACTTTTGGAGCAAGTGATCCAGATGCTGGCAGCGAATGGGGACAATAAATTTTCTCGTGTTATCGAAGTGGTCGTCAATGAGGCCATGAAGATCGAGCGAGCAAAGGCTCTCAACGCCGAACCATATGAACGCACGGAAGGTTAGTGTACAATTCTTTCTGTAAATTGGGTTGAAAAAAGCAGGCCGATCGGGCTCAAATGGTAAGTGACCAAACCAACCATAAGGAGAACCCGATGGCCTACGAATCAGAATATACACTTTTGGAGCAAGTGATCCAGATGCTGGCAGCGAATGGGGACAATAAATTTTCTCGTGTTATCGAAGTGGTCGTCAATGAGGCCATGAAGATCGAGCGAGCAAAGGCTCTCAACGCCGAACCATATGAACGCACGGAAGAGCGTACTGGGCATGCCAATGGATTTAAAGACAAGACGCTCAATCTTGCGACCGGGAAAGTCCTCTTGAAAGTACCACAAGTTCGCGGGATGGAGTTTTACCCCAGCTGCATCGAGAAAGGCATGCGCAGTGAGCGTGCTCTCAAGCTCGCCATCGCCGAAATGTATGTCAAAGGAGTAAGTACCCGCAGGGTCTCGGATATCGTCGAAATTCTTTGTGGCACCGAAGTCAGCTCGTCCCAGGTCAGCAGGCTGGCAAAGGAGCTCGATGAAGAGATTACGTCTTGGAAGGCGCAGCCTGTCGGACAGATTCAATACTTGGTACTTGATGCGACCTATGAATCGGTGCGCGTCGGTTCCCAGGTGGTCAAGCAGGCTCTTCTAGTGGCTATTGGCGTTGATTACAGCGGGAATCGGCATATTCTTGACGCCGAAGTCGCGAACAGTGAGGCAGAGGTAAACTGGCGTTCCTTTCTCGAGGATCTCGTACGACGAGGGATGCACGGCCTTCGAATGATCACCAGTGATGACCACTCAGGACTTCGCGCTGCAATCGATGCTGTCTTCCCTGGAATTCTGTGGCAACGCTGCCAGTTTCATCTGCAGCAGAATGCCCACTCCTACGTCACGAAAAAAGATGACATCCCGCTGGTAGCCGCCGATATTCGGAAGGTGTTCAATGCGCCTGACCGCGAGAATGCAGAACGATATTTGCAACAGCTCGTTGAAAAATATCAAAAAACCCATCCGCGTTTAGCGGCTTGGGCCGATGTAAATATACGGGAAGGATTGAGTGTATTCAACATCCCTGAAAATCACAGGAGGAAGATGCGAACATCGAATCTGGCAGAACGCCAGATGAAGGAGATTAACAGGCGAACGAAAGTAGTGGGTGTTTTCCCGAACGCCGAGAGTTTACTTCGCCTTGCGGCTTCTATGCTGATCGAACAAAACGACCAGTGGCAGAATGACAAACGGTACTTGCCTGAGTCAACCGACCGACCTGCTTTGAACGAAATTTACAGAAAAAAGGTTGCATAATCGGATTGATCGGGGCCGGTCGGGGATTATTGAACTGACCCCCTAGAAGTAGACACTTCAGGGGGTCTTTTTATGTCCAAGAAAGGACAAAAATTCAGAAAACACTCTATCGAGTTCAAAGAATTCATAGTCAAGAAACGGCTGGAAGACGGATACGGAATCAATAAGCTCAGCCGTATCTATCACATTAGCTCAGAAAACGTTATAAAATGGACAAGACGCTATATAGCAGGAGAGCCACTGGCAATGAAACGCGGCCGTCCAACAAAAATACAAAAAATCACTGTGCGCGATGACCTTGAATCTAGTCTAAGAATGGAAAATGAAAGATTGAAGGTCGAGCTGGCGTACAAAACCGAGCTTCTCAAGTATCTTCAAAATCGTGTGGACTTAAAAAAAAAGACAAATTCAGAATCATCAAACGATTGAAATCCCAATATCCCATTAGAGAACTTTGTTTTGTCGCTTGCGTCTCAAGAAGCGGATTCTACAAGTTTTTAAAGGCAACAGACAAGGAGTCCGATGGAGACCATGCTCTTGTGCAATGTATGCGGGCTATTCAAACCGAAACTAGTCTGACGTATGGATACCGACGAATGAAAATCGCTATCGAAGCACAGTTACATTACCCGGTCAACCACAAACGGATTGCACGACTTCAAAAAGCAAATGATCTTCAGGCTGTAATCAGACGTAAAAGGTTTAACTATCCGAAATCATCATTCGTTATTGAAGGGGCAAAGCCAAATATATTGAATCGGAACTTTATCGCTGAGAAACCGAACCAGAAGTGGGTAACCGACATAACCTATCTTCAGTCCGGTTCTCAACGATTATATATGTCCGCGCTTCTTGATCTTTACAACAATGAACTGGTCGCATATCGGATCAGCTCGGATTTTGGAATAGCTTTCGTGTTAGAAACGATCAAGGATGCATTTGCACACAGGCTTACAGAAAACCTTCTGATTCATAGCGATCAAGGAGGGCATTATATGTCGCTGGCTTACAGTAATTTATTGAGCGAAAAGCGAGCAATACAAAGCATGTCCAGGCGGGGAAATTGCTGGGATAACGCAGTTATGGAAAATTTCTTCAGCCATTTGAAAAGCGAATTAATTCATAGGATCAAGCCAAAAACACGAGAAGAGCTTGAGGAAAAGATTCGTAAATATGTCGATTTTTATAATAAAGAACGAATTCAGACAAAATTAAAAATGGCCCCTGTTGCTTACAGGAGCCATTTCAGTCAAACTGCTTAAATCACTGTCCACTTTTGTGGGGTCAGTTCATATTCCCTGACCGGCCTTTTTTTATTCTTCGTCACCTTCGATGAAAATGTATTCGGTCCTGAATCCGTTGATTGTCGCCCGAACCGGGACCCCGATGATTCCTTCGACTGGCGAAAATGCCGGAAACGTGAAGAGCAATTTTCTTTGTCCTTCGTTGTCCAGGTCGACATGGTACAGGAATGCGTGACAAAGCGCCGCGACTGTTTTTACCGGATTCCAATGCGGATTGAGTATCCACCGGCAATACAGGGATGCAGACAGGTGAAGCGGTGTCTGTATGCCGTGCTGCCAGGCGGTGCGCGAAACGTCGAACGAGACGGTTCCGCCGGAACCGAAAACGGCGGGATACAGAAAAATATCCTGATCCCCATAAAACGCCTTTGAACCTTTCTGCTCGAATCGGCTTTCGATCCTCTCGACTGTTTCCGCGCGCGCGTCCTGTTGAATTGCTAAGTCTGCCATAGCGTTCTCCTTTGGTCATTTTTTTTCTCGAAGGACGAGATTCGCCCTTTAAGATTTCTAACGGGGGCGAAAAATAGTTTCTGTCCGGTGCCGGGTTCACGCAAGGCCGGCTAGGAGCGGAGACGTAATCGTCGAAGCGACGACGACGCTTGCTTGGCCTTGTGGGGTTCCGGCACCGGACATATAATTGCCCCTCCCCCGTTAGAAACACGATGGGCCATACAGCAAAATGCGAACCTCTTCGTTCTCACCGCAAGAAACACCATGCCAGATTGCCTTTTTCGTATTTTTGCGAGAAAAGGGAAAAACCTGTCGTAAAAACACACATAAAAATTGTTTCCGAACGGGTTTACAGTTAGCCCTGAAATAACTTGAGGTTTTTTGTTTTTGTGTTGTAGGGGCACGTAAAACAAAAAAAGGAGAGGAGAGGCAAAATGAAGAAGCCGTATCTGACGCTGGATGGTATCCGGCAGGCGGTGAAGTTTCTGGAGAAGCGGAAGGCGCACGCGATTGAAACGGGAAATGCCGAGTGGGTGCAGGAGTACGAGAACAGCATCAGGATTATCCGTTCATTGTGTGCCCTTGAGCTTGAGCCGGGAAAATAGCACAGGCGCAGCGTGAGGCGCAGGGAGGTGATCAATTTCCGAGTTGTGGGAAAGAAGTCCCGATGAAACAAATGCGTCGTGGAACGCGTTCTGCATGTACCGGGACTACGGTGTGGACCGGGGGATCCTGAAGGCGATCGCGCTGAACGGGATCTCCCGGACACGCTACGGGGTCTGGTGCAAGTGGTCGGCAAAGTTCGATTGGGTAAAGCGCTGCGGCGCGTATGACGTGTATCTCGACGGACTGAAGAGAGCCGAACGGGAGCGGGAGTACGGAGAGCGCGAGAAGATGTACCAGAAGATTACCGAGAAGGTGCTGAGCATTGTCGAGAAGCGTTTGGCGGGGTTTGACCCCGAGGAGCTGACGCAGTCGAACGTGATCGACTGGCTGAAAAACTCCATTGACATCGAGCGGACGATTTTCGGCAAGGCCCACGCGGCGGACGGCAACGGGTCCGGGGACGGAAAACCGATAAGCGGGCAGCTTGAGATCAATTTTGTGCAGGACTTCGAGGGCTTGTGATGCTCCTATCCGATAAGGTATTCCTGCCGACGCGCGTGCAACGGGAAGCACTGAAACTTCTGAAAAGCGGCGCAAAACATATTCTGCTCTTCGGTGGATCGCGGAGCGGGAAGACGACGATCCTCGTGATCGTCATCATTTTCCGGGCGATACGGTATGCGGGGAGCCGGCACCTGATCTGCCGCCTCCGGACGAAGGACGCGCGGAGTTCGGTCTTGCACGAAACCCTCGTTCCCTGGCTCGACAAGATCGTGGGGAACGCGCGGTACAAGCTTGTCGTCCATGACAACTACATCAAGATGTGGAACGGCTCGGAAATATGGATCGGCGGGCTCGGGGACAAGGAACAGGTCGACAAGATACTCGGGCACGAGTACAACACGATCTACTTCAACGAGGTGAGCCAGATTTCGTATGCGGCAGTAAACGTCGCCTACAGCCGCCTTGCAATGCACGTTCCGGGATGCAGGAACCTTTTTCTGTATGACTGCAATCCGGCGTCTCCCATGCATTGGGCGTACAAGGTATTCATCAGGAAGATCGAGGCGCGGACCGATACGCCCCTCGTTAAACCGGACCTCTATGTATCCATGGTTTTGAACCCCGCCGACAATGCGGGGAATCTTGCTGAGGATTACATAAGCGACATTCTGGACACGATGCCCGAAAAGCAGCGTGCGCGTTTCCGGGACGGACTGTGGGTAAAGGCCGACGGCGTCGTGTACGAGAAGTTCCGGGAGGAAATGATCCTTCCGCAAGACAGGATACCCGAGCAGTTTGACTTCGTGACGGCGGGACAGGATTTCGGCCTGAACATCACGAATGTGAAGGTGGGCTGGATCGGGAACAGCGTCTACCTGATCGCCGACTACGGCGCGTACAACATGCCGACGAGGACTTTCAACGAGGAGCTGACAGACCTCGGGTGGTACCGGAACGACAAGAACGAAGCGGATTTGTTTCCGACCTATTGCGATCCGGCGGGCGGCGAGCGGATACAGGAGATCACTGGCGGTGTGAAGGCGAACAATTCCGTCGATTCGGGGATTGATTACATCTGCGCCCTGATGGAACGGAACCGGTTTTTTGTGAGCGTGAAGTGCACCGGCGTATTGCAGGAAATTGCGGACTACGCCCGGGACGAAGGAAACCAGATCGTGAAGGTGAATGACCACTACATGGACGCGATGAGGTATGCGATTTTCAGCCATGTGCAGTATGGCGTCGTGTGTAATTGACCTGAAAAGTTTAATAAATCTTCACTGCTGTCCAAGATAAATAGAACTATTTTAAAAACCCGATTTCCGTGATACAGTTTTGTTACCACACAAACCTTTACCACAAAAGGAAATCGGGTATGAATAACTATAACACACTTTTTGGACAGCTTCTATCACAAGTTAAGAGACCTGAATTTGATAAACTGTGCAAAACGATGGAATCAGACAAATTCCGAAAAGATTTCAATACATGGGATCAATTCGTTGTCATGGCCTTTGCGCAAATAACTAGACAAAACGGCCTGCGTAGTATTCAAAATGCAATGAATTGCCAAAAAAAATCTTTTTACCATCTCGGCCTGAACAAAGAAATAAAACGATCAACGATTTCATACGCAAATAAAAATCACGGCTCCGAGTTTTTCGAGTCCTTGTATTATCAATTATTTTCAACGCTTGAGCGCGGCGCACGTAAGTTGACGGAAAAGAAACTGTATGCCGTAGATGCAACCACAATCGGATTTTCTCTGAATGATTTCCCATGGGCGAAATTCAGATCGACAAAAAGCGGTGTTAAGATCCATGTGAAATATGACGTTGGCGAATCAGTTCCGGAATATTTGTTCATTACTAATGCAGAAGAGCATGAGAACAATACGCTTGGAAAAATGAATCTTAAGAAAGGCGATATTGTTACCTTTGATAAGGGATACAATAACTACGCTCAGTTTTCTGATTTTTGTGATAACGGTGTCTATTTCGTTACCAGACTTAAAGATAATGCCTCCTACAAAGTAATTAAACGAAGAAAAACGCATACCACAAAGATATCGAGCGACCATATCATTCAGTTTACCGGCCAGGTTGCAAAAAGCAAATGCCCAAATGAACTCAGGCGTATTCGGACCGTTGATAATGAGACTGGAAGCGCAATTATTTTACTTACGAACATGATAAGCTGCAGCGCGGAAAAGGTTGCTGAAATATACCGAAAGCGTTGGCACATAGAACTCTTTTTCAAAACTATTAAGCAAAACCTGAAAATAAAACGTTTTTATGGAACCTCTGAGAATGCGGTAAAAACGCAGATTTGGATTGCTATGATCGTTTACCTTTTGTATATAATGCTCAAAAAATCGACAGGCAGTATAACGAAATGCTTCACACATTTTATTTCGGAAATCTCTGTTTCATTATTCCAACGTATTGATTTGAACCTTTGGTTTGCCGGGTCGTCGCCGCCAGTTTCTGTTCACGCTCCAGATGTCAGTTGTATGCAATTTGAGTTTTGTCTATGAAATTATCTTGGACAGCAGTGATAAATCTTATGACGAGAGGCGTTAATATGTCGATAAATAATTATCTAAAAAGCACAGGAGGACAAAAGGGTATAAAACAGACAAAGGCGTCTGTTTTCGTAGTGAAGGACGCGAAAATCTGATGCGTTTGTCTTCTCTTGTTTCCGGAATACGAAAAAGTATCGAAAGCTTTTCCTTTACCGCGCAAATGGCAAAAGAAGATCCCTTCGGGGAATTCGCTTCAAGAGGGGCAAATCAGGACTATTATTTGTCCCATGCCTGGGTGAATATCGCTATCGGGATCCTGATGAGGAATATCGGACGGACCGAGTATGTCATCAAGAAAAACGGACAGGCGGCGACAGGGGGAAAGGTATTCGACCTTTTCAATGAGCCAAATCCCTTTCTGAACCGATTCGATCTATGGAAAGAAACCGCCGCATGGTGGTTCCTTGAGGGTGAGGCATTCTGGTATTTCGGGAATGATTATTCGGGCGGTTTGCCCGACAGTATTTTTGTCCTGAATCCGCGGCGCATGACAATGCAGGTCGCGAACGGAAGTGTTGTCCGGTGGTTTTACGGGAGCGACGGCGATGTGGTGCCTCTCCTGCCGGATGAGATAATCCATTTCAGGGACTGGAATCCCTGGAATCCCTGGCGGGGCGTGACGCCGCTCGTATCTCTCCGGTACGAGCTTGATCAGGATACCTGGGCAAACAAATCAAACACAGACCTTCTTAAACATAACGCGATTCCGCAAGGGATACTCAAGACTGACCAGCTGATCCGCGAGGAGGAAGCCGATCTGATCGAGGCCCGATGGGAACGCAAGTACGGCGCCAGTTCAAAGAACCGAAAGATTGCGGTGATCGGCAAGGGCACGGAATTCAAGCCGCTGACCTTCTCCCCCGATGTGCTCAAACTCTTTGATCTCAAACGATGGAATCTGTACACAATTCTTGCAAAATACGGCATCCCGCCGAGGGTCGCAAACATTCAGGACGTTAAATCGAGCCTTTCTGGAAGCGACACCGAGTCGCAGCACGCAGCTTTCTGGAAATACACCCTGATACCGGTACTGAAGAATTTTGAGCAGATTGTCGAGTCGCAGTTTTTCAGGCGCTTCGCCCTCGCGGAGCGCGGCACATTTGATTTTTCCGCAATACCGGAATTACAGCAGAGCGAGGACGCACAGTCCCAAAGAGACATTGAGGAAATTACCGCCGGCCTTAAAACGGTCAACGATGTTTTGCTTGAGCGCGGCAAGGAACCAAAGGTGTGGGGCGATACCTGGTATCGTCCCGCAAATGTCATTCCGGTAAATACCAAAGAACTCTAAAAAAACGTTTTCAGAGGAGCTTAAAATGGATACCCGTAACGTCATGATGGTAGGCTTTTGCAGTAAGGGCATATTGCTCTTTTCACCGCTTGTACAGGAAATCTATGGAGTGCCCGCATGCAAGAGCGTCAGCACCATAGAGGAACTGGCGCAATACAACGATATGATCGATTCCATTTTTCTGAGTGCCCTGTACATCGGCCTCGATATCGAATCGAAGATCAGCCGAATCAGGAAACTGCAGCCGGGTATCCAGATCGTGGTGATGGCTTCCCATTATATCCACCCCTGCGCCGGGAAAAAGATTATCTCGAGCGGAGCCGACGTGCTCTACGCGAATATCGACAATGAAACAGAATACAAGAATGTTCTTTCAGCCGTCAGAAACAAGTTCAGGTATTACCCCAAGGATGTCCGGGACGCGTTCAACAACCAGGAACCGACCGACCAGAAGAATTTCTTTGATCTGACCCCAAAAGAGAGACAATGCCTCGAACTGACGCTGAACGGTATATCTGTGAAGAGTACCGCACATACGATGCATGTCACAACCGGAACCGTCGGAAACATGCGCAAAAGCATAAAGGACAAGATGGGAGCGAATTCATTGGTTGAAATGCTCCAGACCGCATTTATGTACAACTATTTTCAGGGAGGAATATAGAGCGTGTTTTACCGGACAAAGGAAATGAACCGCTACGAGCGCATAGGACACAAGTCGCTCATGGAATTTTTAAGAAAACATACCGGAACGGGCGGGAAACTGCGGGAAGAAATCGAGCTGGTGAGTTCCGGTATCCTGATGAAGGATGCAGACCATGCGGGAAATACAGGGGATACATTTCACTGGATATTCTCCACCTATGATTCTGACCGCGTCGACGAGCGGATAGACCAGAACGGATGGGACCTTGAGCACTACCTGATGAACCCGGTCGTACTCTGGGCGCATAACCACTGCATACCGGCCATAGCCGTCGCGAGCGATGTGGAGGCAAAGGACACCCTGACAGGTACTATACGGTTCAACGACAAGGCTTATGACGAGTTCGGCTGGGGCATCGGCGAGCGCGTGAAAAACGGAATCATCCGTTCCGGCAGCGTAGGCCTGCGCCTCCTTGAAGTCGAGTTCATCGACCACCGGCACAATCCAGAGGAAAAATGTGACGTGATATTCAGGAAACAGGAACTGCTCGAGTTCTCGATCTGCAATGTCCCCGCGAATCCGTTTGCGTTGCAAATGGATTCGCTGCAAACAAGTTCGCAAGGAGAATCCGACCCTACCGGACTTTCTCTTCAAGACAGGACAGGAACAAACCGGAAGACCAGCTTTTGGCCTTTAACAAATGACAGCTTATATGGAGGAATACATGGGAGATGATTTGCTTCAGGCCCTTGAATTGAGGCTCAAGGGAATGAAGCGAGTGGAAAATACGGGCTTTACCAACGAGGCTGAAGCCGCCGGTTATTTTCAGGAAAAGGAAGGGATTCTCGACGAGATGGGGAAGACGCTTGAAAGCGTTAAGAGCGCGACCGGAACGGAGATCGAAGCCGTGAAGGCTACGCTGAAAGAATTCCGGACGATGCTCAAAAGCAGCGCTGCAAACCCGAAAGAACTGACCAGACAGGAGGTGCAATACCAGCTGGGCAAGGCAATCGCCGCCGCCTGGACAGGCAACATGCAGGCCCTCGGGGAACTGAAATGCACGCCGAACCTGAAAAGCGACAACTGGAACAACCCGAAAGATTTCCAGTGGACGGCGGAAAAGGGTTTCCAGCTGTCGAACACCAAAGCAGCCCTCGGCGAGCCGATGGGTAACATGGCGACGAACGAGCAGTTTTTGATAAACCCGATTTACGAGAATGCCATCATGCAGGATGCCGCAAAACAGTCGGTGATGATGCCCTTGGTGAAGCACCGCCCGATGACGGGCCCGAGCATATTCCTCCCGCAGCGCGACCGGGGCGGCGTGGAGCTCAAATGGCTCACCGCATACGGACAGAAGATCGACGGCTCGAAGCCGCAGGGCGCGACACGGGTAGAACTGAAAGCATACACGCTTGCCGGCTTCATCCCCTGGTACGACGAGTTCGAGGAGGACGTCTTCGTGGATCTCGGCGCCATGTTCATGGACGAGTTTACCGAGACCTATGCCCTCGAGTTCGACAAGCAGTGTCTCCTTGCCAGCAATGCGCCCTTTACCGGCGCATTCAACGCCGCTGACATCAAGCAGAAGGTGATCTCGGGCGCTGCGGCTGCAGCCCTGACGTACAAGGACCTCCGCGAGGCGGTGCTGATGGTTCCGGCGGAAGAGCGGAAAGACTGCCGGTGGTTCTTCCATGAATCGGTTCTGGCGCATGTGACCGGTATCGTCGATGCGAACGGCCGCCCGGTCTGGCGCGGCCCGACGGACGGGAAGCCCGGCACGGTTGACGGCTATGCCTATACCGAAAGCCATATCCTCCCCCAGATGGGCGACATCGTGACGAACAGCTCCTTCGCGATCTTCATGAACCCGAAGCGCATCATCCACGGAAACAGGAAGGGCGTCGAGATAAAACGCTTCGACGCGACGACCGAAGCCCTCGAATACGGCGAGCTTTTCTTGCGGTTCCGGAAGCGCGACGGCTTCCTCGTGACCAGAGCCAAGGGCAACATGGTCCTTCTGAAGACGGGAGCGTAAGGTATGGGATACAACGCAAACCTGATGAAGACAGGCTCTATACCTACCCGGAAAGGAGCTGCGGGAGTCGCAGTCGTCTATGCAGCAATTCCTCAGATGGACCAGAGGGTGACCATCCCGTACCTCCGGTGCCGGACCGGGGCGCCGGGCGGAAACCTTGAAGTGCTGCAGACCGAAGGCGTGTACAAGTTCAGCTTGCTTGCCGCAGGATCGGTGATTGCCGTTCCTGGAATCCCGGCGACCGTCACCGGTCGGCAGGTAGTGCTTCGCTTCCCTTCGGGTGAAACGAAGGCGACGGTGATCAGCGCCCAGACCGGCGAGAACCTGACCCTCGGGACAAGCATAGCCCCCCAAACGAATGTAACGCTCTACCTGATGGGCAATACAAGCTCCGAAAGCACCGCCGAGATACCGCTTACGGCAAGCGCCGTGACGATACTGCAGGCGGAATGCCCGGGATTCACGGCGGGAAAGGAGATCGGATGGCCGGTGGTACTGTACATCAGGAACACCGACGGTGCATGTGTGATCGAGGGCGGAACAGTGGCATACATCGGGGTGTAAGGCATACAGAAGAACTAACGAGGGGAAGAGCGCAGGAATGCCTCTTCCCCATTTTGTCAAATGGAGGCTCTATGCAGGATCTGATGAGATTTGAGGATGTCGCCGAACTTCTGGAACTCGACGCTCGCGACGAAAAGCGAAACCGCCTCTTCCTGAGTGCAGTATCTGAAGAGATTTGCTTGTATCTTGACAGAAATCTTCTGACTGGAACGACAACCGAGAAACAAATGACAGAGAGGTGCGAATTTTACCCCGAACAGTACCCAGTGCGGGAGATTATCGAAATTGTGGACGACACTACCGGAAGTTCACTACAACTGACCGCAGAAAGCGCCATCCGGGATTTCCAGTGCCCCGACGCGCATGGTAACCGGATATACCGGATACAAGGAGAAACAGACCGGATGATCAGGTTTACTTACCGGTATGGATATGAACTGAGTGAACTGCCCGCACTGATAAAGGCATGCCTCCTGGATCTGATACGTGACCGCCTTGAAGCCTTGAGTGGGACGGATAAAGATATACCGGACAGCCAGAGTCGGCTGAGGGACATCGATGCTTACCGGAAATTGAACCTTTGATGATAGAAATACCGGAAGAAAAACTACTTGAAGACATAACAGACCTTCTCATGAACGAGCTTCCGAAGGTTCTCCTTGAAATAGAGGAACAATCAGATGACGGAAGACATCTCCCTCCATTCCGGTATGTCGGTTCCCCCGAGAAACTTCCTCCGGGAAGTGGTCTTCCCCATGCTTTCCTAGATTTCGAAGATGCCAGCCTTACCGAGAAAGACAGAATAATAAAAAACGTCATCTATTCGATGAAAATTACCATAAAACTAGCGGAACTAGACCTGATTTGGTGTTATTTCGCATGCCTTGAAAAAGTGTTGTATCAAAAAAAAATCAATACCTATAGAATCCAGGTAATAAATAAATCCCGAACGGGTAATTTTTTGATTAAAGTTAAATACTCAAATAAAATAGGGTAATATTCGTAAAAACCTGTAATTATCTCCGATGAGACGATGCTTGCGGGGTTTAAAGAAAGAGGATAATCAATTTTTTAATGATTCAAAACCGTACAGGCACTAAATAGAATTTGAATACGTTTTCTGGCATGCTTTTTTATTTGCGCGCAGCTAAATTTCCATTAAATTAAGAGCAGTGCATATAATTTGTTTTATTTCCTGCATTATTCTGGTTGTGCAACTAAAACAGTGATTATTCGAAAATGTTTCTATTGATATTTATTTATTCTGGAGGCTATTGAATGCACCATGAACAATTGACGGAAAACCTTACTGTCAGACAACGTGATGATGAAGGATATAGAAAATGGTATCTCAACTCTTATTTTGATTTAATAGTCTGGTATTCTTCAAAAGGAGGTGCTTTAATTGGATTTCAAATTTGTTATTCAAGAAATTTTCAAGAAAAGGCATTTACTTGGACCCCACAATACCGAAGCAACAGATTAGTTTCGGACACGTATTTTGAGAAGGGTGTTTCCCATATGAGTTCGGGAATTCTCGAAGGAGAAGGAGGCCTTATACCAGAAAACGTGATACAAAAGTTTGTTTTTGAGTCGAACAACCTCGAAGTTGAAGAAAAAAAACTTGTCGTTGATAAAATGACCGACTATAACGCGGCCCTTTTGCTCAGAAAGTCATGATGCTTTTAATGATAGTTATGTTCTGACCCTTTGATGTAATTTGCCGTGGATTTTTTTTCTCATCGCGGATACCATTGCGAGACCTGCAGCGGTAAGGAAAATGCCTCCAAGATAATCACCAAATCGTGTGTATATTGTTCTTTTCCGATTGAAGATCGGAACTTCTACCGTGATTTGTGTTTCGCTGAATGGAATACCCAAATCAATGATTCGCCCATTCGGGTCAATCGCGCATGTTTGCCCCGATGCGGTCGCGCGGACCATAGATCGCCGGTTTTCCACGGCTCGGAATATGGCCATCCCGAGATGCTGGTTTTGGGCTGACAAGCTTTTTGCCCATGCGTCATTGGTAAGGTTGACAAGCAGATCCGCTCCATTTGCGACGAATTGGCGGGAAATGTAGCCGAAGGAATCCTCGAAACAAATAGGCGTAGAAAACGTAAACTCGGGAAGTCTGAATACAGTCGGTTCTGTTCCTTTTTTCCAGAAGTGTGTATCGGCAGCCTTTAGCGCACTATAGATTGCCGGAAATTGCTTCTGATACGGAAAGTGTTCCGTGAATGGAACGAGATGCCTCTTTCGATAAAGACCTCTTTCTTGCCCCTGTATATACAGAAGTGCGGCGTTATAGTCCACGCGCTCCCAATCCCCCGAGGGAGTAGACTCTTTTCTTCCATCATCATTTCCGATAACAAACGGGATGTCCTGCTTGGCAAGATACTCCAGCAATTCTTTTACCAGGAGGTATGCTTCCGGGTCTTCACGGTAGGTTGAATGCCAGAAAATGCGGGGAATAAAGGCCGTTTCAGACCAGACAACAAGATCAGGTTTATTATTTGATGCGAGGGCAATATCGGATAAGCGTCTCAGAGTATAAAAATTCTCGCGATATGTATTTATACCGCCCTGCCATGGATCGTTATTATGCTGTACCAGGGTTATTCTTTTTTTGGGCGATTTGGAATAATCGACGGGCGAGAACAAGCCATACACCAGGGAGCATGCTATCGCTATAAGCCAAGCAAAAAGAATGATTTTCTCTTTAAGTACGAACTTTCCGATATTTTTGTACCCGTTTTGCAGAGATGCGGCAATATAGGCTGAAGGAAAAACCACGAGCGCGGATATTCCCCAGACACCCGTAATATCGGCTATTTGAATAATTTGCATCATCCGCCATTGGGTATATCCGCTTATTCCGTAGGGATATCCGAGAAATCCTAATGTTCGCAAGTATTCATACGAGAGCCATAGAATCCACTGGAGGACATACCCGCGGTCAGGATAAAGCCGATATGAAAACGTAAGCAAGGGAAATAGAATTGCGAAATATATTGCATAGATGCCTCCTACGATCATGCCCGCCAAGGGATGGAAAACACTTAGCCAGTAGTTGAACAATCCATATGCGCTCACCGCATAGGCAATTCCGTAAAACGCTGAACCGGCCAGTGAAGAATTTCGGGTTATCCAGAAAACAGGAATAAAAGCTAGCCAGGCAAAGAATGGTATTCCATCTGTGATGACCGGATTCGGGAATGAGCCCGCGAAGAGTAAGGCCCCAATAAGGATGGCTACGAGCTTTAGTGCCGGGGTTAATAACCATCTGAATCCTTTCTCTTTATCAAGTAACAAATTACACCACCCTAACTTTATTATTGATATATCTTGAACATTTCGTGTTACAGAACCGATTGGAGGATGGTTTACAAGATTTGGTTGTACCCGAGCCGCTTTCAGTGCTTTTTGTAAACGGTTTCAATGAATATGATTGATCAATTAAGCAAACATTGATATGTTATCATCGGTCCTGCATCAGGTCAAGGAGAAAATCGCAGCCTATGAGTATACAAAAAAAGAGGTATTCAGGACATTCATTCATCGGCTCTGCATGACTCCACGGTGGGTCTTTTTTATCTGTATCGTTATGCTTAACAACATACCGGTTTTGGCAGAAAACGAGTTGGAAAAACCAATACCGGTTGTCGAGCCGACAACGATCGATGTATCGCTGATAACGATTCTTCCTGGAAAATCGTTATATTCTTCATTCGGACACACAGCCCTCAGGATCGTTGATCGTGATGAAAAAAGCGACCTTCTTTACAATTATGGACAATCGGTTCATCCGTTCGATATTTCTTTCTTGGTGAATTTAGCATTCGGACGGATGGATTTTATGATGGGTGTATCCCAGACCAAAGAAGCTATGCTGTTTTATAAATCCGTAGAGAACAGGAAGGTCATCGAACAGCCGATTTATCTCGATCAAGAGCGCGCATCCGTTCTAAAGGACCGACTTGAGTATGACTCCAGGCCCGAAAATCGGCAATACAATTATCGTTTTTTCACGGATAATTGTACTACTCGCGTGTGGCTGCTAATTAAGGACATAATAATCCGGGATGACCTGCCATTACCATCAACATCGAGAAGTTTAAGACAACCAATAGAGCAAGTCCTGGAGCGTAAACCATTTTTGCTGTTATTTATTTCCACGGTCCTCGGACCTCTAGCGGATCAACCGCGTGACTTGAAAGCATCATTATTCCTACCCCATGAATTGATGGATCAGATGGGACTGTTTTTGACTCATGGTATTTCCGGATGCGAAATCTCTACCGAGGGCATGAAACCATTTTTTGAGGCCGTACAGGGGGAACCAAAGATAGCGGCTGTAACCCCGATGGGCCTTATGTTGTTTTTATCGATATTGTCTGGACTGCTTGCTCTTTCTTCCCCAAACACCCGAATGTTTGCGTTTGTTTTTGATACAGTTCTTTTCGGGGCTATCTTTCTCGTTGGCGTATGCATTGCGTTGTTGTGGGGAGTTGCCGGATATAAGGAGGTCGGTATGAATACGAATCTTCTTTGGGCGACTCCGGTTCCATTGATTGGATTGCTATGGAATCGTCTGAATTCCAGACGGCTGGTATCGACCCTCCTGTTTTCACTGGAATCGCTTGGCGCAATAGCCGTAACCATTTTCGGCGGTTTTGGGAACCAAACAGTATCGATAGAAATTAGGTTCTTTTGTGCGATCATTTTCCTCCGATGCGTGAGTCGTGTGCATCGTAACTATTTCAATCCGATCATCAAAACAGAATATGGTATCGGAGCGGGAAAATGAAAGCCGTCCGGATACTGATTGTCGAGGATGACCCCGCTATTTTATCGGGAATTGAATATTACTTGAAGAGTGAGGGATTCGAAGTTTACTGTGCCGAGAGCGGCGAAAAAGCGTTCAGGATGGTTGAGGAGAAGGATCCCCATTTGCTGATTCTCGATGTGAGGTTGCCCGATGTCAGCGGCTTCGATATTTGCCGGAAGCTTCGCTCGGCAAGCAGGACTTTTCCGATTCTCATGTTGACGGCCCTGGACGAGGAGGCCGATCGCGTCCTTGGGCTTGAGCTGGGTGCCGATGATTACGTCGTCAAGCCCTATAAACTCCGTGAGGTTGTCGCACGGATTCGCGCCTTGCTGAGGCGAACCTATGGCGAATTTTCAGGCGGGCGTGATGGCCGGCAGTTTCTTTTCGGCGATATTCGTGCTGACCTGGACACCATGGCCGTACAAAAATCGGAGAAGCAGGTTCTGTTGACACCGGCCGAATTCAAGCTGTTTCAGAAGCTCTTGACGAATCCCGGCAGGGTCTTTTACCGGGAAGAATTGATAAAGGTTCTCTACAATGATGAAAGTTGGGTTTGCGACAAACGCACCATAGATGTCCATATTTTGCATATACGCGAGAAGCTTGAGGAAAATCCGCAAAAACCGCGATGGTTTTTGACAGTTCACGGTTTTGGGTATAAATTCGAACAATGATGGTTACCGGCTTATTCCGAAGCATAAAAGTGCGGCTTATCTGCAGCTACCTCTTGCTGACTGTCCTGACATTGTCGCTCGTGGGCGGTTTCACGTTTCCCTTTATTGATTATTTTATGGGCAAACACGAGCGGGAGGATCTGCTGACCAATGCCCAGTCGCTGGCCGCTCAAGCGACGACCCTTCTGACCCCGGACATTCAGCTGGGACAACTGACGGATTTGGTAGCTTCATTTTCATTTCTCGCTGATGTCCGCGTGCGGATATCGGACGCGGATCAGCATGTGATCATCGATACCGGTCAGGAGCAAAGCGTGACCGAAGCCATATGGGCACTTCTCGTTCCGGGCATCAATCCGGTCGTCAGTCCAACGCCCTTATGGACATCCGAGTCCGGTGATGCGGCCGTCAGCCCCAATGACAGCGGTGCCACGGTGAGCCGTTCTTTTTGGCATATTACGAAAACACAGGTCTCGATGGGGAGCCGTTTTCAAATTGAACCTGACCGAGACATTGCGTCTTCCGCAGGTGGAAAGGAAAACAGGACAATTCCTTCGCCGCTGCCAGAGAGATCCCCGCTCCCTCTGGACCAGAATCGCCGGCTGCAAGGTAACGGACACAGTACGGGGCAGTTGATAGCGGTTGTACTTGAGGATTCGTCTCGTTCCGTCATAGGATACCTCGAACTCAGCCATGGGAGAAAACCATACGAGACCGCATTTCATACCGCGCTTTGGACTTTCATCGCGGTCGCTTGTGTTGCGTTGGCCGTAGCCGCCGTATTGGGAATCATTGCGGGTATCCGGATCTCCACTCCAATCCGCCGCCTCAATGCTGCGGCAATGCTCATGGGCGACGGGGATCTGACGGTCAGAACCGATATTTCAGACCCGGACGAAATCGGGCAACTGGCCCGACAATTTGACCGTATGGCCTTTCGGTTGCAGGAGAATTTCCAGGCACTCGATAGGGAAAAAGCCACGTTAAAGCGATTCATCGCAGATGCGTCACATGAGCTGCGCTCGCCACTGAGCGCATTGAGCAATTCCATTGAAATACTTCAAAGTGACAAACTGAATGACGTTCTGATGAAAAAACATTTTCTCCTGCAAAGCGAGAGACAAATAGAGCGGCTCGAATGGATCACCCGAAATCTGCTTGACCTATCGAGGCTCGACTCTGATTTTGTGGAAATGGTCAATGAAGAAATACCCTGTTCGGAACTTTTTGAGGCAATAGCTTCAATGTACCAGGAAGCCATGCAAGGCAAAGGTCTTATTCTTAAAATGAATAGCACCAACACTACGCAGTATGTCCGATGCGATCGGGGTAGAATGTTGACTGCGCTCTCGAATTTAATGGACAACGCGATCAAATTTACTGCTTCAGGCGGGGTTATAGAGCTCGGGGCATACTTGGATTTAGCAGATAAAAGCATGGTCCTTTCGGTAAAGGACAGCGGCATTGGAATCTCGGACGAAGACCTTCCAAATATATTCGAGCGCTTTTATCGCGGAAAGAGTGGCAATACTGAGGGGAGCGGGCTTGGTTTGGCGATCGTCAAGAGGGTTGTCACGCTTCATGGTGGGTCAATTACAGTTGAAAGTCACCTGCAGCACGGTAGCCGTTTTCTGATACGACTTCCGTTCGATAAGCTGTCGTGAACCTGATTGATTATACTTGAGTAACTGGTCTATTTAAAAAATATATCCCAACCGGCTAGAGTCCGAATGTAGTTGAAATTCCTGATTGTTTTCAAACCTTAATAAATTATTAACAGAGACGCAACTTGCTCATGCAATAATTTATTGAAAAATGAATTCGAACAGGAGGTTTCATGCACCAGAATGTGCGCATACTACATACGAAATTGATGTTTATGGATAACCCAAAAAACACTGTGATAAAAACGTCTTTCCGATTGCTTTTACTTGGGTGCGGTATCATGTCATTACTTATCGGCTGTACCGCAGTCAACCTGCCAGAATCGGATGTCGTGGCATCGTTCTCAGGGGGAACCATAACAACGGAGACGCTCGACAAGGAAATTCAAAGACACCTTGGGACTGCCGTCAAAAGCAAAACGGATGCGGAAACTGATGCCCTGAAGGCTCAAAAAAAAGAACTTCTCGGGCAGAAGAAATTCTATATTGAATTGATCAACGAGATGGCCATGCGCGAGCTGATCAAAATCAAGGTAAAAGAAAAGAAACTCGACAAGGCCGGTAATATCCGGGATTCTTTAAAACACGTTGAAGAAGAGATAACGCTTGATCAATTCCACGAGTCGATGCATGGCCCGGATGGAATCCCCGTCACTTTGGAGGAAATACAGCGGTACTACGATACAAACACCGCCCGTTATAGATCGATACCCTTTTCAAGCGCCCAGGAAGAGATACGGTCAATTTTGGTTGAGGGCAAAGAAAGAGAATTCGTGGTCGAATATTTGCGGGAGCTGATGGATGCGGCAGCGATCACGCGCTCCTATGAGATCATGAGAATTCCGGAACCGACCGAGGAAGAGCTAGTACTCGCATACCAGGATAATCGGGACGAGTATATGGAACCCGAGAGATGGAGGCTCGAGGGATTTACAATCACGGCAGATGGTAGGGATAGCGCGGAAAAACGTGCACAAAAGGCCTCCGCCTTGCTCGGGGCAGGTGAAAGCTTCGAATCCGTTGCGTCCGCCTACGATATGACCGGTGCCTACGTGGCGAGCGAATATATCGTCGGGACGGACGTTGAGAACATCGAGACCGCATTGCGGGCCAGTGCCGAAGGGGATCCAAGCGCGCCTGTCAAAACGGGCGATAGTTTCGGTATTTATCGCATCAGACAAAAGATTCCGGCGGGCAGATTGCCATTTGAAGCGGTAAGGGAAAAAGTTCGCAGTCGCCTGCTGGAAATTGCCGAGGCCCGAATACTCGATCAAAATCGTGATATGACCCTTTTTTCGGTTCATGGCAAAAGATTTACACTCGGTGAATTCTATCAAGAATTCAGGGAGATGCCCCGAAATGAACAGGCGCGATACCGAAGCTTTGACCAGCGCGTACAGCTCGTTGACCGGATGATCGAAAGATTGGTGCTGCTGGAAGATTCCTATGAACGAATGCTCAATATCCAGAACAGCGACGACATAGACCAGGAGCAGCAAGAATTACTCGCAGGCGTACTTCATCAAGAAGAAATAGATCAGAAAATCGATATTTCCGATGCGGACATCAAAGACTATTTCAATAAGCATAAATCCCGGTTCAAGCTTCCGAGCGAGAATAAAATACGCGTAATCGTTGTCAGAGGCGACGAGGATCCGGAAAAGGCCCTGTCGAAGATCCAGGCGGCATACGGTAAATTGCGCGGAGGATGGAACAAGAAAGCCGCATCCTTCGAAGAAGTTGCGCGTGAATACTCGGAGGACAGTCAGAGCGCTGCTAACGGCGGTCTGATCGATGAGTGGATCAAGGAATCCGGCGACTACATGTATGAAACGGGGGTTCACGTTTTCCATGAGGCAGTTCAAAAACTGAAAAAGGGTGAAATAAGTAAGCCGGTAATTTTAGGAGGAGATTACTATGTCCTGCAGATAGTGGAGAGGAAAGATTCCAGGAATCTCTCCTTTGAGGAAGTACGCGAATATATCGCACAGGAGCTGCAATTGGGTGAACATGAAAAAGCGACGGCAAAAATGAACGAAGATTTGCTAAAGGAGGCAAAATTGATCATCTATCAATCGGCGCTGCGATCGGTCATGGACAAATATAAGGGGCAGGTGGAGCTATGAATCGAAAAATCCGTACGATACTCGTGGCGATTGTCGCAAATTTGTTTTTAATCGGGATAAAGTTTTTCCTGGCGCGTATATCAGGCAGCATCGCGCTCGGAGCTTCCGCCTGGCATTCCTTTTCGGATTTATTTCCGTCAGCGGTGGTTCTTTTTGGACTTTTGTTGACTCGTGGAGACGGTAACTCCGCTTCACCGAAAGTGATAAAGATCGAGAATATCATTGCGATAGTCGTATCGGGATTCATTTTCTTGGTCGGCATAGAGATTATTCGGGAGGCCTTTGCGCAGGAAGCAAGGGAGTTGACGAATATTGCGCTGGTGACCGTCATTTCGCTCGTATCGATAGCGATCACGTATTTTATGGCGCAGTACCAAATTTTCGTCGGGAAGGAAGCGCATTCGCCGGCTCTCAAGGCGAACGGAATACATGCCCGTGCCGACATGTATAGTTCAATAGCGGTGTTGTGCGCACTGGTTGGTGCCCTTATGGGTTTCTCCGCATTGGACAAGATAGCGGCCCTGCTTATTGCCTTTCTCATCATGATGAACGGTTTTGAGGTACTGGTTGGCGCGATAGAGGGATTGCGCAAGGGAGGTCTTCTGCATCTTGGACATGATGACCTCACACTGGAAAATATCATTTGGAAGAAGGCGTCGCGGTATTTTCCGGTCGGAATAGCGCTTGCGGCAGTCGCCTACGTTTCCTCCGGCGTCTTTTCGGTCCGTTGGGATGAGGTCTCCATCGTCAAGAGGTTTGGAAAGCCCGTCCGCCAGGTTACCTCCGGATTGCATTACCGACTTCCGTGGCCTATCGAATCCAGAGACTCCGTCACTACCTCGGAAGTACGCATGGAGCGGGTTCCGACATCCCTCATGGTGACCGGCGATTCAAACCTCATCGAGGTTGAAGCCGTTGTCCATTATCAAGTAAGCGATCCATTCGCATTCCTCTACAAGGTGGCTGATACCCAGAACCTCGTCAGCGACGCGGCACTTGCGGCGTTACGCGGCTATATTAACCGGAATCCGGTAGATTTTCTGATAACCGAGGGAAAGGATCGTATTCAAACTGAGGCCCTTGCCGCTGCTCAGGCTCAGCTTGAAGCCCAAGGTACGGGAATAAAGCTTCTCGCCCTTCAGGTAATCCGCGACACTCCGCCATCCGACGTTCTTGAGGCTTTCCGGGATGTGGCAAGCGCCCGCGAGGATAAAAATACCTATATCAACGAAGCATTGGCGTACCAAGCCGAATTGCTCCCAAAAACGCGCGGTGATGCTCAAAAGTCAATTGAAGAGGCAACCGCATACAGAGAGCGAAAAATCCGTATGTCGTCCGGCGAGGCGGCGAGGTTTCTTTCGAAGGCTGCAGCATATCGGGCCAATCCGTCCATCACGGAGAAGCGCATGTACCTGGAGGCAATGGAAATGAACCTGGTTTCGATAGAGAAGCTGATCGTCGATAAGCGCGTCAAGTTGGATACCACCGACTTGTGGCTTACGGACGGCAACCAATTATCCGTTAAAAAGGAGGCGGGAAAATATGAATGAGTCAAAAAAGAAAGGGGTTGCACTTTTTCCCATCACAGCGGCCGTGGTCATCTTGATATTTAGCGGCTCGATCGTCTTTACGGTCGATCAAAGCGAATATGCGGTCATAACTCAATTCGGACGTGTGGTCCGGGCTATCACCGAACCCGGTCTTAATTGGAAATGGCCTATTCCTGTCCAGAATTTACAACGCTTCGACAATCGCTTGAAAATCTATTCCCCCGCGGTTTCCGAGTTTCTGACGCGGGATAAAAAAAATATATTGGTCGAGAGCTTTGTCAGCTATCGGATCAAGGATCCCGAACTGTATATGAAGACGCTTAATACGGCCGAACGTACCCAGCAGCGTATGAATGATATAGTTTTTTCCGAATTGGGTGTCGCGCTCGGAAATTATGACCTTGACATGTTGATTAATGTCATACCGGATCAGATAAAACTCAACGACATGATGGAACAGGTAAAAAATGCGGCAAGTACGAAGCTGGACGATTATGGAATTCTGCTGTCCGATCTTCGCGTAAAAATGTTGAATTTTCCCGAGAAAAACCAACAGAGCGTATTCCAGAGAATGCGGGCTGAACGGGAAAAGATAGCGCGTTTGTACAGATCTGAGGGTACTGAGGAAGCCTCGAAGATCAGGGCAATAGCCGATAAGGAAAAAGTCATCCTGCTCTCGCAGGCATATGAAAAGGCGGAGCAGATCCGGGGAGAAGGAGATGCACGCGCCATCAAAATTTATGCCGAGGCATTCCGGCAGGATCCGCGTTTCTATGATTTCGTACGCTCCCTTCAGGCATACGAAAAGATCCTGGATGGAAAGACGACGATCGTCATTCCCGCTGACTCCGAGCTCTTCAAGTACTTGGAACAGCCCAAAAAGCAATAGGGGGAGACATGTCAAAAAAAAAGCGTGACGAATCGCCTTCACCATCTCTGCCGGACAGCCCTGGAAGGGAGGAATCATTCTCGGGACTGATAGCCAAGGTCAAGTCAGTGCTGACCTCAATATCTTCTTTCCTGAAGACCGGTTTTCGAAATCTGAATTTGCGTGAGGACCTGCTCAAGGCATTCGGTCATCTAAGTCCCCGCCGAGTTGTAGTATCACTGTTCACTGCTCTTTTCGGTCTATATGTCGTTTCCGGGGTTTATCTGGTAAATCCGGGGGAACAGGCAGTTGAACGGCTTTTCGGCAAGGTAGTACGGAGCGGTATCGGCGAGGGCTTGCACTATCGCATGCCATGGCCGTTCCAGAAGGTAGACAAGGTGAATACGGCGGAGATACGCCGGGAATCAATCGGCATTGACCACAAGGAACATGCCGGACTGCATACGGCACCGGAAAAGATACAGGTATTGACGGGCGATGAGAATATTGTCGATGTCGAAATGATCATACAATATCGCATCAGCGATCCCGTTCAGTATTTATTCAATGTTGATTACCGGCCTTTTCAGCTCATAAATGAAGCTGTCCGGTTCGCGGCAACGCGTATTGCCGGAAGCCTGAAGGTTGATGATATTCTGACCGTAGCAAAGGAGGATATTCAAAAAAGGGTAAGAATAGAAGCCCAGGAATTGCTTGATAAGTATCAAAGCGGCCTCACGATAGTAACGGTCAACCTCAACAAGCTCTATCCTCCCGATGAGCTGGCAGAATCATTCCAGGACGTTGGCAGTGCCCGGGAAGACAAATCGCGGGAAATTAGCCAGGCAGAAGGGTATCGGAATGGATTGATTCCACCGGCCCAGGGTGAGGCTGAAAAGAACCTTCGGGAAGCCGAGGGCTACAGTATCGACGTAACCAATCGCGCCCAGGGAGAAGCGCAACGATTTGGACAAATGCTTAAGGAATACCGCACGGCATCGATTGGCGCCTCCGGGGATGTCACCCGGCAACGTTTATATATCGAAACAATGGAAAAGGTCATGCCGAATGTGAAGAAGTACATTGTCTCGGGTACCGGCGGAAAGGTAAATTTGCGCTTGTTCGGGACTGAATAGTTTTTATTATGAAACAATGGGAGGAGAACCGCTGGCGGCTCTCCTCCCAACTTGTGTATCCGGCTTCTTGGCCCTTTTAACCCGCCATATAAAAATTATCGTTTTTTTATCTTATCATCGAATCTGGTATTCATATCCTTCAAAATGGTGGCAGCCTTCTTGACATCTTTCACAAGAATAGGTAGATTAGGTTAAATGATTGCTTGGTTAAGCAATCATTTAATCGAGGTTTTCCATGAATGATGATATTTGTAGTCAATTGGGCGTTACTTGTACCGAGGAAGCCGAGAGTCTACGCAAATCCTTGCTGGAAATTGCGGGTGTTTCAGAGCTTTTCAAGGCCTTGTCTGACGAGACGAGGACAAGAATTCTGTATCTTGTCGCCCAACGTGAGCTGTGCGTATGCGATCTTGCCTTCCTTTTAGACATGACTCTCCCGGCCATTTCACATCACCTCAGATTTCTGAAGGTTATGCGCTTGGTGCGGAGCAGAAAGGACGGGAAAAACGTTTTTTACAGTCTGGATGACGACCACGTAGTCGCTCTCATAGAGCTGGCGAGAGCACATTATATTGACCGGACTTGATCCATAAGGAGAGGATATGACCAAGTATAAGATACAAGGGCTCGATTGCGCACAGTGCGCCAATGAAATCGAATGTGCCCTGCAGAAGAACGAAGGACTAACTGATGCACGGATAAGTTTCGCTACCGGATACGCATACATAGACTCCCGCTATGAGGATCAGGCCCGGAGCATTATAGACAAGGTAGAACCGGGTGTGACTATCACGGCTGAGGGGACAAAGCCCGAGAAGGAAGAAAATGAGGATTCCGGGAAAGGGGGAATTCTTCGGCTTATTGCAGCCGGGGTTCTTTTTCTTGTCGGATCCGTATTTAATGCGGATCTCCATGCAACACCGTACGCAATAGTCGAATACCTCGTTCTTCTTACTGCCTTTGCGCTCGTCGGCGCACCGGTGCTTGCCTCCGCAGTACGAAGTATTTTCCGTGGGCAAGTGTTCAATGAAATGTTTCTGATGAGCATCGCGACCGTTGGTGCTATCGCCATTCATGAGCTGTCTGAAGCCGTCGGTGTCATGTTGTTTTACGCTGTCGGTGAATTTTTGCAGGATCGGGCGGTTGACCGCTCCAAAAAATCCATCGCGGCTCTCATGGACTTAAGACCTGAATCGGCGCGGCTGTTCGAAAACGGGGAGCGACGGATCGTCTCTCCGGAAGAAGTTTCCGTAGGCTCGCTGCTCGAAGTGCTTCCCGGTGAACGCGTGCCGCTCGACGGGGAGGTCGTTGAGGGTACCTCATTCGTGAACACGTCTTCCCTTACCGGAGAATCTGTTCCCCGAAAGGTTGAGGCGGGAGACAAAGTTCTCGGCGGTTTTGTCAATGATGAAGGCCGAATCCTGGTTAGGGTTGAAAAAGAATTCGGCCAGACCTCCGCCGCGCGTATTATCGAGCTCGTCGAAAGCGCAGCGTCCCACAAAGCACCTACCGAGAAGTTCATAACCCGCTTCGCGGCGGTGTATACGCCTTTCGTCGTGATTGCCGCAGTCATGGTCGCTTTTCTTCCTCCGCTCTTCATCAGCGGCGCGACCTTTTCGGAGTGGATATATAGGGCATTGGTATTGCTTGTAATTTCCTGTCCCTGTGCCCTGGTCATCTCGATTCCTCTCGGCTATTTCGGCGGAATAGGGGGCGCATCGCGCAACAAACTCTTGATCAAAGGGGCGAATTATATCGATATTTTGACCAAGGTCGATACCGTTGTTTTCGACAAGACCGGCACGCTCACCGAAGGGGTGTTCTCCGTCGTGAATATAGTGACGCGAAACGGTTTCACGAAGGATGATCTCCTTGGTTGGGCCGCTTCCGCTGAATCGCATTCGACCCACCCCATTGCCAGATCCATCCGCGAGGCCGCAGGGAACCGCGAACAGAAGGCCGACGATATACAGGAGGTCAAGGGGCACGGCGTAATCGCAAAAGTAGGATCGCACAGTATCGCGGTTGGTAATGATCGTCTCATGCACCGCGAGAATATCGTCCACGAAGATTGCGAAGTCGACGGCACGGTGGCCTATGTAGCGGTGGACGGCATCTATGCGGGTTTTATTGTCATCTCCGATCGCATCAAAAAGGTCGCTGCTGGAACCATTGCCGATCTGAAGAAGCTCGGAGTGCGTAAAGTGGTAATGCTCACGGGCGATGACCACAAAGTAGCAGAAATGGTCGCGTCAGAAATAGGACTTGACGGGTTTTTCGCCGAGCTTCTCCCGGATGAAAAGGTCGCGAAACTTGAAATGCTCGAAAATGACCCGAACAGAAATGGAGCTGTTGTCTTCGTCGGTGACGGGATGAACGACGCGCCGGTACTTGTTCGTTCTGATGTCGGTTTTGCCATGGGAGGACTGGGGTCCGATGCGGCCATTGAAGCGGCCGATGTTGTGGTTATGGACGACGACATAGCGAGAATCCCTCTCGCTCTGAGGATCTCGAACTTTACGCGAAGGGTCGTGATCCAGAATATTGTCCTGGCGCTTGCCGTTAAAGGCGTGTTCATCGTTCTCGGGACGATGGGCGTGGCAAACATGTGGGAGGCAGTCATTGCCGATGTCGGCGTCGCCCTCCTTGCCGTACTCAATGCGTTGCGGACGGCCGGATACGCCAAGAACCAGTCGAGGATATCATGAGGAAGGAGATCGTTATGGAAGGGAACCTTGCGTCGACAGTACTGCTGAACTATGAGTCAGCGAGCGTGCAAGCGCTCATCGCCTCACGCGGTTGGAGCGCTCTCTCACGACGGGAGCGTATCCTCGGGATTTACAATTTCGTCCGGGACGATATCGGTTTCGGGTACAACGAGGATGACGCTATACCCGCCTCACAGGTGTTAAGCGACGGGTACGGACAATGCAACACCAAAGGGATCCTTTTCATGGCACTGCTGCGGGGTGTCGGTATCCCTTGCCGGTTTCATGGTTTCACGATCGATAAGGCTCTCCAGAAGGGAGCGATCACCGGCATTTGGTACGCTCTCGCCCCGCGGGAAATCGTTCACAGTTGGGTTGAGATTTTCTTTGAAGAGAAGTGGATAAATATTGAGGGGTTCATCCTCGATATGGCTTACCTTCGGGCCGTGCAGGCAAAATTCCCTGAAATCCGTGGTGGGTTCTGCGGATACGGAATTGCCACCGATTGTTTTGAATCCCCTGCGGTGGATTGGATTGGGGACGATACCTATATCCAGAAGGAGGGGATCAAGCAGGATTTCGGTATCTTCACAAATCCGGACGAATTTTTCGCCGAACATTCCCAACCCATGGGCCCACTCAAACGTTTCATTTTCCGGTCGATAACCCGGCATGCGATGAATGCCCGAGTTGCGAGGATAAGGTCTGGAGAAGGAAAACACTAAATATCTTTGTACGTTTGTCCTCAATCAGGGGATAAACGTATAGATAAATACAATACATTCACTTTGCCAGAAAAATCATTATCACGACCGCCATTCCCAGAATAATTCGATAAATTCCGAAGCAAATGAATGTATGCGATTCTACATATTTTATAAAGTTGCGTAATACTATGGCTGCTATTGTAAAAGATGTCATGAACCCGATTACCAGTATCAATAGTTCATGGCCATTCATTGACATACCATATTTCAGAAGCGAGTAACAACTCGCCGCGACCATCACCGGAATTGCCAGAAAGAAGGAAAATTCAGCCGCGACCAGACGGGAGCAACCAAGCAGCATCGCTCCGATTATTGTAGCGGCCGAACGGGAAGTTCCCGGAATAAGTGCAAGGCACTGTACCATCCCGATGCCGAAAGCCGTTCCGTATCCGAGATTCTCGATTGAATGAATTCTGGCGGATTTATTTACCTGATGGTTTTCAATTAAGATCAACATGAATCCCCATCCAATCAATGTACCTGCAACTACTTGGGGGACTAGCAGTTTGGACTGTATAGCGTTTCCAGTGAAAAACCCTATGGCAAGTGCAGGAAAAGCTCCAATACATATTTTCAACCATAAATGTGAGGGAAAAGGATTTTTTTGGTTCCCGTTTTTTAGGCCAAATGGCAAAAACCGATGACGAAAATGAAGAATAACTGCGCAGATTGCACCGAGTTGAATAACGACATCAAACATATTTTGGAAATGTATCTCGAATTTTATCCATTGGTGGACAAGAATCAAATGTCCGGTGGAAGAAATCGGAAGGAATTCAGTTATGCCTTCAATACAACCCAATATAAACGCGGCAAAGAAATCTCTCATGGCATCACACTCCAGAGTCTTGCTGATCAAACGTGAAAAGTTTTTATTTTAATATTCTCTCATATATCAAATTCAGTATAGTCCAATCAAAGACCTTATTACATACTTAATTATCGTATAAAAATTTGTTCCATAGCAAGATTTATCATTTTTGCACTGTCAATCTTCCAAAATCTCGCATTTTTACGAAAAACCCCCAAAACCCATCGCAAAAATAGCCATCCGCGTGAGGTATAAACTCTGGTACGGTTATACCCACGGAGGCACACCATGTATATCTTTGGGTCTGAATGCTCTATTACCCTCGTCCGCGATGGCGAGTTGACGGCCCTGCCGTACAGCCTTGAAACCTTGCGGGAAGAACCTGAAGAAGCCCTGCTTGATCCGCTGGTTGGCTATGTGATGCCCCTGGAAAATGTGCCTTCCGGGAAGTCCGGCATGCTGATACTGGGCTGTGTCGTTACCCGCGTTTCCGACGAATCGGCCATTCCCCTCTCAGGCGTACTCGATACCGGCGAGATAGTTCCCTTTAGCCTCTACCTGAACCGCGTGGCTGAAAAACGGAAATACAAAAATCTTTCCCTTACCGGTTTTGAGGTACGGGGTGAACTGGACGAAGCGGTATATATCCGCCTTGATGTCGAAGGCCGCGAAGCAGACGATTGGGAAAACAATACCCCGGATATCGCATGGGAGCAGAAACCGACATACCGGTACCTGGAAGGAAACCTGAAAATCGGGGATGAGGTACCTGGCGGCATATACCGGTTTTCCCTGACCCGTAAGACCGGAACCTGCGAGACAACCGTCCTCCAGCTCCATTATTGCCTGAGCGAAACACATGTACTCAACAATTTGAGAAACCTTGACGCCGTTACCCTGACTTTCGGGGACCGCATACGGTTTACCTGCACCAATCTGAACCTTCTTTCATTTTACGCAAAAACCGACAACGCCGAGGAAATACTCATTTACAGGCGATACCGGGTCGACGGAAATTTTGTGATTGAAATCCGGAATGACAAGGGCGAATGGGTCAGCGCCGCATGAAGTTCTACACGATAGACGACACGCTTGGCGAACGGCTGAAAGACCGGCGGAACAGGGTTCGCGTACAGGTTTCCTTCGACTTTACCGGAACCGGGGTTGAGGTAACCATTCCGGAATTTGACGTTGTCTCCCTTACGGTGACATCCCTGCAGGAGAAAACCGGCGGTACGGTAACACGGGCAACGCTGGAACTGGACAATACTCTCGGCACGTATTGCCCACGCCTTTTTGAGACCTACAGACCCGGCTACAACAAATACAACGGAGAGAAGCAGGAGGACGGTCTCGGCTATCTGAGGCCCGGCGTTCAGGTTTTTATGTCCTACAGCGCCGGGAAGGATCTGGCCTTCGTGAAACGGTTTAACCTCTATGTGGACGACAACGGCTTCCAGCAGACGGCAATCGGATCGAAGCACTGGATAACAAAACTCGGTCTGGTTGATCTTTCACAAAAGCTGAAGGAAACAGACAAGAACAGGGACTGGACAAATGACGAGTTGCTTGTCCATTGTGTCATCTGCGACAAGGGTAACGCCGGATTTTCTTTGGTGCACCGGATCGCCGAGCGGGCCGGCCTTGGGGTGGACGACATCGACTGTTCAACCGTCACTGAATATCTCCCGTACGTGAAACTGACCGGGACGGTATGGGACGAACTTTCTTCCCTTGCCTTTTTCTATGACGCGCATATCGAAACGGCACCGGAAAAACCGCTCGTGTTTGTGTATTCCGATGACGTGGTACAGTTTACCTTCGACAATTCGAACGTGACCCATATACGCATCTACGATCTTCTTGACCAGTACCGGAATACGCTCCGCCTCAAGTGGACAAGATACCGGGAACTGACAGGACGGGAACTATGGAGATACAAGGACGCACCGGTTATCTACCTCGCCGACCTGAGCGCGACCTTCCCCTTTGTCGTGGACGGCACCAAACGGGGTATAGAGGAAGACGGATATGCGGCGAGATATACCGCAAAAACCGACGAGGGAAAAACCCTGACGGTGGTATATGCGGAAAACATCGAAACGCAGGAAGTGTTCGAGTCTTCACTGGTTACCCAGGGACCGGCGCTGCAAACACTCCTTTATGACGTCATCGGAAAACGCGACCGGGCTATGCTGAAGCTCGGCACAATCGAAAACACGGTTCTTCTTTCTGCCAGTATCCATGGCGACGCCATTGCGGGAGAACCGAACTTTTGCCATTACATTTCCGATTCGGAGGAAACCGCAGCGAACGGAACGGTCGCGCTCAATATTACGACACCCTACTTGTCGGAGAGCGAACGCGACGGGCAACCGTACTACCGCTGGTGGGCGGAGCGCAAGCTTGACAAGCTGAAAAAAAAACGGAAGGGATTTTTTCTGAAAACGAACAACGGTGTGTTCCATGCCCGCGTCGGCGCGCCCTGCCGTATCGCGATGCGGGACGGACTGACGGCGGATCGGGCGGTAATCAGGGAAATGGAACTCAGGTACCGCTATGACGAAGCCTTTGTGGCGTCGTTCACGCTTGAGGAGGACGATTGAACGAGGACGAGAGAAAACTGATAACGGAGACAATGAACGTGATGCACGGACTCCGCTCGGAGATGCAGGAGTTCCGCGGCGAAATGAAAGAATTCAAGCAGACTGCGGTCATCAGGATTACGGGACTTGAGGCGGCGGCAAACGAATGCCAGAAGAATCCCGCTGTCTGCGCGAATGCTCGTGCCCTCGATGCCCACCTGAAAGACCACAAGGGAAGCAAGGGACTGGCAGTGTCGATATGGGCGGTCTGTGTTTCGACCGTGATGTGCGCCTTTACGATAGTGATGGCGTTGATGAAAAGGAGCTGAATGCAGTGATCGTGTGGGAAAAACTTTTCGAAGTCGAGAAAAAGCAGTTTGAGGCAATGACGGTGCGGGAGAAATTTATCTACTTTCTTTTGCTTCAGTATCGCTCGCCGTATCTTTGGGGAATGGAATTACCCTCGGGCGCCGACTGCTCCGGCGCAGTGTGTCTGGCGTTGGCTGCCGCAACCGGATGCGTGATACGGACGACGGCCGAGGGGCTGTACCGGAAGTATTTTACGCTTCGGAATCCCGGACCGGACGACATACAGGCCGTGTTCTTTACGACGACTTACGACCGCGAGCATGGAGACCGCCTAGCCAAGAAAGGCGAGGTAGTCCATGTGGCCGGAATAATTCATGACGGGGTTGTCATGAATGTGGTGGAGCCGAAGGCGGATATCCGGCTCGTTTTATCGCTGCGTCATTCGTATTCACTTATGGGTTGCGACCTGGTGATCCGGGGACTTGATATGCAGTCTCTCCGGGATGCTGGGCGTGACGGGACTGACCTTTTCGGTCTTGATGCTGAATTTTCGCAATTTGTGAAGGAGGAAAAACCAATTGCCCAATGACATTGAAACGGGATACCGGGAAGCTTGCGACTATACGTTCCGGGAACACTTCACGATTTTGGCGAAGCGATGCCTCGCACTGCCGTCGAAGATGATCGGCTTCAAACCATTTTGTCTGTACCTTACAACTTATTTGCTGGTCAGTGGCAAGATCGGCGAATGGGTATGGTTTTGCGTCATGATTGCCGTGCTTTTCGGCATCGTTGGCCTGAAAGTGCTAGCGCAGTTTCGAAACGGAACGGGAGCAGAAATATGAAACAGCTCTTGCAGAAAATAAAGATTGCCGGAGCTGCAGCGCTTACTTGCCTGATAGCAATTCTTCTTTTCGTCCTGTCCGGTACGGTCAGGGCGAGAAGCCGCATAACAGATACAAAGACCGATCAAGGAGAACAAGCGCATGACAAACTTGCCACAAAAGCAGAAACAAAAAGAGTTGAGGCAGAAGACGCTATTCGTGGTCGTTCTGCTCGTTCTGTCGCTGAACAGTATGAAGGTGTCAGCGACACCATTGACGCAGGACGAAGTCGATTCGCTTCTCGGGTCAAGACAAGAGTTATCGCGGCAGGAGGTCGCCGAGTTGATGAGCAACATCCTGAGTGATGCCGACGAGGAGATTGAACGGACGGCGCAGGAAGCCGCCCACGAAGTCGCGGCCAAGGACGCAGGCGAGATTTCATTTCAGAAGAGCCTTGCGGACAGCTGGAAAAAAGAAGCGGACAAGATAGACCGCTCGCGAGGACGATGGAGAAACGCTTTCTTTATCGAAACAGCCATCATTCTTGGCGGTAGCCTCGTTCTCTATCTCACAAAATAGGAAGGATACAATGCAGGCAAAATTACGAATAAAGGGGACAGTTCGCGTCTGCGTCATCGGTCCGGATGGAAAGATAAAACTTCATGAGCCGTCCTGGTGGCGGCGGGTTTTTGGCTTGCAGGGGAAACCGATGCTGTCGCGACGCCACAATACGGTGACCCGGCAGGGAGAGGGACTGATAGCGGATCTGTTGTTGGCGGCCCCGACGAAGACGAAGATTACTTCTGCCTCGGGGTATATCCAGCTCGGTACCGGATGGACGGGAAACAGCGTTAAGGCGAATACCCGCTGCAATGCCCCGACCGGAGCCATGGAGGCGCTGGATTCGGGCTATCCGGTCACCAATGCCGCTTTTGGCGCGACCGGGGACAATGTCCTGCGCTTCCGTGCGAGCTTCGAGGCGGGGAAACTGAATGCGAGCAATATCAATGAGGCAAGCCTTTTGAACGGGAATACCGCAGCGGCCGTATCGTTGGCCTATGCTCAGGTAACGCCTGCGGCAACGGTAACCCTCGTCGATACCCTCCAGATAGACTGGGAAATAACCTTTACGGGATCATGAGCGTATATTTCCAACAAGACCGGGACTCTTTCTATCTTGACCAGTCAGCGCGGGATTCTCCGTGTCGGGTACGTTTTGCATGCGAGGAATCCCTTATCTCGCTTTCCAAATGGAACGGAGAGGCGTCGCTTCGCCTGTGTACCGGCAGTGAACATGCAGGCCGGCTTGAGGTGTGCCGAAACGAGATTCTTTTAAAACCCGACTCGACCAGGAAGACGCACCATGTTTTCAGGAAACTTGACGGTGAACGGTTTGAATATGACGTAATACTCCTCAAGGAACCGGAAACCAACGTCATTGAGATTGATCTTCAGTTTCCCGACGGTCTCGAGTTTTACCGGCAGCCTTCATTCGAGGAGATTACAAAATCCCGGTATTACTGCGCCCCCGAGGTAATAGACAGCTATGCGGTGTACTGGAAAAACAGGAACGGGAAATACAAGACGGGGAAGTTCTGCCACATATACCGGCCGCTCGCTTATGATGCGCGGGGAAGAAAGGTATGGGGTCGTCTCCTTCTGACAGGATGTTTGATGACCATCACGATACCGGAAGACTGGCTCTCTGAGGCTTCCTATCCGGTAGTGGTAGATCCGGTAATCGGAACGCAGACCAGAGGCGCAACCTATGAGTATGACCGGTGGGGTGAAGACTCACCGGTAACTTTCTTGATGGAACTGGAAACAGGACTCAACAGGTTTACTGCATCATCCGCAATTTATGGGAGTTGTTCATCCTCTATGTACTGCTATCTGAATACACCGGGAGCAGGTGGAATTCCCGTACTATATTCGGAAGTGAACGCGAAACCGGCAAACAGGATTTCGCAAAACGAACAGAATGCCAATTTCACCGTTACATCGCCCCGCTGGGTATCGTCGTCCTTTTCTCTGTCGCGGCCAGTCGCAGCCGGTGAGACGTTTTGGTATGGGTATTGTGCCTCTGAAGTTTATTTTCCGTATATTGATTTTGCGAATCGTATCGAGCGGATGTATACCGACGGCTTTGTCGAGAATGTCTTCGTTCCGGACCCCGATCCAGACACGGTAATAAAAAATGTATTGATGAGTATGTATTTTACTTACACCGATGCCCAGAATCTTACCCGGATTATGCTTGATACGATTGGACTGACTGAGACACTTGCAAGGCACTTTACGTTCAGGCGTGCGTGCGCTGATGGTTCGGGTATTACCGAAACTACTGTCGCACAAAGAGGTTTGATTCGGGAATGCCGGTCGCTTGCCGACATTACCGACTTGCTTTCATTTATTCAGGTTCTGCTTCGCTTGTGCAGTTCTACCCTTGAGGCTGTTGGAACTGTCTCGTTTGTACAGATGTTTATCCGGTTCTGCGTTTCGGGTCTCGCTGTGCTGGAGAATGTCGCGCGGAGTCTCGGACAATCGAGGCTTGTTACCAGCGTCTGCGGGTTTATCGAACAGATGCTTGGCTGGATGCTGCTGAAAAAGGAAGAGCTTGTCTTTGTCTCGCGCGTGACGCGGGAAATCGAATTCAGGGGGTATCTCCTATGACAAACATATATGTCGGGCAATCGGCATTGCGGGTATCGGCACGGACAGGAACAGCCCTTGCCGATATCGCGGAGTGCGAGATCAGATACGAGAAGCCCGACGGGACACGGGGACAATGGGCGGCTTTTGTGAGCGACGCCGAGCGCGGTGTGGTCTCCTACGACCTTCTCGGCAATGAACTCGATCTTCCGGGATGGTGGCGGTTTTGGGTATTCGTGACCTTCGATGACGAGCGGTCAGCCTTTGGGGATGCGGTTAAAATATTCGTTAAAGAAGAAGGCAGATAATCGCCGCGCGGTCATTCCGGGGAGGCTGGCAGGAGCGCAGACTGAAGGGCTTCCTCTCGTTCGAGGAAGAACAGGCGAAGGACATTGAATACCTGTGCAATCTCAACGGTACGAAGCTGACCTACCGGGAACTGGTGATACTTTTGTTTTTCCAGCGCAGGGAGTATCTGAAAAAACCGGGATCACTCCTGTGCCTGTACCGGGTATGGAAATCTGAAGAGACTGAGGGTGTGACTCATGATAGGCGGTACGCGCTGTATTATCAGGCTTTAATGCAAGGGGGGTACCTTTGAGCGACGGGGATGAACAGGTATCTTTTGATGCCAAACTCCTGCGCGTCGATGATTTTGTCGCGGGAAAAGAACAGTTTACCGACCTCACGAACGGAGAACAGTTCGTAAAGGAATTCCGGGAGAAAATCCGCTTCTGCACGGCCTGGAACAAATGGCTGATCTGGGACGGGAATACCTGGCATCCCGATGACTGCAATGAAATATATGCGCTGGTCAAATCGTTCATTCGGGGCATGTACCTGAAAACGGGACCGCTCTGCGACGCGGAGCGGTCGGTGCTTCTCCGTTCGCATTTGATCAAGAGCGAATCGATACGGAAGAGGCAGGCACTGATCGAGAGCGCGAGCCATGAACAGGCGGTAAGGCTCTTCCCGCACGAGGTTGACAGCGACCCTTTTGTTTTCAACGTCCAAAACGGCACGATTGACCTCCGTACCGGGATACTCCATGAACCGATGAAGGAAAAGTTCATCACGAAGTGCGCAAAAGTTGTCCACGACAGGAATGCGCAAAGCCCTGAATGGAACATGTTCCTGCTGCGGATAATGGACGGGAACGGACGTCTCATTACCTTTTTGCAGAAGGCGGTCGGCTGGGCGCTGACCGGGGACATGAGCGAACAGGTTATGTTTATTCTCTACGGTTCGGGGGCGAACGGCAAAAGCACGTTTCTCAATGCCATCATGGAAATTCTCGGAGATTACGCGATGTCGAGCCCGACCGAAACCTTCATGAAAAAGCACGGGGAAGGAATCTCGAACGATATCGCGCGCCTGCGGGGAACGCGTTTTGTCACGACGGTTGAGGCCGAGGAAGGAAAGCGGATGAGCGAGCCACTCATCAAGCAGGTAACCGGACAGGACATGATGACGGCACGGTTTCTGTATGGCGAGTATTTCGACTTTGCCCCGAGCTTCAAGATTTTCATGGCCACGAACCACAAACCGGTAATCAGGGGAAATGACCACGGAATCTGGCGGCGTATCCGTCTGGTTCCCTTTACGGTAACGATACCCTACGAAGAGCGAGACCCGAACCTGATGGAAAAATTGCGGAAGGAGGCTCCCGGGATTCTCAACTGGATGGTCGAAGGATGTCTCCTGTGGCAAAAGGAATGGCTCGGTGAACCGGAAGAAGTAAAACTCGCAACCGAGGAATACCAGGAGGATATGGATCTTATCGGCTCCTTTATCAGGGAATGCTGCATTGTGGACCCGAGCGGGTATCTTCGAATCGGCTCAGGGGAACTGTACCGCGCGTATACGGTATGGTGCGAAAAGAACAGCGAGAGGCCGTATGCCCAGCGGATATTCGGCATACACCTGCAGAACATGGGTGTGGGAAAGGAGCGGGATTCCACAACGCGGTACTGGAAAGGTATTGCGATCAGGACAGAAAGTTGATGAAAGGCCGGTTGTTCCGGTCTTTTTTTTGTCCTTGAGGGTTTCCCCCGTGCTCCCCCTTCCGTATGAGTCTTGAAAATGACACAAAGCAATGACACAAGAACGAAAAGCGGCAGCGAAAAGAATGTAAACTCATGTCAATTCAGGTAAACAGAAGTAAACGAAAGATACAGAGTTCTTCTTATTTTTCTTTTTTATTTTTTTTATGACCTATGGATAAAATAATAAAGGCAGAAACAAGACAATACAGAAAGTTTCCGAAAACGAAGTCAGTAAGCGTCATTGTGTCATTGATGCGATTAAAAGCAAGCAGTTTTTCCCTGTCGTGCGCTCCCCGTGAGAAAATATTTTTCGCGGGATAAAAAAAATTAGCGTGATTATATCGGTCCGGCCCCGCAGGGGCCGGAAGTGTCGCGGCGGGCTTTGCATTCACTATCGGAATCTTCCGCCTTCGCCAGTGAAGCGGTCGCGGAGGCTGAGGAACGAAGCCGGAGTGTCCGCTGAACGATAAGGCGAAGGCGGAAGAACGCACAGCACTAAACCGCGTGAAGAAACCTTCGGCAGGTCTACGAGCCGAAGGCGAGAAGTCCTTGCGAACGATTGTATTCCCGCTCACGGTATCGGGCGAGGGAAGAAAATCGGTGCCTGTCATTCACCCCGGATTGACCGGTCATCACAGGAAAGCGTGTAAGCGTCCCGCCGGGCTGGTTCGAATCAGCTGGTCTTCCCGGGCGCCCGCCTGTTCGGTGTCATCGCATCACCTTGAACCAGATGCACCACCGGCGTCCCGGACGAGTGGAACGAGCTGGAGCCCCCCAGGCCTTCAGGCCGATAGAGGCCCCCCTTTCCCCAATTTCGATCCGGTACCTTTTGCAGGGGGTGCGGGGGGTGAGGGGTTTGGGGAGAGGGGGCCGGCGGGGGGCGAAAGGAATCCGGGACGCCGGTGGTGCCGCTTTGTTTACGGCAGAAGTACAGGCGGGCGCATCTTGAAGGAGGACCCGGGAGCGCAAGGGCAGGAGGCCCGTAGCGCGTAGGGTTCGACTGAAGTGAAGGCGCACACGGACGTGCGCCTGAACTCGAGATTTTGGCGAGTGATACTCCCGCGAAGAAAAAGACCGCGAAGCGACGGAGCGTGAAATACCCGGCGGGACGCGTTGCAGGATTGACGGGGAGAGGCAAGAAAATGCGGGCATGTTTCCCGATGCAAAGAAAAATAATCTCTTGAACGAAGGAACGAGCGAGCGCGAGGCCGTGGAGAGCGGAACGCAGTGGAGCGATCCTTGGCTGAGCGGCGACCGAGTGACGAAAGTGAAAGAGTTTATTTTTGTTAACCAAACTTCTTCAGGAACTGGACGAATGGAAAGCGAAAGAATGAAGCGGTCGGGAGAAAAGACGCCGAAAGGGGTGTTGCAGCCGGAGAACTCGGGGACCGGGAGGCAACCGGGGAGGAGTGAAAAGCCGGAGGAACAGGGGACGTTGATTCTTGGGAACATAACAGTTTCTTGAACGGAGGAGCGAGGCACGAGCGACGGAGAGAAAGAAGCTGTTTTGTTGACCCTTTCTTATCTCTTGATTTCGCATAGATACCCTTCCTGCTGGCCCGCCATTACGTTCCTGAGCCGAATTTGAATGAGGTCCCGAAGGTCTCGTCGAGTGCGGTGGCCGCGATATCCAGCTGTTTTTTTGTCGCATGGTCGGCATAACGTTTGGTCATCGAGGCGGTAAGATGCCCGAGGAGAAGCTGCGCTGTCCGCTCGTCCAGGTGATCGGCAATGATGGTCGCATTGTAGTGCCTCCAGGAATGGAACACGATATTCCGTGTTTTACGGTTTTCTTCAGTGATCTTGATATCGCCCAGGGCTTCATAGAAACCGTCATTGAATTTCTTGGTGTCACAGGGCTGATCGGCGTACAGTGGTGACCAGAAAACGAAACTGTCGGGCTTGAATCCGTGCGGGGAGGTCTTGGCGTATTCAAGCAAAATAGTCCGGATGTACGGCAAAAGAATCACTTCGCGGGATTTTCCGTTTTTTGTCGTCTTCAGGCGGTCTTTGGTATTCCATCCGTGCTCGACCGATATGCTTTTTTCCCTGATGTCCTGTACCCGGAGGCCGAGGAGTTCCCCGGCGCGGAGTCCTGTTGTCATTGAGGTGAGGGTCGCGACCCGGGCGCGCTTGTCCTTCCAGTCAAGCGTAATGAGCGCCTGGACTTCGTTGTCTTCGAGTATTCCCCTCTCCTTTATTTTCGAACTGAACGAATCGAGGGACGCCGTGGGATCATAGCTGATGATATTCTTTTTCATGGCCCATTTCAGGGGTTTGCGTATTGAGTTCAGGATCTTGTTGACGGTCGCGCCCGATAGCGCGGTGGTCACTATTTCTGTAGTCCCGGTCTTTTTGTTTTTGATTTCGCGTATCGCAGTTTTTTGTTTCAGGAGAAATTCTTCGATATCTTCATCTTTCAGCTCCTCGATGGTGATTGTCTTACCGAAAGCCGGTTCCCAATAGGTATTGACCCGGTTTGCCATTTCGTAGCAATGGCGGCGAGTGATGCCCGTACCGTGCGCAAGGAGGCCTTGTATATATTTCGATTTGTCGTAGTTCCAGAAGTCAAGCAGAAACTGTATGAAGGGGTGCCCGGTCGGTTTTGTGGCGACTGGATCGGCTTTGGCGCAGGCCTGGCCTTTAGTATTCAGCAGCGCCAAAAGTCGTTCAGTTTCCGATGCATTGATGTTGAGCTGTTTCAGTTGGGCAAGGGCGGTATCGAAGGATAGAATTTGAGCGACCGGAGTGCTTTCGGCTTGTTTGCCGGGAATGCCCTGTTCAAGCCATTTGTAGGCGGTCAGAAGGGCGGCGTCGCGGTCCCGTTGGTGGGTTGTGCGACCATATGTCAGGGTTTTGGTGAGCGGGTCCACGAACTGGACATAATAAAACCCGTTATTCCTTTTATAACAATAAAGCGGGCGCATCATTCCTCTCTTTTCTGTCAATTCTTCTGACAGAAAACCGATTAATAATGGCCCGCTTTAACGGGTTTCTTATACAAGTTCTTATAACATAAGAACTTTACTTTGAGCCACGATGGATTCGAACCATCGACCCACGCCTTAAAAGCACTGGAAAATGGCCTTTACCTTACTGATTACCCTAAAATAGCTGCTTATCAGTGATTTTGTCAATTATCAGGCGTAATCAAACGTAATCATACCATTTCTTGGAGAATCATTGCACATTTCATTGCACAGGCGGAAGAACATAGGGGAAATTGTATCTCTACTTTGTGTATTGCATATTAAATTAGTCGGTGTTTTTTTTAACCTCATCAAATATATATACTAAATGTTGTTTTTCTATATATTACCGATGTGATATGTATAGGAAAACGATTATATCTATACTTATCAGAAAATTCCTAGTGACGTATGTTGAACTATTTAACTTATTCTATTAATAAAGGCTCGGGTTATCTAGGTTTGTTTTCTATAATTAGTTAAACAAATTATTATGCTCTTGACTTCATATGAACAATAAGGCATATTTAAGTATGTGGAAAGTAGTTGCAACGGATGAATATCTTAAGTGGTTCGGTTTGTAGGATGGAGATTCTAAGGAATCTATACTTTACAAGGTAATTCTATTAGAGGAATTTGGTCCTTCTTTGGGACGACCACATGTCGATACTTTAAAAGGTAGTTCTATGATAAATCTGAAGGAACTTCGCGCTCGAACTACTTCACATGTTCTTCGAGTTTTGTTTTACTTTGATGAAGATCGGCAAGCGTTACTTCTTATCGGTGGTGACAAGAAAGGGAAAAACGAAAAGGATTTTTATGACCGGCTTATACACCAGGCTGAATCCTTGATAAAGCGATACCGGCATTAAGGAGGTTCTGAATGGAAACAGCAAAGAACGCGGTTAAAAGTATGGAATCTTCGATGACTGCAGATCAGATTAAACGCGCACGAAATGAGGCTGAACGAGAAATACTATCAATTCGTCTTTCCGAGCTTCGGGAACGCCGTGGGATTAAACAGTCGGAAATGGGCTCTTTTAGCCAGACTGCTGTATCCAAATTGGAACGACGAAAAGATATGAAGCTATCAACATTAATTGAATATCTTGATGGAATTGGAATGGGTCTGGAACTTCGTGTATATCCAAAAGAAACAAACGGGATATCTGAAACAGAGATGCTTCTTAAGGTATAGCCCGAATGTGATTAGTGGTAAGAATGTCGAGTACAGATTTCCTTGATTCTTTACCATGATCTTTGACATGACTTTCGTATTTTAACACCACTAGAAACGCCCGACGGTTTATGGTCATGTCCAGACTTGGAGGAGTGGTCAGTTACTAAGTACTTTGCGCGAAGTAGTCGGAAGCCAAATTTGATCTTTTCCTTTCGTATATATTTTCGGTTCAAGATCGTTGGATATCTTGAAGCAAGAAAACTTAGAATTCAAGATACACAAGGACGGTTGAAACGACAATAAAGTGTAAACGATGTCCTTGTAGTTTTGTAAACTATGTCCTAGTTAGTACAGCCCGCCACTACAAAATCGCCTGAGCCAGGGATGGCGAAGGCGATATATCAATACTTTCTATAACGCGATTTACCGATCCATATACCCATTCTGGTATACTGCTTATTGAAGGAATGTATAAATGTTTCAAGCTTCTATTTGCTTGTCTACCATAACTAAATCTGAATTTATTCAGTTCAATGCAATAACAATAGAATAATAACTCTTCTTTACTTAAATCATATTTTGGAACTAAATACGCAACATCTCTACCAGAATAAAATGGTTCTTCCTGCAAGAATGTCGAAAGAACATTACCACCTAATGCACAACTAAGCACATTTGCCTGAATAGGATCAATACCACTGATCTTCTTTACATATGCAGAAACTCCATTATTCCCCATTACTCGGGATATAAATGGAATTCCACCATTTGATTTTGTCGTTTTATCAAGTCTATTGAGTTCTAAAGATGTACCATAATTTACATCAAAAATTTCAGACAATCTAACATATTCTCTGTCACCAGTGGTTATAGATTTTGAAGGTGTGGTGTATTTATAGATGTCGAGATTCAGCGTAATATCATCGAGTTTCAAAGATTGAACCCATATTGGAATAGCATTTGGAAGATCAATATCTTTCAGACGATTTCCCTTTGGTTTCCTTCCATATGAAAAACGAAACCTATTTGCTGTTATGCATTTGGCATAATAAATTTTCTCAGAAATGCTCATATTTTTTTTTGGAAGAAGAACAGACACATCTGAATTACATGCAAATTCAAATTGCGACACATATGAATATGTATGACTACCCTCTCCGTTTGTTGATACAAACAATGATCCGATCGGATAAACATCTTCGGATGATATTGATTCTTTCTTAATCCAACCTGCAAGAGTTCTTTGTTGAGTACTAGATGGCCGTAGAAAAGGAATGCTTCCAGGAAAAGATTTTGAATATATTGTGAGGTTTGTTGTTGTTAAGCCATTATGTATTTCAAACAGATCACTCAGTTTCATCTAATTCACCTTCATCTTCCGAACCACCTTTAATTTCTAGCATTAATTTAAATAGGAGATACTTTTTGATCTCTGTTTCAAAGTCATCTTTTGTTATTTTATCATAATCAGTGTCAATATAAGCTTCCGCTGTCCATTCATCTTTCCAATCAACTTCTGAAAGAGCGCTTTCGCCAGGATGGACCTCTCGATTTCGATAGTTTTCTACCCATCTATCTCTTATTGATGCCCACTTATCATTTAAGTCAATTCTTCCTCGATGTTTTGTCTTAACAAAACCATCATCTCTCCAATAGCCAAACCATGTTTTTTTATTGCTTTCTGAATGAGGTATCCCTGCTATCCAAACCATAATACATGTTACTACTCCTACAGGATAAAATAATTCTTGTGGCATCGACATTACAGCATCCAGGGTATGGTATTTCATCATTTCTGCTTTTATTGGATGTGGTGCAATTGCACACGAAATAGGTACTATTGCGATACCTATAGAGCCAACTGTTAAACAATCTAACATTTGTTTTACAAAGTATAGCTCATGTAATTCTGCATCACCTTTTGACTGAGAATATGGCGGATTTAGCATTCCTACATTAGGTTTCATGCTTCTGACAGATTTTATGACGGCCTCATCGAAACAACTAGCTTGATGTAAGTTAGCTTTACCATCGCCCCGTAATATCATGTTTGAAGCAGCAAGTGCAAACATTTTTGGGCTATTTTCAATACCAATTAATCTGTTTCGCTTAATATCAGTTCTTTCAGCTTCAGTTTTTGCTTTTTTAAGCATGAGTTGCATTGCAGAAATGAGGAATCCTCCAGTTCCCGCGCAAATATCTAGTACCTTTGATTTAGGATTAACATTTGCAATGAGTGCAAATATTTCAGCTACATGTCGAGGAGTAAGGACTATTCCTAATGCCTTTTTATCCCCTGCGGTATACTTTAAAAACTCCCCATAAAACTGTCCAACAACATCAAAATCATGATATACACTAATATATGGCCAAACATTATCGGAAATGCGTGTGATTATTTCCTTAAATACGCCATCTGGGTATTCTTTTGCAGTTTTTGAATCAGGTTTGCCTAGATTTGGATGGACTGCTATTGTCGTATATGGTTGTAACATTGTATCTTTCTTACCTTGTGGAATATCAGCTTTATCTAGTTCTTTTTTTATTGCACCCAACCATGCTTCCTGAATATCTTCAGAATCTAATGTAGAAAATGTTCGTAAAAATGATGTATTCATTAATGCAATTAAAGTACCACTAACTAAAAGCGGTTTCTCTTCTTCAGATATTTTTGCTTTAGTCCATATTAATTCATGTAATTCTCTGGAAAAGGCCAATAAATCAGATTGTCTGCGTTGTGAAATTTCAGGATCGTAAGCTGCAAGACGGTAATAGTCATCATATGGCAATATTTGAGAAATTGGCAAACCTGATTCATTTGTTAGTACTCGCGCTTGTTGACTTCCAGAAGCATAAACATAATTAGATACTCGTAAGGAACTTTCTGTCACCCCGCTAACTGCAACTGCCACTATGTTATAATATTTTGACAAATGAGTGGCATAGTGCATTACGCCGTCTACAGCATACTCCACAGGTTTATCAAGGTTTTCGCTTTGGTGCTTTCTCACATCAGGTTTGCATTCAAAGACGATAAGAAACTTATGGTCCTTCTTGTTAGAGACAATAAACTCAGGATAACCAGCATTGCCTTTTTGATTTTTGCTTGCTTTTGATAGAATATTTTTCACTTTTACGATTTCAGATTTTTGCTCTTCTATTGTGATATTGTTATCATGCTCATAATAACCATTTTTTCGAAACATCTCTCTTACAATGTTTTCAGTAATTCGTTCACTCTTGCCCATTTGTTGACTCCAATTAAAGTGCTTTAGAATATTATATAAACAAACTCCGCGCCAAGGATGGCGCGCGCGTAAAATAAGGTGCGGGCTGGTGCGCCGTTAGGAGCATCTGTACAACATTTGCTTAACCTGTAATTCCGGCCCGTAGGGATTGGCGCACTTTTTGCACCAGGAGCGAAGCGACGCAAAAAGTGTGACAAAAGGAATTATCAGGTTGAAGCAGTTGTTAGAGGTCTTTTACAATACTCTGAAGAAATGCAGCTAATACCTTTCCTTTTTTTATTTCTAATACTAACCGCATTCTAATTGTTTCTCGTTTCATTGCTTGTTCTATCATTGAATAATCATCTTTTGAAATAAATCCTGTAAAAATATCAACTTTGTGGTACTGAATACCTGTTACTTCATCTGTAATATCAATATAAATAATTTCTGGATTTGTTAAATCAATTGAATTAATTATAAAGTTACTTTCTAACGGTTTTCTTTCAGTCTCCACACGTGGACGTTCAATTTTGACTCGTTCATTAAGAACTTCATGATCAAAGGATACATCATCTATCACAACAGTATCAAAGTTTTCCTTAGCCAATAACCTAATGGATTTATCACGATTTTCGGTTGCTACCGCTATAGCTGATTGTGTCATTTGTAATAGTTCCATTTTTTCAATGAAATCATGCTCTTCTTTTTTATTCTCCAACTCAATTTTTTTATTTTCGATTTCAACTTGTTTAGCTTTTAAATATGCATCTGATGCAATATCAGCAACTGATTTTATTGAAAAGACTGCAATTAAGGCCATAACAATTTTAGTTTTTTGTTTTGAATCTAAACCTTTTAATAATAATTCAAGGTTTTCAATTGCTTCTGCGAAGCTTGCTAATATTTTAGTTGAGCCATCAGTAACAGTATATGTAATCTCTAGTTGCTTCTTTTCTTCATCTTTTAATCGAATTCTTTTGGTATCAGCAATACAATTTAAATAAATATCATTAATTATATCTTGTAAGCCAATTAATGATTTCATCATTGTTGGTGTTAAAGTAGAATTATATTTACTACCAGTGAAATGATAATTTAATGTTAATAAGGATTCTTCAAACTTTATATTGCCTGAATACTGATCGCCTTCGATAAAACCATTAATGATATTCACCAAATCTTCTGTTGTTCGCAATACAATATCCGGCATATTTTCTCCTTATATTTTTTGCGCTGCGATAGCAGCGTCCCTCTAACATTTGCTTAACCTGTAATTCCGGCCCGAAGGGATTGGCGTGCTTTTTGCCGAGCGTAGCGACTGCAAAAAGCGTGACAAAAGGAATTATCAGGTTGAAGCAGTTGTTAGAGATTTTTTTACTTAATTGATTACCTAAATTAAAAAGTTTCCTAAAATGCTTAATCGTTTTTCACTAATATTTTTATTTTTTTCACTTAATTCCAATATTTTCATTATTAATTTCTAAAGAAATACATTCCTGTTACTTAATCATCCTTATAACGATGTCGTTTATCATTTTTCAATCTTTCGTCTTTAACTTTTTTTATTAATTCATCACATTGATCAACTAATCCATCTCGTTCCCAGCCTCGTTCAAATGATTCAATCAACGATTTGTAATCATAAAAAACAAGTTCTGTTCCTAATAAAAAATTGTATTTATCTTGATCAAGATATGGACTTTTAATAATGTCTTCTATAACTACAATTACATCCCCATTATTGAGCTCTAAATTATCCCAACGAGGTAATACGTCATACCAGAGAGTCGCAGATTCAGCTTTTCGTGGATTTGTAACAGGCACATAATAAATAAGTTGCCATGGTTTATTAGTAAGCTGAACTAGTTTCCCAAGTATCTTAGTTCTGTCAGTATTATGACTTTTAAGCCTCTCCATTGGATGTTTTGTAGTTTGACCTAACTTGTAATAATGCGGAAGATCTGGGTGAAATAATACGTATAAATACCCTGTGTTCTCTTTTAATTCCATTTTTCATTTAATCCCTATGAATATGTTTATAAAGGCGTTATCTAAATAAGAATAGAAAAAATATTCTCTTCTGCCGCGCCGAAGGCGTCGCTCTAACATTTGCTTAACCTGCGTTTTGTTTGGCGCGGTTTTTGCCGAGCGTAGCGAAGAGCAAAAATCCGTGACAAGCAAATAAGTCAGGTTGAAGCAGTTGTTAGGCGTCTATTTGATTAAATTAATACAACATTCCGTTATAGTTATTTTGGAGTGCATCAATTATTTTATTTCTTCTTTTATTTTTTGTTTCTTCGGTTTTAGCATCACAATAAAAGCCAGCAAATTGCTTTTGTTTTGATAATGGTTTTTCATTGTATAATCTTACTATTTCGGGCATTGTTTGAAGCACATTTCTTAAACACTCTATTTTATCTTCTATACTTAATTGAGTATTTTCGTTGCTAATTTCTGGTAAATAAACATCAACACCGGATTTTGTCATTGCATTATTATCTACCATTTTCCTAAATATTTGCTTATTCTTCTCTGACCATTTATGAACATCTTTTCTTTTTGAAAAATATTTTCTATATCTTTCATCATTTATTGACTTCATAACCCCATCAATCCATCCAAAGCAGATTGATTCCTCTAGTGCGTCATTTGCAGTAAAATCTTTATTACCCTTTTTAAACTCTATCCAAATACTATTTTCTTTTTTGTGATTAATTACCAACCATTCTCTATATTTAACCCTATTCTCAAATTCAAGAACAACAACATCTTCATTCATATCGAACCTCGCTACAATCAATACAAAGAAAAAAATATTTCAAGTTTTAAATATATTTTCCTCTGCCCGAAGGGTCCGCCTAACATTTGCTTAACCTGTAATTCCGGCCCGAAGGGATTGGCGCACTTTTTGCCGAGCGTAGCGACTGCAAAAAAAGTGTGACAAAAGGAATTATCAGGTTGAAGCAGTTGTTAGATTTTTTTATTTTTTTGGAGGTTGTGGCGGCGCAGGAGGTGGCGTAGGTCTAACAACATCACTGATTGGATTCCTTCCTCTTGTAACAGGTGGATTACGAGAGTCTTGGACCTTCCCAGGAATAATTGTACCGGGCAATGGCTGTGGTTCTTTTCTTCCCATAATAAACTCCTTTTACTCCTTCATAAATTCAACAAACCGAACATCGGTTGCTTTAATTAGTATATATGAATCCATATCAAGATCAATATTTTTATCTTCATTTCCATCTGTTTCAATTAACCACATAGCATGTGATAATGCAAAATGTCCTTCAAGTGGATTTGTTGGCCATTCATCAGGCCAGCCCATTATTCTTCTTTCGTCATTTAAATGTAAAACAATAAATGTAATATTTTCAGAAAACACACCATACCATTCAGATGGATATGGTGTCTGTTTTGTTAGGTTTTTATCTCTTAAAAACTTATGAATACAATCACTATTTAAAATAAACGAAATAATAATCGCAAGAATAATTGAAATAATTACAGACCAGATTAATGATACTGTATCATCCCAAACCCCAATTGTGAATATATTCCCAATTAAAGAACATACTATCGATACCAAGTAAACTACTGCATTTATAATTACCGTATATATCAATGCATTAATAATGTTAGTGTACAATTCTTTCTGTAAATTGGGTTGAAAAAAGCAGGCCGATCGGGCTCAAATGGTAAGTGACCAAACCAACCATAAGGAGAACCCGATGGCCTACGAATCAGAATATACACTTTTGGAGCAAGTGATCCAGATGCTGGCAGCGAATGGGGACAATAAATTTTCTCGTGTTATCGAAGTGGTCGTCAATGAGGCCATGAAGATCGAGCGAGCAAAGGCTCTCAACGCCGAACCATATGAACGCACGGAAGAGCGTACTGGGCATGCCAATGGATTTAAAGACAAGACGCTCAATCTTGCGACCGGGAAAGTCCTCTTGAAAGTACCACAAGTTCGCGGGATGGAGTTTTACCCCAGCTGCATCGAGAAAGGCATGCGCAGTGAGCGTGCTCTCAAGCTCGCCATCGCCGAAATGTATGTCAAAGGAGTAAGTACCCGCAGGGTCTCGGATATCGTCGAAATTCTTTGTGGCACCGAAGTCAGCTCGTCCCAGGTCAGCAGGCTGGCAAAGGAGCTCGATGAAGAGATTACGTCTTGGAAGGCGCAGCCTGTCGGACAGATTCAATACTTGGTACTTGATGCGACCTATGAATCGGTGCGCGTCGGTTCCCAGGTGGTCAAGCAGGCTCTTCTAGTGGCTATTGGCGTTGATTACAGCGGGAATCGGCATATTCTTGACGCCGAAGTCGCGAACAGTGAGGCAGAGGTAAACTGGCGTTCCTTTCTCGAGGATCTCGTACGACGAGGGATGCACGGCCTTCGAATGATCACCAGTGATGACCACTCAGGACTTCGCGCTGCAATCGATGCTGTCTTCCCTGGAATTCTGTGGCAACGCTGCCAGTTTCATCTGCAGCAGAATGCCCACTCCTACGTCACGAAAAAAGATGACATCCCGCTGGTAGCCGCCGATATTCGGAAGGTGTTCAATGCGCCTGACCGCGAGAATGCAGAACGATATTTGCAACAGCTCGTTGAAAAATATCAAAAAACCCATCCGCGTTTAGCGGCTTGGGCCGATGTAAATATACGGGAAGGATTGAGTGTATTCAACATCCCTGAAAATCACAGGAGGAAGATGCGAACATCGAATCTGGCAGAACGCCAGATGAAGGAGATTAACAGGCGAACGAAAGTAGTGGGTGTTTTCCCGAACGCCGAGAGTTTACTTCGCCTTGCGGCTTCTATGCTGATCGAACAAAACGACCAGTGGCAGAATGACAAACGGTACTTGCCTGAGTCAACCGACCGACCTGCTTTGAACGAAATTTACAGAAAAAAGGTTGCATAATCTTAATAATTAAATCAAATTCTTTTTTTGTTTCATTCGGAGTTAATGATTCAATTATTCTTATTGAAATAAAACCAGGTATTAAAAACTTTAGAATATTGATAATTTCGGATGATAATAAATTCACTATTACCTCTTTTTTCCTCGGCCCGAAGGGTCAATCTAACAATAATTATTTTGTTCATAAATAATTTCTTGTTTGGTATATCTTTGTAGTATAAAATTTCATCAAAGGGATTATGTCATAAAGAATTGGGCACGGTGAGCCTATTTGTATGGCTTATAGACCACGGGTTGAGACAGATTGCACAGCTGTGTGTCCGCGCCGAAACTACGTGACTCTAGCCGGAAAGTTACTACACTTTCTTGTTTTGCATTGCTAAGAAAGCTTGGTTGAATTAGTAAAATTTCTGGTGAATAAATGCAATTTTTGACTGATTAATTTGAGTTCTTTAGTACTTGCTTCTCTTCGACCATTATTTTTCACAGATTTTTACTCTCAACAAGCTTTTTATGCTGGTCAGTATAACACGAAAAACCTGGATGTCACCATGAAATTTGGTTCTGTGATTAGTTTTGATATACTTTTCATTGAGTTTCTTTCTCTGAATCGGGCTTCTTACAAGAAGAAACTTCTTGTATTTTCCATGAAGAACATCAAATTGATGCCTGATAAAAAGTGAAAATTATTCAAAATTTGACACTTTATAGCGTAGTTCAACCATAGATTCACTAAATTTCTCGCATGAAATAAGTTTTAGCCTGGGAAACAGGATCTCTCGGGGAAAGACTTTAATTCCGTTTCCTAGGGTAACAGAGCCAATTTGAATAATGAGTTCATCAAGTAATCCAGCATCAAAAAACTGTCCAGCGATATCTCCTCCTCCAACTATCCATAAATTTCTGTCTCCGGAGATCTTGAATGCTTCATTATAAGCATTTCGAACATCGCCTTGTGTTATTCTGATATCTGCTCCCTGTGGTATAACATGTTGTTGATGGGAAAGAACCCAACATGGCATATTGTACGGCCATTCTGTTTCATCAGGCGTACCGATCATCATACCTTTCTGCAAGATCCATTCATAGGTGGATGCCCCCATAACTATCGCTCCAACTTCATTGTAAAAGGAAGGGTAGCTAGTGGTAGATATATCTGCAAGCGGAAATAACCAGTCTAATGAATGGTCGGTAGTTGCAATAAAACCATCAAGCGTTGATGCTGTATAATATTGTGTTAACAAAATAGACTCCTTTTACAAGAATTTGAGATAGCGATACTGCATGTGTTCAAACGAACTCATTTGATCACATAAAGTACTCAGTGACATATTATTTTCGCCTAATATTGTAATTAATTTGATAGGATTTGTTTCTTCAATTTATTCTTCTGTTTTAGTAGAATATCATATTTTTCTACTAATTCTGAATAATCTTTTGCTTTTGTAAAGGCTAAATAGCTGTAAACAACTTCAACTGGTGGTAAAAGCGCAATAAGATTTTCTACCTGAAGCTTATCCAGTAAGGTCAGTCCGACATCATAACTGTTGATTACTAAGTCGACTCTCCCAGCTATTAGTTTTCTGATATTCTGTTCAAATGTTTGTGCTTCATCTAGGTTAGTAATAATTCCGTTTCTAACGTAGTTATCAAACACTGCTCCGTATGATGTTTTACTAACTACTCCAATTGTATATTTCTTAATATCCTCGATACTACCGGTCCAGACAATTCCTGATTCTTTTGTGGTAAAAAAGACAAAGGGTTGTTGAATTAATGGTTCATTGGTAAAGAGAAGCTGTTTTTCTCTCTCTGGTGTTTTTTTGAGTGAGAAATAGGCATCAGCATCCCCTTTTGTCACCATAAAAAGGCCACGAGCTATTGGATAGATCTTTATGATGACATTAATACCTAGTTCCTGAAACAAATCTCTTACTTTCTCGCTGATAGGACCTTTTACCTGATCATTCTCAAAATATATGAAAGGAGGGTACTCCAAGGTGGCAATATGTATTGTTTGTTGTTCAGAAAATAATAACTGAACAAAGATGAGAACAACCAAGACTATACAATTTTTTTTGATCATGCCTTATCCCTTAATTATTAATATATCTGACACTCCTTCGGTCTTCTCTTAATGTGTAGTCTCGTACTTGAACTACTTGTTGTCAACGTTGACTTCTTATAAGTTGTTAAGGTTTGATTTCTTACAATTTTTTGATATAAGTTAAAAAAATCTCGTATTGATACTTTTAGTTTGATCTTAATACCATATCTCCGGCAGCTATCTCATCTTTTGCCCGTCTTATTCCCAAGAATTTTCCCTTGATTTCGATAGGATTATTCGGCCAATAGAAGATTATCATACCTCTTTGAAATATTGATTTATCAGAATTTTCATAATTCAGATAAAAATAGTCATCTCTGAAAAAACCACCCTTAAATAGAATTGTTGTGTTTGAGTATGTTCCTGACCCTAAAATTGTTTTTCCCTTGACTCGGAGTGTCATAATTATGTCAACTTTTTCTACTTTACCTTCACTTTCAGGCATTAGAAAGAAACCAACCCATTTCTTTGATAATGCTTCTTTTCTATAATTTGCGATTGGTAAGAGTGATTGGTTTCTTGTCAAAACAGCATAAATTGCATTCCCAATAACTCCGGTTAGTATTCCGGTGCTTATACCACCAAGTAAAGTAAGAATATTAAGGTCAAGCATAATGTCCTCTTAAATAAACTTCTCTGAAATTGATACTTCGATTTTTCATTTGAGTAAGTTGAAACCAATTTTATCATAGAAAATCATCTTTTTGTTATGCTAAAAAAATAACTATGGACACTAGTACTTAATCGTAGAAACCAGTTTTGAAAGTGTTTGATGATTACGATTCAGTTTTGTTCTCGCATTCAGAGCATAATTTCCCGTGCTGTGTAACCACTCCGCCACATCTTGGACATCGCCATTTATCTTTTTCTACAGAAAAGAAGTATGTTAGTCCTGCACTTTGTACCATTTTTGCATTATCCAGTAAGCTTACACCGTATCTTGTTATATAACTCTTTTCTAGGTTATTAATTCGCTTGCAAGGATACTCAGTACACTCAAAACAGTATTTTATTTTCTTGTCGATAACACATTGCTTTATCAGACAGTGCTTACACCTCTCCGGTTTATTTAGATCCGATTCATAACATCCATTACATGCTTTCTTCTTTTTTAGATGAACATAACAAACAAAGCAGTTCACACCACAAGGAGCAAAATAGATCTCGTCGACTTTATCTGGCATTTTCATCTCTATTCAATCCTCCATTTCAATCGTGAGATATCAATGAAAACCGTTTATTGTTTATTCCTTTTATCAGATTTGAACAAGGAAGAGAGATTAAGTGGAAGGTCAAAAGATAAAAACAGAAAGTCGTTTCGACTCATGTAATCAGAACGTATTACCGCACTAATTAAAAGATGCCTAAACCAGTGTCCATGTGTATAGGTACAGAAGTGTGTTGATTAGTCACAAACCACTCTTCATTTTCTTTAATGAAACAGACCGTCATTCTCTCCTTTATATGTCTTATTTCAACCCCTTGGTCTGATTGAGCTGAGAACTTGAAAGAACAAGTAGAGAAACCTGCAGAACCATCAAAAATGGTCTCTGAATTCTCAAAATCAACTAGTACATTTTCTGAACTGATTGAATCAAACCAGCTGTTTATCATAGAGGTGATGTTTGCTATTCCATTAAGTGAAAAGTCATTCCAAACATCATAAAAAACGATGTTCTTATGATATAAAGAGCACATGAGCTGTTTGTCTTTATTTTCTACAGCGGTTTTGTATAGTGACGTAAAGTCTTGAGGAAGTCTCATAAGCATTACATCCTTTCGAGAACCATTTTGTAACGGTTCAGTATAGATTGCCAACCTGTTCGTTGAATTTCTATTGGGTTGCTTTTTTCAGCATCGAAGGTTTCGCGAACAATAACTTTATCGCCTTCTTGTATAAAATCAACTTGTACTATTCTTCCATCGTCTAATTCATAAACAATTTCCCTTTGTTCGATTATGGAAATATACTTTCCAGAAAAGGTAAAACCATGTTTTTTGTCTTTTGATTGCATTAGGTAACTGAACGTACCATGTATAACAAAATCATTTATCGCAGTTGGACAGCACCAACTATCCGAGGCATAATTCCATTGAGTAATGTAATCTGGATTAATGAACACATTCCATGCATCATAAATTGATTTATACGTTGTTATTTCAACTATTACTTTCTTATGCACGTTATCTCCTCACAGATGGAATATCAGTCTCAATCAATGACAGATCTTATTTCTCATCATTTTATCCAGTCTCTATATCCTTTTTTCTTGCTCAACTATTTAGTCTCAACTTCTTTGTCTAGGTCATTTTGGCAAGTGTAGAAATAATTCTACTAGAGTAGGCGAGTAGTTCATCGAACTTTGCCTCTGATATCTGTCTCTTTTCTGTATGAGACTGGGTTATGAGGTCTTTAACTAGTTTATGCATCTGTTCGTGATCGCTAATCATTGAGATAAATGAAGGAGAATTACGATACGAATCTGCAGCAGAAGAAGCTATCCATTTACCGAGATGACAAGTGGTGTGGTCGATGACTTTATCAGGATCAATCGTCATTGTTTTATCAATAACCCCACGAGCGCGAATGACCCATAATAGATGTTGAATCATTATTGGGACTGTATTCAATGATCCTGACTGAGCCTGTGTTGTGGATGAATCTTGGAAGTTGCTTATTGACGACCCACGTTCAATGACGAAGTGCAAGAAGGGAGGGGCCTAAACCCCTCCCCAGTAGCGACAAAAACCTGTATTGTGTGTTTACCACAACAACAAAATGCAGGAGCATCGCCATGGATAGGAATAGCACAGAAAAGCAGAAAAAGTACATACATCTATCGTTTGCAGAACGGGAAGAAATATCCGTTGGATTAAGTTCGGGTAAAAGTGTTCTTGATATTGCCCGGAAATTAAACAGAGACGAAAGTACTATATACAGAGAAATAAATAGAAACAATGCGCAGATCAATGATGTTCCATACAGAGCAAATCGTGCTCAAATACGAGCAGATAAACGTAAAAAAGAAAGTCATAACAGACAGCGCTTGTCGAACCCGGTAATCCAAAAGTACGTTGTTAAAAAGCTCAAGGAAGAATGGACTCCAGAAATAATTGCAGGTAAACTACCACTTGATAAACCAGGGTTTAAGACAAACCATGAATCCATATATTTGTGGATATATAAGGATCGCCGAGACTTGATTCAATGTCTTCCGAGGGCACACAGAAACCGTCAAAAGCGTTCCAGTATAAAGAATAAGCGGTGTATACGAGTTCCAGATCGTACAATGATTGAGCATCGCGATCCACAAATACAAACGAGAAATGAGGCCGGGCACTGGGAAACGGATACTGCTGTTTCCCGGCAAAGCAAGGCAGCGATTACTGCAACCGTGGAACGAAAATCAAGATACCTAATTGCGAAAAAAATCAAAGGCAAAACTGCAATAGCCATGCATGATGCTGTAGTTAATAGTTTGAAAAAGCTTCCTGAGAAACTCCGGAAAACCATTACCTATGACAATGGTACGGAAAACGCAAACCATAAATTAACCGACAAGGTTTTAAAGACAAAAGCGTACTTCTGTAATCCATACCATAGTTGGGAAAAAGGAAGTATTGAAAATCGGATAGGTATGATACGCAGATACTTTCCTAAAAAAAAAGACTGGTCCTTGATTACTCAAAAACAACTTGATAAGGTGGTCAAGAAGATTAACACTCGACCAATGAAGTGTTTAGGATTCAAAACACCTGAAGAGGTTTTTGTCGCACTTCGTCATTGAACGTGGGCGAGATAACATTTTCATAGCTAAGGAATAATTCAGATATTTCCAGGAAAACAATGTTGAGCTGTTGGGCAACCTCAGCAATTAGGGATGTTTCAGTATTACTTTCAGTGCTTGTCTCAATGATGTGCTGAATTGAACTGCGGATATTACCTGCGCTGTTCAGGATTTCTGATGATCCCTTTTCGATAGACTTGGTAATGTCCTTAAGAGTCAAGGATGAATTGACAATCTCTGTGCTACCGATTTCCAATTCTTCCGTTGCAGCATGAATTTCTGCGAATGCTCTTGAAAGACTTTGTGATTCCTGTACGATAGTACCGTATATTGAGATATTTGTATTGCTTTGCCCCTGAATTTCTTTGATATGTTCGACCATTGTTTCCAGAGAAGAGGCAATTACTTGGGCATTTTCTGTCGTAGACTCTGAAAGGGATCTGATTTCTTCGGCTACTACTGCAAATCCTTTCCCCGCATCTCCTGCATGAGCTGCTTCAATTGCCGCGTTCATGGATAATAAGCTTGTTTGTGTTGCAATATTGTTAATGACTTCCATAACTTGGCTGACTGTATCGATACTTGAATGAATATCGACGACGACTTCAGCCATCTTCTCCATTTGTTCCTGTCCATCGAGTGTTCTTTTCCTTAGTGTTTCGACGGAATCACGTTTCTTTCCTGTTATGGTACGAACGTTCTTTATTGAAGCATCCATCTGTTCCACCGCGCTGGATGTTTGCATAACGGATTTTGATTGAGTATCAATTTGTTCAGAGAAAGAGGTGATTGTATGTGTTATTCGCTCAATTGCGTTCATGCTTGCAAGAATTTCTTCTTCTAATTGTGCAATTGTATCGCGTATTTTAAAGACGCTTCCATTAATTTTTGTCGCAGTGTAAATGGAGTCTTTAAGTTTCATGGAGAATTGCAGTGCATGAACCCGGCTTTCTGATATTAGCTTTGTAGTGCTACTTCGGGATTGTTGACAGGAAGATATGTGATTATTTAGAAAATTTACCGCATTCTCCCATGTGTGTCCAACAGAGGTATCGCCTTGATTCAATTGTTTAGTAACAATGCCCTTAAAAGTCTGTAACTGCTTTCTGTATTTTGAATAGACTACGATCAGGATGGAACCATCTAGAATGAGTATGCCAAGCAATGAAGGAATAAGAAGAAATCGTCCCTGTGGAATTAGTATAATTGAAACTATTGCCAGTTTGCCTAAGATCTGTTCAGTTACAAAAAGTACATGCGACAGTCTCTGTTTTGTGATCAATTTCTCCTCCAAAAATCTAATCAGAAAGTTCTTTGAACACAACGTCAAATCTATTATGTAGTTCTACAAAGTGTTCCACAATATCCGGGTCAAAGTGAGATCCTGCCGTTTCTCGTATGTGTTCTACTGTCTTGTCGTGTGGCCATGGGTCTTTATATGGCCTCTTGCTTCTTAGGGCATCGTAGACATCAGCTATAGCAGTTATTTGAGCTGACTGAGGTATATGTTTCCCTGATAGTCCGTTCGGATATCCTGTTCCATCAAATCGTTCATGATGACAGAGCGTTATAGCTGCGGCCATTTCGAATTCTGCTTTTCCTTTGACGATGTTGTGTCCGAGAGTTGTGTGGGTTTTCATTATTGCGAATTCCTCGGGGGTAAGCTTTCTCGGTGCTCTAAGAATTGAATCAAGAATTCCGACCTTCCCAATGTCGTGCATGGGAGCGAAGACCTCAATATCATTGCAATATTTCTGGTTCATCCCGAGGCTGCGTGCAATGAGTTTTGCGAAAAGCCCAACTCGTTTCATGTGGTTCCCTGTTTCATCGTCGCGAAGCTCTGCAAGATCCGCGATTGTCTGAAAAAGCTGTATCCGGTTACTCATTGCAGTATCATGTGAAACCGTCATATCGATCGGCATCCCGACAATGCTGGTAAGTTCGTTATTTTCGTCGTATAGGGCATTAACGAGCAGGCTGATCCACAGTAATGAACCGTTCTTCTTCCTGTTAATAATCTCGCCCTTCCATGTTTTTACATTCGGGTCTTTCACCGCCTGCCAAAGATCGCGGAAAAGAAAATCATATTCGAAGTAGCTTACACCGAGATTGTTGTACACTTCCTTTCCCGGATTGAGAAAATGAGGGTTCTGTCCGATGATCTCGTCACGGGGATATCCGTACATATCAATAAACGCATCGTTTACAGAACTGATGGTTCCGTCCGCATTTGTAATCAAGATCGGCTGAGAGCTGCTTTGGAAGGCTAGATAATACTGCTTCTTCTCGGCTTCCAGTCGTTCCTGACCGCTCAAGTCCTTGCACAAGGCCAACAGCCTGCCGTTTTTCATTTTCACGGCGTCCAACAGCACGGTAACCAGAGTACCGTCCTTTCGTTTCAATTTTCCCACTCTGCTGGATTTCCCCTGCGAGAGCAAGCGCTTAAAATTATCTCTGTGTACAGAGTTCTCCTCAGTGGGAATCAAGTCCGGAATATGGAGATTCTTCAATTCCTCTTGTGTATAGCCGACTATTCTGCAGCCTGCTTCATTTACATCGATATATTTGTAGTTTTCATCCGTGATGAATAACCCATCAGGTGTGTTATCGAAATATTGTCTCCGCTCTTCTTCCTTTCGTGCAAGAGCATCTGTCATTTCTTTTTGCTGGGTTATATCAATTGAAATGACGATAAAGAAGCCTTTTTTAGGGCAACTTACAGAAAAGTGAAAATATCGATTCATGATGGATGAGAATGCATCAAACTCTGTTCGTTCTCCTGTGAGGGCAACAGATGCGAATGTTGCGAGCCAATTGAATGAATCATTAAATACTGAAGAATTGAACTCTGTTATTGGTTTATCTAATAAAGCCTCTCTTGTTGTTCCAAGGAAGGTCGCGAAGGCTTGATTTGAGTCTCTAATTATATAATTAATCGGAATATTGTTCTCATTAACTACTAGTTCGTTAAACGTATAGCCAAAAGGTGAAGTTTGTAGGGCATATTTATATATCGTTTCATCCATCTGAAATCTCCCATATATAAGGTAAATATACGATAAAAGGGAATACTGCATCCTCGCAGACTCATTTGCTATGGGGGTTATTGTTAATTGATGTTAACCCTTGCTTATCTGATGGTCAATCAAATTATGTGTTTTCAATCAATTTTTGTTCATAGAATCTATTAAGAGTCTATTGGTACTAGCTGCATACACTCTCCAATTGCATATCGAGCAATATACGATTCCTTGATTAACAGGATGACTAGTAAACCTCGGAGAAAAAAATCCTCTAGCGTGTTAAAAATTGCTCTGCTTATATAAAGTATCTTTCAGATGTATAACTATGTACTAATAGTACTTTTTTGTATATAAAAGTTAATAAAACAATCAGCAACTAAAGATAATTAACCTGCTTGTACAGAGGATTTTTCCTTCCTTCCATCGTTTGCATACCTCTCCGCCATGGATTCGACCATGGTTAAGACTGTTTGTTGATCTCGTTCATCAAGGATCTCAAATAGGCTAAGAAGTTTGCGCTCTTTTGGTGAGGTAGCTCCATTTGAATGTGTTTCCTGTCCTGTTACAAGATATTCAACAGAAACTCCTAATGCCTTTGCTATTGTCACTGCAATATCTGCAGAAGGAATCGAGTTGTGCCCTGTTAAATAGTTATCGAGAGAACGTTTATTTATTCCTGTTTTTTCAGATAGTTCCTTTACAATCATGTCTTGATAATCAAGTTCTGACCGTAAATTCTCTTTAAAACCCATAAATTCATTGTACTTAAAAATACGTATCAACGTATTGACAAAACGTAAAAAGACGTTATAGTAGTTGTAAATACTTAAATTTAAGTATTTACAACTACTAAAAATATGACAGGTGAGGTCTAAAAAAAGGAAGGAATTACCGCTTATTGGCCAGAGCTTCAAGAAGGGTAATAAAAGCTTCTTTTTCCTTACTGTCTAATGATGAAAGGAGGGCAATTACTTTATTAGTTTCTGGTGGAAGAGTGACTTCTTTAGGAGCTTTATTACCGGTAACGAGATATTCAACAGAGACACCGAGTACTTCGGCAATTTTAACGGCTATGTCGGCAGGTGGCATTGATAATCTTGATCCGACATACATATCAAAAGCGCGTTTTTTTATTCCTGCTTTATCTGCAATTTCCTTGTGGAGAAGTCCGGAATATTCAATTTCGGCGCGTAAACGTTCATTAAAGTTCACTCCATAGTAAATATCACAAATACGATATTTAACCATTGACGATAACGCACTTGTGATATATAACATTAATAAAGATAACGCAATTGCGTTATTTCCAGAGTTGATAAGCCAGTTCGAGCCATGACTTATCCGCTTTGCGGGTTAACCGGAAACGGTGCTTCCCCATCAAATCGGCTCGGATTTGATGGGGATTTTTTTTTAAGGAGCAAGTAATGAAAATGAAAATTGAAATTGAGTCGCCTTTGCTTACTCGTAAACAGGCAGCTAAGTATCTCAATATCAGTATCGCAACGCTTGATCGTCACTCAGAGCTTCCTAGGGTCAAACTTTTTGGAAATCAAGTGATGTTTGAAAAGGCTGAGTTGGATAAAGAAATCGAGAAATACAGAATTCCTGGAAAAGTTAAAACACAAAATTCCGTACGGGTAGGGGAGTCTGTTTTATGCTAAATGAAAAATACCTTCAAGAGAATTATGAATTAATCGCTTCATGTCTTTCCCAATTAAAAAAGAAAAGTGCTGACATTGAGTTTGGGACCTGTTCTCTGATTTTAACCTTTCATTCTGGACGTGTATCGAAAACTGAAATACAGACAGCTGAGGCAATGAAAATTACGCATAAAGATTAGTAAGTCCCAGAAGTAATGAAAGAGTGTAGTTAATAGAAAGAAACAAATTAAATGCAGACAAGAAAATATAAGGGAGTTATACGATGGAACATGTAAATCCAAAAGACATACGGTTTAATCCTACTCTTGCAAAGAATATAGCTTCTGACTTGTTAACTAATTCTTTTACCAAACCTCGAGATCCTCGAAGCCGGGAATATAAAGATGGATTCCATGCAGCTGCCTTTAACACACTTCTCCAAGTGAAATACAAAGATCAATTAATTAAACCTCCTTTCTCAAAGGGATCTTGTCAGTTAGATGCATGGTTTTCTGGATATGAAGAAGGGCGAACCGAAGCACGTTCTTTCCAGATTAATTACGCAGACAGCTTTTAATAACAAAGCCTTCCTCGGGATAAAAAAAAGCAGTGGATTACTGAAAGAAGATAAGTTCTTCAACTTGTTATGAAAGCGGCCTACCAACCTTAGGTACGGCGCCGGGTACGCAACCGGCCTTGCTTCACCATGTTTCGGCTGGGAGGCTAAGAATGGCGAGTAAAGTGCCATTGATGAAGTTCAAGCTTTGGAGAGAAGCTTGTTCCGGCGAAGCTATACTTAAATATAATTCTTGGCAGCGGATGGTATTCCGGGAGTAAAAAGAGTCAGGAGCTCTCCACTCCAAGTTTTTACTCTATTGGGGTTCGACTCCCCTTTCTGCCATATACAAATAATTAACTATTCCATGTTATGAGACTAGTTGAAACCGTACTAAAGGAGAGCTCAAGTATGAAAATCGTATCTTTTGTATCAACCAAAGGTGGAGTTGGGAAATCTTCCTCCACCATTTTAATCGCAAATTACCTGGCTGCTGTCGGCAAGTCGGTATTGGTAATTGATACCGACTACAGCAATTCAACGACATTGCATTATCTTGAAAGCAAAGCCGGGTTGCGGGGGAAAGGGTTTTCTCAGGCCGTAAAGACTGGTCGCCTTACAGATAATATCGTATCCACCCAAAATGAGAATATAGAGTTAATTCCTTCAAACAGTGACATTGAACACCTGGTATTGAAGGATGATCTGGTTCTTTCTCGTCTTGTGGAAATGGAACATAAAGAACTATCTCTCTATGACTACATTCTCCTTGATACGTCCCAGGGATTTAATTCCACGATCAATAACGCAATCTATGCGTCTGACCTGATTTTAACTCCGGTACTATTGTGCCAGTTCGACATGATTTCATGTCTTACTTTGCAAAGTAAGATTGTGGAAGCCGAGAAAATGTCTTCCTGGGGTCTTTTTTTCAATGGTGTTAATCAATACGCCCAAAATAAAAACTCATCCCATTATCAGTACATATCACTCTATAAAAAGACCTTCACCCAGTGCCTTAACATTTATCTGCCTAAAACATCTGCGGTAACAAACCGCATTGACCGGGATCAGAAGATTACCCGTAAAACAAGCGAAAAGATTTTTGACGGTGTCGCTTCGTTAGTCGAAATAATCACCGGAGAGCCGGTAAGCGAACCGGTTGCTTTCTAAAGAAGGAAAAGGAAATGAAGCCACTAACCATTCTGAAAGACGAGAAAAAGCTTGACCTTAATAATTCCGGGCGCGTGCTATTGGCGCGTCTTATACCACTTACCGAAATTAAGCTCCAGAAGGAGTTCCAGGAACTGTTTCCGCTTATTCCTGGTAACGTGGAGAAAATAACGCAACGAATCATGGAAGGCGGATACGATAATTCCCAACCGGTACATATATGGAATTTCAATGGGAAACATATCCTTATTGACGGACATCATAGGCGGGAAGGCGCTCTTCGTGCCGGACTCCACGAAATCCCATGTTTCTTACACGAGTTTTCTTCTATTGAAGATGCGCTTGAATATGCCATAAGCCTTCAAACTGAAAGGCGCAACCTTTCAGATGCGGAGCTTATGAGAGCGCTTAAAGTAGTGGATTCTCTTAAAACACGAGGACGTGGGGCAACGGGTGACGGAAAATCCGCTGCACGTTCGGCAGAGGTTTTGGGTATTTCCACCTCACGGGTTGAGAAGACCCGCATGGTGGAAAAATATGCTACCGATGAAATCAAAAAACAGATCGAGTCAGGTGAACTCACGCTTAATAAAGCGTATCACCTCGTTCGGGAAACAATGACTGAATCGACTGGTAGGAAGAGTAAGGATAAGAAGCCTTCAAAAGAAGTCATACAGATTATCACTACTATTCAGTCATTTCTTACCTCTGGTGATATTGAAGGCCTTTCATCGTATGTAAAGGAGTACGGGATATGAGTACCGTAAAAAAGAGCGAAACGCGCGGACTGTATCGTTCTCATGATAAGAAGCTCGTCTATGGTCAGGTCGATACCATCTTGTTGCATCCTAAGATGTACTTTTCAAAGAGAAGACTTTCACGGATGGCTCCTTACCAGATTTTTACTGGAGTAGGTTTTGTCTGTACCGTCCTTGATGATCGCCTCCATGCAGATACTTGGTTTTTCAAGGATAAAAAAAGTCTTAATAGATTTATGCGGCAAGTTAAGGACAGCCTCCATTGTATTGAAGAATGTTTCTATGCCTCCGTCGTACAGCAGAATACAGAAGACCCATTTCAAAAAAGGTAGGTGGAGGTAATGAACCAAGAGAGAGTAAAAGAAATATTGCTATCACTTGCCGATACCAAACGAGATTTCACTGTTATTTTTACTGGTAAGAAAAGCAAGAAAGTAAACGGGCTTTATAAACCTGGTACGGCAGAAATCTTTCTTCATAACAAGAATTTTTCTCAGGATAATCAGCTTCTGTATACAGCGATACATGAATACGCCCACCATCTTCGTGTCGAATCGGGAGCATCCTCTTCTCGCGCACACGATATTGCATTCTGGTCTCTTTTTAACACGCTTCTTGATGATGCAGAAACAAAAGGAATATACCAACGCATACGATCTGCATCCATACAGAAGAAAATAGATGAGGCTAAAGCATTACAGCATGAAATACTTCTCCTTGAACAACGATTAGGGGTATTGCTTCAGGAAATCCACGAAACAAGTGAAAACGAAGCGATTAGATATGAAGATATTTTCCAGCATGATCTGCAACTCTCCCTTGTAACGGTTAAGAAAATGTGTGCTATAAGTACACTGCCAGCTCATAAAGTTGAAAACCTCTCACTCGATGCAGCGCATGTTCTGATTTCCAACAAGGGAAATGACCAACGGGTAATCGGTGCAATTGAATCTGGTAAAAGCATTGCTCAAATCAAAACCACTACTCAATCTCAATCAACGGCACGAGACGAGGAACTAGAAAGGGAAAAGAGGCGTATTGAAAAAACAATCACCGCTTTGAACGAAAGACTCCGTAAAATCATTAATGAGTTAGGCGAAATGAATGGAATCAATGCAGGTGAAGCTAGTCACGGAAAAATCTATGCGGAAAGGATTATGAAAGAATGAATAGTAGGAAAAGGCATTCACCCTTAACAAGACAAAAGATTTCTCTTGCCATGAAAAATAGAGTTCTGTCGTCTTCATGGAAGGTTAATGTTACAAGAGCAATTATCGAACAGTGGGCAAAAGCAGTCATATGTAATGAAACGGGAAAGACCTTTGAAAGTATATCAGAGGCCGCACGATGTTACGGTCTAGCTCCTACGCAAGTATCTCGGGTTTGTCGTGGTATGCGAAATAGTGTTCACGGTCTTACTTTTTCATTTCTATAATTTAGTTTCACTTTTTAAAACCATAAGGAGGACAAATTGGAGTCAAAACTGATGAAAGCGATTACGGCGCTGGAAAGCGCAGGGTTCCAGGTAGATCGAGCCATTGAAGAGGATGCCCGTGATGCTGGGTACGCAGTTATTGAGGCCGGAAGCCTTTCAAAAGTAATGACACTCGATGCGAAAACCGGCGCGATCCTCATACGATGCACGCCGGTGAAAGGCTAATTAGTCTTTCAATTCAAGAAAGTCCTGAAAGACTTTAGCAGCAGCTACAGTCTGCTTTGCAAGGTCTTCGAGACTTCCTTTTGTTAAATCATACGTTGTGCCATTTGCTTCAGCCATTGCATTCACCAAATTTAAGATTTGTTTTGATCAAATTATTTGAGTCATGTTTTTACCCTCCGGGGGATTGGTATTTCGCCCTACATACGCGGGGACGGTTTGGTTGCCTTCGAGTATACCACTCATCCGGAGGTTTCTTTGAATCACGAGTTCGTGAATTAGCTTCTCTTGAAGATAGTAAATCAGTACGGAGGTTTTTGAAGATGGGCGATTTAAACCATGTGTCTCTTACGGGACGTTTAGTGAGAGATGCAGAACTGAAACGCAAGGGCGCTAATCTAGTCTTGTGCGAGTTCTCGCTTGCGAATAATTATTCAAAGAAAACAGGGGAGACCTGGTCAAAAAAAGCAAACTTTTTCAAGTTAGTGGTGTTCGGGAAAATGGCAGAAGGTCTACATCCTTATCTCAAAAAAGGTGCACTCATTGGTATAGAAGCTGAACTGCGCCAAAATCAATGGGAGCAGGAAGGTAAGAAATACTCAAGTAATGAACTAATCATAAACGAAGTTCAACTTCTCTCTAGTCCAAAAATAAGTAATGAGGCTCCTTCATCATCAGATTATCCGGCTGAAGAAGAATCTTTCCTTATGGATATTTACTAACTGAAGGTAATCAATGAATTCTAAACTACTAAGGAATATATCTCTATTTTTATGTATATCATTCACTTTTTTTTCATGTGAAGTCGAACTTCATGCTGAATCAAATACATGGTATGAAGCAAGGGTAACAGCCGTTATTGATGGAGACACCATTCAGGTGCAGTTTACTGGAGAAGATTGCCCTTCTGGGTGCCAGTGGAATGAAAGAGTACGTCTTGTTGGTGTCGATACTCCGGAGCTTTTCACAGATCCTCCTGAGTACTATGCAGCTGAAGCACGAGCCTATACTAATCAAATCTATAGACGAGATGTCCTACTTGTATTTGATTCTATCTCAGCCAAAAAAGATAGGTATGGAAGAGTTCTTGCCTATATTTATAAATCCTTCGATTCACCTTCAATTAATGAACAACTCATCCTCAATGGGTATGGATATTACTACGATTTATTTTCTTTCGATCCAGAAAAAATGAATGATTTTCAGAACGCAGAAGATTATACCCGATTAAATCGGGTAGGTCTTTGGAGATAACTATAAGGAGTGTATTGAAATGAGTAAAGAATGGATTCGTGGTTATGGACAACGTTATCGACACATGGTCGTGCGAACTGAGGTTACGCCTCACTATAAAAGGACTCATTTTGCATGTGGGAAAACAACAGATTACACGCTTGATTGTGTTTTTGAATTAACAGAAACCGCGAAATGCCCACTGTGTCTTGATTTCGAACGAAATAATGTAAAAGCAATTTAATTCATCTGGAAGTGTAGTGATGAGTGGTCATCAGAATGTCATGCGTTCGTGCTGTAGTCAGTCGCATCATAGGTTCGATTCCTATCACTTCCTATAGCCCGTATGGGTGAAAAACTACGTGCCGGTTGCACCGGTGTTTGAGTTCAGCTCGGCCGGGAGGATGCGGAAACCTCCCGGCACTTTTTTTATAATCAAAAAAGAGGACGTAGTTATGAGATATACAAAAATTTGGCTTAAAGGATTATTGCAATGATACATACATTTGATACTGAAGTTGCTGAATTATTCCATGATGCCAATATTGCAACGATTTTTCAAAATTTGTGTTATTGGATACTCCATAATAAGACGAATGATAAAAATCAAAAGCTGATAGAAATTAACGGTTCTCTTGTTAACCGTTACTTCACATATAATAGTATTCAAGCATTTGTACAACAATTTCCTTATTACTCAAAAAAGCAAATAGAAACCTATCTCAATAAACTGCGCGAGCGGGGATTGATTGTTAAAGGGAATTTCAATAATACGGGTTTTGATCGGACTTGTTGGTATTGTTTAGTAGATGAGCAGTATTGGATTGACAAGTATTTAGGAGTATCAAAAAAACCATCTACACCACTACCAATAGATGAAACACCTCAAAAAGATGACACAGAAGATTCCTTCAAGCACTATTCAAATAGCGAAACACCAGTTTGCTTTACTGAATCAATCGATACTGCTTCATTGACTTGTGAAAATGAGACTACTAGTGTTGAAAATCTCCAATCCTTCCATTTCCCCAAACGGGGAAATGCATTTCCCCAAAACGGGAAATCCATTTCTCCAAACGGGGAAATGCATTTCTCCAAAACGGGAAATCCATTTCCCCAAACGGGGAAACCTATACCAGATATAAACTCATATCTTAAACCAAATAATAAACAAAATACTGCTTCTGCTATTCGTACTACGTTGCAAAATCTTGATCCAACATTGATTTTGGATTCTGAGTTTTATCCCGCAGCAGCAGATTATCTTAATCGCTTCAGAGTAGGAGAAGAGTACTTGATTTGGTTTTATAACTATCTCAAGAGCTCAAAGCAAATAAAAAATTTCTCTGGGTACTTCTTTACTGTATTCTTTCGAGAGGTCTATATTCAGCGCTATCAAGCACAATTACTCACTAGTAAGAAATCACTGGACGAGAAAAAGGACCTGCTCAAAGAATATATATGCCCTGTCTGTGGTTATCATGAGCAAATCACACAAGCAACACGTTCTTGTTCGGAGTGTGATTCTCCAATTAACCCAGTAGCTGATGATATACCACGACTCAAAGGATTGTATCGCATGGACGATGAAACTAAGGAGCTTTATATTTCTGCTCGCTCACAAGCGCTTCGATCAGGGGGAAATGTTAGTGATAAACTCAGAGATCTCGATCGACACTTTGGGCTAGTTGGCTAGGTATGGCAAAACACTTTATTGGTGTTGAAGATTATGAGATTAGTCCAACCTGGAAATCTCCAAAGAAAAAAAGAAGCAGCCTTGCACTCGGACTGACTGCTCTATATGTTCTGCGGAAGTACCGCGCAGGGAAGAAAAGTAGTTCTGATAGTGGTGGAAGAAAATATGGCACAAGAACTTCGATAGATACTCGACAGAGATGCACAGTCAAAATGCATTACTCGAAGAGTATGGAGGCACATAAAGAGCAAATAAATCGGTATTTGGTGAAGGAAGGGAAAGGGAAAGATGGTAACGCACCGACCCTATACGGTACTTCAGAGGTTGAGTATAGAAAAAATATGACAGACAAGAATTTTCGAATATTTTTGAGTCCTTCATCAAATAAGGTTCCACTTGAAACTCTTGCAAAGACCTTCATCGCTTCCCTTGAATCTCAAACAGGTTATTCACTATTCTGGGTAGCTGCAAATCACTATGATACAGCCCATCATCATGTACACCTTCTGATTAATGGGAAAGATAAGGATGGAAAGGATGTATTCTTCCCTCCCGATGTGGTTAAGACTTTTATGCGTGAGAATGCACGGAACATTTGCACATCGTTAATTGGATCTCGCACGAAGGAAGATATGGCCTTGGAACGTAAAGGACAACTTACTGCGAATCGGTATACCATCCTTGATGACAAAATTAAAGAACAACTTACGGACCTCAAGATTGTTCCACGTTTAACTACTCGAGATGCTGAGAGTATCAGTATGCGACTCACGCATCTTCAGTCGCTACATCTGTGTAAGTTCAAAGATGGTCAATACATATTTGTTCCCGAATGGGAATCATTACTACGAACGAATGGTCGATATAATGCTTTTCTTTCTGCGCGAAAGACACTTGTACATACAGAAGAACAAAATCTCAATCTCTATGATGGCTCCCAGGGAAAGGTCTCTGGTATTGTGACAAAGATATTCAAAACAGATGAAGTATCAGATAATCATGCACTAGTTCTTGAGTCTATCAATGGAAAGGCATACTTCATTCCGCTTTACTCAAGACCCAGGATTTCCGGAGGACAAATAATTGAAGTTATTCCTGAAAGAAATCAACGAGGTCGCCTAACCCCGACAATGAATAAGAAGAGTCATACCGATTTGCTCGTAGAATGTGAACAACATGACTATAGAAAAGGATATGCCGTCTCTGTGCGAGGTAACGCACAAGGACGCGAAGGACCTGAGAAAACGCTATAAGTATGGTATACTTAGGGCTTATAATAATTGAAGAGAAAAGGAGCAGCAAGCATGGAAACTAAAGCACGATTTCTACAGTACACAGACAAGATTTGCCGTGATGAGGACGGAAACATTCAAGACGAAGATGTTTTATTTCCAAAAATGATCATGAGGTTTAAAAATGGGTTGCTAGACGGTGGTGAAGAACCCGGAATTTCTTGTACTGATGGTCATCTTGAATACTGGAAAAATGGAAAGCTTCATGCTGTTGGTCGCCCAGCAGTAACAACTATTCGCGAAGATGAAGATGGCAATATATATGAAGAATACTGGGAGAATGGAATTCGTATCTCTTGATTTTTACCCAATAGACTTGTAATGTAAAAAAGAACCTTCTTTGTTTAGCTGAACTCAAACAAAAGAAAGTGACATGGCTACAAACTCATCAGAATTCCTTCGTGGAAAACCGACTAGTGGGAACCGTGAACAACTGTTCGCAGCGGTTAATAAGATATTCGCATTTATAATCATATTTGCCGGCTTATGGATTTCAACTCAGTATTTCGCCTTCCTTATCGGCTATGATCCTCTACTCATTGGCTATCCTTTCATAATCATTCGTGAAGAGTGGCTTAATGGCGGATCATATCCATTATATGAGCCCTGGAAGTATCTGCTCTGGCTCTTTTCATTCTTTAAGGATGCTGAACTAACCTATCTATTAAAGAAAGCCTTAGTTCCCTGGCTTGTGATTTCATTTTCAGCGGTTATTCTTTATACGATCATTACATACTTCCGTGGGTTCCGTCAGGCAGCTGAGAATATATTTGGTACAGCTCGATGGGGAACAAAGAAAGACCTTCAAAAAGAAGGCCTTCTTGGAAACGAGGCAGGGGTCGTGTATGGACAGCTTTTCGATGCCCAGGTGCAAGCGCGTCTTAATAAAGAAAAGGGCTCCGTTTCCCTTCACCTGAAACGAAATGCGCCCCTTATTACGAGTGTCGGCATAACAAATGCCCTTCTCGCCGCTCCGACACGAAGCGGTAAAGGTGTTTCAACGGTTATCCCTACACTTACGTATTATCATGGCTCGGTACTCGTACTTGACTTCAAGGGTGAAAACTTTGAAAAAACCAGCGGATATCGAGCGAAAAAAGGAAAAGTATATCGGTATGCGCCAGTAAGCGAATCGGGACATAATTTTAATCCGCTCATGGAAATTCCCGGCGGGAAAGATGCCTATGGATATGCGAACCTCATTGCCGATACGGTTCTTACGCCACAGGCGGGCAAGTCTTCAGGAGACGCGAACAGTGAACATTTTCGTGAAGCCGCCATAGCCTTTCTCACAGGTGTTATTCTCCATGTTCTTACCTCTGATTATCCCGATAAAACACTTCCAGGCGTTAAAGCGTTCTTGTCTGCGGTTAATCCAGAAAATCCTGCGGATGACACGTATTCACTTACGCAAATGATTGAAGGCGTCCATTGTACACAGGAGATACACCAGCGCGTAGTGACGGCAGCGGGAGATCAGTTGAAGCGGCCTGACCGTGAGCGGCAATCAGTTCTTTCGACGGTACAGAAATCTCTACGGGTGTTTGAAGACCCACGAGTACGCGAGTCCTCAATGAGCCATGACTTTTACATCGATGAGTTTGAAAAGACTGATACTCCCATATCTCTGTATTTGACAATGCCCTATGCTCACATGAGTCGTCTTGCTCCCTTGGTACGCCTTTTTATCATGCTTATTATCCGAAAATTCACTGATGGAGAAACGCGTCATGATGTGCGGAAACTGAAGGTTCCACTTTTAATTGTTCTTGATGAGTTCGATAAGCTGGGTAAGTTTAGTGAATTACAAGAATCAATGGGAATTCTTGCGGGCTACGGTATTCACTTTCTCCTTATTATACAGTCACCTAGCCAGCTTATTGATATTTATGGGAGAAACCATCAGTTCTTTGCACACTGCAAGAATGTCCTCCTTTTCGCTCCTGGAGAGATTGAAAGCGGAAAAGTTTGCTCAGAAATGATTGGTAAGGAATCAATCTGGAAATCGAGTACTTCAACGAGTGGTACTCGATTCTCTGTTGGCCTTGATAATCTGAATATCTCTGGAGGCGAGCAAGAAAGAAATCTCATTAATCCTGATGAAGTGATGAAACTACCTCCAGACCAACTGATAATTCTAACACAGGGTAAACCACCCTATATCGCAAAGAAATGTGTCTATTATGAACAGTCTCCCTTTAAACAACGACTCTTACCTCCGGCCTTCACTGATAAAAAAGGCGCGATGAAGCAATGCGCACATAACGTAGTTCGGAACTCCGGACGGCACTGGTACGATCTTCCCCTGTTTACCTGTCTTGAGAAGACCTCTGAAGTTGTTGTTGATGAACGCTTAATAGATCCATGGTTTACCAATCGAATCAGAGATAGTGAAGTACAGAAACTGGCTTCACAAGCCGCAGGAAGCGAAGCTCCTTCTGATTCTTTTTATGTAGACGATCCCGATGATTCTCCTGTACCACAGGTAGAGGTCTTCACTCCAAATCTTATAGGACTGTAAAATGGCACCTAAAACAACAGATATTTACCCATTCAGACTAACTATACAACAAGCGAAAGAAATTGATGCGTATTGCGCACGTCATCGTGTGGAATCGAGATCTGATTTTTTTCGTTTTGCTATTTCTCAAGCCCTCCGCCCGGAGATTGAAGATCCTGACTTAATATTTGCATCATTAAAACATCTGCATGATACGATGAATACTGTATCCCGTCAGCAGGAAGTTCTTTTTAGCTATATCACATTTCTCGCAAGGCATTTCCTTTCATATCATGCAGAAATTCCAAATGAGCTAAAAGAGGCAGCCTCTATTTCAGCTGTAGAACGCTTTGAACGTGTTTTCAAGAGCTATCAAGCAAGTCTAAAAAACTCTCCGGCCATGTTTGAGTCTCTCCTTGCTGACTTCTTTGAGGAACACAAATGAACGCCGACGCCCAAAAAGAAATACGGGAAAGACAGTTAGCAAATCTTTATGGTGAACTAGAAAGTCTTCTTCCTGTCTTTGAGAACAAGGAGCTTACCGACATTTTCATTTATGGAGATGGAAGTGTTCGGGCAGAGCATTTTCTTGAAGGGCGAATCGATTCAGGAATACAGGTTAATGAAACCGCGCGTTATAACATCATACATTATCTCTCTGCAATGGCAGATTCAAGTATTGATACATGGTCAAATCCTACCTTAGAAGGAATCCTTCCCGGCTATAATTTTCGTGTGACAGCAGTCATTCCACCATGGGTTAAATCCCCGGAGATCACCTTCCGCAGACCTCCGGTAAAGATTTTTTCTTTAGAAGAGTATCGAGACACAGGCCGAATGACAGACATGCAATATAAGGAGGTGGTTGCAGCAATAGAAAGGAAAGATAATATCCTCATCGGTGGGGGGACAGGATCAGGGAAGACAACCTTTACGAATGCGTGTATCAAGAAAATGAGCGAGTTTACTCCTCATGACAGATTTCTGATTATAGAAGACACTCCAGAACTACAATGCCATGCAGAAGACCTTACGCAACTATACATCAGAAAAGATCAAGCAGCTTTGGCTGTTCGTTTTGCTCTTCGTTGGTTTCCAAAAAGAATCATTTTTGGAGAACTTCGATCTGGCGATGTTGCAAGAGAACTCCTTGAATGCTGGAATACTGGACATCCGGGGAATGTTACCACCATTCATGCAGACTCAGCGCAATCAATGCTTACTCGTTTCCGTGGAATGCTTTCTGAAGTAATTACAGGAACACTTCCTGATGTAAGTGAGACGATACAGGTGTGTGTGCATCTCAAAAGAAAAGCAGGTTTCGGTCCTATGGTAGAAGAAGTTCTTCATACAAGACAAATTGCAAAGCTTCTCGATACCATAGAGAAACAGCGATCAAGCGAAGCATTTGTAATGAGTGAGTATAACGATTATCTCCATGCGACGCTCAATGCTGAATAATTCCTAACAACAGAACATGAGTATCCCTGGACTCATACAGAAGGAGGAAAGAGACAGAAACAACAACCATTGATCCGAAGAGAACGAAAGAGAGCTGAACTCAAACGTATTTTTGGAGAAATGATGAACGAAAAGCGTCTTGAGAGAAAACACATGATTTTGTGCCAGATTGCATTCTTACTGGTACTTGGTGCCGGACTATATGCGAGCACCGTTGTGATACCAGATGAGGTGCAGACTACCCTCGAAGAGGTTCGTAATGCATTTACTGGAGATCTTGCCCGTATTCTCGTTGGTATTTTCTTTGCCGGAAGTTGCATTGCGTATGCATACAACAAAGACAATGAAAAGATGAAAGCGAAAATGATTGCGGTTATGATCGGCTCTGGACTTCTTGCGTTATCACAGTCAATTGTTGATAACGTGATGAAAATGGGCTCCTAACATGACTGTTCGGGATTATTCTGTTACGGTGCACAGGTCACTTATGCAACGTGATCTTGTACTGGGTATTCCCTCGATGGGGATGCTCATTCTATTGCTGCTAGGTGTATTTACCATGTATATCCTAAAGCAATACTACTTTGGTGTCATAATTGCCGCTTTGTACATTGCAATGCGAATAATGACAAAAAAAGATCCCTATCTTATCGACATTCTCATCGAACACGTCAATCAAAAGGACTATCTGGTGCCATGAACACCCTTGTGAGCCATTCCATTATCGGAATGGCTCACAAGTAGTCCGCATTAGAGAGCGAAAAAGGAAAAAGGAGATACGCAATCATATGGCACAAAATGGAATACCTACAAATGCAGATTATTGGAGCTGTCACTTACCATGGCGATATCTATCGAGTAGCGTAGAAGGAGTCGTTGTTCAGAAAGACGGACTTCTCCAGCGTAGTTTTGCCTTTCGAGGACCCGACCTTGAGTCCTCTGCCGCCTTTTATATCAATGATCTTTCTCTTCATTTGAGCAATTCAGTGAAACGTCTTGGTTCTGGTTGGGCTATTCAAATGGAAGTTCAACGGTTTTCAACACAAGAATACCCTGGTGGTAAGTTTACGAATCTGGCTCCGTATCTAATTGATAAAGAACGAGAAGAAGCTTTTCGATCTTTCGGAAAGCACTTTGAATCTTCATATTATTTAACCTTCACATATCGGCCTCCGAGAGAAATCACAAAAAAAGCAACGAATCTCTTTTATACTGAAACTGGACACAGTAACTCTCTTGAAGAAGACATTTCCTATTTTGAAACCACTACAGATGATATCGTTGGAATTCTCGCTACTAAAATACTCATCGCTCCTTTGAGTGATTTTCAGACCTGTGAGTATCTTCATTCAACTATATCTAATAATAGACATTCCTTAACTCTGCCTGATAATCCTTTTTTCATTGATCGGCTTCTTCCTGATGAAGTCCTTGATATTGGGCTTACTATGAAATTAGGGGAGAACTATATACCAGTAATTGGTATTGTCGATTTTCCTCAGAGTACGTATCCGGCTATATTCGACAAGCTCAATAAGGCAAAATTGGAGTATCGATGGAGCACACGATATATCTGTCTTGATAAAGAGGAAGCGATAAAGAAGACTGAAAAAGCTCAACAAAACCATCGTGGAAATCAGGTTGGTTGGTTCCAATCCTTTATTGCTTCTGCAACAAAGGAGCCTCCAAAGCAAATAAACGGTGGCGCGATTGTGAAGGAAGAAGATGCTGCGGCCGCTCAGATTGCTCTTGATACAGATGAAGTCTCTCTTGGCCTGTATACCTCAAATATAATGGTATGGGATACAGATTTAAAAAAAGCACATAAGAAGGCTCAAGAAGTCAAAAAACTGGTTCAGAGTGTTGGTTTTGTAGCAAAGGAAGAGACCTTTAATGCATTCGAAGCATGGAAATCTATGATGCCAGGGGATGTTGTTAGTAATATCCGCTCCCTACCGGTTGTATCAAGTAATTTTAGTCATGTAGTACCTTTGTCTGCAATCTGGGCAGGAATGATTGAAAATGAACATGCAGGTAATGTAAGTGGAATTGATCTACCTCATGTCACTTGCTCGACTCAAGATGGGACTCCCTTTTTTCTTAGCTTAAATCCTCGTGATGTTGGCCATACAATCATACTTGGACCGACAGGAGCCGGAAAATCAACGCTTCTTAACCTTCTAGAATTACAGTTCTTCAAATATACTGACAGCCAGGTAATCGTACTTGATAAAGGACGATCTGCCAGACAGCCAACCATGGCCTTCGGTGGTCGCTACTATGAGCCGGGAACGAATGGTGTGTGTTTTCAACCGTTAGCACACCTTGAAACAATTCTTGATCGTACCTGGGCAACTGAATGGATTGAGTCTCTGGTAGAGATTCAAGGAGTAACAGTCACTCCTTCGATGAGTAGTGCTATTACCGATGCAATTGAACGAATGGCCAGTATTCCAAAGTCGAATCGAACGATTACTACATTTTGTCAGAGTGTTAACTATCTTGATCCTGAAACCAAACAACCGCTACTACGCGAAACATTACGTCCGTATCAACTTGGCGGTAAGTATGGAGCAATATTTGATGCTTCCTCCACTTCAATCTCCCTTGATAGCCGGTATATTACACTTGAAATGGAATATCTCATGCAAATGGGAGAATCGTGTGTAGCTCCAGCTATATCATATATTTTCCATTACATAGAAAGCCTCTTTACTGGCCGTCTCACGTTGCTTGTCCTTGATGAAGCATGGCTTTTTCTTCGTCATCCAATATTCAGAGCAAAGATCGAAGAGTGGCTCAAAACACTCCGAAAGAAGAATGTTTTTGTTGTATTTGCTACACAGGATGTTGCTGATGCAGTTAATTCGTCCTTGTGTTCAACGATCATACAACAGTGCCATACAAAGATTTTCCTTGCAGATCCGGAGGCTGAAACACCGGCCATGCATCATGCCTATTCTACCTTTGGTCTTACTGATGCAGAAATCAGCTCTCTTTCTCATGGGATAATGAAACAAGACTACTTATACACCTCAACGATGGGAAGTCGAAAGTTTCAGCTTGATCTGAAGCGTGATAGCATTACACTCGCACTTATAGGAACTCCAGATCATGAACTTCTTGATAAGCTTGTCGCTGAACATGGAGACGAGAGCGGATACGAATACGCAGCGGATATCTTGAAGGTAAAAGGACTCGATTATTCACGGTACATGAAGGAGGCTTCATGATGAAAAAACAGAATCACAGAAAGATTAAGGATTTTGTTATCAGTACAATACTATTCATCATGTCAACTATGCCGGTTAGAGCACAAGGTGCACCTGTAATCGATGCGGCACATATTCTTGAAACAATTCATAATGGATATCAAATGTACCAATCTGTATTGAACTCGATAAAGCAGGTTGAGTACGCCTATGTAACCACTCAGGCACAATTGAAGCAATTGCAGCAATTGGATATGAGCGAGATTAAGTCATTTAGCGATGCTGTCTCGTATGTTGATAAACAAATTGATTTTGTGAGAAAGACAGAGAATCGGTTTAAAGCAATCAGTGTTGAAGTCGGTGGGAAGAAAGTCCCGATAAGTCAATTCTATAGACTTCCAGGCGAAGCAATTGACATGGTTGTAAATGATATGACCTCAGATATGAGTGATTGGGAAAAAGCAAGAGCGTGGAGTCACTATGGTCTTAATCCTGCTAACTATGCATATGCCGTTGCATGGAAAGGTAGAATTAATGAGGCAGCAAAGCAAATGACTGTTATCGGAGATGTAATCGAAGAAAACAATAAGGTTGCTGCACAGGAGATGGATGCAATTATGAAAGAAGCAGAAAAATCTGAAAGTAATTTGGCTGTCTTACAATCCCTGACTGCACTCATGCAAATACTTATTGGTCAACAAATGGAAGCAAACCGTCTTAATGCGTTGAATATACGTTACCAAGCTGATAGGGATATGGCTGCTGATATGCCTGTAGAACAAAAAGGTCGTTTTTCAAAAGATTGGATCGAGTAATAATGAAGGGATTCAAAATATAGGCCATCAATAATGATGGTTTGCTGAAATATACATGTTACTTGAATTGATACTTAGTTGGGTAGATCGAAATCAGTTATTCTGCTTTTTTCTAGGTAAGTAAATGATCTGTTTGGGGAAAAAAACTTAATTGTATTATTTTCAAGAAATCCAATTCCAATATTTGAAACGCTAATAATTATACTGTTAGGCGGAAAAGTAAAATCAGATATTTTACTTTTTTCAAAAGCAGTAAAAGTTTTATTAGGTGAAAAAAACTTAATAGTGTTATTGTTAATGATCCCGATACCAATGCCAGGGACACTTATAATTTTATCGTTAGGCGGAATGGAAAAGTCTGCCATTTTACTTTCTTCAAAAGCAGTAAAGGATTTATTAGGGGAATAGAACTTAATGGTGTTATTGTTAATGACCCCGATACCAATGCCGGGGACGCTAATAATCTTATCGTTAGGCGGAATGGAAAAGTCTGCCATTTTACTTTCTTCAAAAGCAGTAAAGGATTTATTAGGGGAATAAAACTTTATAGTGTTATTACTCATAACACCAATGCCAATACCAGAAATACTGATAATTTCATCTTTTGATTGAATTGAAAATTCAGAGATTTTGCTTGCTTCAAACGAAGAAGATGATGTATTGAGGGAATAAAAAGTAATTGTATTATTATCGAGAAAGCCAATACCAATTTCAGTATCGATTATATCTTTCCCAAAGCAAACAAAACTAATAAGACTCATCAGTACGATAATAATATATATCTTTTTATTCATGTTGATCTCCACTTAGACCTAATTATAGCATCATCAATAGGTGAAAAACAAGATAGGAATAATACTCTCTCTTTAATCAAACAAAACATCAAAAGGAGATGTCTCTATGGATCGTACAAGAGTTAACAGGAGGATAAATGGAACCTAAATGGCTTGACGCACCTTTTTTTACACTTCTTGAAGACTTCTCTAGTCTTCAAGGGTATTTCATGGGACAGGCGATGTTTATTGCAAAGATTATCCTAACACTTAATCTCGGGCTTATTGCGATTAAGTACATTGCCAAAGGAGAAGGATTATCAGAGCAGTTAATCAAAACACTCACATCTGTAATATTCTTTTTGATTTTCATTAATGCTTATCCCGTAATGATTCAAGGTATAAATAGAATTATATATGCTTGGAGTTATGGTTCAACCTATGGGAAGGTAGCAGCGATGATCCAGAAAACTACCTCTGATGGTGAGGCAACGGAGTTCTGGGAAAAGAAAGCAAATGACCCGGATGCATATTCGGATATTATTAAAGTACTCGAAGAGGAAACGGGAAAGGGAAATGTTGCAAAGAAATACATACTTGATATCTTTGATAAAGGCTCTGATAAACGACCTGGAATGTTTATAAGACCAAACGCAGTCATGCGTTTACTGATGCTTACCTTCGAAAATATTTGGTATCAAGCAATACAATGCTTAGAAAATGTTGCAATAGTATTTTATCTTCCTAAAGACCCTGCTGGTTTTGTTCTCCTTACATTATCTGCATTTGCTGTTCTCCTCGGTGGTATTTTCTGTTCGATACAATATTTCATTGGTGCAATTGAATTCACACTTATCACAAGCGTTGGATGTATTATGCTTCCCTTCATGCTCTGGGATGGAACAAAGTTCCTTACAGAGAAACTGGTTGGAGCAATAGTCGGTCAAGCGTTAAAACTTCTCTTTGTAACCCTTACGTTCATGCTCGCCATAAATGGTTTTCTTGCGCTCATGGTTCGACCCTTTGATAACTTCATCGACCAAACCATCTATACGCTATTCACCATCTTCCTTCATTGGCTTCTTTGTCAAAACGGCCCCGCACTTGCGACAGCACTGTTGACCGGCACGCCTCAATTATCAATGGCTGAAGGTCTTCGGACTGCTGCCTCTATGGCAGGAGCAGCCGCAGCCGGTGGAGCTGCCGTTAAGGGTGCAGCTTCTGCTGGAGTCAAAACCGCTGTACAAGGGAAAGCAGCGGTTGATCAGGCTGTTGGTGCTGGAAAGGCCGCTGCCGCAGATGGAAAAGGAAAGCTTGGCTCAATTGCAGCAGGTGCGCGCTCAATGGGTGATTCTGCCAAAGAGTCTGTGAAGTCCGGTGTTCATGGACTTGCAAAGAGTCTTACGAATGGTAAAGGAGGAGGCGGAAACAATAGTGGCGGCGGAAATCGATTCTCATCGCTTGAGGCTCGGAATAAACCAAAAGAAGATGGGAATCGGAAAACAAGCGGTGAATTTGCTCAGGAGAATAAAGCAAAAGGAGCGGAACGATATGCACAACATAAGCAAGAAACTAAAAATGCTGAATCTTCTGCATGGAAAGCACAAATAGGCGGAATGCAAAAACCTGTTCAGCAAGATACCAAAAAGTATGACGGTGGAACTCCGTTAGGACAACAATCCCCACAACGTACTACACCACCTACACCACCATCTGGAGGAAATAATGGCAAGTCATCATAAGAAAGTAATCTACACAGAATTTGATATTGATAACCCTATGAAGCGAAATGAAAAACTATACTGCGATTTAGTGGCTCGGGAGAGTAAAGGCAAAAAAGAGTGGCTTATTATAGCGATAGTGGAACTCGCTGTGATCATTGTTCTTGCAGTGTCACTGTCATGGGCAATGACACTACCGAAGAAGATCCCGGTTGTAATTACTGTTCTACCATGGGGCGAAGCAAAATATGTAGGGGATGTATCCAGCTATTCCTATCAAACGATGAACATCCCTGAAAGCGCATATATCTACCAGGTGGAAACATTCCTCCAAAACTTACGTACGCTTCCCACCGATGGAGAAGTTCTCACCGCGAACATCAGCTCCCTCTATAACATCATTACTCCTTCCTGTGCAGATCGAATGACACCTGCAATCCGTGAGGATAATCCCTTCGCAGATATTGGATTCAAGAAACGAGTTGTAACAATAGAATCTACAATACGGGTATCAGGTAGTACCTATCAAGTTGATTTTATTGAAACTGTAACCGGACGGGGAGCTGGAACTAAACGTTTCCGCGCATTGGTTACGACAACCCGGAAGACGCCGCCCAAGAAAGCGGAAAAACTCAATCCATTAGGTATTTACATTGAAGAATACAATCTCACTGAAATCACTCGCATACAAGGAGCACAGTAATGTACAAAAGACATGAGATCCGCGCCAGTTTTTTACTAGCTACCAGTATTGTTCTGGTAGTTTCCTGTAAAACGATGGACATGGAGCCGAGAAACGAAGTCGTTAAAGACAAACTTGTCGAAATGGAAGAAAAGAGCGAAGAAGAAGTTGCAGTTGAAGAACTGAAAACCTCCATCGATGTTCAAAATCAAATAGTCTATGTTGATCGCCCTGTGTATATTCCGACTCCTGAGCCAGCGGTAAAACGGACTACAGGTCTTGATTCAGTCAAACAATCTACTGAAGAGGGAACTATCAAACCAACTGAGTACTCACACGCAGCGAGAATTTATGATTATGATCCAGATCAGGTGTATGAAGTATATTGTCAGATACTACGCACAACAGATATACACCTACAGCCCGGTGAGATAGTCATCGATAGTCCATTTGTTTCAGATACCGAGCGATGGATTATTGGTGCAGGTGTTAATCAGCAGAACAATGTTGTCGTTCAGCATATCTATGTTAAACCGAAACAGGCCGGACTTGATGCCACACTCATCATAAATACAAATATGAGAGTATACCATGTGGTTTTAAGAAGTTATTCAAACGTGTATATGCCTATTGTGAAATGGAAATATCACAATCAAGGGATGCCACAGATCTTTGCTAAAGATATAACCAAAGAAATTCAAGTAGCAACAGAGATGGATACAATAGATCCACGTTTTTTATCATTTGACTACAAGATTACTTTCAATGTTTTCAAGAAACCTCGATGGATTCCAACAAGAGTCTATGATGATGGAAAGAAGACCTATATAACCTTCGATGAAGAAGTCTTACAGATGGAATTACCTGGGATCTTTGAAAATAAGGCCGACGTGGTAAATTATCGCCCACAGGGGAATTTGATTGTCATTGATAAGCTTATCGAGCGTGTGACAGTAAAGTACAAAAAAGAGCGAATTACAATCGAGAAGAAAAAGGGGTAAGTAATGAGTAAATACGACGAAGAAACCGGCCTTGTTCTTTCGGATGAAGATGAAATTGCACGAGAAGCAGCGCTGGACGAAGAAAAAGATACCGAAGATGTTTCTTCGAAAAATGATGGTGCTTCAGTTGAGCCGAAAACAGTTGTTCCGAGGATTAACAAAAAACTCATTTTGTTGTTGGCCGGTGGACTTGCTTCCCTCATTGTTGTTGTTTCGATTATCTCCCCTTCCGAGAGTAAAAAAAAGAAGAAGATGGAAGACGGAGTCGCTTCTGAATTGATTGTACCTGATTTCTCTGTACAACCAAAGCCCTACGAGGAACGTTCGGAAGTACGCAATTCGTCTCCTCCGGCTATTCAGGAGGAAAGTCCAGTATATGTACCTCCCCCTCAGCAAACGAAGAAGTCACAACCGACAAGTGGGGGAAGACCTGCTCAAGTAGATGAAAGTGCGTTGAATGCCTATGGATCTGCAATTATTCCGGTAGTTCAAGGAAGACTTCTCGGCCAAGAAACTCAAGGAGCATATAGGGAAAATTCTCAAGGACAAGATCCGTTAATGCAAACCATCTCTGGTTTTGGTTCTGTTCCCATGGGTCAGGACGAATATACGGCAAATCGGATCGCGGCTCTTGGGGGAATCGGTTCCTCTGGCGGCACAGGAAGCGGAGAATCGATGGGATACCGTGAACAGAATATGCAAGACGACAAACAATCGTTTTATAGTTCTGGCCGAGAGAATGAGACTACGGGATATTTTATTGGAAATGATACGCTCTGGAATGGAACAATGATTCCCGGAGTCTTAATCACTGGTATTAACACCGATCTTCCCGGCGATGTACAAGCCCGTGTGACGGAAAACATTTATGATTCCCTCACAAGAAAAAAAATACTAGTTCCGCAAGGGAGCATACTTATAGCATCATACAACTCGTCCGTTTCTTTCGCGCAAAGTAGGGTTCAGATTGCATGGAATACATTGATTAGGCCAGACGGATTTCAGGTTTCCCTTGGGAATATGAATAGCGTAGATGCTCAAGGATATTCAGGAACCAAGGGCAAGGTTGACGAGCATCTGTTCCAATATGCGAAAGCGATGGGAATTATTTCTGCATTTACATTGATTAATGGTGAGTTTGCTGCAACCATGGCTTCTACTCAAAATGAGACAGCACAGAATCTCATAGCTGCAAACCAGAATGTTATTACCCAGCTGGGAGCCAAAATTATTGATCGAACAATGAATATCCAACCGACTCTTACGGTGAAAAGCGGAACAAAGATCAATATTATGCTTAATAAAAATATTCGCCTTCCTCCTATCTCATCTCCACCTGTTACATCTGTATATAAAAGATGATGCGTAAAGGCCGCTGATACAGGCGGTCTTCTGTATTCTAGTAACGACAATCACATATTTCTTTCTATCATCCTCACCTTTATTTTGATTTCTCTTTAGAGACACAGAATATAAAGAGTTTTCACTCTTTATACATACATGAATGAACAAAAGGAGTTCACCGTATGAGACATTCAAAACCTAACGCCTTTCTAGCTTTTGTGGTACTCATTTCTCTTCTGACTGCTTCGTGTAGTTTGTTCTTATCGAATGATAAAGACGAAACCGTTACTGTCAAATCATTAGCATTTTCAAAAACGACTCTTTCTCTGGGTATTGGTGGAATTGAGTACTTAATTCTTTCCATAAATCCGACTGAAGCAAAAAGTAATGCACGAATAGAGTACACATATGATGAATCAGTCATCAAAGTTGATGGAGACTCTTCGGGTGCAACCGTTTCAGGTCTTCGAAATGGAAATACGGTGCTCATCGCAAAAGCAAATGGTCAGGCGGCCGCCTGCGTCATTGGTGTGTCTGGTATTGATCCGATTACCGAGAACGCTCCCTATATATCCACAACCATGCCAGTGGTTGAAATGGAAGCAGGAACCACAAAGAAAATACTGGTATCTTTATCAAAGGGTTCATCCGCTGAGATGTCACAATTTTCTTGGAGTATTGATAAGTCCAGTATTGCTACAGTAGAGGCTTCCGGACAGAATGGAATTATCAGTGCGAAAGCAAATGGTGTTGCCCGAATTACGGTCTCTCATCCTTCAAGCACCTATCCATTAGAACTACTAGTATTTGTCAAGCCGGAGAATGAAAAAGCGATCTACCTTACAACAAGCCAGAATATTATCTCGCTTGCTCACAATGGAGCAGACCGAAAAGTCTCTGTCTCTCTTGTCAATGGGGATGGAGCAGATCAAAATAGTTTTACCTGGGAAGTGCTTGATTCGGAAGAAAGTGCCACTGATACCATTTCGCTAACTGCAAATGGTGCTAATGCTGAAATATCCCCACGAGTAGATGGACGGGCAACCATCAGGGTGAGTCACCCTCGAGCTCTTTATCCTCTTGATATTAAAGTCCGCGTTGTTACCATTATTGAGAATGTGTATATCGATGTTATAGAGAGTAAGGTTACCGTAAATGGTTCAACTCCTGCAAACTTATCGGTTTCGTTAAAGGGGTCGACTCGCGTTGATGAACTCGATCCTTCTCAATTTCAATGGACGATTGATGATTCGTCTATTTGTGATTTTGCTTCTTATCATAATGAAGTTGTCCTGAATGGCAAGAAGAATGGAATAGCAAAGCTCACTGTATCGCATCCGGCCGCGAAATATCCGCGAGAAATCATGGTTTTTGTGGAGAATCAAGCAGATGGCGCAGTGCACTCTGGTGCGTTTATTACGACGAGTCAGAATTATATCCGGACAAAACTGGGACTCGATGAAAGCGAACTCCTTGTTTCTCTTGTTGGTGGTGAAGCCGGAGATGAGAGAAATTTTGTTTGGTCAGTTGATAATCCTGATATCATTTCTCTTCGTACAACAAATGGAACAACTGGAGTTTGGGGACGTACCGCATCTATCATTACACAGCGAACAAATGGAACTGCCTTTATTGAACCTAAAAAAGAAGGTTCTGCTGTTATCTATATCACGCATCCAAAGGCTTTGACCCCTACAGAGGTATTGGTAAAGGTTTTCCCTTCATACGCCTCCTTTGAAGAACCTCTTGTTATCCAGGGGCAATCACTCCTTGGGATTGTTCGCGGAACGTCTCAGAAGATTGCAGTTACCCTTCAAGGTAATGTAACTGCAAATGATGAAGCGGCTCTTGTATGGTCAAGCGAGGATACAGGAGTTGTCACCGTAGCAGGATCTGGAAAAGAACAACTGGTCACTGCAACAGGTAATGGACAGACCTTTATTAATATCACACATCCGAAAGCAGAAAACTCCAAAAAGATACTCTGTTATGTTGCAGAAACAGTAGAAGAACTGGAATCAATGAAAATTCTCTATTCAGAGAAAACATATTACTCACTTATTGCTGGAACAAATACCGAGTTATATCTCTCCTATCGGAATGTAACACCACAAGAAGCTGAGTCTATAACATGGCAAACGAATAATCCTTCTGTGGCAACAATTGCAGTTGGTGCTAATACGAGTGTGAGTACAGTAACTGGCGTTTCAAGTGGAACGGCAATAATTAGTGCAACGTTACCCGGAAGTAACCCTGTGCGATTTACGATTACTGTGTATCCACAAGGAACGAGCCTCGATGTTCTCCCACCCGCAATATATTTTTCTACAGGTCAGAATGTTATTCAGTTCACGGATATTAACGCGGATAAAACTGTATCGGTAACCCCGGTAAACCTTCCATTATCTGAATATTCCAACATTTCATGGGTATCAAGTGATTCATCGATTATGGATGTGATACCAAATGGAAAAACAGCAACCATTACTTCAAAAAGTAATGGTGAAGCAGTGATAACTGTTTCACACCCTAAATCAGAAAACACCTTAAAGATTACTGTACGAATTGGTGATGAATATATCATAGTCAATCAAAAAGAACCCTTTATCAGTACAAGTAAAGACGTAGTTGGACTAATTGCTGGTGCTCAGGGTGAACAAATTACTGCAAAACTTGAAAACGGTGTTGAGTCAACTCTATTCACCTGGGATATCGATGATCCTTCTATTGCTGCGATAAGCCCACTTGGAGATAAGTGCTACATTGTTCCAAAAGTCCCCGGCCAAGCACGTCTTATCGTTCGTCATGCAGACTCAACCTATGATAAAAATGTTCTTGTATTGGTGGGGAACACTCAAGCAGATATTGATGGACTTTCATATCTTACTACAACACAAAACGTTGTTCGGATGGTGACTGGTACTCAACAAACGGTCAGTGTTCGTTTATCAGGTACTTCTGAAACAAGTGCTGCGGATTATGCTTGGACTTCTGACAACCCTTCAGTCTTGCAAATCGTTGATAATGGTACAACTGCGGTATTATCAGGAATTACTGCGGGCGTCGCCCGTGTTACAGTGAAGCATGCCTCCTGTGTCTATTCGCTTGATATTACAGTAATTATATCGAATACTCTCCAAGACGCATCTTCAAATCCATATATCACATCAGGCCAGAATATTCTTACTGTAACTAAAGATGGCGCTTCTAAAAACTTATCCGTTACACTTGCGGGAGGTCAAGAAGTCGATAATCAACATTTTGTATGGACAGTTGATCGTGGAGACCTAATTCAACTTACCGCAAATGGTCAAAATGCAGTTGTGAAAGGTATTTCTCCTGGAGAGTGTCGACTAACCGTCACGCATCCAAAGGCATCCTATCCATTCCCATTGGTGGTAATTGTTGATGAACCGGCTCCATCTTCAAACCTTTATATTAACCCTTCTCTTCCAATCGTTTCAATGAAACCCGCAGATTCTGCACAAACTGTCACAGCTACATTAGTTGGCGGTACCGCTGAAGATAAATATGGCTTTGTATGGAGTGCAGATAACTATAATGTGATTGATCTTACCTATTCTGCAAATACAGCGGTCATAACGCCCCGACAAGAAGGAAAAGCTGAAATAACTATCACGCATCCAAAATCTCCGTATGATGGGAAGATAATTGTCAGGGTTACAGAATATTCTCAATTTGCTTTTTCTCAGTCATCAATGACGATCGCTGAAGGTACGACTCAATTTGTTGCAATGCAGGTTCCGGCCATCGAAGGAGAGTATTCCGGTAGAGTTACCTATGCTACTGACAACTCAAAGATTGTAACAATCACTGGCACTAATAAGGTCGCTCAGGTAACTGCTCTTGCAACTGGAACAGCGATTGTTACTGCTACAAGCCCTTCCGGAGCTAAAAGCGACTTAATGATTTATGTTAAGAAAGCTACTGAGATGACAGCTCCTTATATTACGTCTCAAACCAATGTCCTTGCGATGAAAATTACTGATTCTCAGAGATCTGTGAGTGCTTCGATTGTCGGAGAAGGAATCTCGACTCCAGACCAGTATAATCTACAATGGAAAATTACAGATCCATCTATTGCGAGTCTTATAGGCACCTCTGGATCAAATATCATCGTAAAACCGTTAAAAGCAGGTGAAACGTCAATACGTATTTCTCATCCAAAAACATCAACTATCTATACCATACATGTACAGGTAGAAGGATCAAATGCTGGAATCTCGCTAAACAAGAACTATATATCGACAGAGACCGGAAAAACGGTTGAAATATCTGCAAATATAGATCTTGGTACAAGCGAGGACTATAAAGCTATTACATGGAGCGCTGATAAGGTCGGTGGTGCTGAGATTGTCTCAATTCTCGGAAGCGGGAAGACGGTTGCCCTTTATTCCCTGTCTACCGGAAAAACTACGGTTACGGCCGAGTTCAAGGGGAAAACAGCAAAATGTGATGTGTTGATAGCTGCATCAAGACAATTCAGTTTTGATACTCAGTCCATGCGTCTACAACCTGGTCAAAAGAAGACTTTCAAATATGTCTTGATACCTGAGGATGCTGCGATAAATTGGATGACCAATTCCAATGAATTTGTAACGTATGCTGTTGACACAAGTTCCAAAACGGTGACCGTTACAGGCCTTACCGAAGGAGTTACAAAGCTTTCAGGAACAGCAAACAGCATGAGTGCAAGTATAAATATTACTTGTGCCTGGGATTATAAGCTCACATTAAATAAGTCTCTTATCAAAGCAGAACCAAGATATGATTCAACGAATCCTCTTTTGTATACTATCTCATATGATGTAAATCCTCCGAATGCTACTATTGGACTATTAATTGATAATGATATCGCATCATATACAATTGATAAAAACAAGAAGGAAATCTACTTGAAACCACTAAAAGAGGGCTCGGCTGTATTCACTGTAAGTGCTACAAATCCATATAATAATTACAGATTTGGAACTCAGATTTGTAGTTTAAATCTTGGTTATTCAAATCTTACAGTTAAGCCTTCTGTTATCTCAAAACAAGGAAAGTTTTCAAGATATGATGAACCCAGTGGTATGTTAATTTTGGGAGATGGCGAGAGTGTCAATTTTGCTTTAGGAGTTACTGAAACTAATGCAACATATACAATTTCAAATCTTCATTTCACCTCCTCAAATGCAAATATACCTGTAGCATTAACACAATCTTCATCTACTTCATGGAATATTACACATCCAATGGATTACATAGTAAAGGAGTACTTGGTTACCCATGATACTTACTATACATGGAATGGTAGTAGAGTAATTCTCGATTGGCAAAAATATTCGGATGGAGGTGAATATGTCCATTTAGCAAAATTAGGTCTAATGGCTGTACCTATAACGGTTAATAACGTTACCACTTCAATAGATATGGATATATATTTATCGTTGTTTGATACAACCTTCCCATTTAAGGCAGTCTATGATCCAAAATCACGAGAGGATGAATTTGGTTTTGTTATTGATGCATCTAGTCGCCTTAAATTTAATAAGGTTCAGCGGTCAACACCAATACGGATGAGTCAGTCTTCTTTCAAGGCAGATACAAATAATTATATTCCATCACTTTCATATAAAGTCGTGGATAGACCTGGGTATCAGTCTGGCTTTGAATGGAAATATACAACCTATCACGAAGGGAACACCACTGCTTATTTCTTAAATGATGCACAATTAGTAAACTCTATAGATGAATCGGTTACGAGTATAATAACTCTTGGGTTTATTAACGGGACCATAACAAGACCTAATGGAACTCAATCAATATCAATACAAGTTATGTCTGAAACCAGAAGATGTGCAGCAAAATAATTAGTTCTTGACTCTGTATCAATAAAAGAACCCCCTGATAGTTAAACATCAGGGGGTCTTTTATTTTAAAACAAAGTACAGTATTAAACGACACTGATTCAGGTTTTCAACGCCGGTTTGGGTTTTTCTCTTTTGGGGGAACGGACGTTCTCTTGGATAACTATACCCCCATCCCAGGATATAGCGATACTGAATCGGACTCATACCACCTAGTGACATCTTATTTTTCTAGTTGCAGTACCAATGAAGAAACCTAATAAGCGTTTCAAAAAAGGTTTCTATTGATTTACCAGTCAAACTTCGATTATAAAAACCTTTCATTTTTGATGCATCCGAAGAACTATATTAAGGCAGAGACTCAGCGTTGCACTTGCTGCTTGAACCTAGGTAGTTAGTTCTCAAACTGAAGCTTAAACATTTTTTTTAATATTGATTCAACAGTTTTTCTAAAATCAGATATTTCAAAATCAGAAATAGAAGTAGTAGCTTTACGGTGTATTAAATCGCAACGTTTTTGATAATAATGCTTAACCTTAGTCCATTGTGGATTTGTTAGTTTTATTGATTCAGAGATGATTCTTTCAACCTCACTGCGATTACTGAATATCTCAAGTATTTTTTTTTCACTATACTGTTGTCCAGATTCATTGAGAATATATTCTTTAAAAGCAATCTCGATGGTACTATCTAGTAAGATCAAAGCAATACGATTCTTTTGAGCGAAGTGTTGTTTTAGAATCCAATCTACTGCTATTACTGATTCATACAAACCTACAACCCAAGGCTTTTCTTCACTTATTGTTTTATTTTTCTTTTGCACAATATTTGCATATCTAGGTGATACTTCTGGCAACGGTGGTAAGTATGATATATCTGCTAGAGCTAAATTGGTAACATCTTTATCAATAAAGCTACCATTATTATATTGAAAAACATTTACAGGCCAACCGCCTTCGACTTTACTAAATCTTCTGGATAGAGACGTGAAATCTTTTATTAGTGTTGTCAACCATTCTCGTAAAGAAATAAATACTTCTGAAGAAGTATTTATATCAGATTTACTACTATTCCAAGGCATAACACTAGGTATTCCACTTAATTGAATTATAACCCGAGCGAGAGATAAATCTGCGTGTGGTAATCCAGCAATACCCTTCTGAAATCCGACTTCATGATTCTTCAATCCTTTTACAATCAACCTATCATTACAATATAAATATACTCCATATTCACCTGATGCTTGATTTGATTCTAAAGTCAAACCAGCGGTGACTAAAACATCAACTCTTCTTCCATTTGATAACGGTAATTCTCCAACATAATTATGCGGAGGATAGTCTGGAGGAAAAGCCCAATTCTCAAATAAAATTGGATTTATTTTCTTTCCATTTACTACAATTGACAAATTCTGATTTTTCAAGAAAATGGCATACGTCTCTGATACATGCTTAATAAAATTAACAATAACTTCATCACTAATATATTTTCGTAATTTAAGTAGTTCTATTTCGGTTGAACCCTTTTCAACTCCTTCTATTTTATATACTGGTAGCGTCCAATCATCGCTTTCTTTTATCCAAGTATCATCAAATTCAATTTGCCAACAATCACTACTCTTTCTAGTTTTAATCCGCACTTCTTGTGCCAATGCAACTACCGATCTCTTTGAACCTACACCAAATACACCGATAGTATTATCAATATCATTATTTTTTGACTGACCTGGTGATACAATAAAGGATAAATCATTTTCACTAATTCCACCTGCATTATCCTTAACAAGAATTCTTTGTTGCGTTTTATCAAGATCAATTAAAACATTTAAAACCTTATCCTTTCCACTTAACTTCCAAATATCCAGAGAATTATCAATTAACTCTGAAAGAGCTTTATTGATATCATAATCAGCAATAATTGATAAATACAATCGCTTTGAAGGTGTTGCATCAACATTACTTACTAACTCTTTCATATTTTCCTCATTTCTTATCTATCTAACATTTGCTTAACCTGCGTTTTGCTTGGCGCGGTTTTTGCCGAGCGTAGCGAAGTGCAAAAATCCGTGACAAGCAAATAAGTCAGGTTGAAGCAGTTGTTAGTTGATTTTTTTTAAGCCGATAAAATATTTAGCGCCAATTCTCGTTTTTTCCATTCAACGGGAATAACATTATATTGATTGAACGCTTTTTCCATTTTATCGCTTAAAGGTCTAAGTTTATCATTTATGAAAGTAACTAACTGTAAATCATTTCTGATATTAATATCATTCCAACTAAAAAGTAGTGATTGAACGCTTTTTGTATCTGTTGAGCCAATAACTCTGATTATTCTTTCAGGTTTCATTGGAGTTTTATCTAGTTGAAAATCAAAATAATGATCTAAACCACTTTTCCCCTTTCGCCTCACATTCTTAGAGAACGGTATGTTTTTTTCTTGAAAAAAATGTTCAACATCTTCTCTAAAATAATTTCGAATGTTCTGTTGCGAAAGAACTAAGAGATTACCAATTTCTTTTAATGCATTAATGTAATTATGCATTTGAATTCCAACACTTTCATTCCGTAAAATCATTTTAAGAGCATCATGATCATCTACAAACAACCCATTTATTTTTAAAATTGATTCAAATAAATACTGACGTGATTCAGTAAAATTAAAGCCAGAAATATTTAAATTACTCACAGTATAACCGTCATCAGTAATCACCATTGTATCTGCGCTCGTATCAATTCTAAAATGAATCAAATCATTATGAGAATCTGTAAACGGTGTGATAATTTCATTGTCATTAACAATAAAGTTATCTTTTAACCATATTTGATAATTATCTAAAAGATTATTAATCATATTGCAAATCCATATTCAAATATTGGAGGTTTTATTATTGAACTTATTTTATAAAAATAATTCAATAATTCATAATCACCATTACTAAACCGCATATCTTCTATCGGTATAGCCCAACTATCAAAAAAGTTTTCTACATAAAAGTGAATGTGTGTTCCTTTAATTAACATCCCGTTATACGGTAAAAATTGTGGAAGAGGTGGATTATCAACTATTGGATTACGATGTGCACTATTAATATCAAGACGAACAAGAATGACGGATTCTAAATTTCTTGTTTGATAGGTAATTTTTGAATTAGTACTTGGGGTATTATTAACATCTAAATTGAAATACAATTTCTTATCAAAAGATTCTATTTTTACTGATACTTTTGATCCCTTAAGTGGAAATTGCACAATGTTTTCATCAACCCTCTGCTTATCAATATTTAATTGATAATTTGCTTCATTTTGACTAATCAACTATTTCCTCCTCGCGCGCCGAAGGCGTCCAACTAACATTTGCTTAACCTGTAATTCCGGCCCGAAGGGATTGGCGTGCTTTTTACCGAGCGTAGCGACTGCAAAAAGCATGACAAAAGGAATTATCAGGTTGAAGCAGTTGTTAGATTATTTTCCATTAACATTTCTTTTTTTAAACGCGCTAAATCACAATGGTATTTACTGACTTGCATTGGATCATGCGATTTGTTCTCATTTGCATTTCGTGCCATGCAAATAGAGCAATAAATTCTATCCTCACAACCTAAACATTTTTTAAAATCCTTAATCTTCAAATTCCTCAGATAACTTATTTCCTTAGATTCATACCAAATTTGACTTAATGTTGATTTATTTAAATCACCTATGACACAATTTTGCCAACCGGCACAAGGATACACAGTTCCTTTTTCTGAAACACAGAAAGAATAGCGACAAACGCTACAAATTGCATCATCCATAGACAACGCTTTCTTCTCCTCAATATCTTTTTCTAAATCACTTCTATCAGTATAACTGATATTTTTTTGAATATTACGGATATCTTCATAATCAAGACGACAATCTAAATTATCTGTATTCGAATCATATTTTCCAAGCAAATTATGGTCGCTAGAAACATTAATATTCATTTCTCTCGCCCAATTTATTACATCTAAATAGCAGTGAACATTTTGCTTAAGAATTGGACAACTTATTTGAATATTTACATTATTATCAACAAGCTTTTTAATTGCATTTTTAGTTAAACTGCAACTCCCTTTTACTGTTGTTATTTCATCATGAACGTCTGGATCAATTGAATATAATGAAGCTTGAATACTTATGAGAGGATTTGACTTTATTTCATCCAATATTTCCTCACTAAGAACTGTTAAATTAGATAATATATTCATTGATATATTTCTTTTTTTACAGGTACTGATAATTTCTAGGAAATTGGGGTGAAGCATAGGCTCGCCACCTGTTAAAGTAAAATTTAACACCTTCATTTCTGTACTTTCTTCAACTATCCTATTAAACAAAGCTAAATCCATATGATGATTTTTGAATTCATTTGGGATATAACAGTGTATACACCTTTCATTACATACACTAGTTATCTCTATATGAATACTTCTCAATAATGGACTACTACCATAATATTTATTAAAAAAGTCTTGTGTATCTAACTGAATATTATTGTTTATACAATCTATACTGGTTTTATTTTTTTCTGAAATTACTGTTTTAAACGCATTAGTATTATTTTTTTTGCACTCATCAAATGTTTCACCTGAGACTATAAAGCCCTCACCTTCAAGTAAACTGTAAAACTCTTTTGCATCTTTATTTATCACATCATATTCAACATCAGCTATACATTTCATTATTTGGGTTACCAATTCTGACATCTCTTTTGGCTGCAATGACAAGACGCTAACAAATAAAGCTCCTGATTCTGAAAGAATTTTATCACCGACAACAAAATTATTACCAGATTTCTTTTTATAACAATAATTTCTGTTATCGGTTATATAACCGAATTTATCATAATTTCTGAACATTATATTAGATTTTATTTGATAGTACATTACACTGTCCTCCCGAATAGAATAGTGATGATGCAACTGCTTGCATCATCACTATTACCAATTTTAACGACCGCCAGGTCCAGGCGGATTGCAAGGTCGTCCGGCCGGCTTAGAGTTAGGTCTACACTCGGCCATTTGCACAGTGCTCTGTGCAACAATAACAGGTTTCTGATATGCCATTTTTTCACCTCCTTTAATTGAGTATTTAATGTTAAAAAACATTAATTTCTATTTCTTCGCCCGCCGAAGGCGTGAATCTAACATCTGTTTGGCTGTTCGCTATAAATTATGCATTTATGTAAAACAACAAGATAATATGATAAATATAAATTTATATAACAAGATTGATAGAAACTACGAATCTATCAATTCTCGTATGTAGCTTGTCAGGAGTGATAGATTCACAGTTACTTGTCGATATAGAAACTTCTTGTGTACGTGACAAGAATCAATATTATCTTGTTTTAGGACGTTAATATGGTTTTCATTAATATGTAAAAAGAACTAGTAAAGAACCACAATATATCAGTAGTTAATAAATAGTTATACCATATAATATCCTTAGATAATTTTTCTTGATGAATTCATATATTTCAAAGGTTTTTCTACTGACCAGTATAACATGATATAAAAAAATGACACTAATTTTTTTATAGGTCATTCTTTGTGTTGACTTATACCTATGTTCTTACATTTTGATCTTTGAATTTGCACTATTTTGAATATTTCTAATATCTTATTAGTCTTTTTACTGATATTCAGAAGATACGGTCTTTATTTGTTCAACTAATCAGAGTATGACCTAGTTAACAAGTGTACTTTTTTAAAATTCTTACTTCCTATAAGAAAAGTAGGGTTTAATTAAACACTGCTTTTGAAAAACCAGAATGTTTTCATCCTTGTTGATTGAGCGAATTCTATTACATGAACAACAAGGGTATCGTATTTTGACACATTGTGGGTATTATTGTAATTCTTACTTCTGTAATAGGTATTTGAGTGATATTCCGGTGGTTCGTAAGTGTTATCAACAAGAAAGGCCAGTCCCTCTGAACTGGCCTTTCTTATGATAGTACCAAAATTAAAGTTGGGGGCTCTAAGATTCACCAATTTGATGTTTATACGCTATTTTTTAGTATAAGTAAGAAGAATTGGATATTTTAACTGATTATACTCATCTCTTTCTGGTGATTCTGAGAAGTACACCTCCTTTGCTGTTATGCTATTTTTCTGCCTTAGATATGATTCATTACCAGGCAGTCTGTCTTCTAGAATAATCTCATTATCTGAGAATCCTCTTGTCATATGAAGAGTAATTTCAGTATCTGAAAATGTGTATGTACCAGAATATGAAGATATGGAGACTGTATCATCGACATATTGTAGATTAACACTTTGTTCAAAGGTTTCGTCCTCGTTTACAGTCATCACGTGCTCTACAAGTTTAATTGCGACTGGCATAAAATATGAGTTTGTATATCCAGATTTATATACATATGTGCTCATCCATGTTCCAACATACGGATTTTCTTGTGAAGAGCGACTTTGAAATTTCTTACACCCAATGATTAAGAGTGAAAGACATATGAGTAATAGTATAAGAAGTCCGTTTCTCATAATTGCAGCTCCGCATCAGTTTTACTTCGTTGTTGATTCAGACTGATTGTCTTAATCTTGATAGGTGGTACCCCTTCAACATCTTTTGCATTATAGAAGAATCGTGACTTACCATTATCAGAGATAACCAAGGGCTCTTTTACAGCCTCTTTTAGTTTTAATCCGGCCTTCAATATATCGGAAAGCTCTAAGAATCGTGGATCATGAGAATTGCTCATCCCCATAACATGCTGAGCTTTTTTTGCGGCCAAACCAACAAACTTCTCCCCTGTAACCGGGTTATATGGCTCATATCTAGATCTGCTTTCACTCACCTTTTGCCTGATTTTTTCTGCGTCACGTGCTTGTTGTCCAATTTCACTCATGGTATTTTGACAAATCACGCTCGCTTTATTCCCAAGCTCGAAAATTCTGGTATAACACTTCTCATCGTAAGATCGCTTGAGATCTTCCTCAAGGTTTTTCTGAAATGCCTCCATCGTATCTTTCGTAGTTTCGAATCGAGCGCCGAGAGATGTTGCCGCTAGATACTTACCAAGATATTTATCTGGTGTTGTATCATTACACTCGACTATAATTTCAGGATTCTTGTTCTGTTCTGGTAATTTTGGAAGTTTTTCCTGATTATATACAGAGGATTTAGGATAATAGCGATAGACATTCTGATGTTTGGTTGCAGCATCAAATGTAGTAAGATTTATCCCTACAGAACCTTTCTTAATACCTGCCCCATGCCGTTTTGCCTGTTCGTAGGTAATAAGCTCGTAGTCTTTTCCACCTGCTTCCTGTGTCATAATTTGCGCAATGATTTGATTCATTCCACGAAACGCTCTTCCTGTTTCTGCAGAACGGATTGCTTGTGGTACAAGTGTAATGGAAGCATTCTTAGCCGGTTGACCAAGGAACGGGGCGGAACTTGACTTAAGAGAATCAAGAATCCGTTCTGTGTGTAGCTGAATATACGACTTTTTAGGTTCTTCTATTGCTTCTTTGGCTTCAGACTGTTGATGGTTTCTCAGGTCTTCCTGTGTTTCGAGAAATCTCTCTCTTTCTGCGAGTGCTTTATTGAATAAGTAATTTCCTTGTTCTATACCATCGAGATTGAAGTTCTTTTTGACTAGAAAACTGTCAAGTCCGTGTATAGACGAAAGTGGCGTACCCTGTTCATGGTCTTTATCAGAAACAAATGCTGCATATAACACATCATCTGCTGATAGCACATATTCTTTTCTGGTGATAAAGCCAGATTCATCATATTCTTGCGGCCCCGCCACAACCGAAGTAATGTCTTGTAATGATTTCCCATCGGGAAACAAGGGTTCAGCAGGGTCAATACCGATGCTTGCATAAAAACGCTTTCTGTCCTGCTCATTACTTAACACAAAAGATTCCAATGAATTTGCTTCTTTTCTGTTATCTTCCATCGTTCTTCCTCCATTTCCTCTTGTATATTCTTGTTTTGATTCCTGTACAAAACCACTGTTGACAATCACCGATTTGCAAAGTATATTTAAATCGATAGAAGCATTTATGTTGCTCATACGCAATTGACGCGAAGGCAGCATGAATGCTTTTTCTTTTTCCATGTCATTGACATACAGAAGTTGTCCCCCTTCAATCCAAAATTCTATATCCCGTGTAGGTTTTCCGTAAACAGAGGTAACAAGGTTCGCCTCTATCGTTCTGTTTTCATTTTTTAGTGAGATCATAATAGGTTCGTTTTTCACATCTAACAGATCATATACGGCGATTAACGATATCGAATCTTTGGATCGGAATATTGCCCGTGGATTAGCAATCTGAGAAAATACTTCTAATACGTTTTCTTTTGTAATACTGTTATTATGCCCATGTCGTTCGGTTACGGGCAGCATTATACTCCGTGCAATTTTATCCTGGTACATCTCAATGCTCTTGTTTGGAAGTCCCAGTTTCGTAAAAACAAAAGGTGTTTGTTCGGTGATTACAATACGTTCATTCGGTTTCCCAATATCCGCTTTTGAGATATTCGCAATCGCCGTCGAAAGCCCTGGGGAAATGTCCGTTTGGAAGAGTTTCTCAGCATGTTCATGGCCTCCATGTTCTTCCTGTTCATTCGATGCCACAGACATATCCGTTGTATCTATGATGACATTCTGCTCTTCAAGAGCGAATGTTGCTTCAGTCGTCGTTCGCTCTTTCATCTCCGATTTCGTCATAAATGGAAATGAGAAAAAAGAGCTTCTGTAATGATACAGGTCAAAATCTTCTGACGTTGCCCCTGCAATATAGAAATCCATGAAGCACCCGTCTTTCATGTGCTCCTTAACCGCTGTACATAATTGGGTATCCTGAGCAAGTTCATCCGAAATAATGGGAAATGCCCATATTGCACCTGTTTGAACGCTCACAGACTGAAATTGTCGCGCCATATCATTGGAAGAAACGGTTTCAAACCATTCTTTAGAATAGTACCGAATACCACTGATACGAGCATCGGCACCGGTAAACGCTACAGGAACCCAGTCAGTACTATTCCATCTGTCACTTTCATTTATTTCTTCAGCTATATCACGTAATACCACCGGATTGTTGATTCTTTCTTGTGTAAATTCCGGCAAGCGTGTCTTCAGTAGAGGATCATGTCCTTGAGTGACAGAACGCATTGTTTCCCAGGTATTCGCTTGGTATAATCCAAAAGAGTCATGGTCAAGAATAATATGTCCGAGTAAAAGAGGCCGTCCATCTGCACCAACCAATATTGCTTCAAGGTCTTTGGTCATTGTTTCATCTTGCAACGATGGCGATACATTCCCTGAAGGATGATTATGGATAAATACAATCTTGGTATTTGTTCGTACTGCATAGTCTCTAACGTAATCTCCCAGTTCACCATTGAGTGATGTAAGAGCTACTCTTGTGGGTAAATGGCTAGAAATCGCTAACTGGTCAGTGATAACCCCATCAGGGGTGACGAAAAGCACCCGGAATGTTTCAAATCGTTTATCTCGGTAAATATGCAATGCCTGGTGAAGCTGCTCCCATCCTTCACGGGTAATTTTTCCGTCTTGACCGGTTGCCACCTGAGCGCCTTGAATATCAAAGACACCATGCTTTTTGAAATCCCTCAAGGCTGTCCATAATCCGCTTTTTGTTCCCTTGAGAATCCCCTTGGTATATTTTCTTTGTGCCGCTTTTGCTTCTCTTATGTGCTCCCGCGTTACCGTAGGATCTCCTTCGATTATTTCGGTTACACTTCCCCCTTCTTCCCGCTTTTGCGCACTATATTCTGCTGCCTTTTCAAATAATTCTAGCTGAGTAAAAGTCCCTGTCAGTAGCGAATGTTCCCTTTTGTCTTTTTTTCTCGTCTCTTCCTTCTTCTCAAGTTCCATCAACTTGAGGGTGAGTCGCATACCTTCTTTTTCTATATCTTGTAAGCGAGAGTTTAGTTGAGAATCTTTTTCACGATACGCACTAAGTTTTTCGCTTTCAGGGGTAAACTCATAACGAACGGCATTGTATCTTTCAGTAAGTTCCTTTTTCTGTCCTTCGAGGTTGCGTGCCAGTTCTTCAGCACCGCCTGATTCACTTTGCAATAATAGCTTCCTATCAATGGCTCCTATTTCTGTACTGATTCTTTTCAATTCCTGCTCGAAAAGAATTCTGCGTTCTTCATTTATTTTTTCAGTTATACTTCTTGCTTCTGTGTCGAGTCTGTTTTTTTCTACGGCCAGGTTATAGACCTCTTTTTCAAGCTCTTCAATAGTTGTTTCCTGAGGAATAGCAGGAATAGCTTTGCTCGTAGTATTTTCCAGAACAAGACCGGACTTACTCACCTCTTGCTGTTTACTTGTATAACGCTCTCTATACTGCTCTAAAAGCCTAGTAACCAAAGGTTCTATATTTTCTTTGAAAGGAAGATATTTCACACTACCGGGCTTCGCTATTTTTGCATTGATTTTGTTTATAGAGTCGAGCGAAAAGTTGTCAACCACCTCTTGGTCCCGAATATGCGTGATCTGTGCATACTCTTCTATCGCACGGGCAAAACACTCACACGTTCTGCTCCAATATGCGCCTTTTACATCTATCATCTGTCCACGGAATTCCACCGCAATTTGGTTTTCAAGAGTTCCTGGAATATCGGAAGCGTGCCATGCATTTAGTTCTTTGCCGGACAAATGATCCATAAAGTGCGCATATTCGTGAATTGCCGTCAGGCTTGCTTCGGCTTCACCTCCAGCAAAGGAAATACCGATTGCCCGATAGTACGGGGTAAAAAGACCGATATACTTTGAAGCGTGCATCTTTGTGTTTCCTGCATGGCTTACTTTTAGCCCCCATGCTTGTGAAACATCAGAGATATTTCCAAATACTGAATGAACTCGATCAAGAGCTATTTTTAGCTCCTCAATCTCCTTTTTGTATATATTCTCACCGTTCTGTCGTTTAACCCGTATGCCATACGTTTGCAGCAGGGAATCATCAAGATTTGTATCCCCATACGAGGTTTCCCGACCCTTAGTCCAGGTCGATTCCCAGTCGGCCTTCTGTAGCTCCATATCGAGTATTTTCTGGTTAACATCATCAAGGCATTCACGGTGCATTCTAAATATGCCGCCCCGATTTAACGTTCCTCCATACGCGTTATTCATGTCTTGAATGAAATAAAAGGCTTCTACCCCCATTCGTCCGCTTTTAGTGCTTTTTAAGGAAACCCTGGATGGTTTATGTTCTATATGCGGGTATCTATGGGTGTACGTGTTGCTTATTGAACGTACATCAAATCTACCAGGGATTATTGGTATATCTTTTTCTCTTATTGCAGGGTATTCATTTATTCCTTCTTTTAATGCTTTTACACGTGACTCTTCGTTTTGCTTTGCGACTGCTAAAAAGGCGGCACGGTCAAACTCAAGATGATAATTTACCAAGGCGGCATATACATCAAGCGAGACTTTATAGATACGTGGATTTTGGAGTTTCCCATTCTCATCACGCCGTAATTCATCGGATTCACGAAGTAAATACACATTATCACGTACCTTGTACGCAGGAATGTCATAGTTGGTATTTCTTCGTATGTGTACTGGTGGAAGATAGGAAGGGTATTCTTCTTCCAGTATTGTTTTCCGGTTTGCAAGGTAAACTTTATCCGGTTCTACTCCCGTGTAATCAATAAAACCATCAGCTCCGACTGAAGGGGTGAAGGTATAGGTATCGCGGGTTGCTTCTCTAAAGTCAGAATCGCTCATTGTATTTTTGCTCCATCGAACAGTTGTTAAAAGAATGCTTGCTCAGGTGAGATAAAAAATAATTAGCTTCATGTGAAGCTAATTATTTAAATTGTGACATTTCTTACAGTGAAAGCCCTTGTTGATGTTCTTGTTGTCTAGTTCGTGCGACTGTTCGCACTTTATCATTTTCAAGATTCATTCCTCGGGAGATAAAACGATCTTTTGCAACCTCTGCGTGATATAAGGTTGTAAGAAGTGTAGCTCCGTGTGTTTTAATTGAAGCATCTTTCATGGCAAGTAGTGGAGCCTGTGGAATAAAATTGCCTTTGAATTCTTGAGTCATGCGATAACGTGAAAGTTCTTGAGCGATAAGCCGTGACTTATCATCCGTTGTTTTCTGTTCTGCTGTACTACTTACTTTATCAAGTATTTCGGGAAACCGATTTGTCTTGGTATTCTCTACAACTGTTTTAATCTTTTCTTGAACCAGTGCTCGATCAAGTGTTAAGCCTGATTCTCGTAGCATCGAACACTCTTTCAGTTGTTCAATATTGTACATGTAGTAGTATTTCTGCTTCGGATGCTTTTCGTCGAATGCTTTTCCAGTTGATGGATGTACGTCGGTTATATGAGCATAGCGGTTCACATAGGCAATGGGAGTTGGTTCCATTCCTGGGCGAACTCGTAATCTGAAATTATTTACTTCGCTTTCTGATAACCATCTGGATTCTTTGAATCCTTGCTCAGCAGCACTCATTTCAAGCATGAGTGCATTAACGCCTTTAAATATAACTCCGGAAGTTGGATTGTACGCTATATCACGTTCAATCTTTCCTTCTTTGAGCCATGGTGCTTTTCCGGTTAATGTAAGGTTTTGATAAGTTCGTTCAAACTTTTTATAAAAAAGTTCGTCAGTGATCTGCCGTTCTCTGATACTCATAGACACCTCTCTGATGAGGAAATCAATCAATGCTCACGAATAATGATTCGTAAGAAAAATCGAGTGATTGATTCTGTCGTTGAGTTCAGCTTGTAGTTAGTATAACAACAACCTCTTGTATGCGTCAATGTCATTGTATTGCACTTTTTCTTATTCGCTGTATAGTGATTTATATGAAGAATAGAATTCTGAGTGTTGAGATATTGAATACACCTCATTTTTATACTCTCTATGCTGATGGTCATGAGGACACCATGATTGAAAAACCAAACGGTGTTGAATTACTCTATCCCCCTCATGCTGTGTTATTCCTGTATTACACTTTCCCTGCCCATCGAAGAGTATATTGTGTAAGAAATACTGAAACTGGGATAAGCTCATTACCTGGCTTGTCCTTACCTGTAACAATTCTATTTAAGCAGTTCGCCTCTCGGGTTGATAAAACAAAACGCGCAGTCTCATATCTTCGGGAACACTATCCTGATTATACATATTCATTATCTGATTTATTTTATACACGGCTTGGAATACTCTTGCTCGCAAAAGGCAAGATCTCGTATGAAGCGGTTGATTCATTACTTCAAAGGAGTCTTTCACATGGATGTTCTACTAACACCTGATGTCATCTCCCATCTTGGTATCACCAGTTCATCAATACATACTGCGAATATGATATTGCCCTCGGTTCTATTTGCTTTCTCGAAAAAACACATTTCGTTTATTTCAAATGAAAAAAATGTTCAGTTCATCAATCCAATATATCTGAAAATTAGAACTCGTTACGATTCGTTTTTAATTCCAATATCGTATGAGTCAATAATGCAAACCAAAACAAAACATTGAATACTAACATTTTTATATTCCCCAGAAAAATTACCGACTCCGTTACATGAACTTTGGGTAGCCCTTCTTGATATTTCACAGGTACAACAGCTGCGAGCTGATGTACGTATTAGTGCGTCTAAAGAAAATATTGATGCGCTACGCATAAAGCCGATGGATAACGAAGTGTGGCTTCATGGAGAAAAAATAGATTGCTCTATTCAAAATATTTCTTTCTCAGGTGCACGATTATTATGCCTTGATAATGAGCTGATTGATGGAGACGATAAGCTGGTTATAAAAATTCAGTTTTCGTCTCCCAGTGAAATTGCTTCTCTCCGAGCTGTCGTATTAAGAAAGCAAGTACTCGATATTACAGGAATTCCTTGTAATGATATTGCAGTTCGTTTTCTTGAGCCAGTTGATTTAGTCCTGCGTTCACGTCTTACCGATTACTTCCAAAAACAATCTATCATAAATTAGCTTTACATGAAGCTAATTCTCTCAAGCCATAAATTAGCTTCACATGAAGCTAATTAGCTGATACCGATTAAGCCCTGAACACTCTGGTTCAGGGCTTTTTTTTGTTGATTTAGCATTATTCTGTCTGGTTTTCTGCTTGTAATACACTTAAATTTATATATGGTATAGAGTTATATATCTTCTGTAATACAGGATAAGAAATGTAATACAAATAAATGTATGTTCTATAACGAAATAAACCACTCTGTAATACACCCTTTATCTTGCCCTGTATGCGGGCCAGTAGGATATCAGTGTCAATTACAACTCTTCCTCTTTGTAGAGAATTAGCTTCATGTGAAGCTAATTAAAAACTGTGATGAAATAGTATGCTCTTGCGGAATAAGCTTCATGTGAAGCTAATTGTTTATCCTTCGTTATTAGCTCGCTTCTTGTTCTTTCGATACTATCCACATGAGGGAGGCCATTAAAGAGCTGGACGATTATGGATAGTATCGTGTCGCGATTGCTTTTAAAATAGATTTGATAAGCAGCAGGGCAACAGGTGTTTTAAACACCTGTTGCTATTCCAAGTTAGATATAAACTAAATATTCAGTGTGTTTCTTCAGCTAATTTTCAATACTCTTCAAATAGAAATGCTACTTGCTCATAATCATCAGTAAAAAACCTACCATATATTTTTTCAACTAGTCGCTCAAGTTTAGTATGTACTTTTACTGACGCAGGGGCATTATCAGTCAAGATAGTTTACGCCTCCTAGTGGCGTAAACTATCTTGACTGATAATGGGTTTGTGCCGAGCGAAGTGACCAGCACAAACCATGACAACAGGAATTGACAGGTTGAAGCAGTTGTTAGAGATTTCTTTTTATAACAACAGTATCTAGATTTCTATCATTCATATTTTCATAATATGCTACTGAATAATAGCTTTTATTAATGCTATTTTCTATTTGCTTTATTGATGGTGTATATATAAATAATCCATTTATTTGAAGTGATCTTAATATCTCTGCATATTTGTCTTTATACTTTTCTAGATTTATATCTTCATTTATTAAACTACGGCGAAAATGATTAGAAAAAGACATGTGAGCTATAACTGTACCCCATTTATTTGGTTCAAATTTATAATCAAACCAATTGGTGCATGCAATATAATTATTATCAGAAATATATTGATCAATACCAAATATATCTTTATAACCAGCATGTTCTAAATACTTTAATAATTCATAATCTTTTCCACAACCAATATCCATAACTGGTTCCAGCAATCTGAATTGGTTTAGCCTTAATAAAGTATATTGAAAAGAACCGGAATATTCGGAACAAGGAATATACAGTTGGTTATCGCATTTGTGATACTCATTTTCAGATAATGCTTTTAATAACTGTTCTCTATGGTTAATCACTATTGATTCAATTAATTCATTATCGTAGTTGTCTGTACTTATTTGTTTTAACTTTTTAACAAGGTTTATATAAATATCATTAATTCGGTTTATTGTTTCATTTGAGAGAGATATGTATTGATTGTTTTGAATACACTCAGAAACAAAATAATTATATATTGAACCAGAAAAACTTTGTATTTTCTCATTTGTATTAATTTGATGATATAAATATAAATTATTTTTAATCAGTTTAATAATATTAAGCTTTGTATGTTCGTCTTGTAAATACTCAATAACGCCGTTCATATTTATTCCTTTTCTCGCCGCGCCGAAGGCGTCGCTCTAACATTTAGTTAACCTGCAATTCCGGCCCGTAGGGATTGGCGTGAAACTTGCCGAGCGTAGCGACCAGCAAGTTTCATGACAAAAGGAATTGTCAGGTTGAACTAGTTGTTAGGCAAATTCTTCAATAATTCATTTAAGCTATTTGTCACATTTCCAATGAATTGATTACCGTGATAACAAATTACTTTACTAACATTTATATTGATTATTTTCATGATACTTTTTACAGTCTCATTCATATCAAGAGTAAATTGTCGATTTGCAATTATCAATTTATTATCTTCGATTGCTAAGGCATCCCCTACAAAGAGAATTTTTTCTTCTTCTAAATATAGCGATATATGACCGGGAGTATGCCCAAATGTATTTATTACTTTTAAGCCAGTACAAATACTTTCATTATCATTTATTACCTTATCCACTGGTACAGTATCAATTGTTTTCAAATAAGCAACAAACTGTTCTCCAAATATTTTTTCATTATCATTTAACGTTTTATTATATTCTTCTGCTTGAAGCAATCGCAATGATTTATTCTTTCCACAAATATAACTTGCCTCAATTTCATTAGCCCATATTTGAATATTTTTATTAATAGATATTAAATCATTTAATGAACCAATATGGTCATGATCATGATGTGATATTACTATCACAGCTAAATCTTTTATAGAAAACCCTAATCTTGAGAATTCAGATTCAAAGTCTTTTATTTGGTTTGGATAACCAGCATCAAATAAAACTAAGCCAATACCTGTTTCAAACAATATTGGGTTAATAACTGATTTAGTATGACCAAGATCTTTTACAAGCGTTAAAACATGATACTTTACCAAGAAAATCTCCTATTCTTATCTGCGCCCGCAGGGTCTGCCTAACATTTGCTTAACCTGTAATTCCGGCCCGAAGGGATTGGCGTGAAAATTGCCGAGCGAAGCGACTTGCAATTTTCATGACAAAAGGAATTATCAGGTTGAAGCAGTTGTTAGATTTTTTTCTTGTTCCGTATTATCAAATGATAAGCAATAAAAACACTCACTAAGATTGCAGAAAAACTAATTCCCCACATTAACAAGTTCTCCAGATAGCAATTATTAATTGCTGGTAAACCTAAATATTTATACAATGGTGTTATTAGGTCATTTGAAAGAGCTCCTGTTGAAATTATTCCAAAAATGAAAGTAATTACATAACTAAAGACAGTGATTTGTTTGTTTTTGGCAAAATCAATTTCGCTTTTTTTAAGCTCAAGTAAGTTTAAAGCATTATTTGCTTTTTCCTCTATACGTAAAACGCTTTTTGCATATGAAATCATATCTTCAATCTCACCATATTTTGAAATATGCATTAAATCATTTTCTAATAAATAATGACTTGTTTGATGATAAAGCAACTGATCATAACTCATGCAATTATTTATATAATTAAATGACTGTTCATACAGCATATTGATATAATCCAAAAAACGATCTGTTACTTCAGAATGGTATACACAATGATTAAAATTTGGATCAAATGAAGTTGTCTCATTCTTTATGCCATCCTTACTCCAAACAGTCAGAGTTAAATTTGATGCATAAAACCTAGCAAAATCATTGAATTTTCTTAAGTTCTTCAATTCATAAGTTTCAATATAATCTTCATATGATCTACTAATATCTAGTAATATTTTTTTTAGTTCCTTTGAATTCATTTCAACACATTCGCTCGCTAACTTTTTTTGATTTGTGTATTTCAATAAATGAATGTGTGGCTTATGAATCCATATATTTCCAATTTCAAGACTACTTTTCTTTAATACATGATTCATCAATGTTATTATTATTTCAAACATTGTTGTGGCAATAGTGGTTAGTGTACGATGTTTTTCTCCAACAATAAACTCAAAAAGTTCAAACTTAAATTCACCACTATCTTCAATTATCTCCGAACATTCTCCAGTCCAATTAATTATATTTCGTGATAATTTTGATAGTTGTTTGCTTGTATAACATTTCGAATAAACTTTTCGAGAAAAATCAACGCAATTGTCTATATAGTCATCTATACCATAACTCTTATTATAAATACCTCTAAATTCAAGAATCAAAATTCCTGTAGGATATACTGTGATAAATGGATACAATATTTTATCATCGTGTTCAAATAATAAAACAGCTTCTCCTACTGAAAACCGAATATAACTATTATCTACATATTTACCATCGTAATTTAATAATTTCCGTTCGAAAAATGAGTTTATACAGTTTTGATATAAAACTTCCTTTGTAAAATCATTTTCTGGCCAATCTTTTATTGAAAATGAACCTCGTGTCATTTCTGGGTTGTATTCTGTATCAATCTCTTTTTCTATGACTTTATCACCAGATAATATTCTGTAATTTCCTTCGTTTGTGTATATACAATCTGTAATGTTAGTTCGTAGTAATATTTCAGAAATAATACTTAATGGGACAAGTTGATTACCGGAAAAGTATGTTGAATATGTATACCATATTTCAGAATAGTTTATATTCATCTTTCCTCCGCCCGAAGGGTCAATCTAACATTAGTTTATACTGAACAACTTAAGTATTTTACATCCAGTGGAGATATTATTCAATTTCTTAATTTTCACCACTTATACTTCATTATCAAGCTTTTGTTTCACGATACTCTCGCATTACCTCATCATACCCGCTCCAGACTACATAATCACACTGATCACAGATCAAGTGTTTGTCTATATCCTCTGCTGAGGTAAGTGTTCCTCTTTTACATTTAGGACAGCGCATTTCTTGTTTGCATGCTTGGAGCATAAATTGACCTTGGGAATAATTCATTTAGCCTCCTGATTGTTTCCTTTGTCGACAACATCAGGGAGCTAAATAACTATAAATCGATAATTTTACCTAATATTGGTTCAAAAACACTCTTTTGAGCCTCCTTTAACTCATTAATATCTTCCAAACGAGTGTGATTTGCATAATGTTGAAGCATTGCGTTAGTCTTATGGCCTGTGGCCATTTGGAGTACTTTATCCTGTACTTTGCCATGCATATATGTAGCAAAAAAGTGTCTCCAGGCATGGAAAGTAACCCATGAGGGGTCATTAATGCCTATTTCTTTACAAACTTCTCGAAGGTCTGCAAGCCATATTTTTGATTCACATGGTTTATTAGGGATAGAAGCCCAAAACACATACCCCTCGAGGCCTTCCTCATAAGGATTTGAATTGGCTTGGTCAATAATTGCACCCATAAGCTCTGGGAAAACAATTTCCGCAATTCTGTTTTCATTATTCTTTGTTGTTTTCAAACCATCATCAAAATTCCATGAGTGGCGTATGTATAAACATGATTTTCCTAAATCCTGTTTTCTAAGCCCTTGAATCTCTCCTGCTCGCATTCCTGTGCACATCGCAAGGAGATTGGCAAGTTTTGATGTTGGATTTTTCCATGGACGTTGGAATACAGCAGCTGCTAGTTCTGGTGTTAGAATTTCTCTCTTATTATTTTCTCCACTAAAAAACATCAATCCCTGTGTAATATCATGTGGTAGATATCCGTTTCTTGCTGCCCATCGTAATGCTAATGTTCCGGCCTTAATCATTGCATTCTTTCCTGGCGATGTTGAAGGGGTAGGGGAGAGTCCCATCCAGTCTATAAACTTATTTATATCATCTCGGGTTAAGGATCCAAGTTTAACATCCTTAAAGAAAGGCTTCCAATAGTTCTTTATAGCTCCATATTGTTTCGTGATATATCGTTTGTGGATTCCATGTTGTTTTCTGAGTTTTTCTTTAATATACGGTGATGTCTCAGCTGTCCAAAAATTCTCAAGAAAAGCGATCAATGGTATATCGCTTTTGTCTTCTTTTAAAACAGCAGAAACAACTAAGCCCTTAATTTGTAGGAGTTCAACAATTTGCTTTGTGTCATCAATTGTTAATTCAGAGAATTTGATTGCATCAAGGAGGTTCTTGGTGGAAAGTTTTTTATTATCATTATCAGAATCAGATACAAGCCATTGATAGGCTATTTTTTCAGCTTGTTTTCGATCAGAAGTCCCAGTACATCTTTTTGTACCATATTTGCCAGTTAGAGGGTTTTTGAAGCTGACATAATAGTTAGGAAGATCACCACGTTTGGTTAAAATAAAACCGGACATAATACCAATCACTTTTGTTATGTGTGAACAGCACCCTAGTGGGGCGTTGCTCTGGAACGCGCTTATTGCACATTCATTGCACATAAGAAGAATTATCAGTATTACGCCCGGTTTGCGGGTGGTAATAAATCCTTATAACATAAGGATTAAAGTGTTTGAGCCACGATGGATTCGAACCATCGACCCACGCCTTAAAAGGGCGTTGCTCTACCTACTGAGCTAGTGGCCCAAATCATTTGATGTAAAGGAGATTACAGGAATTCCCGTAAAGTGTCAAGCGACAGGCGAATTAATATTCAAAAGCCAGCGAGACTTCCATGTTCAAAAGGGGACGGGCGCCGGGGTCGATGCCGAGTTCGCTGCCGTACATGGCTACGTCCAGGGCGAAGAGAGAAAGGTCCAGTCCGAGGCCTAAAGCCGCGTATGTCTGGTTGATTCCGGCGCGGAGACTGACTACGTCGAGGAGGATCATCTCCGTTCCCAGCGCGACGTTGAGTACGGGATTCGCCGGAATTATGTCGAGCAATCCCAATATATCGCGATAGTCCAGATAGAACCCCCATTGCGATATGGTGATCCAGTCTTCGGGGAGCTGCAGGTTATAACTTGCGCCGATTGTGAGTTCGGGTTCGATTCGCGCGTAGGTCGTGTCGCCCGCGCTGCCGGCAAGATAATCGTCCAGGGAGGCGTATTCGGTGGTGAACACCGGCGTATACAGATCCCGGCAGACGAGGCCGGCGGAAAAACCGTCGCCCAGCTTGTATAAAAGCCCCGCGTCGAGGCCGAAGCCTGTGGCGAGAAGCGTGGGGATCGAAGCGAGATCCATGCTTTCCGCGGTATCGAGAATGCCCAGGGCCGTACCGCCTTGGGTCGCGTAGGTTTGGAAAAAGCCTTTGAGCTGAAGGCCGGCGGATAGAGAATGTAGGTCTTTTCGGAACAGCGTTAATCCGTATCCCCCGGCGATGAGGACTTCTTCGCCGGCGATCAGGCTGCCGTAGGATAGATTCGGTATGTCGGCTTCGATAAGGGTTCTGTTGAAAATGCCGAAGCCGAAATTGCGTTCGACGTGCGCGATGGAAAGAGGGCCGGTTATTTCGGTTCCGATATAGATTCCGTTGTTTTCGCCGACCAGGTCGAGAATGGCGCCTGAAATGTCGTCTTCCTGGAAAACGGCGGGGAGATCGAAAAGCGGGCCCGACACATGGGCTGCGAGCCGACCGAGCGACCAGACGCTGTCAGAGAAAGCGAGCATCGCGGGATTAGTTGAAAGCGTGTCTATCCCGGCTTCCTGGGCCGCGAAGGGGCCGGCGAAGCCTGCGAGGCGGGCTGAGACAATCTTTGGGCGCACCGGCGACTGGCCGTAGGCGAAGGAAAAAGCGGCGGCCAGCACGGCAGCGGCGCAGAGCGTTCGTTTGTCCATTATTCATCTCCCCCGGAACCGGCCAGCAGATCAGCGAGATTGAAGCCGCCCACTTCTATCGACGAAAGTTCTTCGTCGCTGCGGCTTTCGATATTCGTTTTTACGCCGAGAACCAGATCGAAACGGGCCTGCTGGGCTTCTGTCAGCTCCGTTTCCGGGGTGCCGCCTGATAGGAGGGTCATCAGATCCGCGGCGGGAACCTCGCTGGCGAGGTCGGCAACGACGACGGCAGAGGCCGTGATGAGGGCGTCCGGCGCGAGGTTGGAGAGGTTTTCAGTGTCCGCGAGGATGGTCTCGACCGCGCGGAGATCGGCGGAGGAGTCGAAACCCGCGAAAAAGTCTTCTATGAGCGCGTCGGGGTCTGCCTCATCGGCGGTGGCGGCGGACGCGAGATTCGTGAGCGTTTCCATGCTGATGGTCGCGGCGGACGCGAGATTAAGCACTGTTTCCCGGTCTTCCGCGGAAAGCGCGGTTATCTCCGTTTCGGTTTTGCCGCCGAGGGCTGAAAGGACGGCCTGGGCGGAGGAGGCGTCCGAAAGGCCTTGGGTCTCGGCGATTTCGAGGATGTCGCTGGTGGAGGCCGAAGACGATATGGTAATTGAGTCTCTCGCCAGCGGCGCGGCGAGCGAGGTCGTAAACATCTGTCTGCAGGAGACTGAGAATACGGCTGCGGTCAGCGCTATCGCCGCGGCAGAGCCGTTAAGGAAGATTCGGCGGTTCATCGGTTGTCCTCCCTTTGTAGGTATCTATTAGTGTAATCCATCGGGATGGAAAGCTCAACCGATTTGTTCAGCTATCGGGCGCGGTCAGTCGGCGGGCTCGGCTATAGGGCCTGGGCGCAGGACGATCGTGATCCGCTGGCCCTTTTCCGCGGAAGCGGAAGCGAGAGGCGCTGAAATATAGTTTTCGGTCAATACGGACAATTTCGAATCGCGTTCGGAGCCTTCAACTATCGCATCCAGTTTTTCACCCATCCATCTCTGTATGTATTTTTCCCGGTTTTGTTCGGCCATCGCGGTCAGAATCGCCACCCGTTCGCCGGCGATCCGTTCAGGAATTTTGGGTTTCATTGACCAGGCTTCGGTTCCCGGGCGGGCGGAGAAGGGGAAGGCGTGAATCCAGGAAAAGCCGATGTCCCGGCATAGTTTTTCGGTGAGGGCGAAGTCTTCTTCTGTTTCTCCAGGGAAGCCGGCGATGATGTCGCAGGCAAGGAAGGGATCTTTTTTGACGCTTCGCAGGCCTTCGGCGGCGCGGTAGACGGTTTCCGCCATGTAGGGGCGGCGCATGAGGCTGAGGATGCGGTCGCTGCCGGATTGGACGGAGAGGTGGAAGTGCGGGCGGACCCGGGGATCTTTGAGGATGGGCAAAAGGCCTTCGTCGACGCGCTCGGGGTAGAGGCTCGAGATTCTGACGGTGATGCGTTTGGTGTTCGCGAGTATGCGTTCGAGCAGGCGAGCGAAGTCTTCGCCGCCGCTTTTGTATTGGGAGAGGTTCACGCCGGTGAGGACGACTTCGCCCCAGCCGGCTTCTTCTATGGCGATTACCCGGGCGACGGCTTCGTCCGCGGCGAGGGACACCGATTTTCCGCGCGCGAGGCGGATGCGGCAGTAGGAGCAGCGGTTCGCGCAGCCGTCCTGTATTTTGATCGAGGCGCGGGAGTGGAGAAGGAAGGCGTCGGTCGAAAGTTTGAAGGAGGATTCGGGGCCTTCGGCCGGCTTGAGGAAGAACCGGCGTACGGCGTTCGGTACGGAAAGTTCCGGATGCACGACGAGCTCGGCGGCGAGACAGGCGGGAAGCTCCGCGAGTTCGCCCTTGCGGGTTCCCGGAATCACCACGACGCGGGGGTCTATTTCGGCGAGGGCGTCGGCTTCCACTTCGGCGTAGCAGCCGGTTACGAGGACGGCGGCTTCGGGGTGGTTTTTCAGGAGCAGGCGGATGAGCCTGCGGGCCTTTTGTTCGGCTTTGCCGGTGACTGTGCAGGTGTTCACCACGGATAGGAGAATCGGTTCGATCGGTTTGAAGGCTGTTTCTGCGGTTTCATGCGAGAGCGTGACGCGGAAGCCTGCTTCTTTAAAGGCATGGGCGAGAGATTCTGTTTCTATCTGGTTGAGTTTGCACCCGAGGGTTTCGAAATGTACGATATCCATCTGAACGGCCTAGAGCTGCTTCAGGACGCGCTCGCGTCCCCTGACTGCGTCTGAAAGGGATGAATCGAGCTCGATCGCCTTGTTGTAGGCTTCGAGCGCCCATCTCCATTCGCGCGCCATTTCGCGGGCGTAGCCGAGGCGAACCCACCAGCGGGAGTTGAGGGGCTCCAGATGAACGGCAGTAGAGAAGGCCATGTCGGCGTGGCGGAAGCGGGATTGGCGGAGGTAGATTTCGCCCATGAACCAGTAGACGATCGATATTCTCGAGCCGTTGGGCGCGTAGGACAGGTATTCCTGGAACAGGCGGATGGACTGATCGTTCCGGCCCAGATAATAGTAGGCTTCTCCCTGGATTTCGATGAGGCGGGGATCGTACCAGGAAATTTTGCGGCCTTTTTCGGCCCACGAGCGGGCTTCTTCGTAGCGGCCTGCCTGGACGAGGGCCCAGCAGAGGACGACGTGGCTTTCCAGATTCGCCGGGGAGGCGGAAATTTCCGCGAGACAGATTTCTATCGCCTGTTCGAAGCTGCCGCTCCGGTACATCGCCAAGGCGTCGGGCTTTGCGTCCTGGGCGGCGAGAGCGCCGCAGAGCAGGAGGGCGGCCAGAACGGATATCAGTCTTTGTATCATGAACCCGGCCTGTTCATGGTGCAGATTCCGGTAAAATAGCAGCCGCTTTCCAGCACCACTTCCGGGGCGGTGACGTCTCCGGTCAGTTTGCCCGAGCTGAAAACGTGGACCATTTTGTCTGCCGTTACGTTTCCGACGACCGCGCCCTTGATGATGATGCGGGAGGCGTGGATGTCCGCGTTCACCGTCGCGCCTTCGTCGATGAGAAGGTCGCTTGAAGCGTCGATGAGGCCTGAAACCGTTCCCTTGATCATGAAGGGTTCTTCAAAATGTATCTTTCCGGAAAACTCTATGTCCGGTGCGAGAACCGTATCGTAATCCTCTTCGTCGAGGTCGAGAAGGTCGTTGTCGGAATTATCTACCATAAGAGATAATTTAGCCCCGATTATCGGGGTCGGTCAAGCTCCGGCATACGTCGTCCCAGGCGCGGGAGAACGAATCGCGCATCGACTGCGCGTGCGGATTGAGGGTTTGCATGTCGAGGAAGAGTTCGGGAGAGTCGCGGGCGACCTGTTTGCAGATGGCGAGGAGCTTGCGGTACCACAGGGTTCCGATGGGCGTTTCCTCGACTCCCATCGCGTTGAGCGTTCTGCCGATCATGTGGGTGAGGGCCTGGCTCATCGCCGCCTGGCGGTCGTGCTCCTCCGGAGTCATTTCCACGACCATGATTCCCAGAGACGAAAAGAAATGGCTCCATTCGGCGTATTGATCATGGTTCATGCGGACCGGGTGCATCATGAGGGGGAGGCCGGACAAGCCTTCCTTTGCTGACTCCGGGCCGAACATGGGGTGGGTCGCCAGAATGTCGACGGTTTCCGGGAGGGCTTCCTGCATCCAGCGGACCGGCTCCATTTTTACCGAGCAGGTGTCGACGACGAGCGTGCCGGGCTTAAGCATGGGGGCGATTTTAGCGAGGATTTCCGGAACCGTCCGCATCGGGACGCACAGAAAGATTACCGGAAGCGCGCACAGTTCTTCCAGACTCACCATCGGGCAGGGCGGATTCTGCGGCGCGCTCCTGTTGTATCCGTACACTTCGTATCCGTGCGAAAGAACAGTCGCCCAAAACGAGCCGAACCGTCCGAAACCGATAATGCCTGCTTTGCTCATAATCGTACCGTAAAGAGGTTTTCTTCCTTAGTCAATACGGACGGCCTCCCTTGCCCAAACCGTTTCAGGGGAGTATTGTTGTCTGAGCATTTGTTTTCCAATTCTTTTTTTATTCCAAGGAGTTTTTCCATGAGTTTTATCGAGTCCATGAAACAGAAAGCGATCAGTTACGGCAACCGCCTCGTTCTCCCCGAGGGCACGGAGCCGCGCACCGTAAAAGCCGCCCGTAAAATCATCGACGACAAGATCGCTTCCCAGGTGACCCTTCTCGGGTCCCAGTCCGCAGTCGCGGCGGTCGCCTCCGAAGCAGGCGTTTCCCTTTCCGGCATCTCCGTCGTAGACCCTGCTTCCTCCGAGCTTCTGGCGGGGTTCGCAGACGCCTATTATGAAAAGCGCAAGGCGAAGGGCATGACTCACGAACAGGCCCGCATCGATATGGCCGGCGTTCTCCGGTTCGGCGCGATGATGGTCGCGAAGGGCCTTGCCGACTCCATGGTCGCCGGAGCCGAAAACACCACCGGCGACGTGCTGCGCGCGGGACTCACCGTCATCGGCACCGCTCCCGGATCGAAGACCGCTTCCTCCTGCTTCGTCATGGAAATGAAGGACCGCTCGTGGGGCAACGACGGACTGATGATTTTCTCGGACTGCGCCGTTATCCCGACCCCGTCTTCCGAGCAGCTGGCGGACATCGCCTGTTCCGCAGCAGAGAGCTGCCGCGGATTCATCGGAACCGATCCGGTGGTCGCCCTTCTTTCCTTCTCCACGAAAGGCTCGGGCGGCAAGGACGAGAACGTCCTGCGCGTTCAGGAAGCAGCGAAGCTTCTTTCCGGCCGTTCGGTCGACTTCGTGTTCGACGGCGAGCTTCAGGCCGACGCGGCCCTCGTCCCCTCGGTTACGCAGAAAAAGGCGCCGGGAAGCCCGGTGACCGGAAAGGTGAACACCCTGGTGTTCCCGGATCTCGGCGCGGGAAACATCGGCTATAAGCTGGTTCAGCGCCTTGCGGGAGCCGAGGCCTACGGCCCCTTCCTCCAGGGCTTTGCGAAGCCCATTTCCGACCTTTCCCGCGGCTGCTCGGTCGATGATATCGTGGTCACCGCCGCGGTCACCCTGGTGCAAGCCGGCAAAAAAAGCTGACAAGCTGAATCGTTCGGCCTAAAAAACGCCGAATCTTCAGGGGCCGGCTCTCTTAAACGGAGACCCGGCCCTTTTTTTTGCACTCATCTATGGTATACTCCCTCAACGCGTATGGATAATAACAGCTTCAAAAAACAATTCTCCCTTGCCCTGAAAGCCGGACAAAACCGCGATTATTCGAAAGCTACGACGATACTTGAAAAACTCGCGGCCTGCGGCGTAGCGGAGGGCTTTCCGTCTAAAGAATCCGAAGCTCATCCTGAGGTGTATCTCTACCTCGCGCGCTCCCTTCACGCCCAGGGCCTGCCGGACCGGGCCATGGCAAATTTCCGCTCGTATCTGGGCCTTGTTCCCGAAGATCCTGCAGGCTGGTTTTTTTACGGAAGGTCCTGCCTCGCCGCCGGAGATTCCGAGCGCGCGATACGGGCGCTCCGCAAAAGCATATCGCTCAATCCCGACTCCGTCGACGCGCGCGCCCTTCTTGGAAGCGCATGCCTGCGCGCCAAGCGCCCTTCGCTCGCGCGTTCGGTCTTCGAGGAGGCGCTTTCCCTCGCGCCGGACGACGAGCGGCTCAATCAGGGATACCGCAACGCTTTGTTCGTGGAAGCCGTGCGCCTGCTCCGCAAGGGAGAGGCGGATTTGGCCCGCCAGATGTTCACCTATCTGATCAACAACGATATAGACGGCGTTTTGCCGCGAGTCTACCTTGCCCACTGCCTGCGCGATCTGGGCTACTACGCGGAAGCGATCGGCCAGTACGAGGCGGCCGGCGAGTTCTCTCCGGACGACCCGACCCTGCAGTGGTATATTGTCGCGGCCCTTTTCGAGTCCGGAAACGCGGAGGCCGCCTATCCGCTGATCGAGAGTCTGGGAGGCTTCCCGGGAAGCGACGAGCCGACCGGAAAGGATATCAGCCTCAGGATAGTGCGCAACCACGTGGACCGGGGCGAATGGGCTCCTGCCGCGCGCGCGGGCCGGCTTCACATCAAGAAATGGGGGAGCGATCCGTTGATCCACGCGCTCATGGGCGAGGCCCAGCGGAATCTCGGGAATTTCGACGGCGCCCTCAACCATTTCCGCAAGGCTGTCTCCCTCGACAAGGAAAACCCTTCCGCCCGCTACGGCGTTTTAATGCTCTTCGCCGAACAGGGCGCGTGGACCGATCTGAAGGCTGAGCTTCCCGGAGCCGCGCGCGCGGGCTGCGACCCTCAGTTCATCGCCTACTATCAGGCCCTCTGCGACGCAAACCTCGACGAAAATCCTGAAACCGTCCTTCCCGGTCTGCAAAAACTGGTGCTCGAGCAAGGTCCGCTTCCCGAATTGATTTCCGCCCTCGCGCGGGTGTATTTCCGCCTTTCCCTTCCCGAGCTCGCGATCGGCTGGTACCGCAAGGTGCTGGACGGAGATCCCGGGAACGAGGAAGCCTTCCTGGGCTTGATAGCCTGCTGCGAAGAGCTTGATTCGATCGACGACCTTCTTGAATCTCAGCGCGCCTATCTTGAAACCTGGCCCGATAATTCCGCGATCCGCCGGGAGCATGCCGACGCGCTCGCTTCGGCCGGGAAATGGGCCGACGCGGCCGATCAGCTTGAGCTGGTCGCTTCCCATGAGCCGTCCGCGGAGTCTTCCCGCGCAATCGCCCTGTATCGCAGGAGGGCCGGCCAGTACGGCAAGGCCGCGATCATCTACCGCAATCTCCTGCGCGCCCGTCCCGACGACAGGGCTCTTCTGTCCTGCCTGTTGTGGTGCCTCGACCGCATGGGGGAAACTGCGAACGCCTTCACCCTCGCTCATCAGGCCAATCAGGCCTTTGCTCCCGACGTTGAAAGCCTCCTGATCGAAGGACGGCTCCAGGCTAAAAAAGGCGACGCGAAGGGAGCCCTGGAGGTATTCAGGATCGTGGTCGACAAGTGGCCGAAAGATCCCCGGGGCTGGGACGAGGTCGCTTCGATGTACCGGATTCTAGGCGTTCCCGAGATGGAAACCCTCCACGCGGAGAAGGCCCGAAACATCAGATTGAAGGACGGCCGGCGGGGAAGTTCGAGAAAATAGGTTGTCCAAACGAAGGGCAGGTCCTATACTGAGGGCATGAAAAAAGCCCTTCATTTTTCCGTTATCCTCGGCGTTCTCTTTTTTGCCGTTCTTGCGCCGCTTTCAGCGGCCGAGCAGGAATCAGGCCTTTCCCGTCATGTCATGACCGTATGGACCGACCGCGAGGGACTGCCCTCCGATACGATCCTCGATGTCGCCCAGGACAGTTTCGGCTATGTCTGGCTCGCTTCATACGACGGGCTCGTCCGATTCGACGGCGAAACCTTCACGGTGATGACTCCGCAGGAAGGCGGCTTCACCGGCCGCTCCGCGCGCGTGCTGAAAGTCGCTCCCGACGGGGCGCTTTGGGTAGGCACGAACACCGCGGGCCTCTACGAGCGCAGAAACGGCGTTTTCGTCCGCTACGGGCTTGAAGAGGGTCTGCCCGATCTTTCGGTTCGTTCGATTGCCTTCGCAAACGACGGCACAGTGTGGGTGGGAACCGCGAACGGGGTTTCGAGCTTGAAGGACGGGCGTTTCGTGCCCGCTCCCGGAACCGGAGACCGCTCCTTCGGCATCGCGAATTTCATACTTCCCCTCCACGACGGCACTGTCATCGTCGGTTCGAATATTCCCGGCCTCAGGCTCATCACGCCGAAGGCCGCAGTTCCCTATCTTGACGAGCAGGGGCTCGGCAAGTGGTCTTTTTCCGCCGCCTGGATGGACGTAAGCGGACAGCTGTGGCTCGGCACGAGCTCCGGCCAGATTGTGCTCGTTTCCCGCAACGAGGTGCGCAAGATCATCGAGCCCGATTTCCTCCGCGGTTCGAGCATTAACGCGTTTTTCGCGGAATCCGGCGGAACGGTGTGGATAGCGACCGACCGCGGCATTCTCACCCTCTCGGGCGACGCCGTGAGCTCCTTTTCCGAAGCCGACGGGCTGCCCAGCAATGTCGTGTCGTCCCTGTGCCGCGACCGCGAGGGGAACGTCTGGGTGGGAACCGAACGCGGCGGTTTGGTAAAATTCAGCCAGGGCAAATTCATGAATATCTCGCGCGTCGACGGCCTGGTCAGCGACGCGGTCAACGGCGTTACCGAGGATAAATGGAGAAGCTTGTGGATAGCCACGGACGAGGGCGTTTCGTTCTTTCCTTCGTCGACCGATCCCTACCACAGCGATCCGGCGCGCCGCCGGGCCGTCGACGATCTGGTGAAGAGCCTCAAGGGCATCCGGATCCGCCAGGTGCGTATGGACGTCGATTCGTCGCTGGTTTTCGCCACCTATTCCGATAAGGGCCTCCTCTTTTTCAGGCCCGACGGAGGCGTGGAGACGCTGACGGTAAAAGACGGCCTTCCGACGAACCGCGTCAGGTTTTCCGCGCGCACCCGTTCGGGAAGCCTGTGGATAGGAACGACCGCCGGTCCCGTCGTCGTTGCGGACGGACTGGTGTTTCCCTACGGAACCGATTCCGGCCTTCCGAATCTGTTCATTCTCTGCGCGCTGGAGGATTCTTCCGGCAGGATGTGGCTGGGAACCGACGGCGGCGGCGTCTCCGTTCTGGAGAACGGCCGTTTTACGACCTTCAATACCGGGAACGGGCTGGCCGGCAATGTCGTGTTCCGCGTTCTCGAGGACAGCCTCGGCAATGTGTGGGCCTGCACCTCTGACGGTTTAAGCCTGTATACCGGCGAGTCCTTCATCCCGGCGGATTCGGCCCTCGGCCTTTCCTCCGAAAGCGTCTTCGAGATTCTCGAGGATAAGCGCGGCATGCTTTGGATCGTTACCGGGCGGAAGGTGTTCCTCGTCTCCGCCGAAGAGCTCGCGGAAGCCGCTCAGCGGGGCTTCGTCATCGCGGGGGCGCGGAGCTTCGACCGCCTCGACGGCCTCGCCGGACAGCTTTCGGCAAACGCCTGGTCCTATATAAACGAATTCGGCATCGCCTATTTCCCGACCCTCAAGGGCCTTTCCATCTATAACCCCCAGTCGGTGGCCCACAATATGCTGCCTCCCCCCGTCCGCATTGAAAAGGTTCTCCTCGACGGCGAAACCTTTATACCGGCGGATACGGCCGACTGGGCTCCGGGGCGCGACGATACGTTCGCTCTGATTCTTCCCGCCTCGTCCAGGCGCGTGACCTTCCACTACACGGCTCTGAGTTTCGTGGTTCCCCAGCGCGTCCGCTTCGACTATATGCTGGAAGGGTACGACAAGGACTGGATTTCCGCGGACGTCGCCAGGGAGATCGGCTATACGAACCTTCCCCCGGGCGATTATCGGTTCCGGGTAAAGGCGAAAAACAACGACGGAGTGGTAAACGAGGCGGGAGCCGAGATGCGTTTCCGCAAGCTTCCCTTCTTCTGGCAAACCGTCCCCTTTTATCTTTTGTTGGCCGCCTTTCTGATCGCGGTCGGCTTTCTCGGAGCCCTTCTCCGCGTGCGCAGATTGAACCGTCGCGCCCGGGAATTGAACCGGCTCGTGCAGGAACGGACTGCAGAGCTCGATCAGGAGCAGAAAAAAAACGAGTCGCTTCTGCACAACATACTCCCTCCAGCCGTTGTGAGAGAGCTCAAAAATACCGGCAGCGCAACTCCCCATGTGTACGGAAAAACCGCCGTCCTTTTCGCCGACATCGTCGGATTTACTCCCTGGGCCGAAAGCCGCACTCCGGACGAAGTGATCTGCGAGCTGAACGATTTGTTCACCGCCTTCGACGAAATCATGGAAAAAAGGAACTGCGAGCGGATAAAGACGATCGGAGACGGGTACCTCGCCTGCTGCGGCATGATGACCCAGGACGACGAGTGTTCGGTGAAAATCGTGAACGCCGCTCTGGACATGCTCGATTATCTTGAAGCGCGGAACAAAGGCTCACGGAATCCCCTGGAGGTCCGCATCGGAATCGATATCGGCCCGGTGGTCGGCGGCGTAGTCGGAGTGAAGAAATATATATTCGATATTTTCGGCGATACGGTGAATACCGCCTTCCGTCTGGAAGCCCTCTCCGTACCGATGGGGCTCACTGTTTCGGAAAAGATCGCGAAGCAGATTGAAGGATCGTTCTCGGTGCTGGAACGGCCGGGAAGAGCCGTGAAGGGAAAGGGTATGATGCCCAGCTGGTACGTATGCCGCCGCGGAGCCTGCGGTTTCGACAACGCCACGGCGCTCTCGCGGTGGTCGCGGGCCCTGAAACTTTTCGACGAGGGCCGGCACGGGGAATCTTCAGAGATACTCGACGGATTCGATCCGGCGACTATAGAGCCGGAAATCGGGTACGACGTGTTTCAGCTGGCGTCACTCATTGCCGAGAAACAGGGCGATCCCGAGCGTTCGCGCGTCCTGAAAGAACGCGCGGAACGCTACAGAATGTAGGGCCGCCCCTTTATACGAACAGATTCACGCCGCTGGCGGACGCCGCTTCCATGTAGGTTGCGACTCCGCCGATTTCCACGCCGTCGATCAGCTCTTCCTTCGTTATTCCCATGATGTCCATCGACATTTGGCAGGCGACCATGCGGATGCCGGCCATGCGGGCCTGGGACACCATCGATTCAAGCTGGTCGACATGCTTTTGCTTCATCCGCGTTTTCATCATGACCGGCCCCATGCCGGCGAAGTTCATCGACGAAAGGGATAGCTTGCCCATGTGGGCCGGAAGCATCGCGCCGAACATTTTTCCCATCACATCCTTTTTAACCCGGCCGGGATGCTTCTTCCGTAAGACGGAAAGACCCCAGAAGGTGAAGAACATGGTGACGTCCTTTCCGGTTGCCGCCGCTCCGTTCGCCAGAACGAAGGAAGCGAGAGCCTTGTCGAAGTCGTTGGAGAATACGATGAGGGTCGCGCCGGAAAGCGGCGCGGCCGCGGCCGAACGTCCGGAAAGAACCGGTTTCGGTCCGCCCTTTTCGATGACGGCGTCGATCTTTCCGGATTCGGACGTCAGAGAGATGAGCTCGTTTCCGGTGAGCGAGCACCATGCTTTCACGTCCCGGGCGAATCCCGGATCGGTGGCCTGGATGCGGATGCGGTCGCCGCTTTCCATGTTTCCCGCTTCCTGTTTGAGCCTGATGATGGGGCCGGGACACTGAAGGCCGCACGCGTCGATCACGATCGCCTTTTCGTTGCCGTGCCGTCGCGGGCTTCCGTCTTCCTCTATAACTTGTGCGTTTTTATCGAAGAGGGCCGGCTGTGCATGAGCGGCCTCTGTCTGAGCGGGAGGATTCGTCAGATACTCGACTTCAAGAGTCGCAGCCTTCCATGTCTTGTATCCTCCGGTAAGGTTGGATACGCGCGCGTACCCGTTCTCCCGCAGAATCCGCTCTGCAAGATATCCGCGCAAGCCCATTCCGCAGTTCACGACGATTTCCCTGTCCTTCGGAACTTCAGCAAGCCGGTTTCTCAGTTCTGTATTCGGTATGAGCACGGCTCCGGGAATCGAACCGAGGTCGAATTCCTCCTTAGTCCGCACATCAAGCATGAAGGCTCCGTTCTTCCTGAGCGCTTCCGCTTCCTTCCAGGTTATCGTCCGGGTGAGCTTATCGAGAGCGTTTTCCGCAATAAAGCCGACCATGTTGATCGGATCCTTCGCGCTCGAGAACGGGGGCGCGTACGCCTGCTCGAATTCAGCAAGGTCGTGCACCGTGCCTTCTTTTTTGATGTATGCCGCAAGCACGTCTATCCGCTTGTCCGCTCCGTCGAAACCGACCGCCTGGGCTCCCCAGAGCTTTCCTGTTTCAGGATGGTAGAGAATCTTCACCGCGATCTGCAAGGAGTTCGGGTAGTAGCCTGCATGGCTTCCCGAGTGGGTTACCGCCTCGGCCCAGGGAAGTCCCGCGCGCTCGAGATTTTTGCCGGTGAGTCCTGTGGAAGCGACGGTGATGTCGAATATTTTCGCGATGCTTGTCGCGATGGTTCCGCCGTAGGGGCGCGTGTTTCCTTTCACGATGTTGTCCGCGCACAGGCGGGCCTGCTTGTTCGCGGGTCCGGCGAGGGGCACGGTGACGGGCAGTCCGGTGAGCGGGCTTCTAAACTCGATCGCGTCGCCGACCGCCCGAATCGAAGGATCCGACGTGGCGAAGAACTCGTCGACCTTGATGGCTCCGTTTTGAGCGACTTCGAGGCCGGCTTCGCGGGCGAGAGCGGTGTCGGGCCGCACTCCGATGGAAAGAATCACCATGTCGGTTTTCAGGACTGTTCCCGAGGACAGGGTGATTTCCAGAATCGATCCTTTGCGGGCGAACGAGGATACTCCGTCCTTTAGTTTCAGTCGTATGTCTTTATCCCGCAGATGCTGCTGCACGATCGCCGCCATATCGTAATCGATCACGTTCATCACCTGATCGAGAGCTTCGACGACAGTGACGTCCAGGCCGCGTTCCTTAAGGTTTTCCGCCATTTCAAGGCCGATGAAGCCGGCTCCGACGACTACCGCGCTTTTTGTGTCCTCGCGGTCGATGCGGGTCTTGATGCGGTCGATGTCCGACACTGATCTGAGGCTCATGATGTCGGGATCGTCGATGCCCGGAATGGGCGGTTTGACGGGAGAGGCTCCGGGGCTGAGAATGAGCGCGTCGTAGGCCTGTTCGTATTCGCTTCCGGTCGCGAGGTTTTTCACCTTGACGGTTTTTTCGTTCCTGTTGATCGAAACTACTTCGTGGCGAACCTTGGCTTCCACATTAAGCGCTTCCTTGAATTTCTCCGGGGTCATTACGAAAAGACGCGAACGGTCGGTAATAACGCCTCCGGCATAGTAGGGGAGTCCGCAGTTCGCGAAGCTGATGTGTTCTCCCCGCTCGAACATGATGATCTCGGCCTTTTCATCGAGCCTTCTCAGCCGGGCGGCGGTTCCCGCTCCTCCGGCTACTCCTCCGACTATTACATAGGTTGCCATTTATTCCTCCCGGGACTCCGTCCCATTAAATTCAAGTATCGCCTTCTCCTGCGTAAATACAAGTTCGGGCGGCAGTTCCAGCTCGGAGCACTGATAGCTTTGAATCAGTCTGGTTCCTTCAGGCGTCAGTTCGACCGTTACGTTTCTCCGGTCCTCGTCAGAGGTTTTCCTCTCGATCATTCCTCTGCCTTCCAGAGCGTCCAGAATCCGCGTAAGGCGGGACGGCGACAATTCGAGCTCCCTTGAAAGGGCTCCCGGCTCCCTGATTCCTTTAGAAATCGAACACAGGCAGAGGGCGTCGTTCAGGGTGAGTCCGGTTGTCGTTTTAAGTTGAACTTCAAAGCGGCGGCGGGCCGTCTGTATTTTGCGTACGGAACAAAGATCAATCATTGAGCCTCCGATGCCTCCCGCCTTGTGCGGCGATTCTCGTTACTGGTTTATATTTGCTGTTGACAATATTTGCTAATAACAAAAGTTGCTAATGGCAAATATAATGCACACAAGGCTATCTGTCAAGAATTGTGAACTTGTGTCTCTGATCGCCCTCTATGCGATTCAACCCGGACTCTGCTGGGTCAGAATTTTCATTTTTTGCGCGTTCACGACCGCATGGCCCTTCGCGTGATTGTTAAAATATATCTGGACGAGGCGGGAGGACGCGGCTACGGAGTTGACGAGAGGAAGAAAGGTTTCCAACTGGCTTTGCGTATAGTCGTATTCATAGCGGTCCCGCGCGTTCGTCCCGTACCAGGAGCCTGCGTTTCGTCCATGGAAGCGCAGATAGGCCGCGCCTCCGGTCACTATCTGCAGGGAAGAGGGGAGGTTTTTGAGTTCGGGCATATCGCAGATGCACCAGCCGACTCCCCGTTTTTCGAGTCCTTCCCAAACCCGCTTATTCTGCCATGAGCGATGCCTGAACTCCGCAACAAGCGGAAGTCCCTGCAGTTCGCCCACCAGATTATCCAAGTACCGGCGTTCGTCGGGCGCGTAGTGAAAACTCTGCGGAAACTGGAGAAGGACCGATTTCAGGAGGCCCCGGTTCGTCATGGGAAGAAGCGCTTCCCGGAACGCGCGCGAAGAATCCCGCCATCCCGATACGGTAACGTTGTGCGTCATGCTTTGATGCGCCTTTACCGAAAATTGCAGGCGCCCCATGGAACGGGTCACCATCGAGGCTATCTGGCGTTCCTCGGGCATGCCGTAATAGGTGTAATTGATTTCCAGCGCGTTGAAATAACCGGAATAGAAGGCGAGAAATTCATCTCTCGGCAAGTCCTGGGGATAAAAAACGCCCCGCCATTCCGGATAGTCGTATCCGGAGGTTCCGACCAGAATCTCCGCCATGTCAGTGAACCTCGGGAAGTGCCCGTATGTCGGTCGTATATGCGGGAGACAGAAAGCGCCGCTGCATTCCCCATCCGCCCGGAGCGCGGGCGCTGCTTCCCAGCCTGAGCGTTCCCCGTCCGTACCGGGAATTGAGTTCGTCGAGGCATTCCATAAGGGACTGATTGTTCTTCAGGGTCTGCGAGCGCTCGGGACTGTCGAAGAGTTCGCCCTGCGGGACCGTGTCGTCCTCCAGACCCAAAAGATTTACCATCACCTTTCTGTACCGGTATCCGCTTCTATACATGCCGCGGAGCAGCTCCAGGGCCGCGCCCTGAATTTCCGGCAGCCAGGAGGTAGGCGTTTCCAGGGCGGCCGACGCCTGGTTCGTGTATTGGGGCCCCGACTCGTCCCAGGGGTTCGTCATGAGAAAGACGGAAACGTATTTCACCTTGCTTTTCTGTTCGCGCAGGCGCGAAACGGCTTCATGGGTATAGGCCGACAGGGCTTCTTCGAGGTCGGCAAGCGAACTGACCGGCTCTCCGAAGGATTTCGAGGAGCATATATTCTGCCTTTTTTCCCGTTCCTCTTTATCCTGGGCGGGAATTTCGCGCAATTCCTGAACTGTCCGCATTCCCGTAATGGTAAGGTGTTTTTTCGCGTGCTCCAGCGGAAAATCCCGCAGGTCCTTTGCTGTCCGTATGCCGTATCGGCGCAGCATTTTGGTCTTCGACCAGCCGATACCCCAGACGTCTTCGACCGGATAGGCTTCCAGAACCCCCTCCTTGTCGCAGTCCTCCCAGCTGAACACCCCTCCGCTCTTTTTCGCCAGCTTGTTGCACATCTTGGCGAGCGTGCGCGTCGGGGCGATGCCTACCGATACCGGCATCCCCGTTTCCCGGTATACCGTATTGCGGATGCGATGTGCGATTCCCGGATAGTCGGGGCATTTCCAGTCGGGAAAGTAGAGAAAGCATTCGTCTATGGAATACACTTCCACTTCGGGGCAGAGGCGGTTGTAAACGGAGACGATCCGGGAGCTCATGTCCGCGTAGAGGGTGTAGTTGGAGCTGAAAACGGAGACTCCCTTGCGCGCGCATTCGGCCGCCGTCTTGAACCACGGGTCTCCGCGCCGCAATCCCGCCCCCTTTGCTTCGTCATTGAGGGCGATGATGATTCCGTCGTTATTCGAGAGAACGACTATCGGCTTTCCCTCCAGATCTGGCCTGAATATCCGTTCGCAAGAGGCATAAAAACTGTTCGCGTCCACATGAAAAATCATAAGTTTCGCACCACTCCCGTCACTACGCCGAAAATTTCGGTTTCCTCGTCGATTTTGATTCCTTCTCCGCAGCCGTCGGCGAGGAGGAGTCGTTCTCCCTCTCTTCTGAGTTCCCTGCAGGCGAATTCGCCTTCGCGGCGGAATACTACCAGGCACCCTGGCATGGGCGGCCGGGAGCGGTCTATCACCAGCATGTCTCCCGACAGAATGCCCCGGTATATGAGCTGACCGCCCTGCATCCGCATGAAAAAGGTGGCGGGAGCGTTGTGGACCATGAGAGTATTCAGGTCGATCGTATTTGCCTCGTATCCCCGGGCGGGAGAAGGAAATCCCGTTTCATTCGCCATATTTCTTGCCTTTTCTACGCAGAAAGAGTATTATTCTTCCTGTCGTGCTTAATAATATAAGCATAATGCTTATCCGTCAAGAGGAATACATGAAAACTCCATCTTTCAGGGACGATATTTCCGGCCGCTACGCGAGCATCAGAAGCCGGGCAGGGCTGACGAAAAAGGCCTTCGCCGAATCTCTGGGAATTCATCCGGTGGTGTCCGGAGATATAGAACTCGGCAAGCGGGAGCCCTCCCGCGACGTGCTGGTCCGCCTCGCCCGCGCGTACGGCGTCGATCTTACCTGGCTCTTAACCGGCGAAACCCCGGAAGACGACAGCGATTTTTCCGTTTCAGTTTCCTTTATACGGCAGGAGGCCGCGGCGGGTCGCGGAGTCGAGATAAGCGAGGCCGCAGAAATCCAGCGCCTCCCGGTTCCCCGCTCCCTGATCGGATCGCGCAGGAGCGACCGTGTCCGCGCCGTCGAAGTCCGCGGAGACTCGATGACCGGAATCGGCCTCGGAGACGGGGACATCGTCCTGTTCGCCCCCGGCGAGGAGGGCGGAGACGGAGTCTTCGTCGTCTCGATAAATACCCGCCTTTTGGTCAAACGGGTGCATTTCGATCCGGCGGGAACCGCGGTTCATCTGATTAGCGAAAATCCCTCGTATCCCGTGCGCATTCTGACCGGTCCGGATCTTGAGGACTTCAGGGTGGAAGGGCGCGTCATCGCCTGGATGCATCGGGCTTGATCTCCGGGAGATTGATTTTTCATCATTTCGATTCACATCCGACGGCTGATATGGTAAAATACGGCATGAAGTATACCATGAAACCGAAGGTACGCGAACTTGCGGAGACTCTTGCCTCGTCGCTTTCAGCCTGGACGTCCGTCGAATGCATCTGCCTCAACGAGGCCGCAACCGCGGACACCCTCGATCCTTATTTTGCGCTCATATTGGATGTGTATACGCGGGGAGATATTCCCAATCCCCAAACCCGCCGGGATTCCTATCCCGAGCACACGGTGTTCGAGACTTCGCCGACCGGCACGAAGGATCGTTTCCTGGTCGGCGAACTTCCGGTGCGGATCGAATATAAATCTCTGGAGCGCATCGAAGAGCTTGCCTCGATCGCCCTGCGCTCAGGCTCCGATCTCTGGAAGATCCGCGACAGCGGAACCTATGTATTTTACCGCCTTGCGCATTGTCATCCCCTGTTTCAGCGTTCCGACTGGCTTTCTACGGTCACCGTCCGCCTGGCGGACCTGCCCGATTCGTTCTGGACGCGCATGGGCTCGTTTTACCGGTCCAGCATGGAGCATTATCTTTCCGACCTTGGAGCCTCCCTCATGCAGGAAGATTCCTTCCATAACATGATTTCCGCGGCTAATTTCATCAAATTCGCCTGCGCGGCGCTTTTTATGGAAAACGGCGAGTTCGAGCCGTCCCACAGGGGCTATCTCAATCTGGTGAACCGGCTGAAAACCGTGCCGGACGATTTCCCCGGCCGCTTTGAAAGCTTTCTCCGGCCGGATTCCGAGCTATCCCCCGAACGGAAATACGAGATAGCCAAGCTGATGGCCAAAAGCATCATGGGCCTATGATCCGCCTCCGCCTTTTTTTTCTCACCCTCTGCATGACGGCGTTTCTCGCCGCCTCCTGCGGTTTTCCCTCGTCCGCCGTGCCTCTGTCCCTTTCCGGCGGAGAGACTCTGCCTTTAGCGGCCATCACCGCTTCGGCTAAAAAAGGAGTGCTCGCCTCCTCGGGATCGGCGGCCTGGTTCGGCTTCCCTGAAGGCTTTTCTCCCCGCGCCGTAGTGGCTGAAATCGAGATCTCTCCTCCGCAGGAAGCTTCCGTTTTTCTCGCCTTCGCGGGTCCGGAGGATTTCGACTCCGCAGGAAAGCCGCGTTCAATCGATTCTCCGCGCGCCGTTGCCCGCGTCAGCGGTTCTGCGTCACGCTTCGTCGTGCGCATGGAAGCTCCCTCATCCCCTGTATCCGCCGTCGTCATCCAGGCCGATTTTCAGGATTCAGCGGCAGTCCGCGTCGTTTCGATAACAGAAACCGCGCCTGAGTACGGCTGGTCGAAAAAACCGTCGGTTCTGAGCGCGTCCTTCTCTTCTCAGGGGGGATCCTTCGATCCATCCCGCTCGATTTATCCCGCTTTGCAGGTTCAGGGCGAAAGCACCGTCGTCGTCGATTTCGCTCCCTCCGCGGATTCGATCGGATCGCGCCTGAGGCAGGAGCGCGAGTCGTTTCTCTTCGGCGAATCCGTCTTCGCGTTTCGCAGGACCGCCCGTCCCGGACGCTCCCTGATTCCCTCCTTCCTGCTGACCCGCGGCCCGTTTGCGCAACCGTCTGTATTCGAACCGGCAACCCCCGCGTCTCCGTTTATTGAAAGCGTCCGCCTCGTTCCCGGAACAGCCGTGTTGTTCCCCGAGTCCGCGCTCCAGCCCGTACCGGCCGATCCCCGCCAGATTCTTCTGTGGCCGCAAAACCGCTGGAGGCAGTCCGCCTACGAGGCGTTCTCCTGGGACCGCTTCCCTTCAATTCTGATCTTCGATACCGCCGACTATTACATTCAGGACCGGTTCTTCAAACGGCTCGCGTTTTTTGTGGAGAAAAAAGGATACCGGGGACATCTGTGGACAAACGACGAGATCGGCTCCCTTCATGCCTTCAACGCCCACGATTATCGTGCCGAAAGCCTTGCGGAATTTTTTACCCGCTCAAAGGCCGAGAACTTCAATCTTAATCCCGAAGAAGAGCTGCTTCGCGATATTCTGGAGGCGAACGGCGTTATTCTTCCCTCCGGGGACGGATGGGCTGCCGGCTCGGGCGCGGTGCTTTCCCTGTCCCGCCAATCGAAAGGCTATCTGCGGACTCTGTTCATGACGCACGAGAGCTTCCACGGATTGTACTTCATCGATCCCGATTTTCGATCCTTCGTGTCGTCTGTTTACGCCGCGATGGACGAGCGGGATATCGCCTTTCTCCATGAATACTTCACCGCGATCGACAGCCTCGGCTACGATCCCGCGGACGGCTATCTGATGGAAAACGAGTTTATGGCCTATCTGCTTCAACAACCCCTTGCCCAGGTGGAGCCGTACTTCGTCTCCAATCTCAGGGAGAGGTTCCTCCGCTACAAGGGAAGCCGTGAGTCCGCCGAATGGATTGAAAGCACGAAGGCGTCAGGCTTCGTGAAGGCGGCGGAACAGCTTAACGAGTATGTGTTCAGGCGATGGGGAGTAGAGGGCGGACGGGTGAGCCTTTTCGTTTCTACCCCGATCCCGGACTGAACAAAAGGCCGAAACGCGGCCGGGGATTACATGTATCTGAACGGTTCCCGGTCGGTGGTAAAATCCTTGAGGGGCAGCGACTCGATGGTGGATTCCCTAGTCAGTTCGATATTGTAGAGCCGCTCGGCTCCGACCGTCGTGGGGGGGCCGTGGCCGGGCATCAGAATGACTTCGTCGTTTTGATTCAGCAGCTTTCCTTTCAAGTGGTTCAAGAGGTTCCGTTTTCCGTAATCGTTGTTCGTCGTGCCCAACCGTCCGGCCGAAAGGGCGTCTCCGGTGAACAGCACGTTTTCAATCTGATACATGAGCGAATCGGGCGAGTGGCCGGGGGCGGCGAAATACCGGACAGCGAAGCCCGCCGCCGTGAATACTCCGTCCCCCTGCAAGAGCTCGGTTCTGCAGCCGCCCAATTCCGCGTCCGCCGCGAATATTTTGGGAGCGTAAATTTTCATCAGCGTATCCAGCCCCTTCCAGTGGCTTTCATGGCTGTGCGTCACCAGAATCGCCGCGACCTGGAAACGGTTTTCCTCGATATGATCCAGAAGCTCTCTGTTCATGACCCCCGGGTCGACGATCAGCGCTTCTTTCGAGCGTTCGTTTCCGACGAGGTAGCCGTTCGAGAATCCTTCCAGCGAATAGTGGAAATAGATTTTCATTCGGGGCTGTCTCCTTTCATGAAAAGCGCTTCTCTCGTATTGGAGGATTTGAACGAAACCTGTTCGCGTATCGTCTGGTAGAACATCGTTTTTTTCAGATTGCAGTTTTGGAAGGTCGAGTTCTTGAGGGTGGCGAGCACGAAACGCGAATTGTAGAGGTCCGAATCGTTGAACGTGCTGTCGGCGCAGAGAATCCCGTTGAAATTGTCGTGGAGGAGGTCCGATCCCGAGAAATCTGCATGGTCCAGGCGGACTCCGGCGAAACTCGAAAACTGGATGTCGCAGTTTTTGAAGGTGCTCCCCTCGATGCGCGAAAAATCGAAAAAGCACATGCGGATGCGGCAGCCGTCCATGCGGGAATTGATGAAGGCCGATCTGGAAAAGCGGCACCCGGTAAAACGTTTCCCGGAAAGATCGGTTCCTTCGAAGGACAGGCTCCCGAAGTCGACGCTGTGGATATCGTTTTGGGACGCGAGAATTTCGAACAGGCTTGCGGTCGGAATCACCTGATGCGTGCTGAACATGTTCTACACTGTAGGTCATTGCGTGTTTTTGGTCAAATGGGTTATTATGAAACAATGTGCTGGAAATGCGGAGCGGCTATAGTCGCCGATGGAGTGATTTCTCGTTCGATGCGGTGTTCCGCCTGCGAATCAGATGTCAGATCGTGCCGCAATTGCGCGTTCTATTCTCCCGGTTCTTTTCACGACTGCGCCGAGCGCGCGGAGGACGGAATCGTCGATAAAGAACGGGCGAACTTTTGCGATTCCTTTTCCCTGAATCCCGCGTTTAAAAAGCCTCATGTTCCGCTCGTAAAAGGGACGGGCGAAAAAGCCGAAAAGGCGCGCGACGCCTTCGATTCCCTTTTTGGATCCTGATATGACCGACTCATCGTACCAATATGCCTTTCTCGACTCCGGCTCGGGCGGACTTCCGTACCTCGCTCAGCTCCGTTCCCACGCGCACAGGGCTTCCTGCGTGTACCTCGCCGACACTCTCCACTTTCCCTACGGAGAGAAAACCCGCGCCGAAGTGATCGAATTCGCCTCAGAATCCGTTGAGCATCTCCTTCGCCGCTTTAGTCCTTCTGTCGTCGTCGTGGCGTGCAACACGATGTCCGTCGCCGCCCTCGAAACGCTCCGTTCCCGGTTTCCGATACCCTTCGTCGGCACGGTTCCCGCCGTCAAGCTCGCCGCCGCCCGTTCGAAAAACCGGAAAATCGGACTTCTCGCGACCGACCGCACCGTCGTCGATCCGTATACCGACGAGCTCATCCGCAAATTCGCCGGCGACTGCGATTTCGTCAGAATCGGAGATTCCAAACTGATAGCGCGCATCGAAACCGAGCTTATCACCGCGAGCCGGGAGGAGAGGCTGGCCGCCGTACTTCCTTCGATCGAGCGCTTCAAGAGGGAAGGCGTGGACACCATCATTCTCGCCTGCACCCACTTTCTGCATGTCGACGATGAAATCCGCGAAGCCGCGGGGCCGGGCATAGAAATCATCGATTCCCGGGAAGGCGTCGTTCAACAGGCCCTGCGCCTCGTTCCGCCGCGCGCTGAAGACCACGGCGAGGTCGCCTGCTACATCACCGGAGGCGTCTCCTCCGCGATCGAAGACCGCTATCGCACTTTCTCGCGGCTCTTCAATATCGAATGGGGAGGCGTCCTGTGATCGAAGCTATGGTTCTCGGCGGCACGAATAACACCTTCGAGGTCGAGTCTCAAGACGGAATGGTTCGCCTGTGTTCGATCAAGGGAAAGATTCTCCGCGAGTCGGAAGGGTATTATAATCCTCTCGCTCCGGGAGACCGTGTTTCCGTAGAGGTCGACGAACACGATCCGAAGCGAGGCCAGATCATCAATCTGCTTCCCCGAAAAAATCATTTTGTGCGCTGGAACCAGAAGGGGAAATCGCCCCAGCTGCTGGCGTCGAATCTCGATCTCGCGGTCGTCGTGACCACTCCCGCCGAGCCTCCTTTCCGTCCCCGCTTCGTTGACAGAGCCCTGATCCAGGCGGACGCGGAGAGAATCGAGCCGCTGATACTATTAAACAAGAGCGATCTTCCCCAGGATCCTGATCTGGAAGAACGCATGGAGGACTGGAAGCGCCTGGGGTATGAAATCATCCGCGTTTCCGCGCATACCGGAGACGGCCTTGATGTTCTGGCCGCCCGTCTCGAAGGGCGGCTTTCCGCCTTCGTCGGACAATCGGGAGTCGGCAAGTCCAGCCTTCTGAACGCGCTGGACACCCGCCTGTCCCTGAGAACGGCGGGCCTTTCGGCGAAATACGGCAGGGGCACGCATACCACCACCCGCGGCATGCTGTTCCATCTTCCGCCGGGAGAGTCCGGGAAATCCGCCTCGATCATCGATACGCCCGGCGTCAGGCGCTTCGTCCTCCACGGCATCGAAGCCCGCGATCTGGCACTGTATTTCCGGGAGATGGAAGCGCTGGTGGGAACCTGCTCCTGGGGGCATTCGTGCACCCACGAACACGAGCCCGGCTGCAAGATCCTTGAAGCGGTCTACGCCGGAGTCATTCACGAACAGCGATATGAGAGCTGGCAGCGCATCCGGGACGAACTGGAAACCGGACGCTGGACCGATTAACCGCCCTCGGGGCGGAAGGCATTGAACAATGAATCAACGAACATTGGATATACTCGAATATCCGCGGCTCCGCGAAGAGATCGCCGGATTTTGCATGAGCGAAGAAGGAAAATCCTCGCTGCTCGCGCGCGTACCTTCGGCCGATCCGGAGGAAGTCCGCACCCTGAAGGCTCTGGGGCGCGTCTGGCTGTCGGGCATCAGGTCCGATTCCGCTCCCTCTCTGGCAGCCTGGCCTCCGGTGCGGCCGCTCCTGCCGCGGCTCGGCCTTGAAGGCGCGTCTTTCGACGTACAGGAATTCTACGCCCTGCTCAGGTTTTGCGAGACGGTAGAATCCCTGCGCTCGTGGGCGGCTCGGCGGAAGGAGACCGCCTCCTCGCATCAGCGGGACGCGCTCGCGTCTCTTTCGTTCTCCGACGCTCTGCTGTCGGACGAGGCCGCCTCCCTTCCCGATTTATCCGTTCCGCTCGCCGAAATTCTCCGCATCATCGACAAGTCCGGGGAACTGCGGGATTTACCGGAGCTCCGCGCGATCCGCCAGGGCATACTGCGGATCAGGCAGGACATCGAGCGACTGGTGCACCGCTACCTTGCCGACGACAATCTCAAGCCCATGCTGCAGTCGTCCCTTCCGACCCTCCGCGACGGCCGCCAGGTGCTCGCCCTCCGCGCGAATTTCAAGGGACGCATCAAGGGCATCGTGCACGAGGTGTCCCAATCCGGACAGACTCTCTATCTCGAGCCCGAGGACGTGGTCGACCGCAACAACGATCTGGTCACCGAAGAATATCGGCTCTCCCGCGAGGTAGCCCGCATTCTTCGCGAACTCGCCTCCCGTCTTTCTCCCTTCGCCGGCGATTTTTCAGACGCCCTCGACCGCGCGATTTTTCTCGACTGCGTCGGAGCCGGGGCCCGATGGGGAAACGCGAATCTCTGCGCCTACGCCGAGGAGCCTCAGGACGGCACCGGTTCGGCGGACGACGTTCCCGTCATCCGCCTGAAGCAGGCCCGCCATCCGCTTCTCCGCCCCCGCGCCGTTCCGATCGATCTCGTTCTGTCGCCCGGCAGCCGCATGCTCATCGTGACGGGGCCTAACACCGGCGGAAAGACCGTAACGCTCAAGACTGCGGCCCTCTTCGCCCTTTTGAACCAGTCGGGCTGGCCGCTTCCCGCCGCCGAGCCTTCTGTTCTGCCTGTATTCGACTACATCGGATGCGACATCGGCGACGAACAGTCCCTGGACCAGTCTTTGTCGACTTTTTCCGGCCACATGAAGAACATCTCGGAAATCCTCCGCTCGGCGACTCCGCGCAGCCTCGTCCTTCTGGACGAACTGGGAAGCGGAACCGACCCGCAGGAAGGCGGGGCGATCGCCATGGCGGTGCTGGACGCGCTTTTAGTCGCGCGGTCCGTCGTTCTGGTCACCACCCACCACGGCGTCCTGAAAAACTACGGATACACCCATCCCGCCTGCGTCAACGCCTCCGTGGATTTCGACCAGAATACGTTAAGCCCTACGTACCGCATCCTCATGGGCGTGCCGGGAGAAAGCCACGCCCTCGACATCGCTTCCCGGAACGGTCTCGACTCCCGCATAATCGAACAGGCCCGTACCTATATCCTTGAAGAGCGCGCCGACGTTTCCGCTCTGATCCGCGGCTTGACCGCGAAGCACGAAGAGCTCGACCGGTTCGAGCAGAACCGTAAAAAAGAAGAACAGCAGCTCCGAGAAAAACGGCGCAAGAACGATTTGCGCGAGCTGCAGCTCCGCCAAAAAGAGGTCGAGCTTCGCGAACAGGGCTGCGGCCGGCTGGAAAAGCTTCTTGCGGAAAGCAGGAGCCAGCTGGAAAACCTTGTCCGCGAAATCAGGGAAGGGGAGCTTACGAGGGAGAAAACCGTGCAGGTTAAATCCTGGATGAAGGAGCTCGATTCCCTCGTTTCAGCCGAGCGCGATTCATTTGCGGAAGAAAAAAACGCCGTGAAGGACGCGCGCAGGGAAACCTCGGAGCGCCACGGCCTCGAAGCTCGCGAAGAAAGCGCTTCCGCCTCCGCCGGCGCTACGGTCGGCGGCCGCAAGGGCAAGCCGGGACGCCGCGAAACCCGCAGACTCCGCGAAGCGGATTCCGCTTTTCCCCAGGGATCCCGGCAGGGACCAGGCGGAGCCATTCCCGAATTCGCGCCCGGAGTGGAAGTCTACGTCGGCGAGCGGAAAACCCGCGCGACATTAGTTCGCGAAGCGAAAAAAGGTTCCTGGATCGTTTCCGCGGGAACCATACGCCTCACCGTTTCCGAGGACGAGCTGACCGCCGTTCCCGTCAGCTCCCCCGGCCGCGCTCCGGTCGTAGAGGTGCATACGGAGCTCGGCGGAGAGGAATCCCCGGCTTTCGAATTGCGGCTTTTAGGCATGAGGCATGACGAGGCCATGAAAGCGCTCGAGAAACAGCTCGATCTTGCCGCGATGAAGGGGTTGCAGGGATTTTCGGTGGTGCATGGAAAAGGCCACGGCGTTCTTCAGACTGCCGTTCACGAGGCTCTCGCCGCCAGTCCCGTGGTGCAGGAATTCCATTTTGCCCGTCCAGAGGAGGGCGGAACCGGAAAAACCTGGGTTACCTTGGGCTAAAAAAAAAGGCGTCAGGATTTTTTGTACGGTTCGGTGACGATGGTTCCGCGAAGCTTGTCGAGTTTGAACACCGTCTGCTTCACGGCCTTCGTCACCTTGTAGGGAACGTGGCATATTTCGATTTCGGCCCCGGGATACGCGGTTCCCTTTACGATCACCGCGGCTTCGTCGTTTTTGTCGATCCGGGGCAGATAGGTGGGGATGCGGTTGATGATATCGGATTTTCGGGCCTTCAGCTCGTCGATGTATTTCTTGATGTCCTCCAGCGGCTCGTCCCGATAAATCTCTTCGGCTTTCTGGAGTTTGACGGCTATCACCTTGAGCTGCTCGTTGGCAATGTCCAGCTCCTGCTGCACGGTGAAGTCGGTTCCGCATCGTATCCATGTCCGGGCTCCCCGCGGATTTCCGATGTCCAGAGCGCTGACCGAACCGATGGCGATGCATTCGCAGCCGATTATCTTTCCCGCGTCGCCCATGCGGATCGAGCCCATGGCGAACACCTTCGACTGCACGATGCTCCCCGAGACCTCGATATCCCCGCGCACCGCGACCCGGCAGTTCTGAATATACTTTGCTTTCAGGTTTCTTCCCACTCGGGCGGCTCCCGTCGATTTTCCCTCGATCCCGCCCTGTACGATAAAGTCCTTTCTCGTCACCACTTCCGTCACGTCGACCACGTCCGCCGCGATCAGCGAGCCGCCTGTATAAATCTTGAATCCGTCCGCGACCTTTCCCTGCAATATCACGTCTCCGGGGAAGGTGATGTTTCCCGTCGAAAAGTCTACGCCCTTTTTCAGCACCAGCACTTCTTCGATGGAGATCGATCCCGACGAATCGATCGAAAGCCGTCCGCTTTTTCCCGCGAACAAGCCCTGGGGGTGATCGATGACTCCGCCGCCCGCGGAGAATGCAGACATGTTTTTGACCGGAAAATCCCGTTCTTCTCCGAAAATGTTCCAGCCGTTCTTTCCGTCGACCTTCGGAATGCGCCGGGCGATGGGATCTTTCGCGTTTACAATGGAAAAAGCGCTGATCGAATGCCAATCCACGCGGGCCAAGTCCGGATCGATTTCCGGCTTTCGCTCCAGAAGGTCCTTCCGTATCACGAAATGTTCGGGGATTTCCGTAACGGGATCCTCACCCCGGGCGATGAGAACGTCTTTGACCGGTTGATGAGTCGAGTTCGCCTTGAATATGGCTTCCTGGATATTGTCTTCGAGTACCCCTCGGACGATTCCGAAATCCGCTATCCGCTGGGAAACGGTACCCCAGGTAAGAAAGGCTCCTCCCGGGGTCGGGGGGTAGAGGGTTGCGTAAGCTGCGGCCTTGTCTGTTTGCACGCGCACTTCGGCATAGCCGTCTTTCTGGTCGCCCTGACGAATGTAGAGGATGTCGGTTTCAGTATGTTCGGCTCGTGTTTCGTCTTCCACTATGGGGCTCCACTATGTGTATCGGCATCCTCTTCGCTTGACATTACCGCTGTCTTTATTCATTATAATGGTATAAATATTCGATTTTCCAGGGTAGGGAACTAGTGAAAGAACGATTAACCCGGCTTAAAACGATCAGAAAACTCATAAAAACCTACCGGATAGAATCGCAGGAAGCCCTTCTCGGCTATTTGTCGCGAGAAGGCTTCGCGGTTACCCAGGCGACGCTCTCCCGCGATTTGAAGCTGCTGAAAGTCGGCAAAATTTCAGACGGACATAACGGCTACGTCTATACACTCCCCGGCGACGAGGAACGGCAGGAATCGGAACAGTCCGTCGTTCAGGATTTCCTCCGGGGCTATATCTCCATCGAATATTCCGGCAACATGGTGGTCGTGAAAACCTATTCCGGCCATTCCGACGTGGTCGCCGGAGCGATAGACAGCATGAATCTCGAGGAAGTGCTCGGGACAATTTCCGGCCGGGACAACTGCGTTTTCATCTGCCTCCGCCAGGGCGTCTCCGGCGAAGACTTCCTCGATACCCTTAAATTGAAAATCCCTGAATTGGACGAATAGGGCCGTTCGCGTCCTTAAAGTTCCATTTCTGCGCAATCATCACATACTGAAGGAGTCAGAATATGATCAATTGGAACAATCTTGATACGCTCAACGCGTACAAAAAGCTTTTATCCCTCAAGGGACAGGTGAATCTGTCCCAGGCGCTTTCCGCTTCCCGCGTGAAAGAATACCAGACCCCGATGGCCGCCGGCCTTGCGTATAATTATGCAGCGAAAGAGGTGAACGAACAGATTCTGTCCGTGCTTGCCGAGCTCAGCGCCGAACAGCAGCTCATCGAAAAATACCAGGCCCTGCTGGACGGAGAGGTGATCAATACGGGAGAAAACCGCAAGGTTCTTCACCAGCTCTCCCGTGGCCAGGCCGGAAAGGATGTCTTCTTCCAGGGGAAGAATCTCCGCGATTTTTACGCAGGCGAGCAGAAAAAGATCGCTGATTTCGCCGCTTCCGTTCATTCAGGAAAGATCGTCGGCTCCAAGGGAGACCGCTTCGCATCCGTCGTCCAGATCGGCATCGGCGGTTCCGATCTCGGTCCCCGCGCGATGTATCTCGCGCTCGAGCAGTGGGCGCAGGCTTCCGGCAAGAAAAAGATGGAAGCGCGCTTTATTTCCAACGTCGATCCGGACGACGCCGTCGCGGTGGCTTCTTCCGTAGAGCTTGCGAAAACGCTCTTTATTCTCGTGTCCAAGAGCGGAACCACCCAGGAAACCCTCGCGAACGAACTGTTCGTAAAGGATCTCCTTAAAAAGGCCGGCCTCGACCCGTCAAAGCACATGATCGCCGTCACCAGCGAAACCAGCCCCCTCGCGAACAATCCCGGCTATCTCGCTTCGTTCTATATGGACGACTTCATCGGCGGCCGCTACTCTTCCTGCTCCGCCGTCGGCGGCGCCGTCCTCTCGCTCGCCTTCGGTCCCGAAACCTTCGCCGCCTTCCTCGACGGAGCCCATGCGGCCGACAAATCCGCGCTGGAATCAGATATCCGCAAAAACCCCGCCCTTCTCGACGCCCTCATCGGCGTGTACGAGCGGAACGTTCTCGGCTATCCCTCGACCGCCATTCTTCCCTACAGCCAGGCCCTTTCCCGCTTCCCCGCGCACCTCCAGCAGGCTGACATGGAATCGAACGGCAAGCAGGTGAACCGCCGCGGCGAAGCTGTACGCTACGCAACCGGTCCGGTGATTTTCGGCGAGCCCGGCACGAACGGCCAGCATTCATTCTTCCAGCTCCTCCATCAGGGAACGGACATCGTTCCGCTGCAGTTCATCGGATTCCAGGAATCCCAGGCCGGCGCGGACGTCGTCGTAGAAGGCTCAACGAGCCAGAAGAAGCTTTGCGCGAACTTGTCGGCCCAGATCGTCGCGTTCGCCTGCGGAAAACAAGACACAAATCCGAACAAGAACTTCCCCGGCGGACGGCCTTCCAGCCTCATCTGGGGAAAGAAGCTCACTCCCGAAGCGCTCGGAGCCCTTCTTGCACACTTCGAGAACAAGATCATGTTCCAGGGCTTCGTATGGAATCTGAACAGCTTCGACCAGGAAGGCGTACAGCTCGGCAAGGTTCTGACCAAGAAAGTCCTTTCCGGCGATATGGACCCGGCTCTTAAAGCCTACGCGGAGATTTTCGGCCTGTAAATCGCGCGGAAACTGATACAGGATATTCGGAATAACTGAAAAGAGCCGGTCGACGAGACCGGCTCTTTTTTTATCTGCGAAATAGGCGTTTGCTCAGCTTAGAGCGCAGGTTCAAGCGTTTCGGTCAATCGGGCGAGAAATCTCTCTATCAAGGAGAATGCCCCTGCGTTGAGCGTCGATGCGGTATCCTCTGCCGTGTGCATTAGCTTCCAGGTCTGCGGCACCGCGGCAGCGGCCTCGGCGCTCAGTTCGCCGTAGCGGTTTCGGCTGACTGCCTCGAGGACGGCTCCCTGCAACGCGAAGTCCCTCGTCGCCGCAAGGAGGGCCGTGGCCTCCCGGGAGGGGAGAACCGTGATCGTCTGGGCCGCGATTCCAGCAGCCAGGAAGCCGGCATTGTCGCTGTAAGGCGTCGGCAGCGCGAGCCAGGACTCGGGCGCCGCGCTTCTCGCGATCGATTTGGCGTAGGCGTGGAGATTCATCATTTTGTCCGCAAGCGCCTTGCCCATTTTCCTGTCGAGTCCCGCTGTTGATACGATGAGGGTGTCGCCCCGTCCGCAGGCGTCCAGAACGAATACCTCGTCCTGCGAAAACCCGAGTTTCCTGAAGCCCGAACCGAGCGCGAATGAACCCTGAGCGAGTATTCCCCGGGTTCCGGCGGCTTCCTCTCCGTCGGTCAGAATAATCCGGGTGTTGTGAACCCTCGGTCCGGCGCTTTCAGCCGCCTGCGAAAGGGTTTCGGCAAGTTTCAGCAGCTGGAAGCACGCGGCGCTGTTGTCGTTCGCTCCTTCGGTATCGTTTACCCGGTCGTGGTGGGCAACGAGGGTTTTCATCTTGAATCTCGGATCGTAGGCCTCTGATCCGAATTTGATGAAAATATGCTTTTTACCTTTTATTTCGACTACCGAGTAGGGAATGCTCTTTGCGCGTAGCCATGAACCGATGAAGGAGGGCCTGTCGACGGCCGGATCGAGAAAGGCGGTAAAAACAGAGGAAAACTTTTCATTCATTAACGTGTCTTCTGTGCTCATTTCGTAAGTATAGCATGGCGGGATTCCCCGTCGATGAGTCTTTAAAATAAAAAAACCGGACCTTCGAGGATCCGGTTTTTCTCAGTCATGCAAGATGCATGCCCGACTGTTTGATTAGTAGCGATCTCCGTATCCGCCGCGGTCGTTGTTGTTGTAGCGGGGGCGTGATTCGCGGGGTTTGTTTTCAGCAACGTTGACGCGGAGGCGGCGTCCTTCGAACTCCTGGTTGTTGAGCGTAGCGATCGCGGCTTCCGCGGCCTGCTCGTCAGCCATCTCGACGAAACCGAATCCCTTGGACTGCTGGGTATAGCGATCCTTGATGATGCTGGAGGAGATAACCTCGCCGTACTGGCCGAAGAGGTTGGTGAGGGCGGCCTCTGTGGTCGCGTAGTTCATGTTTCCGACATAAATCTTCTGAGACATAAAAATCCTTTACCGATATTTCCGGTAATTCTGTAGTCCTACCGCCATATAAAAGCGGTACATCAACGGTCTTGCTTCACATTTTTTATATAATGAAGGCCGGGATCGCAAGGTATGCTGAATCAAGCACAGGACAGGCAGGATACAGAAGCAGACAGCAAGCAGTCGGTACATTACACAAAAATAAGTAAGATCTCGTTCGATGCGATAACTGTAGCACGCGCACTGTCAAGCGTCAAGGGAAATGAATCTTTTTTGTCAGGAAATGGCCTTCGTCATCCACCGCTTGCTTTTCCATCTCGCCAGCATGATAAAGCCTCTGATCGTCTCATCCGAACCGACGGCAATCCATATTCCGGGCAGGCCCATTCCCAATCGGATTCCCAGAATCCACGCCCACAGAACTCCGATTCCCCACATGCACAGCATGCCGATGAAAACCGGGAACTTGACGTCTCCGGCTCCTTTGAGCCCGGGTATGGTGATCAGATTGATCGCTCGGCCGAACTCTACATACACCGCGACAAGAAGCACCTGGGCGGTAATGCGGATGATTTCCGGCTCGTCTGTAAAAAGTCCGATGATCTGTATTTTAAACAGATTGATGACGGTGATCATGGCAAGGGATACGAGTATTCCGAAGCCGACGTATCGGTACAGCCGTCTGTAGGCTTTTTCCGGTTCCTTCGCTCCCACGAAATAACCGGTTTTTATCTGGACTGCGTTTCCAATGGACATTGCCGCGACGAAGACGAAGCGGACGATGGTTTGCGTATACACCTGGGCGGACATTGCCCAGGTTCCCAGCGTGGAAATCATCGCCATGATGACTATTTGAGCGACGTTGTAGGCCAGGTTTTCTCCCGCGGTCGGAACTCCGATGGAGAGTATTTTACGGTAAATCGTCTGCGGAACCTTGCTCCATCCCTTCAGCGGAAACTGGACGTCCTTCTTCTTCGCGATGATGGCGGCGAGAATTCCGCATGCCGCGATCTGAGAAATCAGCGACGAGATCGCGACGCCGGTGACCCCGAAAACGGGAAGGCCGAAAAAGCCGTACAACGAGATGGAATTACCAACGACGTTAATGATATTCGCGGCGAAGGAGACGTACATCGCCTCCCGGGTATAGCCGTAGGATCTGAGAATTGTTCCCTGCAGCATGTTGAAGGCAGTGAACAGGGCTCCGAATCCGCCGAAAATGACGAAATACGTCGCGGCGAAGGATCGCACCTGCGGTTCGATTTCATAGAACGACAGAAGGGTGGGGGTGCCGAGTATGACGGCGGTGGTGAGGAAGAGTCCGACGCCCGTCACCATGACGGCGCTTGCCTGGGCTACCTGTTTGCATTCGTCGATGCGTTTTCCTCCCAGATACTGGGCGAGCACGATGCTGGTTCCGATGCAGATCATATTGAACAGAATTTGCAGGAAGAAGATGTACTGCGATACCAGACCCACTCCCGCAACAGCATGCTGGGAATAGGAGCTTAACATGATGGTATCTATTGAAGACACCAGAATGCGGAAAAATGATTCGAATACGATCGGTATAGCAAGCGTTACCAGCGGAAGGGCGGCCCGGTCCATCGTCGATCCGGTTTTCGCGAGGGTTCTTTTATTTGTTTCGGTTGTCATAATATTCAGCCGAGTGTATTCCTTTTTGCATATTGCGTCCAGCGTATCTTCTCTATATACTTCTGATTTATGATACGAGTTCCGCTGACAGATACGGTTTTAAACACGCATCTCCAGGGTTTGACGCCCGACGGGATGTCGATTTTTCTTTTAAACAACGGGGCCATGAGAGGAGCTTTTTTTCATGGCACGAGATTCGTCAACCAGCTGCGCGCCCAGCATGATCTGGGCATTCTTGAAACGCTGGTTCTCGGCCAGGCAGCTCTTTGCGGCGCGCTTCTCATACCGACTATGAAGGGCCGGGACCGGGCGGTTTTCCGCTACGACACGAGGGGCCCTGCGGCGGGTTTCAGCATAGAGGCGAATAGCGAAGGCTGGGTGAGGGGCTTTCTGCTGCAGGATCCCATTCCGATCGAGAAGCCGCTGGATTCCTGGGATCTTTCTCCCTTTTTCGGGCCCGGCACCGTCACGATGACCCGTTTTCCGGAAGGCTTCGCCGAGCCGGTGACCGGCACGATCGAAATCAAGCACCGTAATATCGCCCTTGATCTGGCCGAGTATTTCGGCGTTTCCGAGCAGACCCCGACCGCCTTCAATACCGGCATCCAGTTCGACCGCGAAGGACGCGTTATCGGCGCGGGCGCGATGTTCCTGCAAACAATGCCGGGCGCCGATCCCGAGCTTGTGGAAGCCGCCGAACACGCCTTTTCATCGGCTCCGTCTCTCGGCGCCTGGTTCGCAGAAGGCGGCGACCGCGACGACGTGATTCACGGCCTTTTCAGAAATTGCGCGCCCCTCGTCGCTCTTGAGCGGCAGATCGTGTTCGATTGCCCGTGTTCCCGCGAGAATTTCGCCAATCATCTGAGCCATCTCGACAGAGAGGAATTGGAGGATATGGCCGAAAACGGTCCTGATCCGCTCGAGATCGTGTGCCATAACTGCGGCAGCGTGTATCAGTTTTCCAAGACCGAGGTTCGCTCGTTTCTCGGCTGATCGCTTTGTTTTTCATCATACGCCCGGCGATTAATCGCCGGGTTTTTTTTGCCGCCGACTGGTAACTGCGGCCCTAGTGCGAGCAGACGTGGTCTTCGCCGTGGCCCGAGCAGGTTGAGCCGGAGTCGTCGAGGTTGCCGGAAAGCCATGCTTCGGCGGCCGCGCGCGCCTCCCCCGAAGCGCCCTTGATGGTCTTGATTCCGTTGGAAGCCAGCACATTGATGGCTCCGTTGCCGATGTTCCCCGCTATCATCACCGATATTCCGTTCTGCGCGAGAATCGGCGCGATCCCGGATTTGCATCCGCACCCCTGCAGCGAGGGAAGCCGTTCTTCCTGCACGATTTTCGAATCTTCCACTGTGTAGACGGCGTATTCGGCGCAATGTCCGAAGTGATTGTCCACGGCTGATCCGGCCAGCGGTACTGCGATTTTCATAAGCGTTTCTCCTTGCGATCGTACGCGGACGGCGCCGCCTTCGATGCGAATGCCGGCTCCCGTTACCAGGGCCTGAGCGTTTTTTTTGCGCGCGGAAGCAATGATCCTTCCGAACGTTTGTCTGGATACTCCCATTTTACGGGCGGCGGCTTCCTGATACAGTCCTTCGATATCCGCAAGCTTCAACGCTTCAAGCTCGTCCAGCGTCATGGGTATAACGCTTCCGGGCGGCCGAAGCCGTCCGTCTTTTTGTCCGACGGAGTTTTTGAAGCGGCTGATAATTCTGGTAGAACAGGGTCTGGCCATGACGGCATATTATGAGCATATGCCCATAATGTCAACAGATGAAAACAAAAAAAAGGCGAACCGATGCAACGGTTCGCCGGCGGCGTTCAGCCGTAGAATAAAACTATATCGCTTTATTCTTTGGCGGACTTCTTGTCTTGTTTCAACTGTCTTTTTTCCTTGAGCGTATGCTGGGGCTTTTTTTTGGCCTCAGCTCCGCCCTTGTCCTTTCCTTTCGGCATATGCAACCTCCTTGATTTTCAGGCGCTACGTGGACTTACAGGCCGCGTCGTACGCGCGTCCCTATACCCGCAAGTGTACTACCGCTCCGGCGCGGAATCAAGGTTTTTCGCACTATTTCGCGCTACTTGCCAAGGCGTTGCGAAAGGGGTAGGATGAATTCAATTCTGGCGCATCAAGGTGGATATAACCACCGGGAAGCTCCCGCTTTCAGCCGCGCGCCTGGGCTGTACTTGCGGAAATCAATGCAAAGGGAGAATTCATCAGATGAATCAATCGCCTCTTAACGCCTATCTTTCTGCCGTTCCGGCCGACAAGGTAAATCCTGCCTTCGTGTCTTACATCGCCAACCTTCAGCAGGTAGCTTCCGTCGGTCCCGAGATCGCCGCCTCCGTGGTGAAAGAGCTCGAAGCCCAGCGGAGCCACCTCAAACTCATCGCGAGCGAAAACTATTGCTCCCTGCCTACACAGGCCGCGATGGGCAACCTCCTGACCGATAAGTACGCGGAAGGATATCCCGCCCACCGCTATTACGGCGGCTGCGATAATATCGACGACATCGAAACCGTCGCCTGCGAAGAGGCAAAAGCTCTCTTCGGCGCGGAACATGCCTACGTGCAGCCTCATTCCGGAGCCGACGCGAACATGGTAGCTTACTGGGCTATCCTGTCTGCGAAGATCGAAGCCCCCGTGCTCGAAAGCCTCGGCGAAACCAATCTTTCCAATCTGACAGACGCCCAATGGGCCGATCTCCGGATCAAGCTCGGAAATCAGCGCCTCCTCGGCCTCGATTACTATTCGGGCGGCCACCTGACCCACGGCTACCGCCAGAATGTTTCGGCGCGCATGTTCGAAGCGCACTCCTATACTGTTTCGAAGGAAACGGGGCTTCTCGACTACGACGCAATCGAAAAGCAGGCGATGGAGCTCAAGCCCCTGATTTTGCTGGCCGGTTATTCAGCCTATCCCCGAGCCATCAATTTCCGCCGCTTCAAGGAAATCGCCGACAAGTGCGGCGCCGTTCTGATGGTGGACATGGCTCACTTCGCCGGTCTCGTCGCGGGAAAGGTCTTCACCGGAGACGAAGATCCCGTCAAGTGGGCGGACGTAGTTACTACCACCACCCACAAGACACTTCGCGGCCCCCGCGGAGCCCTCGTTCTCTGCAAGGCTCCCTTCGCCGACTACGTGAACAAGGGATGCCCGCTCGTGTTGGGCGGACCTCTTCCCCACATGATGGCCGCGAAGGCGATCGCCTTCAAGGAAGCTCGCACCGCTTCCTACCAGGAGTACGCGGCGAAGGTCCGCTCGAACGCTCGCGCTCTCGCGGCGGAACTGGTGAAGCTGGGAATGACGCTCCAAACCGGCGGAACGGACAACCATCTCATGCTTATCAACGTAGCCGGCTTCGGTCTCACCGGACGGCAGGCGGAAGCGGCGATGAGCGAATGCGGCATTACGCTCAACCGCAACTCCCTTCCCTTCGATCCGAACGGAGCGTGGTGGACGAGCGGACTTCGCATCGGAACCCCCGCAGTCACCACCCTGGGCATGGGCGAAGCGGAAATGAAGGAAATCGCCCGAATCATCGCGCTTGTCCTGAAAAACGCGAAACCCGGCCTTACCGATAAGGGCGCGGTCAGCAAGGGAAAGGTCGTCGTAGCTCCTTCCGCGATCGCCGAAGCCCAGTCCGCGGTCAATGCCCTGCTCGGAAAGTTCGTCCTGTATCCCGAACTTGATCTGGACTTCCTCAAAAAACACTTTCAATAATCGCGCAGAGTAAACGCGTGCAATAAAAAAGGGCTGTCCGGAACGCAATCCGGGCAGCCCTTTTTTTTACTTCGTTCCAGTCGTTATTTCATTTCCGGCTTCGCGTCGAAGCCGAAGGACACGAGGCGGCTTTCGCTTTTGCCGTCCTTGGACCGGGATTTGACCATTCCGTTCACGGGAACGGCGGGGTGATACCATGATTCGGTCTCCACCTTCATTCCCATGATTTTCATCGAGGCGTTCACCTGATTGGTTCCCGCGAATTTTCCGGCCGGAACGGAAACTGTTCCTCCGTCCGTGAAGGTCAGAATGTCCGCCACGAGGTTGTCGAGGGTAGACTTCGCGAAAATATTGTAGAACATCAGCTGTTCGCCTTCGATCGTTTGAACGGTTCCGTCGTCGCCGGTCATCTTCATCCACCCGATGGTTACTCCGCCGGCCTTTCCGTTCTGGATCGCTTCGTCCATCCCTAAAAAGAGAGTCTGGGAGACGCTTTTCTTGCCTTTTTTATCGATGTTCACCGTTTCGATGATCCATCCGCCTTTTTCCTGCCCGACAAGGACGGTCTTCGACACTGATTCGCGCTTTCCCTTGTTCAGGTTCTCAAGTTCCACATACTGTCCGGCCTTCCATGCCATCGGCTTCTGATACTGGCCGGAAGCGGCGAACTCGGCGAGGCTGACTGATTCGGCCGCGGCGGCCGGTTCAGGCTGGGCGGGTTGGCTCGCGCATCCGATAAGCGCGACGAGAAGCGCTCCGGAAACACACAACAGGGTCGATCTGATTTTACACATTTTTCTTCCTCCTGGCGTTATTGGTCTTTTTATACGCCTGGAGGAAGTGTAGCACGGGGATTTTCGCTTTTCCTGAAAAAGTAACGCGGGGCGGTTCAGCTGAAGCGCTGAGGCGGAGTGACGACCCACAACGCGCGGAGCTGTTCGCTGCCTGAGTTTACGAGGGTGTGCGGAGCGGTAGCGGAATAGGATATGCTGTCGCCTTTTTCCAATTTATACACCTTCGTCTCGTAATGCAGTTCGGCGCTTCCTTCCGTAACGATGCCGAATTCCCTGCCGAGATGGCCGTACGATCCCCTGCGCGTTTCGGCTCCCGGCGGAAGGGTGATGTAGTAGGCTTCGATCGCATGCGCTCCGTCGCCTTCGATCGGACGGGCGACTTCTTCGTACTTGATCCCGTTTTCGTCGAGCTGCCTGCGCTCGTCTGCCTTGATGAGCTTTACGGGCCGCTCCCTGCGGTATTCCTCGAAGAGGTATTCAAGATCGATTTCGAGCGCGTCCGCGAGGGCGAGCAGGGTGTCTATCGCGGGGGAAACGCGGTTCCGTTCGATTTGCGACACCAAGCTTTCGCTCACTCCGGCGGCCAGAGCGACCACCTTCAGGGTGTAGCCCTTTCGTTCGCGCACCGTTCTCAGTTTTTCTCCGAAGCGGAAGGGAGTCCTGTTACTTGCCATTTTTTTGTCTCTCCCGGTTTTGTTCGAATATGTACTGCATGTAGTGATCCTCCAGCGTTTTTCGCGGACCGGCCGCGTTGAGCCTCTTGCGGGCGTCCGCGTTGTTGCGCCGCTGCGTGTATGCGCGGTAGAAAATGCGGGGGTCCTCGTTGGAAAGAGCCGCCCGGTGTCCGAGGATCTGGGGGATTTCGTCCCGCCCGACCGCCGATATTCCGCGCGTTTTCAACTCGTTGCGGATGAACGATATGTCTTCGTGGGAAAGTCCGAACAGGAATTCTTCCAGGGCCGCCCCCACGTCGGAATTCGAAAGGCGCTGGGAAATGAAGCTCTGCCAGGTTTCGTCGAGGGCGATGGTGATCAGGAGCAGCTCGCTGGTGCCGATCATCGTGCCGAAATTGGGGGCGATCTGGTCCCGCACCGACCAGACGGCGTCGAGAACGGGGGCGACGCTAATGGCGTGCTGGTCGAGCCGGTGCTCCCATAGTTCCGCCAGTGCTTCGGCGACGTCCCTGCGGACGTCTGTATTAAGGTTCGGATCGTCGAGAATCGACATGTACACTTCTTCCGCCATGAGCGTAAACATGATGTTCAGCGTGGCCTGGCGGAGCTCCTGTATGTCGCGGTCGGAAAAGTTGGAATTGAGGGCGACCTTGGTGATCGCGGCGAAGGCATGGAATTTGGCTACCAGAAAGCCCTTTCCCAGAATAGCCTTCGTCGGCAGGGTGAGAAGCCGTTCGTGGTCGCCGAAGGTGCACAGGGTTTCGACGAGGGTTTCTGTGTTTCTCGGCGCTCCGACGGTGAATCCCCCCTGATGCATCGAAGGATAGCGCGAAATGGAAACCGAAAGCCGCTCGAGATCCATGATGCGCGTGGCGACTCCCACCATCGTTTCCGGAGAAATAACCCTGAGATTTTCGAATACCCGGTTAACCAGCATCCGTTCCTGGGGATTGAGAACTACTATATCTGTAGAAACCTGGTCTTGCCCCGCGGGCGTGGAAGGCTTGACCCCGGATTCGTTTAAAAACTGATCTATATCCATAACTTTATAAGTATATCTTAAAAAAACCGTTTCTGGCTAGGGAAATAAAATGCCCCGACGGCAGAGCTCACCGCGAACGCAGCAGATGAACCGCAAAGCCTCCGATTTCAGGGTCCAGGTAGATGACCGAGAGGGTTCCGTTATCTGATTTCGCCGTTTCCTGAACCCCCGTGAAACCTTTTGTTTCGAGGTATGCGAGTGCACGTTCGATGCTTCTGCAGCGGAACGCGATGTGCCCCATTTCACCCCTGAAGGGTTGTTTCATCACTTCTATCGAGGTTCCGCAGAAAATGGACGAGTTTCCCTCCTTCGGAGAGAAGCCGAACGATGAAAACAGATTCGCCGTCGCGGATGCCGCCTCCGGATTGTCCTGGTTGATCCCGATGTGGGCTAGCTCGAAGCCGTGGACCGCCGCAACCGCTTCGCGGGCGAGCGCTTCGATCGCGTCCCAGCCGCCCGATTCGAGGAGGTTCTTCGGAGATAGCCAGCTTCCGCCTACCGCGAGAACGTTCTTCTTCGCAAGGTAGGAAGGCATGTTCGCAAGGTCTATTCCGCCGGTAGGGATGAAGGTCAGCTGGGGGTAGGGGCCTGCGAGGGCGTCGAGCATTGCCGTTCCCCCTGAAACCTCGGCAGGGAAGAACTTGAGCGTCTTGATTCCCATCTCGAGCGCCTGTTCTATTCCCGCCGTACCGCTCACCCCCGGAATCACCGGGATTTCGCGTTCCAGGCACCACTCGACGACCGCAGGATTAAATCCCGGCGCGACGATGAAGGAAGCTCCGGCATCGGAGGCTATGCGGGCAAGCTCCGTATTGATAACGGTTCCGGCTCCAACGAGCATTTCCGGAACTTCGCGGCGAATCGCTTCGATCGCGGCGGCGGCGGCCGTCGTCCGGAACGTTATTTCTATGCAGCGCAGTCCGCCCTTCGCGAGAGCGCGGGCGAGCGGAACTGCCTGTTCGGGATCATCTATTTTTACGACGGGAATCAAACCTGACGCAGCTATCTTTTCCAATGTAGAATCCATTACCAACCTCCTCCCGAATGCATGCGGGGCTGCAGCATTATACCACAGGAGGCGGCCCCGAGAATATCGTTGACCCGAGCGGCGGGTATAGTCTACTATTCCCTTCGGGAGGAACCGCTCGTATGTCCAAAACAGTCGCCTTCGGCGAAATCATGCTCCGCCTCGCATCGCCCCGCCATGAACGCCTTTTCCAGTCTCCTGCCCTCGAGGCAACCTTCGGCGGAGGGGAAGCCAACGTCGCGGTTTCGCTCGCCTGCCTCGGCAGGGAAGCTTCCTATGTTACGGCTCTTCCGCCCGGCCCGCTGGGCGACGGCGCGATAGGCGAACTGCGTAAATACGGTGTCGACGTTTCCCGTTGCAAGCGGCTCCCCGGACGCATGGGCGTCTATTTCCTCGAAAACGGTTCGAACCAGCGCGCCTCCCAGGTCGTATACGACCGCGAAGGCAGCTCGCTTTCCCTCGTCGGCGCGGACAGCTTCGACTGGGACGCGATTTTTCAAGGCGCCGGCTGGTTCCATCTCACCGGCATCACTCCTGCCGTTTCAGCCGGCGCGGCGGAAGCTTCGCTTGCAGCCGTGAAAGCGGCGAAAAAAGCAGGCGTTGCGGTTTCCATCGATCTCAATTACCGGAAAAAGCTCTGGAAGTACGGTAAAACCGCGCCGGAGGTTATGCGCGGCCTCGTGTCCTTTGCCGATGTGCTCATCGCGAACGAAGAAGATATTCAGCTCGCCCTCGGGATCGAGCTTCCTGAGCCTTCGCCTCAATCGACGACGCAATCGAGCGGCCTCGACGTTTCCAAGGCATCCCTCGACAAAGCGTACTACCGGGAGTTGGTTTCGCTGGTGAAAGCCTCATTTCCGAATCTCGAGAAGGTCGCCGTCACGCTCCGGGAGTCGCATTCAGCCGACAGGAACGGCTGGTCGGCGGTTCTGTCCGGATCGACGGGTTTTTACGAATCCCGCTCCTACGACATTACCGATATCGTCGATCGCGTGGGCGGCGGCGATTCCTTCGCGGCCGGACTTATCTGCGTTTTGTCGGAAGACAGACAGCGTGAAGCGTACGCCCTGGAATTCGCTGCGGCCGCCTCCTGTCTCAAGCATACGATTCACGGGGACTTCAATCTGGTTTCCCGGACCGAAGTCGAAGCCCTTCTCTCCGGAGACGGCTCCGGCCGGGTAAAACGGTAAGCCGGAGTCCGCGATCGTGATGAAAAACCATTTTCTCCGCATCGATAAATTGCTTTCCGGGAACGGCTTCGGCTCGAGGCGCGACATAAAGCGCCTTCTTCATTCCTGTTCGCTGACCATTAACGGCGCGGTGTGCGCAGACGCGGCGACCCGCGTAGATCCCCTTTCAGACCGTATCGAGATAGACGGCGAACCGGTGGTTCTCCGGGAGTTTCATTACCTGATGCTGAACAAGCCCTCCGGCGTGATCACCTCGACGCGCGATCCCGACCACGCGACGGTGATGGACTTGCTCAGTCCCCCCTGGTCCAGGATGGAGCTCTTCTCCGTGGGACGGCTGGATGTAGATACTGAAGGCCTGATTTTGCTGACCGACGACGGCCCCCTGGGCCATCGTTTGACGTCTCCGAAAACCGGCGTCGACAAAACCTATTATGTGCGCCTCCGCGATCAGCTTGACGACGACCTGTTCGAACAGTACCGCCGGACCTTCGAAACCGGCGTGTCGTTCAAGGACGGGTACCAGTGCCTTCCCGCGCGGCTCGCCCGGGCGCCGGGAGGGAACGGGGAAGTCCTGCTCACGATTCAGGAAGGCAAATACCATCAGGTAAAGAAGATGTTCAAGGCGGTAGGGAACGAGGTAGCGTTTCTGAAGCGGGTATCCATGGGACCTTTGACCCTTGATCCGCTGCTTGAAAGCGGACAATGGCGCGAACTCGCAGAAAATGAAATCGTGGCGCTCAAAAACGCGTCCGCATGCAACGGAGAATCCGAAAATGATCGCTGAAACAAAAGAGCTTGAAATCTGCTGGATGCGGCCCGAATGGCTGCCGCAGGCCTTGGACGTATACCAATGGTATGTCTCGAATTCGACGGCGACCTTTCAAATCAGTCCCGCTACGTTGAAAGAGATGGAACAGCTGTTGTTTTTCGAAGACGGGCGGTATCGATCGTTCGCGGCGTTCTCGGGCGGCCGCTTCGCCGGCTACGGAATACTCACGCGCTATAAGGCCCGCGAAGCGTTCAACCTTACCGCCGAGGTAACCGTCTATCTCGATGCCTCTTTTTGCGGAAAGGGCATCGGAAGAAAAATGGTCGACATAATCGAGGCTCATGCCCGCGATCAGGGGTTTCATGCCCTGATTGCCCAGATCTGCGGAGAAAATACGTCAAGCTGCGCTCTGTTCGAGCGGTCAGGCTATCTCCAATGCTCCCTCTATCGGGAAGTGGGATATAAATTCGATAGATGGCTCGATCTGGTGTGCTACCAGAAAATCCTCTGACCGCCGCCTCGGGCTACCAGCCGCCCGAGGCGCCGCCGCCGCCGAACCCTCCGCCTCCTCCGCTGAAGCCGCCGCCGCCTCCGAATCCTCCGCCGAATCCCCGCGATCCGCCCGAGCCGATGCGTCCGCCGCGGCCGGAGTTTGACAGCATGTTTCCAAGGAGCAGGGCCCAAAACAGGCCTCCCGAATCTCTTCCCCGGTAGCGTCCGCGCCTGCCGAGGCCGCGCGTCATGATAAAAAAGAAAATAATAAGAAAGAGCAGCCCCGAAAATCCGCTTCCGCCGGCCTCTTCTCCTGAATCGTCAGCCGCCGGCTCGACCTTCCGTCCGGTCAGATTTTCCACCGCTTCCTGCCCCGCCGCGGCGACGGCCATTTCTAGCACACCCGCCTGAATGCCTTTTCCGTACTCTCCCGCGCGGAAACGGGGGGCGATGACGTTGCGTATGATGGCTCCGCTTCTCATGTCGGTGAGGTTTTCTTCAAGTCCGTACCCGACTTCGATGCGGAGCGCGCGGTCTTTCACCGCGACGAGAAGCAGGGCTCCGTTGTCCCTGTCTTTTTCTCCGAGCTTCCACGCTTCGGCAACCCGCATGGAAAACGACTCTATCGGCTCTCCCTCAAGGGAATCGACGACGAGAACCGCGATTTGAACGCCGGTGTCCCGGTCGAGAGCGGTCAGGAATTCTTCCAATCCTGCCCGTTCTCCCGCGGAGAGCACCCCTGACAGATCCTGGACTGCGCTTTTCAACTCGGGAACCTTTGCTTCCGCGCCCAGCAGGCTGAACGCGGCGACCGCGAAAACGGCCAAAAAGGCTGAGAAACGCGTTGTAAGGGAAGCATTCGCGCGCGTCATGATCCGGCCTCCAGCAGAACGACTCTGTCGGCGAGTTCGTTCGGATTGTGTTGTTTCGGGGGAAAGCGAGAGGCAAGGAGGGTTCCGCATCGGGTAACCGCTTCGGAGAGCGCTTCGGCGGTTTTCCCCCGTCGCGCGCCTTCGGCGATCCCCGCGGCGATCGCGTCCCATTCGCTTTGTTCGATCTGTTCCGCGATTCCCGTGTCCGCGACGATTTCTATTCTCCGCTCGGCTAGAGAAAGAAACAGCAGTATGCCGGTTCTCCGTTCGGTGGCGTATACGCCGCCTTCTACGAAGCGGCGAACCGCCCGTCTTCTGACGGCCGTATTGCGGACCGCGGAAGGCACGATGATCCGGTCTATCGCGGGGCGGTTCAGCAGCTGGAAGAAGAGGGCTATGGATCCGAAGCTTGCAAGTCCCATGACGCCCGTCGTCAGCGCCCGCGAGGGCAGCCAGAACGCCGCCGAAAGCGCGTCCTCTATTTTTTGGTGAAACAGCATGAGCGCGGCGAAAACCGCCGCGCCGAGGACGACTGCAAAGAGGAGCTCGAAAGCTGCGTAATCGGAGCTTTCAGGAATCACCGCTACCGCTATTTCGCCGTCGGTCTTTCGCTCTTCGGCTTCTATGATTTGCTCTACGGTTTTCAGATCGGATTCGTTCATTTTCAGCTCGGAAAGAATTCTATTTCGGTTTCTCTCCGACTCTTTGGACGTGTGTTCCGCCGTCAAAACTCCACCTCCGGAGCCTGATTGGCGGATTCAACCGCCTTGAAGTAGGATTTGACCCGGAAGCCGGCCATGTTCGCGATGATCGCGCGCGGGAACTGGCGGATGAAGGAGTTGTACTGCTGCACCATGTCGTTGAAGCGTTTTCGTTCTACGGCGATGCGGTTTTCCGTCCCTTCGAGCTGGTTCTGGAGGCCGAGGAAATTTTCGTTCGCCTTCAGGTCGGGGTAGTTTTCGGTTATGACGAGGAGCCTCTGGAGAGCGCTTCCCAGTTCGCCCTGGGCTTGCTGGAAGCGTTCGAAGGCTTCCGGGTCCTGCAGAACCTCGTCCGATATGTTCATCACGCCGCCGGCCTTGGAGCGGGCTTCCGCGATCGCGGTGAATACGCCGGATTCATGGGCCGCGTAGCCTTTAACGGTCGCGACCAGATTCGGAATGAGGTCGAAGCGGCGCTGATAGGCGTTTTCCACCTGTCCCCATTGGCTTGAAACGGCTTCGTCCAGAGCGACCATGCGGTTATAATTTCCCGAATAAAACGACACGCCGGCGAAAACCAGCACAGCGATGCCCGCCACTACGGCTAAAAGCGTTTTTGTTCCCTTGCTCATTCATTTCTCCCTTTGGCTATAGACATTTTCTCAAAGTTTAAAAGTACTGCTAAACCAATGACCGGTCAACGGAAAGACGGTTTCGGGGGCGTGCATACCTGATGCGAATCGGTGAACCACGCGATGCCGGTCTTTTGTATCAGCTCGTCGGCCGCCTCGGGACCGGCGCTTCCGTTATCGTAGAAATGCAGCGGAAAATCGGGCGAATCCCAGGCGCGCAATACCGGCTCGGTGATTCTCCAGCAGGCGAGCACTTCATCCCCGGTGGCAAAGAGCGTCCGATCGCCGCGCATGCCGTCGTACAGGACCCTTGCGTACGCGTCTATCTGTTCGAAGCCCGGAGCGTCGCGGTAGCAGAAATCAAGCTGGACCGCCTGCGTAGCCTCGTCGAGGCCGGGTTTTTTGATGTCAAGATCTACGGCTATGCCCTCGTTCGGCTGGATTCTCAGCGTCAGGTAATTGCGCTTGATCTCTGCCCCGGCTGCGTCCGCCCGCGCACTCGTAAGGCTTTCTGCCCCGCCTTCCGTGAACACGACCGTTATCTCCGTTACCTTTTCCTTCAAGGCCTTGCCGGTTCGGATGAACATCGGCACGCCCTTCCATTCCGGCGTATCGATTGACAGCCTCACCGCGGCGTAGGTTTCGGTGAGCGAATCGGCTATTCCGGTTTCCTTGCGATAGGTTCGGTACTGAGCCCGCACGGTTTCTTCCTTCATGCGTTCCGGTTCCGGGGGCCGGATTGCGGCGAGGATTTTTTCCTTTTCCCGGTGAATTTCGGCGGCTTCCATTGTTTTGGGCTTTTCCATGGTCGCGAGGGCCAGAAGCTGGAGCAGGTGGCTTTGCACCAGATCGCGCATGGCTCCCATTCCCTCGTAAAACGCTGTCCGCCCCTCGATTCCGATGGACTCTGAGGCGGTCACCATGATGTGGCTGATGTGCCGGTTATTCCACGCTCCGTTGAAAAGCGGGTTCGAAAACCGGAAGGACAGGATGTTTTGAACCGTTTCTTTGGCAAGGTAGTGATCGATGCGGAATATCCGCTCCTCGCCGAATCGCTCGTTCAGGTCCGATATCAGTTTTTTCGCGGAAGCGAGGTCCGCTCCGAAGGGTTTTTCTATCAAATATCTGCTTTCGCAGATTCCGTTCTCGTGCATGTTCAGATCAGCTTCCGCCAGCCGTTCGGTCACTTTCGGAAACAGGGATGCGGGAATGGCGAGATAAAACAGGCGGTTGAGCGGCCGTCCCGCTTCGGCTTCGATGCGGGACAGCTCGCGCGACAGACCGGCGTAGGTGTCTCCCTCGTCGAGCTTCATGTCGACTATGGAGAGAATTTTTTCCAGCTTCTCGCAGATGTCCGGGCAGTCCGCCTGTTTTCCTGCTTCGCTTTGCTTGAGCATGCGGATGATGTCCCGAGGCTCGGTGCCCTTCCGCGATACCCCGACTATTCTGAATCCTTCCGGTAACAGTCCGGCCCGCTCAAGATTATAGAGGGCGGGGAGAAGCTTCCGTTTCGAAAGGTCTCCGGTTATGCCGAATATGACCAAAATCGTGTTTTTAAGTTTTTTCATTCATCGGTTCTCCTGGTCGGTATATACGGCGCTTCTTCTGGCCGTCTGCAGGTATTTCGCGGGCACGTCTTCGAATGAATCGGACGAATGGATTGCCGCAAGCGCCCTCATTTTGGACGCGCCTCCTGCCCAGGCTAAGGCGAGATCTACATGAGAGAGGAAGGCGGGGGTTATGGTGATTCTTTTAAACAGGGCCGACGAATAACCGGCGGCCCAGGGGCCGTCCTGTTTGTTTTTCTCGGCGCAGAGGGAAGCGGGGCTTCCTGGAAGAATGCCGGCCGTGTGTCCGTCTTCTCCTATGCCGAACAGTCCTGCTATATGCAGTTCTCCGCGCTCCCGCCGCTCCACCGCTTCTCCGAGGAGTTTTTCGAAGGCGCGCACCGCGGCCTCCATGCCGGCGGCTCCCGTGTCTTTGTCGTCCTTCAGCAGGGGAACGGTTCCGATTCGGTGAACGGGAAGTCCTTTTTCCAGCAATAGCTTCCAGTTCGACTCGCTGTGTCCGGCGGCTCCCCATCGCTCATCGGCGAGCGTCACGGTGAGAAGCCATTTCAGGCGCGAATCGTCTTTGGGAAAGCCGGCGGCCAGTCCGTTGCACACGTCGGCGGCAAGGCCGGCGGTGGATCCCCCCGAGGCGAGGAAGAGCACGGGCATGTTTAGTTTCAGCTTTTCAGCCATATCCTGAATCAGGGCGTTTTTCACCTGTTCAGGGTTCGAACCGTATATGCATTCCATGCAGATAGTATACGAAGAAAAACCGCGTTCGAGCGCGAAAGGATAAAAAAAACCTCTTTATACAAAGAGGTTTTTTCGGGGATCCGTGGATAGCGCGGCTCAGCGTATTCCGTAATTGTCCACGACGAAATCGATGTCCTTGTCTCCGCGGCCCGAAAGATTGACCAGGATGGATTTCCGGGGATTCTCTTTCGCGTATTTCATCGCATAGGCCACCGCGTGGGAGCTTTCAAGGGCGGGAATGATTCCTTCCACTTTCGAAAGGGTGTAGAAGGCGTCCAGGCATTCGTCGTCGCTGGCGACGGTATATTCGACTCGACCTTTGTCTTTCAGCATGCAATGTTCCGGTCCGGAGCCCGGATAATCGAGGCCGCTGGCGATGGAATACACCGGAAGGGGCTCGCCCTTGTCGTCCTGAAGAAGGTAGCTCCTGAATCCGTGAAGGACTCCGGGCTTTCCGTAGCTGAGGCTCGCCGCGTGGTCTCCGATTTTCAGCGACCGCCCCGAAGGTTCGACTCCGACCAGCCGTACTTCCTGATCCTCGATGAATCCGGAAAATATGCCCATCGCGTTCGATCCGCCGCCGACGCAGGCGGTAACCGAGTCGGGAAGTTCGCCGGTCATTTCAATGAACTGTTCGCGGGCTTCGACTCCCACCACATGCTGAAAGTCCCTGACGAGCATGGGGAAGGGGTGCGGTCCGACCACGGAACCGATGCAGTAGATCGCGTTCACCGGATCTTTAAGGTATGCTTCGAAGGCCGAATCCACCGCTTCCTTGAGGGTTTTCAGTCCGTGGGATACGGGAACTACCGTGGCTCCCAGAAGCTTCATCCGGACCACGTTCGGGTGTTCCTTCGCGATGTCTACCTCGCCCATGTGGATTTCGCATTCAAGACCGAAGTAGGCCGCGGCAGTCGCGAGGGCTACTCCGTGCTGGCCTGCGCCTGTTTCGGCGATAACCTTCTTTTTGCCCAGATACTTGGCGAGCAGTCCTTCTCCCATGCAGTGGTTGAGCTTATGCGCTCCGGTGTGGTTCAGGTCTTCCCGTTTCAGGTAGATGCGGCCTCCCGTCCTGTTGGACAGATTGCGGCAAAAATAGGTGGGAGTAGGGCGGCCCTGAAAGTGCTTGCGGATGCTTCTCAGCTCAGAGATGAAATCGTGGGATTTGCTGATCGAGTAGTACGCGTCAGTGATCTTGTCCATTTCCGCCTGAAGCTGGGGAGGAATGAAGGATCCTCCGTATTCGCCGAAATACCCCTTTTCATCGGGATTGAGTTTCATATAGTCCGCCATTGCATTTCTCCTTGTGTGTGCGCTGTGTGAATGCAGTGTAAACGCTCTTTTTTGTTTCTGTCAATAGAATCATTTTATTGATTCCCGGACGAAGCCTGTACAATCGGGTTGCTCATGGCGTATGATTTCAGTATGCCTTTCCCGCGGCGTTTATTGTTCGTTTTTCTTCTGTCAACGTTCCTGTTGTTCGATGCCCTGTGCGGATCTCAGCCGTTTCGTTTTTTCGGCATATCGGACGCACTGCCTTCGCAATCGATTTCATCGATCGCTCAGGATTCCCACGGCTTTCTGTGGTTCGGCAGCCAGGGCGGCCTTATCCGCTACGACGGCATAGAGTATACCTTGTATCCCTCCGTTCCCTTTTCGGATAACACTCTTTCATCGAATTTGATTCAAACCATACGCATCGGCCGCGACGATTCCGTATGGATCGGAACCTATTCCGGCCTCGACCGTTTCGATCCTGAAACCGGCCGATTCCGCAATTATCATGTCGGAAACGACGTGGTCGCATCCCTGTTGATAGATTCTTCCGACCGGCTGTGGGCTGGTACCCTCGACGGCCTGGCATGCCTGAACCCGGGCTCGCCCTCGTTCGTTTCGTACCGGTCGGAGAATCGCGACGGCCGGACGATTGCGAACAACACTATCCGCGACCTGTGGGAATCTCCCGAGGGCGCCATATACGCTTCGACCTACGACGGCCTGTATGTCTGGGACCCGGCTTCTGATTCCTTCGGCATACCGCCCCAGCTTACAGCCGATAATCCCGCCCGTTCGGGCATCGTGTACGGACTGCGCATGGACGCGAACGGATTCTGGTGGATTCTGAAATGGGATGCAGGGCTCGTGCGCGTACATCCGGAAACCGGGGAATGGAAGCTGTTTCCCCTTGAGGATAATCGCGGCTACTGCATGGAAACCCGGTTTCAAGACGGTTTGATTCTGGTCGGAACCTGGGGCGGAGGGCTGCAGGCCCTCGATACCGCTACCGGCGCGGTGCGTTCCTATCGGCAGGATTCCGCCTACGGGCAGCGTCTCACGAGCGACATCGTGTATTCCCTGTTCGTGGACCGCACCGGAATTCTCTGGCTGGGAACGAACGGAGGCGGGCTCAACGTCCATGATCCTACCCGGGCATGGTTTTCTGCGATAATCGCCGATCCGGAAGGAAAACACGGTCTTCCCTCCGGCAAGGTAAACGCGATCCTCGAAAATCCGGACGGATCTTTGTGGATTTCCGTCGTAAACAGGGGTCTGACCCGGTATTTCCCTGAATCAGGGGAACTCCGCCGTCTTGTTCACGATCCCCGAAATCCCTCCTCTCTTCCCTCCAACACCGTGTACGCTCTCTACCGAGATTCGCGAAATACCCTGTATCTGGGAACAGACAAGGGTTTATTCGCCTATGACGAGCAAACCGGCGTTTCGGCGCCCGTGTCATGGTATAACGATACTCTTTCCGGGGCTCAGGGACTCACTGTTTCGACGATCGGAGAATCTTCCGACGGCTCTCTGTGGATCGGCAGCTACGACCGCGGCATCACGCGCTATGATCCCTCCACCGGACTGCTGTCGATGTATATGAACGATCCGTCTGATCATGCTTCGCTCAGCGATAATCTGGTCTACTGTATGCATCAGGATTCGGCGGGCCGCATGTGGATCGGCACGAACCGGGGCTTGAATCGGCTCGACGATATCCCCCGCACAGGAACCGGGCGTCCCCGTTTCAGGAACTATCGATACGATCGTTCAAACCCCGCGGGCATCAGCGGCAATACCGTGTATTCGATTTACGAGGACGAATCCGGGATTCTCTGGTTCGGAACGCGGAGCGGGGGCGTTTCTGTTTTCGATCCCGAGTTGAATTCTTTTTCCTATTTCATCTCGCGCGACGGGTTGCCTTCGGATACGGTCGTGGGGGTGAGCCCCTCTATCGAAGGTTTTTTATGGATTGCGACCCAAAACGGCCTGGTTCATTTCGATAAAAGGCAAAAGACCTTTGCCACGTATAAAACCTCCGACGGTCTTCTCAGCCAACAATTCAACACCGTTTCCGGCGCGACGGCAGCCGGCTACGTGTATTTCGGCACCCCTTCCGGCATCGTGTATTGCAGGCCGGAAGATCTGCAGATTGCTTCCGCGCGGCAGCCGAGCGTATCGCTGGTTTCCCTGACGGTGAATAATATTCGCCGACCGCTCACTCCGGGTAATCGGGAGGAGGTGGTTTTCTCCTCCGACGAGAGAAACATCTCTTTTTACTATACAGCCCTCGACTTTTCTCCCCTTTCGCGCCATGCGTATTCGTACATGCTGGAAGGATACGACGAGTCCTGGCAGTTCTCCGGCGAACGGCGATTCGCGGTATATACGAATCTGTCTCCGGGGCGGTATACCTTTCGCGCCCGTCCGGGCGGGCCCGCCGATCTTCAGGAAGCCGAACCCGCGGCCGCGCCTGAAATGCATGAATCTGGAACGTTTTCGTTTCAAATCCAGGCGCCCTTGTTTTTACGCTGGTACTTTCTTCTGGTATATCTCCTGCTGCTGATCGGCCTGTTTTTTATTATTTACCGGGTCAGATCCTACGTCGCGCTTAAGCGAAAAGTGGGAGAGCTCGAAGAAACAGCGCTCAGCCTGAAGGACCGCAACGACGAGCTGGAGCTGCTGTCTTTCCGCGATCCTCTTACCGGCATCGCCAATCGGCGGTATTTCGAGTACTCGATCAACAGGGAATGGGCCGCGGCCCTGCGGGGAAAGACGTATCTTTCCGTTTTGATGATTGATATTGATTGCTTCAAACTTTATAATGATACATATGGACATCAGGCGGGAGATTCTGCTCTGTGCGCAGTCGCCGCGGCGGTAACCGCCTCTCTTTTCAGGGTTTCGGACGTAGCGGCCCGCTATGGGGGCGAGGAATTCGTCGTGGTTCTGCCCGATACGGACCGGGAAAACGCCCGGATCGTGTGCGACAGGATCATGAGCGCCGTATCTGAAAAGCGTATTTCCTTCGGCGTCTATGAAACCGGTTTTTTGACGGTCAGCGTGGGCATGTTCGCGTCTATTCCTCAAGCCGGCGAGTCGTTCGTCGACTATGTACGAAACGCGGATCAGGCATTGTACGAGTCTAAGCGCAACGGCAGAAACCGCATAACCGTTTTCGGTTCCGCGGGCGCAGTTCAACAGCCAATGAGTCTCGGAGGGCAAGCGTGATTAAGATTGATTCGATTCGGGATACCATACGGAACTGTTCCGAGGCTACGGAGGGCATATATGCCAAACTGGGCGAAAGCTTTCCCGGTTTATTATCCGTGACCAAGAACTCCGGATCCTCTTCTCTTCCCGGATTGAAAGCGTTCCTGAACGATCTTGACCGGGGCTTTTCCGCCTATTCCGACGGAGGGGCCGAATTCTTCTCCGGCTGGAATACGCGCAATATGGATCTGTTCACCGTGCTTGGAGAGAAAATGGCGTCTCTTGACGCTATAAACGAACGGGTCGCCCAGATACGCGCGGATTCGGAAGAACTTGAAATCATTTCCCTCAACGCGATGGTCATTTCCATAAAGTCAGGCGAGAAAGGAAGGGCGTTTTCCTGCATCACGGAAAATTTGAAAAAACTTTCGGCCAGGATGATTTCCCTCTCCAACGAGCTCCTGCTCGACGAGCAACGGCTCATCGAGAAAAACATCGCGTTCAAGAATTCCGTGAAAGCCCTTCTTTCAGGCTCATCCGAAGCTTCCCGCACGCGGTCGCTTGATACGGTTCCCGAACTGCAGGAGTCTCTGGGCCAGGCTCAGTCGGATCTGGACCGGATGTCCTCGGAGGCGTCTCGGGTCCAGTCTCCCATCCATGAAGCGATGTCCGGCATCCAGCTCCAGGATATCATCCGGCAGTCGATCGACCAGATTCTCCTCGCCCTGGCGGAGATGAGCGCTCACTCGGCGTCGGGAACCGATGAGGATGCCCTCGACTGTCTCACCCTGAACATCGAACTAATCGAAATCTGCCTCCGCATAGCCGACGACGTGCAAAAAAACCTCGACGCCTCGCTCGCCATTTTTTCCGCTAATTGGGACGCGGTTCACAAGATTCTCACCTCGGTCGAGGCCCTTCGGAAATCCTTCCTGTCGCGCTATCTGGATCCTCACGGCTCTTCCGGAAAGTCCCTGCCAGTTCTTCTGGACCGCATGACCTCGGGCTTTTCCGATTACATCGGACAGATATCGCTGTATCAGCGCGGCCAGAAAGCGATGGTGCGCGATTCGGCCTTTATCTTATCCGAGGTCAAGCACCTGCGGACTCTCTTCGATACGATACGCCCGATCATCTCCCGACTTCAGCACGTGCGCATCACCCAGCAGATCGAAGTCGCCAAGAATCCCGCTATCAGCGCCGTGAAGGACACCGTCGATTATATGAGCGACCTCATCATGAAGGCCGATATCCGAGTGCAGGAAACCAGAAACGAGCTGGAAGCCTTCATCGCCGAGATCGAGGAAGTCACCCGGGAGTTCGGAACGACAGCCGCCGCAGATCAAACGGAACTGGAACGCATCAAGCAGGAACGCACGGAGTTTTTCCACCGAATGAAGGATAGCCAGGGGTCTCTGGCCTCCTCCGTGATGGATCTGCGCGTGTTTCCCGATTCCTTCCAGTCGCTCTGCGCAGAGATCGAGTCGCTTTTCGCGACGTTCCGGGGCACGAAAGATTCCTTCAAGAACGCTTCTTCCGCATTGAAGGCCGTCTCCATCGAGCTCCACGCGACCAGAAACGCGATATTCTCCCAGAAGGGCATCAGCTCATGGCAAATACATGATTCGAGATTGCGCGATCTGGTAACCCGTTTCACCATAACCTCGCACAAGCAAGCCGCGGGCGAAATCGGCGGCTTCGAAGTCGAGCAAAGCGATTTGGGAATTTTCGAGTCCGGGGAAGTCACGCTCTTCTGATTCGGATTGACGCTCAGTCCTTTTTAATGAGCTTTGCGCCTTCTTCCTTTGTAAGAGGACGGGAGATAGTGAGTCCGTATTCGCTCGTTTCCACGATTTTCCGGCTGCCGTCCGGCTTTGTTTCTCCCAGAATTTCCACGACGGGATATTTGGGGTTTTCCGGATTCACATCGACTACCTGTCCGATTTTATTATTCGAGAGAAGCACGTATAATCCGATCGGAAAGAGCGATATCGAAAATAAGAGCGCTCTGATGATGGTTTCATCGTATTGCTTTCCCTGGTTTTTCATGATGTCGATGATGCCGGTGTAGGCGTCCCTCGCTTCCTTGTACGGGCGGGGCGCGGTGACGGCTTCATACGAGCAGGCTACCGCAATAATCTTGGCGTACAGCGATATTTTCTCTTTCGACAGCTTACGGGGATAGCCTTCGCCGTTTTCCCGTTCATGGTGTTCCAGGACTCCGAGGCAGATATTCAGCGGAAACGAGAATTCCCTGAGAATATTGTACGAAATGACCGGATGGGTGAAGATCGCGTTTTTCTCCACCGGAGTGAGCACCTTGTTTCCCATGTAGAGCTGCGGCGGAAGGCGTATCATTCCGATTTCGTGAAGGATGCAGGAAACGCCGAGTTCTATGAGCTTGTGTATGGGGAATTTCAGCTGGAGCCCGATGACTATCGCGAATACGGTGGAACGCATCGAGTGGACGACGAGATAGTTCTTGTCCCGGGATTCGGCCGAGGGTTGAATTCTCAGTACGTACCTGCGGTTGTCCCGTATAAATTCGCAAATTTCCTTCACCTTGTCGGAAATCGCCTGCAGGGGAAGCTCTTTTTTCGTGGCGTATCGGGTATATATCTGGGCGATGAATTCCTGGTATTCGTCGTAGGATTTTACAACCCGGGCGAAAATGGAATCATCGCTCTGGTTCTCTTCTTCCTTCGTTTCTTCTGATTCTTTTTTTTCTGCCGCGTCGGTTTTCCCCGGGGCTTTTGATTCCGAAGCCGAACGAAGTACGGGGTGTTCCGAAGGGATTCCTTCGGAGAAAACTTTAATAAACTCCCAATCCTTGAGCGCGCGCTTGAATTCCGCGGAAACAGGAACTCCGGGAGTGGTCAGGAGAAATTTTTTGTCGAGGAAAACGTCGTCGGTAAAAAAATAGCCGTCTTCCAGTTCTACTACATTAAATGTATTCACTTATCGCTTCCCCTGTTGTACAATCATACCCACTTCTGGGAGTTTTTTCATGAAATTCAAGCTTCTGCTGGTTATCTTTAATATCGTCTTTTTTCTTTCATTTTTAACTATTTTTTTTCTACCGCTTTTTGTTATGGACGGATCGTATCTCGGGGCGTTCTGGAAACAGAACTGGTTTTTCTTTCCCCTCTTCTTTTCCGTCTCCGCGGCCGTCAACGCATTGTTTCTGAGAAACCGCAAAACCCTGTATTCGCTGGAACGGGAAGATTGGCCCGCACTGGCTCAGCATTTGGAGAACGAAGTGTTCAAACGCAACAGAATCGGATTCGGAACAGCCTCTCTGTTGTGCGATTCTCTGGTGCTGCTCGGGGATTTCAACACCGTCGCGAAGCTCAGAACCCTCGTTGAACAGCAAAAACCACGCATATACAATGCATTGCGAGTGCGTTTCGTTACAGCCGCACTGCTGGCGAAAGATAGGGAAGGGGCCGAAAGCCTGTGTCGAGACTCGGAAAAACTGCCGCGGCATGACCGGGAATGGCTCTCTTTGTACGCCGGCCTGTCGCGCCGCCTTGCCGGAGACTACCCGGGAGCCGCGGAATTGCTCGAGCCGCTGTGCGTGTCGGGAAAGGAAGTTCTTCCTGTTTTTCTCGCCTCGTACGTATGCGGCTCGCTTCTTTCCGCAAAAATAAACAATGAATCGGCCCGCCTTCAGACGTCCGCGGCTTCCGGGCGAGAACGCGTACTACAGCGTTTTTCGCGCGCTCAGTGGAAGCCGTATTTTGAAAGCGAAAAAACGGCCATGCACGTCGTGGTTCTGGGAAAGCTTTTTTCGGAAGCCGAGGCCTGGGCCTGGGAGTCGAAGTAGGAAAGATCGACCTTCGCAGACGAAAAAAAAGACCGTATCGCTATTGATACGGTCCGCGGGTCCGCGTTAAACGGCGACTGGACGTCAATCGAGTTCGCCGTTTTGTTTTTGCAACCACCAATTAAAATATCGGCCGATCGGCTCCGATCTTTAATAAAAAGTGCGCAGATACCGGATGTTTTTTTCCACCGCTCTCTGAATCGCGCGGTAGAGGGCCGCCGTGTCCTCCAGCGCAAGCGAATTTTCCGCAGTCTCCCGGGGGGCGAGGATTCAAGCACCATGGCCGCGACCTCCTTAACCGGGTGCTGGATTATGATCCGGTCGAGTTCGTCCAGCTCCGCAAGAAGTTTTTGCAGACCGGCAGGATCGGCCGGAATCGTTTTCCGGCACAGCGATATTCCCTTTTCGGTAAGGCTTTTCATGTCTTCGAGATCGCAGAGCAGCTCCTGCACGGCGCCATCAAAAAGCGCGATTCGCTTTTTTTCGTCTGAAGTCTCGGCATTGAGTCCGTCTGTATTGTCGGCAAGACAGGCGTCGAGCATGACATCGATTTCGTCGCGTCTGTCCGGAAGGCCGGCCGCTTCGTCGATCGGAGCGGTTGTAAAACCCGGGATTTTCATCCCTTCCGGAGTCAGCGTTTTGCATGCGATATTCGGACAGGCGGCGAGCTTGCTCTCGAACCACCAGGCATACAGGCTCAAGCGTTTATCGGTGAGCACTGTCCCGCCCTTGTAGTCCGGGGCCGGGTACGGATTCGCGCCGTAGAGCGCTCCGATCCCCGCGGTCTCGGCGGGGGTGAACCTCCGGGAGTCGGCATGGGTTCGCTCTTCGAAGATGCTTCCCTTGAAGTGGGTTTTCAGTTCCGGAAATCCGAGATCGAGGCCCGCGGTGTATACAGGCGAGCACCCGGCATGAAGCGCGAAATCGAAGGCTGTCGTCGCGACCGATCCTCCCGCTCCAAGACTGCCTTTCCTGCCGGTGCGCGTTTCCAAAAACATGCCCAGGGGAAAGAGGGACGAGCACAGACGTATCGACCTGCAGGGGAATCGGTATACGGCGGGCCAGGCCGCGCTCTCCGTAATCAGAACGGAGCGGGGAGCGCTGAGTCCGTCGAAATGCCTCCAGTTCCAATACTGAGGATCGACGAGAAGCACGAAGTCCGGTTCTACTCCTGCGCGCAGGCAGGCTCTCAGCGCCGTATCGACTGCGATCACCAGGCACGAGCGCGCGAGGCTCGGCAGACGGGGAAGCACTGAATCCAAACTCGGCCCGGCCGCAACGAGCAGAGCCGGCATCCCGCTGAAGACGTCCTTGAAGGAATCTATGCCTTCGGCGTCGCGCAGATTCCTCAAATTGCGAACCATGTTCCTCAGCCAAAGATCTCCGAATTTTTTAAGCGTATTCCGGTTGATTTCGTTTTTGCGCGAGTTCCTCAGCGAAATCTCTTTGAACTCCGCGAACCACGCCCGGGACGGGTTCATGAGGGCGGGGTTTTCGACTGCCTTCAGTTCGAGAGCCGAAGTTTTTTCCAGAAGAGAGTAGGCGTCCTGAGGGCTCAGTCCCACCGCCAGCATCAGGTGCTGGTGGTTGAGCAAATGAGCCAGCGGCCTTGCCTTCAAGGCCAGGAACAACACGAAAATATCGGGTTCCACGACGACGATGCGCGCGTCCGGATGCGCCCGAGCGTAGGCTTCCGCGAGATAGCCGAGTCCGAGGCCGGCGAATAAGAGACCTTCCGGGCCGCCCGAGGCGGATGCGAGCGTTTTCTCAGCTTCTCTCAGGGGATTATGCCGTGAATGAAGATAGACGCCGCTCGCCGAAAGGGTCGGACAGCCCGCAGGCGTATCAAGCAGCTTCCAGTCGTCCGGTATCTTCTTCGAAAGATAGTCTCTTCCTTCGTCAGAATCCAATCCCGTCAGAGCCGCGAGGCCGGGGAATCGATTCGCGAGGAGTGCGCAGTTTTCAGAAAGTATAGAATCGGCTCCGTCGTCATTCAAGGTGCAGTTCAATGCGCATTCCTTCCGTAACGGGCGTTCCCGGTTCCGGGCTTTGGCTGACGACGTATCCGTCTCCGGTGATCCAGACTTCAAGATCCTCCCGCTGAAGGAGGGGCGCTATCATCCGTTTCGGAATTCCCGTCATATCGGGGACTATGTCCCGAATCTCGACCGGAGCGTTTTTCGGAATCTGGACAAGGCCTGAATGGCGCACGGACGTAGCGGTTTCCCGTCCCATTCCGCGGTAATCGATGATGGCGTTCGCCGCTTTTGAGATTACCGGAGCCGCGATCCGGCCTCCGTACGTTTCGCCTACCGGTTTCAAAATCGCCAGATACAATATTAGTTCAGGGTTATCCACCGGAAATATTCCCATGCAGCTGGAAATGTAGTCCGTTTTGCTGTAGCCGGCCTTGGATTCCGCCAGCATTTGCGCTGTTCCGGTTTTTACAGCCATAGGAACGTCTCCTACCGAAGCCCGGGTTCCGGTCCCGGACTCGGAAGTCGTCTGCATATAATCGAGCATGAGCCGGGCTGTTTCCGGCGAGATCACCCGGCCGAGCGATTCGGTCCGGTGCGAAGCCGCCGCCTCGCCGTCCTGGGTATACAAGCGGGATAACAGGCTCAAGCGGAGCACCGTTCCCTTGTTCGCCAGCGCCGTCGCTGCCTGAACCATCTGAAGCGCGGAGACCGATATTTCCTGGCCGATGGCGATGGTCGGCTTGGACCTGAGCGACCAGTTGTTGTTCGAGCTGAATATGCCGGTTGTTTCGCCGGGAAGCTGAATGTTGGTTTTTGATCCGAAGCCGAAGCCGCGGAGCTTAGCCTCGAAGTCGGCGCTTTTCGCTTTTTCGGCGATCTGGGCGGTTCCGTCGTTGCAGGAGAATCTGATGATGTCTCGCGGGCTCACCCAGCCGTGCCTGTCCAGGCATCCGATGGTGAACCGTTCGCCTTTGGGGGTGACATGCTCATAGCCGCCGTCGCAAAAGAAAATGTCCTGATCCGCGGCCGCTCCCAGTTCCATGAGTGCTGCGATGGAAAAGATTTTGAAAACCGAACCCGGCTCGTAGGCGTAGAGAGCCGGACGATCGAAACGCTCCGTCGGGAGGCTCGCGCCGAAGGCGTTCAGGTTCGCCGAGGGTTCGCTGACGTATGCCAGAATTTCGCCGGTTCTCGCTTCCGCCGCGATGAGCATAACCCCTTCGGCCTGCGTTTCCTCCATTGTCTGCCGTGCTATCTTTTCGAGTTCGTATTGGATATTGCCGTCGATCGTCAGCATTACGTTGTACGCTTCCGACTGCGCCGAAGGAAAGTCCCCCGGGGGGACAGGATGTCCTGGTATGAGTATTCGACACCGGTCAAACCCTTGCCGTCGTCGCCGAGAAATCCGATGACATGGGAGGCGAGCTGGTTCTCGGGATACGTTCTGCTGACGACCGCTTCGAGGCGGATTCCCTTCAAACGGCCGTCCCTGATGACCGCTTCGATGGCGCTTTTTTCGCCTTCGCTGATTTTTTTCTTGAGGTAGAGGAAATCGCCGGGATTGTCGCTCAGACGCCGCTTTATTTCTTCCGCATTCATCCCCGTTACCGGAGCGAGAGCCTGCGAGAACACATCCTCGTCAGACACGGCCGATCGAGTGACCGCAATATTGTAGAGCGTCGTCTGGACGGCGAGAATCTTGCCGTTGCGGTCGAGAATCGACCCCCGTTCAGTCTGTATTTTCCGCTCGGCCACGGGCGGCCTGCCCGAAAGCATTACCGCTCCGTATTTGAAAAGGACGGCGCCGAGCAGAAAAGCCCCGATTGCCGAGAGGACGGCGAGCCTTGCGCGCGAAATGTATCGCTCTACTTCCATAATACCTTTCCGCGGATGCTATCCAGGGCTACGAATCCATAATCCCGCGAATCCCGGGAATAATCCAGATTATCGCCCAGAGCGAATATCGTGCCGGGAGGAATCTCCTTGGTTTGATGGAGTTTCAAATATTGTTCTTCGGTGAGCGGAACAATACGTTTCCGTATGTCGACACTATATCCTGAATCAGGCGAAAAAACCAGAGAGGTTCCCGGGGTTCCCGCGCACCGTTTGATGACGTATCGTCCGTTCCAGGGATAGATGACCACATCGTCTTCGATCGGCTCGCCCCATCTCATGAGATACCGGTTCGCGAACGGCAGGGGAATTCCCCAGGCGAGTTTGTATTCCAGCACCAGGTTTCCGTGAACAAGGGCAGGCTCCATCGACGGACCCGATACATACATGACGTCCACGACGAATAGCTTGCAGAAGAGTGCGATGAGTACCACGGTGAAAAAATACAGCGCGCGCGAGCGTAAGGATTTCATGCTGAAAGTATTCTAATAATCATCGGTCTTTGTGTCGATACTTTTTCTATGGACGTGATAACTGTTTACCAGCCCGATAATGCCCTCGCAGGAACCCGAATCCGCCGCGCCTCCTCAGCGTCCCGGCCGATAGCCTTCCAAAACGATTTATCTATTGAATCCGAACAGCGGATCATGCCGGTCTTGCGGTCTTTTCCGGTGTTTTTTCTCTTTCTCGCGTTTTTCTCGGTCTCGTCGGTTCCTCTTATTCAGAATCGGTACGGCCATCACCGCCTTGCCGATATCAGTCTTCCCTCCGAGAGTTCCGGCGAATCCGCTCTGCGCCTGTTCGCGATTCCGGATTTGGCGATGGGGTCCATGGCATCGCAAGCCGCTCCCGCCCTTCCATCTTCATTCACGGCGGTGAGCTATCAAAACTATAAGGTGCGGAACGGCGATACCGTTTCCGGCATTATGGGCCGTTTCGGGCTTCGCAATATCGGAACGATTCTTTCGGTCAACGGAATTGACAACGCCCGCCGGATCAGAAGCGGCCAGACACTCAGAATCCCTTCTATGGACGGCATCCTGCACACCGTATCCCGGGGCGAATCCCTCCATAGCATCGCTTCCCGCCATTCTCTGGGCATTACCGCTATTCTCGACGCCAACGATCTGGAAACAGAAGTTCTTGTGCCGAATCAGAAGCTGTTCATTCCCGGCGGCTCCCTTTCCACCATGGATCTGCGCCGAGCGATGGGGGAGCTGTTCGTGTATCCGATCACCGGCAGACTGACCTCGCCCTATGGATCCCGGAAGGATCCCTTTACCGGCGCGAGAACATTCCATACCGGCATCGATCTCGCCGCTCCGACAGGCACGCGCGTTAAAACGACCCTGGACGGAAAGGTCGCGGTCACCGGTTATTCTCCTGTCTACGGCAACTACGTAATCGTAACCCATGATTCAGGATATCAGTCTTTGTACGCGCATTTGAGCAGCATAGCGGTAAAGCGCGGCCAGTCGCTAACCCAGGGCGCGATTCTCGGCCGGGTCGGAAACACCGGCTACTCTACCGGCAGCCATCTTCATTTTTCCGTCTACCGCAACGGCAAAACGATAGATCCTCATTCGGTCCTCAAGTGAAAGCCTCTTGAAGCCGGCTGTGTTATACTGAAAGTGAAAAGGAGGGCGTATGGATTCCGTCATCGTGTGCCGTGATTGCGGCAAGACCGTCGAACGCAATTTCAACTTTTGCCCCTGGTGCGGCTGCTCCCTGATGCCTGAAGAAGATATTTCTTCAGCTGTTCAGGACGCGTGCCTTCGAATGGACGAACTGCGCCGCTCCCGAAACGTCTCCCGGATAGATGTTCTGGATCGAAAACTGATAGATCTGGAAAAAATTCTGTCTCAGCTTGCGTCGCTCCAGACTCTCCATAACTAGAATAGGATTCGCACATGAAATTACGGTTTATGCCTCTCGTCCTCTTGTTATCGGTTCATCCCCTCTGCGCGGGGGTTTTTTTCTCCGGTCCGGATTTGAACGGCAAAAACGAAGTCATCTTCGCCGCCCACGCGGAACTGCCGGGCAATTCGGTTCCGAAAACACTGTATCGCAAATCTCTTGGATCTCTTTCCTCCGATCCTGTAGCCAAGCCGACCCTTCAGGAGACGATCGACACCCTCGAGCCGATGACGATATATCCGGAATCGATGGAAGTTCTTGCCGACGGCTCGGTTCTTCAGGTCCGCAGCCGTTTCGGGACCGGACGCTACGATACCCGCTCGGATTCATTCCGATGGGTTCAGGACGGAACAGCTTTTCATCAGGGCGGATATCCGAGATTCGGCGCCCTCGCGGATCTGTCGGTAAGCCCGAACGGCAGATGGATCGTATCGGTAGAACCTGTTTCAGCCGCCCGCGGACGCCTTGTGCTGTTCGACGCCGAACGGTCCTTCCGCTCCGTGATCTCCGATTCCGTAGAGCGCAGTTCTCCTCCGGTGTCCTGGGCTCCTGATTCCTCCGTATTTCTCTATGAACTCGACCGGACGATCTACTTCGCGCGTCCTGAAGCGTTTTTCACGTCCTCCCAGGTCGACCAGAAATTCCGCATGCTCGGTTCAGGCTCCGTCTCGTCCGTAGCCTGGTATTCTCCGACTCGCTTTCTGTACGCGAACGGAACCTCAGTCTATCGGATTCAATCGGCCGAACTCTTCGCGCGTTCTCTCTATAATCCCCTTCTCGGCTTGGGCGAGCTGGCGGGAAAACTCCCCTCCGCGTTCAATCCTTCGGAAGATTCCTTCCGCCCGTCTCCGGACGGACAATCCCTGTTATTCGCCCAGGACGCCAGAAACGTCTACTTTTGCCCCTTGACCGGCGACGATTATGTTCCGTCCCTGGACGCGAGGCCTTTGCCCTATCTTCAGCTTCCCGGAAACACCGCTTCCGTAAGCCTTTTCTGGAATCAGGACGGTTCTCCGGCGGTGTTTACCTGCGCCGTCGAAGACGGAAAAAAAACGATGCGCGCATGGAAGCTCGATAATATCAAAACCGGCCGCTTGTTCTCTCCTCTCGCGATTCCGTCCGATTCCGTGAAAATGGTTCCGTCCCGGGAGGGAAGATCCGTCGCGTTCATCACTGCGCGCGGGCTTGCGGTGTACGATGCGTCGGGCTGGAAGGAAGTGTCTGTCTGGCAGGACGAACCCGTCGTATCCGCGGCCTGGGCGGACGAATCGTCCCTGTATATCGGCGGTTCGGAGACGATCAGAAAATGGAATTCGACGACCGGCGCCGCGTCCTTGCTTCTTCTTTCCTCTGTAACAGCCTTCGGCTGGGACGAGCAGGGCGTGCATCCGCTGGCCGACACGACTCGCTTGGGCCGGTTCCAGTTCCTTGGGAACATGAAATGGCAGCCGGCGGCTTCCGCCCGCATGCGGCCCGCCACAGGAGCGAACGGCGTCTGGCGCCTGTATGCAGATTCCTCTGCCGGTTATTACAATAATATGCTGTATCTTCGTTCAGCGGCGGGGAAGGGCGGTACGAGACCGCTGTTGACTGAACCCGGCATCGTTCTGGATTCGCTTTCCTCCGGCGGCCCGAAAAGATCCTCCGTCGACGACCGGGTCTTTTCTCACGGTTTGAGAAGCGGCTATCGGCACGCTGCCCTGGTTTTCGACGCGATGGATACGGTAGAGGGATTGCCCGAGATCCTGTATACCCTGAGCACCTATAACATCAGGGCGACCTTTTTTATTAACGGCGAGTTTCTGCGCCGCCATCCGGGCGCGGTGAACGAAATAGTAAAGGCCGGTCATCAAACCGCTTCGCTGTTCTTCACTTCCTGGGACCTCTCCGGCACCGGCTACCGCATCGACGAAGATTTCATCATTCGGGGGCTCTCGCGCAACGAGGACGATTTCTATAACGCGACGGGCCAGGAGCTGACCCTGCTCTGGCACGCTCCCTACTATACCGTCTCCCCGCTGATCCTTGACTCGGGGGCTAAGGCCGGCTACCGGTACGTTCTTCCCGATGTTCCCGTTCTCGACTGGGTTACGCGCGAACACGAGCGTCTCATGCCCGGCTTGTACCTTGATTCAGCGGATATTATCGATTCGATCATGAAAGCTAAAAAGCCCGGTTCCATCATCCCTGTTCGAATCGGAAAGGTAGCCGGAAGCAGAAGCGATTATCTGTATGAAAAAATAGATCTGTTGGTGAATGCCCTGATGGAAGCCGGCTATGCGCCCGTCTCGGTGGATACCCTGCAGAAGAACTCCCGCTGACAGCACGCCCCTCTCTTCAAGCTTTCAGCGAATCTTGAACATCCTGCATACGAGCATCGCGACGGAGTCTGCAGCCCTCGCCGCGATATTCGCTTTCTCCACGCTCCTGTCGGCGATGAGCTCGATGCTGCGGACGACTCTCTCGCCCTCGCAATACTCGATTCTGCCGAGGGGCGTGCCAGCCTCTATCGGTGCTTCCAGCGAGACCGGGATCCTCAGTCGGGGAACAAGCCGTTTCGCCTCCGTTCCCGCGGGCGCGGTGAAGACCGCCGACTGTCCGGGAATCAGCCTGATTCCCGTTTTTGAGCCTTTCCATACCCGGATAGCCTGAATCTCCGGTTCTTCGAGCCGAAGAGTGGCGAAATGCGCAAAGGCCCACTCCATCATCTCGGTTCCGTCCTGGATCCGGTGAAAATTTCCTTCCGCCGAACCGCGGCCCGCTCCGTTCATGGTGACGGAAATAAAGCGGGTGCCGTCTCTCCGGACGGTCAGGGCGAGGTTGTACCCCGATTCGTAGATGAATCCCGTTTTCAAGCCGTCGCAACCCTCGAGCGCGTCGAGAAGCCTGTTCGTGCTTCGCTGGAATACGGGCGAACTATTCGGATTATCCGGTTCGTTATGGGGGAGGGGATAGGCGAAGCTTTTCTTTGAATGAAAGGCCTGCAGGGCTTCGGGATACTCGCGGATATAGATGCGCGCGAAAGCCGCGAATTCCCTTGCTGTTGTTCTATTGAACTCGCTTAAGCCTGAAGGTTCTTCGAATCTCGTTTGAATCAGCCCGAGTTGTTCCATCTCGCGGTTCATCCGTTCGGTAAAGGCTTGGACAGATCCTGAAATATGCACCGCCAGCGCTATCGCGGCGTCGTTTCCCGAGACCACCGCCATGCCTTCCATCAATTCCCTTACGGTTACAGTCTGCCCTTTGCCCAGGAACATGAGCGACGATCCCGGCGGTATATTGGCCGCCCAGCTTTCCGGCGGAAGTTCGACGACCGCGTCGAAGGTCGTCTCTCCCGCTTCTATCGCCCGGAATGCGGTGTAGAGGGCCGCCAGCTTGGTCATCGAGGCAGGCGGAATAATCATGTCCGCGTCTTTTTCCATGAGAATATCGCCTGTTTCGGCATCGATGAGAATCGCCGCGGATGCGCTCACCCTTTGCGCGATCGCCTCCGCCTTAGGTTCAATTTCCGCGTTCCACCCTCTACCGTCCCATCGGGCGAGGCCGAACGGAGACTGAGGAGACAATTCATGGTAGACCGCCCGCGCGAGATCCTCGGCCGCCGTTCCGGCGGGTGCCGGCAGAGGAGACGCGCATCGGTATGCCGTCCAGGCCGAGGCCGAAAGAATGAACGCCGCGCAGGCCGCTCCGATAATAAAAAACGCCGCACGCAGCGTGCGGCGTTGAAAGGCTGAAATCTTCAAATCAGAAATCCGCCAGTTTCGGCGCCCGCGGATACGGAATCACGTCGCGAATATTGCCCATGCCGGTGATGTATAAAAGAAGGCGCTCGAAGCCGAGCCCGAAACCCGCATGAGGAACGCTGCCGAAGCGCCTGAGATCCAGATACCACCAGTAGTCTTCTATTTTTAAGCCCATGTCCGTAATGCGCTTTTCGAGCTTTTCGAGGTTCTCCTCGCGCTCCGATCCGCCGATGAGTTCTCCCAGCCCGGGCACCAGAACGTCGACCGCTCGCACGGTTTTTCCGTCCTCGTTGAGTTTCATGTAGAAGGCTTTGATATCCTTCGGATAGTTGTAAAGCATAACCGGTCGCTTATACACTTTTTCGGTCAGATATCGTTCGTGTTCGCTCTGCAGGTCGCAACCCCAGAAGGGTTTGAATTCAAAGGCGGCGGCGTTTTTCTCAAGCTCGACCATCGCGTCGGTGTAGGTCACCCGCGCAAAGTCCGCGTTCGCCACCTCGGTCAGGGTTTTAATCAGTCCGGGCTGGATCCGTTCGTCGAAGAACTTCATGTCTTCGGCGCATTTTTCCAGAGCCCACTTCATGAGGTATTTCACAAAGTCTTCCGCTAGATCCATATTCGCGTGAAGGTCATGGAAGGCTACTTCCGGTTCGACCATCCAGAACTCGGCCAGGTGGCGGGTGGTGTTCGAGTTTTCAGCCCGGAAGGTTGGTCCGAAAGTGTATACACGGGACAGGGCCATTGCGTAGGTTTCGGCTTCAAGCTGTCCGGATACGGTGAGGTTCGCGGGTTTTCCGAAAAAGTCCTTCGAGAAATCCACTCCCGTATCGCCCTTCGCTATGGCAGCGGCGCCGTCGCGGGCGATCCGCTCAAGATCGAGCGTGGTAACCTGGAACATTTCGCCGGCGCCTTCGCAGTCGCTTGCGGTAATGATGGGCGTATGCACGTAGTTGAATCCCCGTTCCTGATAGAAGCTGTGAATCGCGAACGCCATCTGGCTCCGCATTCTCGCGACCGCGCCGAACGTGTTCGTTCTCGGCCTCAGGTGGGCTATTTCCCGCAGAAATTCAAGAGAATGGTTTTTCTTTTGGAGAGGGTAGGTTTCGGCAGGAGCTTCGCCGAGCACCGTTACCTCTGAAGCGTTTACTTCGACCGCCTGTCCTGAAGCCGGAGACGGGACCAGTTTTCCCGTGATTTGCACAGAGGCTCCGGTTGTTATCTTCTTCAGCTCATTTTCAATCTCGGCCGGCAGTCCGTTATCTCTGTCGAAGGTCGCCTGAATGGAGGCGAAACAGGAGCCGTCGTTGATCTGTACGAAAACAAGATTTTTTGTTTCCCGTTTCGTCCGTACCCAGCCGTAGATGGTTACCGTTCGCCCATCCGGCTCCGAAACTAAAATTTCCTTAATAAGGGTCGTTTTCATATCGAGACAATATCATGTTTGATACGCCTCGTCAAAGCCTGAAAACTGATCATTATGCAATTTTATGAATAATTATGCATGAAATCGCCGATATACAGTTCTTTTTTACTTCTTGATGAAAATGTAAGCTTGAGTTTTTTTTGAAGTTACTGTATAAATATTCGTATCACGTCCCTGGAGGGAAAAATTATGCAGTATGAAGAAGTAGACTCGTCGATGATTAACCAGCTTTCCGCCCTGGCGGAGAAGAATGATTACATCGATCCGGAACTTTATACTAAATTCGATGTCAAACGCGGTCTTCGCGACTCGGACGGCAAAGGCGTATTGGTCGGCCTGACCCGTATCGGCAACGTATACGGGTATGATGTTATCGACGGAAAACCCGTCGCGGTTCCCGGAAAATTGATTTACCGCGGGTATGACGTTGAGGATATTATCAGCGATATTGAGATAAGCGAACAATTCGGTTTTGAACAGGTGATTTATCTTCTCCTTTTTGGGGACCTTCCCAATGCCTCTCAATTGGCCGAGTTCGACGCCCTATTGGGCCAGTACCGCGTTCTCCCTGACAATTTCGTTGAAGATATGATCCTCAAATCCCCGTCTTCCGATATCATGAATAAATTGGCTCGTTCTGTACTGGTGTCTTATTCCTATGATCCGAATCCGGAAGACGTATCGACCGCCAACAACCTGCTTCAGTGCATCCAGCTCATCGCCCGCTTTCCCGCGATGGTAGCCTACGGGTATCAGGCTAAGCGCCGCCACTACGACGGCAAGAGCATGTATCTGCACAACCCTCTTCCCAATCTTTCGACCGCGGAAAACTTCCTCCGAATGATCCGCGCGGACAAAAATTACGATAAACTGGAAGCGGAGCTGCTCGATCTTGCGCTTATTCTGCATGCGGAACACGGCGGAGGAAACAACTCCTCATTGACGGTGCATGTAGTCTCCTCTGCCGACACCGATACGTATTCGGCCATCGGCGCCGCAGTAGGCTCCCTCAAGGGCCGCAGGCACGGTGGAGCCAACATGAAAGTCATGGAAATGATGGACGATCTGAAGGCTAACGTCTCGGACTGGGCAAGCGAAAAAGAAGTCGGGGACTATCTGCGGAAAATTCTCAGGAAGGAAGCCTTCGACCGTTCCGGACTCGTCTACGGACAGGGACACGCTGTCTATACCATCTCCGATCCCCGGGCTACACTTCTCCGGGAAAAGGCGAGGAAGCTCGCGGCTGTCAAAAAATGTTCTGATGAATTCGATTTGTACTGCATGATCGAACGTATTTTCCCCGGGATCTTCGAAGCTGAAAAAGGCGCCGGCAAGAAAATCTGCACCAATGTCGACTTCTACTCGGGATTCGTATACTCGATGCTCGGCATTCCGCGCGAGCTCTATACGCCTATTTTCGCCATTTCTCGAATCGCCGGATGGGCCGCGCACCGCCTTGAGGAAAACATCTCCGGCGGAAGGATTTACCGTCCCGCGTTCAAGCAGGTCGGGGATCTCCGCGAGTACATCAAACTGGACGACAGGCATTGATGCTCTGAAAAAATTTCTAAGCAGCCGATAAAAAAAATCGCCGTGCGGAGACAGTTCTCCGCACGGCGTTTTATTATGTAGGCATTGTTATTCCGGGTATCCGTTATTCGTCTTCCGCCTGGTGCTTCATAAACTCTTTTGCCGCGGCTATTACTTCGTCGGCGATTTTTCCGGAAATCGGGCTGTAGTGGTCGAAGGTCATTTCGAACGAACCGGTTCCGCTCGTCATCGCCCGGAGATCTATAGCGTATTTAAGCAATTCGTGGTGCGGTACCTGCGCGCGTATTTCTTCGATTCCTCCACCCAGATCGCTTTGTCCCAGTATGTGGCCCCGTCGGCTGGAAAGATCGCTCATGATGTCCCCGAGGTAATGGGAATCCACGAACACGGTTAGATTCATGATGGGTTCGAGCAAAATGGGACCCGCATTGCGCATCGAGTCCTTGAATGCGTTGCGCGCGGCTATTTTAAAGGCCATTTCAGAAGAATCTACCGGGTGTTCCTTTCCGTCGAGTACGGTAACGCCCACATCGACGACCGGATAGCCTGCCAGCACGCCGCAGTCCATCGCTTCCCTCACGCCCTTCTCGATTCCCGGAATATAGCCTTTGGAAATCGCTCCTCCGAATACTGCGTTCGAGAAACTGTAATTTTCTCCCCTTTCCAGGGGCGCGATCGAAAGAACAACCCTCGCGTACTGGCCGTGGCCTCCAGTCTGCTTTTTGTGCGTATATTCGGCCTGCGCCTTCCTCTGAATGGTTTCCCGGTATGCGATCCTCGGCATCGCGGTCTGAATGGCTATCTTCGTGAGAGCCTTTATCCGGTTCAAAATGATCGTAATATGCAGGTCTCCCATTCCCGAAAGAACGCTTTGCTTTGTTTCTGAGTTGTATGCATAGGAAAGCGTCTTGTCTTCTTCGCAAGCCCTGACGAGCAGTTCTCCCAGTTTATCCTCGTCCTTTTTCTCGGCGGCCGAGACCGCCATCGAATACACGGGATTCGGAGTCCTGAGCTTGATAAAAGGCAGGGCGTCCGGCGAGGACGAAAGAGTATCGTTCGTTCTCGCGTACGGCAGTTTGACGGCTATGCCGATGTCCCCGGCGAAAAGTTCGTTTGTTTCAACCAGTTTTTTCCCGATAGCGCGGTACAATTTGCCGATTTTCTCTTTTTTTGCTTCGGTAAAGTTATATACTTCCGAATCTGAAGCCAGAGAGCCGGTCACAACCTTAATGTAGGAAAGTTTTCCCGAAAATTGATCGTTGGATGTTTTCACGACGAGGGCGGAGAAGGGCTGGGCCGGATTGATCTTCACCACCAGTTCTTCGTCTTCGTTTTTCTTTACCATTTCCAGGGCGCCAGCAGGCGACGGAACGATGTCTGCGATGAAATCGAGAAGAGCGTTTACACCAGATCCCGTGCGGGCGCATCCTGCGAATGCCGGCACTACGCGATTGTCCTTTATGGCGAGTTTAAGGCCGCGAATCATATCCTCGGTCGAAAGACCCGCTTCGTCTATAAACTTTACCAGCAGTTCCTCATCGCCTTCGGCCGCGGCTCCCGCGAGAACCTCGCGCGCCCTGGCGACTGCATCTGCATATTCATCGGGAATCGGTGCCTGTTTCTCTGCTCCGCCTTCCATGATCCATGCTGTTTCGCGCAATACGTCTATGACGCCCGAGAAGCCCGATCCGGATCCCATCGGCATTGTTACCGGGCACACTTCGACCTCGAAGCGGCTGTGTATATCCTGGACGCACCGCTGGTAGTCCGCTCGTTCCTCGTCCATGTTGTTTATAAATGCGAGACGGGCTTTGTTCCTGCGGTCGAGATTTCTCCAGAGTTTTATCGTTTCAATCTGAATTCCCGCTTTTCCGTTAATCATCAGAACGGCGAGTTCCGAGGCCCGGAACGCGGTGATGACTTCGCCGGTGAAATCCGACGATCCGGGCGTATCCCAGACGTTTATCAGTTTCTCCTTCCAGCGGAGATGGGTTAATTTCGCGTAAATTGATATTTTTCGTTCGATTTCTTCGGGAGTGTAGTCGCAGACTGTTTTTCCCGACTCTATTGTTTCAGCCTTCTGAATCATTCCGGCAGCGAGCAGCATTTGTTCGATTAAAGTGGTCTTCCCTGTTTGACCGTGGCCGGAGACGGCTACAGCTCGTACTGAATCCGTTGCAAATCCCATGTGGCTCTCCTTCTGCATCACGTGTGCTGATAGATGATGATTAATCGTAGGTTCTGAATTGTCGTATTGTCAAGAAAATAATATATGATTACTATAGATGTATGGATTCATATAGAAAGAACATTCAATCGCTCTCTCTTTCCCTTGACGAAAAAAGGGACTCGCTTTCCGTGTTTTACCGGCAGTTCGGCGCGCGGATGCTGGAAGACTCCGTTAATCCTTCCCGCATGGCCGGAGCCCTGAGCGAAGAGAGGTCCGATTCCTGGCGATCCTTGATGTCGTCCCGCGAATCCGACACCTGCGCAGTTCTGGAAATCCGTACTGCGGCGAACAGGCTGCAGGAGCTGCTTCAGTTTAAAAAAGAGCTTGAAAAAACGAGGATGGAAGACCGTACCGCATCGATGCGAAGCGCCTCCGTTTTCGGAAGGTTCGTTCTCGATCATTATTCGGCTGATCCTGCATCTCTCGATTTTATCGGCGAAGCCTCCCGAGCCGCTCTTGAAAAGGCTTCCCTCTGCCGGAGCGAAATCGCGGTTTTGCTTGAAAAACAGGAACAGAATCAACTCGAAAACGGCGACAACGGTTTCATCGGCAAGATTTTTCTTCAGTTGAAGAATACAAGCCTTTCGTCCGCGATCAAACAACAGCAGATGCGCCTCGAAGGCCTGTTAACGGACGCACTGCTCCCGGTCCTGCGGGATGAAGGCCTGACAATCCGTCTACGACAGTTGTATCCGTCCGGCGAATCGGCGGCCGCATTGGATAAGGCTGCTCAGTCGGTGCAAAGAGAGCGTGATCTTGAAGAACGCGCAGTCACCCTGGAGTCCGATTTGGCCCAGGTTCGCGAAACCCTTAAAGGATACGAAGCAGCCGATAATTCTTCCCGCAGAATGGACGATCTTCGAACCCGGATACGCGAAACGGACCGTAAAATCGATTCTCTCACCGGTTTATCGGCCCGCGAATACAGCGATAAGTTCCTGGACGAGGATGGAAGATCCTTGCTGGGCGGCTCAGGCGACGGTTCGGGTTTTTCCGATATGGGGGAATACGCACATCAACTTGAACAGGTGTCCCGATATCGCATGGAAATATCGGTGATCCGTCGTAAAATCGAAATTCTCGAGAACTCTCTGAAAATCGATTCGCTCGACAAGAATATTGCGTCCTTCGAAAAGTCGGTTCACGAATACGAACGGAAAATTATTCATTATCAGGAAATGATACAGGGCTTGTCCTCCAGCATCGCGGATGCGAAAAAGGACAGGGCTGTCTGCATAGAGAGAAAAACCGGGCTCGAAGAAGAATTGGAAAAATTTCCTCCCGTGACGTGAACAGGAAATTCTGATATACTTCCGCTGTTATGGCCAAAAAAACAGCGGATTACGACGAATCAAAGATAAAAACCCTCAGTTCTCTCGAACATATTCGGCTTAGAACCGGCATGTACATCGGAAGGCTTGGGGACGGCACCAATCCCGACGACGGCATTTACATACTCGTCAAGGAAGTCATCGACAATTCCATCGATGAATACATCATGGGTAACGGAAAGCGGATCGATATATCCATAAAGAACAATTCCGTTCTTGTACGAGATTACGGCCGTGGCATTCCGCTCGGTAAAATCGTGGAATGCGTTTCCGTCATCAACACCGGAGCGAAATACAACGACGACGTTTTCCAGTTTTCAGTCGGCCTCAACGGCGTGGGAACGAAGGCGGTGAACGCCCTTTCCAGCCATTTTCGGGTTATGGCGGTCCGCGACGGGAAATGCGCCGAAGCGGTATTCGAACGCGGCGTTTTAAAGAGCCAGCGGAACGGAACGGTGAAGCCGGGCGTTAAAAACGGCACCATGGTCGAGTTCGTTCCCGACGGCAGCGTGTTCGGCGATTATGAATTCAACATGGAATTCCTTCAACGGCGCATATGGAATTACGCGTATTTGAACGCAGGACTCGAGCTTCAGTTCAACGGCGAGTCGTATGTTTCGGAGAACGGGCTTCTTGACCTTCTCGACGCAGAGGTCGGCAAAGAACATCTGTATCCCGTCGGATACTATAAGGGCAAACAGCTCGAGTTCGCTTTCACCCATACGAACAACTACGGCGAAAACTACTTTTCCTTCGTGAACGGGCAGTATACTTCTGACGGCGGAACGCACCTGTCCGCTTTCAAGGAAGGCTTCCTGAAGGGCATAAACGAGTATTTCAGGAAGAGCTATAAAAGCGAAGACGTCCGGGAAGGAACGGCCGCGGCGATCGCGGTGAAGATACAGTCTCCCGTGTTCGAAAGCCAGACGAAAAACAAGCTGGGAAATACCGAAGTCCGCTCATGGATCGTAACCGAAACAAAATCCGCGGTAGACGACTGGCTGCACAAGAATCCGGAAGCCGCGAAACAGCTGGAAGAAAAGATTCTCGCCAACGAACGCCTGCGGACTGAATTGAACAGCGTCAAGAAGGAAGCGAAGGAAGCTGCCCGGAAAATCGCGCTGAAAATACCGAAGCTCAAGGACTGCAAATATCATCTTGACGACGGGAAAAAGGGCGAAAATTCGGTGATTTTCATTACCGAGGGAGACTCGGCTTCCGGTTCAATGGTTTCCAGCCGCGACGTGTATAGCCAGGCGATTTTCTCTCTTCGCGGCAAATGCGAAAACATGTTCGGAAAAAAGCGGGCTGAAATTTACAAGAACGCGGAACTCTACAACATGATGATGGCTCTCGGCATCGAAAACGATATCGACGGGCTCCGCTACTCCAAGATCATCATCGCGACCGATGCCGATAACGACGGTTTCCATATCCGCAATCTTCTGCTCACTTTCTTTTTAAGCTTCTTCGAGGAGCTCGTCGCATCCGGGCGCGTTTACATTCTTGAGACTCCTCTGTTCCGGGTGAGAAATAAAAAGGAAACCTGCTATTGCTATACGGAGAAAGAGCGTGACGCCGCCGTCAAGCGGCTCGGCTCGTCCGCGGAGGTGACCCGGTTCAAGGGATTGGGAGAAATCAGCCCGAAGGAATTCGGCCAGTTCATCGGCGCCGATATACGCCTTCTGCCCGTCAGCGCGCCTGCGCTGAAGAACGTGCCGCAGATTCTCGAGTTCTATATGGGAAAAAACACCCCCGATCGTCGGGAATACATCATGAAAAATCTCCTGGCTGAGGTGGACGTCTAATTATGGATTATATAAAGAGCCTTTTTAACAAAAACTTTCTGGAATATGCCAGCTACGTCATTCGGGACCGGGCGATACCCGATCTTGAAGACGGCTTGAAGCCGGTTCAGCGGCGCATCATGCATTCGCTTTTCGAGATGGACGACGGAAAATTCCATAAGGTCGCAAACGTCGTCGGGCACTGCATGAAGTATCACCCGCACGGGGACGCTTCGATCGGAGGCGCGCTGGTAGTGCTTGCGAACAAGGACCTGTTCATCGACAAGCAGGGAAACTTCGGCAATATTCTCACCGGAGACTCCGCATCGGCCGCAAGGTATATCGAATGCCGCTGCACTCCGCTCGCAAAGGACATCCTTTATAATCCCGAAATAACCAATTCTGTTCCCTCCTACGACGGACGCAACAAGGAGCCGACCGCGTTCCGCGCGAAGCTGCCCATCGTTCTCGTCATCGGCGCAGAAGGGATAGCCGTCGGCATGTCCACCCGAATCCTTCCCCACAACATCCGCGAGATAATAGAAGCAGAAAAAGCCTGTTTAACGGGAAAGCCCTTTTCTCTCTTTCCCGACTTTCCTTCAGGAGGCTTTGTCGACGTCTCTGAATATCAGGACGGTCTGGGCAAGGTTCTTATCCGGGCTAAGCTCGATGTGTCCGACGAGAAGAGGGTGGTGATCCGCGAAATCCCCTTCGGCAGCACGACGGAAAGCGTCATAGCTTCGCTGGAAGCCGCGTCGCGCAGCGGCAAGATCAAGATTTCCGAAATCAACGATTACACGACCGATCAGGTCGAAATCGAGGTGAAGCTCCAGCGCGGAGTCTACGCGAAGGACGTCGTAGACGCCTTATACGCCTTTACCGAATGCGAACAGTCCATCTCCTGCAATCTGCTGGTCATCAAGGACAATTACCCGGTGGTCCTTACGATCACCGAGGTGATTCAGGACCATGCCAAAAAACTGGTGAAGATTCTCAAAGAGGAGCTTGAGCTTGAAAAGGCTTCCCTCGCCGAGCGTTTGCACATGCGCACCCTGGAGCGAATTTTCATCGAGGAACGGATATACAAGAAAATCGAAACCATGAAAACCGCCGAAGGCGTCCTGAACGCCGTGCTGAAGGGTTTCGAGCCTTTCAGCGCTGAGCTGATCAGAGAAGTGACCGAAGACGACGTGGAACGGCTTCTGAAAATACCGATCCGCAGAATATCACTGTACGACATCAATAAAAACCGGGCAGAGGTGGCGGAAATCAACGCCAGGATCAAAGAGATCGGCAAGCTCCTGAAGAATCTCGTAGCGTACGCCGTTTCGGTTCTCGACGGTCTTTTGTCAAAACTCGACCCCGAGGCGGTGAAGAGGAGAACCAAGGTCGACCGGTTCACCAAAGTCGACGTGAAGGAAGCCGTTACTCGCGATCTGCCTCTCCGCTACGATGAAGAAACCGGATATCTTGGCCTCGCCGTAGCTTCCGGCAAAGAACTGATGAGGGTGACCCCGTACGACCGCATCGTTGTTCTCAGGCGAAGCGGCGTGTATACCGTGATGGATGTTCCGGACAAGGTATTCGTCGATAAGGGATTGTGGTACTGCGGTTTTTCCGCAAAAGAGGAACTCTCGAAGGTTTTGTTCACGGTAGTATACCGCGATCAGAAAACGGGATTTCCCTGCATCAAACGCTGCAGGATATCCGGTTATATACTTAACCGGGATTATTTTATCGCACCCGAGGGCGCGGAAGTCCTGTTCGTCAGCACTAAGGACAAGTGCTCCTTTACGGTGAATTATGTACCGAAGCCGCGGCTTAAAACCCTGTCGTCGAACTTCAAGGCGCAGGAATATCCCGAAAAGGGATTGAAGGCTCAGGGCGTCAGGCTCGCTAACAGGGAGGTCGAGTCCGTAACTGTCGAGGTTTCTACAAAGGCGTCATCTCATGCCCCCGCAGAAGCTTCCGCTCCGGCAGAGAAAAAAGCGCCGGCGAAAAAGACGGAAAAAAAGAAGTAGTCTGCCCATCAAGAACATGAGTCGATTTGTATCGAGGCCGTCCCGCAGGGGGCGGCTTTTTTTTATATATGCGGATATGGATAAATGTATACGCTCCCAATCTGCGTATACGATTTTTGAAAGCAAGTAAAAATAACTTGACAGAATATGAGTTTGACTGTGAAAATAGAGTATCAATCGGGATAAATCCAAGTATCTGCATCGAAATTTTTGAATTTCATATCAGATGCTTTGAGGTATCTGATGTATACGTATACTTTATTGGAGGATGTATGAGAAAAACAAGCCTTGCTGCAATGGGCCTTATCGGTGTTATTGCGCTGGTCGGCGGCTGTAAACCCGCGTTGGAAGCATCGTCGGACGGCGGGCGGAGTTCGGGAGCCCGAGCGGCGTTCGATCCATCAGACGGAGGAAGCTGGAATCTTTCCTGGCATGACGAGTTCAACGAGAACTTCCTTGATATGACGAAGTGGTCCTATGATACGGGAACCGGCGCCTGGGGCTGGGGAAACAATGAGCTTCAGTACTATACCGACAGGCCGGACAACGTGCAGGTAACGGGCGGAAATCTTGTAATAACCGCGAAGCGAGAAGATCATAACGGCATGCCGTACACCTCCGGTAGAATTCATACCCAGGGAAAGTACAGCGTTCATTACGGCAGAATCGCCGCCCGTATGAAGCTCCCGGAAGGACTCGGCGTTTGGCCCGCGTTCTGGATGCTCGGACAGGATTTCGACGGACAGAACTGGCCCGCCATCGGAGAACTGGATATCCTCGAAATGCGTGGAGGACAGGACAACACCGCTTCGGCGGCATCTCACTGGGATCAGCCGGGCGTAGGGCATGCCATGTACAGCGAAAGTTTGACTCTCGATGAAAAACTCTCCGAGGATTACCACGTATATATGCTTGAATGGGACAAGCAATTCATATACGCAAGCGTCGACGGAGAAGTGTATTGGACCTTCGACAATTTCTGGGCCGAGGAAGGCTCTCTTCCCGATCCCAAGGCTAAAACCGAGTTCCAGTTTCCCATGTATATTCTGTTGAATCTTGCCGTAGGGGGAACCTTCTTCGATCCTCCCCTCTCTTCTCCCTCGATGATCACCGCCCAGTTCCCCCAGGCCATGATGGTAGACTGGATCCGCGTCTATACGAAGGATGATCTTGCCTACAAACCCTGGACACCGGGAGGGAACAGCGTAAATCTATTCAGCGAAACTCTCTCTGCGAACAAGTTCGTCGCGGAAGACGAGTGGAATTCGATCGACGCATGGGCGGAAACGCTTGAAATCGAAACAACGAAGTCCGAAAAATTTGAAGGCTCCGAATCATTGAAGCTTACAGCCGGAAATTCCGGATGGCTCGGTTTGGGAATGTCCTCTTTGACCGGAAAAAGCCTTAAAAACTTTACCGACGGGTATCTTCGTTTTGCGATCAAAACCACATCGTCGGGATTGTTCCGCGTAGGCATGAAGTCCGGCCCGATCATGGAGCAATGGGTCGATCTTAACAGCGAATACGGTTTCTCGGCGAATGGACAATGGAAAGAAGTTTCCATACCGCTGAGCGCCTTCATGAATCAAAACCAGTATTTTAACATCACGCAACTGACGCAAATGTTCATGTTCGTCTCGACCGGAGGATTCGCTCCCGGAGACGTCATATACCTGGACAACATACACTTCTGGACCGACAATCCCAAAGATTCCGACGATCCTGTCATCGACGATCCTGTCATCGACGATCCTGTCATCGACGATCCTGTCATCGACGATCCTGTCATCGACGATCCTGTTATCGACGATCCTGTTATCGCCCCGGGTTATTCTTTCACCGGAACTCTGCCGAATGGCTTGATCAATGGTCAGCCGGTCGAATATACGACGACTGCTTCGTATTCCAACGGCATTACGACTGTTATCTTCGACGGCGGAGCGGGCTTCGAATGGGTGTGGTTCTTCAACCCCGGACATACGGTAATGACGAATTCCGGCAGCAATGTGTGGAAGGTCGAGCTTGAAGGATATGTTCCCGGTTCCGCGCTGGAGTACCGTTTTACTGTTCGAAAAAACGGACAAGAAGCGAATAATGTCGGCGCGTCTCATGTATGGACTGTATCGGAATCGACTGTAGTCGATGATCCTGTTGTTCCCGGCGGATATTCGTTTTCCGGCACTCTTCCGAACGGCTTGATTAACGGAGCTCCCGTCTCCTACACCACGACCGCAGAGCTGAAGGGCTCGGATGTGCATGTTACATTCAACGGAGGCGCCGGATTCGAATGGGTGTGGCTCTATTCTCCGGGGTTCACCTCCATGGAGCATGTGGGGAACGGCGTCTGGCGGGCTGTCTTGTCTGGCTACAGCGCCGGTTCAGTCCTTGACTATCGGTTTACCGTCAGAAAAGACGGACAGGAAGCGAACGGCGTCGGTACTTCGCATACCTGGACTGTAGCGCCCTGACGAATGATCTCTGATTAACTGAAATAGGGTAAAAAAAAGGCTGGCGGATGCGATCATCCGTCAGCCTTTTCAAATTCTACAGGAGTCAGTCTACATCAATCGATGCTGACCGCAAGAGAGGCGCTTGCAGGTATCACCACCGGGGCCGCCGCGCTGACCGCGGGCGGCGGAACAGTTTCTGCGGTTACCGAGGTTGCCTTGATCGCCGATTTTACTTCTGTAGACGGCGTAGACGACAAGACTATGGTCGCCATTTGCGTTTGCAGCGCCGCGACCGGGCTGGATACCGAATCATTCGTTATTTTCAGCTCTTGTCCGGCAGATCCGGTCCGTTTTTGTCCGACGGGAGAGGTGAATACAACCGCTCCCTGAAGAATCACGAGTTCTTCTCCCATTTCAAACACTGTACCGCGCACGGAAGCAGTCGCAACCGGGCTTCTGACGGTGAATCCGTTTTTCTTGTTGTTCAGGGAATTAACCTCGGCTTTTACGTTTCCGACTTCGAGGTACAATTCGGTATCCACTGTATCTTCTTTTTCCAACAGCTGTGTCAGCGTCATCCGCGTCAACGGCTTTATCGTCAGAACAGAAGCTCCCAGCTTAACGGTCGCCTCCGATTTGAACCCGGTGGAAATCATGGTTCCCGCTACGAGCGCATCTCCCGCTTTCAGGGGAATCCATGTTCCGCTTTGATTCTGGGCTTCGACTTTACCGCTTATGCTGACGATTTGTCCGTCCAGCGCGTGCGCGCTCCCGAGAACAAGAGCAAAAAGAATCCCTGCGCTTATCAGTTTGGTTTTCATGCATTCCCTCCTGGATACATTATAACTCAAGGATAGCCTTGAGAGATGTTTCGTACTGTAAATCTTGCGAATTCGGCAGCAAAACTGACGAGTCGAAGCGGAAACGGAGATCGCTGGTAGCTTTTATCGTCGCTCCTCCGGTGATTTCTGTTGCGTTATATGTTCCCGATTGCGTGGCCGTCTCGCCGGAGTTCATGAAAACCTTTCCGCCGAAATCCAGGTTAAAGCTCTTAACCGGGTTGAAATTCCATCCGGCCGAAGCACGCATGAGATTCGCATATCCGCCGGCGAAAAGATTTCCCGCGGTTTGAACCGTGATCGGAATATACCCGGAAAAGAAATCGTTCGGTGCGGGACTGTAGATGAACTGTGCGAAAAGCTGGTTTCCCTTTGCGGGGAACAGATCGAGCCTTGCCGCGGCCAGGAGGGAGTTTTCGGATGCCTGTCCATCGTCGGCTAATTCCTGAATGCCGGTCTGATAGGTGCCGGTGAGCGAATAATACATTTTATTCATCATCGGACCGCTCAATGAAATGGTTCCGTATGCAGTATCTATTATTTCCTGCCAGGAAGAGGTGAAGTAGCGTCTAAGATCATACTGGCCGACGCCCTCGGCTACAAAATCGATATTTCCTATAGCCTGGGGTATCTGGATGATTACTTTTCCGATGACCCGTTTTGAACCGAAAGCGTATATATCGTCGGAAACCGCGTCGATTCCGTCGTCTGCAGTGATTACGCTTTTGCTGGAGCGTGCGTTTAACAGTCCGGTGTATCCGGAGGAAAAATCGATGTTTCCGAACGGAAAGCTGAACCGGAGCTCCATTCCGTCGATTTTCTGGTTGAGTATGAATCCCGTCGCGTCCGACATGGGTATTCGCCCTGCGTCGAAGCTGAACTTGAATCCCTGTTTATTCACCGGGGATGCTGAAAATCTGAACAGATCGAGATCCGCGAAGTAGGTGAGATCCTCGGAGCCTGCGGGAAGAGAGGCGTACAGGCTTCCTTCAATTGCCAGATTCGCCGTGTTTTTCCGGTTGAACGGAAACGTCATCCAGAAGGTTTCTTTGTGATCCGTCATGAGACTGAACTCTCCGGCGTCCTGAATGCCTCCTTCGTTGGACAGCTCCAGTCCCCAATCAGCCGAAAAGAGAGGAATCATAGCCGATGCCAAGACTATTGCTTGAGTTATGAGGCGAAGTCTTTTTTTCATAAGGGGTCCTCCTGGGAGTCTGCGAGCAGTATGTTCCGGTATTCGTACGGAGCCTCCGGAGTTGGCGGGGTGCGCAAGCGGGCCTCCGGGTATGTATTAAAGAACTTGCTTACCGCTTGGACGAGGTCTCTGCCCGAAAGAATCATTCCCGGGTCAATGTTTCTCGCCCAGAATCCGTTGTTGCGCAATTCCTTCCATGCATAGCGCGGGCTTTGAGACGCCGACCACATGATCCCGCCTCCAAGGCCGTAGTTTTTTACGAGGAAAAAGGAGATTTCCTTTACGGTAACCGGGTCTCCGGCCTTCGCGTCGAAGGGAAACGCGCCGTAGCGGTCGCAGTAAGCCCAAGCTTCGAACGGAGTCGCCGTCAAGCCCAATTCGCTCGCCAAAAGGTATGAGAAATCAAGGTAGCTGACGGATTTCTTCGCTAAAATCGAACTGATCGTCGCGGCGTCCTGCGCGGCCAAGGGCGCAAGAAGCGCGAGCATCAAACACCCCAGGATCTTTTTTTTCATAATCCTTCCTCCGCATCCATGATGATGATTTCAACCCTTCGGTTCTTGCTTCTCCCCTCGGGCGTGTCGTTCGTATCGAGGGGGACTGATCCGCCCATTCCGCTTGAGATGATGGAATCCGAGGTGCGGAATCCTGAAGCGATCAGAAAATCCGCGACGCTTCTCGCTCTTGCCGCGGACAGATCCACCAATTCCTGTTCATCGGAACCGGGCGTATTCGCCGCGTGTCCTACTATGCTGAGTTTTCTGTCCGACAAGGTCGCGAGAAGCTTTCCGATATTTCCTATTTTGGCCTGTTCTGCCTCGACAAGCTCGGAGGAATCGGGCTGAAACTGGATGTTTTCTATAGAAAGAACGATTCCTGCGTCTGTTTGCTTGACCTCGACGTTTTCTACCTTCTGGGCGATGATCTGTTCTTCAAGCTGATTAATGATCCTCTCGCGGACTATGTCGGTAACCGTGCGAAACTCGTCTTCAATTTTCCGGGTATGGAGTATCGAGCTTCCGTCGTTGAATCTGTATTGGGTTTCTTCGGAAAGGTCTATGTGTTTGGGACTGCCGGATTTCGTATCCCAGAGGATATCCATCGTCGAGAGGCCCCGTATACGTTTGATCCCTGTTTTTTTCGCGGCCGCCCTGTCAGGCTCGTGCGCGGGCTCCCACATCGCTTTAATGCGGTAATAGGTTCGTCCCTCAAGTTCCTCGATGCCGGTGCATACGTACGAAACAGGAACTGATAATTCAAGCGGCTCCTTGAAACCGAAGCCCGCGAGATTCAGCGTAATGAGAGCTTCTTCCGTCCATTCGGTTCCGGCGTCCACGCTGCTGTGCGGGAAGGTTGGGATGCCGCGGATGTGGCTGAGCGTGCTTTTGTTCTGTGCCGCTGTTTCCTGGTACACCGCATCCTGCACGATAAGAACCGGTTTCGACGTCACCGTATCCATCATGGTGACGTATTCTGTAATAGTCTTTTTCGTTTCGTATTGCTGGCCGGTGCTCGCTCTCCAGGTAAGGATTTCGGCTGATACCGGACAGGCTAGAAATCCTGCGAGGGCGCAGTATACGGGGATCATCGACTTTTTCATCCGCGTTCTCCTTGTCTTCGATAAACTATACCTCATTTTAGGCAAAAATAAAGCATTTCCAACCATGCCTTGCTTTTTATTTCATGTGTTATACTTAAGTGAAAGTTCGCGAAACGACCTGGAGGACAGGGTGAAAATCATCGCCGGAATTCTCGATTATCTGAAAAAAAAGCTTGAATATGCGGTTGCTTTCATTACGTTGGCGGTATTCGTCTCTCTTTCCCTGACGGAATCAGGCGTAAAAATCGAATATGGAATGTACGATACGCTGTTAGCGATAAAGCCCGAAGTTTCGGAACGCAAGGACGTGCTGCTCGTCAATATCGACGATGAGGCGATCGAGCAGATCGGCGCCTGGCCCTGGACCCGGGATATTATCGGAAACGCGCTTGTTCGCCTGCGGGAGTCCGGCGGTCGCTACGCCGTATTCGATATCGAGTATCTTTCTCCCGGCCAGACGGGCGTTAATCGCAACTATGTGAAAACCGAGTTTCCAGCCGAATACAAAAGCGTACATCAGGAAATCCTGCAGTATCTTTCGGATTTCTCCGGGGCGGTCTCCTCTGGATCCATACCCGTCGAGTACGCCGTCGATGTAGGAACGGAAATGTCAGGCTATATCGACGAACGGTTGAACGGCCTTGCTGAGTCCATCAGTTCGAATATCTTTCAGGATAATGACGAATATTTCGCGCGGAGCCTTAAATTTTTCGGAAAATCTTATTTAACGATAAACGCCGAGCGCATCAACACCAACGACGATACGGAAATACTCAATAAATGGGCGTACGAGAACCGTTTATGGACAAATGTTCTCGATCCGGGGGGGAAGATCGCCCGCGAAACGGCGCATACCTACCGGGACAGCGATTTCGAGCGCGGCATCGCTCCCGCTATCCTTCCCTTGCTTCAGGCCTCTTCAGGAGCCGGTTTCCCGAACGTCATCATCGACGAAGACGGGGTGCGCAGACGCATTGAATTATTGGCAGAGCACGAGGGCGCCTATGTCGCGCAGCTGGTGTTTTCGCCGGTGCTCGACATCCTCAAGCCTGAACTCCTGGAGCGCAGGGGCAGAACCCTGATTCTCCGGAATGCCCTCGATCCGAAAAACCCTGAATCCGGCCAGCGCTCCGATATTTCCATCCCTCTCGACGATCACGGCCGGTTCCTCATAAACTGGCTTAAACGCGCTTTTACCTCGGTCTCCGATCCGACCGATCAGAGCTTCCGTCATATCTCGGTGTACGCGCTGAAACTCGCCGACGACCTCGAAGAGCAGCTGATCGACAATCTTTCGCGCATCACTGAATACGGAATCCGCGATTCCTCGGGCTTTCTTCCCTACCATGAGGCTGCCGTATGGCTGCTGTCCTCCTACGCGGATTTGAATGCATGGAAAGAATCCCTGATGGATGAATCGAGGAACGATTATTCCGGGTACTTCGCCGCGCGCGACGAGTTTTTTGCTATGTACGAGGAGTATCTTACCGGCGGTTACGATGAAGAGATCAAAACCGTGTTCGACCGCATCAAGGAAGCGACGGGAGATTCCCGCTACGATGAGCTTTCGGCCAACATCATGGGGAATTTCCAGGTGTACCGCGATCAGTTCGCGCTATACCGCGATCATATAAGCCGGCTCGAAAAAGAATGCGAGGGGTCCTTTTGCATAATCGGCTACAGCGGCGTGGGAACTTCCGATCTCGGCGTCAATCCCTTCCAGAAATCCTATGCCAACGTCGGTACGCACGCGAATATCTATAACACGATCATGACACAGGAATTCATCTACCCGTTCCCCTCATGGTTTTCATGGATACTGTCTTTCGTTCTCGCTCTCGTTTCGGGAATCGCATACAGGCGCATCAAAGGATTAAAAGGGAGGATACTGTTCGGCCTCGCGTCCATCGTCGTCGTATATCTTTCCTTCGCCGCGGCGTTCGCCCTGTTCCGCGTGTATATCCATGTATTCGCTCCTCTTATGACCGTGGTCGTCACCTTCCTCCTTGTTTCCATCCTCAAGTTCATATTCTCGGAACAGGAGAAGAGTTTTCTGCGCAAAGCCTTTACCATGTATCTGTCTTCAGACGTCGTAAACCAGATCGTCGAGGATCCGAGCCTCTTGAAGCTCGGCGGACAGGAAAAACAGATAACCGCCCTGTTCACCGATATCAAGAGCTTTTCAACCCTGTCGGAGAAAGTTACTCCTGAACATCTGGTAGAAATTCTCAATAAATATCTGACGGTGATGAGCGACATCGTTCTTGAACAGAAGGGCACGATCGATAAATACATCGGAGACGCGATCGTATCGTTCTTCGGCGCTCCGATCGATCTGCCCGACCATGCCTCCCGGGCCTGTCTTGCGGCTGTGAGAATGAAGCAGGCTGAAGAGAAGCTGAACGAAGAAATGATGGCGGCGAACGAAACTCCCATGCCCATTTATACCCGCATCGGCGTGAATACCGGCGCTATGGTCGTGGGAAACATGGGCACAGACAATAAAATGAACTATACGATCATGGGCAACGACGTAAATCTCGCGGCTCGTCTGGAAGGCGTAAACAAGGCGTACGGAACCTGGATTCTAGTTTCGGAAAGCACCTGGAACCAGACGAACGGAATGTTCCTCGGCAGAAAGCTCGATCGGGTGCGCGTAGTCGGAATCAATACGCCGGTGCAGCTCTATAATATCATGGCTGTCCGTTCTGAGGCCTCCGGACGCATGGTCGCCCTGGCGGAGAAATTCAACTCCGCGATCGACGCATACCGCGAGAAGCGCTTCGGCGATTCGATCATTCTGTTTTCCAAATGCCTTGAGATCGAGCCGGACGACGCCGCGTCTTCAATATTCCTTGAAAAGGTGCACAAGCTGGTGAAGGAAGGCGTACCGCCGGATTGGTCTGATGTCGTAAATATGACGAGCAAGTAAGCGCCCTCGTCTTGTTTTTCCGGGCGTGTCGAAAGGCTCGTTTCAGGTTATAGTGGCGGACAATGAAAACAATATCCCAAAACGCAGTTTGCGAGCTGGATATAAAGAAATCGCGCTTCCTTGCGGAGGCCTTCCCGGTTTCCTCGCAGGAGGAAGCCCGGGAACTCTTGAAAAAGCAGAAGGAACGGTATTTCGACGCGACTCATGTCGTGCATGCCTTCGTCATCGGTTCGTCCGGGGAAATTCTCGGCTGTTCCGACGACGGAGAACCTTCCGGTACCGCCGGGCGGCCATCCCTGGACGTGCTCAAGGGTTCCGGTGCGACGAATATTCTGGTAACGGTTTCCCGGTGGTTCGGTGGAACCTTACTGGGCACCGGCGGTCTGGTGAAGGCGTACGGCGATTCGGTGAAAGCGGTGCTCGATATCTGCGAGCCGCATGAAATAATCGAAACACGGTCATTTATTCTCTCTTTACCGTATGCCTTGTATGAACGGTACAAGCGCGACGCCGATTCTCTGGGCATTACCGAAAGTGTTGACTCGTTTTCTTCGGACGTGGAAATAACCGGTTCGGTGAGGATTGAGACAGCATCCGCTTTGCAAGAGTATGTCAGGAATGCGTCGGCCGGCAAAATACAGGTTGTTTTTCAGTAGGCGGCGGAGAAGGGGTAGCGGAGAAACGTAAAGCCCCCTTTATATACCTACCGGTAGGTATATAAAGGGGGCTTTACTTTCGGAGCGCAGGGGAAGGCTTTCCCCTGCAGAAAGACGCTCCCCCTAGAACAACTCTCTCTTTTTTTATACAATCACACCCAAACTTAAACCAACAAACGGTTTTCAAACTCTCGATCAAGGAGACAAATATGGTTTATTCGACTGAAGTCGAACACATGTGTCCTCTTGCCAAGGCCGCTTATCACGGTCCGGCACCGATTCCCCAGGAGGGAAAGTGGGTGCAGGCAAAGGAAATCAAGGACATTTCCGGTTTTACCCATGGCGTGGGTTGGTGCGCTCCCCAGCAGGGCGCGTGCAAGCTGACTCTGAACATCAAAGACGGAATCATCGAGGAAGCCCTTGTTGAAACCCTCGGCTGCTCCGGTATGACCCACTCCGCCGCGATGGCTTCAGAAATCCTGATCGGAAAGACCCTCCTCGAGGCGCTTAACACCGACCTCGTATGCGACGCGATCAATACCGCAATGCGCGAGCTGTTCCTCCAGATCGTATACGGCCGCAGCCAGTCCGCCTTCTCCGAGGGCGGTCTTGTAGTCGGCGCTTCGCTCGAGGATCTCGGAAAAGGTCTTCGCAGCCAGGTCGGAACCATGTTCGCCACCAAGGCGAAAGGTCCCCGCTATCTTGAGCTCGCGGAAGGCTATGTCACCCGCCTCGGCGTGGACAAAGAGGGCGCGATCATCGGCTACGAGTTCGTTAACCTCGGAAAAATGATGGACGCGGTCAAGAAGGGAACGGACGCCAACGAGGCGCTCGCCAAAGCAAAGGGCACCTACGGTCGCTTCGCCGACGCCGCGAAGTATGTCGACCCCAGGCACGAGTAAGGAAGGGAGGAAATTATGGCACTGTTTGAAAGCTACGAGCGCAGAATAAACCAGATTCTTCCCGTGTTGAAGAAATATGGAATCAACTCTGTCGAAGACGCCAAGAAGGTGTGCGACGACGCGGGCGTGGACGTCGGCGGTTTAGTCGCCGGCATCCAGCCGATATGTTTCGAAAACGCGAAATGGGCCTATATCGTGGGCGCCGCCATCGCGATCAAGAAGGGCGAGAAGAACGCTGCCGACATCGCGCGCACGCTCGGCGAAGGCCTCCAGGCATTCTGCATCCCCGGATCAGTCGCTGACGACCGCAAGGTCGGCATCGGACACGGAAATCTCGCCGCGATGCTCCTTTCCGACGAGACCAAGTGCTTCTGCTTCCTTGCCGGACACGAATCCTTCGCCGCAGCCGAAGGCGCGATCGGTATCGCCAAGAGCGCCAACCGCGCCCGCTCGACCCCCCTCAAGGTGTGTTTGAACGGTCTTGGAAAGGACGCCGCCCAGATCATCAGCCGGATTAACGGTTTCACCTATGTGCAGACCCAGTTCGACTATTACACCAGCGAGCTTAAAATCGTCAAGGAATTCAAGTATTCCGAAGGCGAGCGCGCAGCCGTCCGCGTCTACGGAGCCGACGATGTCCGCGAGGGCGTCGCGATCATGTGGAAGGAAGGCGTAGACGTTTCCATCACCGGAAACTCCACAAACCCGACCCGCTTCCAGCACCCAGTCGCCGGTACCTATAAAAAGGAAACCAACGACGCCGGCAAGAAGTACTTCTCCGTCGCCTCGGGCGGCGGTACCGGACGCACCCTGCATCCGGACAACATGGCCGCCGGTCCCGCTTCCTACGGCATGACCGACACCATGGGCCGCATGCACTCCGACGCGCAGTTCGCCGGATCTTCATCCGTACCCGCTCACGTTGAAATGATGGGACTCATCGGCATGGGAAACAACCCCATGGTCGGCGCGTCCGTCGCGGTAGCGGTAGCGATCAGCGAGGCAATGAAGAAGTGACGTATACGTCGCTTCTTCCGGAGAATTTCATCTTTGCTGAAATTCTCCATATGAAGAAATAACGCGCAGCGTTAATAATGCATAGCGGAGGTTTGCCGCACCAGCGGCAAACTCCAAGAAGAAATAACGCGTAGCGTTATTTCTTCAAGGGCTCGTTTCCGGTTTTCCGGGGATGAGCCTTTTTTTTTCTTTTAAATGTTGACGCCGGAAGCATCGCCGTGTTTTGCTGGAACCGGGGCATCCGGGAATATGCGAGCGGCGGAAATTGACGCGGAGATTCCTGTTTTTCCCGCCGCTAGTGACCTCTCGCCGCAAAGGCAGTATACTGAAACTCATACGAGCATCAGGAGGTTCGAATGCTTAAGCACATTGTAATGTGGCAGTTCAAGGACGAGGCCGAGGGCAGGACGCGGGAAGAAAACTGCCTGTACGTAAAAGCGGCTCTCGAGGCCCTTCCTTCCGTCATTCCGTACATCAGAAATCTTGAAGTTCATCTTAACGGATATCCGTCGTCCATGGGCGCGGACATGGTCCTGATAACCGAATTCGATTCCAAGGAAGATCTGGATTTATACGCTGTTCATCCCGAACACATGAAGGTCAGCGAATATGTCGGCAAGGTGAGAACCTCGCGCATGGTTTGCGACTGGGAATCGTAATAGACGGTATGAGCGCAGAAAAACACGTAAACTGGTTTGCGTTGGAGAAGGCGTGCGCCCGACCGGGATGCCCGCTGTGTACCATTATCGCTGAACGTTCGGAGCGGTATATCGACAATATGCTGTTCGAGCACGTCTCCGATCGGGGCTTCAGGGCGCTGTACCGCGAGGCCGGCGGGTTTTGCACCCGCCACGCGAGCCGGCTTGAATCGTTCAGGGACGGCCTGGCTGTGGCTATTTTGGGAGCCGACATCCTTTCGGACGCTCTCCCTCTCCTGAAAAAACGCAAGCCGCGGATCTATAAGGGCAAATGCCCTGCCTGCGCGGAAACCGAACGCATAGAGAAAGAGTTTCTCGGTTTTTTGGCCGGAACAGAGGACGCCTCGTTTACTTCGTTTTTTACCGCCTCCGAGGGCTTATGCCTTCCCCATTACCGGAAAATGTTGTCGCTCGTGCGACGCGTTCCGTCCTGGCTCGAGAAATTCCAGATCCAGCGCTTCGATACCCTGTTAGTCCGCAGCCGCGACTTCATTGAATTTTCGGCATGGGGAAGACAGTCCGATTTCGAAGCCCTTTCCGAACAGGATAAAATCGTCTGGAAGGAATTGGCGCGGACGCTCAGGGGCGATAACGGGTAGTTTTTCCGTTTACAGAGAATGTAAAAACGTATACTATTGCCCGCGAGGAGACACTCTCATGAAAAAACTGATTCTTTTAGCGGCATGCGCCGTAATCGCCGCTGCCGCGCTGACTTCCTGCGCAGGAAAGTCCGAAGCCGCGGACAAGTCGCTCCAGAAAGTCCTGGACAAAAAAGCCTTCGTACTCGGTCTCGACGATTCCTTCCCCCCCATGGGATTCCGGAACGAGAACAATGAAATCGTCGGCTACGACGTGGATCTCGCCCGCGAAGCGACGAAACGCATGGGCGTCGAGCTCGTATTGCAGCCCATCGATTGGAACGCGAAGGAGCAGGAGCTCAACACCGGAAAGATCGATTGCATCTGGAACGGCTTCACCATCACCCCTCAGCGCGCCGAGGCTCTGACCTTCAGCAAGCCGTACCTGAAGAACGCTCAGGTCGTCGTGGTGCGCGGGGATTCCTCCTTCAACACCCTTGCAGATCTCGCAGGCAAAACCGTCGGACTCCAGGCAGGATCTTCCGCCGCGGACGCCCTCGAAGCTTCCGTGGAATTCAAGGCGAGCCTGAAGGGCGTCGTCGAGTTCAAGGAAAACCTTACCGCGCTCATGGATCTTGAAGTGAAGGGCGTCGACGCCGTGATCATGGATTTGATGGTCGCCAACGACAACATCAACCGTTCGGGCAAATCATATCGCATCCTTGAAGAAGGACTTTCGCCGGAAGAATACGGCATCGGTTTCCGCAAAGCCGACCTCGCTCTCATGAACAAGGTTCAATCGGTTCTTGAAGAAATGGCCGCCGACGGTACGATCGCACGTATCGCTACGCAGTGGTTCGGAGCCGATATCTCAATAGTCGGAAAATAAACTTTTTCACAACCGGTTTCGGCTCCGCCGGAGCCGGTTTGTTTTTTTAAAAAGAGGAGCCCTCCGTGTTCAAGATGCTGGAAGCGATGTTTCAAGGAACTCTTGTTTCCCTGGAAATTTTCTTTCTGACCCTGCTTTTCGCCCTCCCGCTCGCCCTTCCGGTAGCTTTCGGCCGCATGTCGAAGAACCGGGGAATCAGCGCCCTGGTGAACGGGTATCTATTGATCATGCGCGGCACTCCCCTGATTCTTCAGCTCATTTTCGTGTATTTCGCTCCTTATTATTTGTTCGGGGTATCCTACGACCGTTTTATAGCGGTAGTCGTTGCCTATGTGATCAATTACGCCGCGTACTTCGCGGAAATTTACCGCGGAGGAATTGAATCGATTCCGCGAGGCCAATACGAGGCCGCGAAGGTTCTCGGTTTCTCCCGGACGCAGACCTTCTTCCGCATTGTGCTTCCCCAGGTGGTTAAACGAATCCTTCCGTCGACCGCGAACGAGGTCATTACACTGGTGAAGGACACCGCTCTCGCTCAGACCATAGGCGTCGCCGAACTCTTCCGCGTCGCTCAGAATGCTTCCGCCCGGCAGTTTTCCACCATGCCCATCTTTATTGCGGGTATTTTTTATTTTCTGATGAATTGGGTTGTCTCTGCGGCCTTCAGCCGGTTTGAGAAAAAACTTTCGTATTATCGCTAATTATAGAGCAGGGCAGGGCAGAAACATGGAAATCATCAAGGTAGAACATTTATCAAAATCTTTCGGAACGCTCGAGGTCATCAAGGATATTTCATTTTCCGTTCTGCAGGGAGAGGTCCTTGCGATCATCGGACCCTCAGGTTCGGGCAAGTCCACACTGCTGCGATCGGTGACCCATCTTGAAACCGTAACCGGCGGTTCCGTAACCGTCTCCGGAAAGGTGATGGTTCGCGACGGAATATACGCGGACGCCGCGACTCTTCGGTCGATCTGCCTGAAAGTCGGCCTTGTCTTCCAGAATTTCAACCTCTTTCCCCATTTTTCCGTGCTTCGCAACATCACAGAAGCGCAGATCCACGTGCTTAAGCGGAGCGTCTTCGAAGCAGAAAAACGCAGCATGGTCCTGCTTGAGAAGATGGGTTTGGCCGACAAAGCCCATGCCTATCCTTTCGAGCTTTCAGGAGGGCAGCAGCAGCGCGTTTCTATCGCTCGCGCCCTCGCGCTTGATCCGGAGGTCCTCTTTTTCGACGAGCCGACGAGCGCTCTTGATCCTGAACTGACCGGCGAAATTCTGAAGGTTATCCGCGAATTGGCTGCGGAGAAAATGACGATGGTGATCGTCACTCATGAAATGTCGTTTGCGCGCGATGTTGCGGACCGGGTAATTTTTATGGATTCGGGGGTTATTATCGAAGAGGGCGACGCGGAATCCCTCATCAGAAACCCCAGGAACGAGCGAACCAAGGCCTTTCTGAAGCGTTTCAGCGAGTAGCTCCGCGCTGCCTGCCGTCTTTCAGGTTGTAATCTCCGCCAGATTTTCTATTACGAACTTCTCGGCGTCTTCTTCGGACAGCGCCTTGCTGAATATCCATCCCTGAATTTTATCGCATTGCTGATTGGCGAGATACGCCAGCTGGACTTCCGATTCAACGCCTTCCGCTACAACCGACAAACCGAGCTTTTTGCCTATTTTTACGATATTGCCGGTGATCGACGTATCTTTTTCGGCATCCGTGATTCCATCGATGAAAATCTTGTCGATTTTCAGCGTGGTGATCGGCAATTGCTCAAGGTAGCTCAGCGACGAGTATCCCTTGCCGAAGTCGTCGAGGGCGATTCCTATGCCGAGAGAGCGCAGGCGCGCCAGATGCGTGGTGATGATGGTGTGCGATTCCATGAGAATCGATTCGGTGATTTCCAATTCCAGCTTCGCAGGATCGATCTCTGTTTCCTCGAGAGCCCGCTGTACGCGGTTGACGAAATTCTCCTGGAGAAGCTGTATCATTGAGATGTTTACCGAAATACAGAGGTGCGGATATCCCTGGCCCTGCATTTTCTTGATGAATCGGCATGCCTTTGTGAGTATCCAGTCTCCGATGGGAATGATGAGATGTGTTTCCTCTGCCACGCTGATGAATTTATCCGGGGTGACCTTTCCCAGTATCCTGTTATTCCAACGGAGCAGCGCTTCGAATCCGGTGATCCGGCGGCTCTCGGTGTTGATTTGCGGCTGGTACATGACGTCCAGTTCGTTCCGTTCGAGGGCGTCGTGCAGGTATTCGCCCAGGTTCATCCGTTCGTTTATAGCGGAAAGCATGTTGTTGTTGTAGAGCACCGCCCTGTTTTTTCCGGTTTTCTTGGACTGGAACATCGCGATATCGGCGCATTTGAGCAGTTCCCCCGGATCTTCCGAATGAATCGGATACAGCGATATGCCGATGCTCAGAGTGCTGTGGATGAGATTTTTGTCGATATTAAGCGGATTGTTGAATAGATGAAGAAGATCTTCCGCCTTTTCCTTCAGCGTGGAAATCTGATGGAATTTGGTTAGGATGATCAGTTCGTCTCCGCCGATGCGGAATATTTCATCCGGAGGCTGTATATGCTCGGAAAGAAGCCGTGCCGTTTCCACGATCAATTTATCGCCGTATGCATGGCCGAGCGAATCGTTTATGAGCTTGATGTTGTCTATATCGATGAAAAGGAGCGCTTTTCCCTTCGAGGTGGAGTCGTTCAGGTAATCGGGAAGCCGCTCTATGAGCTTTCGTCTGTTGGAAAGCCCGGTCAGATGATCGTAATACAGGAGAGCCTTCAGTTCGTTTCTGCTTTCTGCGATTACCTGTTCCTTGTCGCTTAAACGAGCGAGCTGCGGCGCGATTAGTTGATATATGATGACGGCGCTTATGACTACAAAGAAAGTTCCTTTGAAAACCTCGATTTTAGATCTGAGAAGTGGATCGGGAACGATGAGGTTAAAAAGAATATCGGAGATAAAAATCCAGCCGAGCCCGAATAACAGATAAATCAGGGATATTTTAAACGCGATTGTCCATGTTTTTTTTCTATCGGATATAAGTATGAAGTCTGTGTTGTGTGTATTCCGCTTACCCATGGAAAAAGTATACTATACTTCTGAAAAATTGCGCGATAATTTGCGTATATTGACGGTTTTTTCCTTTTCAGGTATAAGTATGGTTCAATTACACTGTGAACATTATGGGCGAAAATTACCCAGGAGGATATTGTGAGCGTAAAGATCAGATTAAAGAAATTCGGAAGCAAGGCGCGACCCTACTACCGTATCGTTGTGCAGGATTCCCGCGTTCCCCGCGATGGCCGAACTCTCGATGAGTTGGGAATCTATCATCCTATCGAAGCGGAAGAAAAGCAGGTTGCTTTCGACGCCGACAAGGTTCGCAAGTGGCTTAATAACGGTGCTCAGCCTACTGATACCGTGCGCAGCCTCCTGAACCGCAAGAACTTCAGCCTGTAAGACACGGGAAGGGCACCGAGCGTGGAAAAAGATTTAGTTGAATATATTGCTAAATCCCTGGTAGACGATCCCGGTGCGGTAACGGTTAATGAGGTTGAGGGCGAAAAAGCCACCATCCTCGAACTCCGTGTCGCGCCGGATGATATCGGCAAGGTGATCGGCAAATACGGACGCATTGCCAAAGCGATGCGAACCGTGCTGAGCGCTTCTTCCGGCAAATCCGGTAAAAGGGTTTCTCTGGAAATTCTTGACTGATGGATTTGATGATAACAGGGGTTGTCCGTTCGGCTCACGGGCTGGACGGCTTTGTTCGAGTTGACAGTTCTTCCGGAGAGGTCGATCACTTCGCTGATCTCTCTTCGGTGGTTCTGCGGATCAATAAGACCGGCGCCGAGAAGTCATACGACATCGAGGCCGTGGAAGGCCACAGCCAGTGTCTGTTGATTAAATTTCGCGGAATCGATACGCCGGAGCAGGCTAAAACGCTCGCCGGCGCGCAAATTCTGGTTCCGCGCGACTTGGCTTGTCCTCTTTCGGAGGGCGAGTACTATGTCAGCGATCTTTGTCAGTGTGTTCTTGTATATGAGGGTCTTCCAATAGGAAACATCACAGATGTAGTGGAAGGCGGAGCGGGTGACCTTCTCGCGGTTACTCTCTTCGAGGGCTCTGTTCCGGAATCGGTTGAAGCGTCGACGCACGATGCTTCCGTCTCTAAAAAAGACGCGCCATCCGGAAAACAAACGCGTCTTGTTCCCATGCGTAAGGAATTCGTCGGCAAGGTTGACTTGCAGGCGCGGACCGTTGAGCTGATGCACCGCTGGATTCTGGATTAATTCCATGAAGTTCCATGTGCTGACCTTATTCCCTGAAATACCGCAGGCTTTTTTCGATAATTCGATTATGGCACGGGCGGTCAAGAAGGGAATTATTGCCTACAATCTGGTTAATATCCGCGATTTTGCCTTTAATAAGCATAAATCCTGCGATGATAAACCCTATGGAGCCGTCAACGATAAGCATGTTCCCGGAATGCTCATGCTTCCTGAACCTCTTGCCCTGGCTCTCGAATCCGTAGGAGCGGGATTCAAATCCCCTGAAACGGCTTCAAACCGGCCCCGGGTTGTGTACGTGACTCCTTCCGGCACGCCTTTGACTCAAAGGCTTGCACAGGAGCTGTCTCATGAAGAGGAGCTCGTTTTTATCTGCGGTCGATACGAAGGCATCGATCAGAGGATAATAGACGGGTGGGTTGATGATGAGATTTCCATCGGAGATTACGTGATGTCGTCGGGCGAACTGGCGGCTACCGTGATCATCGATACCGTGTACCGGCTCATCGACGGCGTTATTTCCAGCGAATCCCTGGCGGAGGAAAGCTTTTCCGACGGGTTGCTGGAGTATCCCCAGTATACGAGACCTGAAATATTCCGGGATATGTCTGTCCCGGAGATGCTTCTTTCGGGGCATCATGAAAATATCCGCCGCTGGCGTTTGCGGAAACGCGTCGAGAAAACGTTGCGCGTGCGGCCGGACCTGATAGAACAGGCCCGGATTTCCGGCTCCCTTTCAGAGGAAGCGGAAAAAATCATCAAGGAGCTTCAAAATGGGAATGGATCTGATCCGAACGATCGAAGAAAGCCAGAAAAAGGCTGAAGTACCCGCATTTAAAGTCGGCGACACCGTCAAGGTTCACTTTAAGATCGTCGAAGGAAAGACCGAGCGCATTCAGCTGTACGAAGGCCTCGTAATCTGTTTCAAGAATTCCGGCATCGGCAAGACCTTTACCGTGCGCAAGAATTCCTACGGCGTCGGAGTCGAACGGGTGTTCCCCCTTCATTCGCCGCGCATCGCCGATATCGAACTTGTTCGCCCCGGTAAAGTACGCCGCGCGAAGCTGTACTACATCCGCGAGAAGATCGGTAAGGCTGCAAAGATCAAAACCCTCATTGTTAAGAAACACACCGAGGCTTGATTGTCCGATTTCTTTGATACCCGCGATGAGGCATACGGATCATTGTCTTCCGTTTTCGTCGCGGATTTCATGCTTAATTTCAGCATCATGAGCCGGACCTCTGGGTTCGGCTTTTTTATTATCTCCTATGCATAAGGTGTCTTCTTTCGGCTTTTCCGTACCCGCCGATCCTAAATCATCGAATCTTGCGCTCAAAGACGGCTCCGAGGTTTCCGTTACGATTATCGGCCGGGAGAAGAACGGAACGGTGCTGATCAAACTGGGTTCGCGTCTGGTAACGGCGTCTTCGCTTCCCGGCGCGATCTCCGAACCGGGAACCGCGTTTAAGGCTCTTGTTTCGATGCGTTCAGGGAAAGCGTTTCTTACCCCTCTTCACTCTAAAACCGAAACGTTCCGCCCTGTATTGCCCGGCATCCCGAACGATCAGCTGTCAACGCATCTTATCTCTCTCATGACGCGCTCCGGCATGCGGCTCGATCCTGACCGCATGCGGTCTTACCTGAAGATAGCCGCAAAACATCCCGATCAGGCGAAGGAAGCCGCAGAAGCCGCGATGCTTCTAGACGGAAAGGATATTCCTCTCGACGAGCGGCTGATCGCTATCATTCTTGCCGGGTTTCAGGGATCCGCCGATGAAAAGGATTCTATCTTTCTGGAGTTTTTCAACCGGAAAAGGAGCGCTGCGAATCACTGGATTCTGCTTCCGTTCGAATATCGCCTGAAAAAAAGCCCTGCGGAGTCGATACCGGTGAAGGGCTCTTTTCGTTTTTTGATTGACGCTGAGCTAAAAAAAACGCTCGAGTATGCCGTAATATGTAAGGTGCTCGATTATTCCTGGGCCTTCAGATTCGATTCAAAATGCTGCTCTGTTTCGTCCGATCCGGTTCTTTCATCTGTCGATTCTGATAAATGTGTAGTATATTTAAAACGGCTGCTGAACGCTGTCGGCATTGCCGATATCGTGTACGATAACAGCGCCGGATTAACAGCGCCTGACGGAGTGGATGTGTATATATGAATACTGCGGATGACGACTCCTTGGCTGTAGCTCTGCGGTGGGACCGGTCTCTTCCGGCTCCGTTGATTCTGGCCTCTGGAACTCGCCTGCGCGCCGACGACATCATCGCCCTTGCGCGCGAGTATTCCATTCCCCTGGTTGAGGACTCCGAACTTGCGCAGTTTCTTTCGACGCGCGAGATCGGTTCCTGCGTTCCGGAGGAATGCTGGCAGGCGATAGCGGCCGTATTTTCTTTTCTTGACGAAGCGATTCAAAGCAGATGGTTTTAATAAAGTAAGCGAACGAGGTTGAGTATGTTGAAAAAAGTAATGCGCCATGATTTGGAAGAGGGAATGAGGTTTTCCGCCCCTGTTTTCTTCGACGATGGGGAAAACATGCTTGCGAGCAAGGGTGTCCCGATCAAGAAACGGGAGCTCGACGCCCTGGATCGATGGAAAATTTCGTATGTGTTGACAGCCGGAGAAGTTTTGCCGGATTCGGCCGATTCTTCCGGGGAAATGATCGATGAACCGACTGAGCTCGACGAGCTTGAAGAGCTTGAGGATCTCGATGAAGAAGACGAGATGCGATCGGGCGGCGCAGTAGTGCAGTCTGCGCCTGTCGCCGCCCGTCGAACCGAGAACCCCGCTCCCGCTGCGGCTCAGAAAACGCCTGTTTCGATGCAGAAAGCCCCTGTCGCGGTTCAGAAACCCGCCTCCTCGGTTGAAAAGCCCGAGCTCGACCGGCTGGAGTATACGAGCGAACAGATTTTGAAGCTTCCTTCGGTGCTTGCGAACGACGCCCTGTATTCAAGGTATACGGCTCTGATCTCCTCTCTGGATGCGGTGTTCGAAGATCTCCGGTCCAAGAGCGAAATCCGCACCCGTTCAATCGACAAAATTGTATCGGATCTGTTTAATTTGGTTGTTTCCGATAGAAGCGAAATCCTGGGCTTTATTTTAGGCGGAGACGTAGAAGAAAGCCGGATGGCGAAAAGCTCGGTCAACATCGCAATTTTATCGATCATCATCGGGGAGCACCTGGGCCTTCCGCGCCATAGGCTGTTGCAGATCGCGACGGCGGCTCTGCTTCACGACGTCGGAATGATCAAGGTTCCTGAAAACATTGTAAGCAAAGAGGGGAAGCTTGACGAGGCCGAGACGCAGGCTATGCGGTCCCATACCTTTTACGGATACAAGATGATCGTCAACGAGCTGCTGTACGCCGACGAGGTCGGCAGGGCGGCGGTTCAGCACCATGAACGCTGGGACGGAGAAGGATATCCCGGACGGATAGCAGGCGCGGCGATAGATATCGGCGCACGGATTATTTCCGTCGCGGACGCCTTCGAGGCGATGGTTTCGCCGAAAACCTGGCGCGACGCGATGGTCGGTTATCAGGCGATGAAGAATTTATTGGCGGATAACGCCCGCAGGTTCGATCCGGACATCATTAAGGCGATGATTCAGAGCATCGGAATATATCCGATCGGCTCGATCGTTCTCATGAACAATTCGGTAATCGCGCGGGTCATCGACAGCCACAAGGAAGCCCCCCTGCGGCCGAAAATTCGGGTGTTGATCGATGAATTCGCGAAGCCGTATACGCAAAACGAGGGCGAGATCGTCAATCTCATGGAGAATCGTAATCTGTTCATTGCGCGCGCCATCGACCCTGCGGAGTACCGCAAGTTTCAATGAGCGGCTACCGCGCGCGGGATACGGGAATGGCGGGAGAGGAAGCCGTTTCCCGCTATCTTGAAACCCTCGGCCAGACGATTCATCATCGAAACTGGAGGACACGGCGCGGAGAAATTGATATAATCAGCGGCGACGCTGATACGCTGTACTTTATTGAGGTCAAAACGTGGCCTCGAGGAGCAGCGGCCGATCTGGATATCGTCATCGGTCCGAAGAAACGGCTCAGAATGATTGAAACGGCTAAATATTTCCTGAGCCTGCATCGACAATATAAGGGTATGTACATTCAATTCGATGTGATTCTGGTATCTTCGGATCCCCTGAAAGACGCTGAGTTGCGGATTGAACACCTCAAAGATGCCTTTTCGGAGCATGACTGATGACAAAACAGATTATTACCGACCCGAGAATTCTTGAACTGAAAGAGAAGATCAAGGACAATGGGTATGTTCAGGGAGCGATTCAGCGGATTGCTCTTGTGTTGAGCGATCGTATTCTAGAGGTGAAGGACACTATGCATGAGCGACGTATCTGAAGGAAACCGGCGACGGGATCGTCATAATAGAAGAGGGCGGGGGAGATCATCCCGCCAGGGCGAGGAACGGTCGTCCGCAAATAAAACCGGCGATGGAAGGGGAAATTCTTCCCAGGTCGGGACTGCGAAAAACCAGGGATCGCCGTACAGCGCAGGATCAAGAGAACCGCAGCGAAACTCGGGCAGGCAGAAGCAGTCCCCGGGGCAGCGCGATTCAGGCGGATCTTCCCGGCAGCGTTCACCGCAGAACGGAGGCCGCGAACTGCGGCGCGAGCGGAGGGAAGAGATCATTCCGCTGCCTGTTCTTCCGACGCCGCAGTGCGCCCGCTGCGGCCAGCCGATTCAGGACGTGACGTCGGCGCTGGCCGACCGCGAATCAGGCTCTCCTATCCACTTTGATTGCGCCATCGAATTTCTTCAAGGGGCTGAAAACATCAAGCCCGAAGAAAAAATTGTGTACATCGGCCAGGGACGCTTCGCCGTCATGGTATTCGAAACGCCTTCGGACCTGCGGAAATTCAAGATTGTGCGGACTATCGAATGGGAGAAGCGCGAAACGAAGGCTGAATGGCGAGCCGACATAGCCGGCCAGTTCAGCCAGATTTCCTGATCGGGTAGAGACTCGCACTGTAAGACAATCACGAGCGATATATAAAAAAAGCCGGCGCGAGCCGGCTTTTTCTGTTTATTCCGCCGCGAAGCGTTTGCCGCGGGGGACAGGATTATTTTTTCGGTTTGATGACGTCGAATCCGCAGAAGGGAACCAGGGCCGCGGGTATTTTGATTGAGCCGTCGGCCTGTTGTCCGTTTTCGATGACGGCGATCATCGCGCGGGAAAGGGCGATTGCGGTTCCGTTCAGCATGTGCACGAACTTGTTTTTACCGTCGTCGTCCTTGTAGCGAACGTTGAGTCTTCTCGCCTGGAAATCGGTGCAGTTGCTGGTCGAGGTGACTTCTCCCCAGTCTCCGCCGTTTCTTCCGGGCATCCAGGCTTCAAGATCCCACTTGCGGTACGCGGGGGCACCGAGGTCTCCGGTGCAGGTGTCCACGACGCGGAAGGGAATGCCGAGCCCTGCGAAGATTTCTTCTTCGATTTCGCGGAGCTTTTGATGAATGGCGTCGGATTCTTCGGGAAGGCAGTACACGAACATTTCCAGCTTGTTGAACTGGTGAACGCGGTACAGTCCCTTGGAGAACTGTCCGGCGGCGCCGGCCTCGCGCCTGAAGCAATGGGACAGGCCGCAGTAAAAGAGCGGCAGCTTTTCTTTGGGAAGAATTTCGTCCTTATGGTAGCCGCCGAGGGTGATTTCCGCGGTAGCCACCAAACAGGTGCCTTCTTCTTCGATATTGTATACGTTCGATTCGTTTCCGCGGGGATTGAACCCGATGCCGTAGAGGATTTCTTCCTTGGCGACGTCCGGGGTGATGAAGGGCGTAAAGCCGTGTTTGCGCAGGAGATTCATGGCGTACATGATGAGAGCCTGTTCGAGGAAAACGGCTTCGTTTTTCAGATAATAGAATTTAACGCCCGAGACCTTGGTTCCGGCCTCGAAGTCGATGAGATCCAATTCCTCGCCGAGCTGTACATGGTCTTTCGCTTCGAAGGAGAAGGCGGTCGGCGTTCCGACCCGCTTTACTTCCGTGTTATCCTTGTCTTCCTTGCCGACGGGAGCGTCGGGGTGGGCCATGTTCGGGATTTGCCGGGCGGCGTTTTCAAGTTCCTTTTCCGCTGATGCGAGCTCGGCTTCCGCCGCGGCGATTTCGTCCTTGATCGACTTGCCTTCTTCGATGAGCGCCTTGCGTTCGTCGTCGGAAAGCTTGCCCTTCATGGCTTTCGCGTTGTCGTTGCGCCGGGTTTGAAGGCTCTGTAGCGAAGTGACGAGCGCGGTCCGCCTGTCAAACAATGTAACAACGGCATCGGCGTCGGCCTTCATGTGGCGCGCCGCGATATTCGCCTTAACGGCTTCAAGGTTTTCCTTGATAAAACGATAATCCAACATAGTGGATACATAATATAGCGGAGGGAAGAAAAGGTTCAAGGGGGTTCATTCGGTTCGGATCAGTAGGGAATCTCTCCTGAAAAGAGCCTGCGCGGGGGAGTGCTTTCTTCCGAGCCGGACTCTCGCACCAACAGCTCTCCGGACGGTCCGATGCCGACGAGAATTCCTTCTATATATTCGTTTCTTTCAGGATCCCCGTTCAGGAACCTGAGCGTTTCGTTTTTGCGGTAGAGCCGCTCCGTCACTCCGCGGTTCCATTCTTCGTCCTCAAGAACGAGGCGCAGTTCTTCTAGCCAGGTTTCAAGGACTTCCCTGATCGACGGGAGCTGCGGAAACGAAGCGGTTTGCGGGGATCGCACGGCTTCCCCGGTTCCGGTATCCCGGAGGAGAAGAGCGAGAGACGAGGCTTTCCGCGCCAATTCTTCGGAGAACGAGGTTCTCCCGATATTGAAGCCGGTACCGATATAGAGATATTCGCCGTCCGATTCGCATAAAATGCCGGCAAGTTTTTTTCCGTCGGCGAGAACGTCGTTTGGCCATTTGATCTGCGTGCAGCAGGAACCAGAGAGATATCGTTCAAAAACGCGGGAAACCGCGAGGCCTACCCTGAGCGTGAATCCCGGAGGGGGCTGCCGCTTGAGCATTACCGTGCACAGCAGATCCTTTCCTGTTTCACCATCCCAGACCCTTCCTTCGATTCTTCCCCTGCCCGATCTCTGAAAGTCGGCGTATACCGCGGTTCCGTCGGGAGCGCCTTGAGCGGAAAAAAAGCGGGCGTCCTGCATGGTGCTGCCGGTTTCCGCGATGTGGTAGACCGGAGCGCCGAACGCGCGGGAATCCTCCATGCGGTCGTATGCCGCGGCGGCGTGCGATTCGTGGGATGGCGTCATGGACGCTACTATACCCCGGCGCGGGTTCAGGAACAAGAGCGTTGACAAAAGAATTTCTTTGGCGCAGAATAAACGTGCAAGACGCGCCGCAGCGGATGTCGTATAACGGCTATTACCCGAGCTTCCCAAGCTCGTGACGAGGGTTCGACTCCCTTCATCCGCTGCGGCGCGTTTTGTATTTTAAAAATCGATGTGCACCGGATGCACCTTCCAGATATCCTTCGCGTATTCCGCAATCGTTCTATCGGTAGAGAACTTTCCCATTCGGGCCGTGTTGAGAATAGAACTTTTGTTCCATGCGTCCTGATCCTTCCACAGCTTCGCTGCCCGGTCCTGGCAGGCGATGTACGAGTCGTAGTCGGCAAGGAGCATATACGTGTCACCGTTCGACAGCAGCGCGTCGGCAAGGGGAGCGAAGCGGTCGACCTGGTCGGGCGAAAAAAATCCCTGCCGTATCTGGTTGAGTATCCGGTACAGTTCGCGGTTTTTATTGTAGTAGTAGTACGGATCGTATCCCTTTGATTTGAGGGCCGAAACTCCCGTGGAATCGAGGCCGAAAATGAAGATGTTGTCTTTACCGACTTCCTCGAGGATCTCGATGTTCGCTCCGTCCAGGGTGCCGATGGTGAGGGCTCCGTTCAGTGCGAATTTCATGTTTCCCGTTCCGGACGCCTCGGTTCCCGCGGTTGAAATCTGCTCGGAAAGGTTCGCGGCTGGAATGATTTTTTCTGCGTTGGAAACCGCGTAATTCCTGAGGAACACGACTTTCAGAAGGTCTCCCACGCGCGGGTCTGAATTGACCTTGTCCGCGATGGAGGTGATGAGCTTGATGATGAGCTTGGCCATCCAGTAGCCGGGCGCCGCCTTGCCGGCGAAAATAACAGTTCTGGGCACATGGTCTGCCGCGGGATTGTCGATTATCCGGTTATAGAGGGTGACGACATGGAGGGCGTTCAGCAATTGGCGTTTGTATTCATGGAGGCGCTTAACCTGAATGTCGAAGAGGGACTCCGGATTCACCTCGATATTATTCCTGCTCAGAATATAGGCCGCAAGCTGCTCTTTTTTCTTTTTCTTTACCTGCGCCCACTCGTTCCTGAAACCGGAATCTTCTGCGAACGGCTCGAGTTTGCGCAGTTCTCCCAGATTCGTGATCCATCCTTCTCCGATTTTCGAGGAGATGAGGGCCGAGAGTTCCGGGTTGCAGAGCTTCAGCCATCGGCGCTGCGTAACTCCGTTCGTTTTATTGTTGAACTTTTCAGGCCAGAGGCGATAGAAGCCCGGAAAGACCGATTTTTTGAGAATTTCCGTATGGAGGGCCGCCACTCCGTTGAGCGAATGGCTGCCGACTATCGCAAGGTTCGCCATGCGGATCTTCTTGTCTTCGCCTTCTTCGATGATGGAAAGATCCCGCCACAGATCAGGGTCCGCCGGATAGCGTTCCCTCACGCCGTCGAGAAAGCGGCTGTTGATTTCGTAGATTATTTCCAGATGGCGGGGGAGCACGCGGCCGAGCAGGCCTACCGACCACTTTTCCAGGGCTTCCGGCAGGATGGTGTGGTTCGTATAGCCGAACGTCTGCACGGTGATGTTCCAGGCCGCGTCCCAGTCGAGCCGTTCGATGTCGACGAGGATGCGCATCAGTTCGGCGATAGCGATGGCCGGGTGCGTGTCGTTGAGCTGAATCGCGACCTTATCCGGGAATTGGTCGAAGGTTTTGTGCGTTTTTTTGTACCGTCTGAATATATCTTGAATGGTCGCCGATACGAAAAAGTATTCCTGTTTGAGACGGAGTTCCTTGCCTTCGAACACGTTGTCGTTGGGATAGAGCACCTTGGTAATGTTCTCCGAGGTGGCCTTGGCGGCGACCGCCTGAATGTAGTCTCCGCCGTTGAAATAGTTGAGGTCGAATTCCCTGGACGCCTTCGCTGACCAGAGGCGGAGATTGTTCACCGTGTTGTTTCCGTATCCGGGAACCGGCGTGTCGTAGGCGACGGCGACGATTTCCTCCGCGTCTACCCAGCGTTTGCGTTTCCATCCGTTTTCGTCGAGCCAGTCTTCCGTTCTTCCATAGAAGTGGACGACGCAGGTGAACTCCGGCCGGGGAAATTCCCATACATTGCCGAACCTGAGCCAGTTGTCGGGAGTTTCCACCTGCCAGCCGTCGCGAATGCTTTGAAAGAAGATGCCGTAATCGTAGCGTATGCCGTATCCGACGGCGGGGAGCTCCATAGTAGCCAGGGAGTCGAGGAAACAGGCCGCGAGCCTTCCAAGTCCCCCGTTACCGAGTCCCGCGTCCCATTCCTTTTCCCGCAGCTCTTCGAGCGAATAGCCGAGCTCCTGAGCGGTTTTTTCGGCTTCTTTTTGGAGTCCGAGGTTCATCAGGCTGTTTCCGAGCGTTCTTCCCAAAAGAAATTCAAGGGAGAGGTAGTACACCCGCTTCGCGTTTTTGTCGTAGTAGGTTTGCTGGGTTTGAATCCACCGTTCTATCAGCCGGTCTCGTGTCGCCAGGGCCAAACCGCTGTATCGGTCGTAGGTGGTCGACGTATACTGGTCTTTTCCGAGGGTAAAGCGTATATGATTTTCCAATGATTTTTTTAGGGAAGCCGCGTCCATTCCGAGTTTCGGATTCAGTTTGTTTTCAGCCATGGGATACCTCTTTCCACGGAGTATAGTAGATCCGCCCCGAGAAGGCAAAAAACACCGTATAAAATCAAATATCTCAAATAGTGTCAATTTATTCAGTGTGTAAATCTGATTAATTTACTTTTTATTTACCGATTCCATGAAAATTGAATTGCATTGGCTTACACTTATACCCATCGGCGTTGCCGAAAAAAAAGTTCGGATTATTATGTAACGGTTTTGATATGGCAAAAAGTATTCGACAATTCATTTTCCCACCTCATCCGTTCCATCCTCCGCGCTTGATTTTATGAATACCCGCAGAAAGCGGGTATAGCTTTAAGGAGCTTTTATGAAAAAGTTTGGCACAATTCTTGCCGTTACGGCAATTGTGGCATCTCTGTTCATTTCCTGTTCGCAGGATGGAGATTCGGGTTCGTCTTCGTCGACGACTCTTTCGCCTAACCAGGTTTCTGTGGTAGTGACCGGGCTTGTGAAGGATTTCAAGGGCGATTTGATCACCAGCGCGTCTGTCGGTTTCAGCGACGGGGACACCGCTTCTGTTGCGGTGGGAAGCAGGGCTTTGAAATCATCCTCTGTTAACAGCAGCGGGCAGTTCGAGCTTGAAGTGATCAATTCCGCTTTCGACAACGGCAAGATGACCATCGTCGTCAAGAAAGACGGCTATCTTCCGTATGTACGGCAAATCACCATTCCGACGTTTGCCGCGGTTACCAATGATACGTATACTATCATCCTTAATGGAAATGCATATGTATATCCGATCAATGTTACCTCAAAGGTTAAAGAGGTGAGCGTCGATACCGATTCCGACGATACCGATCCCGTCGTGTACGTTTCGTACGATACGACAGTCGGCGGATTCGAGTGCGGCTACGACATGGGCGCGATCACCATGTATCCCTTGAACGGCCGCGCTCAGGGCAGGATTCTTGTCGTCCGCGACCTCGACGACGGCACTGCCGGCGCCGTTCCTCCTCCTGAAGGTTCGAAGGTTGCGTTCCGCTTTAAGAATGGAACATTCACCACCGGTTTGACCGAGACAATCGTATACGCTCTGACTGACGCGACCGGAAACTTCACCTTCAGCGATTCTGTCGTCGCACCGAATACATCGGCAAATCCCCTACCCGTATTCTTCGCCGATACCGACGATGCGGATACCACTTACGCGACCGTTTCCATTCAATCCGCTACATCCGGTGGCGCGAGCGATGCCAGTGGCATGGCGTATCTTGTGATCAGCAAGAACTTCAATAATCTGGAATATTTGCAAGTAGGCCCCACCCTTGTTGCGAATTCTTACAATAATTTCGGCACGATCTACGCCGAGATCGATAATCGGGCCCGCGTGACCGGCTGGACTCCCCAGACCACCGTGGACGGTTCTGTCGTTCCGATGAATCCGCTTACCGCGACGAGCACTCCCGCGCCCATAACGCTGACCTTCAGCAAGGCGCTCGACGCGACCACCGTAAGCACCTACGGCGTTTCCTTCACTGCAACGAATTGGAGCACCAGAGCTGCTTCCGTTACTCTCGCCGCCGACGGACTTTCTGCCGAGATTGTTCCTGTAGCTTCCTTCCCCAAGGGCGCTACAGTAAATCTTGACATCACCGATTGGGCAGCAACCGATGGAAGCGCCCTCATCAATCCTGATATCGACTTTGTCGTACAGGGCGGAATCCGCCTTACCGACTGCTCCTGGCTCGACGATTCCATGACTCCCGCGTATGTTCCGTATACGACAACCAGTTATTCCGTCACCTTCGACCAGGTTCCCGTGCGCTATAACGCAAGCCTGACTTCGCTTTATAACGTGACGGACGGAGCGTCTGTTCCCGCGACCATCGCGCTCGACGCGACCGCGAGAACTCTCACCGCGACCCCGACCGTAGCGCTTGAGGCCGGAAATGTATACGAGATTCGCTATAGCGTATCTTCCGGTATTACCGGCGATCCAGATGCCGCTTATAGCGGAACCGCACCAGACGGATTCAACGTTGCTCAGATGCGCTTTACGTATGCTCCGGACTACATGCTCTATCTGACAAACTCGAACCTCTGGGCGACCGGATCGACCTATACTACCGTTGTAAGCAACGCTGAATTCGCCATTACCGGCAATCCGTCAATTACGTTCAACCGCGCGGTTCAAACCTCTCCCGCTCCCGTATTCGAGCTGAGATATGGTGCCGGACCGACCATTGTGCCGGTTACCGCAACGACTACAGACAACCTCACCTTCACTTTTGATCCCGTCACCGATTTGATCGAAGGCACGGTGTATACTCTTGCATACACCGTGTACGGAAGCGCCGACGGTATCATCTCTGTTACCGACACGGTTGCTTTCACCACCGCTTCCACTCCGAAGCTCGTTCTCACCGCCAGCAGCCTGTATCTGGCCGGCGTACCGACCACGACTCTCGACCCTGCGACTACATCGTTTACGCTGACCTTCGACCGCGCCGTAAACCAGTCTGCGACCGGAGATTTCGCAGCGGATTATACCCTTACTCAAGGCGCGAATGAAATCGACCTTGCTGTAGCGTACAACGCCGCCGGAACCGTAGTAACGCTGACCCCGGGAGCGGCTCTCAAAGCCGGAACCGCGTATTCTCTCGCGTACACGGTTTTCCACGCGACCGGCTTCAGCGTCGGCAATTCTACGACCGGAACCATCGCGTTCACGACTGCGAAAAATGCTGCTCTCGCCGCACCGACCCTGGCTCTGGATACCCTGCATAAAACGGTTACAGACGGACGTTCCGCTTACGATAACGGAGAGGGCGCTTTCTACCTTACCGTTGCCAAGAATGCCGACGCGGATGCCTTCGCGTTCCAGTACAAGCTCGACGACGACAACTTCTGGCAGGATATCGCTGCGGTGAACGCGGTGATGTCCGGAGAGAACGCTACAGTAGCTTACTACACGGTAACTCCTGGAGTATTGATTGTATCCGGTGAAACAATTCAAATCCGGGCGAAAGCGACTGCCGCTGACCGGTTCGATTCGCTTTGGTCGACTGCGCTTTCCTTCGTCGACGGAGTCGCGCCTTTGAATGGTGACGTTCTACTCAACGCCGCCGCGGTTCCTGCAGACGGAATTGTAGATATCGCGATAGGCGCCAATGCCGGAAATCCCTTGGCTGCACGTTATACTTACACCGTGACTATCGGCGGAGAGAATATGCTGGCAAGTTTGTCAGGTACTCCGTCAGCCGGAGGTTCTGCCTCGCTGGTTCAGACCGCGGATAATGAATATACCCTGTATGTCATCGTAGGCGCTAACGTAACTGCAGATATCACAGGTACTCTGTCGATTACACTTACCGACGCAGCCGGTAACATAGTCGATATGGATCCCTTGACCGCAGGAAACCAGGCGCTCAGGCTCAACCTCTAACCATCACCCGTTCCTGCTCGGGCCCCCCCGAGCAGGGGCGTGATGCGGCCGTCCGTCGGTTTACCGGCGGGCGGTTTTTTTATGTCCGGAGAAAATCAGCGCGTGGCAAAAAAAAAGCAGCCCGGCAAGCTGTTGCTTGTCGGACTGCTTCGGCGGTTCCGGAATGCTTCCGCGCTGTGCGGTGCATCGGGAGCCGATTATTACGCGAGAATGTCCACGCGGCTGCCCAGGGCGGGATCGGTGATTGCGCGGGTAGACTCCATCATCCGCGCCAGATCGGCGCCCTGTTCCTTGGCTCCGTCCATGGCCATCTTCTGCACCTGAAGGGAAGCGGACTGCTGTACAGACTGCCGACTCAGGCTTGTCGAAAGCGATGTAATATCCATACCTGTATAATAAGCTTATCCAGGGATGATGTCAACTTTAACTAACAGATTGATGCCTGGGATTCGGCGAACTCGTCGTTGATGATCGTGAAAAAATCGTCCTTGGAGAGGGCCTTTGAGTAGTAATAGCCCTGAACGATATCGCAGCCCATCGACCGCACAATATCGAGCTGGCTCCTCGTTTCGACGCCCTCGCACACCACTTCCATTCCCAACTCATGGCTCATCGCGATGATATGCTTCATCATCGTCCGCCTCTTGTGTGAACTTTCCGCGTCGTCGATGAGCGATTTATCTATTTTTACGATATCCACGTCGAGGCTTTTCAGGAAGCTCAGCGCCGTATTGCCCGAGCCGAAATCATCGATGGAAATCTTGAAACCGAGAGATCTGAGCGCCGCGAAATACCGGGCGAGGGTTTCGATGTTCTCCAGCACCACGCTTTCAGTGATTTCAAACTCGATATCCCTGAACGGCACCGAATGCCTCGTCGTTATGTCCAGCACCTGGGTAATATACTCATTATTGTAGCAATGGAGGCGCGATTGATTGACCGATATCGGCACATAGGGGAGCCTCTGCTTGATCCGTTCCTTCATCCAGGAACAGACGGTGTCGAGAACATAGAAATCCAGCCGCTGGATGAAACCGTTCCGCTCGAAAAGAGGGACGAATTCGTCCGGCGACATAAAGCCGAACCTGGGACTGTCCCAGCGTATCAGAGCTTCCGCGTTGACTGTTCTGCCGGTGGCTATGTCCACCTTCGGCTGCAGGAATACCCGGAATTCTCCCGCTAAAAGCGCTTCCTCCATATGGGATTCGATGATGTCTTCCATGTGGGACGCTCTGAACATGGCCGTGTCGAACAGGTATTGTTTTTTTACCGCCGCCTTCTCATAATTTTTCTGGGCGACATAGGCGAAGTCCGTGGTCCGCTCAAGATCTGTTTCTCCCGGGGGAACTCTGCTCGCTCCTATGTAGTATTGCAGGTTGCAGGAGAATCCTCTGGCCTTCGGCAGCCGGTTCAGCTCCGCGATCAGCTGTTTCGCCGGATCGGGATTGGCAGGATCGTCGTCCCGGCATAAAGCGATGAACTCGTCGTTGATGACGCGGGAGGCGAGCAGGCAGGGATTAGAGCCCTCATGCGAGCGGATGCAGTCGTAGACCGCCTTGAGCACGAGGTTTCCCGTATCGTTGCCGAGCGAACGGTTGATGTACTTGAAATGCGCGATATCGAGCCTGAAAATGAAGTATCTGTCGTCCGCATCGATGAGAGAGGACGCGTTTTTCTTGAAATAGGTGTAGTTCCATCCATCAGTTACCTCGTCGATGAAGGCGACCTGATAGAGGCGGCTGCGGCTCTTGCTCCGCTGCAGGAAGATGATCGCGAGAAGAATGAGTACGCCTGTCAGCAGGAAGGCGCTGAATAGATAAATCTTCCCGAGCAGGGTGAAACTGCCCCGCAATATGGAGTCCTGATCGATGATGCAGAGGATCTTCCAGTCCGGATAATCGGGAAAGGACTTATACCCGAGGATAAGCGAGCCGCCTTTTTTGTTCGCGACGGAGGTTATCCGGTCGTTCGAATCGCGAAAATCGAGAGCCTGCCTCCGAAGCTCCTCATAGCCTGTTTCAGGAACCTCCGTGTAGGCCGCCAGAATATCGAAGAGAGCTTTCTTATCGCGGTAGGGAGACGATCGGGAGTATAGAATGATATTCCCTTGAAAATCGATAAAGTAGCATCGGCCCATTCCTTTCATAAAATCCTGGGTGAATTGTTCTTCCAGAATGTTTGTCGGCTGGCTGCCTGCGATCACTGCGCGGACAGAGCCGTCGACGACGACCGGCGAAAAGAAGATAATCCGCCGTTCATTCGAGGCCGCATCGTGAAACGGCAATGAAATTCCTGTTTCGCCCTTGAAAGCCCTCTCTATCCCCGGGAGCTCCTCCAGAGGAATTTTTTCGCCTTTACACGTGTAGTAGTCGTATCGGGAGTCTATAAAACCCACGTCGGCAAAGATTCCGGCGGTGTTGATAAGCTGGAGCTTGCGTGAAAGGTCGAGAAGTTCGCGTTCCGTCGGTGTATCGGAAAGTTCCGTCGATGCTTCCTGCGCGAGAATGCGCACGAAGCGCAGACGGTTTCTCAGATAGCTAGACGACAGCTTCGCGGATCTATCCAGCTGGTCCATGAGGGTTTCTTTTGAGTCCGCGACGACCGCGTCCAGATAGACATATGCGGTCAAGGCTGAAATGCCGAGTATCGCCGCCATCACTGCGGCCAGGGGGAGAACCGGAATACGCTTGAGCTCGGTTAGGGCATTGTCAGTATGCGCTTTCACTGTTTTCGTCACTTTTATCAACCGTATGTTTTTAAGAAACCGGAATGAGGATGAGGTGCACCCGATTCCAGTATAGGAGTTGGAAAGAGCGATTGCAAAAGCCGCGGGATGATTTTTAGAGTTTTTTACCGAATGAACAGCCGGCTTAACGCATTACACGCGCATCATGAGGCCTTGAAATACCGGCGCCGCATAGAAATGATTCTCCGCTTGTCGAAGTCGATTCCGCTCGAGGACAGGAGGAGGAGGGTCGGCGTGTAGAACATCCACACCAGTGTGGTTGCGAAGGGCGAAAGAAACGAGAGCCCGACGTTTACGTCGCAGAGGAAGAAGCAGCTTACGCCCAGGGCTATCATCCATGAGTTTTTCTTGGGAAAGAACCGGTGAAAAAAGACGGTCCAGGCCGCCGCGAGAGAAAGGACAACGTATATACCGTATACGATCATTACCGGGAGGCTGTTCCTGTTTGCCGCATAGGCGGCCGCGACGACCGGAATCGCCGCGATAAGGAGGACGGCTGCCTCGACGGAAAGAGACTTCGCTACGCTCCGTTCAGGGCTGTTCCTGATCATGCGGTAGTGATTCCGTACATTGCGGGCATGCCTGACGATCAGGCAGGTTTGCACGGCCATGAAGCAGATGATTCCCGCTGTCTGAAGCTCCGCGGGAGGATTCATGTCCAGGGCTGCGAGAACCGGATAGAGGAAGACCATGCAGAAGTCCGCGAGTATGAGAAAGACGAAGGCGAAGAACAGCCAGAACCAGTCGCGGTTGTCGAGCCTGTCTTCCCGCGTGGAACAAACGACGGCGAATGATAGGCAGCTCGCCGCGTATTTGGCCGTAGCGACGGCGCAGAGGAAGGCGGGAGCGAGTGCGATCTTGCTTTTCCCGAAGAGGTAGACGGCCCAGTCGCCCGCGATATAGAAAAGGGCGAGGGCAACGATAGAGATGATCATTACGCGCCGGGCGGTAGGCTTGTTTTCATTCATAGCTGCGTTTCCTCTTTTCTTCTGCGATGCGTTGTCGCGAGTCTATTTTTCCACGAACTGGTAGATGCCGTTCCAGGATTCGAGCTTGCCGAGCTTTTGCAGCGCGTCCAGCTCCTGGGTTCGGTGTATGTAGAACTGGATGAGGGGATCCTTCTGTCCGTTTTGGCGTTCCAGCTCCTGGTACAATTCGAGCGCGAAGGTGAAATTTCCCTCCGCATAGGCCGCGAAGGCTTCTTCCAGCCTGTTTTTTGTGCCGAGCTTGATGTCGATCATTTCCGTGTTGTTGTAGTCGAACACTTCGTAGAGCTTGGTGGGAACGGCGCGCCCCTTGACCAGGACGTTGTCGATGAAGCGGATCTTGTAGTTGTGCCGGAGCTGTCCGACTACGTCTTCGGAAATCACGATCGGCAGACGATAGCGTTTGGTCAGCGATTCGAAGCGGCTCGCCGCGTTCACCGAGTCGCCGATGACCGTGTAGTCGAGCTTGTCCTTCGACCCGATGTTTCCCCGCGTTACCGGCCCGTAGTTGATGCCTATGCCGTTGCGTATGATCGAGTCGACGATGCATTGCGACGCGTTGAAATTCTGGAGCTTGTAGATCATGTTGATCGCCGCGTGCACCGCGCTGTCCGAGTTTTCGAACAGAGCCATGATGCCGTCGCCGATCAGTTTGTCTATCTCTCCTTTTTCCTGCACGATGCATTCGTTCATGCAGGTGAAGTACGAGTTGAGAAGCCTGACCGTATCCGAGGACGAGAGTTTTTCGGAAACGAGGGTGAAGTCTCTGATGTCCGCGAACATGATCACCATGTTCCGGTTCGCCGGTTCGAAATTGGTGGGGTCTCCGCCGGCCTGGATGACCTGGACGAGCGAGGGCCGGGTGTATTTTTCCGTGATGACGAGCTGGCGGTTGATTTCCGCGGTGCGTTCGTCTACCAGATATTCGAGTATCTGTTTCTGGTTCGTGATTTCGGTTATATCGCTGAAGATGAAGAGGATCCTGTCCAGCTCCCGCCTGTTGTAAATGTAGGACGATTGAACATTGTAAAAGCGGCGGATGCCGTCCCATCCCGGGACCGAAAGCGCCGCGATGAACCCTTCCTTGTGGAACTGGTCTTCTTCCGGATATTCGCCTTCCTCGTTCGGAAAAAGGTCCGGCACTTTTCTGGTATGGTTCGCCGGAAGTGCTCCGAAGTTCTTGGTGAACGAGCGGTTGAAGAAAAGGATATTCAGCTCTTTATCGGTGACGACCATGGGCTCTTCGGAAAGATCGAACGCTTTCTGCCCGATGATCTGTTCGTCCTTCGCCCCCAGATTGTAGCGGGCGACCGCGTAGGCTATGCACATAATCCACATCCCGATGAATAGGGAGCCGAATGCGGGTATGGGCAGCTCGAAGATGGGGAGGATGATGTTCAATACCAGCGTTACGCCGCCGAATCCGATTCCGGTTATGGTGATGACTTCGGATTGCTTGCGCATGTCTACGCTGACGTTTTTTTTATGAGATTTTTTCCAGAATATGATGACCAGAAGCGTTCCTTCGAAGTACCAGAAGAGGGTCATGAAGACGAAGATCTGCACGCACAGCTTGTCCATCGCCGGTGTGTCGCGAAGCCCGAGGGGCGTGGGGACATAGGCCGCGGGTTCTCCCGCTCCGGCGAGTATCCAGAGGTGAAGGGCAATGGCTATCGCGTATTGGACGATGACGGATATATTCGGAAAGTTGAGATTGAACTCGACTCCTGCTATCGCGGTTTTTCGGCCGGGCATCTGGTCGAGTCCTGATATGACGGTAAAAAAGTGGATGAGAATCGGCCACATGGGAATAAAGCCGAAGGATTGGATGTAGTACCAGAACCAGACGCTGTCTTCAGGATCGGCGCTGAATATGAAGGCTGAAGCGAATACCCAGATTCCGATGGTTACGCACAGCCCGAGCATGAGCACGCTGCCCTTCGTTTTCTGGGTTTTTCCGAAGGCGTAAAACCCGATGCAAAAGGCCATAACGGCGATTATCAGCGAGAGGGTCGTAAAAATGTTTACCTGCGTGAACCATTGAAGAGCGATGAGCGTATGTGTCATGGGGCTGTCCTCGTCACGATAATTCTATAGGTAAAACTTCCATTTGTCATGGGAAAAGGAGGAAGGACACAAAAAAAGACTGCCTCCGGGGAGACAGTCTCGATTTACGAAGCTAGAAATAGGTACGCGGAATCAGTACGCTGCAAGTCCGCTGAGGATCAGCTCGAAGGATTCGAGGGGTTGTCCGACCGTCTGGAAACTGATTTTGGTGATTTTTGTCGGATCAAAGGGTTTCTTCCCTCCCCAGCCTTCCTGTTTCAGGGACTTGTAGGGAACCTTGATCTCGATGTCTTTGCCTTTCGCCGCGGTGAAAACGAAGCCGTAATAGTCGTAGTCTGTGATGTTGGAGGTTTCAACCCTGACGCGGTAGGTTTTTCCGTCGCCCTTTGTCCAGAAGGAAACGCCTGTACCGGATTTCAGGACTTCAGCGGTCTTGGGATCCGGTTCCGCATTCATACCGGCAAATCCGTACTGGAATTTTGTCGTAACTTTTCCGGTCGCTCGTACGGTGAGTACTTCCTTTCCGTTCAACTTGATAAATGAAGATTCAGTCGCTATTTTCGAGTCCCCGCCGTCGGCCTCGTCTGAAAAGGTTTTCCAGTTTTCAAAATTCTTGAATTCCTGCGCGCCCAGAGCGCCGAGTACGCATCCGAGAATAAGTACGCCCATAATCTTTTTCATGCAAAATCCTCCTTAACGTAGTATTAATCTATTTGTTTTTTAAGTCAACAAAAAAAGAATCAAGCAGATGTTGTGTTTTTTAGTAAAAAAATGAGCTTGTTTTTACCAAATGGGAGAGGTATGATGAAATGCGCCGTAAACAGAAAATTGCGGCAGAAAGGAGTTTCAGTATGTTTCTTTTTGAATCCCTGCAGTGGTATACCGTGCTCATGTGGTTCGCTGTTCTGGGGGGCTTGATTTTGCTCAACGAGATCGCCCGCTTAAGCAAGGCGGCCTCTCTCGCCCTGTTCATTGTGCTTCCCCTTATTCTGACCATCTTCGTATGGCCGAAGACCGCCGGCGCCGGTTCCAGCACCGGAACCTGGTTTCACTGGGTCAAGGTGTATTCCGCTCTTGCAGGATGCCTCGGTTTTCTCGCGATCCGCCACATCGACAAGGTGGGGAAGAGCGGCTTCGCCAAGTTTTTCCCCCCGGCGATTCTCGCGTTTAACATTCTTGAAGCGTGCATCCGCGACTTCGAAGTGTGGAAGATGGGCGCGTACGGCATCGTCGACGGTGTCTTTATGTTCAGCGGTCCCTGGAACGTCATGAACGGCATCGCGGGGCTCATCAATATTATCACGATTACCGGATGGGTCGGCATCTTCGTTGCGAAGGGAAAGAAGAAGGACATGCTGTGGCCGGATATGCTGTGGTTCTGGGTCATCGCCTACGATTTGTGGAACTTCGCCTATGTTTACAACTGCGTCGGTGACCATTCGTTCTATGCAGGAGCGGCTCTGCTCATTTCCTGCACGATTCCCGCTTTCTTCATCAAGAAGGGCGCCTGGCTGCAGCATCGCGCCCAGACGCTCGCGTTCTGGATGATGTTCACGATGGCCTTCCCGACCTTCGTGTCGACCTCCCGTTTTGCCGTCGAGTCTTCGCATTCGGCCGCCGCCCTGATGACGGTCAGCGCCCTCGCGCTGTTGTCCAACGTCGCGGTGCTGGTTTATATGATCTGGACAGCCGTTACCAGGAAGCGGAACCCCTATACGGGCGAGCTGTTCTCCCACCTGAAAGGCTTCCAAAAGGTCGCAGCGGAGAAATAATCGCCGCCTTTTGTTTTGCTGAAACGCCGCCGATTCGGGCGGCGTTTTTTTTTTCGGCTTGATTGTTTGTTCTGCGACAAATTTGAATTCTCTGTTAGATATAGCGTTTAATTCATATTGATGCTCTATCTGTAGTGTGCTATCTTCGGAATAAAGGAGATCACGCGATGAATTCTTCTGGACATATACCGGGCGCGGAGGGAGATTCCTCCTTTCTCGGCTGGTTTTTAGAGAGCGAGCGGGGGTTAGACGGATACGCAAAAGCCGCGGCCTCCGCATTGACCGACATTTCCCGGCGTTTTCCGGAGCCTCTATACAGCCTTGAGCGATTGAAGGAACGATATCTGTCTCTTTCAGCGGGCGCCTCGGTCCCTTCCGAGCGTTATTCGGCCCTGATCCGTTCGGCGGTCGAACTGACATCGATGGACGCGCCGAAGTGGGAGTACATAGCCGCGCGGCTCGAACTCGAGTCTTTTTACGCAGGGGTGCGGAAAACCCGGGGAGAGCAAGACTTTTCCGCGGACGGCGATGCGCGAAGCAAAGCGGGAGCGGCTTTCCGTCGGCTGATCGAGAAGCTGACGGAAGACGGTTTGTACGGCTCCTATGTCCTCGAATCCTGGAGCCGGGAGGAGATCGAAGAGCTTGGGGCCCGGATCGATCCTTCCAGGGACTCGCTTTTCACCTGGAGCTCCCTGGATCTCCTGGTTCGCCGGTACGTCGTTCGCTCGCGCGAAGGAATTCCGCTTGAAACGCCTCAGGAAATGTTCATGGGAATCGCCATGCATCTTGCGATGAAGGAAGGCGCCGACCGGACTGAGGCGGCTTTCAGGTTCTACGACGAGCTTTCCAGCTTGCGCCTTACTCTCGCGACGCCGACCCTCTCCAACGCGCGCAAGCCCTTTCATCAGCTTTCGTCCTGCTTTATCGACACCGTTCCCGATTCGCTCGAAGGCATTTACCGCAGCCTCGACAGCTTCGCCCAGGTGTCGAAATTCGGCGGAGGGATGGGCATGTATTTCGGCAAAGTCCGCGCGGTCGGCGGCCCGATCCGGGGATTCAAGGGAGCGGCCGGCGGCGTGCTCCGCTGGGTGAAGCTCGCGAACGACACTGCCGTCGCGGTGGACCAGCTCGGCATGAGACAGGGCTCCGTTGCGGTATGGCTCGACGTCTGGCACAAGGATCTTCCCGAATTTCTCCAGATGAAAACCAACAACGGCGACGACCGCATGAAGGCTCACGACGTGTTTCCGGGCGTCTGCTATCCGGATCTGTTCTGGCGCCTCGCGCGCGACTCCATCGATTCTCTGTGGCATCTCATGTGCCCGCATGAAATACTTACCGCGAAGGGGTGGGCCCTGGAAGATTTCTGGGGCGAGGAATGGGAAAAACGCTACTTTGAATGCGTCCAGGACGACCGCATTTCCAGGCGCTCCCTGCCGGTGAAGGAAATCGTTCGCCTGGTGCTCCGCTCCGCCGTGGAAACGGGCACTCCCTTCGTCTTTAACCGGGACCTCGTTAACCGGATGAATCCGAACTCGCATAAGGGAATAATCTACTGCTCGAACCTGTGCACCGAGATCGCGCAGAACATGAGCGCGATGGAAACTGTTTCGAGCGAAACGCTGCAGGAAGGCGGCTCGGTTCAGGTGGTGGAGACGACCCGTGCGGGGGATTTCGTGGTGTGCAATCTCGCCTCCCTCTCGCTCGGGAACATCGATATCGACGAACCAGTGCAGCTTGAGCGGACGGTCGCAGCCGCGGTGCGGATGCTGGACAACGTGATCGATCTGACCATGTATCCCCTGCCGTACGCGCAGATCACGAATTCCGCGTGGCGGGCGATCGGCCTGGGCACGAGCGGGTATCACCACCTGCTCGCCAAGCGCGGGATTCCCTGGGAGAGCGAAGCCCATCTCGAATTCGCAGACGCCCTGTTCGAGCGGATCAATCGCGCGGCGGTACGGGCGAGCGCCGAGCTGGCTGCCGAACGCGGTTCATATTCCCATTTCGCGGGATCGGACTGGGCGACCGGCGAATACTTCCGCAAGCGCGGATACGCAGGCCCTCGCTGGGACGAGGTTCGCAGCCTCGTCCGCGAGAAAGGTCTGCGCAACGGCTGGATTATGGCGGTTGCGCCGACAAGCTCGACTTCGATAATCGCGGGAACTACCGCGGGAGTCGATCCGGTGATGAAAAAGTTTTTCCTGGAGGAAAAAAAGGGCAGAACCGTTCCGCGCGCCGCTCCGGAGCTGAGCTTGTCTACCATGTGGTTTTACAAGAACGCACATCAGATCGACCAGAGCTGGTCCCTGCGGGCCGCCGGAAAGCGGCAGCGCCATATCGATCAGTCCCAGTCCGTTAATCTCTATGTGACCACCGATAAATCATTTCGCGACCTGTTGGCGCTCTACATTCAAGCCTGGGAGGAGGGCGTGAAAACCCTGTACTATGTGCGGTCCCAGTCCCTGGAAGTAGAGGAGTGCGAATCCTGTTCGAGTTGAACGGGCTCGGGGACGTAACAGAAAAAAGATCAGGAAAAAGGAGAGACCGATGGGAGAAAAACTGACGCCCAAACCCCTGTTCAATGAGAAGGGAGACATAGACGCCGATTTGCGGCGAATGATCGGCGGGAACACGACGAATCTCAACGATTTTAATAATCTCAAATACGCATGGGCGAGCGACTGGTACCGGCAGAGCATGAACAACTTCTGGATACCGGAAGAGATAAACCTGCAGCAGGACGTGAAAGACTACCGCGCTCTCTCCGTTCCCGAGCGCCGCGCCTACGACAGGATACTGTCCTTTCTCATTTTCCTGGACAGCATACAAACCGCGAATCTTCCGTCTCTGGGGACCTTCATTACCGCGAACGAGGTGAATCTCTGCCTCACCATCCACGCTTTTCAGGAGGCGGTGCACTCGCAGAGCTACGGCTACATGCTCGACACCATCTGTTCTCCGGAGGAGCGGAATTCGATCCTGTACCAATGGAAGGACGACGAGCGCCTGTTAAGACGGAACAGGTTCATCGGGGACCTCTACGAAGATTTCAGGATTCATCAGGACGCCGAAAGCCTGGCCCGCGCCGCGGTAGCGAACTACATCCTGGAAGGCGTGTATTTTTATTCGGGCTTCATGTTTTTCTACAATCTGGCGCGGAACGGAAAGATGGGCGGCTCGGTGCAGGTAATACGCTACATCAACAGGGACGAGAATACCCATCTGTATCTTTTTAGATCGATACTTTTAGAGTTGCGAAAGGAGAGGCCTGACCTCTTTACAGAAGCGCTGCAGGAGGAATACCGGGCAATGATCCGAACCGGAGTGGAAGAGGAAATCCTGTGGGGCGAGTACGCGATCGGCGACGAAATACCCGGACTCAACAAACAGATGATCGGGGAATACATCCGGTATCTGGGGAATCTCCGTTCGTCCGCTCTCGGCCTCGGGCTTCTGTACGAAGGCGGGCGGACCGAACCCGAGTCGACTTCGTGGATAAGCAGCTACAGCAACGCCAACCTGGTGAAGACCGATTTTTTCGAGGCGAAATCCACGGCCTATTCCAAGGCCGCGGCCTTTAAGGACGATCTGTAAAGCGTTTTCCGGCGCGGGCGAGGCGCTCCGGCGGCCTTAGTCGAACGGCTTCCAGAGCCCTTTGATCGCGGCCGCCTTCCGGCTATCCCAGGACGCATGGCGCCAGTCGGCCTCGTCCGGTAGGAAGCGGTAGTCGGCGGCCCATTCGCCCGCGCGCTCAGCCGTCTCCGCGATCGAGGAAACGAGAAAATCGATGTCGGCGAGGCTCATCGTCGGGTGGATGGATGCGCGTATCCAGCCGGGTTTTTCGGTGAGGTCGCCCGCGTTGATGCTGCAGGTGATTCGGCGGCTCGTATCCCGGTCCACCGCCAACAGATAGTGGCCGTAGGTTCCGGCGCAGGAGCAGCCTCCTCGTGTTTGGATGCCGAACCGGTCCGAGAGCAGCCTAACCGCGAGGTTGAAATGCACGTCTTGCATATAGAAGGAAATAGCGCCGATTCTGTCGGTTTTATCGCCGGCAAGCACGCGCACCTTCGGAATCGCCTTGAGTCCTTCGAGGGCCCGGGGAATGAGAACAGATTCAGCCTTGTGTATGGCGTCTACGCTCATCGATTCCTTGAGGGAGCAGGCGAGGGCAGCCTTGATGGTTTGCAGAAAAGCGGGAGTTCCCCCGTCTTCCCGGCTTTCGATATCCGCGATATAGCTATGTTCTTTCCATGGATTCGTCCACAGCACCGTGCCGCCGCCCGGCTGGTCGGGAACGCGGTTGTGGTAGAGCTCTTTATTAAAGGCGAGAATTCCGGGGCTTCCGGGTCCGCCGAGGTATTTGTGCGGCGAAAAATACACCGCGTCCAGCCGCTCGGAAGGGTCTCCGCCCTGCATGTCGATGCGGTCGTAGGGAGCGCTCGCCGCGAAATCCACAAAACAGTAGCCGCCGGCCCGATGCATGATGCGGGCGAGTTCGCGGTAGGGAACACGGATTCCGGTAACGTTCGACGCTGCGGTGAAGCTGCCGATTTTCAGCGGCCGGTCCCGATATTTGTCGAGCGCCTTTTCAAGTTCGCGCGGATCGGTGAGGAGCTGTTCGTCCGGAGGAAGGACGACAACGTCCGCCAGGGTTTCAAGCCAGGAGGTATGGTTCGAGTGGTGCTCCATGTGGGTGATGAAGACGACCGGCCGTTCGTTTTCCGCAAGCGCAAGGCGGCCGGAAAGGTTTTCCGGAATCTTGAGCCCGAGCATCCGCTGAAGCTTGCTCACCGCTCCGGTCATTCCCGATCCGACTGGAAGAACTACGTCGTCCGCCGAGGCGTTTACTTCTTTTCTGAGCCGCTCGCGAGCTTCCCGATACGCGATCGTCATCGCCTGGCCGAGGTGGCTCGACTCCGAATGCGTGTTCGCCGTCCAGGGCCCGACAAGCTCCGTCATCCGCTCTTCTATCGGGCGGTACAATCTCCCGCTCGCTATCCAGTCGGCGTATACTAGCCGGTGCGATCCGTAGGGTCCCGGCACCGATTCATCGTTCCCGATGATGTTTTTTCTGAAAGACGCAAGATGTTCCATTGCCCGGATCGTTCCGGAATCGAGATGAGCGCTCATGTCGTTCAGGATACCGTTTTCTCCGGCCTCAGGGCAAGACGGAGCGGAATGCGCACGCATTTTTGCGATAAAATCAGGCTCGAGCCGTATATGAAAAACGGGAAAACATGATATGATCGGTTTTGCGTAAAACTCTGCAGGATACGCCTCAGTGGAAATATTTTACACTGTAAGATATGTACAAAAACTGGATAATCAGTCTGAAGCGTGATAAAAAATGTACCATGGTTCGCATTACGTAATATGGATTGGAAAATGTATAATATAAGGAAATATATCGTCGTCCTGCTCTGTGCGCTCGCGGGATTCTCTAGTTCCTGCTCCCTTCCCGGTTGGAATTCAAACCTGAAGGATTTTATTGAAACCGGTTTGTCAGTCGTGTATCTGGATACATCCTCGTATCGGCGGGCGTTGGGCGATATCGGCGACGATGTGCGTTCCGGCGAGGAAGTAACCGTATTCATACGACTTAACAATCCAAAATCGCTCGATCTGGAATATACCCTTGAAGCCGGTTCCGGCCTGATCGCTTCCGGCGCGACTGCTCCCGGCGGAACAGCCGGAGCGGATAACCAGCGCACCACGGTATCATTCACCTTTATCCCGAGCGAGGCCGCGGAGCACGGCTCCATCCCCTTTACCCTCGGACTTCGTTCTCCTTCGATAAACAGGGTGTTCGAACCGGCCCGCTTTAGCGTCCGCTGCGACAGTCCTCCGGGAATCGTCGAAAATCTTGTCGGCGGCGTTACATCGGAAAATAAAGCGTCCATCGGCTTCACCCTTCCTGAAAACTACCTGAACGCGGATATCGCGTCTGTTAAGATTACCTATATAAACGACTCGACAAACGTTTCCCGGACGGTGACCGAAGAGGTGAGCCGGGAAGGAACGGGCTTAACCGATGTTCCGTTTCCTGCCCTGCTGGATTCGGACTCAGGCGAGTATGTGCGTTATTTCTTTCCTTCCGACGTTATTATCGGAAATCCGTATACTTTTACCCTTGCTTTGATCGACGAATCAGGAAAAATGTCGGAAGCAGTAAGCCCTGCGATTTCCATCATGGGAAACGAACTCTATTTAGCCTACGATACGAACGCTTCAGGCGAATACAAAAACAAGGTTGGAACCGTCGGCGCTGTATTCGGCTATAACCAAACAACCGTCGCCACGATCTCCGACGCCGCGAGCGTGAAGTACCCGCACCATGTGTTTCTGACCTGGAATACAAAGGCGGACGGAACCGGAACAACCTGGAATCCCGGAGAATCCTTTGTTTTTCCAGCCTCGAATACCGTTTTATATGCGCAGTGGCTGCCCCTTTCCACGGCGACGGTTTCACTTTCGGAACCGGAATACGAGGCCTTGAATTTCGAACCGGCGGCGGTTTCGGCGGTGAGGGGCGAAACGCTTACTATATCCGCAGCCGCGTCTCCGGCCGAAGGAGAGGTCTGGTCCTGGAGACTCGACGGAGCGGCCGCCTCGGGCGGAGAAAACGGCTCTTTCGAGTGGAACACCTCCGGCGCGTCTCTCGGCCGCCACACGGTGTACTGTTCCGTGGTCGACGGCGGGGTGACCTATTCGGGTACGTTGACGGTTAACATATACGCAACGTCCTCGGTCGGCTTCGACGGAAACGGAAATACGTCCGGCGCCGCCCCTGATGCTATAGAATTCGCGTACGGAGAAGCGGTCTCGCTTACTGCTGTCGGCGGCGATTTCGGCAAGAGCGGCTATGAGTTCGCCGGCTGGGCCTTGAGCCCCGAAGACGGCGCGGAAGGCACCGCGGCGTACGCCGACGGCGATACGACAGAAGCCCTGGAGTCGAGCTTGACGCTCTACGCTTCATGGCGGAACGTCGCGCCGCCCGCCGTAACGGACGCGGCCGCTCTAGCCGGGGACGGGAAAATCGCTCTGAGCTGGACAGAGCCGGACGCGGCGGACCTTGCATATATAGAAATCAAGTACGGCAGCGTAACGCTGAAAGTCGGCGCAGATTCAGGCACGGCGTCCGGAACGGGAAGCACGGTCATCAAGCTCCTGGAAAGCGGAACAGAATACGAGTTTACGCTCCGCGCCGTGGACCGCGAAGGCCTTGCTTCAGATCAAGTCGTTATTCGGGGGACCGCGCTATGACGAAACTACACACAACCGGAACACGGTTCCGCGCAGAGCCGATCCGTTCCGCGGCAATCCGCATCAGTTCGCTGTGCGCCGCGATTCTTCTCTTTGCTTCCTGCCCGGGATCGCTCATCGATTCAGGCGGAGGATCTTCCGGAGCGGGCGAAACCGGCTCGCTTTCGATACGCCTGACCGACGCCGCGTCCGGCGATGCCCTCTTTTCCGCACGGGCGCTTGTACCCGGCGTGTTATCGCAGATGAAGGCCGTTTCAATTTCTGTTACGGACTCGGCCGGAATAACGCACGAGTATTCGGCCTCCTCCGCGGATTTACCCTCGGCAGGAGCGCAGATAGAAGACGTGTATCCGGGAAAAGCCGAGGTGTCCGCTTTCGTGTACGCGGACGCGGAGAAAACCAGCCTTCTGGCATCCGGCACGGTTTCGGCGACCGTCGTTAAAGGACAGGCGGCTTCCGTACAAGTTCCTCTTATTCTCGCGGACGCGGGAACCGGGAACGGTTCGCTCGACTTGAACATCGCTTTTCCCGTCGACAAGGACATCGATTCGATTACAGCCGGCTTTATCGGTACGGACGGGAGTATTGATTCCTCATATCCTGCCGTCTGGGTAGGTTCCGCCGACTACAGCGAGGGAACCGCTACGTTACATGCTTCGGAAATTCCTGCCGGCGCGTGTACCCTGTCAGTCTCGTTTCTGAGAAGAGGAACGCAGATAGGAAGAATCATTGAAGCGGTCAATATCCGTTCGGGAGCGGCGGCGAACCGCTGGATCGACCAAAACGGAACCCTGCAGGAAACACGAACATATTCCGCGGACGAGCTCGGAGTGTCCGCCGCCGGCCTTGCCTCTCTCAGCGCGGGAGGAGTGCAGGTTCCGCTTTCCTCCGGCACGCTCGAGTATTCGATCACGCTCGGAGACAGCGACTCGATTTCGTTTATTCTTTCCGGGGCGATCGCCGGCCAATCATATCGCTGGAAGTGGGCTCCGGAAGCCGGTATGGCGGTCGAAGGCTCGGCCTCGCCGCTCGTCGCGTCTCCCGCGCTCGCAACCTCCGGTTCCAATCTCCTGACCATAACCGTAACTGCTCCCGACGGCGAGACAACTCAAACCTATGTAGTCCGTGTGATCCGCTCCTGGGAAGTGTCGTTCAACGTTTCAGGCGGCAGCTATATCGAGCCGCTAATAGTCGCGAACGGGGGCACGGTTGAACGCCCCGCCGATCCCGAGTATTCGGGCTTCGCGTTTTCCGGCTGGTACGCTGACTCCTCTCTTTCAACGCCCTGGACCTTCGGCTCGGGAGGCCGGACGGTAACCGGAGACGCGGCCCTTTACGCGAAGTGGGTCGAGTCTGCTTCAATAATCGCTGTGACGATCTCTGCTCCTGAATTTCAACATATTTCATTCCGTCAATTCGGGAACGAAGTGTCCTCTATTACAATGGACATTGATGCGACCCTCGAGCTGTCGATGCCGGAAGGCGGGGCGCGCTACGAATGGTTGCTGAATGCCCGGGATTGGTTATCAAGCGATAGAACCTTGATTTTTAGCCCACGCTTGAATGGAGCGGGTCGTAAAACCATAACGGCAGTATTTGAGTATGACGGAGTCGTATACTCCGGAGACCTGTCTGTGTTGGTAACGAACGATTACATGGTGGAGATTCTCCCTTACGGGAAAAATGCGTCATATGCCCAGGTATCCTGGACATATGACAGCGATCTCTATCAAAGCGCTCCGTCTTCCTATGACCATACGCTTACACGGCCGTACAGTCTGGGCAAATACGAGGTGAGTTACAGTCTCTGGAAGCCTGTGCGCGATTGGGCTCTGGCTAACGGCTACGTGATCGGGAACGAGGGTGCCGCGGGAGGGAGTGGTTCAGCCGGCGTTGATTATCCGGTTACGCAGGTGTCCTACTTCGATGCTCTCGTCTGGTGCAATGCCTACAGCGAGATGTCAGGACTGACTCCCTGTTATTATACGTCGACCACCGATAAAACTGATGCTTCTGTTTTGCGGAGTACTTCGTATCTGAAAGCTCTAGCCGAATCGGGCATTCTGTATACCGCGGCGTACGCCGATCTCGCTGCGGACGGTTACCGCCTTCCTTCCGAAGGCGAGTGGCATTTTGCGGCCTCGTGCGGGGGGTATTATCCATTTAACAGCGTAAGCGGTGGCAGTGCCGTTTTTTCCGCCGGAAATTCTGCAACGTATAGCGATTGGGCCAACTCAAAAACAGGTGTAATAACCCCCTGCGGCTCATTAGCGCCGAATATCTGGGGCCTCTACGACATGAGCGGCAATATGTGGGAAGCGTGTTTCGATGTATGTAATAATCCTCCTGATGGTCCTTTCAACGATTACATTGGCACAACGTATTCTGGCACTGTGTCTTCTTCGTATGCGATCATTGTGAAGGGCGGCTCGTTTGCTTCCCTTCCGCCGGCGGGAAAGTCCACGATCGGACATCGCGACGCCTCGGCAGCGACAACTGCGGCCTCTGATTCCGGATTCAGACTTGCAAGGACAATAGTAAAATGATGAATACTCACAAAATGCATGGAACAGTTTCGACCTTTGTTTTCATTGCTGTGTTAGCGGGAAGTGTGATGGCTTCCTCCTGTTCTCTTTTTTTCATCGATAAGGATCATTCTTCGTCCGGCGGCGCAGGTTCTCTATCTGTTTCCCTGGTCTACGAAGATGCGATGGCTCGCACTGATGGTTCAATATCTTCCCGAAACGACCGAACAGTTGTTCCTTCTCTTGAAGCAAACGCAAAAGCATATGTCGTCTCCTGTTCCGATGCATCCGGCAAAGAAGTAGCCAGTGTGGTGATAACCTCCCTTGATTCATGCGTTCTGAAAAATCTGCCGGCCGGTTCATTTACGGTGACTGCCCGGGCGTATTCAGATGCAACAGTTCATACCTCCGACAGATTGATTGCACAGGGTTCGGCCAACGTTAATCTGGTTCAGGACGGTTCTGCAGCTGTGTCGATAGTTCTGTCGTACCTGAATACCGAAACCGGAAGCGGAAATCTGTCTTTTTCTGTTCAGTGGCCTGATTTCGCGGCTGATTCGATCAAGTGGTATCTCGATGGTAATGCATCGGCTGAGCCGTCGATTGAGTACGGTAATCCATCCGTCGGTATGCGAAGCGCAAAGCTTGATAAATCAGGCCTGTCCAGCGGTTCTCATTATCTCATTATTGAGTTTTTTTTAGGCACTACCCATGTCGGTTACGCGTATGAGGCTGTGTATATCTGCGACAACGCAACGAGCTCTCATGTCGTGCAAAACGGATCGTTAGTATCGGTTCGTACTTTTACGGAAGCCGAAATTGCGAGCACCGGAACTGGTTCTTCAATCCTGGTCATGGCAGGAGGAAATTCATCAATAATCGCTTTAAATGACTCGGGAGTTCCATCCTCTTACAATGCCGCTCTGTCTACCACTGTTACAATTGTCCCGCTCGTGGGAGAAATCGGCCAAGCAATGATGTATTCATGGAATGGTAGTTCATCTATCTCCTGTATATCCGGAGTGCCTTTGTCGCTTCCGATGAACGCTAATGTTGTGGATGATTTCACAAGCGAAAATCGTGCAAATACATTGATTTTAGATGTGTCTTCTCCTTCCGGCGGATCTCCAGTCAAGTATTCCATTACCATGCGATCTCCCATTCGCGTCAAAACTGCAACTGCCCTGGCCGGCGCATTATCCGCAAAAAACAATGAGCTGCTCAATAATAATGTGATTCTGGAAGATGATATTATGTTGACCGGGACAGGCAATTGGACTCCGGTGGGAAGCATCGGTCCTGATCCTTCACGAGTGTATGTTGATCAGTCATTTATGTTCACTGGTACTTTCGACGGCGGCGGACATACAATATCCGGTCTTAATTTGACGACTACAAATGGCGATGCAGGGTTCTTCGCCGCAATAGGCAAAGGTGCGTACATCACCGGGGTGAGGCTGACGAATGTTTCGATCACCGGCGGGGGAACAGACGACGGAATCGGCGGTTTGGTTGGAGAGAACTACGGCGGAACTATAACACGCTGTTCTGTTTCAGGGTACGTAACAGGGCATCATGGGGTAGGAGGCTTGGTCGGAAATAACCGGGCTGAGTCTACATATGATTTTCAGAGTAGAATTTCAGAATGTTACTCCACTGCGACTGTTACCTCAACATCCACTATTGCCGGCGGTCTGGTTGGCAGTAACTGGGGAATTGTTGAGAATTCGTACGCCCGCAGCAATGTAAGCGCACAAAATACTGCCGGCGGACTTGTCGCGAGTCAGGCATCTACTGGTTCGATTGCAAACTGTTATGCATCTGGAACTGTAACTGCAAGTACCAATTCCGGCGGATTAGTCGGAGCAAAGGACGAGGGCGGGCTCGTCTCCGGCAGTTATTATAATCAACCGTTGTCCGGACTTTCTGACACTGATCGCGGTACTCCGAAATCTGTCGATGAGATGAGAAATGCAACGGCATTTTCAGCTTGGGATAAGTCAATCGTTTGGGCGATTAATTCTGCTATAAATTCGGGATTTCCGTATCTTCTCTCTATCATGCCAACCTCCGATGTTTCTTTAAATGCAGGCACTGTAACTGCCGATGAATTTCTAGATTCTCTATCTGATCTTTCTGCTGATTATGTATTGAACGGAGATATCACTATTTCCACACCGTGGACTCCTGTGGGAAGCGTAGACTTGCCGTTCACTGGAACCTTCAACGGAAACGGGCACACCATAAGCGGATTGAACGTATCCTTGGAAATACAAAATGTCGGGTTGTTCGGCGTAAATAACGGAATAATCGAAAATGTGAAACTAGAGAATCCTTCAGTAATTACAACTAATGATTACAGCGGTGGACTTGCCGGGCAGAACAATGGTCTAATTCGTCGTTGCTCTGTAATTGGTTTAAAACCGGTGAAGGCCATGGGCCGGCTTGGCGGATTGGTTGGAAAAAATACCGGAACGATTACAGAAAGCTATACGTCTATTCCAGTTGAAGCCACATCCTGGTATGTAGGCGGTCTCGTCGGGACAAACGGCGGTACAATCATCGACTGTTATGCGACAGGTTCAGTAACGTCACTAAACGGAAAACAAATTGGAGGTCTTATCGGGGATGTGTGGAGTTCTTGTATTGTAAAGAACTCGTATGCAACCGGTAAGGTTTCTGGTGTTGACGATACTGGTGGGCTTGTTGGTGTTTCTGGCTCTTCATTAATTAATTGTTTCTACAATACAACTACCTCCGGGATGTCCGATACCGGTAAGGGTGAACCTAAAACGACGGCGGATATGAAAGACTCTGGAGCCTTTACCGGCTGGGATTTTGTTACTGTCTGGGAGATCGATACTGATAATTCGAATGGATTATTTAACGATGGGTATCCTTATCTGAATGCGCTCGGTGCGCAGAACACAATTACTCTGCCATCGGGGGATATGTACGCAGAAACACTTTCGGGTGCAATGAGCGATCATTCCGCTAAGTACACTCTAAGCGGCGACATCACGCTTCTGGATGATTGGACCCCACTGGGAAGTGGAGCTGATCCATTTACAGGAATTTTCAACGGGAACGGATTCACTATTAGTGGATTAACTGTTGATTATAATGAATCGTCTGCCGGTCTTTTTGGTATTAATAATGGAACGATTGAGAATGTGAATATAGAGAATGCCTCCATTAAAAGCTCCTCCGATTCTTGCGGCATACTTGCTGGCCAAAATAATGGTGTTATTCGTCATTGTTCGGTTTCTGGTTCCTCACCTGTTCAAGGCGTAATCTATGTCGGTGGATTGGTAGGCATCAACAGAGGGTTAATTTCTGAAAGTTACAGTACAGTTCCCGTTTTAGCTAGCAGTTTTTCTGTTGGCGGACTTGTCGGTAGGAATGAGAATTTTATAAGTAACTGCTACGCGACCGGTTCAGTAACTTCAACAAGAGAAAATGTTGGAGGATTAGTCGGCCATACCTGGAAAAATCCGGGAACTAATATAATCCCGGTTGTAGAGAAATCCTTTGCCATTGGAAAAGTTACAGGTTCTGCAAATACTGGTGGCTTAGTTGGTTATAATGAAAACTCAATTATTTCTAAGAGTTTCTACAACGCAACTACCACCGGGATGTCTGATACCGACAAAGGTACACCGAAAACAACGACAGAAATGCTTGACCCCTCAACCTTCACCGGCGCAACCTGGGATATCGATTCTGGATTAAATAATTCAAAGATATGGGGAATTGATACGACCGGTGCGATCAATAACGGCCATCCTTACTTGCAGTGCTTTGGAAGCGACACCCGGTCCCCTCCGTTTCTTGGAGGATATTTGAACGGAAACGAGCTGGCTTTTACCAAAAGTGCCGGGATAACGTTAATTCCCAACAGGAATGGTGTTCCGAATGCCGCGTATCAAACGACAGCAGATCAAAAACTATTGACTACCGATTCCTCGGTTCTGTTTACCGGCGAAAACGACTTTACAATCATGGGCTGGTTCAAGATTACTTCAGTCGATGTAGGCTATACATATCTTTTCTATAAGTCGGGTTCAGGTGTGAGCAACTACGGAGTGATTCTTAGTAAAAACTCTGAAAGTCCATGGAAGTTTATTGCTCAGATTACACAACAGGGCGGTAGCGGAGTCAGTATTGCAAATCCGCCAGACATCCAGTTTGATACCTGGTGCCATGTAGCGATGGTCTATAAAAACAAAACAGTATCTCAATTCGTTAACGGAGTACAGGTGGGCAATACAACCGGCGCATACAGCGGCGCGACCGGACCCGGTTCTGAGTTTTACTTCGGAGCCTTCAACGGGGCGATGAGCGATTTGAAGATTTTCAATACGGCGAAGAGTCAGGCTGAAATACAGACGCTTATGGATCCGTAAGCGGCGATGCGGCGAAACACCGCGGCGGCGAATGTGCAGATCAGCGTAACACGCTGGCGGTCAGGGAGGGGAGATTCCGCCTCTGCAGGGACGAGCGATTGAGGGGCCTCCGAACGATGATGTTCGAAGGATGAGGGATTGTCGGGCTCGATTTTGATTATGGTAAAAAAAAGTGAACGTTATTTGCGCGAAGGATGGACGGGAATGAAAGACGGAAGGGACGAGAAGGGCGGCGGACGAAAAAAGCGGGTGAGGTTTCCGCTGGTAATAAAATTGATCGGGATCATATCGATAATCGTGGTGGTGTCGATGGCGCTCGTGACCGGAATCGCGTCCTGGTTCTTCTCCGAAGACTCGCGGGCGCGGGCGGAGGAAAACACGCTCACTGTGAGCCAGGTCCTCGCCGCGCAGATAACCGGCAGGATCGAGTCCACGCACTCCGGAACCCTCTCTCTCCTGGACACTTTGCGCGAAAACGCGGGCAACCGCTCGCTCGAACGGGCAGCCGTCTCCAACTGGTTCGACCGCAACGCGTCGGTCGCCCTCGTCTCCGTTCCCGGACAAAAAGAAATACGCAACGACAAATTCTTCAAGGCGAACGAACTCGACTCGGCAGCCTTGCAGCCCTTTCTGGAATCGGCAAAGGGCTTGATAGAACGCGCGAAGGAAGGCGAAAGCCTCGTGGCAAACGCGAGCCCCTCGGTCGGGATTCCCGCCGCCGCCCTCTTCGTTCCCTACCGCGACATGGGCACGCGCAACGCCCTCGTGATTGTTTTTTCCACGGAGGAATTCCTTCAGATGGTGCAGACCGACTCAGCCGGAATCAACTACGTGGTCGGCTGGGACGGCGGGCTCATCGTGCACCCGGATTTCGACCTCGTGAAAATGGGGGCGAACTTTTCCGACCGCGAGCTGGTGAAAAAGGCGCTTGAAAGCCCTTCCGACAATCTGCAGATACGCTACCGCGACGTGGACGGGACGCGCTACCTCGGCGCGTTCAGGCGGCTTTCCGTCGGCGCGCTTGCGGTAACGAGCTCGACTCCGACAGCCCTCGTGTACCGCGCAGCGACGGACGTGCTCAGGCGCAACTTTCTTCTTTCCGGCGTGGTTCTCCTTATCTCGGTTTTGGCAGTGTGGTTTTTTTCCAAGTCGATTTCGCGACCGGTTCTCTCCCTTGTGCGCGCGGCGCACCGGATAGAGGAGGGGGACTTCGAGCTCGACATTCTGCCGGAAACGCGCGACGAGCTCGGACTCTTGACCGAGTCCTTCGTGGAAATGGGCAAGGGGCTCGCCGAGCGTGAGCGGGTAAAGGAGACCTTCGGCAAGTTCGTCAACAAGGAGATCGCCGAGCAGGCGCTCAAGGGCGAACTCAAGCTCGGCGGACAGCGCAAAACCGCGACGATCTTTTTTTCCGACATACGCTCGTTTACCGCGATTTCCGAGCGCCTCTCTCCTGAGGCTGTCGTCGAATTTTTGAACGAGTACATGACGCGCATGGTCGCCTGCATCGAGAAGACCGGCGGCGTCGTAGACAAATTCATCGGGGACGCGATCATGGGCGTGTGGGGCGCGCCGGTTTCCGCCGGGACTCCGCGGGACGACGCGCTCGCCGCGGTGCGCGCGATGCTCATGATGCGCGACGAGCTGCTCGAGTTCAACAAGGGCCGCGGCACTCCCGAGAAGCCCTTTATTCATAACGGCGCGGGCGTGAACACCGGTCCGGTGATCGCCGGGCAGATCGGCTCGCTTTCGCGCATGGAGTATACGGTAATCGGCGACGCGGTGAATCTCGCGAGCCGCATCGAGGCGCTCAACAAGCCCTTTGGAACCGATGTGCTCATTTCCGAATACACCTGGGATCTGGTCAAGGACGCGGTGATCGCGGAGCCCATGCCGGCGATAACGGTAAAGGGCAAAACCGCGCCGCTTACGATATATGCCGTGGTGAAGATGAAGGGGGATGAAGGACCCGGGTCTCTTTCCGAATTGAGAGAGAAGCTCGGAATCGCCGATCCCGGGAAAAAGATAGAAGTGGACAAGGAAGAAGTAAAATATGAAATTGTCGGCTAGCGACGCCCTGGTTTCGGCGCTTTCGTTCGCCGGTTCCTGCGCCCTTCTGTGGCTGTTCGCCCTCGATATCGGCACCGTCTCCTTCCGCGCGAACGAAAAGCCGCTGGGCACGGTCGTCTTCAAGAAGATGACGGCTACGCGCCGGCCCTCGGACGCCCTCGGCTGGGAGCGGATGCGGAACGACAGCCCCGTGTACAACGCGGACACGCTGAGGACCGGAACGCTCTCCGAGGCCGCCATCTTTTTCGACGACGGAACCTCGCTCGAGCTGGACGCGAACTCCATGCTCAAGCTCGACTTCGGCGGACCGACCCGCAACCTGGAATTCCTGGACGGCGAGATCACCGTGGGCGGTTCGGCCTCGGGGTCGGACTATGTCATATCCTCAAAGGCCGGCACTATTTCCGTGGGCGCCGATTCGAGCGCGACCTTCAGCCGCGACGAGACGAACAACGTGATCGGCGTCGAGGTGAATAAGGGAACTGCCAGGCTTACCCGAGCGGACGGAAGCACGCAGGAAGTGAAAGAAAACCAGGCGATCGAGGTGAACGCCGCAGACGGCAGCTCGCGCTTCGTGAGCCGCCCCATCATTCCCCTGAAGCCGGCGCGCAACGCCCGGATTCTCGGAGCCGCCGGAAGTTCAACGTTTGCCGGCGGCGGCGCGCGAGTCGAATCCGGCGCGCGAGTCGATGCCGGGCAGCAGGCGGGCGCGCAGCTTTTCGAGTTCGTCTGGCAGCTGGAGGCCGGCGGGGCCGGATCTTCCGCCGCAGACTCGGGAGCTCTTCCGGCGTTTACGCTAGAGATTTCTGCCGAGAAAGATTTTTCCGCTATTGCCGCGACTCATCAGGCGGAAGGGCTATCCGCCTTTCTTCCGGTGCTTCCGGGAACCTGGTTTTGGCGGGTGCGAGACGAGGCCGGCCGGCTTTCGCCTGCGCGGAAGTTCAGCTACGAGCTCGATTCCTTTCCCCGCCCGGCCTTCCCCGAAGACGGAGCCGAATACCGCTACCGGAAGAGACTCCCGGAAATCAGATTCGCGTGGACTGCTATGAAGGAAGCTTCGGCCTATGTGTTCGAACTATCCGACTCTCCCGCTTTTACCAAGAGCAAAATCCGCACACGGGTTTCAGGCTCGAATATTTCCCTTTCCGAGATAGGGGCGGGCCTGTGGTATTGGCGCGTAACGCCGGTGCACGGATATACCGAAACCCTGAACGCTCCCGAGCCCGTCGCGAGAACCCTGCGGATAGAAAAGAGCGGCGCCATGCAGCCGATAGCTTCAAGCACGCCCTTCAACGGCCTTCTCTATCAAATTCAGGAGATCGACGAAAAGGGTTTGGCCTTCGCCTGGCTTCCCCATGCCGAAGCTGTTTCCTACGAGCTGGTCGTTTCGGACGCTGAATCCTTTTCCGATGCGTCCTTTACGGTTTCCTCCCTTACTCCCTACATCAGGCTCTCGGGCGACGCCGCCGCTGTTTTGCGGAAGCCGGGAACCCGCTATTGGGCGGTGCGGTGGATCGACAACGAGGGCAACGCTTCTCCGGTTAGCGAGCCGCGCAGGATAATCGGTATCGACGGTTCGATCGCGCTCAGGCCGGTGTTTCCGCCGGAGGGCTACCGGATCGCGGATTCTCTTGTTTCGAATATCCGCTTCACCTGGAAGTCGAACATTGCGGCGGACACCTTCTTCGTTCTGTCCGATGATCCGTCGTTTTCCACGGTGTTCCTGCAGGAGAAGGCGGCGGCGGAAACCCTGTTCGGCAGGGCATGGAAGAGCGGCACCTGGTACTGGAAAATCCGCACCCTCAACGCTGACGGTTCCGTCTTCATCGAGACGCCCGTGCGCTCCTTTACGATACTCGATCCGCTCCCCGGAACCGCGGTAACCAAGCCCGCCGTTTCGTCCCTCCTGTATTTGCGCGAAGGAGATTCCGCCGTTATAGAATGGAATCCGGTTCCCGGCGCGGATTATTGCAACCTGGCCCTCTATTCCCCCGAGGACGGTTACGCCGAACCGGTATTCGAACGCACGCACCTTACGGAAAACGCGCTTGAGATCCCGATGGGAAACTTCCGGAGCGGCAGGTACGCGGTCCGCATCCAGGGCTTCGCTTCAGAGTCCGAAGAATCGACGAGGATCATCGGATACATCGGAGAGTCGTTCCTTTCGTACCGGCGGCTTGAGTATCTCAAGCTCGCATCTCCCGAGGACGGCGCTGTCTTCGAAGGCCTTGAAGCCCTGAGGCGCGGCGTCGAGCTGCGTTATAATTCGGCGAATCCTCCCGAAGCGCAGGAATTTACGCTTACCCGTATCGATGGCCGATCGGAGACGGAAGCCGCTCGGAGTTCCTCGAAGGGAGAACTCTTTACCGCGCGCCGTCTGGTTCCCGGAAGCTATCTCTGGACTGTCGGCGGAACGCTTGCCGGCTTCGATATTTCGGCGCAGGAAACCCGGCGGTTCACGGTGCTTCCGGTTCCGCCCCTTCCGGCTCCCGTCGTGTCGGCTCCGGCGGCCGGCGCGGTGTTCGGCGTGCAGGAATTTAGAAACTCGAGAACAATCGATTTCGCCTGGTCGCCGGTGGAAGGCTCGAATCAATACACGCTTTCGATTTATCCGGAAGGAAAACGCGAAAGCTCGTTCACGAAAAGCGGAATTACGGAAACCCGGTTTACTCTTTCGGATTTAACCGCTCTATCCCGCGGAAAGAACCGCGTTCGGGTTGAAGCGAGCTGGACGGCGGAAGACGGAGTGGTCGAACAGCCGGGGCTGCCGGGGGAAACTTCCTTCACGGTAGACCTGCCGCCGGCCAGACAAGCCGCTTCCAAAACGGGAGGATCTCTCTATGGCCGTTGACGCGCGTATTGCCGCCCTCGTTTTCCTGTCAGCGCTTTCCTCAGCGCTTTCGGCGCCTCTATTCGCCGGCGATGCCGCCTCCGGGCCTTCCGGCTCAGCAGAATCTCTCGAACAGGATTTTCTGGATACGAGCTCGGTCGGCTATCAATACGAAATAGGGGAGGACGGAAATCCGGTATATACCCAGACTCTTTCCTGGGACGGAGATCCCTACGCTCTGGAGTACGAGGTCGTCGTGCTCGACGCCGCCGGAACCGAATTGCTCCGCAGCAGGCAGGAAGGAACCAGCCTCGCCTTGAGCCTGCCGCCGGGGGAGTATTCCTATAATATCGTTACGGTCAATCTTTTAGGGCAGAGCGAGGTGGAAACCGGCTTTCAGCAATTGTCGATCCTCCGCGCGGAGATGCCGGAGGTCCAGGATCTTTCTCCGGGTTTCATTTTCATGGATTCGTTCAACGCCTTTGTAACGGTGAAGGGCCAGCGCATCCAGGAAGGCGCGCGGGTCATGCTCAGAAAAAAAGACGCCAAGCCCGGGCGGGGCATTGTCGGAATCGAGCAGGAACGGGTAGGCGAGTCGGAAGTCGTCGTGCGCTTCCCCGAGGAAGCCTATGTTCCGGGCACCTTCGATATTTCGGTCGTGAATCCGGGCGGACTCTACATCAATCGTCCGCAGGCGATCCGCATCCTGTACCAGCGCCCTGTCGACATCCTGCTCTCCGCCGGATACGCACCCGTGTATCTTGCCGGAGACTCCTGGTTCACCGAAGTGTGGAGCGACCAAACGTACTTTCTCGGGGCGGACACGGCCTTTTCGCTGTATTTCATGAAGAAGGCCTGGGGCTTTCTGGGCTTCGGCTTCGATTCGTCGGCTCACCGGCTCACCGGCGGCCTCGATATGGCGGAAGTGGCGAGCGATTATCTCGTCTCGAACATGACGCTTCTGTACAAGTACCGCGTCAATAAGACGGTTCATCTTCAGGCCCGCGCCGGCGGAGGAGTCTCGGTGAGTTCCCATGCCTTCGACTATTCGGGAAGTCCGGGTCCGGTCGAGGAATTTTCCAGCCCCTGCGTTTCAGGCGGACTCGCGGCCCAGGTTTTTCTCCCCAAACGAATCCATTTGGAAATCGGGGCCGACTGGGTGCAGGTGTTTCAGGGAGAAAACGCCGCGGGCTTTTTACGGCCGGTTTTGAGGGCCGGCTACCGTCTGTTCTGACTCTGCGTGTTCGGGTTCGTTCTGCGTGTTCGGGGCATCCGCTTCTTTGAGCGTTTTCATCAGCGACAGATGAATGGTGACCCCGGCTCCGACGCAGGCGAGAATCAAGCGGACGACGAGGGACTCTGTCGCGAACACTGCCGTCGCGCCGAGCATAGCCCATAGAAAGCTGATCGAAACGATCTTGTTTTTTTTCGTGATCGCCCTGTGGGTGAGATAATCGGTTATGTATTTTCCCAGAATCGGGTGCGACCTGATCCACGCGTACAGCCGGTCCGAACTTTTCATAAAGCAGGACGCGGACAGCAGGAGGAATGGCGTGGTGGGGAGAACCGGAAGAAAGATTCCCGCGACTCCGAATCCGAGCGAACAAAAACCCGCGCCTATCAAGGCGTATCGTGCAACCTTCATGAATCCTCCCGTAGCGGCGTTTAGCCGTTTTTCAACGCTTCCACGATGCGCTGCCCGCTCATCGGCTTGCCGAATAAATACCCCTGCAGGTGGTCGAAATTCATCAATGCGAGCATGCCCGCCTGCGCTTCCGTTTCAACGCCTTCGGCGGCGACCGCGCATTCGCGTCTTTTAAAGATGTCGACCATGCCTTCCAACAGCTGCCGGCCCTTATTGCTTTGCAGCCCCGGCTGGATTATTTTCTTGTCGAATTTAATAATCGAAAACGGCATCGGGGCGAGCTTGACCAAATTGGTATAGCCGGATCCGAAATCGTCCAGCGCGAAAGACACTCCCTTGCCGGTCAGCAGTTCCATGTTCATCGCGAGGTCGTTCCCGAACCGCGATACGGTGGTTTCGGTTATTTCAAAACAGACTTTGGAAAGATCCATTCTTGCGTCTGCAGCCGTTTTCAGCACCGTCCTCGGCCAGTCGAGATCGAGGCACATGGACGAGACCAGCCTGAGCTGCAGCTGGTCGATGCCCGCTAGTTCCTGTTTATTCGCCGCATGCCACTCGAACGCTTTTTTGAGCGTCAATTCGGTGAGCTGCCTGCTGACTCCCATCTTCTCCGCCGTCGAGAGGACTTCGCTTTGGAACGCCTGTTCGTTGTTGACGAGCGAGAGTCCGAGCAGGACTTCAAGCGCAAAGGGCTTGCTGCGCGCGATCGAATACACCGGTTGATAAAACAGCTCCGGGCTCTCTCTTTCCAGACAGCGCTCCAGCGCAGCCGCTACGGCAGAGCTTCTCTTGTGCTTGCCGACCGAAAAATCGAATTTCGTGTAGATCTTTTTGTGGGCGGAATGCCGGGCAACCTCGGCTATTTGGTCTATGCAGTCGACAACGTCCGATATGTCCGCGGCGTCTTCAGGACATTGCAGAATGGTAACCTTAAAGGGAACTTTCACATGCAAAGACCCGACGCTCCATGAGGCGTCAGCCAGGTCGAGAATTTTCAGAGCGAGATCTCCTACAGGATTCGACTTCAATCTCCTGCTGAAAAGAAGACCGAAAACGCCTGTGCCGACCCACGACGGAGCCGCTCCCGCTCCGCTCGCCTGGAACATCCATTTCGACACCTGCGCAACGAGGGCGCGGTAGTTTTGCATCTCCAGGCTGCCCTGAAGATCAGCGAGCTCTGGCGAGTGCGCGATGAGAACCGTGAACGGCTCTTTTTTCTTGAAAGCTCCCGCAAGGAATTCGATGAACGATTCTCGATGATAGAGTCCGCTTTGTCCGTCCATCAATTCGCTCGCGTTCTGGATCGTGATGAGCGCTAACAGGGCGCTGACTGAGGCGCCGAAACACTCGAGCATAAGGCCCCTGTTGAATCCCTGGATCAGCGCGGCTAGGACGGGCGCGAGAGCCGCCGCCAAAAATGCGCGCTGATGGGATTTTCGATAGTGCGAACGCTTGAAAAAAAGAGCCGCTATGATGATAAGAAAGTACAGGGTCGATAACAGATAGAGGATAAAAAAGAGAGGACCGCGGCGGTAGACGTTCGCGGAATCGACGTACGAAATCAACCGTGTAATAGGATTCGAGGCAACGGCGGCGATTGCGATCGCCCAGGGGAGGGCGAGGAGGACGCGCATTGTTTTTTTTACAGGAAGAAGTCCGCCGTAGTTGAGGATGTACACGGCGGCGAAAAAAGCGATCGAGTTATGGAATAGATAAAAGAGGGTGACCGTGGCCATCGTCGCGGCTCCTGAAGTTCCGGGAAGGGCGTTGGCAAAGTAGGAGCTTGCGGCGCTGAATACGGAGCTGAGCAAGACCGTCCAGGCGATTCTTCCGTAGCTTTCGCCCGGTCCGAAACGACGCTGCTTGCGCTCATAAAAGAGGAACAGGGTAATGCAGGAAATGCAGACCGCGGCGATATCGAAGTCGAGTATGTACTTCATGCGCGTTTCCCCCTGCACCAATCTTTGAAGTCTCCGGCCGATAGGGGTTTGGAAAAGTAATATCCCTGAATGTGATCGACCCCGATGGTTTTCAGAAACTCGAGCTGTTCGGCGGTTTCGACCCCTTCGGCAACCACCGCTACGCCGATTCTTTTGAAGATCGACACGAAGCTTGACAGTTCTACTCTGCCGGCATCGCTTTCGCTGGAGGCGATGACGAGGCTTCTGTCAAGCTTGATCGACGCGAACGGTATCTGAAGCAGATTGACTATGTTCGAATTTCCTACACCGAAATCGTCTATCGCCACCGAGAAACCCTTTGCCTGAAGTTCTTCCGTCGTGCGCATCATAGCGAGCGGAGAGAGGGCCGCGGCAGTTTCGGTAATCTCGAAGCAGAGATCCTGTCCCTTCAACCCGTAGTTGCGGGCGGCAGCGTATATGCGGTCCGCCAGATTGAACTGGGCGAATTGTACGGGAGAGAGATTGATGTCGAGGTAGCGAAGCGGTAATCCTTCCGCGCGAATCGCGGATAAAAAAGCGCAGGAACGGTCGAGGACGAAGTCTCCTATCGCGTGGATCAGGCCGCTGCGTTCGGCGACGGGGATGAACTCGCCCGGGCCGATCGGTCCCAGCGTTTTGCTGGTAAGACGCACCAGCGCTTCCGCTGCGACGATGGATCCTGTTTCAGCGCTTACTATCGGCTGAAAATGGACCGTAAGGCCGAAGTTCTCCAGGGCGTCTTTGGTGGCCTCTGAAACGGAGATCTGGCGTTTTGCCAGCGAGATTTCAGACAGGCCCAGCCATGCGTCCAGGGGATAGCTCCAATCCGAAACGGAGAGGCTCCGGTGAGCCTGGAACACGATCCGGCCGTTCGACGCGTCTTCGGGTACCGATATGTGGCAGAGCCTGGCGTGCAGGGGATAGCGTTTTTCGCCGACGATGAACGGGCGGGAGAAGCAGCGGCGCATCCGTTCCTTGTTTTCCGTGATTTCTTCCGGATCGCGATGTCTGCAAATCAGGGCGTATTCTCCGAAATCGAACCGCGCTATGAATTTTTTCCTGCAGGGCGCGTTGAAAATTTCGTCGATCATTCGTTTTTCCAGGGCGATCGCCTCTTCGGGCTTCACCGAGTAGCCGAGAAATTGCTTGTTGTCGATATGCACCAGATACACTGACGCTTTTGCTTTTGTGAGATCGATGTTTTCGAGGTACAGCGCCAGTCCTGCCCGGTTGAATAAGCCTGTCTGTCCGTCGATGAATACGTCGAAATCGTTGATTGAAAGCAAAATAATGAGCTCGGAAAGGGAAATGCCGAAATTGATTATCAACAGTTGCGGATTGAAGAATTGGATAATGAAGGCGCCGAGGGTGAACGGCAGAAACAGCAGCAACGCGAGTACCGTGCGTCCCGAGAGTTTTTTTCTGGTTCGACCGAGGCTGACGAGGGAAATAACCGCGTACATAAGCGAAATGAGGTATAGAAAGACAAGACCGTCGTTTCTCCGGTATTCCATAGCATCCGTAAAGGAAAACACAAACCGGGTCCATGGGTTGGACAGGATCGTTGCAATTGCCGCGAACCAGGGAAGAAGAAGGGCTGTTTTTCTTTTTATGCTGAATCCGTACCAGGAATTATCGACTACCAGGAGAAATACGCAAAACAGGGGAGCGATGGTGTTCTGAAAGAGGTAATAAAGGGTGTTTACGGCGTACTGCGTTGCCGGACTGTGAATATCCGTGTTTACATAGAATAGCACGGTTGCCGCGTCGGCGGAAGTCGCTCCGAGGGTGGCCAGAAGCAGGGCAAGGAAGACCGCTGATTGCAGAATGTTGAGCCTGCGGCGAGAGAAGAATAAAACTATATTGAATAAAAGAACGACGATAGCCGCAATGTCGTAGTTAATCTCGCCCATACTCCTTCAAAGTATAGGCGAGCATCTCTAAAAACGCCAGTATCGCGGGGCGATCTTTCCCTCATTTGTTGCGCTAGCCGGAAAATCGGAAGCTCTTGCCTTGGAATCCGGACCGGGATACTATTCCGGTCATGCAGACCCTCTTATTCCGTTTTTCAAAATTGATCAATCCGCTGTTGTCTCCCGCGACTATCGGACTTCTCGTTCCCATCATCGCGCTGGCGGCGGTTTTGAAGACCGCCCGGCTCGCCGGAAAGACGCGGGCGCTTGCAGCCGGAGCTCTCGCGCTTTTGTGCGGTTTATACGCCGCCTCTCTTCCCGCCGTCTCGAACGCGCTTGTTCGGGCGTGGGAAGCGCCGCGTACCGATCCCGCATCCCTGAGCGAAAGCTCCTCTTATCCGTTCGAGGCGATTGTGGTTCTCGGCGGTTCGGTTAGCGTAGAACTGAGCGAGGGCTGGCATATCGAAACGGGACGGACAATGGAGCGGCTGACGGCCGCCGCGCGGCTCTATCATGCGTTTGCCCGGGAAGGGCATGAGCCATTGGTAATCGCGACGGGAGGATCGGGCAATCCCGATTATCAGACGAGGGCTGAGGCCCCGCTTATGCGCGCTATGCTCGAGCTCATGGGGGTTCCCCCTGAGGCAGTTCGCATCGAGGGCGCTTCCAGAAACACCTACGAGAACGCTCTTTATACGAAGGAAATCCTTTCGGATTCGGGCCTTGAACGTTGCCTGCTAGTTACGTCCGCCCTGCATATGCGGCGCTCCCGAGCCGTCTTCGAAAAACAGGGGATCGGCTTCGAGCCCTTTGCCGTCGATACGAACCTGATGGCGGTTCCCTTCCCGAACGCGTTTTTCCCCGACACGGAGGCGCTCGACAACACCTATCGCGTGTTCAGGGAGGTCGCCGGCTTCGTCGCCTATCGCCTGATGGGCCGCCTCTAAGCTGCGACGCGTACCGTCAGATCTCGCGCGTACTGTGTGCGCTCGCGCGTACCGTGTGCGCTTGCGCGTACCGTCAGATTTCGCGCATACCGTCAGATCTCGCGCGTACCGTGAGCTCTCGCGCGTACCGTCAGATCTCGTCGGCGAGCAGTTTGGCGGCGGGGGGCTGTTCCGCGCCGGGAAGTTCCTGGACGTCGCGGAGCTTCCGCTCGATGGCGCGGGAGCGGGTTCCGGCGTTTTCGATTTCCTTGCTCGCCAGATCGAGTTTCTGCTTCGTCCGCTCCAGCACTTCCCCGAACTTGCCGAACTCGGTTTTTACCGCGCCGAGGAGCTCCCATATTTCGCTCGTCCGTTTTTCAACCGCGAGGCTCCGGAATCCCATCTGCAGGCTCGAAAGAAAGGCCGACACCGTCGTGGGGCCGGTGATGACGACCCGGTACTCGCGTTGAACCGCCTCGAAAAGCCCCGCGATTCTGAGTACTTCCGCGAAAAGCCCCTCGAAGGGCAAAAACATGATCGCGAAGTCGGTGGTGTTCGGCGGATCGACGTATTTCGAACTGATGTCCTTCGCGAAGCCCATGATGCGGGTTCGAAGCGCCTTTACCGCGGCGTCCTTTTCCGGCGCGTCGCCGGAGTCGTAGGCGTTCATCAGCCGGGTGTAATCCTCCGTGGGGAACTTCGCGTCGATCGGAAGCCACACGGTTCTGTTCGACTCGTCCTTTCCCGGAATTTTCACCGCGAACTCGACCTGGTCGTTCGAACCCTTTTTTGTTTTCACGTTCCGCTCGTACTGGGCGGGCGTGAGAATCTGCTCGAGAATTCCGGCCAGCTGATACTCGCCCAGAACGCCCTTCGTCTTCACGTTCGCCAGCACCTTTTTAAGGTCTCCGACTCCGGTCGCGAGCGTCTGCATCTCGCCCAAGCCCTTTTGCACGAGCTCGAGCCGCTCGCTCACCAGCTTGAACGACTCGCCGAGCCGCGTCTCCAGCGTCTTGTGGAGCTTCTCGTCGACCGTCTCGCGCATCTTTTCGAGCTTCTCGCTGTTCTCCGTCTGGATCGCCTGCAGCTTTTTCTCCACCGAGTCGCGGATCTTGTCGAAGTTCTCCCTCGTGTCGCGGTTGAGCTCGGTCACCTTCGCTCCGATCTTTTCCTCGAACGACGAAAGCGATCGCGCAAGCTCGTCCCGGTTGTGCTTCGCCGAGACGTTCACCGCCTCCTGCACCCCGGCGAGCTTTTGCTCGAGCAGGGCGGCGAAGCGCATGAACGATCCGTTGAGCTCGTCCCGCGCCGTCTTCGAAGAACGGGCCGACTCATCCCTGTTCCGCGAAAATTCCTCCCGCAGAATTCCTTCCATCCGGTCGAGCCGTCTTCCGAATTCCTCGATAGCCCGCTCCCCGTTTGCCGATCCGCCCTTGCCGGCTTCGGCGGTGTTGCGGAGCACAATCAGCAGTACTATGAATTGAGCGAGCGCGAACAGAGCCGCGGCTCCCGCGATTATTTCCGTCATGTGAACATCCTTCTTTTAGAAATCTCGATTGATGTTCAGCATACCACGATCGGCGGAGTTTGGAAAACGAAGGGAGGAATTTAAAACGAGGCAGAAAGATAAAGGCGGGGCGAACGACGTTCCGCGCAGCCGGCGCGTCCGAAGGATGACGCAGGGGCGGATCGCTCCGCCCGGGCCGTCAGCGCTTCACGATGATTCCGATATCGAACTGATGGTCGGTCAGCGCATCGTCGGTGTATTCGTCGACCCAGATTTCCGTCAGTTGATCGATTCTCTTGGAGGACTGCCATTCGCCCCCGGCGGAAAGCTCGAGGCCTCTTTTCCGTCCGTCCTTCGAAGAAAGGGGAATGGAAATACAGAGGGGCTGGAAGGCGGCGCGGGTCGACTCCTCTCCGCCTATCTCCGTGTATTCGCGGTCGGAAGAAACCTTCGTGTGGTCTTTGCGGGAAAACAGCAGGGCAGAGCTGAACCTGTCGTTCCAATGGAACGTTCCTTCCGCGTAGACGTTCAGTCCGAGCGCCGTGTTCGGCGAGAGTCCGCCTTCCAGGGAAAACCGCCCGGCCTCGATCGCGGAAGCCGTTTGCGAAGCGGCGAGCAGTCCGAACAAGAAACACGACATGAAAACTACTTTTATCATGAGCGATTACCTCACGCATTCAGTATAGTCCGAATTCGCTCGATGCACTATTTTTTAATCGTTTCAACCCGGTGTCCCAGCTTCGAGTATTTTCTTTGAAAGGGGCTGTTTCGCTCAGCGAAAAATCGATATAGTTACGTCAGGGAGAAACACATGAAGAAATCATTGAACTTGCTTTGCGTCGCCTTTTTAAGCCTCTTCGTACTCGGCTCTCTTTCTGCCGGCGGCAAGGCCGAGTCGGCCTCCGGACCCCGGAAAATTCTGTCAGCCCACACGCAGTCGTATGTACCCTACGGTTATATAGATGAAAACGGCCGCTCCGAGGGCTTCGAGATCGCGGTTCTCCGCGCCGTGGACGAACTGCTTGAAGAATACGAGTTCGAGTTCGCCGGCACCTCGGACGAAGACCTGCTGATCGGCATCGAGTCCGGCCGCTACTCGATGGGCACCAAGGGCGCCTGGGTAACGGAAGAACGCAAAAAGAAATTCCTGTTTCCCGAGAATCCTATCGCCGCGAGCATCATCGGAATAACCTTCCGCAAGGCCGACGAAGGAAAAATCCGAGATCTCCGCAGCTTCGCAGAGTACAGCGGCAAGCTCGTTCCCATATCGCCGCAGAGCGCCCAGTTCGCGGTAGTCGGGGCGTACAACGCGGCGAATCCGGACGCGCCGATCAAGCTCGTTCCCTCCGACGTATTCATCATCAACGACGCGTACCTGTGGGTGCTCGAAGGGCGCTACGACGCCTTCTTCGACATCAAGCTTTCGTATCAGAAATCTGTCGTCTCCGAAACGGGCGCCTTCCATTCCCTTGCGGACCGTCTGTCGTACGTTCCCTATAAGGGAATTCCGACCTGGCCGCTGTTCAACCGGAACGAGACCGAGCTCGCCGCCGCCTACGACCGGGCAATCGCCGTATTGCGCGAGCGGGGAACGCTTGAGGAACTTTCCGTACGATATTTCGGCGAGGACGTTTTCCAGTACGTCAACCAATAACGGACGGAGCGGGATATGAATCGGCCCTTCGACATCGCATTCGCATTTTCGGTCATTCCCGCCCTGCTGCCCTTTCTCGCGGTTACGCTCGCCGTAACCATCGCTTCCGCGTTCGCCGGAAGCGTGCTCGGTTTAGCCGTCGCGCGGATGCGGCTTTCCCGTTCCCCGCTGTGGAAGAATCTTGCCGCCGGATACACGACCGTCCTGCGCTGCACTCCTTCGATCGTTCTCTTGTTCCTGGTCTACTACGGCCTGCCCGAACTCGCGCGCTCTCTGTTCGGCTTCCGCATCGAGTTCTGGCATAAGGGCGTCTTCGTCGTAACCGCCTTTGCCCTTATCATGTCCGCTTCCCTCTCCGAGGTGTTCCGATCGGCCTGGCTTTCCGTGGACAGGGGGCAGTTCGAAGCCGCCGTGAGCGCGGGTTTGAGCCCGCTGCAGGCGCAGCTGCGAATCGTGCTTCCGCAGGCGGCGGTGAGCGCCCTGCCTAATTTCGGCAATGCGCTGATCATATTGATGAAGGAGGGAGCGCTCGCCTACATGGTCGGGTTGATCGACGCGATGGGCCAGGGCTTCCTCGTCATTTCCAGAAACTACGGAGGCCGCGCTCTGGAGACCTACCTTGCCCTCTCCGTGTTATACTGGGGTTTGACGGTGCTCGTCGAACGCGGCTTTTTAGCCGCCGAGCGCCGTCTGGGCCGCGGCAGAAGGAGCGTGAATCGATGAACCTCGACGTCGATTTTCTGCTTCGCACCTTTGCGCTCGCGCTCCGCGGCGTTCCCGTCACATTGGGTCTTTCGTTTTCCGCCCTCCTGCTCGCCGCTCCCGCGGGCCTTGTCTTCGCGTTGATCAGGATGCACCGGCTCAGGATTCTCAATCAGCTCACGGCAGTTTGGGTGTCGTTCGTGCGCGGAACGCCGATCATTCTCCAGATCCTCATCGTGTACAGCATGCTGCCGAGCCTGGTCAATTCCGCCGCCGTCCGCTTCGGATGGAGCGTACGCGTATTCGATATTTCGCCGTTCTGGTACGCTCTCATCGTTTTTACGCTGAACACGGCGGCCGTCCTTTCCGAGGTATTCCGCTCCGCGATTTTAACCGTGGAGCGCGGCCAGCTCGAAGCCGCTCTCGCGGCGGGACTTTCTCCCCTGCAGGCCTGGACGCGCATCGTGCTCCCGCAGGCATTTCTGGTAGCCCTTCCGAACCTGTCGAACACGGCGGTCAATCTGATCAAGGGAACGTCCCTGGCCTTCCTTATGACTCTGCAGGACGTTACCGCGATAGCCCGCATCGAAGCGTCCTACGGCTACAATTACATTGAAGCCTATATCGACATTTTCATCATTTACATAGCGATGGGAGTTGCCGTGCAGTATTTCTTTTCGTTTGTAGAGCGTCGGCTCGGCTCGTTCCGCCAACCCCCCTCGTTTCGATAGCGCCTCAGGTCCGCCGTTTTTTCGCTTGACCTTCGCCTGTCCGCCGACCTATCATTGCCTCCATGAAAGAGTTTTTACCCCGTAGTCAGACAGCGCGCAAACCAGTGCTCATCGCGAGCGATCTACCGGCATGGGGGAGGGTCGCCCTTGCGGTCGGGATTCCAGTCCTGGAGAAGATGGGCTTTCAGGCGTGTTCGCTTCCGACCGCCCTGCTTTCGACCCACGGCGCCTATCCGGGAGCGGTGCTCCAGGGTCAGACCGATTTTCTGGAAAAGGCGATCGTTCATCTGGAAAGCCTCGAGCTGGAATTTTCGGCCTTTCTGACCGGTTTCGTCGCGGACGAAGCCCAGTTCGATCTGCTGGCGCCCCTGCAAAAACTCGTACGTTCCCAGGGCGGTTTGAACGTCACCGATCCGGTCATGGGCGACAACGGCAAGCTCTATTCATTTTTCGACGGTTCCTTCGTTTCGCGGATGCGGAGTTTTCTCGCGTGTTCCGATCTGGTCACGCCGAATCTGACGGAAGCGGCTCTTTTGCTGGGTACGGATCCCGCTTCGATTCCCGCGACTGAGGGCGAGCTGAGGGAGTGGTGCGCCGCTCTCTCGAAGCTCGGTCCCCGGCTCGTCGCGGTCACCAGCGCGCCCGTCCACGGAAAACCGGAGTTCACCGCGGTCGCCTGCTACGACGCGGAGTCCGGCCGCTTCGGCCTCTTCCCCCACAAGCGCGTCCCCGTCTCTTATCCCGGCACCGGCGATCTGTTCGCCTCGAGCCTCTCGGGCGAACTGCTCATCGGAGTTCCCTTCCCGGCAGCCGTGCGCCGCACTGTTTCGCGGGTGCGCCGCGCCGTCATTTCTTCGTATCGCCGCGGCTACGACCCGCGTTCGGGGCTTTGCGTTTTATGAACGCAGAAAACGCGCAGCGGCGCGAGATAGAAACGCTGTCCACAAAAGAGGTGTACCGCAACCGGTGGATGCGCGTGCGCGAGGACGCGATACTCCGCTCCGACGGCTCGGAGGGCTTGTACGGCGTGATCGAAAAGGCGGATTTCGCCGTCGTGGTTCCGCTCGGGAGCGAGGGGCTCACGCTTGTAGAACAATATCGGTATACGGTCGGCGGGCGGTTTTGGGAGTTTCCCCAGGGGTCGAAGGAAGAAGGGGAGTACAGCCCGCTCGAGCTGGCGCGCGCGGAACTGCGGGAGGAGACTGGACTTTCGGCCTCTTGCGTTCTTGAAGCCGGAGAGCTGTTCACCGCGTACGGATACTCGAATCAAAAATACCGCGTATTTCTCGCGACCGGCCTTGCGCAGGGCGAGCGGGATCTCGATCCGGAAGAACAGGACCTCGTGTGCCGCGCCTTTCCCGTCGCGGAGGTAGAGCGGATGATCCTCGACGGAACGATCCGCGACGCGACGACTGTCGCGGCCTTCGGCCTTTTGCGGATGAAAGGACTGCTGTAAGCTTTTTTCAGTTTCGCTTCTTTTGCCGAAAAAATCAAGACTCATCGCCGTTTCCGCGGTAGTATAAGAATCGTCATGACGCTATACGAACAGATACAGAAAGCTCTTTTCCTGATTGAAAGCCGCCTGCGAACTCCCTTGAAAGAGGAGGACGCCGCCGCGGAGGCGGGCATGTCAGTCCGCGGATTCAGGCAATACTTCTGGATGGTTACCGGTTATTCGTATCGGGATTTCGTGGTCGGGCGGAGATTGGCCCTGGCTGCGGAGGACCTCTCCGAATCGGCCGCTTCCATCCTGGACATCGCGCTATCGTGCGGCTACGAAAGCCATGAAGCGTTCACCCGCGCTTTCAGGAAATCGTTTTCAGTTTCGCCCCGGGATTTCAGGAAGAGCCGGCCGGCCCTGAAGTTGCTGGACAAGATTGTACTATACAAGGAGTGTTATATGGGCATCGTCATCAAGGATTTTCCGGAAGAAACCGTTCTTCCGTTCACCGCGTTTCATCCCGGCGCCGAAGACAAGGCGAAAAAACTTTTAAATGCATGGGTCGCTTCTCATCCGGCGGCGGGCAGGCCGCGGCGGATTTTCGGGCATAATGTCGACGCCGGCTCAGCCATGTCGAACAGTCCCGATTGCGCCGGCTACTCGTTTTTCGTCAGCCTCTCTCCCGAGGAAGCGGCGGCAGAACCGCGTTCGATCGTTCTGAAGGCCGGCCGCTTCGCCGTAACCGGCATCGAAGGAAGCTTCGAAAACGATCCGGACGGCCTATTCATCCAGGAAGGCTGGAAGCGCATGAACGCGATGATCGCAGAAAAAGCCTACCGGGTGAAGGAGGGCGCCCGCTGGTACGAAGAAGAACTCGAACCGCAGAAAAGCGGCAACCTGCGCCTGGACTTATATCTCGAGCTGGAGTAAAGAAACATCAGTCGCCGGAATGATCCTGGTTGTTTTAATTCGCCCGGAGCGTGACATCTGTCACAGACCCGCTCCGGCGGAAAGCGTATTCTTTCATAAACGGCCCGCTCGTATGTATGGAGGAAACGATATGAAACTGAATCTTATAAAGGAACTCAACGCCGATCACGCCCTGCTGCTTTCCAAGATGGAAGAGATTAAATCCCTGCCTGAAACCGACGCCGGGATACCTCGGCTTCTTGGCGATATCAAGGAGGGACTGACGCTGCATCTGGGCAAGGAGGACCGCGAGTTTTATCCGCCGATGAGAGCAGCCGCGGAGAAAAACGAGAATCTGCGGGAAACGCTGAAAATCATGGGCGTTGAGATGGAAGCGATAACCGGAAAAGCGATAGGACTGATCGACGGATGGCTGGAAAACGGACTGTCGAGCCGATTCCGCGAGGAGTTCGATGCTCTGTTTGCCCTCCTGAAGGACCGTATTCAACGGGAGGAAACCAAGCTGTACACCAAGTACATTAAGTTAGGCTGAGCATTCCGCTTTCTGCCGTTCCGGCGAAAAAGTCTGTTGTTGCTTTGCAGGAAGTAAGTGTAGAATGGATGCACCGGGGGATCAGGCATGCATACTGGTGTTATTCGGGCATTTAAACTGTCGATTTTAAAAATGTATTCGGTCGTGTATCTTGTGTTGGCTTTACCGATGGCGTACTACAGCATCAACTACATCAGTCTGGTAAAAGACCATATGAGCGTGACGCTTCCTCTGTTCGCCCTGGTGATGGCTTTGTCCGTAGCCGGGGCCTGCTTCGTACAATCGAGGACGCTGAAAAGAATCAGTCTGTTTCTGAAGGGCGACAATCAGATTTTGATCGCCGATTTTGAAACCTCGCTGATGAAGAAGGACGCCTACGCTCTTCCGGCGCGGCTTTCGGCGGTGATGCTCTTCGGCTGGGTCGTCCTGCTCAACCTTTTCGTATTCATACCGAGCTTTATGTTTCTGGAAGCATCGGCGGCGGATTTCATCGTCTGCAACATGCTGTCCCTTTCTTCGGGCCTCATGTCCCTCCCGATAACCTGGCTGGTCGCGGAAAGAGCGGCGGCTTCTTTTTTGGAACTGCCCCAGATAATGGCGCTTCCCGAACCGAAGAAAACCCTCCGCATTCCGCTCACCACGAAACTGCTCATCGTATGCCTCATCATCATAGGCACTCTGATTCTCAACAACATGGGAGCCCTTTTCCTGAGCGTAATCTGCGGCTTGACGCTGCAGGAAACGATCGCGAACACCGGCCTCATCAGCGGCCTCGGGGTGGTCAACACCATCATCATTTCGCTGTTGTTTTCCCGATCGGTAAAAATGCCTGTGTTGCAATTGCGGACCGGCGCCGAGTCGCTCAAGAAGGGCAGGCTTTCCACGGTGATTCCCCGGTACGCGAACGACGAACTGGGCGATTCCTCCAGCGCCTTCAATTCGGTCGTGGAAAAACTGTCCCGCATCGTCCGCGATATCAAGTCGAGCGTAGAATCAACGAAAACCCTCGTCGCTTCCCTTTCTTCTGCGATGAAAGAATCAGACGAATCCGCTGACGAAATCAACCGATATTCGGTCGGAGTCCGCGAATCGGTCGCGAAACAATCGGCGATAATCCGCGAGGTAACCGCGACTATCCATCAGATAAGCAGCACTGTCGAACAGCAGGACGATAAAATTGCCGACCAATCGAGAAGCGTCGGCGAAAGTTCTTCGGCGATCGAGGAGTTGATCGCCAATATACAATCGATAGCTCTGTCCCTTGAGCGGAGTTCGAATGAATTCGACAAGCTCCAGTCGGTGATAAAAACAGGACATGAAACGGTCGGAGACCTGAAAACCCATGTGACGGTGCTGAGCACGCAATCGGACAGCGTGTTCGAGGCGAACTCGATCATTCAGAATATCGCCGCCCAGACCAATCTGCTTGCGATGAACGCCGCAATCGAAGCGGCCCACGCCGGAGACAAGGGCCGCGGCTTCGCCGTCGTCGCGGACGAAATCCGCAAGCTCGCGGAGGTTTCGAACCAGCAATCCCGCGTGATTTCGGAAAGCCTCCAGGTGCTGAAGAAGACGATAGACCAAGCCGTTTCGATAGCCGGAAAAACCGGCTCGTCCTTCGACTCGATTATCTCCTCGGTAAAAACCGTAACGATCCTCGAATCAGAGATCAAGCACGCCATCGAGGAACAGTCGAGCGGAAGCACCCAGATTCTCCGCGCGCTCACCGCTATGAACGACATAACGCGGGACGTGCAGTCCGGTTCGGCGGAGATGCTCGCCGGGAACTCGCGTATTCTTTCCGGCGTTTCCGGCCTGCTCGACATGACCGAACAGGTCAATTCCGCGGCGTCCGGCGTCGTCGATAAAGCGCGCACGGTGAAAAATCATACGGAAGAGTCAATGAAGCTTCTCTCGCGCAACGCGGAAAACATGAAGACGATCGACGATCAGGTCGGTTTCTTCGACGTGTGAGCTCTTTGCCGAATCCGCGGATTTCTGTATACTGAGGCTCATGAACTCGCCGCAAGTCCACGCTCCGCACGAGCGGACGATAATCGCAGTCGCTCTTTCTCTGGTGGGCGGATTTCTCGACGCATATTCGTACCTGCTCAAAGGCGGCGTGTTCGCAAACGCTCAGACGGGAAACGTCGTGCTGATGTTTCTCGCGATGGGCGGAGGAGCCTTCCGGGACATGCTGCGGTATTTGATTCCCGTTCTCACTTTCGCCGCGGGTATTTTAGTCGCCGAATCCTTCAAGCACAGAGCATTCGGAACAAAAGACCCCGCCGTTTTCAGACTAAGAGTCGTACTCGTCATCGAAGCTTTTTTATGCGCGCTCATCGGACTGCTCGGCCCCCGCGTTCCGCATTTCGCCGTCAACTGCCTGATTTCCTTCGTCGCCGCGATGCAGGTTTCGGCCTTCGACAGGCTGAAGGGGAACCAGATGGCCACGACCATGATCACCGGCAATCTGAAAAACGCCATGATCAACGCGGGCTTTTTCCTGCGGACGAAAGAGGCGAAATATCTCGACTCGTTTTTCAATTATTGCGTCGTCATTCTCAGTTTCGGACTCGGGGTCCTTCTGGGATTCCTCTGCATAGGCGCATTTTCCGATCTATCCATTCTTGCCGCGATCCCTCTTTTGTGCGTGCCGTTAATAGCGCTGGGAAGAGGCCGGGAAAAAAAATCGGCCCCCGCCGATGCGCGGGAGCCGTAGGGTTTTCGTTTCGTTCTTGTTAATCTTCGTCGCCGCGGAGAGCGGTCTCTCCCGCGTTTTCAGTTTCAGACATTCTGAAAAAACTGATGGCTTCTATTAATACTTCAGATTGGCCGGCGAGTTCTTCCGACATCGAGGCTGATTCTTCCGATATCGATGCGTTCTGCTGAACCACCTGGTCGAGCTGCGTAATCGCCGAGTTGATTTGGCTCGCTCCGGCGTCCTGCTCGTTGCTCGCCGAGCTGATCTCCTGAACGAGGTCGGCAGTGCGCCTGATTTCCGGCACCAGCTCCGCTATCGTGACTCCCGCTTCTTCTGCGATTTTCAAACTGCTGGTGGAAAGTGCGTTGATCTCCGACGCTTCCCGTGAACTCCGCTCCGCAAGTTTTCCGACCTCTGCGGCGACGACCGCGAATCCTTTGCCGAACTCGCCGGCGCGTGCCGCTTCGATCGAAGCGTTGAGCGACAGCATGTTCGTCGAGCGGGCGATTTCTTCGATGATGCCGATCTTCGAGGCGATCTGCTTCATCGCGTCGACCGTCTGCATGACCGCCTTTCCGCCCATGTCTGCGCTTTGGGCCGACTTCCGCGCGATTGATTCGGTCATCTTCGCGTTTTCCGCGTTCTGCTTGATATTGGAGCTCATCTCTTCCATTGACGCGGAAATTTCTTCGACGGACGCCGCCTGTTCGGTCGCGCCTTGCGAGATCTGCTGCGAGCTCGCGCTGAGCTGCGAGCTTCCGCTGGAAACCTGGCGCGCGGATTCTATGACCTGGGTCACGACGTTCTTCAAACTCATGATCATCTGTTCGAGGCTCTGCCCGAGATCCCCCAGCTCGTCGTTCCGCTCATTAATTTTCAGACGGTCTTTTTCGTTGACGGAAACCAGGGTGAAGTCGCCCTTCGCGAAATCTCCCATAGCGTTGCAGATTGTAATGATCGGTTTCGAAATAGATCGGGCGATGGCGAAAGAAATTGCCACCGCGACGAGGATTCCCAGGAAGGCTACCGCGACGAGAAGAGCGATGAGGCGAGTCGTCGCTTCGTTTATTTCGCTGGTGGGAACGCTGATTCCCAGCGTCCAGTCCGCGGAGTTAGGAACAGGCACAAAGAAGACTGTAATATCCTCACCCTCCGTGTTTGTATATGTGCCGATACCTTTGCGCTCAGTGGTCATGAGCTTTCCAAGGGCGTCCATGCCCCGGTATCCGTCCTTATCGGCGTTAAGGATATTCAGGTTCATGACCGCTTCCGGATTTTCATGCGCGATAACCATGCCGTCCCGGTCGACAATCCAGCCGTAGCCGGTGTTTCCTACCTTGATCCCCCCGACTATGTTCGACAGTTGTTCAAGCTTGAACTGAAATGCTACAGCAGCCTTGTTTTTTCCCTGGGCATCTGGAATCGCGACGATTGTTGAAACAATAGGCACTTGAAGCGATCGTGAGATAACCGCCTTGCCGACTGCTTCAGGCTTGCCGTTGATAAACACTTCCTGGAAGTAGTCCCGATCTGATACGCTTCCCCAGGCTCCTCCCGTCGTGACGTATCTTCCGTCCGGCCAGATATAGAATGCTCCGACAACCTCAGGCGAAATATATTTCCCCTGTTCTCCCATCTCTTGTACAATGCGCTCTTCTGTTCCGCTGATGAATACATCGCGCGAAGATATGATTTTGAGCTGCCATTTCAACTTGTCCATCATTTCCCCGAGCTCCTGGGCCCGGGCGATGGAAATCTGTTCATTGCCGGCTATCACAACCTGCCTGACTTCCCGGCTCATTCGCAATCCGATGATGAGGATAATAAATCCGATCAGAATTGTGATGAAAACCGAAAAAATCGCGGAAATTTTGATTTGCAGGGACATTTTCCTGGCCATGTCGACTCCTCAAAAAAAGAAATGATTCTTTAATTGTAGGAGGTCGCCGGCGAAAACGCAAACATCCCCGTTGCCCGAAGGGGCTTTCGGGGATGCATAATCGCGGTTAGCGCACTATCTCTTCGCCGAGAAAGTCAGGTTTCGCAAGATCTTGTTCCGCGACCCGGCCGCGCCTCATGTAATAGCGGACGAGCTCGCCCGAGGGAGACAGCTTGTCCTGGAGGCGCATTTCGGTTCCGACTTTGAACGACAGCTGAAGGGCGGCGCTTTTTTCATGCAGGGCTGATAGATTCCAGTTGCACCAGGAAATGCCCCGTTCGTCCATGAAATCCATCCACTTGCCGATCTCGGCGGGATATATCTTTCCCGTTCCGCTCGATTCCGACACGCCGAATTCGGTGCAGAACAGAGGGATCGTTTCGTGAGCTCTCCCAATAAGATCGCGGGCGCCGTCCCGGGCGAAGTCCGGATAAAAGTGGAATACATACATCGTCTGGGGATCGCTCAAGGGGTCGGCCGCCGCTTCGTCCGGCCTTGAAGACCAGCGCGGGGTCCCGACGAGAATGATGCCGTCCGGATCATTTTTGCGGATCACTTCCGTCACCTGCTCGGCGTACGGCTTGATGTGATCGCCCCATGTTACGTCGTCTCCGTTCGGCTCGTTGCACAGTTCGTAGAAGACGTTTTTATACGAGCTGAATTCTTTCGACATTTCGTCGAAGAATGCTTTCGACTCTTCCACAAGATCCATCGGGTTTTTGTCCGCGAGAATGTGCCAGTCTATGATGGCGTACATTCCTTCCGCTGTTGCGTCTTTAACCACTCGTTTGACCACTTCCTTCAGCTCGGGCGAAAGAAGATAGCCGTATTCGCGCCTGTTGGTATACATGGCTACGCGGATCACATCGCTTGAAAAATCGTCTCTGAGTTCTTTTAGATACCGAGGGGAGACGAACATGTCCGTCTTGGCAATATGCTGCGTGCTGAATCCTCTCAGCTGAACCGGCTTCCCCTTGGCGTCCACCAGCTGCGTCCCCTGGACGGACAGCTTTCCGTGCTTCGCAAGCGGCGTTTTCGCGCAACCTGCGAGCGCTATCGCGGTAACGGCCAAACCGACGACTAATAGCGAATTAACTCTTTTCATGTGCGTACCCTCTTTATATGTTTCCGTAAACAACAAATACACGATACACGCACAAAAGCCGTCTGTCAATGAAAACCTCGGCGCGCCCAGCGTGAAAGCTTGTCCCCCCTGATCGGCCTGGGCGCACAGCGTGAAAGCTCATCCCCCTTGAGCGGCCCGCGCGCCCAGCGTGAACGCTCATCCCCCCTGAGCGGCCCGTGCGCACAGCGTGAAAGCTCATCGCCCCTGAGCGGCCCGCGCCCACAGCGTGAACGCTTACACCCCGGGCGACGGCGCGCACAGCGTGAAAGCTCATCGCCCCTGAGCGGCCCGCGCGCTTCAGGACTCGGTGGAAAGTTTGAAACCCTTGAGGGGGCCGTTTTCTTCCTTGAGGGACACCATTATCGCGTTGATGATTTTTTCGTCGTGAAAATCGAAATTCGTGTCGGAGGCGTATTCCAGATACAGGGTTTTGTTCGCCTGGTTAAAACCGAAATAAAACGCTCCCGCCGTCTGCTCGTCTTTGCCGAGGTTTTCCTTCAGCGATGAATGGGAAATCCCGTAAGGCCCGGTCACTGCCTCAAGATAATTGCTTCCCTTGATGAGAATGCCTCTTCCCCATTTCATGCCGAAGGGACTCAAACTCTGGTGGCAATCCGCAAAGTTCGTATTCTGAATGATATTCTTGAAGCCGATGCAGATATGCTCGATCACGAGAGCGTTTCTGGTCTTCACTCAGGTCCGCCTTACAAGCCGATCGTAAGGCCGGCTGTTATGTAGTGGAACAGCGCGAATGTATATACGTTTCCGCCGCCGTCCGATCCGCCCTCCAGAACCCGATATCCCAGCCTGAACGTCGCCCGATCGTCGGCCGCATACTGAATGGCCGCGAGCACATCCTCCGCGCGTCCGTAAGGCGAGCCGAGCGCGTCGCCGTCGACGAGCAAACTGAACGGTCCGTTAAAGTTCCACAGGAAGGAAAAGTTGACCAGCGGCACCACGCCAAGATCGCTGCGGTGGGCGTACCCGTTCTCCGACATCAGCGCGATGTCCGCGCTCCGGATCTTCCCGCTCAAGCCTAAAGCCAATTTGAAATCCTCAGAGTCGATGATGGAATATCTATAGGTGAGTCGGTACGAATCGAAGCGATAGGTCGAGCTCACTTCTTCGCCCGCCGGAAACACGATCCCCTGATACTCGACCTCCCTGTCGAGCTTGCCCGTTCCGTAGACAGTCAGCGGCGCGATCAACACCGAAACCGTATGCCGGTCCGCTATCGTATATCCGAGCCTCAAACGCAGCGCCTGGGCAAGCGCAGAATTCGTATCGTCCTTCAATGAAATCTTCGTCCCCGTATCCGCCGGAATAGCGACATTATTATATCCGGTGAACGCCGCCCCGTATTCTATATCCGCGAAGGCTTGCGCGAACGCGCCCCCCGCTCCCAAGATGCACATCGCAGCCGCCGCCAAAAATTTCGCGCTCTTTTTCATATATTCTCCCTTATGCTACCAAATGTACTAGCTCGGCCCGGGGAAAGCAAACAACTTCGGGGGACCGCCGCCCTTCGGTCGGCGCCGGGCTCTCCGCTCCAATGCCGGCCGGCCCAGGAGTCCGTCCGGCATTCCGCATCGATCCCTGTCCCTTGTCATTCGCGGATCTATCGGCTACAGTTGCGCATCAAAACCATGCCCCTCCATACTACCGCCGCGACAGCGGCCCGCGCGAAGATGAGCCTCAATCGCCTGAATCCCGGCATCGAAGTGAAAACCGGAATGAACCAGTATTCGAGCCGGCCGCATATTCATCAATCCTGGTCGTTAAGCATTGTTCTTCGCGGCGCGACCCGCGTTTCGCTGGGCAACTGGAAATCGGAGCTCGTCGAAGATCAGTTCATTGCCATTCCTCCGGGAATGCCGCATCTCTGTTCTCCGGAACCACTGCAGCCGTTCGGCTACGCGGTGTTGTATCTTCCCCTCGACTATATCGGCGCGGCCCAGAGCCCCGCCGCTATCGCTACCGCGAACAGCGCCGCCCCGATTCTTTTTTTGACCATTATACTTGCTCCTCTCGAAATGCCATCGGTCTCGTCATTTCTATGAAAAGCTTTTCACAGAAAATCGTTGTATCAGGATAAATCCGCTTTTACGCGCAGTCAAGTTAATATATGAACAGATTTGTATTCGCCTTCGATTATGAAACTGCAAGAGAAAGGCATAAGTACAGAAAATCAAAAACGAGGCAGAACGCTTAAAGACCGGCGCGGTCTCAACGCGCGGAGCCCCCGCGTACGAGAGTCTTTGCAGGGAATGCATCGATTCTCCGCACTTTCAGAGGAAACGGCAGTATACTCATGTCGGAACCGCGCGCATGCATTTGCGCGCGGCACGAACGTCGGAAAACAGGAGGCGCGGAAATGGCTGGCAACGGTAAACAGGGATCGGCGATATATCTCTCCCACGGAGGAGGCCCTCTTCCGATACTGGGAGACGCACAGCACGCTGAAATGGTTCGTTTCATGAAAGAATTCGCCCGCTCGCGCAGAAGGCCCGACTCTATTATCGTCGTCAGCGCGCATTGGGAAGAACGCGTCCCTTCGATCATCTCAAGCGCGAATCCTCCGCTGCTCTACGATTACTACGGTTTTCCCCGGGAGGCATATTCGTTGAGCTATCCGCTGCCCGGCAATCCGTCTCTTGCCGGTGCAATCCGGGACTCCTTCGCCGCGGCGGGCATCGAATCGGAACTCGAAACAAGCCGCGGCTTCGACCACGGCGTATTCATTCCGCTCATGCTCATGTATCCTGAATCGCCCATCCCTACGGTGCAGATATCCCTTATCGCGGGTCTCGATCCGGCGCGTCATATTCACATGGGCAAAGCGCTCAAACCCTTGCTGAGCGAAAACGTGCTCATCGTGGGGTCGGGATTTTCTTTCCATAACATGAACGCGTTTTTCAGCGGCGGCGACGGAATCGACGAGCGCAACGACCTCTTTCAAAACCGCCTCGTCGAAGCGTGTACGCGCTCCGGTTCAATAGAAGCCGCGGAAAAAGACCTTATCGAATGGGAGCGTTTTCCCGGCGCCCGGTATTGCCATCCCCGCGAAGAACATTTACTGCCCCTCCACGCATGCTTCGGCGCGGCCGGAAGCCCGGAACGCGCCGGAAAGATCGTTTTCGACGACCGCATCCTGGGAAAAAGATCGATCGCCGTGCTCTGGGAATAGGGCGATGCCGGGCGCTTATCGGGAATCGAACTCGACGGCCTGCCTGAGGTAATATCTCAGAACGTCCTCGGAATACTCTCCTTCGCCGCCGATTCTCAGGTTCAGCGTTTTGTTTCCCTCGCCCTCAAGCAGGCCGTACCGATCTTCGAACTTCCTGCCCTCGGAAAACGAAAAGGTAATTCCTTTTTGAGTCGGGCTGAGGGTAAGGACAATCCTCTTGTATCGATATACGGGAACTCCGTAATACTTGTCGGTTCCTCCGCGCATTTCTTCCCGCAGTTCCGGAAACTCCCCGGCGACAAAGCGGCGGAATTTTTCGACGACCGGTTTATATCGATCCGGCACCTTCGCTTCGATGAACCGGTCGATCGAATCTGCTTCCTTCGAGCTTTCTCCGCGGTTGTCGCCTGCCTTCGTCCCTGATTCATCCTGATTCGGGTTTCCTGCCTTCCTTTGCGTCTTCTTCGCTCGATGCGGGCAACCAGGCCAGCAGCAGGGCCGCTTCTTTCCCTCGCGGAGCTCGGCCGCCAGCCGCTCGACATGCTCCCTCCGCGTCTTTTCCTGCTTGACGCTCTCGACCCAGCAAATCCACTCGTTGCGCGCGAGCGGAGTCAAAGCGTTCCAGATGCCGATCAATCCGTCCTGGGCGCTCAACGCTTCCGCGACATCCTCCGGAACCCCGTGAACCTCGCCTGATAATAGGACCTTTTCATCCATGCCGATCTCCGACTGTATGCTGAAAATATACATCCGCGAAATCCCCTCCGCGCCCGAGCGCCTCCCCTGAATGGTACCACGACATCCGCCGCGCAACATCAGAAAAAGAATTGCTTTTTTTAAGACAGGAGACCGAGGCAGAACGCGAAAAGAAGCGCGCAACGGCAACGCGCGGAGCCCCCGCGGGAGAGGGTCCATGCAGGGGCGGGGGAAGGGAGAAAGGATGGAAAGAACTTAGATCCAAGGCGGAGTTACGCAGCACTTTCGAACGAACTAAACCGCTGCCTTATCGTCGGTCGCAGGTTCGCAGGTCGAATACAGGTTCTTCGATATATCCGAGTTAAAAAGCGTTAAAGGGGGTATGTTTCGTCAAAACGAAAAGCATGATCAATTTCTTGGCATCATAATTGCCGCCCTGCCGCTATTGAGTTTTTTCAGTCACCCCTCCCCATACCCCGCGGCCGCTCCTGCGAGCTCTTCCCGTACGCGCTCTACCAGGGCTTCCGGTTCGAGGGCGCGGGCGCCTTTGCCCCAGGACAGGATCCAGGCGGCGATTTCTTTTATGCCGGAGGCGCTAAAGGACAGGATGATCGAGCCGTCTTTGCATTCCTGAATGCTTTGATTTTGGCCCCAGACTCGTTCGCGGATGTAGAAGGCGGCTTCCGCTGTAAAGCGGATTTGTACGTTCAGGGGTTCTTCCACGGTGATGCCGAATGAGGGGGTGAGATAGGCGTGGGGGTCGAAACCGTCCGGTATCTCGAAGACTTCGCCGGTTTTAACCAGCTTTTTGATGCGGTCTACGGCGAGTATGCGGATGTTGCGGTTGTGCTTGGGGATGGCGACGATCACGTAGAGGGCGTTGCCGTGATCCACCAGAGTGAGCGGTTCGATGTCGTAGGTTTTATCTTCGGCGGAGGAGGGCGAGCGGTAGGTTACGGCCGCGCGCGCGCGTTCTTCGATGCAGGAGCACAGGAGGTCGATGATGTCTTCCTTGCCCTCGTAGGAGATGCTGCCCTTGAAAGTGTAGACCGTGCTCTGCACAGGCCGCACTTTGTCGTGGAGGATGGTTGCATTGAGCTTCGCTCGCAATCGGTCCATTCTGCATTTCAGTTTTGTTTTGTCGAAGACCCTCGTTCGCTCGACTATCGAGCGGAGCATCATGCGTTCCATCGAGTCGAGCCTGACGGGAATCGTTTTCTCGTATTCCGCCGGATCGATGAACCACCTTTTCGAGCTCGTGTTTCCGGCGTAGTCGTCCTTCTCGTAGAAGGGTATCCCGTAGGCCGACAGCGTCTATTCTCATTGCTTTTTACTTGTATGCGAACTTGGCAAACAGCGCCCCTCCGGAAATAGTATCCTCCTCGAAAATGCTATAAAGAAGCGATACTCCAATCTGCAAGGCAGCTCCGGTTTTTGTCGAATCGAAATCGTAGGCGGCTGTAAATTTTCCTCCAATCTCCGGATCGCTTTCGATTTCTTCTTCCCCTGTAACTTCGATTTTAATAGTGCCCATTCCCATCTCAGCGCCGATCTGCAGGCCGGTCACGAACGGATAATAGCGTATTCCGCCGCTTGCCAATATTGAGGTCATGATTATGCTTTCATTCTGATAGTGCAAGCCGTCGGCGAATGCGGCTGCGGAGAAAATGACGTACATCTTTTGCGTTGCCGCTATCCCGGCTGCTATATCCGCGTAGATTGTCGTTCTGTCCGCGCCGAGTCCGTCGAGGATTTTCATGACATCGTCGAGTTCTTCTCCGTAGCTGACGGCGCCCGTCCCCATGCCGATATCGAAGTATAAGCTTCTGTTTTGTTGATCCTGTGCAGAGATGTTTTGCGCTAGTAGTACGAGTCCTGCAATTAAAACCAGTGCGAGCTTTTTCATAGATCCTCCGTAGAAATTTGTTATGCCTTTTATATTATTCTACCATGAAGTTGTCTCACATCACGCTACACTTTCTGCAAAATGTGAAAAATCTCTATAAAGGGTGAGAGGTTTGGTAATCGGAATGATTTAGGCCCCTGCATTGACCTTCGCACGCGGGGGCTCCGCGCGTTGAATTCCGCCTCTGATGGAGCCGGCGCGAATGCGCCGGCGGGCGTTCTGCCTCGGTCTTGTATAAACGGGTTTCCTAACGACCTTTCTAACATCCCTCATCCGCGGTGAATGGAGACCAGATACAGTGATGAAAATTTCTGGATACCAGTGGTCTATGAGAATTATACCAGTGGTCTTTAAGAATTATACCAGTGGTCTATGAGAATTATACCAGTCGAACCTGCGTAAACTTCGCACAGTGTTTTTTTCGGTTAGTATGCAGAGAAAAGGCCTGAATAAGCGGGCTATAAAAATAAATGTAATGACACCAGTGTCCAAAAAATAATTTGAAATAGAGAGTTTGATTTCCATTGCATGATTAAAGTTACCATACAAAAACCGTTACCGCAGAAGGAAATCAGACTTGAATAATACTAACATGCTATTGGTCCAAATGCTAGATTTCATTCCAATATCTCAATTCCAACAGCTGGTACAATTACATGAAACCGAGAAAGGCTCCAAGGGATTTTCCAGTTGGTCTTATTTTTACCACGATGCTTTTCGCGCAGCTTTCTGGTCAATCGGGATTGCGATCCATAGAAGATAGACCCGGGTCAACGGTGAAAATCAGTGCAAAAAGGTGGGTTTTTTTAAGTCGCAGTAAAAAGTCCGCTCCCGGCGGCGGCTCCGCCGTACACCGTTCGACCCGCATGACGCCTTCTGCCTCATCCCTTATCAATATCCCCCTGCCTCAATCTTTCCTCTTTATGGTATAATCCTCGACTTAAGGTAACATGAATGGCATTAGATTTTGATACCCTCGCGCATCACAGGAAAAATCACCCGGCCTGGCGGCTTTTTATGGCGGACAATGCGGCTATGGTGGCCTCTTTTTTGGACCGGACGTTTCGGGAAAATAATGTGCGGCAGGTGAGCGAGACCGATTTAATTCTTGCGCTGGACGATTATCAGCGGACATTAGCCGAGCGGCTGGAGGGGGATCCGTTTCCGCGTACTGCGGCGGAGTATTTGACCGAGTGGACGTCCGATTCCCGGGGCTGGCTTCGCAAATTTTACCCCCAAGGTTCGGACACTCCCCATTACGATTTGACGCCTGAGGCGGAGAAGGCCCTGTCGTGGATGGAGCAGCTTTCGGGGTCGGGGTTTCTCGGGACCGAGGGGCGGCTCAATTTGTGTTTTGACCTTTTGCGGCAGGTGGTACACGGGACCGAGGAAAATCGGGAGCTCCGGATGAAGGCCCTGAAGAAGCAGAAGAAAGAGGTCGAGGCCGAGATTGAGCGGCTGAAGAAGGGCGAGTTTACGGGGCTTACCGACCGGGAACTGAGGGAGCGGTTTCAGCAGTTCCGTCAGACCGCCCGGGATTTGCTTGGGGATTTTCGCGCGGTGGAGCGGAACTTTATGGATCTGGACCGGTCCATCCGCGAGGAGATTACCCTGTGGGACGGGGAAAAGAGCGACCTTCTCAGGCGCATTCTTGACCGTCACGACGAGATTACCGATTCCGACGAGGGCATGAGTTTTCGCGCTTTTTGGGATTTTATCATGCATCCCGCGAGCCGGGATGAGCTGGAAGCCTTGTTGGACAAGGCGTGGAATATCCGCGAGCTGGGGGACCTTCTTGAAGACCGACGGCTTCGTCGGGTGCATTTTGACTGGATTTTCGCGGGGGAGCAAACCCAGCGCCGGGTGGCCCAGCTCTCGAGCCAGCTTCGCCGGTATCTTGACGACAAGGCTTTTTGGGAAAACCGGCGCATTATGGACCTGCTGAGGAGCATCGAGCACAAGGCGGTAGGGCATGCGGAAGAACCGCCGAGCGACGCCGCTTTTATGGAAATTTCCGGGAGTCGCTGCGATATAACCCTGCCCATGGATTATCCCCTTTTCATGCCCCCTTGGCGGTGTCCCTGGACAGCGCTTTGCCGGAAACCGGTTCGGAAGAGTTGGACATGAGCCTTCTTCTGGATCAGGCTTTTGTGGACCGCGCACGGCTCGAGGCGAATATCGATTCCTGCCTGGCCGATTCGGCTCAGGTAAGCCTTGCAGCGGTGCTTTCGCGCTTTCCCTTGGAGGAAGGCTTATCCGAGCTGGTGGCCTACGTACAGATCGCCTCGGAGCGACCGCTGAGCATTATCGACGAGACGGGCCGGGAGCGGGTTTCCTGGGTCGATGATAACGAGGTGCTGCGTGAAGCGCGATCACCGCTCATTCTCTTTTGCCGGAGTTCAAAATGAAAGAAAAAGACATTGACTATTCCAGGGTGCTGGTTCGCCTTTTGAAAGGTATCGTGTATCGGGAAGATGACGAGGGCCTGTGGCAAAGCCTTTTGAAGCGTCAGGGGTCGGTGATGGACCATTTCAACCTCCTGGGCCTTGACCTCGTCCTTTCCGAGGAAGAGGGCTACGGCTTTTTGAAGTCCACCGCCGACGAGGAGTCGGCGGATATTCCGAAGCTCATACCGCGCCGGCAGCTGAGCTATCCCGTGAGCCTGATTTTGGCCCTGCTCCGGCGGAAGTTTGCCGAGCACGACGCGGCGGGGTCAGACCCCCGGCTGATCCTTGACCGGGAAGAGCTGATAAAATTGACCGAGACCTTTTTGCAAAAGGGCAACAACGAGGTTCAGTGGCTTACCCGGTTCGACAACTATTTGAACCGGGTGCACGACCTGGGTTTTATCCGCTATTTGGGAGATGACGGGAAGAAGATCGAGGTGCGCCGGGTTTTGAAGGTCTTTGTGGATGCTCAATGGCTTTCGGAGTTCGACAAACGCCTGGCTGAATACGGCGAGTTCGATTACGGCACAAAGGGAGGCCAGGACAATGATCGCGGTGAATGACGGCTTCCTTGATTTTGCGGAAAGCGACACCCTGGCGGGGTTCCGTCTGGACCGGCTGGAGGTGTACAACTGGGGAACCTTTAACGGCCGGGTGTGGACCTTTCCCCTGGAGGGAAAAAACGCCCTGTTGACCGGCGACATCGGCTCTGGTAAATCCACCCTGGTGGACGCCCTGACCACTTTGTTGATTCCGGCAAACCGGATCGCCTATAACCGGGCTGCCGGGGCGGGAACAAAGGAGCGGGATTTGCGCTCCTACGTGCTCGGGTATTTCAAGTCCGAGCGGAGCGATGAAGGCCTTGCTTCGCGCTCGGTGGCCCTGCGCGGAACGCAGGATTATTCGGTGATTCTCGGGGTGTTCCGGAACGAGGGCTACAACCAGACCGTGACCCTGGCCCAGGTGTTTTGGCAAAAAGACGTGAAGGGCCAGCCTGCGCGGTTTTACCTTGTATCCGAATCTGACTTGAATGTGCGGGATCATTTCACGGGCTTCGGAAGCGAAATCGGGGCTTTGAGGAAAAACCTGAAATCTCTTCCTTCCTGCGCGCTTTTTGACGACTTTAAAAGTTACGGCCTTGAGTGGCGGCGTATTTTCGGCATTCAGAACGAGCAGGCTTTGGAGCTCTTTCACCAGACAGTGTCCATGAAATCAGTAGGCGACCTGACGGATTTCGTCCAGCGCCACATGCTCGAAGCCTTTGAAAGCGGTCCGAAGATCGAAGCTCTTATTCATCACTTTGACGATCTTGACCGGGCCCATGAGGCGATCCTTCGCGCCCGTGATCAGATTAACCGGCTGAAACCCCTGGCAGCCGATCTTGGTTCCCATGCCGAAGAAACGGCCTTGAGGGAAAACCTGACTTCTTGCCGGAATGGATTGAGCCTGCATTACGGTTTTATCCGCCGCGACCTGCTCGCCGAAAAAATCGCCCAGCTCGAAAAAGAAATCAATTCGAAGCGGACCGTCCTTGAAACGGTGACCTCTGAGCTCAACGATACGCGGCTCGAGCGGGAGCGGATCAAGGAATCCATCGCCGCCCAGGGTGGTAACGAGATTGAGCGGCTCCGCACCCAAAAAATACAGCTGGAAGCGAGCCGGGACAAACTGAAGGAAAACAGGAAACGGTATGACGATCTTCGGAAGGTCGCGGAACTTCCTGCAGCGGGCGACGCGGAATCCTTTGCCCGAAACCTCAGCCTTGCCCGGGAGGCGAACGCGGCCCTTACCGAGAAAGAAGCGGCGATTCAAAACAGCCGAACCGAGATAGATGTAAACATTCATGGGCTCCGGGAAAAACAGCAGGCGGTTAATGCGGAAATTGCCTCGCTGAAAAAGCGGGCGAGCAATATACCCGCCCGGCAAGTGGAGATTCGCGACGACCTTTGCCGCGCCCTGGATTTGCTGCCGGAAGCCCTGCCTTTTTGCGGCGAGCTCTTGCGCATAAAAGAAGGGGAGGAAGAGTGGGAAGGTGCCGCCGAGCGGGTTCTGCACAACTTTGCCCTGTCCTTGTTGGTGAGCGAGGAGCGCTATCAGCGGGTTTCAGAATACGTGGATCGTACCAATTTGCGGGGCCGCTTGGTGTACTTCCGGGTGCGGGAGGAAATGGGCAGCGGGAGCGGCTCGGGCGGGATGTCTGCCAGTACCGACTCTCTCGCGTCGAAGATCGATGTGAAGCGCGACCCTGCCTTTGCGCCCTGGGTAACCGCCCAGCTGGAGCGTCGGTTTGACCACGTGTGCTGCCGCAGCCTTACGGACTTCAGACGGAACGAGAAGGCGGTGACACCTTCGGGACAAACCAAGGAAGGGGGCGCCCGGCACGAGAAGGACGACCGCTACGACCTTCGGGACCGGAGCCGCTACGTTCTCGGCTGGACTAACCGAGAAAAAATCAGGGTCCTCGAAAAAACCGCCTCGGAGCTGGCCAGTGAAATGGCCGCCCTGGCGGAAAAACGGAACTCCCTCCTTGAAGAGCTCGACGTTCTCCGCTCCGTCCGCGACGCCGTGTCCGCCCTGGAAAACTTTCTCCGCTTCGAGGATATCGACTGGCAGGGAGCTGCTCTCAAGATCGCCGAAGTTGAAAAAGCCCTTCGTGTCCTGGAAGGCTCTTCCGACATCCTCAAAGATCTGACCCGTCGTTTAGCCGAAACCGAGAGTCGTTTGGACGAGCAGGAAAACCGGCTCAACTCCCGGCGCGATGCCCTTTCCCGGCTGGAACAGCAGGAGGAGGATAAAAAAGCCGATTTGGGAACCTGTGAAACCTCGATTTTGAGCGCCCTCGAATCCTATATTCCCAAGAACCCGGCTCTTGCTCCCCGGGACGATCTAGCCTCCTTGTTGGAGCCCCTGCAAAAAGAAGCCCCGGGCGAACATTCTCCGAACTTGATGAATCTTGATCTGCAGGAGCGTACCTTTCGGGATTACCTTCAGGGTAAAATTGATTCCGCAGGGAAACGGCTTGAAACCCTTACCGGTAGAATAGTCGGCCGCATGAAAGATTTCCGCTTGGCTTATCCCGTGGAAACCCGGGAACTGGACGAATCAGTGGCCGCAGGCGAGGAATACCGCTCCATGCTTTCGAAGCTCCTGGCTGACGACCTTCCCGCCTTCGAGGCGAAGTTTAAAACCCTGTTGAACGAAAATACCATCCGCGAGGTAGCGAATTTCCGCGCCCAGCTCGACGCCGAAGGAAGCCTGATCCGCGAGCGTATCGACCGCATCAACAAGTCTCTCGCCGCCATCGATTACAATCCGGGGCGATATATTCTGCTCGAGCATCAAAGTTCAGTTGATGCGGAAATCAGGGAGTTCCGGGCACAGCTTCGCTCCTGCACCGAAGGCACTCTGGGCCAAACCCAGGACGAACTCTATGGGGAGCGGAAATTCCTGCAGGTGAAGGAAATTATCCAGCGGTTCCGGGGCAGGGAAGGGTATGCCGAGCTGGATCGCCGCTGGACCGAAAAGGTTACCGACGTACGCAATTGGTTCGGCTTCGCTGCCTCCGAGCGCTGGCGGGAAGACGACACCGAGTTCGAGCATTACGCCGACTCGGGCGGAAAATCCGGCGGCCAGAAAGAAAAACTCGCCTACACGATTCTCGCCGCGAGCCTTGCCTACCAGTTTGGCCTGGAGCGGGGCGAAACCAAATCCCGCAGCTTCCGCTTTGTCATGATCGACGAAGCCTTCGGCCGGGGGTCCGACGAATCAAGCCGATACGGACTGCGCCTTTTTAAGGAACTCAACCTGCAGCTCCTCATCGTCACACCCCTGCAAAAAATCCATATCATCGAGCCCTATGTGTCCACCGTCGGCTTCGTCTACAACGATGAAGGCCGCGACTCCCGTCTTCAGACCCTCACGATCGAGGCTTACCGCGCCAAGAAAGCGGAACGTGCCGCAGGGCAAGCGGGCTCCGACATTGGTTCGGGCGAATCAGCTTCTCCGGAGAACGATCAGTGAATCTCTCCTTCCCCGATGACCTGAAGGCGAAACTACTCGACGCTTGGCGTAAAGGGAAATATTTCACGGTGCCCGAGCCGGTGAGTGAAAACTCATGCCCCGATTATGCCGCTTCCGAACCGCCCAACCTTCGGTTTCCCCTCAAGGGTCCCACCGCTTCAGAATCCCTCAAAGGCTTCGATACGGTCCGCCGCTGGACCGAAGCGTGGGCGCTGCATGCGGACAAGGAAGCCAGGAGCGGACTGACCCTTGTATGGAAGGAATGGGATCACCGCCAGCTCGGAAAAAACCGCATCCCCGAAGCGGTAATCTTCTTCCAGCTCGACGATCTTGCCCTCTATCTCGGCAAACGGAAAGAGCTTGACCTTTGGCGCGCCGTCTGCGCTCTCGCGCTCGTGCGCTATCCGGCCCTCGAACCTTGGGTTCGCAAACGCCCTCTCACCCTTCTGGAGAATGCGCCTATCCTCGAGATGCTCCTTAACCTTACAGATTGGTATCTCGCTAACCGGAAATCCGGCCTATACCTTCGTCAGGTTCCGGTACCCGGGGTAGACACCAAATTCATAGAGCGAAACCGCGGATTACTCAAACAGTGGTGGAATCTGCTCGACCCGGAAGCGCTCGTCAGCGTGTCAGGCGACGGTCAGCCTGCGAGCCCCGCCCTCTCCTTCGAAGACCGCTTCGGCTTTCGCGCCAAACCGGAACTCATCCGCTTCCGCATCCTTGACCCGCTTTCAACCTTCACGCCTTACACCGACCTCTCGGTTCCCGCCGATGAGTTCGCCTCCGTAACCCTGCCCCAGTCCCGCATCCTCATCATCGAAAACGACATCACCGCCCTCTCGCTGCCGAGCCTTCCCGACACCGCCGTCATTTTCGGCCGGGGCTACGGCTTCACTAGCCTCGCGAAAAGCCGGTGGCTAGCTGACAAAAATATATGGTATTGGGGCGATCTCGACACCAACGGCTTCGCAATTCTCGACCAACTCCGCTCCGCCTTTCCCTCTGCCCGGTCCTTCCTTATGGACCGCAAAACCCTTCTCGCCAACCGCGACAAATGGGTCACCGAACCCGCCCCAGCCCGACGCAGCCTCACCCGGCTTACCGTCGATGAAAACCTTCTTTATCGCGACCTTCTCGAAAACCGCCTCGTCCCTCTAGATTCGTATCCCTTGAACGGCATTCCCCGCCTCGAACAGGAATTAATCCCTTGGCAAACCGTTCTCGCCGCCCTCGAAAAAATAATCCTTATTGATTTAGTTTAAGAATGGGATCCACTGGACGGGCAGGCGTTGTATAGCCTACCCCGCATCCCGCTACACTTTCTGCAAAATGTGAATTATCTCGAAAATGGGTGATTTATGAATCGAGCCGACTCGTCTTCTTGATTCGCCCCTGCACGGACTTTCGCACGCGGGGGCTCCGCGCGTTGAACGGCGCCCCTGATGGAGCCGGCGCGAAGCGACGGCGGGCGTTCTGCCTCGGTATGTGTTCTGTATGCGTCGACCTTCCCGCTCTCAATTGCTTCAAAAAAATGAAACCAGATATTTCTATTTTTGTTTTATAGGGGTGCTGAAAATACCGCGGAGCGTCATTCATGAAAATATCTGTGCTTATACCGTTGTACAAGGAACCGAAGTTTTTTGTCCCTATGGTTCGTTCTCTGCGTTTGAACGAGTATGAAGATCTGGAAATAGTCGCTGTTGTCGACGGTCCGATGACGGATTCCATCAGTCACGCGCTTTCCGAAGCGGGCGATTCGGCGAAGGTAGTCTTCCCCGATGAGCATGTAGGGAAGGCCGAGGCTCTTAACCGCGCAGCTTTTTCGATCGAGACTGATGCGTTTCTTTTTCTCGATAATGATATCGAACTGCCGCGCGATCCGACCTTCATCAGCCGGTTGGCATCCAAATTAGTCGAGTTCGATATCGTGGACATGCCGAAAGAGGTGATCGTCGAGTCGGTTTTTTCGGCGATGATCGCCCACGAATATCAAAGTCTCGCCATGGCAAGTCTTTTGTTTTCGAGGCTGGTCCACCGTTCTCCGGGAGTGATCGGAGCGGCGTTCGCGGTCCGCAAGTCCCTTTTTGATCGTTTGGGCGGGTTTAAGCGGGTGGTGCACGAGGACGGCGATTTCGGCGCGCGCGCGTTCCGTCTCCATGCCCGCTATGCCTACGACCTTTCCCTGAAAGTGCGCACCGGAATGCCCGACACGCTGGATGACTGGATCAAGCAACGAAAGCGCTGGACGCTGATAAATGTGTTGTGGTTTAAGGACAATTTTCTTTATATGGCGAAAAGCGTTTTTCGGCAGCCTTCGATTTTGACGACTCTTCTCGCTATAGCGCTTCCTTCCGTCGTTTCGCTGCTGCTCTTCGCATCGTTGACAGTGGGAAAACTATCCTTCCTGAATCCGTTGATATTTATGATCGCGCAATCCTTCCAATTTCCGGCGGGTTTGTTCTTGTGGCTCTCCCATCACGCGATGCTTTCAGACGGCTTGATCAGCACGCTGGCAGGCTTTGCATTTACTTTCGCGGTATACGGTTCTTTTTCGGCCATCGCCCGTTTCCGTTTTAATCCGCTGTCTTTCGTTCTGTATTACCTGGCGTACGCCCCCTTTATCATGGCAATAAATATCGCGATGTTCATTACGCAATGGCGAACGGTTTCGGTTGATCTGGAGTGGAAAACCTGATCCGCCCCTGCATGGGCTTTCCTGTGCGGGAGCGACGGCCGGCGCGATTGGCTCGATCTGTTGTAATCAGCGACGGCGTTCATCACCCCCCCCAAAAAAAAATCACTCCGCTTTCGCCTTCTTCATTGTCCGGTATTCCTTCGGGGTCAGTCCCTCGCGCTTTTTGAAGATGTAGCTGAGGTAATTCGGCTCGTTGTAGCCGACAGAGAAAGCGATGCTGACGATTTTTTCGTCGGTGGTCACGAGTAGTTCTTTTACCTTTTCCATCCTGGCCCCGGTCAGATAGTCTATGAATGTCACGGACATTTCCTGCGCGAAGATCGTGCTGAAGTGCGTCGGGCTTAAAGAGACGTGGGCTGCGACGGTATTGAGCGAAATATCGGGGGTATTAAAGTTTTCTTTGATGAAGTCGCAGGCCTTCTGAACGATTTTTTTGTGATGGCAGCTGTTGCCGCTGTCGCGGAGCTCTATGAACTTCAGGCAAATCTTTGTCGCGAGATCGGTGAACTCCTGCGCGGAAATGGCCGAAGAGAACACGTCCTTGCGGCTTGCGAAGTGACGGGAAAGCTCGGCCTGTGCCATCGACGGGTTGAAGTTGCGGATGATGCGCGTCGCGGCCGCAGTGAGATCCATGAGAATGTAATATCGGTAGAGGAGGCTCTGCATCTCGTCGGTGTCGATGCTTTTCGCGAACTCTGCGACGATGGCGGGAACGTCCTGCGGAGTGGCGAATTTGAGTTTGTTTTCCACGTCGGCGTCGAAGAGGTCGTCGATGGCCGGGACGACGGATGCGTCGCCGCGGCAGAGGTCGCCCGAGCAGAATATTCGGCTGCGGTGTGTCTGGGCGAACGTCTTCAGCAAGACGCCTGCCTCGCGGTACGCGTCGTGGATGCCCGTGATGCGGTTTGTCACGGCTGAGATGCCGACGGTGAGCTTGGTCGACCCGTCGTCTTCGATCTCGTGCTTTAGCGTCTGGGCTGCGTGGTAGGCCTTCCCGGTGGCGTCGATGTCCGTCGGCCCCTTGACGATCAGCACGACGTGGTCCGCGCCGCTCATGAAAAAAAGGACCTCCGGGTCATTCCTCAGCGCGTATTTCGCCTTGGACGTGATCGTCAGGCGATTTGGGTAACCGTTTTTTCCCTCATACTGCGCGATCGCCACCGCGTAGCTCTTGCTCAGGAGTCCTGTCTCCAGTTCGTCGGCGCGGCGCAGCGCCTCGTCGGCGCCGATTTCGCCGTTGCAGAGCTGTTCCAGAAACGAACCGATGAGAGTATTCTTCACCATCTCGTCGTTCGACTGGTGCTTCAAGAACGAGACGCTTTGTTTTTTATGCTCGGCGATTTTTTCGCTCGCGACGTGCAGCGCCGCGAAGAGATCCTTGTTCGGCGTAGGTTTCAGGATGTACTGATCGACGCCGATGTCGATAGCCTGCCGCGCGAGGTCGAAGTCGTCGTATCCGCTCACGATGATGACGCGGAGCCAGGGAATAATCGCCTTCGCGTGCCGCGCGAGGGTGAGTCCGTCCATGAAGGGCATCTTGATGTCGGTGATGAGGATATCGGGCTTCAGGTCCTGTATGATCGTAAGCGCGAGTTCGCCGTCTCCAGCCTCGCCTATGCAGCTAAAGGGTTCGCCGCTGTTCTCGATCGCGTTTCGCATGTTCGCCCGGATCAGGGGCTCGTCCTCGACGAGAAAAACAGTATACATGTTTTTAAGCTCCTTCCGTCGGCGCCGCTTGAGTCTGGTCGGGCGCCGGCTGCGCGGCCTGCGTCCGCACTATGGGCAGCCGCAGGGTGATGGTGCAGCCTTTGTCGTATTCGCTTTCAACCGTCAGTCCGTCGCCGGTCTCGTAATAGAGCTCGATGCGCTTGTACACGTTGTAGAGTCCGAAACCCGAACCGGGGCTCGACACGTCGTAGTTCAAGAGGTTCGCTTGCAGCTTCTCCAGTTCCTCAGGCGTCATCCCGAGTCCGTTGTCCTGGACCGTGAAGATCATGGAATCGCCCTCGGCGGTTCCTTTCACCGCGATGTGACCGCGCCGCCGCGTCTTCTTAATCCCGTGGTATATCGCGTTCTCGACGAGGGGCTGCAGCAGGAGTTTGAGCATCGATTCTTTCAGTATCTCCGGGGAAAAATCGAAGTCGTATTCCAGAATGGCCCCGTACCGCATCTTCTGTATCGCGAGGTAATTTTCGACGTGGGCTTTCTCTTCGGCGACCGTGACCCAGTCCCTTCCTTTATTGAGCGACAGCCGAAAAAAGCTCGACAGTGCAAGCGTCGTGGTTACGACGTTTTCGGTCTGGCCGTCCTCGGCGAGCGAGAGGATGGTTCCGAGCGTGTTGTACATGAAGTGCGGGGCGATCTGCGCCTGCAGGGCTTTCATCTCGGCCTTCTGGAGGTTGCGCTGCTTCTGCACGTTCTGGTCGATGAGCTTGATGAGCTTTTCTGCCATGGTGTTGAGGCTGTCCGTGAGTTCGTCGAGCTCGCTGATCTCGGGTTTTTCGACGCGGATCGAAAGGTCTCCCTGGGCGATGCGGGACGCCATGGTTTTGAGCCGCCAGATCGGCTCGTTGATTCTGCGGTTGAGCTGCCGGTAATTGCGCAGCAGGAACATGAGAATAGCGAAGAAGAGGAGAACCTGCGTAAGCGTCATCAAGTCCATCGATTGCCGGATTTTCGCGTTCTGGATATGCGCGAGCTCCATTTCCGCCGCGACGAATTTCTGGATGACGTCGTAGAGAAGATCGCTCACAGACGCGATCTCTCCAAGTAATTCCTCGTTCTCCCGGACGGGACGTTCCCGGGCGATATTGTCGCCGATACTGTTCACATAGCTTTCCATTGTTTCCAGGGTATTGCGCGCGACCTGCACAAGATATCCGTTGTCCTCGCTGTTCGCGTTTTTTTCGAGCTCGTCGAGGTTTTCCCTGATCCGGCCGATGAGCGCGTACTGCGTGTTATCCTTGAACGTTGTCTTGCCGGTCACAATGTTCCACATGGTGGTGTAAATATCATTTTTGAGGTTGCTGGAAAGGCTGTTCGCGCTGTATACGTTCTCGATGATGCCCTCGTACTGGTTCAGGGTGATGTTGTAGTAAAGCGTGTTGATGATAAAAGGGACGATGGATGCGAGGATCATGACGATGTTCGTGAATTTGAGCGCTTTCCTGATACTGTCGCTGCGCATCATCTTATGCCTTCGCCGTCAGTATCCGCGGTTGGGAATGTTTCCCACGGCGCCGAATTCGTCGAACGTTTGCTCGTCGATATACGTTCTTTTCGGCACCGGTTCCCCCGCGACTACTTTCCGCGCGAGTTCCATCACCTGCGCACCGCTGTTTGGATTGCACTCTATGATGCAGTTGACGACGCCAAGCTTGAGGTAATCGACGCTCCGCTGGGTCATGTCGACCGATATGATCGCGATGTCCTTTCCGGGCCTGATTCCTGACGCCTGCATCACCTCGATGGCCCCGAAGGTCATGTCGTCGTTGTGCGAATAGATCACGTTGATTTCTTCGGGTTTGTAGAGATCCAGTATCTTGTTCATGAGTTCCCGGCCCTTGCTGGCCATGAAGTCGCCGTCTTCGCTGAATATCACCCTGAATTTCGGATGCGCGGAAATAATATCCCTGAAGCCTTCGAAACGCCCTATGGCGGGGGTCGATTCCTCCGTCCCCGCCAACTCCACGATGTTGACGGGACCCGAAACGTTTTTGTACTTTTTCACGAGGAATTCCCCGGCTTTGCGGCCCTCGCGCCTGAAGTCCGAACAGAGAGCGCAGGCATAGAGGCTCTGGTCGGAGGTCTTGATCATCCGATCCACGAGAATCACCGGGATGCCCGCCGCCTTCGCCTCTCCGAGCACCGTGTCCCAGCCGGTCTCGACGAGCGGCGAAAACGCTATCACGTCTACCTTGTAGGCGATGAAGGAACGGAGCGCCTTGATCTGGTTCGCCTGATCCTGCATGGCGTCTTCGAACATGATCTTGATTCCCGCTTTTTGCGCCGCGGTCGTGATGGAAAAGCTGTTCCGCGTGCGCCAGGTACTCTCGTCGCCGAGCTGGGAATATCCGAGCACGACAGGATCGGCCGCGCCGTCGTTCTGTCTGCTTTCTTTGCACGCGGAAATGGTCAATATACAGAGAATAACAAAAAATGTTCGGACGTGGCGAACCATGCGATACCCTTCCAGAACCCTCATTGTATCATACCTGCCGGGGAGCGCAATAAAAAACGGACTGCCCGGTGCAGATCGAATAAAAACGTAGTAGTCCCGTAAAAAAGTCTAGATATATCCGCGAGTGAACTTGTTAGCCCAAAAAAATCATATTAAGTGCGAAAGGATGTAGGTAGCGCCCGCGGCAAAACGGCCCCCTAATGGATATAGGGGCATACGCTCCGTAACGTAATGAAAGTGGAGGAAGAAAGATGAAAAAGATCACGAAGATCGCCATTTTGGCCCTTTTGGCCATGGTCATGGCAACCCCGGTATTCGCCGGCGGAAAGAGCGATGCGGCACCGAGGGCTGGCGGGCTTATAAAGGTTGGTATCGTTAACCTGCCGCCGGAAGAGTCCGGATATCGCCAGGCGAACGTCGAAGACATGAACGCCGTCTTCTCGAAAGCGAACGGCTACGACGCGAAGCAGACAAACACCGGCGACAACAGCGAGCAGATCGCCGCCGCTCAGGGCTACATCCGCGACGGCGTCGACTATCTCCTTATTTCTGCCGCGAACGCGTCCGGATGGGACAACGTCCTTAAATCCGCGAAGACCGCGGGCGTCAAGGTGTTCCTCTTTGACCGCCTCATTGATACCGATGCCTCGAACTTTCAGGCAGCTCTCGTCTCCGACATGGCGACCGAGGGAAACACCGCTATGAACTGGGTTCTCGCCCAGAATCTCGGCACGGTTAATCTCATCCTCATCCGCGGACAGCTTGGTTCGGCCGCCGAACTCGGCCGCTCCGCCGCCGTGCTCAAGGCCAAGGCCGACGGCAAGATCAACCTGGTCGCCGACGGTACCGGCGGAGACAGCTGGAGCCTCGAAGAAGCCCGCAAAGTGGTGGAAGCCGCGATCGCCGCGAAGAAAGACTTCAACGTGATCTACGCCGAAAATGACGGCATGGCCCAGGGCGCCGTTCAGGCTCTCGACGCTGCCGGCATTACCCATGGAAAGGACGGAAAGGTCAAAATCCTCGGATTCGACTTTAACCGCTTCGCTCTCCGCAACGTGCAGGCCGGATACTGGGACTGCGACGTGCAGTGCAGCCCCCGCCAGGCAGGCGAGATTTCCAAGTGGATCAAGTCCGGTACGCTACCGACCGGAATCGTCTTCCAGAAAGAAATCTTCGCGGACACCGCGACGATCACCGACGACATCATCACCAAACTCGGCCTCAATGCCGATCCCGGAAAGGGCGTGATCACAAAGTAACCGTCCTTCAGGCGTTTATGCACGATCAGTCGTTTTGAAAGGGCGGCGCGGCGTTCCGGTTGATTCCGGCCGCCGCATCGCGCGGTGCGGTCTGCCGCACCGCTTTTTTAATATGCGCGGTAAGCCGAAGGAGGTCTCTAATTGCAGTCGGATAAGGTGCTAGAAATGCAGGGAATCTGCAAGACCTTTCCCGGGGTCCGGGCTCTGTCGAACGTTAACTTTACGTTGCGAAAAGGCGAAGTCCACGCACTCATGGGTGAAAATGGAGCAGGCAAGTCCACGCTTGTTAAGGTAATGACGGGCGTATACGAAAAAGACGCCGGTCAAATAACCGTTGAAGGAAAGCCGGTTCACTTCAAATCGCCGCAAGAGGCGCAAGACAATGGAATAGGCACGGTCTACCAGGAAATAACCCTGTGTCCCAATCTGACCGTCGCGGAAAACATGTTCATCGGCCGGGGCAGGCATGCATTCGTCAGCTGGAACAGCATGAACGCGAAAGCGAAGAAATTGCTCGACTCGCTCAGCATTCCGTCGAGGCCGACCCAACAGCTTTCGAGCTGTTCGCTAGCGGTGCAGCAGATGATCGCGATCGCGCGCGCAGTCGACATGGACTGCAAAATTCTCGTCCTCGACGAGCCGACATCCTCTCTCGACGAGGATGAAGTACGGAAACTTTTCGAGCTTATGCGCGAACTCAAGTCGAGAGGCGTGGGAATCGTTTTTATCACCCACTTTCTCGATCAAGTATATGAAATAAGCGACAGAATCACGGTCCTCCGCAACGGAGAGCTGATCGGAGAATACGAAGCCGCTTCGCTTCCCCAATTCGAGCTGGTCTCGAAGATGATGGGCAAGGCGCTCGAGGACGTGGAAAACCTGAAAAAGGGCGAGACCTGCACGCTTGATGGCGGCGTCCCTGTTTTAGAGGCTTCTGGCCTTTCGAGCGATGCGGGAGTGAAGCCCTTTGACTTCGCAATACGGAAGGGAGAGATAAACGGATTCACCGGGCTCCTCGGATCCGGCCGCAGCGAGAGCGTTCGCGCGATTTACGCCGCGGACAAGGTTACCGGCGGCGAGATAAAAATCAACGGCAAGAAGGCAAAAATCGACGAGCCTATCGATGCGATGAGGCAGGGCATCGGCTACCTCCCCGAGGACCGCAAGGGCGACGGAATCATCGCCGACCTTTCGGTGCGCGATAATATCATTCTCGCAATGCAGGTCATGAAGGGATTTTTCAGGCCCTTTTCGCGGAAACAGGCGGAAGCTTTCGCGGACGAGTACGTAAAGCGCCTGAGCATCAAGACCGCATCCGTCAATACGCCCATCAAGCAGCTTTCCGGCGGCAACCAGCAAAAGGTTATCCTCGGCAGATGGCTTTTGACGCACCCCAAGTACCTGATTCTTGACGAGCCGACGCGGGGCATCGACGTCGGAACCAAGGTGGAAATCCAGAAACTGATGCTCAAACTCGCCGAAGAGGGCGTCAGCGTTACGTTCATTTCCTCCGAAATAGAGGAAATGCTCCGGACTTGTTCGCGCCTCATCGTCATGAAGGACCGCCAGATCGCCGGCGAGCTGACCGGCGCGAATTTGACGCAAAAAGACGTTATGCACGTCATAGCGGGGGGACACAAATGAAACAGAACAGAATCGCTCAGCACTTTTCACATCTCCTGCTCCCTCTCTCGGTTCTTGCGATCCTTGTCGTGATAAACCTGATCAAGGGAGCCGATTATTTCAGCGTTAAGATGATTAACGGGGCTCTGTACGGGAACATTCCGAACATGCTTTTCGGCGCTTCGGAGCTTGTAATTCTTTCGATCGGCATGACGCTGGTCACCGCGTCCTCGCGCGGGCAGGACATCAGCGTCGGCGTTGCCGCCGCGATCACGTCCGCCGTGTTCGTCCAGTTTCTCCTCCAATCGAGCGAGATCACCTGGATGACCATCTTTCTCGGTTTCCTTATAAGCTGCGGCGTCGGCATCGTCATCGGCGCGTTCAACGGCTCTCTGGTCGCAATATTCAAGGTGCAGCCGATGGTCGCGACATTGATCCTGTTTACCGCGGGGCGCTCCATCTCGTTTATGATCGACGGCAAGCTCTCTCCCGTTCTCGCCAATGAACTGACGAGCCAGATCGGCGGGATCATGCCGGGATTGCCGATACAGACGCCGATCCTTCTGACGGCTATCTTTATCGTGATCGTCGCGGTTTTCCTCAAGGTGACCAATCTCCGGCTCTACTCGGAGACGGTTGGAATCAACGAGAAGGCGGCGCGGCTTAACGGCATCAACCCGATACGGATCAAATTCCTGTCCTACATGCTTCTCGGAATCTGTACAGCGGTCGCAGGCTTCATCGCGGTTACTAAAGCCGGCCGCCACGACAGCGTCAACATCCTCAAGTTCGTCGAGATGGACGCGATCCTCGCCGTCGCCATCGGCGGCAACGCCCTGTCCGGCGGAAAGTTCAGCATCACCGGTTCGATCATCGGCGCGTACACTATCGAGATGCTGAGCAGGACGCTGCTCAGACTCGAGGTCGGCACCGAGACGATCAAAGCTTTCAAGGCCGTGTTCATCATTATCCTCATGATAATCTCCTCTCCCGCAGTCCGCGAGTATTTCGCCCGTGCGAGGATGCGGACGGGCGGTGGTTCCTTCGGCGACATCGCGAGAAAAAACGCTGCGCCAGATGCGCCGGCGAAGAAGGAGGCTTAATGTGGCAACGTTGAAAAATCCTGAGGCAAAGGAAGCGCTCTCGAATTCGAATCTGCTGTTCATCATCGCCGCGGTCATATTCGTATTGATGTATGGATTCGCCATTGTGCGCTATCCGGGAAGTTTCCTGCAGTTCCAGACCTTCTTCGACCTTTTCAGCCTGAACGCCCCGCTTATCATCCTGACGCTCGGCATCAGCATCGTCATGATCGGCGGCGGCATCGACATTTCTGTCGGCGCGGTGACAGGCCTCGTGACCATGTGCTGCGCGGTCTTCCTTCAATCGAAGGGCGGCAGCATCGGCGGCGCCATGATCCTCGCTCTTGCCATCGGCTTCGCGTTCGGCGTCTTGCAGGGCTTTCTTATCTCGTACCTCGAGATTCAGCCGTTTATTATCACTCTCGCCGGCATGTTCCTCGCGAACGGACTTTTGACCACGATCCACAAGGACCCGATCAACGTGTCGCACGAAGGCTTCGTCGCGCTCAGAGATTACAACATCGTCATTCCCTTCCTCGGCAATAATAACCGGCTGGGAAATTTCATCCCGCTCCAGATCAAACTCGGCACAATGGTTGCACTGGTCCTCATCGTCATCCTCGTCGCTCTCATGAAGTGGTCCCGCTTCGGTCGCAACCTCTACGCGGTCGGCGGCAACAGTCAGAGTGCCCTGATGCTCGGCATCAATGTGCGCAAGACGAAGTTCATGTCGTATCTCCTGTGCGGAGCGCTTTCGGGAATCGCGGGCTTCGTCTATATTATGACGACGGGAGCGGGCAACGTCGGAAACGCCTCGGGCTTCGAGATGAAAGCGATCGCCGCCTCCATCATCGGCGGCACGATGCTCACCGGCGGCGTGGGAAACCTCTTCGGTTCTCCGATCGGCGCGCTCACGCTTCTTACTATCAACGAACTCATCCGCGCGGCGGGCGTCAATTCCAACTTTCAGGCAATTGTAAGCGGACTTCTCCTCTACGTTTTCATTGTCTTGCAAAGCGTCGTCGTGTGGGTGCGCGGGAGCGGCAAATTCAAGCTTGCATTGCCAAGCTGGATGAGGCTGCGGAAAGAGTAATCGATATTGTAGTTAAAAATATCCCGATTCACGAAGCCGCTCCGAATTTCCGGGGCGGCTTTTTTTGCTCCCGTTTATTATCCGCCCCTGCAAGGACCTTCGTTCGCGGGGGCTCCGCGCATAAAGTTTTCGCGCCTGATGGAGCCGGCGCGAATGCGCCGGCGGGCGGTCTGCCTCGGTTTTAGACCATGTGTTTAAAAAGCAAAAACCCGATACTTTTACGAATCGGGTTTTCCTGAGGTCTTTCGACCGTCGCTCCCCCGCGGTGAATTGAACACCGGACAAAGTGGTTAACAGCCACTTGCTCTGCCGACTGAGCTACAGGGGAATGTGCAGGTTCGCTTGCGCGTTCCTGACGAAGAATAACTTACCGCTTTTAGCAAAAAATGTCAACGGGGTGCGAACTAAAAAAAAGCGTTTTCAGTTTTCCTCCATGCCGACCGCTTCGCGGATTCGGGAGCGCACTTCTTCGAGCACGGGTTCGTAGCGCTGCTCCACCATGCGCATGTTTTTGTTCAGCGCAGCCATGAATTCGGGGTCCTGCCGCGGGTCGAGCGGCATGTTCTGGCCGTAGCGTTTGGCCATTTCCTGTTGCTTCGCGCGGAGGCGGGGAAGGTATTGCTGCTGCATGGCCTGCTCGGTTTGTCCGCGCTCCTGGAGGTATTGCTCGAGTATCTGGGCGAGCTGCTCGAAGAGTTGTCCCATGCCGGCTCCGGGGAGAAGGAGCTCGAGCCCGATTCCGGTCGACTGGAATCGGGTGATGTCGTCTTCAGAAGAAGGAAGATTAAGCGATGCAATGAAGATGGAGGCGGCGCCTTCGGCTACGAGGCGCATACGCTCTGCGTCGGCTTCCTTGAGGGCTTCAAGGAATTTTGCGGCGGCTTTGGCTGTTTGTTCTCCGGTATCGGCGGCGTTCGAGTCGACTGCCGGGCGTTCGGTCTCCGCTGCGTTTTCCGCCGCCGCGGCTGCCGGTTCGTCGGCGTTTGACTTCTCGGCTGCGGCTGAGCGTGCGGCCGCTATGCTTGCCAGGGCGGAAAGGAACTCGCTCGCTCCCTTTTTCCCCCGGTTTTTCAGGTCTCTGCTGTCGATAGCGGTTTTGTCGACCGCGATGTCTGCTGTTTTTTCAAGCGCTATTTCCAGCGCGGATTTAATGTGTCCCATGTCGGTCCCCTTTTCTTATTCTGTTGCGCATACTATACATCCCCTGCCGGTGAGAAGGCAATCGACCGGGATGTCGTGGGATTCGGCGGGAACATGGCTCAGTATCTGCCAGTCGTGGCAGGTTCCGATGAGCGTTATTTCCTTTCTCCGGTCGCCTGCCGCCTTCAGGAGGGCGGAGAGAAAGCGGTCGTAGCAGCCTTTCCCGCGTCCAAGCCGGTGCCCGTAGCGGGAGAAGGCGAGCGCGGGAACGAGTACGGCGAGGGGGAGGAGACTCTCGAGTTTCGGGCATCCTCCGCGGTTTTCGGCCGCGGGACTCCACAGGAGGGGAGCGTCGGCAAGGGGTTCGCGGATGCCGAATCCTCCGGACCGGAAGGGGCCGTCAGCGGATTCGATTTTTCTGAACTCGAGGTCCTCTCCGCGCACGCAGGGGGCTCCTACCTCGATTCCGGCATCGAGGGCCCAGCCGGCGAGCCCGGAAGGATCTATCTCGTTCCCGAAGGGCAGGTAGGTGAACAGCGTTTTTGTCGTTTTCGGAAGAACTTCCTCGCTCATGCCGACTCTGAATACCTCTCCTTCGCCGAGAGCTTGGAGTTTTCTCTTCATTTCGCGGCGCAGTTCATGTTTCATGCGTCTTCTCCCCCGCGGCGTTCCAGCAGTTTGCGGTATTGTTCTTTTAGAATAATAACGCAATCCGTTTTGCGGGCAAGGCCTTTTACGATGTCTTCGGCGAGCGCGCGGCAGTTGGGGGCTCCGCAGCAGCCGCAGTCGAGTCCCGGAAGCTCCGCGCGGATTTCTTCCATTTTTTCCATCAGTTCTACGGCTCGCCGGTAGTCGCTGTCGAGCTGGAGGGCAGGGCGGGGCGGGAATCGTTCGGTGCGGAGGCATCGCTCGCAGTCGAGCCTGCGCGCGCGCGCGGCTTCTGCATTCCGCGCCGTCTCGGACGCCGGTTCGGCTGTTTTCGTTCCTTCCTGCCGGGCCGTCGCGGACCGTTCGTCCGCTTTCGAGCGAACGTCGGTTATCGCGGCTGCTTCCGCGAGAAGCTCTCTGCGGACGACGAGGGTTTGTTCCGTCTTTTCCGGGCGTGCGGCGAGCTCTTTTTCTCGTTCGCTTACGATGTGTTTGCCGAGCGCCGGGGTAAGGGCCGTGAGCGGGCCTCCTACGCAGCCTGAGGCGCAGGCCATCAGCTCCAGAAAGTCTACCGAGTCGAGCTTTCCGTCTTCCACCGCTTCAAGGATCTTTACGCATTGGTCCATTCCGTCCACCGCGAGCGTTGCCGTTCCTTTCTCGGCTCCGGTGTCTTCGGCTTCCCCGCCTGCGCGGGACCAGGCGATGTCTTCGGGATACAGGCTGAGCGGCTGCGGGGCTCCGTCCCCTTCGCCTGCTTTCTGGAGGGCGGCGAGCATGGGAAGGTGGAAGTCGGCCATGCTGAACACGCCGTCCACGGAAGAGGTCTCGTCCCCGAGCGGGCTTTTCGCCTCTGTTATTTTTCCCGCGCAGGGCGAGATGAAAAATACGCCGGCTTTCGGGCGGTTCGGGAAGAGCCGCTTCGCTTCAGCGCGGGCCATGCGGGCGGCAAGCTCCATGGGAGCGATTACCGGCACGATGTTTTCTATGAGCGAAGGAAAGCGGATCTGTATGAACTTGATGATTGTAGGGCAGCTCGAGGAGATGAGGGGCCGCGGGAGGTCCGGGTAGCGCGCGCGGTCGAGGAAGGCTGCCGAAGCTCCCGCGATTCCGCCGGTAGCGGCCGCCACCGGATATACCATGTCGAAGCCGCAGTCTATGAGCGCGCGATGGATTTCGTTTATCGAATATTTTACGGGGAACTGGCCGTAGAGGGAGGGCGCCGGTATCGCGATTTTCAGCTCGTACAGCGCGGATAGTCCGCTGTCGGCGGCCGCAGCCGAGTCCGCAGGCGCGATCATCGCCGGGTCGTCGCTCCGCGCTTTTTTGGCGTGATGCGGGCATCGCCTGATGCACTCCCCGCAGTCTATGCAGCGTTCCTCGATAATGCGGGCTTTTCCGTCCCGTACTCGGATCGCCTCGGTCGGGCAGGTGGTTACGCAGATCGTGCATCCCTTGCACGCGTCTTCGTCGAGGTAGACCGAGTGCCATCTGCGGTTCATCCGGCCTCCGGTATGCGTATTTTCATGGTGACGGTCGTTCCCTTTCCGGGAGCCGTCTCGATGGCCAGTTCGTCCGAATTGCGCTTCATGTTGGGCAGTCCCATTCCGGCGCCGAATCCCAGCTGCTGGACGAGTTCGGGAGCGGTGGAATAGCCGTCCTGCATGGCGAGCTCGAGGTTTTCAATCCCCGGCCCGTGATCCGTCATGACGATGACGATTTCGCCCGGTTCGAGCCGTATCTCGGCCTCTCCGCCTCCGGCGTGCACCACCATGTTGATTTCAGCCTCGTACATGGCGACCGCGGTCCGCTTGATTACGTCTCCGCTTACGCCCAGGCGGAGGAGAATTTTCTTCATCTCCGCCGACGCGTTTCCTGCCTGGGTAAAATCGTTTCCCGGTACGTCGAAGCGGTATGTCATAACTGCCCGCTACCCGATTTCCCGCACGCCGCCCTGGCGGACTCCCGCTTCGTAGAGGAGGCCGCAGGCCAGAAAGAGGGGAAGCCGCGTCGTCAGCAGGACGATGCCGTTTTCCTTCGCCATGTCGATCATGTCCTGGTTCGGAGTCTTCCCCCGGACGAAGCAGACTGCCTGAATATCCATCAGGATGGCGGTGCGTATTACCTGAATGTTGATGAGTCCGGTCATCAGGAGAACCTGATCCTTCACGAAGGCCATCACGTCGCTCATGAGGTCGGCCCCGCACGCGGAGGCGATTTCAATGTCGGCCCGGGCGGTGTCCGCTATCATGTCTGCCTGAAGGGCCTGTTGCGCTTCTAGAATATTCATAACTGATAAAGAATAGCACGCTTTCGCCCGAACCGTAAAGAAAATGTCCCGTACGGCCGGGCGGAGAATTAGAGGCGGGACGCTTCGTCGCGGAGGATGAGATCGGCCAGAACGAGGGCGGTCATGGCTTCTATCACGGGCACGATGCGCGGGCACAGGCACACGTCGTGGCGGCCGCGCACTTCGATGGCGCAGTCGTTTCCGGAAGAATCAACCGTTTGCTGGGCCAGGCTGATTGAGGATACCGGCTTTACCGCCGCGCGGAACACGATGTCCGCCCCGGTGGAAAGCCCGCCGAGAATCCCTCCCGCATTGTTGCTTAGAAATCTCGGTTTGCCGGTTGCGCCGTCCATGCGCATGGGGTCGTTGTTTTCCTTGCCCGTCATGCGCGCGGCTTCGAAGCCCGCTCCGAACTCGATTCCCTTGATCGAACCGATGGAAAGGATCGCTTTGGCGAGTTCGGCGTCGAGCTTGTCGAATACCGGCTCTCCGAGCCCGACCGGGAGTCCGTCAGCGCCGCTCACCCTGCACGAGATCACCCCGCCGCCCGAGTTTCCCTCGGCCTTCAGTTCTATCACCCGCTCGAGCATCTTTTTCGCCGCCGTTCCGTCGCAGGCGCGCATTTCGTTTTTCTCGATTTCCCCTGCGTCGAAGGTTTCGCATGCTATCCCGACCGCCTCGCTCGTCCAGGCGGTCACCGTAATGCCGCGCCCGGCGAGGAATCTCTTGGCGACGGCTCCCGCCGCCACCCTGCCGATGGTTTCGCGTCCGGAGGAGCGTCCGCCGCCGCGGTAGTCCCTGATCCCGTATTTCTCGAAAAACGGGTAATCGGCGTGGCCGGGGCGGAATTTTGTTTTAATATCGCCGTAATCTGCCGACTGCTGGTTCGTGTTGCGCACGATCACCGCGATCGGGGTGCCGGTCGTTTTTCCCTCGAATACGCCGGACAGAATTTCGCATTCGTCGGCTTCCTTGCGCGCCGTTCCGGCCGGATTGAGCTTTTCGCTGCGCTCGGTTCCGTCGCTGTCCTTCGCGTGCGCTCCTGGGCGGCGGCGGTCCAGTTCTTTCTGGATCGCGAGCTCGCTCAAAGGCAAGCCTGCCGGGCAGCCGTCGATCGTAACTCCGAGAGCGGCTCCGTGGCTTTCGCCGAAGGTAGTGATTCTAAAAAGCGTTCCGAAGGTGTTTCCCGCCACCGGTTATTCTCCCTTTTCCCGTTTTTTCCGGGTTTCTTCCGCCTTGCGGCTGATCCGGTTCCAAACAGAAGACAATCCCATCGCCTTTTTGGCGAGGGAGAGCGTTTCGCGGGCTTCTTCGCGCATGCGGAGCGTTCCGTTGTAGATCACTTCGTCCACGTAGCCCGATTGTTTTTCAAAATGGCTTCTCCGCTCCCGGATGGGATTCAGGAAGTTGTTGAGCGCGACCGCGAGCTTCTGCTTCACTTCCACGTCTCCGACCTTTCCCGTCTTATAGCGGGCTTTCAGGTCTTCCACTTCTTCCTTGTTCGGGTTGAAGGCGTCGTGATAAATGAATACGGGGTTTCCTTCCACGCGGCCGGGGACGTCGGCGCTGGTGCGGTTCGGGTCGGTGAACATGCCGTTCACCTTCTTCTGCACCGTCTTTTCGTCGTCTGAAAGGAATATCGCGTTGTTGAGGCTCTTAGACATTTTCGCCTGGCCGTCGGTTCCCACAAGCGACCCGAAATCGCTGACCATCACTTCCGGCAAGGGAAACACGTCCCCGTACATGAAATTGAAGCGCTTGGCGATTTCGCGGGTGAGTTCAACATGGCTTTCATTGTCCTTTCCGACGGGAACCAGGGTCGCCCGCGGCATAAGGATGTCCGCCGCCTGGAGCACCGGGTATCCTAACAGTCCGAAGGGCAACTCGGAAAGGTTGGCGTTTTTCGCCATTTCCTTGATGGAAGGAATCCTCTGGAGGCGGGGCACGCTCACCAGGTCGTTGAAAAAGAGGGCCAGCTCGGTAACCTCGGGAACCGCCGACTGCAGATAAATGGTGGACTTCGCCGGATCGATGCCGCAGGCGAGGTAGTCCAGCACCATCTGGCGCACGTTGTCGGCCAGCTCTTCTATGTGTTCCTTCTCAGGCTTCGTCGTAAGGGTATGCAGATCGGCGATGATGAAAAAACACTCATATTCGTCCTGGAGTCGGACCCGGTTCGCGATGGAACCGACATAGTGACCAAGATGGAGGCGGCCGGTGGGTCTGTCTCCCGTAAGAATCCGTTTTTTTCCGTTATTATCCATAGTAACACCGATGATACCATCATCGGGCTCAAGGATTCAAGACGCTTCCTTCGGCGGTTGCCGGTTCACGCTTTGCGCACCGCGAATTTCTTCCGGAAGATCGAGACGAGCTCCCTCACCCGCGGGTCCCGTTCGCCCCCGATATCGAGCTCCTCGAAGGCGTCCGGCCGCTCCGCGTCGAGCCAGTTCCACAGCCGCGCCGACACTTCGGCTATCGGATCCTTCGATTGCGCGATTTTCACCATTGCGAGCATTTCCGCCTCGCTGAACATCTTCCACTTTCCGCCGGAAACAATATGATAGCTCGCCCCGCTCGGAGACTTTTCTATTCTGAAATCGGACTTTTCTGCGGTTTTTTCCGGATCCCTTGCCGCCTTCCCGCCGGCTTTTTTTCTGTCCGTTCCGGCTTTTCCCGCTCCGGATGCGGCCTTTCCCGCCCTTCCTGCGCCCGCCTTTTTTGTTCCCTCCCCGGCTTCAAGCTCCTTCGCGAGCTCTTCCTCCTGCCGGATTACTTCCATATTATGCAGATGCACCCGCGCTTGCCTGAGCAGAAACGCGAGCCCTTCGGAATCAAGAAGGGGCAGGGTTTCCGAGAGTTCCGCGATCAGCTGTTCTTTTACCGGGTCTTTCCTGGGTCTGGCCATGTTCAACTCCTGACGTATGCGCGCTTTTCTAGAGCCATTTTTTCTTCTTGAAATACAATATCAGGGCTGACGCGATCGCCGCCATGACGAGCCATGCCGCGGGATATCCCCATCGGGAGCCGAGCTCCGGCATGTGCATAAAATTCATTCCGTATACGCCCGCGATGAAGGTCAGCGGAATAAAAATGGTCGATATCACCGTGAGCATCTTCATCACTTCGTTCATTCTGAGCGAGACGGTCGAAAGAAACACTTCCTGAATCCCCGAGGCGGTTTCGCGGTAGTTCTCGATCGCTTCTATCACCTGCACGCAGTTTTCCAGAAGATCCCGGAGAAAGGGCCTGAGTTCGTCCGTGATCAGCGCGGACTCGCTGTGGAGGGCCGCGTTCACGACGTCCCGCACCGGCCAGAGGATGCGCCGCATGGTGTTGAGCTCCCGCTTGACGTTTTGCAATCCCGCCATGAAACGGGTAGACTCCCTGTCCTGGGTGCTCTCGTCCTCGAAGTGCTCAAGCCGCCTGCCGATGTCCTCCAGGACCGCGAAATAATTATCCACGATGACGTCCAGGAGGGCGTACGCGAGGTAGTCGCTTCCCAGCCTCCTGATCCTTCCGGCGCCGCTTTTCAGGCGTTCCCGCACCGGATCGAAACAGTCCCCGCTCACCTCCTGAAAGGTGATGACCGTATTCTTCGTCAATACGAAGCTCACCTGTTCGTACTCGGTCGCGCCCAGTTCGTGCCTTTTGAGCATCTTGGTGATAAGCATGATGTATTCGCCGAAGTCTTCGAATTTCGGCCGATGCTCCGTATTGCGCATGTCTTCCATCGTGAGCGGGTCGAGCTTGAACAGGGCGCACAGCCATTTATAGTCGGCCTCGCTCGCAAGTCCGTTCACGTTTATCCAGTTTATCGCGTCCGGCTCGATCATCGCCATGAGCTCTTCGACCGTCTTCGGAGTCGCCACCGTCACCGAGCGCGGCGTGTACTGTATCAGCGTATAGGTCGATTCCGCCGGCTCCCGGTCCCCGATGTACACCGGCGTTCCCGGCGACACCCCGGCCCCCGATTCGCCCACGTTCCGGTACAACGGCTGAATGCGCCGGGCATGCTCAGCTCTGTGCGGCTTATTCGTCTTTCCCATACCCCAGATGATACGCCGGAGCGATAAACGACGCAAGCTCAGGCGTAAATTCGCGGTAAACAGGGAAGGGCAGGAGGCCGATACTAGAAATATGAAGAAATCCCTGTGCGTATTGGCGGTTTTTCTGGCTTCCCTGTCTCTCCAGGCCTTGGATCTATCCCTCGGACCGGATGATGTGCGCATCCTCCAGAGTCCCGAGGGCGGATATCATTTGTACATAAAGGCAAAGAGCGACATACAGGCGGTCCTTCTTACCGAGACCACCCGGGATCCCAAGCTCCGTGCGGACAACTACGCTTACCGCGCTCTCGAGTGGAACCCGATAAACGGAGACGAAAAACGCCTTCTGGACGGCGGCTTCATTCCTCCGGAAAAGAAAATCTACAGCCTCATCGATTCGACGCCCGAACGCGACACGCCGATAGGGACTGCCTTCCATATCTGGATACCCTACATCATACGCTACGGGTACGAATGGACCCGCAGCGGGGATGTGCAGGTCCTCGACGGCACCTTCCTCAATATCCGCGCGTTTTCAAAACCCTGGGGCGACTACTCCGGCGCCTTCGCGGACAATCCCTTCCGGTTGAGGGTCACGCAGAAAGCTGTCGTTAAAGCCTCTCCCGAAGTCGGCGTCTCGTACATGAAGGACACCGTCTCTACCTTTTCCGATCTTGCGGACCGGTTCAAGGGAAAAACCCTCTACGCGAAGGGCCCGGACGATATCGTCCCCATGATCCGAACGATTCTCGAACCTCCGGGCCAGAAGTCTCTCGACGTCGTTTTCGTCATAGATTCGACCGAAAGCATGATCGACGACATCGCGAAGGTGCGCGAGCTGTTGGAGCCGATGCTCGCAGAGCTATTGCCGCAATATCCGGCGTGGCGGGTCGCTCTGGTGTTGTACAAGGATTATTTCGAGGACTTTCTCGTCAAGTCGGCCTGCCCGTTTACAACGGATCTGAAGGCCTTCCAAAAGTCTCTCGTGTCTTTCAGGGTGCAGGGCGGCCGGGATATTCCGGAAGCGGTGTACGAGGCCCTCGACGGGGCGCTTGCCCTGAAGTGGAATCCCGACGCCGACCGGAAAATCATCCTTATCGGCGACGCCCCTCCCCATCCTAAGCCGCGGGGCAGGGTGACAAACGAAAGCGTGAGCCGCCTCGCCTTCGAGAAGGATGTTCAGCTGAACGTAATCATCCTTCCTCACGGCGAAACGTACTGAAAATAAAAAAAAACGCCCCGAAAACCGAGCGTTTCCGGGGCGTTTTGCATACTGCGCGAATCAGCATCTTTCTAAAATTTCGTTCCTGTTTATTGATCCAGCGGAATCTTTGCGAGATCGTTCCGCGCGAGAACGAGATATTCGGGGGGCAGCGCCGCTCCTCCCGCGGATTCGTACCTGGCGATAATCGCTTCGAGCATTGGCCGGGCTTCGTCCCATTTTTTCTGCTTCACGAAAATATGCGCTATTTCGAATTCAGCTCCCGTCAACAACGAATTATCGGTGCCGTATCGGTCGATTATCGTCTGATAATACACTCGGGCGGCCGCGTACTTGTTGCGGTCCAGGGCTTCCTGCCCCTTTTGGCTGAGCTCGATCGCCGACATTTCAGGCGGGAGAGCGCTGGCGTCCGGCACGCTTGAACAGGACACAACCGCGAGCGCGGTTCCCAGCGCCGCGGCTAACGGGAGTAATTGTTTCCGATGTTTCATTATAGTTCTATTCCTTGCGGTAGAGTTCGTCCCGAATGGGAAGCGTTCGTTTCAGGTCGCTGATGAATTCGCCTGCGTCGCCCATGGGTTCGTATGAATCACAACAATCGATGCTGCGCCTGGTAACAGTGAAGTATTTATATATCTTTTCCTCGCCGAGCTTCTTTTTCCATTTGCCGGCGTCGCAGCGCACCCTCAGGTAGAATTGCCCTACGGAGTTTCCCGGAGACGGAACGAGTTTGCAGTGAATGCAATTCGCGCAGTAAATCTTTCCTTCTACGAAGGATTCGTCGGTTTCGGCGCTGATCGCGTCGATTTCCCGGTCAATACTCTTTGAACTGGACATGTGCATATCCCCTTTCTTATATCGCTAAAAGTCTACCACGCGCCCGGCGAGCCGTCAATCCGGCAGCTGGATGGTGATTTCGACCCGCCGGTTCAGAGCCCGGCCCTCGTCTGTATCGTTGTTAGCCACCGGTTTGGTGCCGCCGAAGCCCGCCGAATGGATACGTTCGGCCGCGATCCCTCGCGCCTGGAGTTCCTTCGCTATCGTGAGCGCGCGATCGACCGAAAGAGCGGTTTCTCCAGCGGGTTTACCCACGCTCGCCGTATGTCCTTCGATCAGGAAAGACGCTCTCGGCCCCGCGAGGAGGAGGGCTTCGGCGATTACGTCTAGGCGCCCACGCTCTTCCGGAAGGATTCGCGCCGTATCCGCCACGAATCGGATGTCGTATATGGTAAGCTTCAACCCCTTCCAGCTGTCGCTGAAATCGATCTTTTTCGCTTCGCGGGCTGACAGCCGCTCGCCTACATCCTTCCATGCGAAATAATACGCGTCGTCCTTCCGGGGCCCGATCCCTCGCGATTCCAAACTTTCCTCGGAGCAAAGTATGACTACTTTTCCGTTCGCGAGCAGATCCCGGTTTTCGCTTTGCGTCATAATGCGCAGATAGTCATCGTTGGATATTATCGGATCGGTATGATGGGTTCCGAAAATCTGTCTCGCCGAGACTCTCAGCGGATTGTCGCCGATGACGTCCCGGTACGCGCTTTCGTCGGGATTGGACGAGTACAGCGCGATTCCCTGTTTTTTCGCGATTTCAGGCTTTACCATATTCTTTTCATACAATAGCTCCATGCCGCTGTTCCAGATCCGGGGGAAGAGGCAGGGCTGGAGGATCGCCTGCTCGTATTCGCCGTGAACCGGCAGAGGCGAGCGGGCGTCGATGAGAATTCCCGAGAAGGCCCGGGACGGAATGGTGTCCAGAATGGGCTTCGGTTTTTGAACCGCCGTGTGATGAATAAAAAGGGAGCCTATGTCCGCAAGATCGACTGCATGCGTCATCGATACTTTTTTCAGATCCGGAGAAACCCAGGGCGGCGTTCTTTTTCCCGTATCGATTATCCGGTTGAGATCCCCGAGCGAAATTTCTCCGCGTTCGACCGAATCTCCCAGAAGGGACGAGGAATCCACCAGAATAGAAAAGAATGTGTCCTTTAAGAGGGCTGGGGTTTCCATTTCGAGAATCTGCAAAGCCGAATTGCGTCCCGAAGGCAATTGAATGCCGGTTTTTATCGTATCGAGCGAGAGAACCGAATGGATCGTTTCTTTTTGCCAATCAATGGACGAGGTTGCTTCCATCGGCCGCTGCTGGGCTGCCGCGTTCGAACATCCCAGAAGAATCAGCATTCCGCATGCGGCGCGGGCCATGCCTTTTGTAAAGAACATCGTTCCTCCGTTTTTTACAGTATCGGCACTTTGAGTTCTTTTCCTGACTTGAGAACGGAATTCACATCCAGATTGTTTCGGTCCGCCAGGGTTTCGACCTGGATATTGTAGGCCAGGGCGATGGACCACAGGGTGTCGCCCCGCTTCACCAGATAGGAGCCCGAGAAATCGAGGCTGTCCGGATCCTTCTTCCCTGTGTAGGCTTTTACGTCTTTCAGGGCGGGTATCACCAGTTTCTTTCCGATTTTCAGGGCCGAGGCCTTCACTCCCGGATTATGCTGCAGGATCATGTCGACCGAGATGCCGTAATGCAGGGCCAGGGCATACAGGGTGTCGCCCGATTTCACCTTGTACATGTAGTATTCAAGCAGTTTCCTGTTTTTGTCCGCGAGGATTGTTTCTACCGATTCCTTCGTTTCTGCGGGAATTCTCAGCCCGTATGAAACATCGGGAGGCGTAATATTGTAAGCCAGGGCTGGGTTCGCCTTTTTCATGACCGCCGGGTCTACCCCCGTCTCCTTCGCCAGAACGGATATGTCGACCGCCCGTTTTACGGGGATCACTTCGTACGTCGATTCGTCGGTTTCGCCCCAGTCGATGCCTAACGAGTCGCTTTCGTCGAGTATTTCGGATATCGCGAGGAATTTCGGCACATAGTGCACGGTTTCCTTTTTGAAAAAGCCCTTGGACGACAAGTACCAGTAGTCAGAGCTTCCGCCTTTTTTCACCGCTGTTCTCGTCGCCCCGAGTCCGCAATTGTAGGCGGCGAGTGCGAGATACCAGTCGCCGAGGTAGTCGTAGTTTTCTTTGAGCTTTCTGATCGCCGCCGTGGTGGTGAGCCAGGGATCGCGCCGCTCGTCCATCCATTCGTTGATTCTCAGGTTGAAGGGGGCCGTACTGTTCTTCATGAACTGCCACAGCCCGGTCGCTCCCGAACGCGAAACGGCGGTAACCGAAAAGCCCGATTCTATGACCGGAAGATACAGCAGGCGCGCGGGAGCGCCCATGCGCTCCAGTTCGCTGACGATGAAATCGCGGTACGGCGCCGAGCGCTTCATTACCGCAGACAGGTACTTGATTCCTTCGGGGCTGGAGTATTGGGTTCGGTAGCGGTTGATCAGAGCGTATTCAGCTTCGGGCGCCGCTATATCAGGAACCGCCGAAACAGGCCTGAGCCGCACCGGATGAATCTTCGCGGGGACTGTGGCTTCAGGATTCGAAACCTCTCCGGACAATGGAAGTTCTGCCGGAGTTCCCGGGATTTCAGACTCGGCTCCCCCGGTCGATTGGACTACCGGTTCTCCTGTTTGCGCAGAAGCGCGTTCGACTATGCCCGCTTCCTGTGCGAGTGGATCGTGGGCGGCATGCGCGGAAAACCCGGAGCATGCGATAATCGCCGCTGTCAGCAGGCGTCGTGCATGATTCATTTACAGCTTGTCTCCATAATAAATGCCGGCCCATTCCCATCTTCCGTGAATTTCAGGATCCGCGGGAAAACTGATTTTCCTGAAGTACAGATACCAGATATTGACGTACTGGCTCCAGCCCCAGGTTCGCAAATACGCTTCGGTCGGGTTCGAGGAGGCGTCGAGCTCGTCGTTGTAGCGGATTCTATTTCCCCTCATGAAGTCGAGCATGCGGAAGTCCGCCTGGGAGTTGTTGTCACTCGATTCCTGCTTCCAGGACATGGCGAAGAAATTCACCTTTGCGCGATAGCGGTCGAGCGATCGGTAGTCGTACTGGGCGATGGCTTTTTTTACGCTCGTCACCAGATCGTCGAGGGTTTCAAAGGTCCAGTCCTTCGCGGAACTGTCGTAGTCCACGATTCGTTTCGCGTATTCGTAGGCGTCCGGAACTCCGGGAATAATGATGTTGAAGGCGCCGTAACTGAGGAACTGCGAATATGTTTGTATTGCGAGCTCCCACTCGCCGAGTTTTTCGTAGGAACGGCCCATGTTGAAGTATGCCGAGCCCAGATCTATCTGCGATCCGAATCGGGTGATGAGGTCCGTGTAGTACGCAACTTGCATTTCCGGAGATTCCGTAATGCGGATGAGGTTTTGCAGGCAGATCATATGAATGGATTTTCCGCGAATTTCAAGATCCGGATGGTTCTTCAGTATGCGGTTGAAATAGTATTCGGCGATTTTTACCGCTCCGTCGTTCAGGTACGAATGCGCGGTCATGAGGAGCCAGTATGCGTTATAGGGATTCTGATAATCGCGTTCCACGGATTCAGTGAGGAACAGGACGAGGGATCGGGTTTGTCCGGCTTCCAGAAGGTTTCCCGCTATTCTGTTCTGCACCGCGAAGGCGGTTTCGCTGTCGTGATTCTTGGAGGCAAGCAGCTTCAGCAGTTCTTTTTGTTCCGATTCCCGGGAGCCGAGCCCCTTCGTCAGATAGCTGCCGGTCTCCGGGACGCATGACGAAAACGCGAGCAAAACGGCGGCGATAACGGCTGGTGCGACTACGTTTTTTGACACGGATGGATACTATCATGGCGCGATAACTATTGGCAAGATATGGAAAACTGGTCTAAAATACGATGTCCGGAGGGTGCGTGTGAACAGAAAAGGGTTGATCTCTCAAGTGCTGCTTCGTTTGTCTGTGGTGGTTCTCCCCTCAAGCATCGGATTTCTCGCGGTGGTTATTACATTGATGACCTTGTTGAACCGGCATCTGTTCTACATGGTTCTTCCCCTTGTCTCCATCGCCTGCGGCCTCTTCCTTGCATGGTCGGGCCATTATTTCGAGGACCGCTTCCGGTTTCATTTTTCAGCCTCGTTTCTGCTTCTCTCCGGCTTTCTGCTTCTATTGCTCGACCTCGGGCTGTTTTCGATTCCGCTGCCTTCGGTGTGGCCTTTCCTTATGCTGTTCGTCGGGCTTTCATTCATGATTTCCGGCATGATCCGCTATCGGCGGGCCCATCCCATGTTCATTGTTCCGGCCTTTTTCTTCTTCGCCCTGGGCTTCCTGTTCCTGCTCTTTTCGACCGACATCATTCACGTCTCCCTCGTATCCCTGGCTTTGTGGTGGCTTCCTCTCCTCCTGATTCCGACAATCGTGTCGTTTCTGCTGTGGCTCTTCAGGAGGCATGATTTCAGTGACGCGCGCGATTAAGGCGAAACATCACTATCAAGCGTTTCCTCTTGCCTTGCTCGCGGCAGCCGTTGTTTCCTGCGCCTCCTCTCCTTCCGGATCGGCCGGAGGCGGGACCTCCCGGCTTGCAGGCAAATCGGACGGGCAGAAATCGGCCGAGGTGACTCCTTCTTCGATCCAGGACGCCGCGGGCACGCCCCTTGCGCTTCCGGACAGGGAGCGTCAAAACCGGAGCGACCTCGATTCGGTCATCCTGTCCCATGTGGAAACCGGCTCGCCCGACTCTCTGCGTCAGGCGGTGTCTCTGGTTACCTCCGATCCCCGGGGAATGACCGAGCGAAATCGCTTCGTTCTCGCCATTGCCGGCGAACTCATGAAATTTCTGTATCCGCTTGAACAGGTAACCTGGCCCCTGCCGTCTGTTCCCGAGTCCGACCGCTATCTCGGAGCGCTCAAGGCGTCCCGGCTGGGCGTCTACGACTACAGCGCCGGCAGTTCGGATTTCCTTGCGCTGACGCTTCCGTCTGCGGTTCTTTTTACCGAAAGCACTCAAACCGACTATTATATCGATTCCGAAAACGCCCTGCGGCGCGCGGCGGCGATGAATCCCCGCTCCGTTCTTCCTCCGCTGTTTTCCGCCCGCCTGGCCGAAAAGCGCGGCAATTCTGACGCCGCCCTCGCGTTTTACGAGACCGCATGGAAGCTCGACAGTTCCTGTTATCCGGCGGGCGTCGGCTACTCCCGCGCTCTCGCGGCCCGCGGCAGGGGAGCGGACGCGTACCTGGCGGCGAAATCCCTGGCGGCCCGGTATCCCTCGGACCAGGGAATGCTCAGATTGTGCGCCGAGACATCCTTCGCGGCGGGAGACTGGAACACTGCGGACGGATATATCCTTGCGGTGTTGAAGAACAATCCCGACAATACCGCGTATTTGCTGATGCGAGCCAGAATCCTTATCGAACGGAAGGAATTTCTCAAGGCGAACTCCCTGCTCGACGCCTTCGCGACCACGAACAGAACCGACCGGTCGTATCTTCTTTTAAAATCCCGCGTCGTGCGCGAGTGGAATAAAAATCCCGTCGCGGCTTCCGCTCTGTTGCAGGAAGCGCTCCGCCTCTATCCCGGCGACGGCGAAATTCTGTTGTCGGCGGCTGCGGTTGCCTATCAAACCGGACAGAACGTGAATAATCAATCGCCGAGAGATCTTGTGCAACAGGTTTTGGGAAGCGATCCGGACAACACGCAGGCTTTGTATTTGCTGGCCGAGGACTTTCTCGCGGCGAAGGAATGGAAATCCGCCCTGCAGCCTGCGCAAAGGCTCGTATCGGTCAATCCGTCCCCGGAGAATCAGATCGTTCATGTGAGGGCCCTCCTCGGCGCGGGAGACTATGCGAAAGCGAAATCGGCGGCTTCCTCGCTCTATGCTGCTTCTCCTCAATCTCCCCAGATAACAGGCCTGTATCTGCAAAGCCTTGTCTCTCGGGGAGAAAACGCCGCCGCCCGGGCCGCGATATCCTCGGCTCTGCCTGATGCGTCTCCTGCCCTGAAAAGCGTTTTGCATTATTATGAAAGCCGGCTCGCGGGCGATGCGGAGTCGCGCCTGGCCTCTCTGCGGTCGAGCCTGCTCTCCGATCCCCGCAATCAGGAATCTCTGTTCGCAATGTACGAGCTTTATATGGAAAGAAAAGATTATAGAAAAGCCCAGTACTATCTTAAACAGGTTGTTTCCCTTGATCCTTCGAACGGCAGCCTTGCCCGTCTGCTTGTAAATCTTGACGAATTGCTTGCCCGATGAGGGCATTCGCCGTATAATAAGCGAAAGGAGTCACCAATGAAGAAGTATGTATGTGATTTATGTGGCTATGAGTACGATCCCGCTGTAGGCGATCCTGACAACGGAATCAGCCCTGGGACAGCCTTCGAAGACTTACCTGAAGATTGGGTGTGCCCCGTCTGCGGCGCTGGCAAGGACAGCTTCTCGGAAGTCTAATGCCTGCAGGAAAAAAGAAAATAACCCGGGAAGACGCGATCTTTACGATTGGATACGACGGTTCGGCCGCTCTCGTTGACAAGTCCGCCCGAAAAAACTTCGGACGGCTTTCTCTGGCTGAACTGCTGGAGAAGGGCTTGTTCCGGGCCGCCGCCGCCGCCGCGATGGACAGCGGAAAGCGCGAGGATCTTCAGGCTGTGGCCGAGGCCTATAACGCTGTTTCCGGTTCATCGTACAAGAGCGAATCCATTCCCCGTTTATTCGGAGTAGCGAAAGTAACCGTGAATCGAGTGCTCGCGTTGTAGCGTATCGTTCTCCGGTTTCCTTTTACGGAAAGGAAATACAGCCCGCCAGGCAGGGAAGCCCCTGTTTGGCGGGCTTCTTTTTACCTTGACTGTATTTACGACTGATGATACCTTATTTCAAGACTATTCTTTGCGTCTTTAAGGAAGTGTTTTTATGAGTTTTATGCCCCTTTTACAAGTAGGAGCCGCTCAAGGCTCTGTTTTTATGCCGATCGTAACATTCGGCCTTGTCTTCGTAATTTTCTATTTCTTTATCATTCGCCCCCAGAACAAGAAACAGAAAGATACCGAAAAGATGATTTCCGCCCTGAAAAAAGGCGACAAGATCATCACGATCGGCGGCATCCACGGCGAAGTGACCTCAGCGAAGGAACAGACCGTCATCGTGAAGGTCGACGACTCCTGCAAGCTCGAGTTCAGCCGTTCCGCAATCGCGAGCGTAATCGTGGACGAAAAGACCGAGAAAAAATCAAAAAAAGAAAAATCTGAAACCTCTGCCGAAGCGCAGGAAATCAAATAATTAATCAGCTAAGAAGCCGGTTTCGTCGCAGGACGGCCGGCTTCTTTCTGCACATCCGGAGAAATGAAATGAGCAAACGAAGCCGATTGGTACTCATTCTTGCAGTCATAGCAGTGTGTTTTGCATTTCTGTGGCCGTCTGTAAAGTGGTATTACTTCACCCCGAAAGAGGATCAGGCCCTTGCGCTTGGTTCGCGGGAAAAGATCAAGGATTACGCTCGCAATATGGCGGTATCCGATCTGAAGAAGCTGATGGACATGGCCCGCGCCGACGATCAGACAGATGTCGGGAATCAATACGGATTCCTTCTCGCCGACGCGAAAAAGACGCTTAAATCCCTGAAGAAGCCTGTTCCCCAGGTTTGGACCGCCCGCTCTCTTCTGGCCGCCTATCCCAGCGAATCCGACGTGATGACTCTGATCGAGTCCTCCTACCGCGACCGCATTCTCTCCATTAAGGCCGTTCAGGATAAGGCCGTCAAACTCGGCCTCGATCTTTCCGGCGGCATGAGCATCATCATCAAGGCAGACCTCGACGCGGCCGCGGAGTCCCAGAAGGACAACATCGCGGATATGGGTACCTTTCGAACCGAGGCCATGGCCCAGGCGATGGACACCCTGAACAGCCGCATCGACAAGTTCGGACTTTCAGAGCCGGTCATCCGCCAGCAGGGCGACGACAGGATTTACATCGAACTTCCGGGCACCGCCGATTCCGAGCGCATCAATTCCATTATCATGGGAAAGGGCATGCTCGCCTTCCATATGGTTGATTCCGAAGCGACCGAAGCCTTCAACGCTTATTACCGGACTCACCCCACATCGACCTTCGATGCGGAATACAACCTTCTCGATCAATCGATCATTCCGTCCGATACGAAGGTTCTCGGTTTATACACCAAGGATTCCTACGGTCTCGACGAGCGCACCGGCTTTCTTGTAATCAAGAAGGAAGTAGGACTCGAAGGAAAGCACATTCAGAGCGCGGAAACCAGCCGTGATTCTATTTCCGGCCAGCCCCGCGTCAACTTCGTGCTCGATTCCGAAGGCTCGAAGATTTTCGCGGATTTGACCGCCAACAACGTAAAGAAGAGCATGGCCATCGTATCCGACGACAAGATCAAGTCGTACGCGGTGATCAACGAAGCCATACCCACCGGACAGGTTCAGATTTCCGGTTTCTCCGCCGACGAAGCTGAAAACATCAAGGCAGTGCTTCGCACCGCCTGGCTCAACGTACCCCTTCAGCTCGAAAACCAGCAGGTTATCGGTGCTTCGATGGGAGACGAGGCGATCCGCCAGGGCGTGTGGGCCGTTACCTGCGGTCTGGCCGCTGTTCTGCTCTTCATGCTTCTGTACTACCGCGGCGCCGGCGTAAACGCCTTCGTCGCCCAGGTTCTCAACCTCTTTATCCTTTTTAGCGTGCTTTCCGCTTTGAACCTTACTCTTACGCTTCCCAGCGTCGCGGGTATGATTCTTACCATCGGCATGGCCGTAGACGCGAACGTAGTTATTTTCGAACGCATCAAGGACGAACTGAAACTGAAGAAGGGCCGAGCCGCTTCAATCGTTTCCGGTTTCGACCACGCGTTCTGGGCTATCATGGACTCGAACATCACCACCTTCATCGCGGCGGTATTCCTTTCCCAGCTCGGAACCGGACCCATCCGGGGCTTTGCGTACAGCCTCGCGATCGGCGTTGTGTCTTCCGTTTTCACCGCTCTCTTCGTATCGCGCCTCATGTTCGACTTCACCACTGACGTCGCTAAGAAAAAGACCGTCAGCATCAGCTGGAGGATCAAATAATGAAAAAGGTCATCGCATTCAGCCGCGGATTTCTTCCCACGGCCATCGTCAGCACAGCGCTTATCCTGATCGGCATAGCCGGTCTTTTCACTCGCGGCATTAACTTCGGAATCGATTTCCAGGCAGGTTTCATCCAGAAGGTACGCATCGCGCCGACCTCATTTACCCTTTCGTATTCCGGAAGCCAGGGGGTAACCGTATCCCAGTCTTCTATCGGGATCGATATTGTTTCCACCGGCGTCGGATCTGATAATCAAAGTTGGGCCTATCCCTATACGCGTTTCGCGACCGTCGGCGACTTCGTTTCCGCCGTGTCCGAGATTCCGGGAATCGCCGTTTCCCAGCCCGCCGATCCTTCTGCCTCGCTGAAGTCAGTCTTCACCGATTCTACCGCACTTTCCCGGCTTTCAGCAGTTCCCTATCGGTTCCACTATGTTCCGAAGGACGCGCCTCTCGTCGGTTCCGACGAAGTGCGGACAGCGCTTGCGGCCTTCCCGGGAGCCTCCGTCCAGGTCGTCGGAAAGCCTGAAGACAGCCAGTTCCAGATCCGCGTAAGCGACGACGGCACCGATCCGAACGCGAGCCAGACCATCCAGTTCGGCATCGAACAGGCTCTCAATTCCGTCTGGGGCGCTGAATCCATCGCCGTTGTCAGCACTGACTTCGTCGGTTCGAGATTCTCCGGCACCCTGGCCCGCCAGGCGATCTGGCTCGTGCTCGCGACCCTCGCTCTTATTTGGGTGTACGCGACCATCCGCTTCCGATGGGACTTCGCCATGGGCGCCATTCTCGCGATTCTCCACGACACCCTGATCATGATCGCCTTCATCGTTTGGACGCGGATGGAATTCAACACGCTCACCATCGCGGCCTTGCTCACGATTCTGGGTTATTCGATCAACGATACAATCGTTATTTTCGACCGCATCCGCGAGAACATGAAGCTCCGTCCGGAATTGAACATTACCGATCTTTTGAACCTTTCACAGTCGGAAATGCTCGGACGCTCGATCATCACCACGGTGACCACGATGCTCGCTGTTGTATCCCTCTATGTTTTCACCACCGGAGATATGAAGAACTTCGCTCTGGCCCTCCTCGTCGGCATGACGAGCGGCGTGTACTCGACTATCTTCATTGCAAGCTCCTTCATCAACTTCATCAGCAGATTCCGCAAGGATAAGGGCATCATCGCCCGAGTCGCGAAACCGGCTGTTTCTGGCGAAGTGATCTGATCAGTTTGTCTGTATGAACCAAGGGGTTGTCCGCATCAGGGCAACCCCTTTTCTTTTTTTTGACACTTGGGTACAGTGATCCCATGAAACGGACATTGAGAATCATCCGGGCGGATATCATGGGCTATTGCATGGGAGTCAGGCGGGCAGTAGAGGCCGCGGAACAGGCGCTGCTGGACAACCCTCTGCGCCCGGTATATACCTATGGGCCTTTGATTCACAATCCCTCCGCTTTGGAGCGGTTGTCGGAAGCCGGCGTGGAGATTCTCGGACCGGGCTACGCGCCGATTCCGGACGACTTTCACGGCCGTTCGGTTGTCGTCCGCGCCCACGGAATACCGCCCCAGGAGCGCGCCCTGCTTGAAAGCCGCCATGCGATGGTGGTAGACGCAACCTGTCCGCGCGTGCTTTCGAGCCAAAAACGGGCAAAAAGCTACCACGAGCGGGGGTATCGAGTGATTCTCGCAGGCGACCGCGACCATGGGGAGATCGCCGGCATCGCCGGCTACGCGCCGGATTGCATACTTCTCGGCTCCCGGGAAGACGCTGAAAACATACAAAACTGGCCTGAAAGAGCGGTGCTCATCAGCCAAACCACGATAAAACAATCCGAATACGACGCGATTGCCGGGGTTCTTTCCCGGCACATTACCGACTTGATCGTTCTGGATACCATCTGCCCGGCGACGGTCGAACGCCAGAAAGCCCTTGCCTCGCTCGCTGAAAAAGTGGAGGGCATCCTGGTCGTAGGCGGCAGGGAATCGGCCAACACCCTTCGTCTGTTTCTCAGCGCTCAAAGCCTGTGTTCACATGCCTGGCATGTGGAAACCGCGGCGGAAATCCCTCCGGAAGCGTACAGTCTGTCCTGCATCGGCATCACCGCCGGTGCCTCCACCCCGGACGACGTAATCGACGCAGTTGAACAAGCACTCCAAAACGTATAAAATCGCATTCGATACCTAAATTTAAATCCTGAAGGACTACGCGGCACATGAAGGCAATAGAACTCGAAAAGGCATATAACCCAAAAGATTTTGAAGACCGGGTGTACTCAGCCTGGGAAACCGGCGGTCATTTTCAGCCGAAATCAGGCCCGGAGTCTCCCTTCGTCGTCGTAATACCTCCTCCCAACGTGACCGGCGTCCTCCACATGGGCCACGGGCTCAATAATTCCCTGCAAGACATCGTGGTGCGCTATCACCGCATGCGCGGAGAGCCTACCCTTTGGGTTCCCGGAACCGACCATGCCGGTATCGCCACCCAGAACGTCGTAGAAAAGCGTCTGAAAAAGGAAGGCAAGAGCCGCCACGATTTGGGCCGCGAAGCTTTCGTCGAACGCACATGGGAAGTAAAAAAAGAACATCATGAGACTATAACACGCCAGCTGCGGAAGATCGGCGCCAGCGTCGACTGGACCCGCGAACGCTTCACCCTGGACGAAGGCCTCTCCCGCTCGGTGCGCGAAGTATTCGTCACCCTCTACGAACGCGGCCTTATCTATCGCGGAAATTATCTGGTAAACTGGTGCACCTCCTGCGGTACAGCCCTTGCCGACGACGAAGTCGAACACGAAGACACAAACGGCGCGATGTACCACATCTGGTACGAGCTCGAAGCCGGATCGGCTCTTCCCGACGGCTCGACGCGCATCGAAATCGCGACCACCCGTCCGGAGACCCTTCTCGGCGATACCGCCGTAGCCGTGCATCCCGAGGATGAACGATACGCTTCTTTGATCGGAAAACACGTCCATTTGCCGCTGACCGGCCGCATGATTCCGATAGTTGCAGATACGTACGTAGACCGGACGTTCGGCACCGGCATGGTAAAAATCACTCCCGCCCACGATCCGAACGACTGGGAAGTGTCCAAGCGCCATAATCTCCCGGTCATCAATATTCTGAATCCGGACGGCACTCTTAATGCAGAAGTTCCCGAAAAATACCGCGGTTTGAAATGCCCTGCCGCCCGCAAGGCCGTCATCGAAGACCTCAAGGAACTCGGCCTTTTTAAGGAAGAAAAGAAAATTACCCACGCGGTGGGCAAGTGCTACCGGTGCAATACCGTAGTCGAACCGTATCTTTCAGACCAGTGGTTCGTAAAAATGCGCCCGCTCGCGGACAAGGCTCTCGACGCGTGGAAAAAGGGCGAAATCAGATTTTATCCCCAGAAATGGGAGAATACCTATTCTCGCTGGATGGAAGGCATCCGAGACTGGTGCATTTCCCGCCAGCTGTGGTGGGGCCACCGCATTCCGGTATGGTACTGCAGGGATTGCGGAGAAATGATAGTTTCCCGAGACGATCCTGCCTCCTGTTCAAAATGCGGAAGCGCGAAGATCGAACAGGATTCCGACGTTCTGGACACCTGGTTTTCAAGCTGGCTCTGGCCGTTTTCGACCCTGGGCTGGCCCGAAAAAACTCCCGACCTTGAGTCCTTTTATCCCACGACTGCTCTCGTCACCGCCTACGATATCATCTTTTTCTGGGTGGCCAGAATGGTTATGGCGGGGCTCGAGTTCACCGGCAAAGCCCCCTTCCGCGATATTTACATCCATGGATTGGTGCGCGACAAACAGGGCCGGAAAATGTCGAAATCTCTGGGCAACGGCATCGATCCGCTGGAAATAGTCGACGAGTTCGGCGCAGACGCCCTTAAATTCACCTTGGCCTTTATGTGCGCCGCCGGTCAGGACATCCTGGTGGACAAGGAATCCTTCAAGATGGGTTCCCGCTTCGCCAACAAAATATGGAACGCTTCTCGCTACATTCTTGGAAATCTTGAGGGACGCGAACTCGTTTCCGTTCCCAAGAGCGGTTTGACCGAACTGGACCGATGGATATATCACCGCCTGAACGCTGCCGCCGGCGCAGTGCGATCGGCTCTGGAATCCTATCGCTATAACGACGGCGCCCAGGCGATATACGAGTTTTTCTGGAACGATTTCTGCGACTGGTACGTGGAAGCGACCAAGCTTTCGTTCAGAAACGGCGACGATGCCGAGAAAAACCGGGCTGTTTCCGTGCTTCTTTCGGTGTTGGAAGAATCCCTGCGTTTGGTGCATCCCTTCCTCCCGTTCGTTACAGAGGAAATCTACGGCTTCCTTCCGGCAGCCTGCGCGCGGTCGGCGGACGATTCACTGGGGCTTGCCGAGCGCGCCTCCCTTTTGATCAGCGCGTCTTATCCCGAATCGAACGAGAACCGCTGCGACGAGGCCGCCGAAGCCCGCTTCACCGCGCTTCAGGAAATGGTGCGATCCATCAGGGGTCTCAGGGTAGAATGCGGAATAGATCCGGCATCGAAGATCGGAATCGCGCTGTTTACTGAAGCCGGAAGCGACGCGGCCGTCGCCCGCGAGAAGGTCGATATTCTGCAGATGCTCGCCGGGCTTTCCCGCGTCGACTTCATCCCGTCTCCCTCCGACAGGCCCAAAGGCGCCATCGGAACGGTGGGGAAGGGCTTCGAGGCCTTCATCCTCGTCGGTGAGGGCGTCGATTCCGGCCAGCTTGCAAACCGTTTTGAAAAGGAAATACTTAAAGAGCAGGGCAATGCCTCGCGTCTCGAAGCGAAGCTCGGAAACGCGAGCTTCGTCTCGAACGCGCCGGAGGATGTCGTCGCCGCGGAGAAATCCAAACTGGACGAACTTCGGCGCAGGATAGAAAAATTGTCCGGCTACGTGGCGGACTTGCGTTAGTTTGCAGGGGGAGCGAATGAATACCCAGGACATGCTGGTTCTTAAAGGAATATACCTCGCTCCCTACATGCAGCTCGCTACTATGTTGATCGGCAAACAACGCCATGCAGGCGGCAACATGTTCCGCCATCAGATCGACACCATGGGGATACTCCTCGACTACGGCTATATCGACAGCGTGCTGTTAAAGGCATCAGTGATCCACGACGTGATAGAGGACATTCCCGACTTCAATCGCAACCAGATTCTGGAAATCGATTCGGAATCTGGCCAGGTGTACGACCTGGTCATGGAAGTGACCAAGCAGGAAGGAATGCTGAAAAGCGATTACCTCAAGCGCATTATCGAGAAGGGCTCCCATCGGGCCAAGGTGCTTAAATGCGCGGACAGGATCAGCAATATGATCAGCCTCGGCTTCGTCACCGATCCCGCCTTCATCGAGCGCTACTGCGAAGAAACAGAGCTGTATCTGTTTCCCATAGCCCTCGAGGTGAATTTCGAAATGTACCAGGAACTGATTCAGCTGGTCATATCCCGCCGGCAATACCTCGAAGATTCCGGCTTTCTGTGCCGCCGGGTCGAACCTCACGGCGGTTGACTTTTTTTTTACGCTCCGCTCCGTTCGAGCGGGCGTCGATACATTGACCTTGATAGGCCGTATGGCTATAGTATAGGTAACATTTTATAGATTAGGAGACCCTAATGATCAAAGTAGGAATTAACGGTTTCGGCCGCATCGGCCGCATGGTTTTCCGCGCAGCTGTCGCCAACTTCAGCAAAGACATTCAGATCGTCGGAATCAACGACCTTCTCGATCCCTCTTACCTGGCTTACATGCTTAAATACGACTCGGTACACGGTCAGTTCAAGGGCGAAGTTTCCGTTGAGGGCAGCTTCCTCGTAGTGAACGGAAACAAGATCCGCCTCACCGCCGAGAAAGATCCCCTGAACCTCAAGTGGAACGAAGTCGGAGCCGACGTAGTCGTCGAATCCACCGGTTTCTTCCTTGACGACGAATCCGCCCGCAAGCACATCACCGCCGGCGCCAAGAAAGTCATCATGTCCGCTCCTTCAAAGGATTCAACCCCCATGTTCGTTTACGGAGTAAACGACAAGGAATACAAGGGCCAGGACATCATCTCCAACGCTTCCTGCACCACCAACTGCCTCGCGCCTCTTGCGAAAGTCCTGAACGACAAGTTCGGAATCGTTAAGGGCCTGATGACCACCGTTCACGCAGCAACTGCCACCCAGAAGACTGTCGACGGTCCCTCCGCCAAAGACTGGCGCGGCGGACGCGGAATCCTCGAGAACATCATTCCGTCCTCGACCGGTGCTGCAAAAGCTGTCGGCAAGGTTCTTCCCGTTCTTAACGGCAAGCTCACCGGCATGGCCTTCCGCGTTCCCACCTCCGACGTATCCGTCGTTGACCTCACCTGCGTGCTCGAGAAGGGCGCTTCCATGGACGAGATCAAGGCCGCAATGAAAGCCGCCGCCGAAGGCGAACTCAAGGGCGTTCTCAAGTACACCGAGGACGACGTTGTTTCCACCGATTTCCGCGGCGAGAGCTGCACCTCGATCTTCGATGCGAAGGCCGGAATTTCTCTCGATGCGAACTTCGTAAAGGTCGTGTCCTGGTACGACAACGAATGGGGCTATTCCAACAAAGTATGCGAAATGGTTCGCGTCGTAGCAAAGTAAGGAATTCGATTCCCTATTTTTCGACGCTAGCTGTGTGAAAATCCGGCTGTCCCTGCGGCAGCCGGGTCTTTCGAAAAACCGCGTTCCCGATGAAGCCGATACGGCGCATCAGGACGCGGTTTTTTTATGCCCGCAGATACTTGGTGCGGTCATATCATCCCGCTTTCTGCACACGGGCTATATGTGATATAGTATTTATGCAGTTCGACTCAATAAAAATCGGGAGATATGAAATGTCTGATATCGTCATAGGAGTTATAGGATTCGGTACGGTCGGCACCGGCGTCGCGAAAATACTGTTAAACGACCGCGCGATGCTCGAGGAGCGCGCAGGATGCAAAATTGTCCTCAAGCGAATCGCTGATCTGGATGTTTCCTCCGATCGCGGCCTCGCGCTTCCTGAAGGAATGCTCATCGCGGACGCGGACGCTGTCATCGGCGACGCGGAAATAAACACGGTAATCGAAGTCATCGGCGGAGAAGGCGCCGCCAAGAAATTCATAGAAGCGGCGCTCAAGGCCGGCAAGAACGTCATCACTTCCAATAAGGAAGTCATCGCAAAGCACGGGCGCGCGTTCACCGAACTCGCCAAGGCCCACGGCTGTACGATTCTCTATGAAGCGGCTGTAGGCGGAGGAATACCGGTTCTCCACGCAATCCGCAATTCCTTGGCCGCGAACAGGATCGAGCGGGTGTACGGCATCGTGAACGGTACTACCAACTTCATTCTATCGAAGATGACGGCCACCGGGGCGGATTTCTCCGCCACCCTCCGCGAAGCCCAGGATCTCGGATACGCCGAGGCAGATCCCAAGAACGACGTTGAAGGATACGACGCAACCTATAAGCTCGCTATTCTATCGAGCCTCGCGTTCCGTTGTCCCGTCGACTACCGCGAAATATACCGCGAAGGAATCACTCGGATCACTGCGGACGATATCGCGGCGGCGAAATATTTCGGCTACACGGTGAAGATTCTCGCGGTGGGAGTCAACCGGGAGGACGGACTCGAGCTTCGCGTTCACCCGGTCATGGTGCCGGACGAGCATCCGCTCGCAAGCGTTCACGACGCCTTCAACGCGATTTTTATCCGCGGTTCGAGCCTCGGCGATTCCATGCTTTACGGCAGGGGCGCCGGCGAGCTGCCGACCGCTTCCGCTGTCGTCGGCGACGTGATGAACCTCGCGTTCCGCGGAACGCAAGGATTTTCCCACGATACCGATTTCGCCCTTGCCGAACGCAAGGTGCTTCCGATATCTGAAAGCATCACCAGCTTTTTCGTTCGTTGCGTCGTCAACGACGCGCCCGGAGTGCTCGCATCCTACGCGAACATCTTCGCCAAATATCGGGTTAGCATCCACAACATCCGCCAAATGGACGCGCGCGACGGAGAGGCGACGATTACGATCATCACCCATCCGACGCGCGAAGCTGAAATGCGCGCCGCTCTGGCCGAAATTGAAGCTCTTCCCACAGTGCGCCGCGTCGCGTCGGTGATCCGCGCCGGTCTGGGAGACTGACGCGCTCGGCGCCGGATCGGCCGCAATCCGTTCATGCCGGGCCGGCACGGCGAGAACCCCGCGCCCGGCGTGCAAGCGCGGCCGCGGTTTCAGGTTCCGGTTATGCCGGCACGGCGAGAACCCCGGTCGCGGCGAGGTAGCCGAGAAGGCTGAGCAGGCTTATAAGAACTACGGCCGCGACGGCCGCCGCTTTCACAGCTTTTTTCTTAGCCTCGACGAGCAGTTTGCATACGAGGGCGAACAGAAGCACGTACAAGACCAGTTCAGGCAGGCCGAAGACATGGTAGAGCAGCGAAAGAGTCGTGTATACGAAGCCTTCGAAGGAACCGGGAGCAGGGCCCAGAGCTGAAAACCCCGAAAGTCCCGCAACGAGGAGGGCGAGCGCGGCGTAGCCGTGCTTTTCGCCGGTTATTCTCTTCCTGAAGGGAAGAAGCACCGCGCCGACGACAAGCCCTCGCAAAATTTGCAGCCCCGGTCCGAGCGCGGTCATGGGATCGTCGACCTGCCGCATGAAGGTTGCCAGAGCTTCTTCGGCGAAACGCTCGCGGTATCCTAAAAAGGTGACCGCGAAAATCCCCGCGATAAAGTACGCGATAGTATGCGCCAGCGCCGCATTCCAGACGAAACCGATTGAATCTTTCTTCATTTCAAGACCCCAGATTTTCCATTTTTTTGACGAGCGAGCGGAACGCGTGCGACGCCAGCTCTATCGTTTCTATTAACGCGACCAGAATGAAAATCATTCTGAACCCGACAATGCCTTCGTAATCGGAATAGAGCGATAGATCGAACGCCATCGCCCAATGGAGGGCGACAGTCGCGACTTCCGCGATCAATCCCCAAATTTTCAACGTCTTTATTTTCGCTTTCCCGGAAACGGCGAAAACGGCACGTACTGCCTGAGCTGCCCAGACGGGATTGAAAAGCGAGACGTACAATGCTAACCGTTCAATGTCTACGAAGTGATTCCTGCCTGCGGCCAGCCCTGTCGCGAAGAATGACGTTTCCAGAGCGCGTATCGCCTGAGGATACGCGTTCAAGACGACAGCCGCGATAGATAGTCCCGCTATCGCGATGATGTGTTCCACCGTTGATTCTTTTCCGGAATCGATTTCGATCCCCTTGAGTTCAACAGGATCCCAGTCTTCGTCGGGATCGGCAACAGCGTCCGGCACGCATCTTGACGCCAGGACGAAGGCGATGGAGATCGCGCCTACAGCCGCAAGCGATGACGTGAAAACGCTTGATGCAAAGAACCCCAGAAGAGCAGCTGGTCCGCCTCCGTTTCCAGAGAGAGCCTTCACGACGGTTATGACCGCGAAAGCTATCGCAAGCGCGCCCGGCACGATTTTGATCAGCATCAGATACAAAGGCGTCAGGCCTCGCGAAACGGCCGTCTGGTTTTCTGCGTATCTTAACGCTACCGATTGCGGGCTGCCGAAGGAGCGGATCGCTTCCATCGCTTCTTTCTCCGAGGGGTTCTCCCCGTATTTTGATTCGATATCTTCCATAAGCAAGCTTTCAAGCTCTTTTTTAATGTCTGCCCGCCCTTTAAGCGGGAGCTTCGAGCCGATAGCCTGGATATATTGATCCACCAGTTTCATTCAGAACCTCCTTTGTGTTGTTCCAGTCCGCGCAGAGCCGTGTCGAGTCCTTTCCATTCCTCGAGAAGCCGGGCGCGCACAGCCTTTCCCTTTTCGCTCGCCGAGTAGTACCGGCGCGGCCTCGATTCAGTCGTATCCCACCGGCTTTCAAGCAATCCCTGTTTTTCGAGCCTTCGCAGCAGGGGGTAGAGCGTGTTTTGTTCAATCTGTATTCCCTGCTCGTTGAGCCGGGAAGCGAGCGAGTATCCGTATCCCGGCTCGTCTGTGCACAGTAAAACCGACAATACCAGCGTTCCCCGGTTAAGTTCCTGAATCAGGTTGATGGTCGCCTCGTCGTCATTCTCCATGATTCGCTCCTGTGCCTAATATAGTGTATGTAATACAGTATTGTCAAATTTAAACTATAAAAAAAACGCCGAAGAACTCTGTCTCCGGCGTTTTTTGTTCTATCATCTCAACGGAACGGGATTCTCCAGCCACGATACCAGATCTTTCATTGTTACAAGACGGGCGTCTTTCAATCCTGCAGCATACTCGTAGCACGCTTTCAAAGCACGCCTGCGTTCCCCGGCGTCTGCGTTCGGCATGGGGTCGTCGTACTCGTCCGCGTAAATATCCGAGTGGAAGCAGAAAATCATCGGAGCGCGGTTTCCCTGATATTTTAAATCGAGCGAATAAGCGAAAGTCGCGATGAACTCGTCCGCGTTCATTTCGAACGGCGACCACAGATTCCAGTCGAGGCCGTCGATTTTTCCGTCGTTCTCGTTAAAGGTGTCGACCCGCTTCGCCAGTTTCGTCCTCAGTCCCTCCTGCACCCCGTATTTTCTGCACAGTTCGTCGGGCGGAACGGTTACTGCATACGTCGGCAATTCCCACAAAGCCGGCACGCCGGGCGCCGGTTCTCTGCCGTTTTCTATAGCGTCAAGCCGGTCTCCCGGGCTTCCCAGGTCGAGTGTATAGGGCCAAAAACAGTTTGTTCCGTCCTGTTCGCTCTGAAAGCCTTCGGAGATGCTGCAGTCGTACGAAAAGCCGAGACGGGAGAGCGCAGGAAAGAGATGCGCATTGTATCCCAGAAAAGGCGCCCTGAAACCGACGATTTCCTCGCTTCTCAGTCCGATTCCGTTCTTGTCGTCCTTTGTTTCCGGCGTTTCATTCGGATCGAAGCGATTGGTCAGGCATTCGTCGCAGCGCATGATTTCTTCTTCCCATTTAGATGCTGAATAGCCTTCCCGCAGTCCATGAGGGTGGGTGTAGGTGTGGTTCCCGATCTCATGGCCGAGATCGGCGGCCTTTTTCCAGATTTTTTTCACAAACGATCCGTTTTCCCATTGGCCCGGCCCTGAGTAAAAACCCGCCGCGAGGAAGGTTGCCCGGGTAGCGGCATAGTCGAAGGTTTTTTTTCCGGCGTGTTCTGTATGCTCCCCGCTTCCCTGGTTTCGCCCCGAATCGAAGAGATCGAGAACGAAGGACATCCCTCCGATGGTTCCAGCTCCCGGAAGACCCGACTTTCCGTTGTCGTCGAAGGTGAAGGCCGCGAATTGAGGCACGCGTGCCGGCTGGAGTCTATCCGGCGGATTGATGGACGGGAGTCGTGATATCGCTTTATGGTTCATTTTGCTCATTGTTTCCTCTGCTTCTTGTTGGTACACTGCTTGTACAAAATAAATCCTCTCCAGGCATTTGTCAAGAAAGAAGAGCGCCCCCTCTATCCGCAATCGTGACTCTGTCACTTTACTTTTCGTTTAAAAAGAAAGAAATTAGTTTAATGATGTACGATTCAATTATTATTGGCAAAGGTCCGGCCGGAATTTCGGCTTCGTTGTATCTGGTTCGCGCCGGCCTGAAGGTTCTGGTGCTCGGTCATGGAGTAGGGGCTCTTGAACGGGCCGAAAAAATCGATAATTACTATGGTTTCGACCAGCCTCTTTCCGGCGCAGAGCTGGCCGCGCGGGGAGTCGCCCAGGCCCGCCGCATAGGAGCGGAAATCCGAGAAGAGGAAGCCGTGAATATTTCCATGGAGGACGCGTGGGTTGTGAAAACCGCAGGCGGCGAATATCGGGGCCGATCCGTATTGCTTGCCACCGGAAAATCGCGCGCCGGCTTGAAGGTTCCCGGTTTTGAGGAGCTTCGCGGGAAGGGCATCAGTTTTTGCGCAACCTGCGACGGTTTTTTTTATAAGAATAAGCGTCTTGCGGTCATAGGAACGGGCGATTACGCCGCGAACGAGCTGTCGGAACTCGCTCATTTCACCAAGGATATAACTCTTTTCACGAACGGAGCTGAACCTGCTTCTGCCCGCTTTCCGGAAGGTCTTGCCGTTGAGAAGCGCATGATAGACGGATTTGCAGGTTCGGATAAGCTGACCGGGATTTCCCTTGAAGGAGGGGAGGCTATGGCTGTTGACGGCGCCTTCGTCGCGCTGGGAACCGCTGGAGCCGCAGACTTCGCCGCCAAGATCGGCGTTGAACTCAACAAGACCGATATCGTCGTTGATCAGTCATTTATGACGAACGTGCCGGGAATTTTCGCCGCCGGCGACTGCATCGGCGGATATCTGCAAATAGCGAAAGCTGTTTCCGACGGAGCCCACGCGGCGAAACATATGGTGCCCTATATCAAATCCCTGCAATAACAGCCTGCGGTTTCGCTCTATTTACAAGGCAATCTCAAATTGCTATATTTTTATAGATTAAAGATCGATTGTTTTTTTAATATTTTCAGGAGGCTTTTCCATGATTAAGACTGTGAAAGACGTAGCCCTCGCGGGTAAAAGCGTTATTATGCGCGTGGACTTCAATGTTCCCATGAAAGACGGAGTCGTTCAGGACGACACCCGCATCATGGCCGCTCTGCCCACAATCAAGTACATCCTTGAGCAATCGCCCCGTTCCCTCGTTTTGATGAGCCACCTCGGAGATCCTGACAAGGACGCGAAAAAGGCCCAGGAAAAAGCCGAAAAAGACGGCAAGGCCTTTGATAAAGAAAAATTCATCGCCGGCAAAAACCGCATGGCTCCCGTCGCCGCCTATCTCGAGTCCAAGCTCGGCAAGAAAGTGGAATTCGCTCCTTCCTGCATGGGACAGAAGGCCAAGGTCGACTCCCTTCCCGCTGGAGGCGTTCTCATGCTGGAGAATACCCGCTTCCACAAGGAAGAAACCGCGAAGGACGCTGCTTCCCAGGAAGTACTGGCGAAAGAGCTTGCGACCTACGGAGAAGTCTTCGTAAACGACGCGTTCGGAACCGCTCACCGCGCCCATGCTTCGACCGCTACCATCGCGAAGTTCATGAAAGTGAACGTCGGCGGCTTCCTCATGGAAAAAGAAGTAAAGTATCTTGATCCGATGATTTCAAATCCCCCCAAACCGATGACAGCCATCATCGGCGGCGCGAAGGTTTCCTCTAAAATCGCAGTTCTCGAAAGCCTCCTCAAGAACGCTTCCGCCCTCATCATCGGCGGCGGCATGGCATACACCTTCCTTAAAGCCCAGGGCCACACAGTCGGAAAGTCTTTGGTGGAAGACGAGTTCATCGATACCGCGAAAAGCCTTCTTTCCGCAGCCGCCGCCCAGCACGTTAAGATCATCCTCCCGGTTGATCACGTATGCGGCGACGGCTTCTCTCCGGACGCCAAGGTGACGAACGTTCCCGGACTCGACATCCCCGACGGCCAGATGGGCATGGATGTCGGCCCCAAGACTATCGCCTTGTATACTGAAACCATTCTTGCCAGCAAGTCCATCGTATGGAACGGACCTGTCGGCGTGTTCGAATTCGACGCCTTCGCGAAGGGAACCGAAACCGTCGCCCGCCTTGTGGCGGACGCGACCGGCAAGGGCGCGATCAGCGTCGTCGGCGGCGGAGATTCCGTAGCCGCCGTAAACAAATTCAATATTGCGGACAAGATGAGCCATGTATCTACCGGCGGCGGCGCGAGCCTCGAGTTCCTCGAAGGAAAAATCCTTCCCGGAATCGCCGTCCTGGAAACAAAGTAACAATTTAGCAGTTTCCGAAAGGGCTTCCGATGAAATGGAAGCCCTTTTTGTTTTGTTAGAGAAGCCTCTGTTTTCCCGGATTGAAAGCGTTGCGCATTTTTGATACTATTCAATAAATTTGTTACGAAAGGAGCTATCCCATGCGCAAATATTTTATCGCCGGAAACTGGAAGATGCATAAAACCGCTTCAGAGGCTGTTGCCCTTGCAACCGACCTCGTCAAAGAGCTGAAAGCCGGTCCCCACAAGTACATGATCGCGCCGTCTTTCACCGCTCTCGACGCCGTATCCAAAGTGGTGAAGGGATCCAACATCCTTCTCGGCGCCCAGAACATGAGCACAGACGAGCAGGGCGCCCATACCGGAGAAGTTTCCGTTCTCCAGCTCAAGGACCTCGGCGTTCAGGTCGTGATTCTCGGACACTCCGAGCGCCGCCATACCTACAAAGAAGACGACTCGATGATCAACCGCAAGGTTAAGCTCGCCCTCTCCCACGGCCTCGAGGTTATTCTCTGCGTCGGCGAACTTCTTGAAGAACGCGAAGCCGGAAAAGCCGAAAAGGTTTGCGAAGAACAGACACGTCTCGGCCTCGCAGGCGTATCGCTCGAGGATCTCAAGAAGGTAACCATCGCCTACGAACCCGTCTGGGCGATCGGCACCGGCAAGACCGCTACCCCCGAGGATGCCGACGCGATTCACGCCTTCATCCGCAAAATCGTCGCAGACATGTACGGAGCCGCCGCCGCCGAAGCGATGATCATTCAATACGGCGGATCCATGAAAGCCGACAACGCCGCCGCCCTTCTCGCGAAGGCTAACATAGACGGCGGACTCATCGGCGGAGCCGCGCTCAAGGCCGACACCTTCGCTCCGATCGCTCTCTGCAAGTAACTTCTTCCTGAAGTCCTGTCGTTTCGCCCTGTCCATTACGGGGCGAAACTGCTTGCACAAGATTTTTCTTTATTATATAGTAAAAATCGAATTCATTATTGGAGTCATTTATGGGTATTATTGGTGTTATTCTGCTGGTTGTCTTTGTCATTATCTGTTTGCTCATCATAGCGCTCGTGCTCGTTCAGAACGAGGATGGGGACGGTCTTGGCGGTTTGTTATCAGGCGGCAGCAATTCTGCCTTCGGTTCCCGATCAGCGAATGTTCTTACCCGCGCCACATACGTCGTGGTTACTCTGTTTTTCGTTTCCGCCTTTTTCCTTGCTTTTATTAATAAAAGCCCCAGCGATAAGGGTATCGAAGCCGCAGCCCGCCAGGCTCAGATCGAATCTTCCGATACTGAATGGTTCCTCGAGGAATCCGCTGAAGACGCTTCGGTTGAAACCGGGACCGCGCCGGCAGATGCTGCTTCGGCGGAATAAACAGGTTTATTAGTATGGTTCTGCGGAGCATCTTCTCGTCAAACTTGATAACTGTTTCCATGGAAAGTGAAGACAAGGAAGAATCGTTCGAAGAACTTGTACAGCTGTATTCAAACCAGAATCCCAAGGTCTCCCGTTCGCTTATTCTCGATGCGTTGAGAAGCCGGGAGGCTAAGCTTTCTACCGGGGTAAAGCCCGGCATCGCCGTTCCCCATGCCAGGATTCCTTCATTTCCCGGCGTTACGGGGATCATCGGCATTTCCCGCAATGGAATCGACTACGATTCTCTGGACGGCAATCCCGTTCATCTCATATTCCTGATACTTGCGTCCGATGCCGAGTGCGCTCTTCAGCTGCGTTCCCTTAAGCGGCTCTCTTTTTTATTGGACGATCCTGAATTTTATCCGTCGCTTTTGCAGGCGCGGGATGCCGTATCCGTGTATAATGAACTAAGCAGATTCGAAGACATTTTAACAACCTCCATGTAATGTGGAGTTGATAATGACGGAGCTTGCCCGGAAAGCCGCTTAGACTTGCCTGACGGATCCGCTTTCTGAGGAGGTTGAAATGGTTGCACAGGATGTAATCGGACATCTTATCGATGTCGAGCGGCTTGCATACGATTTGCTGCTCGACGCTCAAACCGAAGCCGACAGGCGAAAGGCCGCCGCGAAAGAAAAGGCTGATGCCGAATTCAAAGCCGCCTACGAACAAATCATCTCTCGCCTGGAAGAAGAGCTCAAACGCGAAAAAAAAGCCTGCGACGACCGTCTGTCGTCCGAATACTCGCGGTTCGATTCAGAATTAACCTCGATTCCTAAAGACTATCAGTCTATGGCAGCCTACCTCGAATCCGTGACAGCGGGTTTATAAGCATGGACAGAACAGCGGCAGATGCGTATGTCTATGCCAAGGCATGCGGAATGTACGGCCGTTCCTATACCGGCCTAAAAGCTAAAAAACTCTTCGAGATCAAGCGGCTTCAGGATTTGTGGACTCTTCTTTTTTCAGACGATGTTCCCGTCGTTCCTGAAGGCATGCTCGCTCTTCTGCTTGAACGAAAATCGGCTCAGCAGGTCGTTTCCGATTATATCGTTTTGCTTTCCGCCTATGATTCGCCGGATCCCCTTGCCCGGGCTTTGCTCGCGCGGTACGACTACGCAAATTTAAAATCGGCCTTGTCTTCCCTTTTGCTGGGAAACGCCGAAGCGCCCTTTATGGTGGATTTAGGGAAGTTCTCGATATTTCATCACGATAAGTGGCCGGATATCGCCGCGATGACCGCAGGAACCAGCCTTTCCTGGTGCGATCATATTCCCGATGCGGAAGAAGAGATTGTGTGGGAAACGCGGATCGACAACGATTATTATCGGCTTTTGTGGACATCCCTGAAAAGGCTCAACCGCAGCGACCGCGAAGCCGCGGATGCCCTCATTGCCGACGAGATAATTCTTCAAAATATCGTGTGGGCGATGCGCCTTCGCGTGTACTACCAGAAAACAGCTGAGGATATTCTGCCTCTGCTCGCTTGCAACGGGGAACAAGACGACGAACGGCTCTGCGGACCCGCCAGGGAGATCCTTTCCTGGCCTCTTGATACCTGGGAGCCCTGGTCTTCTTGGCAGTATAAGTGGCTTTTAAATCAGCATGAAGAAGGGGTGCCCTGGTTCCTGGATCCCCGCTGGGCCCAGCTTTCCTCAGATAATTATCTCTATCGCCAGGCTATTTCCGGTTTTCATCAAAAACCGTTTACCGCCGGCGTGCTTGCTTCTTTTTTTAGAATCAAGCAATTGGAAGAACAGATGATTCGCGTCGCAGCCGAAGGATTGCGGCTCGGCGCAACTGAAGAACAAATGAAAGAGTTTATGGGAGGCGGTCGAAATGTTTAAAACCACAAAGATGAAACTCATAGAGTTGATGATTCTCCGCCAGGATATCGACCGCGTATTGGAATATCTGGGGAAGACCGCCAACTTCCAGATTCAAAACGAGACCGAACTCCCGGCAGATTCGGCTCATAACCCTCATCGCGCCATGTTCGATCAACTTCAGTCATGCCGTTCATTTCTCAAGCTCCCCGACGTATCTTCCTGGAGCGATGATTCCTCGCTTCCCGGGGATTCAGATTACGCGTCGGCTCAGGACATCCTCGCGGCGGTGGAAGATATGCGCCGAAGAGAAAACGAAGCCGGCGACCGGCAGAAGCGCATACGTTCGGCCTGGGACGAGGCTAAAGCCTTTGCGAACCTGAAGGTTGCGTACTCGGAACTCGAACATCTTACCTTTTTATCGATGAGGATCGGAAAAATCGATCCATCTATTTTCGAAGAACTCCGGTTTTCCGTAGGCGACAGAGCCGTCATCGTGTCCCTCGGCGCGGATAATTCGCGGATTCTGGCCGCCGCTTCGAAGAAAGGCAGATTCGCGCTCGACAGCGAACTCAAAAAGTTCGGCTTCATCGCCCTGGAAGTGCCGAAAGATTTCAAAGGCGTGCCCGACGACGTGCTCGAAGGACTGCAAAAACAGTCGGAGGAGGCCGATCGCGAGCTTGCCGATCTATCCGCTCAACGAGATCGCTATGCCGATGCCCACGCGGAACAGTTGAGAAGGCTTCTTGAGTCCTTTTCTTTGGGAGCGCAGGTTTCCCGCATCAGGGAGAGCCTCGAAGCCACGCAGCTGGTATATCGTATTATGGGCTGGATCGCAGCCTCCGATTGCTCTCAGGTGATGCGCGATCTCGACAACCTCACGGAAGGCAGAATCGCTATACGCACCTACGAACCCGGCGAAGTTCCGTCCGTGAAGAACGGTCATGAAAAGGTTCCGGTGCAGTACCGGCATAACGCTTTCGTGAAAAGCTTTGAGCGCATGATTTTCAGCTACGGCGCGCCTCTGTACGGTACGGTCGATCCGACTCCCGTCGTCGCTTTTTTCTTCACCCTGCTTTTCGGAATCATGTTCGGAGACGTAGGGCAGGGGTTGGTATTCTTTTTGATCGGACTTCTCATGATTTCCAAAAAAGCGAAGGTCCTTAAAAACTGGAACAACTTCGGGCCGATTTTCGTCGCGATCGGCTGCTCCAGCATGGTTATGGGGCTTCTTACGGGAGAGTTTTTCGCAAATTCCGAGGTGCTCCGCCCGTTCAGCCGGTTCGTCACCGGATTATTCGGAGAACCGCGCGATCACATTCTTCATATGATGCCGTCGAAGGATTCGTTGGGTAAACTGATCGTGTTTTTCGGGTTCACCGTGGCCGTCGGCTTCATCATCAATTCCGTGGGCTTGATAATCAACATCGTGAACCAGTTTTCGCTCGGCAAGCCGGCCCACGCCGTGTTCAGCAAGACGGGCGTGTGCGGCGCCTTCTTCTTCTGGTACGTAGCTTCCTTCGTTATCCGCGTTCTTCTCGGCGGCGTCGGATTTTCATGGTTCGATATCGTCGGCATCGCAATTCCCCTCATAGGCATCTTTTTCGCCGAGCCTTTCACCAGGCTTTTCGAGGGGCATCGGCCTGTGTTCGAGAACGGACTTTTCTCGGCCGTGATCGAAGGAATCGTCGAAATACTGGAAGTCGTTTCAACCTATATTTCCAATTCTGTCAGCTTCCTGCGCGTCGGCGCGTTCGCCCTTTCTCATGCGGTCCTCAGCTTTATCATCTTTACAATGTCCGATCTGGTGGGCGGCTCTCTTTCCGCCGGGGGCATCGCGATAGGCATTTTCGGAAATGCGATTATAATCATTCTTGAAGGTCTTATCGTCGCCATCCAGGTGATCAGGCTGCAGTACTACGAGTTTTTCTCTAAATTTTTTACAGAAACGGGAAGGGAATTCAAGCCTTTCCGGTTCAAATATACAGATTGATCCGAAACAAGGAGTTTTTTATGAATCGCAAAACTTTTGCATCCGTAGTTATTCTCGGCGTATGCGCCGCCGCAACCCTCGCCGCCTCTGAAGCGGCTGCTCCCGCCGCGGCGGCATCTTCGGTCGCGGCCTTTAAATATCTTGCGGCGGCCGTTGCTGTCGGCATCGCCTGCATCGCAGGAGGCATGGCCGTAGGACGCATCGGTGCGGCTGCAATGGGCGCCATGAGCGAAAACCCCGAGTTGTCGGGAAAGGCTCTTCCCTTCGTCGGTCTCGCCGAAGGCATCTGCCTGTGGGGCTTTCTCGTTGCCCTTCTTATTATTCTTCTCTGATTCCGGAGCGTAGCTTTTGCAATACTTTGTCATCGGCGAACGGGAACTCGTTCTAGGCTTCTCCCTGGTCGGCATTCACGGCGCGGTCGCGAGGACGCGCGAGGAGGCGTTAGACGCGTTCTATCGGGCCACCGGCCGGGGAACTTTGCTAGCCGGAGGAACCCCCTCCGAATCTGAACGCGCGAAAATCCTCATTTTGACCGAAGAAGTCTCATCCATGCTCGATGAAGAAGTTCGGGACTGGCAAATGGGCGCCGATTATCCGCTCATCGTGGAAATTCCGGGATTGCATGGACATTTGAGCGGCCGAAAAACGCTGACGGATTCAATCCGGGAAGCAATCGGAATTCACGTGTAAGGGAAACAGGTTTAATTATGGAAGAATTACGTTCTACAGAGATATTGGATCGGGAAATTCAGGAAGACGCCCGCCGCAAGGCGGAGAAAATCCTGAAGACGAGCGAGGCCGAATGCGATCAGATCCTCTCCGATACGCGCAAACGCATAGAGACGGTCGGTCTTGAAAAAAAGGCCGAATACGCTCGATTGCTCGATTCATACATCCGGGACGCGGAATCCGCCGTTCCCCTGGAAAAGCAGCGCAGACGCGTATCCTTTGTTGATTCGTCGGTCGGCGAATCCCTGGAACGATGGCTTGACGAACTCGGGTCCGAAAAGCGTTTTTCCCTCTACGGCCGCATGCTTTCAGGTTTTCAAACCGTGCTCAGGGGAGAAACCGTTCGCGCGTACTACAAGGGTTCCCGGGAAACGGATGTGAGAAGCCTTATCTCCCGTGCCCTGCCCGAGTCTTCCTGTCCGGACTGCGTCCCCGCCTCCGGAAACGCTAAAAGCTCTTTTGAGTTTTCCGAAGGAATACTCGTCGAAACTGAAAATAAATCGATACTGTGCCGGGCAACCCGGGAGGAGCTTTTAGCCGACTTGCTGACGAACAAGAGGCAGGAGCTCGCCGAAGCCCTGCTCGGCGGGAGGATTCCTTCATGAGTTCAGACATAGTTCAAGGATCGGTTACCCGAATCTCCGGTCCCATCGTATACGCGGAAGGCCTCGGCTCGTGCGGCTTGTACGACGTCGTCGACGTGGGCGAAGGCGCCCTGATCGGCGAAATCATCAGGCTGAAGGACGGGATAGCCACTCTCCAGGTATACGAAGACGATACCGGCATGCGGGTCGGCGAGAAGGTTCTCTGCCGTCGCCGTCCGCTTTCCGTCCGCCTGGGCCCCGGTCTTCTCGGCACCATCTACGACGGCATCCAGCGTCCGCTTGAAACCCTGTTCGCGGGTTCTGAAGCTTTTCTGAAGCCCGGAGTCAGAAGCGAGCCGCTCGATACCCTGAAAAAATGGCGTTTTGTTCCCGCAGCAGGACTTTCCTCCGGATCTCCGATTAAACCGGGCTTCATTCTCGGAACCGTTCAGGAAACCAACTCCGTAGTCCACCGCATCATGGTTCCCCCGTCGATCAGGGGCAGAAGCATCGCATGGTTCGCCGGCGAAGGCGAGTACACGATCGAAGAGCCGATCGCCAGGACCGAGCTCGACGAGGATATTTACCTTGCGCATTACTGGCCGGTGAGAAAACCCAGGCCGTTTTCAGATAAGCTTTCAGTATCGGAGCCGTTGATTACCGGACAGAGAGTCATCGACGTATTTTTTCCTCTTTCCAAGGGAGGAACCGCCGCAATTCCCGGCGGGTTCGGCACCGGTAAAACGATGACTCAGCATGCGGTCGCCAAATGGTGCGACGCAGACATAATCGTGTACATCGGCTGCGGAGAGCGCGGAAACGAAATGACCGACGTTCTTACCGAATTTCCCGAGCTCATAGATCCGCGCACCGGCCGCTCCCTTATGGAGCGGACCATTCTGATAGCGAATACTTCGAACATGCCGGTAGCGGCCCGCGAAGTGTCCCTCTATTCCGGAATTACGCTTGCGGAGTACTTTCGCGACATGGGCATGCACGTTGCCATCATGGCGGATTCCACAAGCCGCTGGGCAGAGGCTCTGCGCGAGCTTTCCGGACGAATGGAAGAAATGCCTGCGGAAGAAGGATTCCCCGCCTATCTTCCAACGCGTCTGGCCGAGTTCTACGAACGCGCAGGCCGCGTGAATGCACTTTGCGGAGATAAAGGCTCTGTTTCGATCATCGGCGCGGTTTCTCCTCCGGGAGGAGACTTTTCCGAACCCGTTACTCAGCATACAAAACGCTTTATCAGATGCTTCTGGGCGCTCGACAGAGAACTCGCGAACGCGCGCCATTATCCGGCGATCGGCTGGATCGAGTCGTATTCCGAATACGCAGAGGAAATAAAGCCCTGGTGGGATCGTCTCGATCCCCGCTGGAACGACGTGCGCGTCCAGGCCCTCGAACTGCTCAAGCGCGAACAGCGCCTCCAGCAGATCGTCAGGCTCATCGGACCGGACGCTCTTCCCGACACCGAGCGCATCATTTTAGTGGCGGCGGAGATGATCAAGAACGGATTCCTCCAGCAGAGCGCCTTCGACGACATCGATATGTTTTCGGTTCCGGAAAAACAGATTCTCATACTTGTGATGATTATGAACTTTTATCGGCGTTCTCTGACGATCATCCGCAACGGAGCACCGCTCGGAAAGATCGTGAATCTGCCCTGCCGCGAAGAAATCATTCGCATCAAGACTACCTTCGAGAACGAGGATGTCGCCGGCATGCACGGGGTCGAAACGAGGATGGCTCAACAATTGGATGAACTTGAGCGTATGTACCGGAAGTTGGAGACTGTATGAGAGGCGTAGAATATCGGGGCATTTCGTCGGTGGACGGCCCCATCGTCATAGTTAAACGGCGCGAAAACGTGTTTTACGGAGAAATCGCGTCGGTTCGCGACAGTTCCGGCCAGATCCGCACCGGACGGGTAATCGACGTATCCGACGAGAACTGCGTCATCCAGATTTTCGGATCCACCAGCGGGTTGAGCCTTGAAAACACAACCGTTGAATTCCTTGAGACCCCCATGGAGCTTCGCGTCTCCGAAGGCTTGATGGGACGCATTTTCAACGGACTGGGAAAGCCGATAGACGGATATCCGGAACTCTACTCCTCGAAAAAACTGAACGTGAACGGCTATCCCATCAATCCTTACGCCCGCGTATATCCGAGGGACTTCATCCAGACCGGCATTTCCGCTATCGACGGCATGAATACCCTGATCCGCGGACAAAAGCTTCCCGTGTTTTCCGGCAACGGTCTTCCTCATAACCGGCTCACCGCCCAGATCATCAGACAGGCGAAAATTCTCGCCGCGGACGAAGAGTTCGTCATGGTTTTCGCCGGAATGGGAATCAAGTACGACGTAGCCCGTTTCTTCATCGATACCTTTGAAAAGTCGGGCGTTCTTTCGCGGGTCGTCATGTTCCTTTCACTCGCAGACGCTCCTTCCATAGAACGCATCATTACGCCCCGCTGCGCGCTGACAGCCGCCGAATATCTCGCCTATGAAAAGGGCAAGCACGTTCTGGTCGTCCTGACCGACATGACGAACTACTGCGAAGCCCTCCGCGAAATATCGACGACCCGGGGCGAGGTTCCCGGCCGAAAGGGCTATCCCGGATATCTGTATTCCGATCTCGCCGAGATTTACGAGCGGGCCGGCAAGATCAAGGGGTCTTCGGGTTCGATCACCCAGATACCGATTCTGACCATGCCAAACGACGACATCAGCCATCCCATCCCTGATCTCACCGGCTACATCACCGAAGGCCAGATAGTTCTCGACCGCGAGCTTTCGCAAAAAGGAATTTATCCGCCGGTCGCCGGGCTTCCCAGCCTTTCGCGCCTGATGAAGGACGGCATTGGAAAGGGTATGACCCGCGATGATCACAAGGACGTTTCAAGCCAGCTTTTTGCCGCCTATTCGAAGGTGAAAAGCATCCGCAACCTCGCGGCTATCATCGGCGAAGAGGAACTGGCGGACGGAGACAAGCAGTATCTTCGATTCGGCGAACTGTTCGAACAGCATTTCCTGACTCAGGGCGAGTTTGAAAACCGCTCGATCGCCGAAACTCTCGACATCGGATGGCGGATCCTTTCGGTTCTGCCGCGCTCCGAACTGTACCGCATTAAGCCCGAGTTCATCGATCAATATATGCCGGCGGCTCTCGCCGCCGCTCCGATCGCCGCTGTTCCCATGAAAGGCCAGGCAGGCTGACATGGCACGCCTTCCTCTCGCTCCGACAAAGTCTAATCTTCTTTCGGTGAAGGAACAGCTTTCGATCGCCCGCGACGGATACGAACTGCTCGAACAGAAGCGCGAAATCCTGGTAATGGAGCTCATGCAGATGGTCGAGAAAGTTAAACTGTTGGAAGCCGACATCGATAAACAGATAGCAAAGGCTTATCCGTCTCTCAAGCGGATGTTCATGGCCGTCGGACGCGACAGAACAGAACGGGTCGCAAAAACCGTTTCGTATGAATATCATTTGGAAGAAAAACGCGTTATTCTCGCCGGGATGACCTTTTCCTCCGTTTCAGTAAACCTGCCGAAACGGCGTTTGGCGTACTCGTATTTAAATTCCTTTGCGGATTGCGATAAAGTCATGATAGACTTCTTCGAGTTGCTTCGACTCCTCACCGATATGGCTTCCATCAGAACCATCGTGTGGCGTCTTGCGCGCGAAGTGAAAAAAACGCAGAGACGGGTGAATGCCCTGGACAAGCAGGTTATTCCGCAAACCAGGGAAACCAAGACCTATATCGAAAGCGTCTTGGAAGAACGGGAGCGTGAAAACGTGTTTGTTTTGAAGGCTCTCAAATCCAGAAACGGAGGCAATCGCTGATGATAAAGCCCCTTTTTCAGAATCTTCTGGTTATGGTCAACGGAACAGAAGCTTCGATTAACGCGGTGAAATACGCCGTGTTGATGGCCAAATTATACCGCAGCAAAGTGCACGCCGTGTACGTCGTCGATACTGCGACCATAAAACAGCTGACGCTCAACCGGATTTTCATCGAAGAAGAAAGCCGCGAATACGAAGAGAGCCTGGAACAGAACGGTTTGCGTTATCTCGCCTACGTCGACGAGCTCGGCAAGGCGAAGGGCGTAAAAATCGAGACGGAACTGAGACGGGGCGCGATTTGGTCTGAAATCGTCGCTTCCGCGGAGGAGCGCCACATCGACGCCATCCTGCTCGGCGGTTCGGATCATGACTCAACAGACCAGAAGGAAATTAATTCCTCGACATTTAAATCGATTTTGCTGAACGCCAGATGCTCGGTTCTTACCGTGAAAGAACGGATGATCGAGCAGCTGTATAAACTGGCGTAACAGCCCGGGAGACTAAGAATGAGAGTTGCGCTTATCGCTTTTATAGACAAACCCGACAGGCGGGTTCAGAATATCATGCAGAAGATGGCGAACGCCGCCGCTTCGAAGGGTAATCAGGTCGACGCCATCAACGGAAACGAGGATCTCGTGAACACCCGTTTGACCGTGTACGACTACATTGCCGTCTGCACCCGTCCTCAAGGCCTCTTCGGAGGAAAACTGCCCCGCCGAATCTCGGACTTTCTCGCGACTTCCGGAACGATATCGGGCAAGAAGGGCTGCGCCCTTGTGCTGAAAAGCGGATTCTCGTCCGCGAAAACCTGCAAGAACCTTATGAAGGCCCTTGAGGCCGAAGGATTGATGCTCGATTACTTCGATATCGTCGGAGATGAAGACCATGCGGCCCTGGTGGGCAAAAAAATAGGCTGATTTTCACGTGGAAGACTGTTATAGAGTTCTCGGCGTTAAATCATCCGCGTCCGCGGCTGAGATAAAGCGCGCTTTCCGCGCCCGGGCGAAGGAGTTGCATCCCGATACGGCCGGAGAAGGCGTCGACAACGCCGAACGGATGCGCGCCCTCATCCTCGCCTACGAGACGCTTTCGAATCCCGGAAGGCGGGCCGAGTTCGACGCGACCTGGGCATCATTCAGAAAGTACCGCGAGGGATCCTCCTCCGACAGCTCCTTCGATTACCGGATGTGGCTCATGCAGCGATCCGATCCGGAAAGCCGCTCGAAGCTGATATTTTTCGATCTTCTCCACGATTTGGAAGAGGAAGCGGTTCGCGAGTATCTGTTGCAACTTGAGAAGGATCCTTCCTTTCCCTTGTCCCGTTTCTTCGATCGGGAAGATTTCATGGATTGCGCGTTCATTCTCGCAGAGGAGTTGGATCTCCGATCGTATCCCCTTGAAGCGTTTCATCTGCTGATCGAAGTGTACCGCATGGAAGCCAGGAAACCGTATTTTAAGCACTTCTTCCCCGAGGTTGTGTTGATGGTTCGCACGCTTGTGCGGACCAAGCTGGCCGGCTTCGTTCCCGACGAGCTGGCTCTCGACGCTCTGGAAACGGCGCTTGAGCTGAAGTTCGGTAAAAAGGACGACGCGTTTATTTTAAAGTTGATGGCACAGTGCTACGAACGGATGGGCGACTCTCACACCGCAGCCCTCTGCGTTCGCGAGGCGCTGCGCCAGGATCCGAAGATTACCGGAATGAGAGAGTTGAAAAAAAGACTGGAGGTCTATGAATGATACGGATAAAAAACGAAAAACAGATAGATGGAATAAGAAAATCCTGCAAGGCTCTTGCCCGGTTATATAAAAAGCTCATTCCCCTTGTCCGCGAAGGGGTATCCACCGGAGAGCTGGACGAGTTTTGCGTCGACTTTATCCAGAGCATCGGCGGCAAGCCCGCATGGTATTCAGAGGGCTTTCCCGGAGCCGCGTGCATTTCCGTCAACGAGCAGGTCATTCACGGCATTCCATCCAGGAAACGAATAATCAAAAACGGAGATTTGGTTTCACTGGATATCGGCATCAATCTCGGCGGATACATCAGCGACTCAGCGGTGACGGTTCCCGTCGGCGTCGTCGGCGAACGCGAGAAAGAATTGCTCGACGTAACGACCCGCTCGCTGTACGCCGGAATCGAGGCCTGCAAGGCGGGCAACAGGATCGGCGATATATCCCGGGCCGTCTACGACATCGCACATTCAGCCGGTTTCGGCGTCGTCTACGAATACTGCGGTCATGGAGTCGGCTTGAGCGTCCATGAAGACCCTCAGATTCCCAATGTTCCGGAGCGCGGACCGAATCCGAGAATCGTTCCCGGAATGGTTCTGGCGATCGAACCTATGATCAACCTCGGCACCGGCGACGTCGATCTTCTTCCGGACGAGTGGACGGTGGTCACGTCCGACAGAAAAGTTTCGTGCCATATGGAGCATACCGTCGCCGTGTTCAAGGATCATACCGAAATACTCACCATGTTGGATAACGGCGAAGAATAATCGTTTCTTTGTAACCCGAACCTCCTCATTTTTATTATTTTAACGTTAGGAATTTTTCGGAGGCATATATATGAAATCAACGATGCGTAAAGTAAAGACAGCCGTACTGCTCTCTCTCGCCGGGTTGTTCTCTTTTTCCCTGGTGGTGTTTTTTTCGACCCGCGATCCGGGTTCAGCGCAGACGGCTTTCGCTGATTCCGTCACGGCAACTTCGGTATCGGCAGAATCGATATCGTTTTTGGAAGGCTTGCAGAAGGCCAATAGAAGCGTTTCATCCGCCATTCTCCCGGCCGTAGTGACTCTGGACGTAGTGGAAACCAGAATAGTGGATTCTTCCGGAGCGAATTCGTTCCCCTGGTTTTTCTTCGGAAATCCCGGGCAGGGGGACAAATCCTCGGAAGGAGAAGCGCCGAAGCGCGAGTACAAGTCCGAGGGTCTCGGCTCCGGCGTGATAGTGCGCAAATCCGGCAAGGTCTATTATCTGCTGACGAATCAGCACGTTGCCGGTGAGGCCAAGGAAATCGTCGTTCGTCTGTTCGACGGGCGCGAAATGACGGGAACCCTCGTCGGTGCCGATGAAAGAAAGGATATAGCCCTGGTTTCTTTTGAATCCGACGACGCCTCGATTCCCGTCGCGCGCATCGGAGACTCCGATACCGTAAAAACCGGCGACATCGTGTTCGCTGTCGGAGCTCCGCTCGGCTACATGTCCTCTGTCACTCAGGGCATCGTAAGCGCTGTCGGCCGCGACGGCGGGCCGAACAACAATATCAACGATTTCATTCAGACCGACGCGGCTATCAATCAGGGAAATTCCGGCGGCCCGCTTGTCAATATCTACGGCGAAGTCGTCGGCATAACCGCATGGATCGCGTCTTCGAGCGGCGGATCGCAGGGTCTCGGCTTTTCGATTCCCATAAATAACGTGAAGAAAGCCATAGACGACTTTATTTCGGACGGCCGGGTGAAATACGGCTGGCTCGGAGTATCCCTTTCAAGCGCCGACAAGACTACTCTTGAAGCCCTCGGCCTCCAGGGACGCAAAGGAGCTCTAGCGGCTCAGGTATTCCTAGGTTCGCCCGCCGACAAGGGCGGAATCGTTCCCGGCGACTTCGTCGTTTCTCTTAACGGCCGGGACGTAAAGACCGTGGATCAACTGGTCCGCGACGTCGGCGATCTGGTGAGCGGAGACAAAGCTTCTTTCGTCGTGGTTCGCGATGGAAAAGAGAAGAAAATAGACGTAAAGATCGAAGAACGGAACGAAAAGAACGTTTCTGATTCCAGCAAGCTGTGGCCCGGGTTTATGCCGTTCAACCTCAACGAAGACATACGCAAGGAGCTGAAGATCGACGCGAAACAGAAGGGCATCCTTGTGGCCGGCGTTCAGGCGAAAAGCGCTGCCGCCGTCATGGGGCTTCAGTCGGGAGACGTTATCGTGAAAATAAACGACGCCGACGTTCAGAATATTTCCGACTTCTATAAGAAGCTCGCCGACAAGTCCGCGAAGGAAGTGTGGTTCGACGTTCTGCGCGAAGGACAAACGGTTTCTACGATGCGCTACAAGCGTTGACGTTGCCAACCTCCGGGCTCGCCCGGAGGTTTTTTTTCGTTTCGGCAAGAGTTCGGCAGAACGGTCAAGCCTTCTACCGCGCTCTCTCGTCGAGCGCTTTCCCTTGAGTAATCGCCGAAAAAACGTTACAGTGATTGGATGAGAGGTGTAGATAATGCATAAGGAATTCCTGACATATGAAACGGTGCGCAACAATGCGCTCAAGATGGCATACCGAATTCATCAGGAAGGTTTCATCCCCGATGTAATATATGTATCGCTGAGAGGCGGCGCGTATTTAGCGAACGTCATAAGCGAATACTTCAAGATCGTCAGAAAGGATGCTCATCCTGTGCTGTACGCCGCCGTGGTTGCAAGATCGTATTCGGATATCCGCCAGCGCGACAGGGTCATGGTCGACGGCTGGACCTATTCTCCCGAACATCTGCGCCATGGAGACAAGATTCTTCTTATAGACGATATTTTCGACACCGGAAAGACTATAAATCATCTGGTAGAAATACTGCTGGAGAAGGGCATACCAAGAAACGATATCAAGGTAGCCGTGCACGACTACAAGTACTTTTCTTTTCATGAGGAACAGCTTCCGATCCAGCCCGATTACTGGTGCAGAAAGCACGAAATCGGAAGCCCTGATCAGGATTGCTGGATTCACTATATGAGTCATGAACTGATAGGCTTGAGCGAAACGGAGCTTGAGGAATACTATTATCGAGCGGATCCTGAATTACGGCCTATCCTGGCCGCGCTGAATAAACATAAATGACGGAAAGGAGGGAAGGGTGACACTGCGAACGGCTTTTCTGGCCATTTTTGCGGGACTTGCGTTGCCTCTTCTTTCCCAGTCTCCGGCGGCGGGCGCGCTTTCTGCCCCTGCAGTCCCGACGCCCTCGGTTTCTCCCGGATCGTACCGGATTCCCCAAAATCTTTTTTTTTCCTATTCACATAAACACCGGTTGGAGTTAAGCATAAACGGAGATACATTCACTCCCTATCAATCCCCCGTATTTTTGACCGGCGCCGCGGACGAAGAAATCCGGTATCAAGTACGGGCTCGCTTATTCAATATCGAACCGGATTCTAAATATATCAGGGAAGATTCTTTTCTCTGGATAATCGATCGGAAACCTCCGCAACCTCCTCGTTACTCGTTTGAAAATATCGAAGGCGGCAGGCTGGTGGTTTGTACTCTCTCGGAGCCGGGTAGGGTCGAGATCAGAACATATCATCCGCTCGCGAAGGCTTTCTCCACGGAATCTGTTCCTTCAGGATCGTCCTTTTTCCTCCCTTCCGGCGCGCGTATGGTCGCCTGGGGGATCGACGCGTCCGGAAACCGGAGCGAGCCGAGCTCTCCCGATTTCACTCTTCCCGACTCGCGCGCAAAACCGTACAAAATCGTGAGTCCTCTTCCGGGCGTATGGAATAATGCTCAGCCTCTGTATATCGAAGCCGCCGCGGGCGCAGAAATCAGATACACGCTGGACGGCTCCGATCCGGCGGTTTCCGGAGTCGAGTACAGCGAGCCGGTTCTCATCGACGCCGAAGGATCCCTTTTGGTCCGCATAAGCGCGCGGAATTCCCTCGGCAGGGCCTGGGATGAGTCGATTTCCTATTCGGTCGAACCGCTCCCTCTTCCCGATCTCGGATCTCTTGATTTCTCCTCTCCTCTCGTCGAGCTCGGCGGATTCGCAGAGGTACGCATACCCTACGGGTTTACCTATTCGATCGGCGATGAGATTCCCCATAACGCGGGCGGTAAAACCCTTTCTTTCTCCGCTGTGCAGGGAGCGGAAACGGTGTATCCCCTGATTATGAAAAACGAGGAAGGTGTTTTCAGATGGCTGTGCCGCGCTTTCGAGGGGGGCCGGTCGAATGAGGCTTCTCCTGCATCGGAGAACCAAACTACGCCGCTTGTTCAGCCGTTCGTCAATTCCTGGAATTTCGTTTCCTTTCCCGATAAAACCCCGGTTTTTTATTCCTTGGACGGACGGAAATGGAGCCGCTACGAAGACCCCTTGTTTTTTCAGCGCGAGAGAAGCGAAACTCTTTTCTGGTATTCTCCCGCGCTCCGTTCCGGCGAAGTGCAACGTCTTGATTTGCCTCCAGTTCCCGCTATAACCGGAGCTCCCCCTTCCGGCGTTTCGCGTGAACCGGTGTTTATTTCGCTTCCGTCCGGGCCGTACCAATATCGTCTTTCATCCGGTTCTGCTTTTTTTTCATCGCTTTCACAGGGCTCAGTCCAGGCGCCTTCCAGTCAAGTGTTCGAAGTCCCTCAGGATGCCGAGTACCGGTTTTCCCTTCTGTTTACGGTTTTACTCGACGGCGTCGTGCATGGAGAAATTCCTGTGCGCTTCGACATCGACCGTAAAGCTCCGAAAACCCCGCTTTCGGGCCTGCCTTCAGAACTTTCCTGGTCGAGATCGCCGGTGCGATTCACCCCGGAAGGTACGGATTCGGTCGTTGTTTCGATTGAAAACGGACCGTGGCGGCGCGAAGCTTCCTCGTATATCCTGGAAGGAAGCGAAGGATCTCCGGTCGACTACGCGGTAACTATTTCTTCAGTAGACGCTGCCGGCAACAGAAGTTCTCCGAATACCTTCGCTCTTCGAGTCGATCTCAATGCCTTGTTCGTAGATTCGACGGCGCACGCCGCCGATGATTCCGCCGATTTGCCGGATTCAAGATTTACGGATCTCGATTCGGCTTTGGACGCAGTCTCCCCGGACGGGCTATGGCGGGTCTATCTTGCCGGAAATCACATGATAACCCGCAAGCACGCGATAACCGCCGATCTAGTTTTGTACGGAAACGGTTCGTCCATCGATTTTTCAAAAGACGGAGCTCTCGCGATTCGGGACGGTTCGCTATCGGTTCTTCAGTGCGCTCTGAGCAAAGACGAGCGCTCTGAGTCCTCGCTCTCTCCTGCCGATTCTCGCTCTACCGGTTCGGCCTTGATCGACCTGATTTCGTCGACGTTTCTTTCCCGCTCGTCGACCTGGAAGCTTTCAGATCGCGGCGGAAATCCGATTATCCGGTGCACCGATTCCCGATTGGTTTTTGAGCGATCCGGTTTCGAATCCGTTTCGGACGAATACGCCCAAATTATTGATTCGCAGGGATCGGAAATCGGAATCGACGGATGCGAACTGATAGCATCAGGCTCCGTGGCCTCCCCGGTGAGCCTCCGGGCAAGCCGCGCGCTAATTCGGAATTCCTCTATCTCAGTGTTTGCCGAAACGGCTGGCCGCGCCCTTGAAGCATGGTCGTCGCGGATCGACGCCGATCGACTTACGCTTCGCGGCTCGAATACCGATGCGTTCTCTCAGGCCGCGGCGCAGGCGGCTATTCGGGATTCGCGATTTACTACCGGCGCCTTGAGTCTTCCCGATAAAAACGAGGGTCCGCTTCCGTACGCCGTATGGATCGATAGAAACTCGGTTCTTTCCGGCGCGGACGCGATAACAGCCGGCGGATTCCGCGCCGTCGTCGGCGGCCCGGGGGCTTCGCGGTGAGCGTAGAAGATCCTATCGTTTTTTCCTGCGGTTTGGACGAAGCCGGACGAGGCCCGTTGGCGGGTCCAGTATGCGCAGCCGCGGTGATACTGTCTCCGGATTTCGACGTATCCGTATTAAACGACTCGAAAAAACTATCACCCAAAAAACTCGCTATCGCTATGGAAGCTGTTTACAGAGGTTCTCTGTCCTGGGGCATCGGATGGGCCTCTGCCGCCGAAATCGACGAGATTAATATTCTGCAGGCATCGCTTCTCGCCATGTCGAGAGCCTGGGATCGGATGCTCGAACGCTTGCGCGGCGCCCACGTGACCCGAGACGTTTTTTTCATCGACGCGGTAGTAGACGGACTCCACAAACCCGTCATCGGAGCCCGGTCTATACGAGCGGAACCTAAGGCAGACGGAACATATGCTGAAGTTATGGCAGCGTCGATATTGGCGAAAACAGCCCGCGACCGCATGATGACTCGATACAGCTGGCTTTATCCGGAATACGGCTATGATAGCCATATGGGGTATCCGACCAAGGCCCATATAGAAGCTTTAAAACAAAACGGGCCTTCTCCCATTCAGCGGAATAGTTTCCGTTTGAAGGGCGAAGGCCAGCTTTCTCTCTTTTAACGGCAGAGCGCCGATAAACGCAGGCGAAACCCTTGCGGTTCCGCGGCTTTTTATTTCTTTTCCTGATCTTTTTTACTGATTACTTTTACCCGTCTGGGAGCGGCTCTCGGGGTTTTCTCTCCGGAGCTTTCGGCGTTTCTCGGCGCGCGGGTTGTCTCTCCGTCGGGATTCTTGCGATACACCTTTTTTTTGGCGGCAGCCGGTTTAGCGGCGCCGGCCTTCAGCTTTTCCTTTCGGGTTTTTTCGATGAATTTCAGGGTGTTTTCAAGTCCCTGAAGGAAACGCTGCATGTCGTCTTCGAAAACCACGATAGCATGCCTGTCAAATCCCGTTCCCTCGAGGCTTTTGCTCTCGACTACCTGCAAAAAAACATCTCCGGTCCTGTTTTCCTTAACATTGAAAAAGTAGGTCCGGTTGTCAAGTGAGACCTCCGTCGTAAAGAGTTCTCCGCGTACACCCATAATCACATCCTTCCTTAGTAAGCCGATACTATACTATTTCTCGATCAGCCTCAAGTACCATGGCGGTCAGCCATTCCAGGAGCCTTCGTTCCTTGCTGACGTCGGTTCCGCGGCAATCCGCGAGTATTCTGAATACCGGCTCGGTGCCCGAGCCCCTCATCCACAGATAGCCGGCCGGGTTTTCCTGACGGTCGAGAAACTGGATTTTCAATCCGCCTTTTCCCGACTCTCCGAAATCGCCGATTCCCCTGGTCTCTGTTACTCCATTATTCGATATGGCCGTCCAATCCGCAAATTCGAACTCGGCGGCCAGAGAGTCTTTCTTTGCTTTCCATTCCCTGAGGAATACGTTCTGGAACTTCCTCTTTAATTCGCCGTGGTCGAGCGTCGTTATTCTGAGCATGGCGTCGGCTTCGAATACGGAAGTGGTTACCCATGAAGGGAGGCTTTTTCTGATGTCGTTCAGCGTGAAATTCTCGCGATACAGATGCTCCTGTCCCGACGCGGCGCACCAGAGATGATAGAGTCCCGGACCGTCGGCATCGTCCCGGATGATGAGCATTTTGAGCAGGGCGAACAGGGTATTCAAGGGGTCGCGCACGGCCGCCGGGTGTGTGATGTTTCCGCCGTTGGACCCTTCTCCCAGTATCCTGACGATGTATCCCTTTGAACGGTACTCCCGCGCGAGGTTTACCACGTTCGCCTCTCCGACTTCGGCCCGCGCTACGGACACCCCGAATTTTTCGGCGATGCTTTCGATCATAAGGGATGTCGGATCGTTGACGACGACGGCGGCAGGAGGCTCGCAGGGAGATCCCGGAACCCGTGCAATGATTTTCTGATGGAATAGATGGGAGAGCTCTGCGACTACGGAAAGCGCGAAAACCTCCTGCGCCTGCAGAATTTCCGCCTCGCCGGTTTCTTCATTCCAGAAAACGATGTTTCCCCGGTCCCCGTCGCAGTCCGGCATATAGCCGAGAACGGTGTTTCTTTCTTCCGCGGTGGATCCTGCTGTCCGCAGCCGTTTCAATTCCTCCGCGCAATACGAGAGGCTTTCTCCTTCCGGAACGATTCTGTGCGCGATCTTGCCGGTTTCAGAATTGATGCTGAAAAAGCCGATTCCGCACGATTCCATAAAGGATTTGTCGATCGACGACGCCCGCGCGCTTCCGTTGAAATCTGCCACGACCGAAAGCGGTGTTCCCGATTCCTTGAGTTTTCGGGCGGAACTCCGTATCAGCTCGAAGAACGGCTGTATAAGTTCTTCTTCGTCGCGGCCGGAGATGACCGTACGCGCGAACCGTTCATAGGCTTCGAGGCACGCTTTTTTTTCCGCTTCAGACTCTTTTCGGACTGCCGCAAGCGCGTCGCGCGGACAGGCGGATAAAAGCGTGTTCGCCTTGTCGACGGTGCCGGGATCCCGGCATGCCTCGGTAAAGCGCTTGATAAGGATCGCCACCTCCTGTCCGGGAAGCACTCCTCCGTCGTCGAGCCCGAATTTGACGCCGTTATGCGCTATCGGATTGTGGCTCGCCGAGATATAGGCGAAGCCGTCGAACGAGCGGGCGTAGGCCATCGCCTCCGGAGCCGCGGCTATGGAGGGGAAATGGACCTCGATATCCGAAGCGATGAATGCTCTGCACATCGCATCGGCTAATTGAATGCCAGTCGGCCTCGAATCGAGAGCCACAACGATGCGGGGCTTGCGGTGCGGCGTTTTCGCATGAAGATATTCGGCGAAGGCCGCGGCCATATGAACCGCGAGCACGGTATTGGCCTTGCCTATCGTCGGAGACGGATCTTCGTCCGCACCGGATTCGGCAAACGGTTTTCTCCATCCTGAAGCGGATAAAATCAGCGGAGAAAATGCGTTCTGCACATCGTCATACGAAGGAAGAGGGCTTGAGAGCAAGGAATCGTGCGAGTCGGCGAATTCCGAAAAAGCTATATTTGCGTGCGGCATGCGAGCACCTCCGATTTTTCGAAATGTTACCATATCGTCCTTTTTTGCTCAACTTGACGAGAGTGTTGCATTTGCATCGCTTTCCCATTGGCACTTGCGACCTGTTTTAGTATATTTACTGGGCGCGGGCTGCTGAAGTTATCCGTGAGGGGGGTGGGTTTCTGAACCCTAACAACATGAAAGAACGCATATATCTTGATTTTAACGCGACGACGCCCTTGAATCCGCAGGTTCGGGAGACTTTGTTTACCGCATTGACGCAGTACGCGAACGCTTCGAGCATGCACGAGGACGGGCGGATCGTAGCGAAGAATGTATTCGCGGCGAGGGAGCAAGTCGCATCGCTTATAGGCTCTGATCCTGACGAGATTATTTTTACATCAGGCGGTTCAGAGTCGAACAATACCGTTTTCAATACCGTTTCTTCTCCGGCTCTTGTACATACAGGACGGTTGAAGGAGCTGTACGGCGGAAGAAAAACCGTTTTCATTTCGGCTATAGAACATCCGTGCGTGATGGAGTCGGCGAAGCGGTTGGAGTTTCTCGGATTTACAGTGAAGCAAATTCCGGTAGACCCTGAAGGAATGATCGTACTCGAGTCCTATAAAGCAATGCTGTCAGCCGCGGCTTCTTCGGCACGGCTTGAAGATCGGCCGCTCCTCGTTTCCGTCATGATGGCGAACAATGAAATCGGGACAATTCAGGATATTCGGCTCTTGTCTTCTCTGGCTCACGAGGCGGGAGCTCTGTTTCACACCGACGCCGTGCAAGCGGCGGGAAAAATACCGGTCGACGTGAAAGCTCTGGATGTCGATTATTTGACGCTTTCAGCTCATAAAATATACGGACCGAAGGGCGTGGGCGCCCTCTATGTAAAAAAAGGCGCCCCCCTGGAATCGTTCATTAAGGGCGGACATCAGGAAAAGGGCCTGCGGGCGGGAACCTATAATTCTCCCTCGATCATCGCCTTCGGAGAAGCGGCGCGCCTGGCTGCGGAGGGATTGAACGATTATGAAGCAAGTCTTCGCCGGATGCGGAACAAGCTTCGGGACGGTTTCCTTGAGGCGATTCCCGACATCAGGATAAACGGACATCCTGATCAGGTTCTTCCCAACACCCTGAATGTTTCATTTCCCGGTGCGGAGGGCGAAGCGATTCTGCTGATGCTCGATCTGAAGGGCATTTCCGTTTCGACCGGCTCGGCTTGCGCTTCAGGAAGCCTTGAGCCGTCGCATGTGCTTATGGCGACCGGAGTCGGTCCCGAACTCGCGCACGGATCGATCCGCTTCAGTCTGGGACTCACCACGACCGATGAAGAAATAGACTATGTACTTGAACAGATGCCTCCGGTGATAAAACGTCTTCGAGGCTTTTCTACTGTCGCACACAAGGAGGGCGTATGACTGAATGGCTGTATTCCGACGTGGTGAAAGACCACTTCATGAATCCTAAAAACGTGTTGGAGGATGATGAATCTTCCTGGCCTTGCGACGGACGGGGCATCGTTGGAAATATAAAATGCGGCGACCAGATGCTGATTCTTCTCAGGATTAAGGACGACGTAATAACCGATGTGAGGTGGAAAACCTACGGATGCGCCAGCGCGATCGCCTCTACTTCGATATTGTCCGAGGCAATAAAGGGAATGCCTCTCAAAGAAGCCTATATTCTGAAGCCTCAGGACATCGTAGCCAAGCTCGGCGGTTTGCCTGCGAACAAGATCCACTGTTCCGTTCTCGGCGATAAGGCGTTGCGTGCGGCGATAGACGATTACCTGGAAAAGAACGGCCTTCCTTCGCTTAAAGGCAAGGAAGAGGTTACCGTGATCTGCACTTGTTTGAATGTCACCGATAGGGATATAGAAGACGCGTACAAGGCAGGGGACCGCACCTGGGAGGATCTTCAGGCGCGTACGAAGATAGGAACAGCTTGCGGCGGATGCCGCGAAAAAACAATGGAACTGCTGCATGAGCTGGAACATTTGTACGGAGAATAAATCTTTTCGTCCGTGACGCAATGCAACCTGAAAACAGTTTTCTGTTTTCAGGTTTTTTTTATTACTCGACCGTCAATCCGAACTGTACGCTTCTTTCATTGCCAGCGATGTCCCGCGCAACGATTGTGATATCAGCTCTTCCCCTGGATATCCTGATTTCGCCCAGATTGAGGCGGGCATCGTCCGTGTATAATACCGACCCGTCAATATCGGTTCCGACCGACAACTTTCCGTCTTTTTCCTTGAACAGTTCGAAGGGCACGGAGGCTGTTTCCGCGCCGTTGACGAGAACGCTCGCTCTGAATATTCCCAGTTCGGCATTGCCGCTGTTAACCGTGTCGAATATTTCCGCGATGATTCTGTATTTTCCCTGTTTAAGGGTTTTGAGCGTTCCGAGCGGATATGCCTGGCCGTTCGCAATCGACACAGCGCTTGCGTTCCTGATGACCGGCGCTTTTGAGTCCGGTATGGAAGGCAGAAGCATTTGGGGATTCAAGAGATTCTTTCGGTCTGTATCGTACACCTGAAAAAAGCAGTCTCCCTCATTCTCCCCGGGATTCTTTTTCGCCGCTCCTATGATGGCTCCCGATTCAACCTGGATAGCCTCGGCAACTCTCAGGAGGTCGTCCAGGTTTCCGTAGACGCTGATCAGCGAATCTTCGTGGGCGACGAGCACCGCGTTGCCGAGCGTTCCGGGAAAACCGCTTAAATTGGAGCTTTCCTCCATGACGAAAAGAACTTCTCCGTCGCCGGCTACGCGGACTTCTTCCGTTTTCGACAGTACTATGCCTCGTTGAACGGTCGAATCAGTCTTTTGTCCGAATACGGACGTCGCGTTCATCAAAGACGACGGCCATTCAAGCGAAGCCAGCTGAACGGCCGCGAGGAATGTTAACAGCGCTGCGTTGATTTTTTTCATTTTAGACCCCGTATCGCGATTTTGGAAATATTCGAATCGGCACCCAGATACGCGTCTCCGCCGTTTTGAATGAGAAACGCGTTATCAGCCTTGAATCGTGTGCTCGCGAGCAGATGATCGGGCCGTTCCACCATCGCCAGCGTAAAATACTCCTCATCGCGCGAGAGTATAAGAAAGAGGCTTTCGCCGGGATTGAACCCCGCAGATACAATTTTTCCGGCGAGGGGAATAAGATGTATTTCGTTTTTTTTGCAGTCTATGATTCCCAATCCGTCTGAAGTTTCCACAAAGGCCCACTCTCCCGCAGATTCGAAAGACGCGAAGCTGTTTCTGCGCAGATCGCCTTTCAAGTATCGGTGCTGGATGATTTTCGTCTGATTCGCCCGAATATCGATGACCAGAATTCTCTGTTCCTTGATGCCCGAAAGGCAGACAACCTTTTTTCCATCCTCCGACACCGCGGCGCTGAGAATTATTTGATGCGAGCTTCCGCCGGGATAGAAAGAGAAGAGGATTTCGCCTGTTTGATTTACGCAGACGAGCTTTCCGTCTCCATACCCCATAATAGTTCCTGAGCGGGAAGAGTTGAACGCCGTCAGGGGCGCGATATGATCTTGCGTCCACAGCGGTTTGCCTGTCTCGTCCAGCTGGCTTACCCCGCCGCCGCCGGGAAGAAACAGGTACCTACGGTCGTCCATGAGAAAAACGTTTCCCTGCAGCGCTATAGTCGCCGCAGGCGTTCCGTCCGGAGAGGCAATCGAGGTCGTTTTGCTTTTCATGTCGGAATGAGCCCATGCAGCGCGGCTTACCGAGGCATTTCCCTCCATTTGCCGGGAGAACAGAATCTCGCCTGAAGGCGTGAAATAGCCGAATTTTTCTCCAAGGATGAACGGCTCCAGATCGAGAGGAGCGTCAAGGCCTTCCGGCCAGCTTTTAGCTTCTGAAATATCCTGCGTCCATACGGGTTCGAAGTACAGTTCGCTTTTTAACGGCAGGGGGGCCGCAAAAAGATAGATAATGAGGAATACGATGGAACCGGCGACTATGTATTTGATATTTCCTTTGATGTTCATGGGCTTCAATGGTATAATAGGTATATGGAAAATTCAATAGAATACAAAGAGCTCTTTGAACGAGCTCTCGAAGCCGCCAGGTCGGCATACGCGCCCTATTCGAAATTCAGGGTCGGCGCTGCGCTTTTATTAAACGACGGAGAAATCATAACCGGCGTTAATGTGGAAAACCGCTCCTTCGGATTGACCAATTGCGCTGAAAGAAGCGCCGTATATACTGCCGTGAGCGCTGGAAAGCTCGGTTTCAAGGCGATAGCGATCGCTACTCCCGACTCCGAGTATCCGGTGAGCCCTTGCGGTGCATGTAGACAGGTCTTGTCCGAATTCATGAAAGCAGATGCTCCGATTCTTTTCGGACCGGTTTTCGAGAAAGCGATCTATTCCTCCCTTTCGGAGCTCTATCCCTTCGACGCTTTGCACGAGTTGGCAAAATCCTGATATTCGTCGTGTAAATTATTTCGCAAATAGCCCATGATTACCCATAATGCTTGACATATAGTACTGTATGATGCAAAATAATGCGAAACGAAGAACAGGAGTGAAAGCCTTGGCTGACGATATATTAACGATTGAAGAAGTTGCGAAATATTTACGCGTATCCGAACGCACCGTCTATGACTGGGCTCAGAAGGGTGAAATTCCCGCCGGCAAGATCGGTACTGTTTGGAGATTCAAAAAAGACGAAATCGAGAAATGGGTGAATGAGCGACTGACGAGTTCCGTGAAAACGAATCAAAGCGCTCCTCTTGTGCAGGTTCAGAATATTCTTTCGCCTGATAGAATCGTCATCCTGAACCACTCAACCCGCCACGACGCTCTGGTCGCTTTGGCAGACACTCTCGGAACCGCTCCCCAGATCAAGAACCGCCAGGAATTGACGGTGGAAATCTTGAAGCGCGAAGAGCTTATGTCTACCGCGATCGGCAGGGGAATCGCTATTCCCCACGTACGGCTTTCTTCGGTCACGGATCTGGTTATGGCCGTAGGTTTGTGCAAAAACGACATAATTGATTTTCAAACCATAGACGATGTGCCGGTGCGCCTTCTATTCATGATCGCCGCTGCCTACAATCAGCACGCGTACTATCTGCAAACCCTTTCTTTTTTCAGCACGAAGCTGAAAAAGACCTCCCTCCGGGAAGGTCTTCTCGCCGCCGCTACACCCATGGAAGCGTATAATCTTCTTATTGCGAAGGAGTAGCTTGGGGAAACGCAGGGAAATGGACGGCGAACCACTTTGTCGGATCCGCCATTTCCCTCGCGATCAAACCCATTTTTACCTTCGCGGTGGTGTCTCCCACCAAGTATTTTTTTCCTCCTGACTCGAATCTCGCTCCCTCTCCCTCGCAATCAACCCCGACCAGCGCATGGCTGAATTCGGGCGAAATCATGACAACAGCGTCGATCCCCATCTGGTTCAGCAACAGCGCCGTCAGAAGAGCCCTTGAATCGCAATCTCCGCGGTTCTCGATGAAGGCAGCGGGAAGCGAAGCGAAATCGCTTTGCTCAAGATTCCTTTCGTATCGAAAGCTTTGCGTCCATTCAAGCAGCACCGCCGCTTTTTCATACGCGTTGTCGGGCAATACGGTTGCCGCGACGAAGGCTGCTTTTTCCATCCTTTCCCAGCTGTCCTTCCAAATCATCCGGTAATATCTTTTCCATGCGTCATAGACGAGAGGCGAGTCGAGGTAGGCGGTGAGGAGAGAAAATTCCCGGTCGACGACAGCCTGGCTCGCCGGAATATCGGTTGTATCGAAGGGCGCTTCGACCGTATATTCGGCCGTTTTAAACTGTCCCGCAAGAGGCCCCTCCTGCGGCCAGGCAAAGGTTGTTATCGGTCCTGAAGCGAACCAGCTTCCTTCATCGGTGCATACGGCATCGAGGGTTGAAAGAATAAGTATTTCCGAATACTCGAACTTGTCCGGCGGAGAGACTGAGGCGAAGGCGAGCCAACCGCGGTTTTCCGGAAGCTCCAGGGCGAGCGACCAGCCTGATAATTGAGAGGATTCGATTTTCCCGAGAGCGGCTTCCCTGTTTCTCCAGAAAAAGGCGGCGCGATCCTGAGTTCCGGTAAACTGTTTCTGTACATGGATAAGCGCTTCTTCGGCAGAAGAAAACTGCGCTGCATCGTATCTGGCGATCAGAAGATCAGAGCTGAAGATCGTATGCGTAAAGCGGTAACGGTCAGAGCCTGATTTTTCCGCGAGAATATAGCCTTCAGGCAGGTCGATCGACCACCCTTCCTCCGGCGATCCGATGATTTCAGCGTTCGCGGCGGCGAACGCCGCGATCAGGCAGCAAACAAGGAAGGCGCGGCAGGGAGACCCGAGATTTTTTCGTCCGTTCATGCTAGTATTTCTCCTTGTGAAAGACGTACCTATTATATATGAAGACGACGAGCTCGTCATTGTGAATAAACCTTGCGGCCTTGCCGTTCAGGGCGGCGCCGGGATCAGCGTATGCCTGATCGATGTACTGGAAAAACAGCTTGGAGCCAAGGCCTATCCCGTGCATCGGCTCGACCGGGACACTGCGGGCCTGATTATCGTCGCAAAATCGTCGAAGGCCGCCGCGGACTTAAGCGATTTGGTTTCCGGCCGCGCGCTCGAAAAAGAATACAACGCAGTGTGCTTCGGCCTCCCGTCTCCCTCGTCAGGAGTCTTGAAAACCGATGCCGGAAAGGCCGGCAGGGAAAAGCCCGCTGAAACCCGGTACCGCGTCGCCTCGTCCGCAAACGGATGCGCTCTGGTTTCGCTGACGCTCATTACCGGAAGGATGCATCAGATCAGGATGCAGCTTGCTTCAGCCGGCACACCCATCATAGCCGACGACAAGTACGGAGACTTCGGCAAAAATCGCCTGATCCGCTCCGAACGCGGCGTTCGCAAGCTCCAGTTGGTGTCCCGTTCCTTAGGCGTTCCGATACAGGGAAAAATATGCAGATTCGAAATACCGCTGCCGGATCACATGCTTTCTTGCCTGGAATCGCTTGGTATACACGCTCCGGCTTGACAGACCCATCGGTTTTCTCCATCATACGCGGTAACTTATGGAACAGACACCCCTGAGCAGAGCATACCTAGAATCGCTTTCCACTTCCGACCTTGTATCTCTCGCAGAAGAGTACGGAATCGATGTTCCGGAAGGCCTAAACAGGCGTTTCATCATAGGCGAAGTGCTGGAAATCGCGGCCGAGGACAATAAGATCGCCGCCGAGACTGCAAGCCTTGTCGATACTGATATTCCGGCCTCCCCGGAGGTTCTTCCCGAAACATATAACGAGACCGCGATTACGGTTCTGATGCGCGATCCGGGCTGGGTTTTCGTGTTTTGGGATTTTCACTCGAATTTGTATTCCGCTCTGACGGGAAATCACAAGTTTGAATCCTTTTTCCTTCGGGTCAACTCTCAAGGAACTCAAAAGGACAGCGCTTCGGCTGACTATTACGACATCGACGTGGGCATCCGAGACCGAAAATGGTACGCGCATCTGCCTGTCGGCACCCAATGGTGCAGGGTCGATCTCTATACGAGAAATTCTCAGGAGAAAGAGCAACTGCTCGCGAAGTCCCAGGAACTGTGCGTTCCCTGCAGCGGTTTCGCGGAAGCCCCCCACGAGGAGAAGCGAAAGGTTCCACCCTTGCTTGAGCTCTCGGGTTTTACCGAATTACGGAAATCTCATTTCCGCAATCATCGACAATCATTTATGTGAGGGTACCGATTAGATGTCTGATTCGAACCTTGTCTTCGTGCTTGATGCGCATCTCCCCTTCGTTCGCCATCCGGATGTTCCCGGCTGCGTGGAGGAGACCGCTCTGTTCACATCTCTTTCGTATACCTGGCTTCCCTTGCTCCGAAGCTGCACCTCCTTGGAGACCGAGGGCGTGCCCTTCAAGCTGGGAATCGCTTTTTCGCCTACTCTCTGCGAAATGCTCTCCGATCCTCTTCTTCAGGAACGCTATATAGACACCCTCGACCGGACTATCGGTTTCGGGCTGAGCGAGCTGGACCGCTGCGCGGATATGCCGGAAGCCCGCGAGATGATCAAGCTTCAGCTTGATCTTGCCCAGCTGAACCGCCGCGACTTCGTCGAGATATATGAAAAGAATGTTCTGAAAAAATTCGATTATTTCGCGAATCGCGGATATATCGAGCTGTTAGCGACCACCGCGACCTCGTGCTATCTTCCTTTCTACAACGATATTCCCGAAGCGATAAACGCGCAGATCGAAACGGGTCTGCTTTCCTTCAGGGAGCACTTTACGGCTGTTCCGACGGGCTTCTGGCTTCCCGCCATGGGGTATTCGAGCGGAATCGAAGAAGTGCTCAAGTCCTACGGATTCCAATACACGCTGCTGGAATCCCACGGACTGATGTTTTCCGCGCCTCAGGCTGACCTCGGTCTTTTTTCTCCGGCCTGGTGCAGGAATAATTTTGCCGTTTTAGGGCGTGACAAGAGCGCCTGTCAGGAAATCGCCGGAGAAGAGAATTCCTTTTCCGCGAATTCTGTGTATCTCGACGTGGACAGGGATATCGGCTTCGAACTGTCAGAAGAAACTCTGTCTCCCTTGTTCGATGTACAGCTCGGCCGGCGGATTACCGGTTTCAGATACTGGCCTCGTTCCCGAGACTCTTCCTCTTCCAAGTGGTACCAGATCAGTAAAGCCCACGAACAGGTATGTCTGGACGCTTCCGCCTTTCTCGATAGAAGGGCGGAAGCCCTCGCGAAGGCTTCTTCCTTTCTCGAAGGCGCCCCTGTTTCCCTCGTGTGCGCGCTTCCGTCCGAGATGTTCGGCAGCGAATGGTACGAGGGCGTTTCCTGGCTGGAACAGCTCTTCAGGGCTGCAGCCGCGCGCCAGGATGTGTCTTTCGCCCTGCCTTCATCGGTGATCCGTTCGCGGGTCAGCGAAAAGAAGATAGATCCGTATCCGTCGTCCTGGTTTCCGAGCGGATACGCCGAGGAAGTCCTTAACAGCACGAACGACTGGATGTATCCGTATATCCAGAAGGCCACGCGACGGATGATAGATCTCGCCGAGCGCTTCCCCGACGATACGGGGCTGAAGGAACGTGCGTTGAATATGGCGGCGCGCGAACTGCTTCTGGCGCAAACGATGGATTGGTATATGCTCATGAACGACAGCGCGAAAAGCGACTACGCGCGCAGCCGTTTCGAAGAAAGCGTCCGCGCCTTCACCGTCGTATACGAACCCCTTGGATCGAATTTCATCAGCACTGAATGGCTCACGAACACGGAAAAAAAGCATAATCTTTTTCATTCCATGAACTATCGGGTATTCAGCCGCCGCAAGTGATTCCGTCTTCGATTTATTCCAGTTGTTGAAGTTCCTGAATGCGGGCTTGAATTTCCAGAGCCTGCGTAGCGGTGGCGATTCCTTCCTTTGCCGGATCGAATCGCCTGTCGATTTCCAGCACATCGGCCCAAATCTCTATCGCCTGATTCAAATCTCCGCTCGCATACAGCTTAAGTCCCTGGATATACAGCTTTTCGATGCGAATTCTTCGCGCCGCTCTTCCCCTGTCTCCCAGATTCAACTTGGCCGCAAGGCTGATTCGATTGAATAAAGCCGCCTGAGTGGTCATATCAAGGGTGTAGTTAATATTGAATTGAAAGTCGTTTACGTTTATTTCTCCGCCGATGCTTGCCCGGGGATTGCCGCCCTTGAGCTGAAAGCCTCCGAGAAAGGTGAAAAACTCGGCGAATTCCACCATAACGCCGGCTCCGGCGGCCATAAGACCCGAGTTTTCCGGATTAACCAGATTGACCGGCTGTTGAATTTCCGCAGACACGGTGATCGGATTCGCCGGTTTCCATGCAGCCCCTCCGGTTAGAACGCTCGGAAGGGGATCTCCCTGGACGGCCGGTCCGATGTTTCGAGCCGTCGCCCCGATGAAGAAGTTGGGATCCCGGGAACTGTACAGTTTGATCAGGTTGAATCGCGTCTGGAAACCGAAATCGCCCATGACTGTCAACGCGGATTGGCTGAATCCCGAACCTTCGACCGCGCCCGCGGTGTTATTAGAAAAGTCCGGCATGCTCCTGAATCCCGCTTTGATATTAGTTCCGACTGCGATTCCCTTGAAATAATAGCCGGAAAGGAAGTTATAGGAAAAATTGAGGATTCCGAGCGTTTCCGTATAGTATCCCCGTGAAACTCTCTCTCCATAGGTGTTATATTCAGTGAACGGCACATAAAAGCATCGGAGGGAAACGCCGTACCCCAGGTCGTCGGCTCGCTGCGTCCATGAAAGGGTTTCAAGGCGAGAGTCTGCGATCCAGTTATTATGGAATACGGCGAGTTCCGTGTTCGGCATGGTCGAGCTGCCGGCGGGATTGGTTTCAAAAAAGCTGATGTCGTTGGCCAATGCGGAAAAGGCTGACCCCATGGCTTCAGAGCGGCCGCCCCCGGGTATCAGCAGGGATCGAAAGGTTGTTTCGCCTTCGTTTTCGTCCACGAGCGGGGCGAGGATTCCTGACAGGTAGCTGTATGGATCGGATAAATCCAAAGCCTGAGCCGAAGAGGCCATGAGCGTCGAGAAGATGATGATCAGAAAACGACTGGTCTTTTGCATTCCCACTCCGAGTATATTGTATTTTCGGTTATTATTCTGCTCTTTTTAACTCCATACACCCGGTTTAGATGCCGAAATTCGATACAGGGGTTGGAGTCATACAGGCAAAAAAAGTGTACAAACAGCATTCCGTATTTTTAATCATACTTTTTTCTCTTTTTTTGTCGGTTCCCTTATGCGCGCGGGGCAACCAGGAGATAGGTCTGCCCAAGGTCGACAGACTCATCAAAGAACGGAATTACAACGAAGCCATTCTCGAGCTGGCGGCGTATATGAACGAAAACCCCGAAGATTTCGACGGCGCCCAGCGGCGAATCAAGCGCATCATCGATATGCGCGAGAATTATAATAAAAAGGCCATGGAGCTCTTGTTGGTATTGGCGGAAGAGCCGACCAACGACAAAAAAAAGCTTGAGATGATCGCTTTCATGGAAACCCTGGAGAAAAACCCGAACCAGGCCACCAGGGATTTCATCGCCGGTACGAAGGCGGCCGCCCAGTTCACGTATTACAGAGCCCGTTTCGACGAGATCATGAACGAGGCTAATCAGTTGATTGACGCGCGCGAGTGGGCTCGCGCTCCGGCCGTGTTTAACGAAGGTTTTTCATTTTATAAAACCGATTTCGACGAGACGAACGATCCTGAGACCGTATCAGAGGTGAACCGCAGGCTGGGAAACATTCTTTCCGCGAATGCCTCATACGTTGCCCTTCAGCTTCCGCTTGAAACGGCCGTCCTGGAAGTCCGCGCGGCTTTGGAGGCTGGAGACGCTCCAAGGATAGACACTGCGTTTTCCTCTCTGGCCGGAGTCGTCGAGGAGTACGCGAAAATCAGAAACCGCATAGCGGAGAACGGCTGGTTTTTCGAGGATTCCTTTATCGAGCTTCAAAAGACGGCCGAAGTCGTTACGGAAAACTCTTTTCTTCCGTTCGCCCTGCGTTTTACCCTTGGAAGGAAAACCTCTAACCGATTCGAAGGCATACTCGGCGCGATGGACTCCCAATATACCGTTATTCTCGGAGAACTCGATGCTTTGACCGATCAAGTTCTGCGTTCCTTCTGGCAATCGGCCCTTTCCGAGGCAGAAGCCGGCCGCTACGACTCTATGCTTCAGGCTCTTGATACATCGGCTCTCATCGCGCGTTCCGCGCTGCGCATGGACGGGCCCGGCCGGTTATTCGCGTACCGGGACGACACCTGGGGAAGGCGGGACCAGCCCAAAAGAACCGCGGAGCTCGCCTCCGTCGAAAGCCTGATGCGCGAGAGCTCGCAATACGCAACTCTTGTCCGGCGTTTTGAGTCGTTGGTTTCCACCGGAGCTTCGCCGTCCGGCATGACGGCGTCTCCCGCGGGCGTAAGAACATATCCTGACCAGACCTATATAAGCAGCCAGGCGAAAGCAGCCGAGCTTGATTCTATTCGCGCCGGGATACTCGAGAGCGTTCGGCGGGCTCAGGGTCTGGCCTCTATCGGAGCCTATGCCGACGATTATTCAGCACTGTTGGCGTCCCTGGACGAAAAAGTGCTCGGGTCGCGAAACGCACTGCACGAAGAAATGCTTCGCTATCTTGCAGACAGCGGCGGACAGATACTCGAACTTCGAACAGGCGAATATGAAGGGGCCTCGGCATATTTAACCGGCGTTCAAAGCACTCCCGATTCGCCCCTGTTATTCTATCCGGCAGAAGCTCTCTCTGCGTTCAATGCGCTTCGAACCGGCCTCGTTTCGGATCTTTCCTCCTTTAATAGAGTTTTAACGGCCCAGGCATCGCTGGGGACAGACATAAAGGTTCTGGAGTTTTACACCGCCGCTATTGCGAGTCTCGAAGAACGCCGCTCCGGCCTGGAACGGCTTGCCGGCTTGACGGCGACGGGCATCTCGCGCGCGAATTCCAGAATCCTCGAAGCCGCTGTCGCCCGGCAGGAATCGGAACGCCGGTATGCTCAGGCTCAGGCCGCTCTGCGCCGCAGCGATTTTCCGACAGCCCGCGACAATCTGCAACGCTCGCGAGATAAGGCGAGCGAGTCCCTCTCCATCCAGGAATCAGCGTCTTTTCGGCTTGATACCGATAAAAAGCTGGAACTTCTGGGCGCCGAGATCACCCGCATAGAGAACGAATCCGTGGTTCGGGAAGTCCGCGCTCTGATTTCCAGCGGAAAGAATTTCTATTATCAGGGCAATTTCGATCAGGCAGAACAGGTTTTTATTCAGGCGAAAACACGCTGGGCGGTGACGAATATCGAAGCGAACGCGGAAGTTACGAACTGGCTGGATATCATCAACATCGCTCTTTCCATGAAAACAGGGCGTACCATTCCCATCTCGGAGCCTCTGTACCCGCAGCTGAGCCAGATCCTGAGCGGCGCTAATACGCTATACTCGCGCGGAAAGGAATTGATCGAAAGCGGAAAACGAGCCGAAGGAACCGCGGTGCTGCAGGAGGCAAAGGAGAAGCTGCAACAGCTTCAGCTATTGTATCCCCTCAACCAGGACGCAGGCCAGCTTACCCTGTTGATCAATCAGCTCATCGATCCTACGCAGTTCCGGGTCTTCTTCAGGGATAAGGTCGAGTCCATCAGAATCAACTACCGTACGGAACGGCAGACAGCTTACAGCGATCTCTTGGATCTGTATCAGATTAATCCTGCCTATCCCGGAATACGAAGCCTGTTAACCGAGATCGAGTATTATCTGGGAATCCGCATCCCTCCGCCTGACCCGAAAGCCTTGGCCCGGTCGGCTGAATTGACCCGTCTGGCCCAGCGCACGTACGACGCGAACAGAAGAACGGAATTCGAATCGGCTCTCGTTCAGCTCGACGAGGCGATCAAGCTGAATCCCGATAACTCTGCCGCCGTAGCCCTGAAAGACCGCGTTCAAACAGCGATCGGCGGACAATCGCTGGCGGTGCTTTCCGCGGAAGATGAAGCGAAGTATAATAGGGCATTGCAATTATTGTTCAGCGGCGCGAAATACGACGCCCTCGCTTTGGTCAATGAATTGCTTCAGAGTCCCAAAAGCAGGAATTCTTCAAAAGTTCAGGATTTGAAAAAGAGGATCGAGTCTCAATTATGATGAAAAAAATCGTTCTGCTCGGTATTATGCTGTTTTCTCTTTTTTCATCCCTGTACGCGCAGGACTTTTATTGGGAATCGCCCGAGCCGCTGTATTCAGGCGACAGCCGATTCCCGATAGCGGCTTCTCTGGACGGACGGGCTGCCGTCGTATGGCAGGAACTCGATTCCGTTTCCGCGGAAGGCGGGCGGATATGGCTTTCCATACGGTACTTCGACGGCGTTTCCTGGCATGAGAATCGCCGGTTTGCCGGTCCTATCCCGTACGCGGGCGAAGTGCCTTCCATCGCTTCTCTCGCCCTTGCTTCGGAATCCAGGGTATTCATACCGGTGGCCGCGGGCGAAAACCGTATTTACGTGTACTCCTCGGCTGACGGATGCAGGAACTTCGAGCGGACCGTTTTGAACGGTTCTTCGTCATCGGTTTTGTCCCCCCATCTGTTCGAACGTTCAGACGGCGGATTCTTCATATTCGCGAGCAAGGGAGGGGAGGAGAACTTCTCTCTGGTTGTTTCCCGTTCCGACGACGGTTCGTCCTGGAGCTCCTTTTCCGATTTCTCCGCTACGTCGGCATTGCGCCGCCCGTTCTTGCCGGTTCACGCCGCAGTTTCCGGCCGCGATGTGGTCGTGTTCCAGGCGTTTTACGAAGGAAGCGCGCGTCCGTCCTATCAATTGTATTCAACGTATTCCGACGACGCGGGGCTGACTTGGAGCGAGCCGGTTCTCTTTACCGACTTCGGCGAGGCCGGCTCCCAGGACGCTGTAGCGGGCCGATTCGAAAACTTTCACAATCAGCGGCCTTCCGTCATGTCTTTCGGCGGAAAGCTTTCGCTTGTCTGGGAACGCGCCAGAACCGCGTCCCAGCGATATTCGATTTTTTATGCTGAGCTTGATTCCCGGGGAATGCTCGCGAATCAAGCAGAGCGCATATCATCCGCCGACGGGTATTGCTACGATCCCCAGATCGCGGAATATCAGGGGCTTCCCGCCGTCGTGTGGTACGACAACAGAAAAGGTTCTAACCGGGTCTATTTGGCCCTGAAAGACGGGTATCTGTGGAGCGAACGCGAGCTTTCGAGGGAATCGCGGGATTCAGTGTTCGGCAGAGTCGTCTCGGTTTCAGGGGCGCTGGAAGTATATTGGCAGCAGGCGGTTGCGAGGGGCGGATCCCGCGTCTATCGGCTCTCGCCCGATCAAACAGTCAGCCCTCCGCGTCTTGTACCCGCCGGTTTTCGCGATAAACGCAAAGGTCGGGGGGATCGAATTTCCGTTACCGTCGACCTTCCCGAAGATTCTTCTGGCATTGCCGGTTTTAACTGGGCGTATTCCTCCGATACACCCGGCTTCGTTCCAAATATGCTGTCCCGTCTTCCCGAAGACACCCGGATAACCGTTGAAGCTCCGACCGACGGCTCATGGTTCATCGGAGCCCGTGCGATGGATTATGCGGGAAACTGGTCGCAGCCGTCGTGGGTAGAATACATTCGGGATACGACGCCTCCCGCTCCACCCGTGATTGCCGAGTTCGATATCGACGGTTCAGGCTATGTATCGTCGAACTCCTTTAAAGTGCGATGGGATCCGGCCGAAGACGACGACATCCAGGGCTACTCGTGGCGCCTTGAGTATGTCGCTCCTCTTGAATATCTTCCCGTTTTGCAGCGTCGATGGTCCGCGGATGCCGCTTTTCCTGCGTCGGCCCAATCAGCATCGCCTGTCTCCTTCGACTTTCAGCAGGCCGCCTCCCGCTTCCTTCCTTCGCCGCGTCCTGCCTCATCCGTCCGTACGGCCGACCGGTCAGTATCCTTTACAAACCGCGACAACGGCATCTACGCAGTATCAGTTTCCGCCATCGACAGCGTGGGAAACATCGGCGCTCCGGCCGTCAAGTATATCGTTCTTAATAAGTACATTCCGTATACCTATATCACGTACATCGATTCGAAGGTCGATGAAACCGGCATCATAACGCTTTCGATAATCGGCCGCGGTTTTACCGAAGGCGGAAAGCTTCAGCAGATTCATTTCGACCGCGACGGCATGCTTCCCTGGGATGTCACCCTTGCCCCAGGATCGAATAGATTCGCCGTCGTCAACGACCGCCTGGTTTCAGGAATCGTGCTGTCCGAACTGGAAGAAGGCTCCTATCGCATCGCTCTTGACCATCCACGGCGCGGACTATACTTGAGCAAACCGTTATTAAGCGTTTCGGAATACGGAACGGTCAAATTCGGCTCCTACGATTACGAATTTACGCCGCCGTGGACCAAAGCTCCTCTTGCCGGCCGGTCCTTCCCCGGAGCTGAACGATTGTCTTTTTACGCGCTGCTGTTCTTCGCGGCGGTTGTATTCATATTCTCTTTTTACGGAATATCCCGGACCGCTCACGATTCGCTGCTGGTTCGACAGGAAATACGAGCTCTATTGACAGGAGACATTATGCCTTCGGAAAAGAAAAAACGATCGGTCGCTCTGAGGAAAAAAGGGGTCAGTCTGCGTTTCAAGCTGGCTTTCTTCACCACGAGTCTGGTCATATCGGTTGTCCTCGTCGTTTCGATTCCCCTCGGCCTGCAGTTTTCGGAAAATCAGGAAAAGACGCTCGCTCTGGGGCTGCAGGAGCGGGTTAATGTATTGCTGGAAAGCCTCGCTTCCGGGGCACGGGCGTACTTGCCCAGCCAGAACCTGCTTGAGCTCGGCTTCCTTCCGTCACAGGTGTCCGCCCTCGAAGAGGCTCTCCACTCTACGATAACCGGCCGGAAAAGCGACGGATCGAGCACCGGGATCGATTATGTGTGGGCTACGAACGATCCGGCCATCGCTTCGAAGATCGATTCCGCGGCATTGACCTACGGCGCCTCGATGCTCGTCGATCCGGACGCCTCCGAGATATCCTCGCGCGTTTCGGTGCTCGAGGACGAAGCTCGCCGCGCTGTCGGCGAACTCGCGGAAGGAATCAGCGCCTTGTCCCAGGAAGGCGTCAGGCTCGCGCTCAATACCGACGCAGCCTCGGCGGAACGCCGTTCGGAAATTCAGACGATCACCCGGCAGCTGGAAGAAAAGCTCACTACCGAGCTTTCCCGCATCGCGGCCGCCGGCACGGGATCATGGCCGCCGTACGACCCTTCGCAGCTGTCGCGCGATGTTACGCTTTATAGTTTTTTCAAGCCCGTCATGTATCGCCAGGGCGGTTCCGACTCATTCGTGCACGGAATCGTCCGCGTCGACGTATCGACTGAAAGCCTTTTGGAAACCGTATTGCAGGACCGGCAGGCTCTGGTTCGCACGACCGTATACGTCGCATTGTTCGCGGTTCTCATCGGAGTCATCGGGTCCCTGTTGCTCGCTTCCATCATCATTTCTCCCGTTCGCCGCCTTGCCTCCCATGTCGCCATGATCCGCGATACCGAGGATAAGGAAACGCTCGAGGGAAAGAATATTCATTTGCGCTCGCGCGATGAAATCGGCCTTCTCGGAGACACCATCAATGAAATGACTCATGGGTTGGTGAAGGCCGCCGCCGCTTCGAAGGATTTGACGGTCGGTAAGGAAGTTCAGAAAATGTTCATTCCGCTAGAGACCGACAGCAATGGCCGAAAGCTTACCTGCGGGCGTTCCGACGAGCCGTTAGCCGACTTTTTCGGCTACTACGAAGGTGCAAAGGGCGTTTCCGGCGACTATTTCGATTACATCAAGCTCGACGACCGCCACTATGCGATCATCAAGTGCGACGTCGCCGGTAAGGGCGTTCCCGCCGCCCTCATCATGGTCGAAGTCGCCACCCTCTTTCTCGACTATTTTACCGATTGGAAATATGAAAAGAACGGATATAAGCTGTCGCCGATGGTTTCCCGGATCAACGATCTCATAGAATCGCGCGGCTTCAAGGGCCGGTTCGCCGCGTTCACCCTGTGCATCCTGGATTCTAAATCCGGCAATGTGCATTTTTGCAACGCGGGCGATAACCTCGTCCATGTGTACGAAGCGCGCAGCCGTAAAATGAAAACGATCGCCCTGCATGAAAGCTCGGCCGCCGGCGTGTTTCCCTCGTTCATGGTGGACATGAAAGGCGGTTTCCAGGTAGAAACGATTAAATTGAATTCGGGAGACATTCTCTTTCTTTATACTGACGGCATCGAAGAAGCAAAGCGTTTGTTCCGAACCTCCGATCTCAAGGTTCATGCCTGCGCCGAACCCGGACTCGAACAGGATGCGCCTCACGGGTCTCACTCGGTCGGACAGGACAATGAAGAGCTCGGCCCGGAGCGCGTCTCTGAAATTATCGAAGCGGTTTTTTCAAGAAAAATGTACACGCTCTATAAATGGCATAATCCCGATCCTTCGGAAATATTCGAGTTCGACTTTACTTCATGCGAGGGCACGGTAGAGGAAGCGATCCTTGCGCTGGTTTCCGTTGAAAAGATTTTCCGCATGTATAAGGATCCTTCGGCAACAGATTTCGATCGTGTTCAGGTCGACCGGAAAGTCGATCTCTTCCTGAATCGGCATTTCAGGCAGTACGGATCATTCTGCGGGAACCGCAAGGATCATCCGGAGTATCCCGAATACTTGTACTACACGAATATTCGCGAGGATTCGCAATACGACGATCTTACTATATTAGGCGTCAAGAAGAAGTAGGGGGGGCAGAAATGACAAAACAGGAATTCACAGACGGATTGTTTTCCGCTCTTGTGTTTTTTGTAGACTCGATAAAAGCAGCGTTTTACTGGATCCGGGACAATTCCGGCGGTTTCGCTGCAACTGTTGACTTGCACCGCATCAGATTGGAAAAACAAAGAAAACTCCAAGCCCTTGGATCCGCCGCCTATCGATGTTTCCGTGATTGCGTCGACATTTCTATTGACGATGTACAGGTAGCTTCCCTTTGCCGTGAAATTCAAAAATTGGAAGCAGACGAAGAACGCGTTAACGAAAAGTATAAAAAAAGTTGAAAAGCTATTGACCCTTTTTCCGATGCTTGCTATATTCATTTTCGTTGCAGCGAAACGGCTTGCCGGTTGAAATGCAGCGGTTCTTTGATGATGATTCGGACGTTCCATTCGGTTTTGTTCCAACAATCCAAAGAAGTTAAAATAACTCATTATTCGCCCTTGGGCGTATGATATTGCCGCTAAACCCGAACAGGGGATGGCAGCGAAAATGGTCTTTGAAAATAAAGGGAAGGGAAAGAAGGACGCTGTTTGAAGCGTCAGTATACGAAGAGAAGAACGCTTGTAACAGAGCATTCTTTTGATAGTGTGCAGACAACCAAACGGTGAGGTTCGCGAAAAAGAGAAGAGAATAACAAACCTCGATAGATTGCTGGAATCGGAAACGAAGAAGCGGTCTTGACGCTTTCTGAACAAGAGTAGCTCTGCAAAGGGCGAAAAAAAAGAAGAAAGCAATTCCTTTAAATAGATTAAAGGGAGAGGACTTGAAAATGATATCTTGATCCCGCAAGGGATTTAGAGAATATATCATGGAGAGTTTGATCCTGGCTCAGAACGAACGCTGGCGGCGCGTCTTAAGCATGCAAGTCGGACGGCAAGGGGAGCTTGCTCCCCCTAGAGTGGCGGACTGGTGAGTAACGCGTGGGTGACCTACCCTTGAGATGGGGATAGCCATTAGAAATAGTGGATAATACCGAATACGCTCTTTTTGCTGTGGCGAGAAGAGGAAATCAGGCTACGGCCTGGCTCGAGGATGGGCCCGCGTCCCATTAGCTAGTTGGTGAGGTAACGGCCCACCAAGGCGACGATGGGTATCCGGCCTGAGAGGGTGTACGGACACATTGGGACTGAGATACGGCCCAAACTCCTACGGGAGGCAGCAGCTAAGAATATTCCGCAATGGACGAAAGTCTGACGGAGCGACGCCGCGTGGATGAAGAAGGCCGAAAGGTTGTAAAATCCTTTTGCTGATGAAGAATAAGTGGTGTAGGGAATGACATCATGATGACATTAGTCGGTGAATAAGCCCCGGCTAACTACGTGCCAGCAGCCGCGGTAACACGTAGGGGGCAAGCGTTGTTCGGAATTATTGGGCGTAAAGGGCATGTAGGCGGTTTGGTAAGCCTGGTGTGAAATCCTGCAGCTTAACTGTAGAATTGCATTGGGTACTGCCAGACTTGAATCACAGAGGGGAAACTAGAATTCCAGGTGTAGGGGTGGAATCTGTAGATATCTGGAAGAATACCGGTGGCGAAGGCGGGTTTCTAGCTGATGATTGACGCTGAGGTGCGAAAGTGCGGGGAGCAAACAGGATTAGATACCCTGGTAGTCCGCACCGTAAACGATGTACACTAGGTGTTGGGGCATGAGTCTCAGTGCCAAAGCTAACGTGATAAGTGTACCGCCTGGGAAGTATGCCCGCAAGGGTGAAACTCAAAGGAATTGACGGGGGCCCGCACAAGCGGTGGAGCATGTGGTTTAATTCGATGGTACGCGAGGAACCTTACCTGGGTTTGACATCAAGTGGAATGGTATAGAGATATATCAGCGTAGCAATACGCCGCTTGACAGGTGCTGCATGGCTGTCGTCAGCTCGTGCCGTGAGGTGTTGGGTTAAGTCCCGCAACGAGCGCAACCCCTACTGCCAGTTACTAACACGTTAAGGTGAGGACTCTGGCGGAACTGCCGGTGACAAACCGGAGGAAGGTGGGGATGACGTCAAGTCATCATGGCCCTTATGTCCAGGGCTACACACGTGCTACAATGGTAGCTACAAAGCGATGCTAAACCGCGAGGTCACGCAAAACGCAAAAAAGCTACCGTAGTTCGGATTGAAGTCTGAAACCCGACTTCATGAAGTTGGAATCGCTAGTAATCGCGCATCAGCACGGCGCGGTGAATACGTTCCCGGGCCTTGTACACACCGCCCGTCACACCATCCGAGTTGAGGGTACCCGAAGTCGCTAGTCTAACCCGTAAGGGAGGGCGGTGCCGAAGGTACGCTTAGTAAGGAGGGTGAAGTCGTAACAAGGTAGCCGTACCGGAAGGTGCGGCTGGATCACCTCCTTTCTGAGAGAAAGGCGAAATGCTTCGCATTTCGCCCTGGAGTTTCCGGTCTTCGACCGAAAACATCCATGGGCAAAGAGCAAGCGTTTTAATAGAAGCTTTCTGCCTAACGGCAGAAGCTTCGACAAACGGTTAGCGATAACCGATTGTTACGAAAAAAAAGTCCCTGGCGCTGCAATGCGCGTGTACAACAGGGCACATTCGAATCGAATCAAAACGAATCTTGAAAATCCTTCTTTCCCTTTACCTTTTTTTATACAGAAAGACGAGTTTTTTCCTCCATATTTCGCAGGCGTCTCCGGTACGAACGGGGAGCGAAGCGAAAGAAAAGAGGGGTTTAAGACTTCTGTTTCTGACGGGCCTGTAGCTCAGTCGGTTAGAGCACTTCTCTGATAAGGAAGGGGTCATTAGTTCAACTCTAATCAGGCCCATTGATCTGACCCGGACGAGTGAAATACAGGTTCGGAAAAGAAAGAAGCCGGTTTTGAAAGCGTGTTGCCTGCGGGCGGCTAATCAAGATGCTGGCGAAACAAGTGATATTTGACATACAACATAGGGAAGGAAACGAGAAGCATCGCAGAAATGCGATGAAGTTAAGAAACGAAGGTTTCTTTTTGAATCTCTTAAAAGCGCGTTTTGCAAGCGAAGCGGATCTTTTTAGAAAGCCGTAACACGGGTGGAAAAGAAGAGAGGCGAGCGAAGAAGGCGTGTGAAAACGAAGAGGGATCGAAAAGAAGAAACGATAATATGGTCAAGCGAAGAATAGGTGTATGGTGGATGCCTTGGAGCTACGAGGCGAAGAAGGCCGTGATAAGCTGCGAAAAGCCAGGGGAAGGAGCACATATCCTGTGATCCCTGGATAGCCGAATGGGGTAACCCGATGGAAGCGATTCCATCATTCGATATCTGAATAAAATAGGGTACGAAAGCCACACTGGGTGAACTGAACCATCTAAGTAACCCGGGAACAGAAATCAAGAAGAGGAGCGATCCTCCGGAGATTCCGAAAGTAGCGGCGAGCGAAATCGGAAGAGCCCAAACCCGTTTAACGGGGGTTGTAGGGCCGCATGGGCGTAAGCCGAAGAGTGATAAAATCGATATATAGCGGAATGGTTTGGGAAGGCCAGTCAAAGAGGGTGAAAGCCCCGTACGCGAAATAGATCGGTCTCTTTGATGCGGTACCTGAGTACGGCGGGGCACGAGAAACCCTGTCGGAATCCGGGTCGACCACGATCCAAGGCTAAATACTCCGTAGCTACCGATAGTGCAGAAGTACCGTGAGGGAAAGGCGAAAAGAACCCCGGCGAGGGGAGTGAAATAGAACCTGAAACCATACACTAACAAGATGTCACAGCCCGCAAGGGTAGTGGCGTGCCTTTTGTAGAATGAGCCTGCGAGTTACGGTAACGAGCGAGGTTAAGTGATAGAAGTCACGGAGCCGGAGGGAAACCGAGTCTGAAAAGGGCGAAAATAGTTCGTTGTCGTAGACCCGAAGCCAAGGTGATCTAGTCATGAGCAGGTTGAAGCTCGGGTAATACCGAGTGGAGGACCGAACTCTAATCTGTTAAAAAAGGTAGGGATGACTTGTGACTAGGAGTGAAAGGCTAAACAAACCTGGAAATAGCTGGCTCTCCCCGAAATGCCTTTAGGGACAGCCTCATACAAAACTTTCGGAGGTAAAGCACTGGATGGACTAGGGGGCTTCACCGCCTACCAAACCCAATCAAACTCTGAATGCCGAAAGTCAACGTATGGGAGTGAGACTGTGTGCGACAAGGTTCATAGTCAAGAGGGAAACAGCCCGGACCGTCAGCTAAGGTCCCGAAATACCGCTCAGTGTAAAATGAGGTGTGAATACATAGACAGCCAGGAGGTTGGCTTAGAAGCAGCCATTCCTTTAAAGAGTGCGTAATAGCTCACTGGTCGAGTGTTCATGCGCAGATAATGTAACGGGGCTAAGCGGTATACCGAAGCTACGGATCTATACTACTAGTATAGGTGGTAGGGGAGCATTCCATGGACCGAAGAAGGCGTACCTGTGAGGGGCGCTGGAGGGGATGGAAGAGAGAATGCAGGTATAAGTACACGAAAAGAGGGGTGAGATTCCCCTCCGCCGAAAACCTAAGGTTTCCTGGGTAAAGGTCATCTGCCCAGGGTAAGTCGGCCCCTAAGGCGAGGACGAAAGTCGTAGTCGATGGGAATCCGGTTCATATTCCGGAACCTTTTTCAATTTCGAAGGCAGGACGCATGAGGTGAAATCCGGCCGGGCGACGGTTGTCCCGGTCGAAGCAGCGAGCCGTTGATTGTGGCAGGCAAATCCACCACGAGAGGTAAGCTGTGACAGCGAGTAAAGCTACGGCGAAGCGAAGCGGACGTAATCACGGTGCCGGGAAATACTGTCTAAGGCTAGGTTGAAAAAGACCGTACCGTAATCCGACACAGGTAGGTGGGATGAGAAATCTCAGGCGCTCGAGAGAACTCGCGTTAAGGAACTCGGCAAAATGCACACGTAACTTCGGAAGAAGTGTGGCCCCTGTTTGGTTAAAGAGTGGGGGTGGCACAGAGCAGGCCCAGGCGACTGTTTATCAAAAACACAGCCATCTGCGAACCAGTAATGGGACGTATAGGTGGTGACACCTGCCCGGTGCTGGAAGGTTAAGAGGAGAGGTTAGCGGAGCCGCGAAGCTTTGAATCGAAGCCCCAGTAAACGGCGGCCGTAACTATAACGGTCCTAAGGTAGCGAAATTCCTTGTCGGGTAAGTTCCGACCCGCACGAATGGTGTAACGATTCTGGGCACTGTCTCAACGCGAGACTCGGTGAAATTTATATACCGGTAAAGAAGCCGGTTACCCATAGTTAGACGGAAAGACCCCGTGAACCTTCACCGTAACTTATTATTGGATCTTGGTTTAGCATGTGTAGGATAGGTGGGAGACGTTGAGACGTGGCCGTCAGGTTGCGAGGAGTCGACAAGTGAAATACCACCCTTGCTGAATTAGGATTCTAACCTTGGCCATGAATCTGGTCTGGGGACAATGATAGGTGGGCGGTTTGACTGGGGCGGTCGCCTCCCAAAGAGTAACGGAGGTGCGCGAAGGTCTCCTCGCGCCGGATGGAAATCGGCGTATGAGTGTAAAGGCACAAGGAGGCTTGACTGCGAGACTGACAGGTCGAGCAGGTACGAAAGTAGGTCTTAGTGATCTGGCGGTAGCGAGTGGAAGCGCCGTCACTTAACGGACAAAAGGTACTCCGGGGATAACAGGCTGATTTTCCCCAAGAGTTCACATCGACGGGAAAGTTTGGCACCTCGATGTCGGCTCATCGCATCCTGGGGCTGAAGCAGGTCCCAAGGGTTTGGCTGTTCGCCAATTAAAGCGGTACGTGAGCTGGGTTCAGAACGTCGCGAGACAGTTCGGTCCCTATCTGCTATGGGCGTTGGATGATTGAGAGGAGCTGCATTTAGTACGAGAGGACCGATGTGGACGAACCTCTGGTGTACCTGTTGTTCTGCCAAGGGCACGTGCAGGGTAGCTAAGTTCGGAAGGGATAACCGCTGAAGGCATCTAAGTGGGAAGCCCACCTCAAGATAAATCATCCCTGGGGATTTAATCCCCCTAAAGACTCCTGGGAGACTACCAGGTTGATAGGTTGGAGGTCTACGCACAGTAATGTGTTCAGCCGACCAATACTAATAAGTCGTGAGGCTTGACCATATTATCGTTTTACTTCTAAAATACGTTTCTCGTTTCTAAACACCCTATGCGCCATGCGTACTATCAATCGGTTTGCCGTTCGCTCGAAACCGGTTGGAAATGGATCTTACGAAAGAGTCTACAGCCTGTTATAAAAGGCGTAATTGATGAAAGACGTCTTTCGAAGAGGGCAGGCGGAAAGAAAACATGAGCGGACGCACATGACATTAGTTAATAATGCCTGGTGGCCATAGTGGAGAGGCAATACCCGTTCCCATCCCGAACACGGAAGTCAAGCTCTCTAACGCCGATGATACTGCTTGCAAAGTGGGAAAGTAGGTAGCTGCCAGGCTTTTTTATGGAAGATATTTGAGCCGTAAGACGGCCTGAAAAGTATCTTCCATAAAAGATCTTGAATGTTTTCATGTCTCAGTTTTTTAAGGCATGAGAAAACAGGGTCGAATAACTGATCGTTCTGTGTTGGTACTCTTCATAAGAAGAACTCTTTTTTTCGTAACAGATGAAAGCGATGTGCTCTTATGAACAGAAAAGCATCACGACTAGATTGTTATCCGTATCGTCTATCGATGCTCCAGCGATTTGAAAAATAATCGTACGGGAATCAAGATGAAAGGGATTGACTGAAAGCGTGAAGCTGTGATACAGTCGATTCACTCGCCGCTAAACCCGAACAGGGGATGGCAGCGAAAATGGTCTTTGAAAATAAAGGGAAGGGAAAGAAGGACGCTGTTTGAAGCGTCAGTATACGAAGAGAAGAACGCTTGTAACAGAGCATTCTTTTGATAGTGTGCAGACAACCAAACGGTGAGGTTCGCGAAAAAGAGAAGAGAATAACAAACCTCGATAGATTGCTGAAATCGGAAACGAAGAAGCGGTCTTGACGCTTTCTGAACAAGAGTAGCTCTGCAAAGGGTGAAAAAAAGAAGAAAGCAATTCCTTTAAATAGATTAAAGGGAGAGGACTTGAAAATGATATCTTGATCCCGCAAGGGATTTAGAGAATATATCATGGAGAGTTTGATCCTGGCTCAGAACGAACGCTGGCGGCGCGTCTTAAGCATGCAAGTCGGACGGCAAGGGGAGCTTGCTCCCCCTAGAGTGGCGGACTGGTGAGTAACGCGTGGGTGACCTACCCTTGAGATGGGGATAGCCATTAGAAATAGTGGATAATACCGAATACGCTCTTTTTGCTGTGGCGAGAAGAGGAAACAGGCTACGGCCTGGCTCGAGGATGGGCCCGCGTCCCATTAGCTAGTTGGTGAGGTAACGGCCCACCAAGGCGACGATGGGTATCCGGCCTGAGAGGGTGTACGGACACATTGGGACTGAGATACGGCCCAAACTCCTACGGGAGGCAGCAGCTAAGAATATTCCGCAATGGACGAAAGTCTGACGGAGCGACGCCGCGTGGATGAAGAAGGCCGAAAGGTTGTAAAATCCTTTTGCTGATGAAGAATAAGTGGCGTAGGGAATGACATCATGATGACATTAGTCGGTGAATAAGCCCCGGCTAACTACGTGCCAGCAGCCGCGGTAACACGTAGGGGGCAAGCGTTGTTCGGAATTATTGGGCGTAAAGGGCATGTAGGCGGTTTGGTAAGCCTGGTGTGAAATCCTGCAGCTTAACTGTAGAATTGCATTGGGTACTGCCAGACTTGAATCACAGAGGGGAAACTAGAATTCCAGGTGTAGGGGTGGAATCTGTAGATATCTGGAAGAATACCGGTGGCGAAGGCGGGTTTCTAGCTGATGATTGACGCTGAGGTGCGAAAGTGCGGGGAGCAAACAGGATTAGATACCCTGGTAGTCCGCACCGTAAACGATGTACACTAGGTGTTGGGGCATGAGTCTCAGTGCCAAAGCTAACGTGATAAGTGTACCGCCTGGGAAGTATGCCCGCAAGGGTGAAACTCAAAGGAATTGACGGGGGCCCGCACAAGCGGTGGAGCATGTGGTTTAATTCGATGGTACGCGAGGAACCTTACCTGGGTTTGACATCAAGTGGAATGGTATAGAGATATATCAGCGTAGCAATACGCCGCTTGACAGGTGCTGCATGGCTGTCGTCAGCTCGTGCCGTGAGGTGTTGGGTTAAGTCCCGCAACGAGCGCAACCCCTACTGCCAGTTACTAACACGTTAAGGTGAGGACTCTGGCGGAACTGCCGGTGACAAACCGGAGGAAGGTGGGGATGACGTCAAGTCATCATGGCCCTTATGTCCAGGGCTACACACGTGCTACAATGGTAGCTACAAAGCGATGCTAAACCGCGAGGTCACGCAAAACGCAAAAAAGCTACCGTAGTTCGGATTGAAGTCTGAAACCCGACTTCATGAAGTTGGAATCGCTAGTAATCGCGCATCAGCACGGCGCGGTGAATACGTTCCCGGGCCTTGTACACACCGCCCGTCACACCATCCGAGTTGAGGGTACCCGAAGTCGCTAGTCTAACCCGTAAGGGAGGGCGGTGCCGAAGGTACGCTTAGTAAGGAGGGTGAAGTCGTAACAAGGTAGCCGTACCGGAAGGTGCGGCTGGATCACCTCCTTTCTGAGAGAAAGGCGAAATGCTTCGCATTTCGCCCTGGAGTTTCCGGTCTTCGACCGAAAACATCCATGGGCAAAGAGCAAGCGTTTTAATAGAAGCTTTCTGCCTAACGGCAGAAGCTTCGACAAACGGTTAGCGATAACCGATTGTTACGAAAAAAAAGTCCCTGGCGCTGCAATGCGCGTGTACAACAGGGCACATTCGAATCGAATCAAAACGAATCTTGAAAATCCTTCTTTCCCTTTACCTTTTTTTATACAGAAAGACGAGTTTTTTCCTCCATATTTCGCAGGCGTCTCCGGTACGAACGGGGAGCGAAGCGAAAGAAAAGAGGGGTTTAAGACTTCTGTTTCTGACGGGCCTGTAGCTCAGTCGGTTAGAGCACTTCTCTGATAAGGAAGGGGTCATTAGTTCAACTCTAATCAGGCCCATTGATCTGACCCGGACGAGTGAAATACAGGTTCGGAAAAGAAAGAAGCCGGTTTTGAAAGCGTGTTGCCTGCGGGCGGCTAATCAAGATGCTGGCGAAACAAGTGATATTTGACATACAACATAGGGAAGGAAACGAGAAGCATCGCAGAAATGCGATGAAGTTAAGAAACGAAGGTTTCTTTTTGAATCTCTTAAAAGCGCGTTTTGCAAGCGAAGCGGATCTTTTTAGAAAGCCGTAACACGGGTGGAAAAGAAGAGATGCGAGCGAAGAAGGCGCGTGAAAACGAAGAGGGATCGAAAAGAAGAAACGATAATATGGTCAAGCGAAGAATAGGTGTATGGTGGATGCCTTGGAGCTACGAGGCGAAGAAGGCCGTGATAAGCTGCGAAAAGCCAGGGGAAGGAGCACATATCCTGTGATCCCTGGATAGCCGAATGGGGTAACCCGATGGAAGCGATTCCATCATTCGATATCTGAATAAAATAGGGTACGAAAGCCACACTGGGTGAACTGAACCATCTAAGTAACCCGGGAACAGAAATCAAGAAGAGGAGCGATCCTCCGGAGATTCCGAAAGTAGCGGCGAGCGAAATCGGAAGAGCCCAAACCCGTTTAACGGGGGTTGTAGGGCCGCATGGGGATAACCCGAAGAGTGATAAAATCGATATATAGCGGAATGGTTTGGGAAGGCCAGTCAAAGAGGGTGAAAGCCCCGTACGCGAAATAGATCGGTCTCTTTGATGCGGTACCTGAGTACGGCGGGGCACGAGAAACCCTGTCGGAATCCGGGTCGACCACGATCCAAGGCTAAATACTCCGTAGCTACCGATAGTGCAGAAGTACCGTGAGGGAAAGGCGAAAAGAACCCCGGCGAGGGGAGTGAAATAGAACCTGAAACCATACACTAACAAGATGTCACAGCCCGAAAGGGTAGTGGCGTGCCTTTTGTAGAATGAGCCTGCGAGTTACGGTAACGAGCGAGGTTAAGTGATAGAAGTCACGGAGCCGGAGGGAAACCGAGTCTGAAAAGGGCGAAAATAGTTCGTTGTCGTAGACCCGAAGCCAAGGTGATCTAGTCATGAGCAGGTTGAAGCTCGGGTAATACCGAGTGGAGGACCGAACTCTAATCTGTTAAAAAAGGTAGGGATGACTTGTGACTAGGAGTGAAAGGCTAAACAAACCTGGAAATAGCTGGCTCTCCCCGAAATGCCTTTAGGGACAGCCTCATACAAAACTTTCGGAGGTAAAGCACTGGATGGACTAGGGGGCTTCACCGCCTACCAAACCCAATCAAACTCTGAATGCCGAAAGTCAACGTATGGGAGTGAGACTGTGTGCGACAAGGTTCATAGTCAAGAGGGAAACAGCCCGGACCGTCAGCTAAGGTCCCGAAATACCGCTCAGTGTAAAATGAGGTGTGAATACATAGACAGCCAGGAGGTTGGCTTAGAAGCAGCCATTCCTTTAAAGAGTGCGTAATAGCTCACTGGTCGAGTGTTCATGCGCAGATAATGTAACGGGGCTAAGCGGTATACCGAAGCTACGGATCTATACTACTAGTATAGGTGGTAGGGGAGCATTCCATGGACCGAAGAAGGCGTACCTGTGAGGGGCGCTGGAGGGGATGGAAGAGAGAATGCAGGTATAAGTACACGAAAAGAGGGGTGAGATTCCCCTCCGCCGAAAACCTAAGGTTTCCTGGGTAAAGGTCATCTGCCCAGGGTAAGTCGGCCCCTAAGGCGAGGACGAAAGTCGTAGTCGATGGGAATCCGGTTCATATTCCGGAACCTTTTTCAATTTCGAAGGCAGGACGCATGAGGTGAAATCCGGCCGGGCGACGGTTGTCCCGGTCGAAGCAGCGAGCCGATGATTGTGGCAGGCAAATCCACCACGAGAGGTAAGCTGTGACAGCGAGCGAAGCTACGGCGAAGCGAAGCGGACGTAATCACGGTGCCGGGAAATACTGTCTAAGGCTAGGTTGAAAAAGACCGTACCGTAATCCGACACAGGTAGGTGGGATGAGAAATCTCAGGCGCTCGAGAGAACTCGCGTTAAGGAACTCGGCAAAATGCACACGTAACTTCGGAAGAAGTGTGGCCCCTGTTTGGTTAAAGAGTGGGGGTGGCACAGAGCAGGCCCAGGCGACTGTTTATCAAAAACACAGCCATCTGCGAACCAGTAATGGGACGTATAGGTGGTGACACCTGCCCGGTGCTGGAAGGTTAAGAGGAGAGGTTAGCGGAGCCGCGAAGCTTTGAATCGAAGCCCCAGTAAACGGCGGCCGTAACTATAACGGTCCTAAGGTAGCGAAATTCCTTGTCGGGTAAGTTCCGACCCGCACGAATGGTGTAACGATTCTGGGCACTGTCTCAACGCGAGACTCGGTGAAATTTATATACCGGTAAAGAAGCCGGTTACCCATAGTTAGACGGAAAGACCCCGTGAACCTTCACCGTAACTTATTATTGGATCTTGGTTTAGCATGTGTAGGATAGGTGGGAGACGTTGAGACGTGGCCGTCAGGTTGCGAGGAGTCGACAAGTGAAATACCACCCTTGCTGAATTAGGATTCTAACCTTGGCCATGAATCTGGTCTGGGGACAATGATAGGTGGGCGGTTTGACTGGGGCGGTCGCCTCCCAAAGAGTAACGGAGGTGCGCGAAGGTCTCCTCGCGCCGGATGGAAATCGGCGTATGAGTGTAAAGGCACAAGGAGGCTTGACTGCGAGACTGACAGGTCGAGCAGGTACGAAAGTAGGTCTTAGTGATCTGGCGGTAGCGAGTGGAAGCGCCGTCACTTAACGGACAAAAGGTACTCCGGGGATAACAGGCTGATTTTCCCCAAGAGTTCACATCGACGGGAAAGTTTGGCACCTCGATGTCGGCTCATCGCATCCTGGGGCTGAAGCAGGTCCCAAGGGTTTGGCTGTTCGCCAATTAAAGCGGTACGTGAGCTGGGTTCAGAACGTCGCGAGACAGTTCGGTCCCTATCTGCTATGGGCGTTGGATGATTGAGAGGAGCTGCATTTAGTACGAGAGGACCGATGTGGACGAACCTCTGGTGTACCTGTTGTTCTGCCAAGGGCACGTGCAGGGTAGCTAAGTTCGGAAGGGATAACCGCTGAAGGCATCTAAGTGGGAAGCCCACCTCAAGATAAATCATCCCTGGGGATTTAATCCCCCTAAAGACTCCTGGGAGACTACCAGGTTGATAGGTTGGAGGTCTACGCACAGTAATGTGTTCAGCCGACCAATACTAATAAGTCGTGAGGCTTGACCATATTATCGTTTTACTTCAAAAATACGTTTCTCGTTTCTAAACACCCTATGCGCCATGCGTACTATCAATCGGTTTGCCGTTCGCTCGAAACCGGTTGGAAATGGATCTTACGAAAGAGTCTACAGCCTTTTATAAAAGGCGTAATTGATGAAAGACGTCTTTCGAAGAGGGCAGGCGGAAAGAAAACATGAGCGGACGCACATGACATTAGTTAATAATGCCTGGTGGCCATAGTGGAGAGGCAATACCCGTTCCCATCCCGAACACGGAAGTCAAGCTCTCTAACGCCGATGATACTGCTTGCAAAGTGGGAAAGTAGGTAGCTGCCAGGCTTTTTTATGGAAGATATTTGAGCCGTAAGACGGCCTGAAAAGTATCTTCCATAAAAGATCTTGAATGTTTTCATGTCTCAGTTTTTTAAGGCATGAGAAAACAGGGTCGAATAACTGATCGTTCTGTGTTGGTACTCTTCATAAGAAGAACTCTTTTTTTCGTAACAGATGAAAGCGATGTACTCTTATGAACAGAAAAGCTTCACGACTAGATTGTTATCCGTATCGTCTATCGATGCTCCGGCGATTTGAAAAATAATCGTACGGGAATCAAGGTGAAAGGGATTGACTGAAAGCGTGAAGCTGTGATACAGTCGATTCACTCGCCGCTAAGCCCGAACAGGGGATGGCAGCGAAAATGGTCTTTGAAAATAAAGGGAAGGGAAAGAAGGACGCTGTTTGAAGCGTCAGTATACGAAGAAAAGAACGCTTGTAACAGAGCATTCTTTTGATAGTGTGCAGACAACCAAACGGTGAGGTTCGCGAAAAAGAGAAGAGAATAACAAACCTCGATAGATTGCTGAAATCGGAAACGAAGAAGCGGTCTTGACGCTTTCTGAACAAGAGTAGCTCTGCAAAGGGCGAAAAAGAGAAGAAAGCAATTCCTTTAAATAGATTAAAGGGAGAGGACTTGAAAATGATATCTTGATCCCGCAAGGGATTTAGAGAATATATCATGGAGAGTTTGATCCTGGCTCAGAACGAACGCTGGCGGCGCGTCTTAAGCATGCAAGTCGGACGGCAAGGGGAGCTTGCTCCCCCTAGAGTGGCGGACTGGTGAGTAACGCGTGGGTGACCTACCCTTGAGATGGGGATAGCCATTAGAAATAGTGGATAATACCGAATACGCTCTTTTTGCTGTGGCGAGAAGAGGAAATCAGGCTACGGCCTGGCTCGAGGATGGGCCCGCGTCCCATTAGCTAGTTGGTGAGGTAACGGCCCACCAAGGCGACGATGGGTATCCGGCCTGAGAGGGTGTACGGACACATTGGGACTGAGATACGGCCCAAACTCCTACGGGAGGCAGCAGCTAAGAATATTCCGCAATGGACGAAAGTCTGACGGAGCGACGCCGCGTGGATGAAGAAGGCCGAAAGGTTGTAAAATCCTTTTGCTGATGAAGAATAAGTGGTGTAGGGAATGACATCATGATGACATTAGTCGGTGAATAAGCCCCGGCTAACTACGTGCCAGCAGCCGCGGTAACACGTAGGGGGCAAGCGTTGTTCGGAATTATTGGGCGTAAAGGGCATGTAGGCGGTTTGGTAAGCCTGGTGTGAAATCCTGCAGCTTAACTGTAGAATTGCATTGGGTACTGCCAGACTTGAATCACAGAGGGGAAACTAGAATTCCAGGTGTAGGGGTGGAATCTGTAGATATCTGGAAGAATACCGGTGGCGAAGGCGGGTTTCTAGCTGATGATTGACGCTGAGGTGCGAAAGTGCGGGGAGCAAACAGGATTAGATACCCTGGTAGTCCGCACCGTAAACGATGTACACTAGGTGTTGGGGCATGAGTCTCAGTGCCAAAGCTAACGTGATAAGTGTACCGCCTGGGAAGTATGCCCGCAAGGGTGAAACTCAAAGGAATTGACGGGGGCCCGCACAAGCGGTGGAGCATGTGGTTTAATTCGATGGTACGCGAGGAACCTTACCTGGGTTTGACATCAAGTGGAATGGTATAGAGATATATCAGCGTAGCAATACGCCGCTTGACAGGTGCTGCATGGCTGTCGTCAGCTCGTGCCGTGAGGTGTTGGGTTAAGTCCCGCAACGAGCGCAACCCCTACTGCCAGTTACTAACACGTTAAGGTGAGGACTCTGGCGGAACTGCCGGTGACAAACCGGAGGAAGGTGGGGATGACGTCAAGTCATCATGGCCCTTATGTCCAGGGCTACACACGTGCTACAATGGTAGCTACAAAGCGATGCTAAACCGCGAGGTCACGCAAAACGCAAAAAAGCTACCGTAGTTCGGATTGAAGTCTGAAACCCGACTTCATGAAGTTGGAATCGCTAGTAATCGCGCATCAGCACGGCGCGGTGAATACGTTCCCGGGCCTTGTACACACCGCCCGTCACACCATCCGAGTTGAGGGTACCCGAAGTCGCTAGTCTAACCCGTAAGGGAGGGCGGTGCCGAAGGTACGCTTAGTAAGGAGGGTGAAGTCGTAACAAGGTAGCCGTACCGGAAGGTGCGGCTGGATCACCTCCTTTCTGAGAGAAAGGCGAAATGCTTCGCATTTCGCCCTGGAGTTTCCGGTCTTCGACCGAAAACATCCATGGGCAAAGAGCGAGCGTTTCAATAGAAGCTTTCTGTCTAACGGCAGTGAGTTTCGACAAACGGTTAGCGATAACCGATTGTTACGAAAAAAAGTCCCTGGCGCTGCAATGCGCGTGTACAACAGGGCACATTCGAATCGAATCAAAACGAATCTTGAAAATCCTTCTTTCCCTTTACCTTTTTATTGGGGATATAGCTCAGCTGGCTAGAGCGGCGGCTTTGCAAGCCGTAGGTCAGGGGTTCGAATCCCCTTATCTCCATAAGCATTTTGATTAGTGCTTTTTTTGGAAAGAGTTTTTGTAATTCGATTGTTTTAATCAGTTACAAGCGATATTTGACATACAACATAGGGAAGGAAACGAGAAGCATCGCAGAAATGCGATGAAGTTAAGAAACGAAGGTTTCTTTTTGAATCTCTTAAAAGCGCGTTTTGCAAGCGAAGCGGAACTTTTTAGAAAGCCGTAACACGGGTGGAAAAGAAGAGATGCGAGCGAAGAAGGCGCGTGAAAACGAAGAGGGATCGAAAAGAAGAAACGATAATATGGTCAAGCGAAGAATAGGTGTATGGTGGATGCCTTGGAGCTACGAGGCGAAGAAGGCCGTGATAAGCTGCGAAAAGCCAGGGGAAGGAGCACATATCCTGTGATCCCTGGATAGCCGAATGGGGTAACCCGATGGAAGCGATTCCTTCATTCGATATCTGAATAAAATAGGGTACGAAAGCCACACTGGGTGAACTGAACCATCTAAGTAACCCGGGAACAGAAATCAAGAAGAGGAGCGATCCTCCGGAGATTCCGAAAGTAGCGGCGAGCGAAATCGGAAGAGCCCAAACCCGTTTAACGGGGGTTGTAGGGCCGCATGGGCGTAAGCCGAAGAGTGATAAAATCGATATATAGCGGAATGGTTTGGGAAGGCCAGTCAAAGAGGGTGAAAGCCCCGTACGCGAAATAGATCGGTCTCTTTGATGCGGTACCTGAGTACGGCGGGGCACGAGAAACCCTGTCGGAATCCGGGTCGACCACGATCCAAGGCTAAATACTCCGTAGCTACCGATAGTGCAGAAGTACCGTGAGGGAAAGGCGAAAAGAACCCCGGCGAGGGGAGTGAAATAGAACCTGAAACCATACACTAACAAGATGTCACAGCCCGAAAGGGTAGTGGCGTGCCTTTTGTAGAATGAGCCTGCGAGTTACGGTAACGAGCGAGGTTAAGTGATAGAAGTCACGGAGCCGGAGGGAAACCGAGTCTGAAAAGGGCGAAAATAGTTCGTTGTCGTAGACCCGAAGCCAAGGTGATCTAGTCATGAGCAGGTTGAAGCTCGGGTAATACCGAGTGGAGGACCGAACTCTAATCTGTTAAAAAAGGTAGGGATGACTTGTGACTAGGAGTGAAAGGCTAAACAAACCTGGAAATAGCTGGCTCTCCCCGAAATGCCTTTAGGGACAGCCTCATACAAAACTTTCGGAGGTAAAGCACTGGATGGACTAGGGGGCTTCACCGCCTACCAAACCCAATCAAACTCTGAATGCCGAAAGTCAACGTATGGGAGTGAGACTGTGTGCGACAAGGTTCATAGTCAAGAGGGAAACAGCCCGGACCGTCAGCTAAGGTCCCGAAATACCGCTCAGTGTAAAATGAGGTGTGAATACATAGACAGCCAGGAGGTTGGCTTAGAAGCAGCCATTCCTTTAAAGAGTGCGTAATAGCTCACTGGTCGAGTGTTCATGCGCAGATAATGTAACGGGGCTAAGCGGTATACCGAAGCTACGGATCTATACTACTAGTATAGGTGGTAGGGGAGCATTCCATGGACCGAAGAAGGCGTACCTGTGAGGGGCGCTGGAGGGGATGGAAGAGAGAATGCAGGTATAAGTACACGAAAAGAGGGGTGAGATTCCCCTCCGCCGAAAACCTAAGGTTTCCTGGGTAAAGGTCATCTGCCCAGGGTAAGTCGGCCCCTAAGGCGAGGACGAAAGTCGTAGTCGATGGGAATCCGGTTCATATTCCGGAACCTTTTTCAATTTCGAAGGCAGGACGCATGAGGTGAAATCCGGCCGGGCGACGGTTGTCCCGGTCGAAGCAGCGAGCCGATGATTGTGGCAGGCAAATCCACCACGAGAGGTAAGCTGTGACAGCGAGCGAAGCTACGGCTGAGCGAAGCGGACGTAATCACGGTGCCGGGAAATACTGTCTAAGGCTAGGTTGAAAAAGACCGTACCGTAATCCGACACAGGTAGGTGGGATGAGAAATCTCAGGCGCTCGAGAGAACTCGCGTTAAGGAACTCGGCAAAATGCACACGTAACTTCGGAAGAAGTGTGGCCCCTGTTTGGTTAAAGAGTGGGGGTGGCACAGAGCAGGCCCAGGCGACTGTTTATCAAAAACACAGCCATCTGCGAACCAGTAATGGGACGTATAGGTGGTGACACCTGCCCGGTGCTGGAAGGTTAAGAGGAGAGGTTAGCGGAGCCGCGAAGCTTTGAATCGAAGCCCCAGTAAACGGCGGCCGTAACTATAACGGTCCTAAGGTAGCGAAATTCCTTGTCGGGTAAGTTCCGACCCGCACGAATGGTGTAACGATTCTGGGCACTGTCTCAACGCGAGACTCGGTGAAATTTATATACCGGTAAAGAAGCCGGTTACCCATAGTTAGACGGAAAGACCCCGTGAACCTTCACCGTAACTTATTATTGGATCTTGGTTTAGCATGTGTAGGATAGGTGGGAGACGTTGAGACGTGGCCGTCAGGTTGCGAGGAGTCGACAAGTGAAATACCACCCTTGCTGAATTAGGATTCTAACCTTGGCCATGAATCTGGTCTGGGGACAATGATAGGTGGGCGGTTTGACTGGGGCGGTCGCCTCCCAAAGAGTAACGGAGGTGCGCGAAGGTCTCCTCGCGCCGGATGGAAATCGGCGTATGAGTGTAAAGGCACAAGGAGGCTTGACTGCGAGACTGACAGGTCGAGCAGGTACGAAAGTAGGTCTTAGTGATCTGGCGGTAGCGAGTGGAAGCGCCGTCACTTAACGGACAAAAGGTACTCCGGGGATAACAGGCTGATTTTCCCCAAGAGTTCACATCGACGGGAAAGTTTGGCACCTCGATGTCGGCTCATCGCATCCTGGGGCTGAAGCAGGTCCCAAGGGTTTGGCTGTTCGCCAATTAAAGCGGTACGTGAGCTGGGTTCAGAACGTCGCGAGACAGTTCGGTCCCTATCTGCTATGGGCGTTGGATGATTGAGAGGAGCTGCATTTAGTACGAGAGGACCGATGTGGACGAACCTCTGGTGTACCTGTTGTTCTGCCAAGGGCACGTGCAGGGTAGCTAAGTTCGGAAGGGATAACCGCTGAAGGCATCTAAGTGGGAAGCCCACCTCAAGATAAATCATCCCTGGGGATTTAATCCCCCTAAAGACTCCTGGGAGACTACCAGGTTGATAGGTTGGAGGTCTACGCACAGTAATGTGTTCAGCCGACCAATACTAATAAGTCGTGAGGCTTGACCATATTATCGTTTTACTTCTAAAATACGTTTCTCGTTTCTAAACACCCTATGCGCCATGCGTACTATCAATCGGTTTGCCGTTCGCTCGAAACCGGTTGGAAATGGATCTTACGAAAGAGTCTACAGCCTGTTATAAAAGGCGTAATTGATGAAAGACGTCTTTCGAAGAGGGCAGGCGGAAAGAAAACATGAGCGGACGCACATGACATTAGTTAATAATGCCTGGTGGCCATAGTGGAGAGGCAATACCCGTTCCCATCCCGAACACGGAAGTCAAGCTCTCTAACGCCGATGATACTGCTTGCAAAGTGGGAAAGTAGGTAGCTGCCAGGCTTTTTTATTTTAAATTCAAGCATAAAAGTAATTTTATTCCTTCTCCCCTTGCTAGTTCAAAAACTTCCTTGAAGAAAAAACTAATACATAGTATTCTTATTGTTAGTAGTTATTGGAGGTGCTCATGGCCGCAGGCGATTCACAATTTCAGCTTGTTACATTTCAGCTCGGTGAAGAATTGTATGGCGTAGACATCATGGATGTTAAGGAAATTGTTCGTGTACAGGATATACGACCGATCCCGAACGCACCTTATTACGTGGAAGGCATATTCAATTTAAGAAGCGAGATAATACCGATTATCAATTTGCATAAACGATTCCACCTTAAAAAAGCCCAGCTCGAAGAAGGTGACGAGTATCTCGGAGGTTTTATAATTATAAACATCGATGGGAATAAACTCGGTATAATTATTGACCGCATCGCAAGAGTCGTGATGGTTCAGCAATCAGAAATTCAGCCTCCTCCTCAAATGATCAGCGGAATCGGAGCGGAGTACATCAACGGTGTAGTACGGCAAGATTCAAGTTATCTCATAGTACTAGACATCAGGCGTTTGTTTAATCCTAAAGAGCTCCAAAAGTTAGCAAGTTTATAAAAATTTTTAGTTTGGATATACATGAAAATACCAGTTTTTAGTTCTACGATCCGTCGTAAAGAGATGGATGCGGTTTTGACTTGCATGGTTGCCGAGCGCGTTGGTCCCGGCGAAATGAATCAACGTTTTTCTCAGACTGTTAAAGAGAGTCTTTCATTCGAGGGAGCGGGCGTATTCCGAAGCGCTTCAATTGCTTTAGCCTATGCATGTAATGCTTTAAATCTTACTGCTGGAAGCGGTATCATAATTTCTGCTTTAGCTCCTGCCTGGCATTATCATGCTGTATCGCGTTTAGGGTATAATCCCATAGTCGCCGACGTCGATGCCGAAACGGCAGTTGTTACTGCGGATTCATTGAAAAATGCCGTGGATCAAGGCGGCAGGCTAATCCTCCTGCATGAGACTCTCGGTTTTGTACCGGATATGCCTTCAATTCTGGCTTTGAACATACCTGTTATTGAAGATATTTCGCAAAGCGTCGGCACCTTTGTCAACGAGAAGCCGGTAGGAACTTTCGGAATCTTTTCGATTTTGGGCTTGGAAGATCGTGATTTGCTGACAGCCGGAGGAGGAGCTTTACTTTTAGCGGCGAACAAGCGCGAAGCTATCGTTCTGAAAAAACTGGTCGATGAAGCACCGAAAACCGACATTCTTCCCGACATAAACGCGGCATTGGCTTGGGTTCAATTTAAGGAACTCGGAAGAAACAGCCAAACAAGAAAAGAAATGCATTCTTTATTTCTCCGTTCTCTGATGCAGGGCCGTCATAAAACCATAATACAGGGCGAAGAGGTAGTTTCGTCGGTATATGGATTTCCGGTGATATTATCCAGCGGATTAAAAGAAGTACGACAGTATGCGACAAAAAAGGATATTGAAATAGAAGAGGCCTTTAGCGATAGCGTTCTATCAGTATTGGGCGACGATGTTGAAGGCTTCATTAATGCAAAATCCCTTTCAATGCGGTGTGTTTTATTTCCGCTTTATCCTCGCCTGGGAGCCGCAAATGTTGCGAAGATCTCGAAGATTCTTGCAACGTTGCCGTGAGTTTTACATAGTATGATGGAATCCGATAGAATAGCGGCGGTCATCGTTAACACATGGAAACCGGAGCCTCTTCAAATTGCAAAGGAAGTCGTTTCATTTCTTTCTGCCAAAAATATTAATTCGCACATATATTATTTTGACGGTTCAATGGCAGAAAAACCTTTTGAAAAAGCTGATTTCGCTGTTACTCTTGGCGGCGACGGGACGGTTCTTTTTGCAGCGCGTTTTTTTGCCGAGAGGGGCATTCCGATTTTTCCCATCAATTTAGGAGAATTCGGATTTATTGCAGGAATTCAGCCGGACAGCTGGATGATTCCCTTAACAGAATTTCTTAACGGTAATACGAATGGCATTGAACGGATGTTGTTGCATACTGAAGTATATCGAGGTTCTGAACGGATCTTCGAATCCGAAGCATTGAACGATGCTGTCGTTTCAGGAACGGGAATTGCAAGAATTGTTCAAATGGAAGTATCGTTCAACGGACATTCATTCGGAACTTACAAAGCGGACGGCATTATCGTCGCTACGCCGACTGGTTCCACTGCCTACTCGGCGGCTTCAGGAGGGCCCATTTTGGCTCCTGATATGTCGGCTTTTGTATTGTCGCCTATTTGCGCGTTTTCATTGTCGAATAGACCGATTGTATTGCCCTCTTCTGGAAAAATGACCTTGAAAATTCTCCAGTCTCGTCAAACGAATACAATACTAACGGTCGATGGCCAGGAAGTATGCCCGCTGGTTACCGGAGACGAGATAAAAATCAGCGAGGCATCGCGGAGGGTTATGCTAATCGGCTGCGACTCAAGCGTGTTTTATTCTGCTCTCAGGTCTAAGTTGAACTGGTCGGGAATGCCTGTATCGGATAAACTGAACGACAAAGAGAGTAAGGACCAAGGTTATGATTGAAGACTTATCCGTTCGCGATTTTGCATTAATTGATTCGGTTTCGCTGGATATTGAAAACGGTTTTACCGTTTTATCAGGAGAAACTGGAGCAGGAAAATCAATTTTAATCGGTTCTCTTTCTTTTTTGCTGGGCGGGAAAGCAACTGCTGACAGCATACGGACAGGTTGCGATGAGGCTAGAGTTTCTGGAACTGTATATTTGCCGGAATCAGCAAAAAGCGCTCGCGAATGGTTAGCTGATAAAAACATTCAGCTTGAAGATAATCGCGTTATTCTTCGCCGATCGCTTCGTCAATCCGGCAAGACTCAGACATGGATACAGGACGCTCTTGTTACCCGCCAGGAATTAGCAGATTTCACGTCTTTTCTAGTCGATATGCATGGACAGCATGATCATCAATCCCTGCTTCGCGTGGACCAGCATCGCCGTTTTTTAGATGTCTTTGCCGGATTGGAAGAGGATGTTCGGGATTTCACCCGTTTATATGCTGAATTAGCGCTGAATCGCAAAAAAAAAGACGAACTTTCACTGTCTGCGAAAGAAAGATCCGATCGGATGGAATTGTTGTCGTTTGCTGTTTCGGAAATCGACTCTGCCTCAATATCCGAAAACGAAGAGGTAGAACTTGAATCAGAAGAACAGCGCCTTAGACAATTCGAAAAACTGTATTCTCTTTCTGACCAGATAACCTCGTTATTATCAAAAGACGAAGGAATCGTTCCTTCTTTAAAAAAAGTTAAGAATCTGACGGACTCTTCTTCAATTATTGATTCTTCATTGAGCCAAATTGATGCCCGCGTGCAAAATGTTTTTTACGAGATAGAAGACATCTCTGAGTCGTTTCGACAATATTCTGAAAGCTTGATCTATGATCCTGCCAGGCTTGATTACATCGAAGAACGTTTGAGCGATCTTTTTAAACTAAAAAAGAAATACGGTCCCACGATTTCCGATGTGTTGGCTTATTCGAAAGAAGCAAAAAACGAACTTCAAGCTCTTGAAAATTCGGATGAAGATAGAGCTCAGCTCGATGCGACGATAGCGGAAATAGAGAAAGAGCTTTTTCGGCTTGGTAAGGCGATATCGAAGCGAAGAAAAGAGTCGGCATTGATCCTTCAGACAAAAGTTGAGGAAATTCTGCGTACGTTAGGCATGCCTGGAACGCTTTTTCACGTTTCTATTCAGGAACGCGAAGGTTCAGACACGATTCAAATGTGCGGTCCATGGGGGTTCGACGATATCGAGTTTCAAATAGCTCCGAATCAGGGCGAACCTCTTCGGCCTCTTGCCAAGATCGCTTCGGGCGGCGAATTGTCAAGAATTATGCTTGCGTTGAAAACCGTTTTGGCAGACGCCGACGAAACCGATACCTTGATATTCGACGAAATCGATACAGGAATCGGCGGAGAGATTGCGCTGGCGGTAGGCGGGCATCTCAGGGATTTATCGAAGAGAAAACAAGTATTATGCATAACGCATCTTGCGAGCATTGCAGTTCGCGCCGATAATCAGATTAAAATAGAGAAGAATATCGCTGACGGCAAAACAATTACTCGCGCTTCTGCCGTTGTTGGCGATAAACGGATCGAGGAAATAGCGCGAATGCTTTCAGGAGACGGATATTCCGAAGCCTCATTGCAGCATGCGACGGAATTATTGAATAAATATCGCTGATTTTTTTCCAAGGAGTGGGGAAGTGGCAAAAGTTACCGAAGAAGCTCGACAACTGTACGGCGAGCATGTAGCCATCTATCAACAACAAATCGACTCCCTGCTTATTCGGGAAAAAAATATGCTCATGATGATCGAAAACGATTCAGTCGGCGCCTCTTATAAGCGTTTAATGCTGACCGATGAAATGCTCTATTTAACGACGCTATATTTAGCGAAGCATTCATTATCGCTTTCCCTTCTCGGGGTTAAAAATGAGGATGCGCTTAATGAAGCCCGTAAAACGCTGTATAAAGCAGTTATTTATCTCGAAGAGGTAGTCACGAATTTCATCGATGTTCCCTATTCTGATTATGAAGCTCAGATCGAAGAAATACGCAATCTTCCTCAGACAAAACGCTATTACCTGATACGTAAATTAGGACTTGCGATCCGGTTGGTTCTGGATGCGTACGGAGACAATACAAAGTGGCGTTGGACCTTTGTCGAACTGGAAGCGCGCTTTGCGACTGTAACAAAAAATATTCTGGATCTTAAACAGGCTTCGAAAATTGCCTTCGACCCCAGATCGCCTGATTATGACGATACAATTTATCATCTCAGACTGCTGAAACGCTTGTTGCAGCAAGCTGCAGACCGCTACCGCGAAAAGTATGAACTATCAACCGGCAGAATTGACGATTTCCGTCTAGCAATTAATTATTTATTAGCGTTAAGGCGCATAAACATCATACTAAATGAACGTACCGAGGCGGAAGAAGCAAAGAAAAAAGCGGATATCTGGAAGGAAAAAATGGAAAAAGACCACCAGAAGAGCGAATCGCAAAAGCGCTGATGTTTTTTCTCTTTTTTTTCAGATTAAGGAGCCTTCATGCTTGATAGAAAATTCGTTCTGAAAATCTTCGAGGCTTTTTCCATTGAAAGATGGAATGATCTTGTAAGGCCCTTTGAAATTATTGAAATGGATAAGACCGCAGAAAAAACGGTTTTAGCCTATATGATCGGAAAATTCGAAGAAGAACGGGGCGTAAAAGTCGATTGGCGCCGGATTATTTACGGGTCGTTTTTCGACCTGCTTCGAAAAATCGCGCTTTGCGATATAAAAGCTCCGGTGCAAAGAATGATCCGAGAAGAATATCCGGAAGAATTTGAACGATTGAATCATTGGGTTCTCGATCAATATCGGGATGTCATAGTCGATTGCGCTTTGTTCTCGGAATTCGAAAATCATCTCTTTCTTCCCATAGATGCATCGGATTCGACTTCCAGAATACTGAAAGCCGCGCATAAGTATTCTACACTTAGAGAAGTAGAAATGCTTCGTCTTGTCAATGAACCATTCCGGCTTATCGAAATAGAAAAAGGGCTTAATAGGGATTTGGAGGCTTTTCTTGACCTGCGTTGCATGCAACTGCTCGTTACCAAACAACAGCCGTATGATTTCTTGATGCAAATTGAACGGTTGCGCTTCCAAACCCGATGGAATCAGACCCCCCGGGTTCCAAGGACCAGCGTTCTCGGTCATTCGTATTTCGTCGCGGTGATGACTCTGTTACTGGGAAGAAACTCGCCTCTATGCGATAAACGGTTTTACAACAACTTTTTTTCCGCTCTGTTCCACGATCTCCCCGAAGCAGTCACAAGGGATATTATATCACCCGTAAAACAGGCAACCCACCACCTGCCTCAAATCGTCAAAGAAATTGAAGACCGTATCGTTGAACGAGAATTGCTCCCCTTGATGGATAAGTCTTATCGGGACGAACTGCTGTATTTCACCGCTAACGAATTTGAAAACAGAATTCGCGATACCGAAGGAAAGGTCGTAGAAGTCACGTATGAAGAGCTGAACGAATCCTATAACGACGAGAAATTTCATCCCATCGACGGCAAGCTCGTACGTTTCGCTGATCATATAGCAGCGTTTATCGAAGCAGATTCCTCCATACAGTACGGAATTACCTCAACGCATCTACGGGAAGGCAGAAGAAATATTTTATCTCTTTATCCTGAAGGAAAAGTAGTCAACGGTATTCATGCGCATGCTTTTTTTGCGGAATTTCCGGCTGCAATCACTCAAGTATTGTAATTTCGACCCGGCGGTTCATCGATCGTCCCTTGTCGGTTGCGTTATCGGCAATCGGTTTTTCGCCTCCGAAGCCGGCATATATGAATCGATCAGCCGCGATTCCTCTTTTCACAAGCTCGTCCACGATTTTTTTTGCTCGTAAAATCGATAACTCCAGCTCTCCCCGGGGCTTCCCTATCTTCGCGGTGTGTCCTTCAACAAGGAATTGGGAACCTTCCGCCGAACGGAGGATATCGGCCAAGGCATCGATTCTCCAGTACTCATCAGGCAATACCGAATCGCTGTCGGCCATAAAACGGATGTCCCTGACTGAAAGCCTCAGTCCCTTCGGCGTTTCTTCCAGAAGAAATGACGATCCATCCTCCAGCAGGGCAACTGTTTCAGGTGTTTGTGTAATCATACCGTTTCCGCCTCGGCCGCTTTTCTCAGCGGCGGCAGGAAGATCTTGAACATGATTTACTGGATCAGCAAATTTCGTTTTTTCGGGTAAGGCAGCGTCTGCACTGGATGAGAATGAATCATTTTGAGATAATCCCTTGTTTTTTTTCGAAGCTTCGTTATTTTGGTTTTTTACTTTAGATAAAATTGCTGTTTTTTCTACCCTAGCCGCAGACTCGGTAAAAATCGCTGTGTTTCCTTTAAATCGAATCGTGCTCCCGTCGAGATATTGAAATGTTTCGTCAAGACGGTCCAAAATAAGCATGGTAACGCCGGTTTCCGGATTTATTAGTATTTCTGCGTCGTGGGTTCCATTTGCTTGGATAAGCTCGGGATCCTTTACTGCCGGCATGTTGTATTTCGAGAATCGTGTAGCGAATTTCGCCTTTATTTTTTGCACCTGCCGGCCCTTATATTCCTGCATTCCGGTAAAAGTGTATTGAACGAGTATTGGAAGCTTCGTCTTTGTTCCATTGTTCTTTGGATCTATCACTCGGATTGCCTCGCTTTCCCATATATCTCCAGGTTTGATCGCTTCATTTGGAATCAAGGGGAAGTTGCGGAAATGAGGATATCCATAATCCGTATGAAACTCCATGGATCCATCGGCATGCAGTGTGAACGATGCTTCTTTTATGGCATCCACCGGTCTCGCGGCCAGAATCATGTCTTTTTTTGTTTCTTCGAGAACGTAAAAAAAGCCGGAAAACCTGGTATTCGCTGAAATTCCCTCTGCACGCAAATTTGCTCTGATTTCGCGATGGGTCAATCCTGTATATGATCCGTTGTCGTACCGTGACCAGTTCGAGCGTTCCGTCATGGTATAACGAGTCTGCCCGGCAATTTTGTCCGATAACTGCGTTGATGCCTCATCAGAATGAAGAATATTATTTGAAACGCATAATATGTATAAAAAAAGTAAAATAATTTTCATTTCAACAGTTTATAACATATATTCATTTTGATGTGTGTTAAACTATGTTAATTGATAATAGGAGCGGCATATGAAAAAAGTTGACATATTTCCTGAAGCATTGTTTACGAGTCTTGTTGATATTCCCATGTTCTCGCGCATTGACCGATCGGATCTGGACGATTTGCCGTCTATATGCAATTTGTATTCCTACGAGCCTGGGGAAAAAATCATACAGGAAGGTTCTGTTTCCGTAAGTTTGTTTATTCTCTTATCCGGAGATGTGGACATCCTTAAAAAAGGCCAGCAGAAAGAGGAAATTCACATTAATTCGCTGACGATGGGAGCAACTTTCGGAGAAACATCTATTTTTAAAGACGAACCGAGTACAGCGACTGTTCGAGCGCGGAGCTTGTCTTTGATTATGGCTCTTTCGCGGGAAAATTTCTCCAATTACATCACAAAACATCCAAAAGCCGGCCTGGTTATTATGACGTACATCGTGTACGGCCTACTCGAAAAGCTCCGTTCGTCGAACGAAGTGATAGCGTATGAAAAGGAATTCATGGTGTCTGCCGACGATCTGGATGCAATGAGCGCTTTATTGCCCTCTAATGTCGAGGATATGCTTTCTTAACCAAGCTTTGATCAAATCAGGTAATGAGCAGCATCTGAAATGCCGAAATACTAGATGATGTGTAAGTATAAATTCGCCCGCTTAACCGGTTTCTTCTGTTGTATCCTTTTATTCTCTTCTTTATGGTCAGAAGAATTGATTCATATTCTTCAAAAAGGCGAAACCCTGTACGGAATCAGCCGTAAATATAACATATCGACCGAGGCGTTGATGGCTGCGAATAAAATCGCCGATCCTTCAAAATTGCGCGAGGGTCAACGATTGTCGATTCCCAAGACATACACCGTAAAGAAGGGCGACACCTTATTCGGAATAGCGCGCGAATTCAACGTTGATGTTGAACGCATCATCACAATAAATAACCTCAAGAAGGACTCTTCGATACGAATCGGCGATATGTTATTGCTTCCCGTCGATTCATCAGTTCAAAACCATTCTGAATCAGGTTTGAAAATTGCAGAAAAGAATAATCGGACTCAATCGCCGGATTTTGCGGGTGTTCCTTTGTCATCCGTGCCTCCCAAACCTCTTGAAGACCCAAGAACGTATACAAATCAGAAAGTCGACAAAAAAATCGTGTGGCCTGTATCTGCATTGGATATATCATATTTGAATGGAAAGTTGTACGGCGTTTCTATCACATCAAGACTGGGCGAAAAGGTTAAAACGATTTCCTCCGGCGCAGTCCTTTCGATCGGTCCATATAGAGGCTTCGGCCAGGTTGTCTTTTTGCAGGCGAAAAGCGGATATATTTATGTTTATGGAGGTCTTGACAAGATATCCGTCAAGCCTGGTGATACACTCAATTTCGGTGATGAGATAGGAAATCTCGGATCCGATTCATTGTCCGGAAAACCAAAGCTATATTTTATGGTGTATAATAAGGATGTTCCGGTGGATCCTGCAAAGGCTCCCCGGGGCTATTAAGCACTAAACAGGATTGGGTGTCGTCAGGTATGAAATCGGAAAAAGTTATAAAAGAGCGTTCCCGTTCAAAAAAGGTTTTGGAAGATTCCCGGAATACCAAAGCCGGCAAGAAACTGAGGCCCCAAAAGGATACTGATCCCCTCGCTTTGTATTTGAAACAGATTTCAAAGTATTCTCTCCTTAATATCGACGATGAGCAGGAAATCGGTCAGAAAATTCAACATATCAAGCTTGCCATTGTATCATTGAAAGAAGCCTACCTGGATCGGCCCGCAGACCCTGTCTTTCTTCGAGAATCTTCGAAGCTGGAAGCGTCTCTGCGCGAATTAAAGAATCGAATGATAACCGCGAATCTCCGTCTTGTCGTTTCAATCGCTAAAAATTATCAGCATCGCGGACTTGGCCTCCTCGATCTTATCGACGAAGGCAACATCGGATTGATTGAAGCCGTCGAGCGTTTCGACTATACCCGGGGATGCCGGTTTTCAACATACGGTACGTGGTGGATTAGACAGGCGATTATAAAAAGTCTCGCTGATAAGGGCAGGATCATCAGAATCCCGATTCATATGCTGAATACGATCAGCAAGTGTTTTTTTGTCGCGAAGCAGTTGACTCAGGATCTCGGTCGCGATCCAAGCCCTGAAGAATTATCCGAATACTTGCAGATTCCCGCTCAGCGAATTTCTGAAATAATGAGCCTGTCCCAGGATACCACAAGCCTTGACACTACGGTCGACGACGACAATAACACCCGATTATCGGATCTGATCAGCGATGATTCGCTTATCGAACCCTTCGAGTTGGTTTTTACCGCGACTTTGCAGCAGACTATGGATGACGTTCTCAGTCAGTTGACGGAACGTGAAATGAAAATTATTAAGCTCAGATTCGGCTTGACTGATAAGGGTCCGCTGACGCTCGAGGAAACCGGCAAGCTGTTAGGGATTACAAGGGAGCGCGTTCGGCAGATTCAGGGAAAAGCGATAAGCAAACTGCGCGGACAACAGGTTCTCGAGGCTTTTTACCACGATTAACGCTGCCTCGGCCTATCAGATGGGGATTTCTTCATCGAAGAGATCTTCTTCCAAATCGTCGAATAGATCTTCGCTTACGGTTGCTTCTGTTCTAATCGAATTATTCTTTTCCTCATCGGCTTGAGCATTTTTTTCGATGGCGTTCACTTCGGCTACGAGACCGGGTATTAATTCTTTCAGCCTTTGAACGCATACGAGGAAAAGCTCCATGCAAACTCTGGCGTCGTCTTCGGCTCGATGTGCTTCCAATGCCTGTATTCCAAAACGAACTGCCAGATCCTGCAGAGCGTATTTGGGCAAGCCCGGAAATACTTCCTTGGCAAAAAGCCTTGTATCGACTACTTTATTCGTCAGCCTGGGAAGTCTGAGCCTGCCTAATTCGCCGTTGACAAAATTAATATCGAAGGGGGCGTTGTGGGCAATCAGCACAGAGTCGCCGATAAATCGCAGAAAGTCGGGAATCGCAATAGCCGCTTCGGGTTTTCCCGTCAGCATCGCATCGGTGATTCCGTTAATTCGCGAAGCTTCTGCAGGCATCGGCGTTCCCGGATTAATGAGCGTATTGAATCTGGATCGAGGGCCTTTCGAATCGAATCGTATTCCCCCGATCTCGACTATCCGCTGGCTGACCGGGTCTAGTCCTGTGGTTTCAGTATCAAATGCAGTAAAAGATAATGTATTCAACTCGGAAACGACCCAGTCGTATTGTCCCACCTGTATCCGTCCTTACGCTCTATCGAGTATTGCTTTGATTTCTGCTTCGATGGCGGAAATCGTCTTGTTTGCCGCTTTTTTAGCAGATGAAAGATCCGTTCCTTCTACTTGGCTCACGCTCGATATATAGAACTTGATTTTAGGCTCTGTTCCGCTGGGCCTGGCGCTTACGACCGAACCGTCCTCAAGGAAGAATTGGAGAACATTGCTTGAAGGAAGATCTATCGCTGTTTTTACAGCAGGTTCCGAAGGGGAGTAAGACGATTTTTCCTTGATGTCCCGTATCGTTGAAACTTTTTTTCCGCCCAGGGTTTTTAATCCGTTTGTGCGAAGGTCGGACATCAGTTTTTTCATGGTTTCTCCGCCGGACGCTCCGGGGAACGATTTGCTTATTGCTTTTTCCTCAAAATAACCATGAGCGATGAATAGCTCGTTCAAGCGATCGAGAAGACTCTTTCCCTTGCTTCTCCAATAGAGAGTCATTTCCGCGCATAAGGCCGCAGCTGATATGCCGTCTTTGTCTCTGACTTCCGTTTCAATGTTGTATCCGTAGCTTTCTTCATAGCCGAATACATACGAGTTCTTGTTCGTCTGTTCGAATTGAGCCATCACTGCCGCGATCCACTTGAATCCGGTGAGGCATTCCAATGTATGAACTCCGTAGCTTGCCGCAATCCGGTCTCCCATTGAGGATGTGACGATCGATCTGATGATCGCAGGATTTTTCGGCATGGTACCGAGTTCTTTCCTTGAAAGGCAGATGTAATCCGTAAGGAGCGCTCCCATTTGGTTGCCTGAAATCAACACGAAAGATCCGTCGGGGCCGGGAACAGCGCTTCCGAATCGGTCGGAGTCGGGATCAGTCGCCATTACCACATCCGCTTTTTCCTTGACTCCGAGTTCGACGGCCATTTTCAGCGCCGCCGCCTCTTCTGGATTCGGGTAGGCGACCGTCGGGAAGTTGCCGTCGGGTTCTCTTTGCTCCGGAACTGAAATAACCTTGAGTCCGAGATTGCCCAGAACCTTTTCGACATGCATGGCGCCCGTTCCGTGGAGGGGCGTGTAGACTATTTTCACCTCGGGAGCTTTTTCGCGTATTAGCTGAGGTCTGAACAGTTTGCTCTGAACCATCGCCCAATAGGGTTCGTCGACTTCTGCGTCGATGAGTTTTAATAGGCCTTTGTCAAGCGCTTCATTCCTGCCGATCGATTTAATATTTGAAACAGCGTTCACCTCATCGATGATGAGCGCGTCGTGAGGCTCGGTTACCTGTGCGCCGTCGTTCCAATAGGCCTTGTACCCGTTGTACTGCGGCGGGTTATGGGAGGCGGTAACGACTACCCCGGTATCGCAGCCGAGCGTTCGTATCGCAAAGGAAAGTTCAGGCGTGGGGCGCAGGCCGGTGAACAGATAGGTTTTAAAACCGTTCGCCGCGAATATCAAAGCGGTCGCTTCCGCGAAAACGTCGGAGTATCTGCGGGAGTCGCAGGCGACGACGGCGCTGAGAGTGCCGTTTTTCGCCTTGTCCGGAAACGTCTTGATGAAGTAGTTCGCCAATCCCTGTGTTGCGCGGTTGATCATGAACGTATTCATGCGGTTCGTGCCGCCGCCGATAATTCCCCTCAGACCTCCTGTTCCGAATTCAAGATTCTGGTAGAACCTGTCTTCGAGCTCGGTAAAATCTTTCTGGTCTATGAGAGTCCGCACTTCTGCGGCGAATTTTTCATCTTTTTCTTCGGATAAGTAGGTATTAGCCCGCGCTAAAATTTCGTTTTGATTCATTCTATTCTCCTCCGGATCGCATGATCCCGACTTATGCCATTTTTGACAGTATAGCGGTTTTTGTAGTCTTGAACAAGGAGACTTTTTTCTATATCTTGGAAGTGATTCAGTATTTTTTTGGAGGCTTTATGACAATACCTGAGATGATCAGTCAGAGCGGTATGCTGACTGTGTTAGGCATGGGCGTTGTTTTCAGTTTCCTTGTCATACTCATTGCTTTTATGAAACTCATCGAAATTTTCGTGAAGGTTACAGGTATTGACAAGGATGCGAAAACCGCATCAAGCGCTGCAACTGTTGCAGCTTCACCGGGCCTTGATCAGGCCGTTATCGCCGCCATAGCCGCGGCGATAAACGAGAAACAGAAGAATTAAGGAGACCCACATGGCCAAGAAAGTAAAGATTTCTGATCTCGTCCTTCGCGACGCCCATCAGTCCCTCCATGCAACCCGCATGACGACTGCAGATATGCTTCCCATCTGCGAAAAGCTCGACAAAGTCGGTTACTTCAGCCTCGAAGGATGGGGCGGAGCGACTTTCGATTCTTGCATCCGCTTCCTGAACGAAGATCCGTGGGATCGCCTCCGCTCTCTCAAGAAAGCGCTTCCCAATACCCCCATTATGATGCTTCTTCGCGGCCAGAACCTTCTCGGCTACCGCCATTACGCCGACGACGTGGTCGATAAATTCGTCGAGGCAGCCGCGAAAAACGGCGTCGATGTATTCCGAATTTTCGATGCACTCAACGATCCCCGCAATCTCGCCCGGGCGACAGCCGCGGCGAAGAAAACCGGAAAGCACGTCCAGCTTACAATCTCCTATGCCACGACTCCCGTACATACGCTGAAGGCCTATGCCGATCTGGCTAAGGCCTATGCAGATACCGGCGCGGATTCCATCTGCATTAAGGACATGGCCGGTCTTCTGAAGCCCTTCGACGCTTATGAGCTGGTTAAGTCCATAAAGAGCAAGGTAGATATTCCCGTCCAGGTTCACACTCACGCCACTACAGGTATGTCCGTCGCTACGTTGACCGAAGCCGCGAAAGCCGGCGCAGACGTTCTCGACACCGTTATTTCCTCGATGTCCATGGGTACCTCCCATAGCCCGACCGAGACCCTTGTCGAGATTCTTCAGGGATCAGATATGGACACCGGCCTCGATATCAAACTCCTTCTTGAAATCGCGGACTACTTCCGCGATGTCCGCAAGAAATACGCAAAGTTCGAATCGAGCTTCCTCGGCGCGGATACCCGCATCCTCGTATCCCAGGTTCCCGGCGGAATGCTTTCCAACCTCGAAAGCCAGCTGAAGGAACAGGGCGCCGCCGACAAGATCGACGAAGTACTCAAAGAAATTCCGATCGTTCAGAAAGACTGCGGATATATCCCGCTCGTTACGCCCACCAGCCAGATCGTCGGAACTCAGGCTGTGTTCAACGTTCTTTTCGGCCGCTATAACCGCCTTACCGCGGAGACGAAGGACCTGCTGGTAGGAAAGTACGGAAAGACCACTACCGACTGCAATCCCGAACTCGTGAAGAAGGCTCTCGGCGAGCTGAAGATGGAAGCTTCAATTACGCATCGTCCCGCCGACGACATTTCGAACGAATTTGAAAAGCTCGAAAAAGAAGCTGTCGCTAACGGAGCAACGGACAATGCAGAAGACATTCTTACCTATGCCATGTTCCCGAAAGTCGCTCCCAAGTTCTTCAAGGAACGAGCTAACGGTCCCGTGACCTTCAATGCGGCTCCTGCAGCCGCCGCCGGATCAAGCAAGGGCGGATCCTATGTCGTCAGCGTAAACGGAGCCGACTACAATGTCGTCGCCGGTCCCTCAGGCGATTCGATGAGCGTGAATGTAAACGGCACCGCATACAATGTTGCATTCAAGGCGGCCGGCACGGCTTCTGCAGCGGCTCCCGCGGCGGTTTCGTCCGGCGCCACCATTACCGCTCCTGTAGCAGGTACTCTTCTCAAGCATGTCGTTGCCAACGGAGCTCAGGTCAAGTCCGGACAGACGATTATCATGATCGAATCCATGAAGATGGAACTCGAGGTCAAGGCAACCGCCGATGGTCCCGTGAACTTCGCTGTCCAGCCTGGATCGCAGATCACCGCCGGACAGGCGATCGCCACGATCGGCGGAGGCGCGCCTGTAGCAGCTCCCGTCGCCCCGGCGGCTCCTGCCGCAGCAGCTCCCGCCGCCGCAGCCGTACCTTCCGGAGGAGTAACTATACCAGCTCCGGTCGCCGGTACTCTGCTTAAGCATGTCGTAGCAGCAGGATCAACAGTTTCTGTCGGCCAAACCGTCATCATCATCGAATCTATGAAGATGGAATTGGAAATCAAGGCCACAGCCGCCGGATCGGTTCACTTCCTCGTGGCTCCCGGAACCCAGATTGCCGCAGGCCAGATGCTCGCGGAAATCAAATAACTGGAGAGGTGTATGCTCGAAAATAAGAAGTCTAAACGTCATGTTATAAATGTGACGATGGCCGTCATGGCGGTCGCGCTCGTGTACTCCGTAATGAGCACTGCGTTCGCGTCGACCGACGACACGCGCCGACCTTCACTGGCGAACCTCGATGTAGACATCGCTGGTTCTGAAAATGTTCCGCTTGTGTCTCTTGACGAATTCCTTTCGAATACGGTGGAAAACACCGGCATCAACGCGATCGTCAATGGGTATGAAGAAGTTCCCGATCTCGTCGATCCCACCAAGTCGGATATCGTTCCGGGTTGGCAACGATTGATGATGATGGCGATCGGCTTCCTCATTATCTATTTGGGCGCCGCCAGGGGCTTCGAGCCTCTGCTTCTCATCCCGATAGGATTCGGAACCGTATTCGTAAACATTCCCGGAGGCGGCATGTACGCCGAACACTCTGGAATGCTCAAGATCATCTACGACGCCGGCGTCGGCAACGAGTTCTTCCCTATGCTCATTTTCATGGGCATCGGAGCGATGACCGACTTCGGTCCGCTGATCGCCAATCCGAAGACCGCTCTTCTCGGAGGAGCGGCTCAGCTGGGCGTATTCGCGACTCTCTTCGGCGTCGCAGTGATGAACCTCATTCCCGGAATCGAATACAACATGTTCGAAGCTGCCGCTATCGCCATCATAGGCGGAGCGGACGGCCCCACATCGATTTATCTTTCCGGGAAGCTCGCTCCCCATATGATGGCCGTCATTGCGGTCGCCGCATATTCCTATATGGCGCTGGTTCCTATGATCCAGCCTCCCATAATGAAGCTGCTCACGACCGATAAAGAACGCCATATCAAGATGAAGCAGATGAGGCATGTATCCAAAGCCGAAAAGATTCTTTTCCCCATCGGACTGCTCGTTCTGTCGATTCTCCTTATTCCTCCCGCCGCGCCCCTTATCGGCATGCTGGCGTTCGGAAACTTCGTAAAAGAAGTGGGCGTTGTCGAACGCATTTCGAAGACCATGGAGAACGAGCTTCTTAACATTGTTTCAATTCTTCTTTCCTTGGGAGTCGGTTCGCAGATGACCCCCGAGAAAATCATGAACCCGAACGCAGTTGGAATCATCGTACTTGGATTGATTGCATTCTGCGTCGCGACGGCCGGCGGCGTGCTGGTTGCCAAGCTCATGAATCTCTTCCTTAAAGAAAAGATCAATCCGCTCATCGGTTCCGCCGGCGTTTCCGCGGTACCGATGGCCGCCCGCGTATCCAACAAGGTCGGTCTCGAGTACGATCCCGGCAACTTCCTTCTCATGCATGCGATGGGACCGAACGTTGCAGGAGTTATCGGCACCGCAATTGCGGCGGGCGTGTTCATTTCTACCTACGGAGAAGCAGCCGCTAAGGCGCTGTCCGTAGTCGCTCACTGATAAAAATTTTCTTCACTAAAGCCGTCCTTGCGTAAGGACGGCTTTTTTTTTATACTCTAATTCATGCGTCGTTTATATAAAAAGGTCTTTATTTCTTTATTCTGCATTTGTTGTTTTATTATCGTACTGTTCAGCTTCATAACTTTTTCATATCGCTCGGTTGCGAATACAACAGCAGGCGGCGAAGAAATCAAAAGCAAGTCCTTAAATCATAACAGCGGCGACTTTTTATACCGTTCGATGCTCAAGAGCATGACTCTTGAGCAAAAATCTTATCAAGTCATTATGACATCCATTGACGGTTCGGCTTTTTTTCCGCCCCATCTGAATAGACATTTCGCAAATGCTGTTCCGGGAGCCGTTTTATTATTTAAGAAAAATATCGCCGACGACCCCATGGTCATGAAAAGCTATATACAAGACTGTCAACGTTCTTTCCAGTCGCTTAAAGCGCCTTCTCCTGTGTTATTCGCTATCGATCATGAAGGCGGCGCTGTGTACCGCACCGGTAAGCTTACTACTCGTTTGCCGTCGCCCGCCGTTGTCGCGCATGATTTGTCGCCAGAACAGGCGCGTCGATTATACTCACTAACCGCAATTCAGCTGTCTTATCTAGGCATCCATATCAATTTGGCTCCTGTCGCCGAAATTCGTATGCCGTACAACGCTTCTTTTTTATCGGATAGATCTTTCGGCGATGATCCAGATATATCATTTAAGTATTCCGTTGCCGCAATTGAGGGCTATCTGTCTTCCGGCATAATACCAGTACTTAAACATTTTCCCGGAAATACGTCTGACGATCCCCACCTCGGCATCCCGGTGATGGATGTTTCCGAGCAATCTCTTCGCACTGATTTTATTCTTCCATTCAGAAAACTCTTTGAATTGGACACGCCGGCATTGCTGGCGTCTCATGTTCTCGTTCCTGTCATAGATCAACTGCATCCTTTTTGTTTATCAACGCACGGCGTACGACAGTTATTGAGAAACGAGCTGCAGTATGACGGGCTGGTGATTACCGACGATCTTTCTATGAAAGCTTTGGAATCGGCAGGTTTTTCGACTGCGGCTTCCGCCGTCTTAGCATTGGAAGCCGGATGTGATATGATTATGATATCAGATACGGGCTTTCGCGCTGCCGCTTCAGCAATTCAAAGCAAAGCGGAGCAATCGCCTGAATTTGTTCTTCGTCTCGATGAAGCAGTCCGCAGAATAATCAGGATAAAGCATCGTGCGGGTTTGATTCGGATATTAAACGTAAACGATGTTTTCAATAGAGACAAACACGCATTTAAGTCAGCCTTGATAGACGAAGAAGCGTATTTAGCGGCGATGAGAAAAGGCGCCGAAATCTTAGGAGAAACCGATGAAAAATGAACAGGCGGCTTTTCTAAAAGGACGCGTTATATATCATACAAAAGATATTGCCGTGGTGAATAAGCAGATAGGCGAAATTTGCGAAACAACAGTGAAAGACAAATCATTATCTCTTATTTCAAATCTTCGCGGCGAACTAGAAGAATGTTTCGGTTGCGCGGCTCCCGATGTACAGGCTGTTCATAGAATAGATCAGCCTGTAAGCGGATGCGTCTTATTGGCAAGAACGCCGGAGGTTTGCGCTGCGTTATCGGCTGAGTTTTCATCGGGAAGAACTCGGAAAAGATATTTAGCCGTTACCGAGAAGCCCGCATCCCCCTTGACGGCGGATTCAGGCGTCATGGAACACTTTATTCGTTTCGATTCCAAACATCATAAAGCTTACACTTTCCCTTTTGCAGAGAAACCGCCGGCAGATGGCGTCTGGAAAAAGGCTGCTTTGGAGTGGAAACTGGCAGGGGAGGGCGATAAGTACCTTTTTTTGATAATACATCCTCTTACGGGCAGAACACATCAAATCAGAGCTCAGTTAAGCGCCTCAGGGATGCCGATTAAGGGAGACCTTAAATACGGAGCAAGGCGAAGCGATCCCAGGGGAGGCATCCGTCTTCATGCTTCCCGCATTCAATTCTATCTCCCCGGAACAGGAGATGTATGTACGGTGACTGCTCCTATTTTCGATCCCGACAACCTGTGGAACGCGTTCCCTCTTCAGGATGATTAATGAAAAAGAAGAGGAATCTTAATCAGGGCCCATCCGCTTTCGACGAATGGTATGAACATGAATTCGGAGATCGTTGGCAACTCCTTAGAGCGTCTCTGGAGAAAGTAGTTGTTCATTATTCTTATAACGAGAATCTTGTTAAGCCCTATTATCTTGATTTCGGAAGCGTTGTAGCTGCGAATTCCCTTCCTCTTCCCGCTGACGGAAGGATTTTGGATTTATGCGCCGCGCCTGGCGGAAAGAGTCTTGTTATTGCCTCTAGAATGGGCTCGAATGTTTCGCTTGTTTCAAATGAGTTCTCGAGGGACCGCAGAAGCAGGCTGCTTTCGGTATTGGACGAACATCTATCGCCGGAAGTACGCAGTCGCCTGACCGTAACCGGGCATGACGCATCCCGGTGGAGCCGGTACGAGAAAGAAAGCGCTGATTCGATACTTCTCGACGCTCCCTGCTCTTCGGAACGGCATGTGCTCAACAGTCCTGTTCATCTGGAACAATGGACTTCTGCAAGAATTAAAAACCTGTCAATTCGCCAATGGGCCTTGTTGTCATCGGCTTGGCTTGTTTTAAAGCCTGGCGGCCATCTTCTTTACGCCACTTGCGCGCTATCAAGAGCGGAAAACGACGGAGTCGTAGAAAAGCTGTTCCGCAAGTACGCCGATGCCGAACGGCAAATAATCGATTTCGAGCCCTACGGCGAATTGTCTTCTGCAGTCGATGCAACCGAATACGGCTATCATATTCTTCCCGATGCATGTAACGGCGCGGGTCCGCTCTATTTCAGCCTTATCAGAAAGAAGTTTTAGCTTTTTTCCTGCTTTGTTCATGAGCTCTCGGATCGTACTCGTTATACGGGCTTCGATATAAACATTCGTAGAGGTGCATGAATTGTTCGCTGGAAAGATCAAGGAATACTGTTCCGTATGAGATCGAGTCTTTCCTCGAATATCTTCTAACGACCTTCGTCGTGCATTGAATCTCCTGCGTTCCGGTCATTATCCGTATGGAGAAAATCGAGCCTTCTCGTATTGGAAATTTCGAGTTGCTTTGATCGAGAGCTATATGCATGCCTCCCGGACTCATGTCGATGAGTTCTGCGGGATGATGGATCGGCTTCTGCTTCTTTTCCTCGCATTTAAAATAACCTGTCTTTTTAAGCTGGTATGCGAGAATACGGGAAAAATCCCAGAGCGAATCGACCATGGCTACATCGAAGGAATCGGAACCGCTTTTAACAGCATAGATATAACCGACGACGTACTGATAATAGACGATCGGACACCAAATTTCAGAACTGATTCCTTTTGCAGATTTTTCTTTCATCAATTTCGAGAAATGCGTGCCTTCCACAAAATGATTCGGATCTTCATAGCTTTCTTCTATTGCCTGTGTAATTATTCTGCCTTCCGGATACGGATCGGTTTTCGGCAGCTCGGCGCTGGTAGAAGGAATAAATAGAACTTTTCCGGTTTTGGTCAACAATTTTTCTTCAAAGCTGTGAGGAGCTCTATTTCTGAACATTTGAATTGTATTGCCGGTGCAGTCGGCATTCATTCGTTCTCTAAATTCGGCAATGACTTTTGTTAAGTCTGAAGAACTCGATATTGCGGAAGTATTTTCATCGACGCTAATATATTCTGGACATATTGGATATTCAAGCTGGATATCTTCATTGGCAAGCGAAAATGCAACTTTAATGTTCTGCGGTTTTTTTACGCGAACATATTTTCTTTGCAAACTGCGCAACAAGGTATCGGGAGCGTCGATTCGTATTTGCTTGTCAGCACTGTCCCTGATGGTTGTTTCAAAGGCATAGGTGTTTCCATGGCAATCGAAATATCCGGTGATATGTTCGAATAATGAAAAGTTCGCGTTATCGTACGTTTCAGTCAATGTTACGAACATCCCTTGCCTGTCGACGTTCGTTATTTTTCCGGTTCCCGCAGTGCTAACCCCGTGCAATCGTACGGGATGCTCGTTTTGATACACTGTTTTAATGAGAAATTCTTTTTCGATCGGCGAGACGCTTTGAATCATGATGAATGTAGTATAACATGGATGAATAACTGGACGCAAAAAAAAAATTGATGTAAACTTTATTTCAGCATACGTTCGGCGAGGGGTGTCTGGTTAAATGGGATATATTAAGAAATCGAGAGAAGAAATATTATCCGGCATCATTGAGACAGAAGCCCATCTCAATAAGATTCAGGACGTCGACGTCTTGATGGAACAAATTCTGACCGAAGCGCGAAAAGTCGTGCATGCGGACGCAGGCTCGATATATGTACGCGACGGAGACCGGCTCGCTATTCATTATGCCCAGAATGATACCTTGCAAAAACAACTTCCGCCCGGCCAAAAAATACTGTACTCGTACTTTTCATTTCCGATTAACGAAAAAACCATAGCAGGTTACAGCGCATTGACCAAGCAGCTTGTTAATGAGCCTGACGTCTATGTGATCGATCCCGACAAACCGTATAAATTCGGCCGTCAGAGCGATGCAGTTTCGGGTTATAGAACACGATCAAATTTAACGATTCCTTTGACTACATCCGGCGGCGCGATACTCGGCGTTTTGCAGGTGTTAAATGCTATAGACGAAAGCGGAGAAGTTTCGCATTTTGATAAGGACGACGAGCTTTACATCAGCCATTTCGCCGCTAACGCTACAGTCGCTTTAGAGCATGCGCATCTTACCCGTTCAATGGTTCTTCGCATGATCCGCATGTCGGAACTTCGCGATCCAAAGGAAACAGGCCCTCATGTAAACCGAGTATCCAGCTATGCGGTGGAAATATACGACAGATGGGCGTTTAATCACCAAATAGATGAGAATGAAAGCAGGAAGTTCCGGGATACGTTGAAGATCGCTTCAATGCTGCACGATGTGGGAAAAGTTGCCATTTCAGATTTGATTTTGAAGAAACCGGCTCGTTTCACCCCCGACGAATATCACATTATGCAGGGTCACACGTGGCTCGGTGCGAAGCTTTTTTCCGAAATTGAATCGCCGGTAGACAGGGTTGCGCGCGAGGTTGCTTTGACGCATCATGAAAACTGGGACGGAACCGGTTATCCGGGACATGTCGTCGTCGACACCGGAGAGCCGATAAAAGTCGATTCTGAAACAGGCAAGGCTATAGGGTTAAAGGGCCGCGAAATACCCATTGCGGGACGAATTGTGGCCCTAGCCGACGTCTATGATGCCTTGTCGTGCAAAAGGGTCTACAAGGAACCCTGGAATGAAGAAAACGTTCTGGAAGAAATTCGAAAAATGAGCGGGAATAAATTCGACCCAGAGGTCGTATCCGCCTTCTTTGAAATTCTTCCATCGATTCAATCGATTAAGGAACGCTTTCCGGATCAAGAATAGTCTTGTTTTTTGGCTAATACCAATGTTAATCGAGTCAGTTCTCTGTCCAATGCGTTGGCGAAATCCTGGAGTTCCTTCTTTCCGAATTGCTTTGTTTTTTCAGGCGTGATTCCGATTTGATATAATTCAAGCATGAGATTTCTCGAAGAAAGACGATCGTTTATGTTCCTTTCTGTATATACGGTGCCCCTGTCGTTGATTACTGGAATCTGCTTATCAACCAGCCGCTTTGCGAGGGGTATGTCGCGGGTGATCACCAAATCGGGATATTCAGCATGTTCCACAATATAATCATCCGCCGCATCCGGCGAATCGTCGGCGATTATCATTTCGGCGTTCGGAATGGGCGGAAACGGTATTTTCCTGTTCGCGACGAAGAGTATCGGGATCGAAAGGCGCGTAGAGGCTCGGCAGGTTATTTCCCGGACTTGACGTGGACAGGAATCAGCGTCTATCCAAATTTTCATAATCGTTCCTTATGAGGTAGGGACGCGGCAAAACAAATTCCGCTTCCTGCGACTGCGATCGTTTGAACGCCTGCGGGAATGAATACCGAGTCGCCCTTGCGCATGATGTGAACACTGCCCGATTCCGACGTCAACGTGATGGACTCGGATAAGCATAACGCGATGATCGGCCGGTTTCCAGGCAGCTCGCATGCTGAACCGTTCGGCGAAATTCGCGATAATTCGAATTCGATCGCCGGAGCTGCGTAAATCGAAACTCCGACGGTAGTATTGATTGCAAGTATGTCGGGTTTGTAGGGCGAAGGATCGAGTATTTCGAGCAGTTCCGTAACATCTATGTGTTTAGGCGTCAATCCGCCTCTCAGCACGTTGTCAGAACTGGCCATCAATTCAAGTCCGGTTCCCCGAATATATGCATGCATAACGCCTGACGGGAGGAATAATCCTTCTCCCGGAACGAGTTCGATTATATTAAGATAAAAAGGAGCAAGGATTCCTATATCGGAAGGATACTGCTTGAGCAACAGGGACGATATTTCGAGCGCTTTTTTAAAATCGTATCCGCAAGAACTCGAAGGCGATCGATTGAAAGACGATATCTTATTTTGAACGGACGTGATATATTTTTTTTTGGCATCGTCATTCAAATTTAATAAATAGTCGCATAAGCGCGAATAGCCGCTTTTAAGCGCGATATCGCAGGGTTCCTGAAATACCGTTTCATCGATTTCCGTAAAAAACGCCGCCGTCTGCGCTACGTTGCGAAACCCGCACATCGCTATAAAAGGGGTTATTGCGACGATTATTTCCGGTTTATGGTTATCGTCCTTATAATTTCGTTTCGGGTCGTTTAGTGAAAGCCCCAAGGTATTTTCTCTTGTAAAGCCGGCAGATGCGTGTTGAAGGGAAGGGTGGACTTGCAGCGATAAAGGAGATTCTGCAGAGAGAATCTTAAAAAGATAGGGTAGTTTGCATCCGAAGTCCTGAAGCGACCGGTTCCCTAAGTAGTAGCTGCAATCTTGGTTGATCAGATCGAGTAAAGAAATTTCCTTCCGGGTTTTCGGATCGATGACGAGACTCGGGCACACTGGATGAGAACCCATCCACAGCTCGGCTTTCGGCGATCCGTCTACGTTCGGGATGCCGGTTGCTTCTTCTATTCCATGAAGCGAACCCCATGAATAGTCCTGAATTTTATTCTTCAGAGGATAAAAGTCGAGTTTCATATATTATTCCGAAATTACTTGATCGATTCTTGAAATGAGGCTTAAAGCTATTTTTTCTGCTTCTGCAAGATCAACAGGCGAGGGATTTAAAGAGCGCTTCATTCTCTCTTTATATAACTCATCCGAAATTAAAATACCGGCTATAATGGCGGTTTTTAACGGATTCTGCGTCGCGGAACTCTCTTCAATTTGATTGATTATTTTTTTATAATGAGCATATAGAGCATTCAGATATTCCGGTTTTTCATCAGCCTGAATGGAGAATGATGTTCCAAGCAGATCAATCTGAAGGCTGCCTTTAGACATATCGGATTAAAAAATATCCATTTGCCCGTCTGGACCCGGAGATTTCATGGAATCTTCGTCCGCGGAAACTGAAACATCATTCCAGTCAGCCTGAATTGATTCTTCTAACTCCGAGTTTTGTTCTTCTTCGAGTATATCCGTCCCGGACTCGTTGAATGTCTCAATCGGTTCGCTCTGTTGCTCTTCGCCGATAGTCTCTTCGGTTAGGGTTTGTTCTGAGCCTGTTTCAACGACGGTTTCGCCGTCTGAATATAAGGAATCCTCGAATGCGCTCAATCTGTCCAGTGCATTGAGGATTCCTTCCTCGATCCGGCCCTGATCGTTCTTAAACGCGTTTACCAGACCCTCGAGTTCAAGAACTCTGGATTGGAGGCCGGATAACTGGCCTTTCAGCTGTTGATTTTCACTAGTCAAGGACTGAATTTTATCTACAGCTTTTTCAACGCGATTTTCAAGAAGTCGAACCTGATCGAGGTTTAGCATCTTACACTCCCAATGCTTTTTTTGAAGCGTCTACTACTGCTTTGAAAGCGGCAGGATCTTCAATCGCCATGTTTGAAAGCGCCTTGCGGTTGATTACAACGCCGGCTTTAGTAAGACCTTCGATAAAACGCGAGTAGGAGAGACCCTGCTCGCGCACAGCAGCGTTGATACGGGTAATCCAAAGACTCCTCATATCTCCTTTTCTGTCGCGGCGGTCTACATAGGCATGCGTTAAGGCTTTTACAACTGCGTCTTTCGCAGCTTTAAAGTTAGTACCCCGGCGACCGCGAAATCCCTTTGCGAGTTTAAGGATCTTCTTGCGGTGGTCCTTTCGTTTGCTACCGTCTATTGCTCTTGGCATCTGTTACTCCTGAAAAATATTAACCGTAGGGAAGAAGCTGTTTTCGAATCTTTGCTGAATCGGCTTCTGAAAGGACGCCGGACTGACGAAGATGTCTTTTCCGTTTTGCCGACTTCTTTGTGAGAATATGTCGCAGGTTCATCTTCTTGTACTTGACTTTACCGCTTGCGGTAAAGGAAAAGCGCTTTGCCGCGCATCTCTTGGTTTTCATCTTTGGCATGATACCATTACCTCATCATTTTTTTGCTTTGGGAGCGAGCGTCATCGACATGAAACGGCCCTCCATAGCGGGTTGTTTTTCGATGACATAATCGTCACCAAGCTTGCTTAACACATCCTTAAGGACTACCAGGCCAAGTTCCGTATGAGCCAATTCGCGTCCGCGAAATCGGATCGTTACTTTTACCTTGTCGCCGCCGGCAAGAAAATCCTTCACATGCTTCGACTTAAAATCGAGATCGTGATCGTCGATTTTAGGCTGCATGCGAATTTCCTTGAGTTCCTGCAATTTCTGTTTCTTTTTGGATTCACGGAGCTTCTTTTCCATTTCGAAACGGTATTTGCCGTAATCAAGAATCTTGCAAGCTGGCGGATTCGCCTGCGGTGCAACTTCTACCAGGTCCAGACCTTGTTCACGTGCGAGTTTAAGCGCCTCCAGAGTAGGGACTATACCCTTTTGGTCACCGTTTCCATCGATGAGTCTGACCTCGCGTACACGGATTTGTTCATTAATCCGTAAGCCTTTATTGTCCGCCAACGATCCCCCTTGTGTATAATCGTTTGATTATACGTCCTAAAGTAAAGTTACAAACAAAACTATACCAAATAAGAGAAAATGCTGTCAAGATAAGCGGTCGTATTGCGTACGACGTTCTCCTTATGTTAGTGTTCGTCATGCTCATTTCAGTGTTTTTACTTCCTGCGGTTTTGCTGTATATTAATGAACGAATCGCGTATCAACGCGTTGAATCAAGAATTAAGTTTTTCTTAGGCGCAATCAGCGGAATTCTGTACTGTTTTCTTTTTAAGACTGTTTTTTCCGGAAAAATGATTTTCTCCACTAACGTACCGGTTGTAATCGCTGTCTCTGCGGTTCTTTTATTCATTATTCCCGGAATTCTTGCGCCGTTAATCGACGCCTATATTATTAAGCCGCGTTCGGATGTCCTCAATTCGCATTTCCATATAGCTTATTTAATAGGGATTTACTCGATTATAACGCCTTGTCTTGCCCTTGTAGCTTTTACCTCAGTTTCTCTTTGGGTATCGGCTGGTTTTCCGGTACTAGTAATTTCATTTGTTTTATTTTTGGATTTTATTTTGCGAAAGCATTCAGATTCCTTTTTTTCTCCCGGCTTTTCAAGGGAAAAAGCCTGTCTTCTAGCTTGTATCGTAGGATTAGCTGTGTATTCCGGATTTGTTGTCGCCTTGTGGTTATTGGCGTTCTCTGCCGTTTTTGTTTGGTTGGCCACTATTTCGCTTGCAGTTTTAGTTGCAATTCTTCGTTTTTTTTATAGATAATCAGACTTATCTTCTATAACATGAAGAAGGAGATCCTCTCAGGCTGGGCCGGAGGATCTCCTTCTTGTGTATTATCGGCACCTCGAAAAACTCGGTTAGTTTTCCTCGGTGCCCTTGTAAATCCTTACAGGATTTACACCTATATTAAGGTAAACCTCTAAAAACTGAAGTTTTTAGAGGTGCCCTTATGCCTGTCCTGCTGAACCGAGAACTTCTTTATTCTTGTGCATATAAAGAACTTTCAATTCATCGCGAGCGGGGCCGAGGTATTTGCGGGGATCGAATTCGCCGGGTTTTTCAGCGAAAACTTTTCTGATCAGCGCGGTCATCGCGAGACGGCCGTCTGAATCGATATTAATCTTGCATACAGCGCTCTTTGCGGCTTTGCGAAGCTGTTCTTCGGGGATACCCACAGTGTCCTTCATGACTCCGCCGTACTGTTCGATCATTTTGGTGTACTGAACGGGAACCGAGGACGATCCGTGGAGAACGATGGGGAATCCGGGAATTCTTTTTTCGATCTGAGAGAGAATGTCGAAGCGGAGCTCCGGAGGGATCAGGACGCCGTCGGCATTGCGTGTGCACTGCTCGGGCTTGAATTTGGTCGCGCCATGGCTGGTTCCGATGGAGATAGCAAGGGAATCGACGCCGGTTTTCTTTACGAAGTCCTCGACTTCTTCAGGCTGAGTGTAGTGGCTATGCTCTGAGGAAACATCGTCTTCAACACCTGCGAGAACTCCGAGTTCGCCTTCTACGGTGACGTAATCCTTCTGCGAGTGGGCGAAATCGCAAACTTTTTTGGTGAGCGCGACGTTTTCTTCATATGAAAGATGCGACCCGTCGATCATAACCGAAGAGAATCCGCTTTCAATGCAGTCTTTGCAAAGTTCGAAGCTGTCGCCATGATCCAGGTGAAGGACGACGGGGATGTCGTAACCCAGTTCATGAGCATACTCCACCGCGCCGCGCGCCATGTTGCGAAGCAGGTTGGCGTTTGCGTATTTGCGCGCGCCGGAAGAAACCTGAAGGATTACGGGAGACTTCGTTTCTACGCAAGCCTGAATAATCGCCTGAAGCTGTTCCAGGTTGTTGAAGTTGTACGCAGGAATCGCGTATCCGCCCTTGACGGCCTTTGCAAACAGCTCTTTGGTGTTTACAAGACCCAGTTCTTTATAGCTGGTCATTAGACACTCCTCAATCGATAAATTTGTGTTTTAATTTTAGAGAGAAGGCTATATTTGGTCAATACAACAAAATAAACGGTTTGACAAAGCAATACCTGCGCCATATAATAATAAACGGCTGTATAGTTTCCGATGATATAGTAGCAAAAAAGGAGTTTGGGATGAAACAAGGCGGTTTAATCATCGCAAGCCTTGTCCTTATGTTCACTCTTGTTGCGGTGCCCGTAGCGGCGCAATCACAGCATGTGAACTATGAGACGTACATAGTGGATAATTTTGATTCACCTGATACGGAATGGACATGGATTGCTGCAGGAAGCAAGTTCGCAACCAAGGGCTATCCTGTCCTGAAATATTTCGATGGTATGCCGAACGCTATCCGCGTTACGCAGGCAGACCCGGAGGGACAATACAAGTTCCTGGGAATGGAAGTGAAATTCGATCGTAAGGGCGATAACTGGGTGGATATAGTACCTACGAAGCCTGGTTCAGATCCTGAAAAACCTGAAACCTATGAAATTCCGTTCAAGGGAAAGGTTTCTCGGCTTGATTTATGGGTGTGGGGTGCTCACTACGCTTATGAATTACAGATTCTTGTCCGCGACTGCAACGGCCGCGTGCATACTGTTTCATTCGGATTGGTGAATCATGAGGGATGGAAGAATATGTCTGTCAATATACCCTCATCAATCCAGCAAGCTGCTCCTTATCTGAACGGCGTTCAGCAGATGTCTTTTGTCGCTTTCCGGCTTAGGACCAGGCCGACTGAGCGTGTAGACAGTTTTTACATTTTCTTTGATCAATTCAAGGCTCTTACCGATACCTATATGGATTCCTATGATGGTTTCGAGCTGGTTGGCACTAAGTTCAGTGAAGAAAATAAGGAGAGCGGAAAATAATGAAGAGACTAGTTGCTGGAGCGCTTGCTTGCCTTCTGGTAGGGTCCCTTTCAGCTCAAGTTCGGTCTGATGATTTGAATCTTGACGCGGCAGATCCTGCGTTGATCGGAACAGATTCGGCTGAACAGAAACTTAAAGAGATTTCCATAGATAAGTTTGAACAAGAGGGAACCTGGATTACCGCGATGTCGGCCGATGAAGGCGTGATTCAGGGCCGGCTCTTTGATGGGTCCCCCGCTGGAAAAAAGCCCATTGAAGCCGAGAAAGATAAAGAAATTCCAGATGAGAAGGTGTACGGCGTCAAAGTGGAATATTTCCGACGCGGTTATAACAGTTTTACTGTAAAAGCCGTCAAGCCTCTTCCTGTCGAGGGTATTACTAAAACCGCCAGTGTTTGGGTTGTTGGAAGAAACTACAATCACACGATGAAGCTTCTTCTCGAAGACTACTGGGGAAACGAGTTTGAACTCTATATGGGAAAGCTTAACCACTCAGGCTGGAAGCAGATGACTGTTGCTGTTCCTCCGCAGAATCCCGACGGAAAATCCGGTATTATTCAGAAAGACTACCATTACAGCACCAGAATGGGACTGAAAATTGTAGGATTTAAGATCGAATGCGATCCTGAAGATGCCTATGGAAGCTACTTTATGTATTTTGACGACTTGCGCGTTGTTTCCGATCTGTATGAAATGGAAGCAAGAGACGCAGATGATATGTACGATAACTGGTAATTCTTTTTAGCTGAATTATCTGGTGTTGTATGGTATTGTGTAAGCCGCCCGAGGGCGGCTTATTTTTTTTTGAGGTGTGTATGAGCAATAGCATTGAAACAAGAGAATCCTATCCGGAAAAAAACGCGGATTTCCTGAGAAATATTTATTTCTTCCATTCAATGTCGGATAATGCTTTACATAAAATCGCATCTTTATGTACTGAAGTTTCTTATGAGCCAGGAACGATTATTTTTTTTGAGGATATGCCCGGCGATAGTTTTTTCGTCGTCCTGGAAGGCGAAGCTGAAATCTGGAAAAGATACGGCAAAACAGACGCGGTTTTACTGGGAGTGTGCAGTTCCGGACAGCCTGTTGGAGAGATGGCTTTGATCGACGAGTGTCCCCGCAGTGCCACAGTGCGATCCAGAACGTTTCTTAGAATGTTGGTGATCAAAGCAGTTGATTTTAACAATCTGTTGCTTACAGAGAACAGTATTTGCGTAACCTTGTTGCGTGCGGTCACCATGATGGTTCGACGTTCGAACGAGGCTCATATTACCGATCTTGATCGCCAGAACAAAGAATTGGCCCGCGCCTACACTGAACTTCAAGCTCTTCAGGACGAATTGGTAAGCAGGGAGCGTCTGTCTGTTGTCGGAAGGTTTTCGTCATTAATCCTTCACGATATCAGAAATCCACTTTCCGCGTTAAAAACTCGTGTTCAGCTTCTTCAGGCAAATCGTGATGATAATGAATATTTTAATTCGTCAATTGTAAAAATTAATGAAGACATTACCCGTATGGAGCATTTGGCCGCCGAATTTCTTGATTATGCCCGGGGCGAGATTAGATTGAATATGTCGGTGTGCATGCTCGATCAGCTGTTTTCACGTTTGCAAGACGCAATATCGGTTAAAACGCAAGCTCAAAATGTTAAGCTGGCATGCGAAAATTCTGTTTCAGAGCCGGTGATCCTCGATCAGGAACGGGTGTTGCGTGCTTTGATCAACGCTTCGGAAAATGCATGCAAGGCTATGAACAACGGCGGTTCGTTAACGATTCGCGCTCTGAAAGACGGCTGTAACCTTGTTTTCGAGATTTTGGACACCGGTGTGGGCATGTCTCCCGAGTCTTTGGAAAGGATTTTTCAGCCTTTTTATTCTCAATCCACGAGCGGCGGTACTGGCCTCGGTATGGTAATTATTAAAAGCATCATAGAAGCGCATCACGGTACTGTATCGATTTCTTCTGCTATCGGCGCTGGTACTCGTTTGGTTTTAACTCTTCCTGTTTTTCTATGAACATGACTTACCCGATACATATGCGCATTTCCCTGCTTTCCGACTAATTCGAGCATTCCTGCTTGATGAAGAACCCATGCCATGAAGTCTGCGTTTTTACCTGCATCAGTATTTCTCAGGTCTTTGCGCGTAAAAGGTTCAGAAAGTCCCTCCGGAATCATTTTTTGCAGATCGTATAAACTTGATATTTCTACTTGATCCAGTATTTTTAATAATTTTTTGTCCGCTTTGCTGACGCCTTTTCTTCTCCATGAGCCTTTTCCGTCGGCGATTCGAATTTCCAGAATTTCCGCCAAAACAACAAGAAGGGTGAATTTCGGATCTGGTAAAAAACGCCAAATTTTCGTTATCTCTGGGAAAATAGAATATAACGACCCTTTCTTCGGGCTTTTTCTTTTTGAAATCAGAACGTTACCTTCAGTATATGTTTCAATATAGGTAATTACCGGTATGGGATGGATTAGTTTTACTTGATGATGTGTTAACAATTTCTCAATTTTTACACTTAACGAACTGAGGTTTTTTGTTTGAATTTCGATGATTTGACCATCCGCAGCAAGTATATCGCAGATGGATCCGTCGATCGGAACCTCTTTTAATCCGTTGTCTCCGCAATAGTAGTCTTTCAATTCTTCATGGAGAAGGCTTTCGTTCCAGGTATTAATCATACGTATTCAAGAAGTTCGAACGCATTTAACTGCTCAAGCATATATCGGGTCGTTATTACGCCTCTTTCTTCCTGTGTTCTCTTTCCGGCTATATGGTATGCGATCATTTTGTTAGTTTTTAGCGGAAGTTTGAGCGGATACCCATTGATGTCAATCAAATCTCCTATCTGCAGAGAGTGCTGTATTTCAGCTTCTTCCCCATCCGGATAGGTAATGAAAAATTCATATAGCGTCATGAAAATACTATATATACAGACACTCTGGTTGTAAATCTCAGATCTCATGTTCTTTCGATTTTATTCAAAACTGATTGACAATCAGAATTTTGGTGATAGAATAGGGTGTGTGTGGGTAAAAGTGGGAGAAAGTAGTAAAAAGTGGAAACAGCACTGTTGACTGGCGAATATCGGAATACTCTGGATGAAAAGGGGCGAATAATGTTCCCTGTTCGTTTGAGGTCCGAATTATCCGGTTCTACGCTGATTCTTACTCGCGGCATCGACCGATGCTTGTGGCTTTTTTCTCCTGAACAGTGGAAGATTCTCTCCGATAAAGTGATGGAGTCTGCTTCCGTGTTTCAATCTCAATCGCGATCGGTGCTTCGCAGGCTCATCGCTCCCGCGCAGGAAGTAGAAATTGACAAGGCTGGAAGGGTTTCAATACCTCAAAGTCTTCGAGAATTCGCGGGTCTTGGAAAAGATTGCGTGTTTTTAGGCATCAATAAGTATTTTGAGTTGTGGGATTCGAAAGAGTACGACACCTATTTGGGGGAGAGCGAGGCAGATTTCAAAGAGGCCACTGAAGGCCTCGGATCGATTTGCTTGTAAAACGAAATGGAAATAATTCATACTTCGGTCTTATTACAAGAATGTCTCCAGTATCTAGCCCCAGACCACGGCGGCTCCCTTATGATCGACGGGACGCTCGGCGAGGGCGGCCATACTGAAGCCTTTTTAACCCGATATCCGGATCTTCATATAATAGGCATCGACGCAGATCAGAAAATTCAGGAAAAAGCGAAAGAGCGATTGGCTCAATTCGGCGATCGGGTATCTTTCTACAACGGATGGTCCGATGTTTTCTTTTCTGAATATCCTGACGCCGAAACAAAGCCCGACAGGATACTGATCGATCTCGGTATTTCCCTTTTTCACTATGAAAAGTCCGGCCGAGGTTTCAGTTTCCGTTCCGATGAACCGCTCGATATGCGGCTGGATCCTTCATATCCGCAAAGCGCGGCGGATCTGGTCAACACAATGAATGAGACTGCCTTGGCTGATTTGATTTATCAATTCGGCGAAGAACGGTATTCCCGGCGCATTTCTAAAGCAATCTGCGAAAAACGCGGCTTATCAAAATTTTCTACTGCGAAGGCTCTGGCCGATTGCATCTATTCAGCCGTTCCCGGAGAGTATCGACACGGCAGGATTCATCCCGCGACGCGGACGTTTCAAGCCCTTCGGATCGCGGTGAATGAAGAGCTTTCCAGGCTTCCCGGATTGTTGTCGCTTGCCCTCGATGTCCTGGCTCCGAACGGAAAACTGGGCGTGATCACATTTCATTCATTAGAAGACAGAATCGTAAAAAATTACTTTCGCGATATGGGAAAGAAGTGTACCTGTCCGCCGGAAGTGCCGATATGTAGATGCGGCGGGAAGGCAAAAGTGGAAGTGCTCACTAAGAAGTCGGTTTCGCCGCAGGAAGACGAGATTCGCGTAAATCCGCCGTCTCGAAGCGCCCGTCTGAGAGTGGTCAGAAAGTTGTCGTATGAAGAGGAGAATAAATGATAAAAAACGTTATGGCTGTTGTAATGACGCTTGCTATACCTTTTTTTCTTTTCCTCACCGTATGGCAGACCGGCAGGTACGCAGAGATCGATTCCGAACTTCGCAGCCTCGATATGGAACAGCAGGCCTTGGTTAATCAAAATAAACGGCTGATTTCCGCGATAACAGTGTTATCGGTTCCGGAACGGATCGAGCGTGTCGCTACGGAAGAATTATATATGCGGAAGGCGCGTTCCGACGAAATAATGCGGATTGAATTAAAAAGGGAGGGTCTCGGTGGCTGATTCTGAACTCCTTTTAACCATACCTGAGCTCGTAGATGCGGTGGATGGAACTTGCTTGTGCAACTTCTCTCCGGTGAACGGTTTCTCCTCCGTCGCTACCGATAGCAGAAAAGTCGTAACAGGTTCTTTATTCGTGCCGTTGATCGGCGAATTTCAAGACGGCCATACGTATATTACCCGTGCATTGGAAGCCGGCGCTTCTGTTGTTTTGGTAGATTCTGCGCATTCAGACGGCTGCGCGAGCGTATTCAGTTCATTGGGCAAGCAGTACGGCGCATGCATCGTCAGCGTTGAACATACCCTTGCGGCTCTACAGCGAGCGGCCGCGGCGTATGTAGCCAAATTTCCCGGTTTATTGAAAATCGCGGTGACAGGATCAAGCGGAAAAACTACAACAAAGGAACTGCTGGGATCGATTTTTTCCGTCACCCGGAAAGTCGTGATGAATGAAGGAAATTTGAATTCTGAAACAGGATTGCCGTTGTCTGTTTTTAAAATTAAAAGCGAACACCAGGTCGGCGTTTTCGAGATGGGAATGAATCGCAGAGGCGAGATTTTCGAAATCGCTTCCGTTCTTAATCCTTCGCTTGCATTGATTACAAACATCGGGACTGCCCATATCGGAATTCTCGGCACGCAGGATGCAATAGCTGAAGAAAAAAAAGCGGTTTTTTCGAATTTTTCTTCGGATTCGGTCGGTTTCATTCCCGAAGACGACGGCTATGCGAACTTTTTGTCGGCTATTCCCCAGGGCAGGGTGGAGTTGTTCGGATTTCAAACTACTCCCGGATTCCAGGGATTTAGGGATAACGGCATCGATGGATGCATCATTCGCTATGAGGGATTGGATATCTCATTTCCGCTTCCCGGGATATATAATCTCAAAAACGCTCTCGGAGCCATTTCTCTTTCCCGATACGCGGGCGTTTCGCCGAAGGATATACAGAAGGGCCTTGAACAGGTTAAACCCCTTTTTGGGCGGGCGGAAATATACCACGGCGATGTCACTGTGATGCTTGATTGCTATAACGCAAATCCCGATTCGATGGAGAGCGCTGTATCTTTTTGCAGGGATGTATCGTGGTCCGGCAGAAAAGTATTCGTTCTGGGCTCGATGCTTGAACTCGGCGAAGATTCTTTTAAGGAACATCGGAAAATTTGTTCCCTTGTATCGCAATCGGGAATCGATTCGGTATATTTTTTCGGATCAGAAATCATAGCCGCCGCTCAATCGGTCGAGTGGTCGAATATTAGTTGCGTATGCTGTTCGTCAATAGACGATCTGAGTGCGGCGTTGGCGCAGGATATCAGATTCGGAGACCTTGTATTGATCAAAGGTTCGCGCGGTATGGAGCTTGAAAGAGTTTTTCCCGTAATTATGCATCAACATAAGACGGAGCCTGTCGATGAATGAGCGCCTGATACAAGCGGAACAACCCTTCGGCAGGGAAAAGATCGATCTCCTTTTTGTGTTGTTGTTGACGTTGATGATAGGCGTCGGGTTGACGACTTTATTTTCCGGATCTTTGTCCTACGGAGAGCGCTTTTTTAACGATCCGATGTATTTTGTAAAAAAACAGATTGTCAATTTGCTCATCGGCATCGCAGCGTTAAGCGTCTGCTCGTTTATTCGATTCGATTTTCTTAGAAGCATGCTTCCGAAGCTTGTGTTATTGACGCTCATTCTTACGATTCTTCCTTTTATTCCGGGCATCGGCATTACCAAGAACGGTTCTTCTCGCTGGATAGGAATCGGATCATCGACTTTTCAGCCCTCGGAGTTGGTGAAGCTCGTGTTAGTGTTGTTTTTGGCGAATTTATTCGATAAAAAACATGAATATTTGGATGATCCGACTATTTCCGTGTATCCCGCGGCTATAATGTCCGGAATTTTCATTTCGCTTGTCTATCTGCAGAACGATTTTTCAACATCTGTTTTTCTTCTTATCACTGTGATGGTTATGTTCTATGTTTCCGGCGTTTCGATTTCGTTTTTTATTAAAATCTCGCTGGTTTTGCTTCCGCTATCCGCATTGATGATCCTGACGAAAGAATACCGGGTCGAACGGGTTCTTTCATTCTTGGATCCGTCGCGCGATCCGCTCGGAGCCGGGTATCAGGTAAACGCCGCATTGACGGCTCTCTCCGAAGGCGGATTCTGGGGCAGGGGATTGGGCAACGGTATAAGAAAAATCTCCGGAATACCCGAAGTTCAAAACGATTTCATTTTCGCTGTATGGGGCGAAGAAATGGGCTTTATGGGGGTTTCGGCGTATTTTATCCTTCTTTCAACTTTTTGCGTGCGCGGATATCAGATCAGTTTGCGCAGCACGTCCCGTTTTGCTTTCTTGCTTGGTTTCGGTTCCGTGACATTGATTTTGGTGCAATCTTTGATGAATTGCGGCGTCGTTGTGCGCGCTTTTCCCGCTACGGGAATTCCTCTCCCTTTTTTCTCGTCCGGAGGTTCGTCCCTGCTCATCAGTCTTTGCCTCAGCGGTTTTATCATAAATGTATCCAGATCTAAAAGTAGAGGAGAGGTTTAGTATGACTGAATCTGTGGTCATAGAGGAAAAAAAGTCGCATAGCGCCGACTGGAAATCTCTTGCGGTCAAGGCTTCCGTGTTTTTTCTTGCATTGGTTCTTGTTGCGGAAGTGCTTTTCTATCTGGTATACGTTCCGGCGACATCCCGGGTCAGGCTTCAGATCGAGGGGTCTGCTTCGTTGGGTTACGACGAAATGTGTTCGCTCGCCGGACTCAGCGGTTTTGAGCGATGGATTAGTTTCGATTCCGCGGCTGTCGCCTCCCGGCTGGCCGCCAATCCGTTGTTCAGCTCCGTCAGCGTCGACAGATATTTTCCTGATCGTGTCACCATTCGGGTTCGGGAAAGAGTTCCCGTAGCCGTCGCTCTCGGCACCGTCGACGGCCGGATGGTTCCTTTTGAAATCGACCAGAACGGAGTGGCGTTCCGCTTCGGTAAAACCTGTTCTTCGGGTTCCTTGCCTCTGTTGACCGGCTTAACCTTCGAAAATCCGTTGCCGGGAATGCGGCTCAATTCGCGCTTAAAACCTCTTTTGGACGACTTGGCTAGATTGGAGCTTTCTCATCCGGATTTGCTCTCGTCGCTTTCGGAAATCAAGATAGTCGAAAAGACATACGGCGGATACGACTTAGTCTTGTACCCGGTGCATACTCCCGTTCGCGTCAGAACCGATAAGGCGTTGAATCAAGACGCATTACAGTATATGATGCTTGTGCTGGATGTGGTTAAGGATATGGAATTGCCTGTCGATGAAATCGATATACGGGCAGGAACCGTAGCCTATCGCATAAGGGAGAATACAATTTGAGTGACGTCGTCGTCGGGCTCGACATCGGTACCAGTCGCATACGCGCAATAATCGGCGAGATTTCTGATTCCGGAGTCTTTCAGATTACCGGAGTCGGCACCAGTCCGTCGACAGGGCTTCGCAAAGGCGTCGTTGTCAACATTGAAAATACCGTTAGAGCTGTTTCCCAGGCGATCGAAGCCGCTGAAATGATGTCCGGAGTCGAAGTGACTCAGTGTTTGATGGGAATCGGCGGTACTCATATCGACGGTCTCAACTCCCGGGGAGTCGTCGCGGTTACCGGCAAGGGCCGCGATAATCGGGAAATCGGCCAGGAAGACATTCACCGCGTGATAGACGCCGCAAAGGCAGTTGTCATTCCCATGGACCGCCAGGTTCTTCATGTTATTCCCCAATCCTACATCGTAGACGACCAACGGGGCATCAAAGACCCCAGAAATATGATCGGCGTGCGCATGGAAGCCGAGGTTCACATCATTACCGGATCGGTGACCTCGGTCCAAAATATGGTTAAATGCGTCAACCGGGCATCCCTGAACGTCGTGGACTACATGCTTCATTCCCTTGCCGCAGTAAAAGCAGTCATGACGGAAGACGAGCGCGAGCTCGGATCTATTCTGATCGACATCGGCGGAGGTACGACCGATGTGCTGGTTATGGCGGACGGAGCACCGCTCATGACGGCCGTTCTTCCGGTTGGCGGAATTCAGGTAACGAACGACATCTCCATCGTGAAAGGCATTTCCTCGGAAACCGCCGAAAGAATCAAGATCGATGCCGGATGCTGCTGGCAGCCTTTGGTCGAGGAGAACGAAGAAGTTATTCTTCCCGGCGTCGGCGGACGTCCTCCCGTAGTAATTCCGCGAAGCGAAATCTGCTCTATCATTCAGCCCCGGATGGCCGAACTATTTACGATGATTGAATCGAAAATCTCGTCAATCACCAGGTCCCGCCAGCTTTCAGGAAATATCGTCATCACCGGCGGCGGAGCCCTGCTTCCCGGCGTAATCGAGCTTGCCTCGGATATTTTCAAAACCCAGGCGATACGCATAGGCATTCCCGGAACCTTCGGCGGATTGATCAGCGAATATCGCAGCCCCGAATATGCGACCGTCCTTGGGCTCGTTCTTTCTCTGTGGGAAAGAAAACGCTCCGAAGTTCAGGAACCGGCGGCTTCTGTTCAGGTTTCACAGCCCATCAGAGAGAAACTGAGGGGAATATTAAAAAGTTTTTTTTGATTTTTGCGATACAGTTGCCTGTATGCGGTTTTTTCTGGGAGGGGAAAACAGATGAAAGTAGAAATAATTTCTGAAAGAGAAACGAGCCCGACTGTTATCAAGGTTGTCGGCACCGGCGGCGGCGGATCGAATGCCGTCAACCGCATGATGGAATGCGGGCTTCAAAATGTCGACTTCATCGTCGCCAATACCGATCTTCAGGCGTTGAATTACTCGAACGCCCCTACTAAGCTCGCTATCGGTTCCAAACTCACCGGAGGTCTTGGCGCCGGAGGAAAACCCGAAGTCGGGGAAAAAGCCGCGATAGAAGATACCGAAGCCATCGCGAACGCCGTTCGCGGCGCGGATATGGTGTTCGTCACCGCTGGAATGGGCGGCGGCACCGGAACCGGAGCCGTTCCTGTCATAGCAAGAATTGCGCGCGAACAGGGCGCTTTGACCGTCGGCGTCGTGACGCGGCCCTTCGATTTTGAAGGAAAAGTGAAACAAAAGCTTGCAGAAGACGGGCTTCAAAAACTCCGCGAAGCGGTTGATACCCTCATTGTCATCCCTAATCAGCACTTATTAAAGCTTGTAGACCGCCGCACTCCCATCAAACAGGCCTTCGTCATCGCCGACGATGTACTCAGGCAGGCTGTTCAGGGTATCTCGGATTTGATAACGCATCCCGGCTTGATCAATATCGACTTTGCCGATGTTAAAACCACTATGGAAGGACAGGGCGACGCAATAATGGGAATCGGCACCGGCACCGGCGACAACAGGGCTGTAGACGCCGCAACTAACGCGATCAACAATCCCCTGCTCGAAGATTCGCAAATCGAAGGCGCCAACCATATCCTCATCAATATTACCGGAAACGACGAGATGACCCTCCTGGAAGTCGAGGAAATAGTTAAAATCGTCACCGCCAATGCGGATCCCGACGCTTTGATTATTTACGGAACGACGACCGACAGCACCCTGGGAGAATCGATCAGCGTTACCGTAATCGCAACCGGTTTTATCTCGTCGAAGTACCGAAGAACCTCCGACAGACAGGTTGTAAGCGTTGCTTCTGAAAAAGCTCAGAAAGCAGAATCCGGCGACTTTGTAACCGGCACGGAATGGAAGCTTTGGAACGAAAGAACGCAAAAATCATCTCAGGGCTTGGGCACGCGAAATGCTTCATCGTCTCCCGTTTCAGTGTCTGTTCCTGCGGCTACTGACGATCTGGACACGCCGACAGTTGTGCGTTTGCAGCAGAAGGTTCAAAACTGAACAATAGGCTTCTTGAGACGTATAAAGCGCATTTGCTGACGGCCCGGGGATCTTCGGTGCTGACTGCCGAGACTTACGGCGCAACTATCCGCCTTTTTTTTGAGTTTTCTTCAAGGAAACAGGCGGATCCCTCCCTTGCCGATCGCGAGCTCTGCATTCAGTTTTTCCTTGAACGGGCCGATCTCGGAATAGAAGGTAAAACGCTTGCCCGCGATTTGGCTGCGCTTCGTTCTTTTTTTTCCTTCCTTGTTTCGTCTGGAATCCGTTCCGATAATCCGGCTTCTCTCATCGAAGCTCCGAAGCGTTCGCAACGGTTGCCTCGGGTTTTCGATCAAACGCAGGTTGACGCCTTCCTTTCGGCAATCGAGCTCGACCGCAGAGGCGGGCTTCGCGATAGATGTTTGTTCGAATTAGTCTATTCTTGCGGTTTGCGCGTCAGCGAGGCTGTTTCTCTTTCTCTGCAGGACATCAATATTCAGGAACGATCTATTCTTGTCACCGGCAAGGGGAATAGACAGAGGATGATTCCTTTCGGGCAGACAGCAGCAGAGTGGTTGGGCCGCTATTTGCGCGAAGAACGTCCTGATTTAGCCGGAAAACAGAGAACCTCCGCTGTTTTTCTGAACCGTTATGGAAGGCGGTTGAGCAGAAAAGGAATCTGGAAAAGATTTCAGGAAATTGAGCTGCGATCCGGACTGACGGGTAAAATTCATACCTTGCGACATTCCTTCGCGACTCATCTTCTGGAAGGCGGAGCGGATTTGCGCTCTGTCCAGGAATTGCTCGGACACGCCGATATTTCGACGACGCAGATATATACTCACCTTGACTCCGATTCCCTTCGTTTATACCATGCCGATTTTTTCGACAATTATCGGGCAGAAAGCGATATTTCAGATCATGATAGCAGGGAGGCAGATATATGAACCGTTCTATTCCTTTTTTTGGCGTTGCTTTTTTCGCGGCTGTGCTGGTTTTCTCGTGCGGCGCGAACACGAATCAAATCAGACGCATGCAGATGATCGAAGAGGGCGTCGATAGCCCGACCACAATCGATGAATTAACGGATGCGATCGGCAAGTTCCAGAAACGGGCTGAAGATCTGGTTAATACTGATATTCGCCTGGGCATTTGGTATAAAATTCTGGGAACCCGGTATCTGGACAATAAAATGTACGGAAAAGCCCTGGATAACTTCCGAACTGCTATTGAATATTATCCGACGAATCAAAATTTATTTTATTATGTCGGCGTGTGCGCAGGCTATATGGCGAAGGCTTCATTGGATTACGAAGCGACGGGAAAACCTCTGGATAGAGAACGATATTACGCGTTAGCGGAATCAGCCTATCTCAGGGCGATAGAATTGGAACCCAGGTATGAAAGAGCTTTGTACGGTCTTTCCGTATTGTATATTTTCGAGTTGGACAGGCCTGCCGACGCCATTCCCCATTTGGAATTGATTCAGACTATCGAGAAACGAAATTTCGACGCGATGTTTCTTTTGGCTCGCGCGTATTTCTCGACCGGGCAGGGAGATCGTTCAATCGAGCTATACGATAAAATCATCAATGAATCAAAGGACAAGGATCGCCGTTCGCAAGCGGAAGAAAACAAAGCCTATGTGCTCCAAAACCTCTACGCACCCGATTGATTTGCTTCTTGGGCTGGTCAGGATCAATTTTCTTACTTGCAAAGAAAAATTGAGAGTTCTGAAAAATCTTGACAATCTTGAATCCCTTGCAGTACTTTCAATAGAAGATCTTGAAATACTAGCAGGCCGGCGCTTGCGAATTACTTCCTGGAACGGTGATGATCTCTTGATTACGGTGCAGAAGGACCTTTCTGTACTGGAAAGATATGGTACAGGTTTTGCTGTGTACTCGGATCCGTTGTTTCCTCCGTTGTTGCGGGAAATTCATGATCCGCCTTTCGGAATCTTTTGGCGAGGGCGATTGCCCGATCCCGAGAAACCCCTGGCAGCCATGGTCGGTACGCGAAATCCCTCCGGGGACGGCGCTCTGGGAGCCGCCCGCCTTGGAAAGGAATTCGGCGAAGCGGGCATTCCGGTTATTTCCGGACTTGCGCGAGGCATCGACGCGTATGCTCATCGGGGAAATCTGGATGGGTGTGCGCCGTCGGTAGCGGTTCTCGCCTGCGGAGTGGAACGGATTTATCCGATAAGCAATTCCCGCCTCGCCGCGAGAATTCTGGAGTCGGGAGGAGCGGTTCTTTCTGAATATCCTCCCGGCGAAGCTCCGTTGAAGTTCAGGTTTCCGCAAAGGAATCGGCTTATTTCAGGAATGTCCCGGGGCGTGGTTCTTGTCGAGGCTCCTGAAAAGTCGGGGGCTCTTATTACCGCGGATTTCGCACTTGATCAGGGCAGGGATTTGATGGTGTACAAGGGTGCGCTCGAGTCTCCCCGGTCTTCCGGTTGCAGGCGTCTGTTCGAAGAAGGCGCTATTGCGGTATCCTGCGCTCAAGATGTGTTGAACGAATGGGGTCTTTCTACCGATGTTGTAACCAATGCGGCGGACAACCGTTGTTCTTCTTCGGGGCATCTGATCAGAAAGACCGGCAGACAGCTTGCATTTGATTTTAGAAGAGAAATAGATTCGCATACGATGCAGAGGAATTGAGGGGTATATAGTATGGCCACAAAAAAGGCTGTTCGCGGAAAGAAAAGCTCGAAAAATACGTTAGTGATCGTCGAATCGCCCGCGAAGGCAAAGACTATAGAGAAGTATTTAGGGTCGGGCTATACGGTGAAAGCGTCCATGGGGCATTTGATCGATCTTCCGAAATCCCGCATCGCGATCGACGTGAACAATCATTTCGAGCCTGAATACATAACCGTCCGGGGGCGGGCAAAACTTCTGAAGGAGCTTCAGGGAGACGCGAAAAAATCCACAGAAGTTTTGTTAGCAAGCGATAATGACCGCGAGGGAGAGGCGATAGCCTGGCATTTGCGGAACGCTATCCAGTCGAAACTGAAAGATCTGCCGATCAGGCGCATTGTGTTCAATGAAATAACGCCTCAGGCGATTAAGGATTCCGTCAAGCATCCCATGGACATCGACGAGTCGAAGGTCAATGCCCAAAAAGCCCGCCGCGTGTTAGACCGGTTGGTCGGTTATAATCTATCCCCCTTGTTGTGGAAAAAAGTTAAAAACGGGCTATCAGCCGGACGCGTACAATCCGTAGCCCTCAGGCTTATATGCGAAAGAGAACGGGAAGTCGAAAATTTCATTCCCGAGGAATATTGGACCTTGGACGCCGATCTTCAAAAAGGCAGGACTTCGTTCACAGCCCAACTCGTTTTGTACAAAGACGAAAAACCGGTGCTCTCCTGCGGGGACGACGTGAAAAAAATCATCGATGAAATCTCCGGAGCTCCGGCCGAAATCATCGATATTAAGCAAACTGAAAAAACAATCCGCCCGAAGGCGCCCTTTACGACTTCCAAGCTTCAGCAGATGGCCGCTAATCGGCTCGGGTTCACCTCGAAAAAGACGATGCAGATCGCCCAGCAGCTCTACGAAGGCATCAATATCGGCTCCACCCGCGTCGGATTGATTACCTATATGCGTACTGACTCCGTGCGAATCTCGGCAACGGCGATGGAGGATGTACGCGGATGGATATCGCAGAAATATCCGGCTGAATTGCCTGAAACCCCGGTTGAATACTCGGTCGAGAAGAAAGCCCAGGACGCGCATGAAGCGATTCGTCCTACCTACGCTAATTACACCCCTGAATATGTGAAAGAGCATTTGACGAGGGATCAGCTGCGCCTCTACACCATAATCTGGGAACGATTTGTATCAAGCCAGATGGCCAACGCGAAATCCAGAACAAGCAGTTTGGATATTCGCTGCGGAAACGCGGTTTTCAGAGTGTCCTCAACCAGGATTTTTGAAAAGGGTTTCTACAAAGTTATGAAAACCCTGGTTTCAAAAGAAGAAAAGGAAAAAACGCTTCCCGACATGAAAGTCGGCGACGTATTGACCGTTTCGCAACTGCATCCGGAACAGCATTTTACCCAGGGGCCTGCCAGGTATACCGATGCCTCGATCGTTAAGACCCTGGAAGAGAAAGGCATCGGACGCCCGTCGACCTATGCTCCGATTATTTCTGTTCTTTTAGACCGCTATTACGTCAATAGATCGAACAAGCAGCTTGTACCGACCCAGCTCGGCCGAATCATCAACGATATTCTCGTGGAATTTTTTCCTGCCGTGATCGATGTTAATTTTACCGTGACCGTAGAAAATGATCTGGATCAGGTCGAGGATGGAAAGATCGAGTGGTCGAGCATGATCGAATCCTTCTGGACGCCCTTCGATGCCCGTGTTTCCGAAGTAATGAACAATCTGGACAGCATGAAGGGCCGTTTGGACGAAACCACGGAATATATGTGCGAAAAATGCGGAAAGCCGATGTTGAAAAAACTCGGAAGATTCGGCTTTTTTCTTGCGTGTTCGGGTTTTCCCGAGTGCCGTAATACCCGGTCTATCCCGTTGGCGAGGTGTCCCAGGCCGGGATGCGACGGCGAGATCGTCGCCCGCAGGACGAAGGGGCGGGGAAAAGAGTTTTACGGCTGCACCAACTATCCGGAATGCGATTTCATCAGCCATTTTAAGCCCATCAATGCTGTCTGCCCGAAGTGCGGCCAGTTCATGGTCGAAAAATACGACAAGAAAAACGGATCCTTTAAATCATGCATAAATCCCGAGTGCGATTATTTGCATACGCAGGACGAACCGATGGATGAATCTATCGATGGAGATGCGGACGGAGAGGAATGAATCCACGTTTTGAGGAATACTTGAGCTACCTCCAGGGGGTTCGCAGGCTTTCTCCGCGGTCACTTTCAGCGTATCGCCGCGATTTGGCCTTGTTGTCATCCTGGACGGCTTCCGATCCTCTCATCCTTAATGCCGAAGATTTGAGTCTGTTTCTTGCGGATCTGCGGACGAAGGGGTATGAACCTTCCGGAATTAATCGAGTTTTATCAGCCCTGCGAGGGTACTATGCTTATGCCGTTCGATTCGGGCTGTTGGGCGGCAATCCGTGTTCTCTTCTCAAAAATCTTAAAACTCCGAAGAAACTTCCTGTTTTTATGTATCCCGACGACGCTCAGGATTTTTGCACGCTCCCGGAACGCTTAGAGCAAAAAAAACAAGGCATCCTCTGGCCGGCCCGGGATCAGGCCTTTCTGCTCGTCCTCTATACGAGCGGCTGCCGCGTATCAGAGCTTTGCAGTTTGCATCTGAATGATTTCGATCGGGACTTTTCCGCGGCCATCGTAACAGGAAAAGGCGATAAGCAACGAAAGGTTTTTTTATCCGCGGACGCCCGCGCCGCCCTTGTTGCGTATCTGGCTGAACGAAAATCCCTTTTGTCCCGATATCAGGAACGAAAAGCCTGCCCGGCCGTATTCGTTTCGCAACGGGGCTTGCCTCTTTCCGCGAGAGGCGCTCAGTATCTGCTTTCCCGCTACAGCGACCAATCCGGAACGGGCCGTCGCATTTCTCCGCATGCGCTGCGGCACAGTTTTGCAACGACCCTTGTATCTCGGGGCGCGGACGTACGCGTGGTTCAGGAGCTGTTGGGCCATGCCAGCATATCGACTACTCAAAGATATACTCATATAACCCCGGAGCGGTTGCGGCGATTGTATCACCGAGCTCATCCCCACGGGTAGCACAAGGAGCCACGCATGAAATACGAAAAAATACGAAGCACAACTATTGTCGCCGTGCGCCGGAACGGAAAGGTCGCGATGGCCGGCGACGGACAGGTCACGATGGGCGAGACGGTTATGAAACCGAACGCGCGCAAGGTTCGCAGATTATATGAGGGCCGTATTTTGGCAGGTTTCGCAGGGGCTACCGCAGACGCCTTTACGCTGCTTGAAAAATTCGAATTCAGGATAAAGGAATACGCCGGAGATTTGACCCGAGCCGCAGTCGAATTGGCAAAAGATTGGCGTACCGACAAGGCTCTCAGGAATCTCCAGGCCTTGCTCCTCGTTGCGGACGCGGAAAAAACCCTGCTCATATCGGGCACCGGAGACGTGATAGAACCGGCAGAGGATGTGATAGCGATCGGTTCGGGCGGGAATTACGCCTACGCTGCAGCGCTCGCCTATCTTGAGTCTACATCTTTCGATGCGGCAGATATTGCGCGGAAAAGCCTCTCCATCGCGGGCAAGATTTGCATTTACACTAACGACCGCATCACCATCGAGGAGCTGTAACGATGAATGAATTCGAATCATTGACTCCCAAAGCCATTGTGGAAGAACTTGACCGCTATATTATCGGGCAGACGAAGGCGAAGCGCGCGTGCGCCGTAGCTTTGCGCAACCGCACCCGCCGTTTGAAGCTCAGCCCTGAAGCGCGGGAAGAGATAGCGCCTAAAAACATATTGATGATAGGCCCTACCGGCGTCGGAAAAACCGAGATAGCGAGGCGATTGGCGAAATTGAGCGGAGCTCCCTTCATCAAGGTTGAAGCGACGAAATATACGGAAGTAGGGTACGTCGGGCGGGATGTCGAATCGATGATCCGCGATCTCATGGCCGTCGGTTATGCGATGGTCAAGTCGGAGATGCAAACGCAGCTCCGCGCCGAAGCCGAAAAGCGCGCTGAGGAAGCGCTGCTCGATCTATTGCTGCCGGGTTTTAACAAAAAGGGCCAGAGTTCTTCCTCAGCAGAGCTTCTCCCCTCGCTGAACGGACCCGAAGAGGCTCTCTCCGGCGAATCATTTGCCGAAGCCTCGTCTTCCGCTGATTCCTCCACCAGAGAGAAATTCAGGAAAATGCTACGCGACGGCCTCCTTGAGGAGCGCGTGGTCGAAATCCAGGTTCAAAAGACGGGCATGCCCGCCTTTGAGGTCTTCGCGGGTTCTTCTAATCTCGAAGACCTGGAAATGAGCATGGCGAATATAACGAATCTTATTACCGGCGGGCGCAATAAACGAAAATCCGTGTCGGTTCGGGACGCCCGCGAGATCATCATCGCGGAACAGCTTGATAAATTGGTGGATCAGGAAAAAATCGCCGATGAAGCCCGCAATCGAGTCGAACAGATGGGCATCGTATTCATCGATGAAATCGACAAAATCGCGGTAGGCGGCGGAGGCCGATCCGGCGGGCAGGATGTATCGCGCGAAGGCGTTCAACGCGATATCCTTCCGATAGTCGAAGGCTCTAAAGTGAATACGAAATACGGGGTCGTAGACACCACCCACATTCTTTTCATCGCGGCCGGCGCCTTCAGCATTTCCCGTCCGAGCGATCTCATCCCGGAACTCCAGGGCCGTTTTCCCTTACGCGTCGAGCTCGAGTCCCTGCATGCCGAGGACTTCAAACGCATTCTGTTGGAGCCGAAGAACGCGCTTACCCGCCAGTATATCGAACTTCTCGGCACGGAAAACGTAACGATCAGTTTTTCCGACGACGCCATAGAACGCATGAGTTTTCTGGCGGCGGAAGTGAATTCCCGGATGGAAAATATCGGAGCGCGCCGGCTCCATACGATACTGGAAATGCTTCTTGAAGAAATTTCTTTCAACGCAAGCGAGATGAGCGGTCAAGCTGTAGACATCACTGCCGCCTACGTAGACGAACGCCTGAAGGATATCGTGCTCGATCAGGATCTTTCGCGGTATATACTCTAAAACTGGTAAACCGCGAAGGATATCGTGCCGATTATATACAGGTGGAGGCTTGAAAATGAATAGTTTTGCGCGTACTACCGATCTTTTGCACCGAGCCATGGATGCGAGCACCCTTCGCTATACGGTTACCGCGAATAATCTGGCTAACTCGGAAGTACCCAATTTCAAGCGAACAGTCGTAAACTTCGAGACCGAGCTCAAACGGGCTCTGGACTCCGAAACGCGCTCCGCCGGAGCCTTCGAACTTTCGAAAACCGACGACCGCCATCTATCTGCGGACAGCGTCATTGATTACCGGACTGTCGAGCCCCGCCGGGTTCTTGATTATACGACTACGGAAAAAGCGAACGGAAACAATGTGAATCCTGAAGAAGAAGCGATGGAAATCCTGAGAATTCAGCTTAATTACCAAATGCTCACCCAGATTCAGAGTTTCCAGTTCGCCCAGGCCAACTCGGTATTGAAATAAAGGAAGGTTGTTATGGGAATGTTTACCAGCATACAGATAGCGGCTTCCGGAATGGCGGCCGAACGGCTCCGCTCCGACGTGATATCCGATAATATCGCCAACGCCTCAACAACGAGGACCCAGGAAGGCGGGGCGTTCAGACGGAGCAGGGTAGTCCTCTCGCAGAAGGATGCCGGAATGGATTGGCGCACGCCCTTTATTCCGGACGCCCTTGATCGGGGCGTAGGAAGCGGCGTGAAGGTTTCCTCGGTCGAAAAGGACACTGCCGATCTTCGGCTTGTTTATGATCCGACTCATCCCGACGCGATTCAATCAGGGCCTAAAACCGGCTACGTCGAATACCCCAACGTAAATATCGTTACGGAAATGGTCGATCTCATTTCGGCCTCCCGTTCGTATGAAGCCAATTCTTCCGTTATTCAAGGTTCTAAAGAGATGTTCATGAAAGCTTTGGAAATAGGTAGGTAATGATGAAAGTTAATCCTGTTTCTGTGGATAATTTCCGCGCTTCGATGAAATCAAGCACCGATTTAATCGATACTTCGGTTCGTCCTGAAACACAGAGTTTCGAGCAAACCTTGCTGAAGGCTTTCGATTCGGTAAATCATTCCCAGATGAAGACAGAGACTCTGTCTCAACAGATGATTGTGGATCCTGAATCTGTCGATGTTCATGATGTAACGATTGCGATGGCCGAAGCGAATTTATCGCTGAAGATCGCGCAATCGGTGATTGATCGGGTAATAAAAGGTTGGAACGACGTTACCACAAATCGATAAATTGTGATATAATATTCTCCTATATATACAAAACTGTAACAGGTTCGTTCTGTAACGGGAGGGGAACATGAACGAATGGCTGAAAAAGCTTATATCACAGATTTCTTCAGTATGGGCCAAATGGACCATAATACAAAAACTCATCTTCGGAGGCATCATTCTCGCGGTAATAGTCGGGGGAGTGTTGCTTTTTTCCGTTTCTTCCGCGCCTACGATGGTTCCGCTTATCGATTCTCCTGTAGTCGACGAGGCTGTACGGGATAGAATCGTATTACGGCTGAATGAGGAAAATGTCCGGGTTTCTGTTTCGAGCACGGGCGTGATTTCTGTCGAGGATGAATCTACGGCGCGGAGAATGCGTTCTATTCTCATCCGGGAGGATTTGCTTCCTTCGAATACTGATCCATGGGCCATATTCGATGTTGAACGCTGGACAATCACGGACTTTGAAAGGAATGTGAACAAACGCCGGGCGATCGTCGAAGAAGTGCGTCAGCATATCAAAGCTATAGACGACATAGACGACGCAAGCGTAGTGGTGAATATTCCCGAGCGAACGTTGTTCACGGCGGATCAAAACGAAGTTACCGCAAGCATAATCGTATATCCGAAGCCCGGCAGCGATTTGGCTACGAATCGCAAAAAGGTTGAGGGAATTCAAAAACTCCTTCTATTCGCCGTCGAAGGATTAAAGGCAGAGAATATCACGATAGCCGACAGCAACGGCACCGTGCTCAACGATTTCGATGGAATGCGCGAGTGGGACCGGCTGACCCGAATCGAAAAAGAACAGAAACTGATCGCTCAGCTGGAAGCCCAGTATCGCGCCAAGATATTGAACGCCCTCCAGCAGATTTACGGCATCGATCGCGTCCGCGATTTGAATCTCAAAATCGAAATGGACATGTCCGACAAGTCGGTCCAGCAGAAGGATTATCTTCCGACGACCATTCGACCCGATAATCCTGAAACTCCCTACGATGATTCGGAAATCGTCCAGTCCATCACTCTTTCGTCAGAGACTTCAACCACCCGTTGGCAGGGGTCGGGCTTTAATCCCGAAGGACCCGCCGGTGTAGAAGGCCAAACCGCTCCCGCGTATAAAGACATGTCCAATTTGTACGGGCTTTCCGAACAGTCGATCGTTAAGAAAAATGAACTTATCGGCCAGAGGGAAACGTCCGAAACCGTGAGCCCTTCGATGGGTAGAAGAACCGTATCGGTCAACATCGACGGCTTATGGACGAAAAAGCGGGACGAGAACGGAAATTATCTGATTAAGCAAGGCGCGATCGAACGAGAGTATTCGCCTATCCCCGACGACGAACTTAAGGCCGCAACAAAGGCCGTTCAGGACGCAATCGGTTTCAGCAATTCTCGCGGAGACTCCGTGAGCGTCTTGAATATTCGTTTCGATCGCTCGACCCAGTTTGAAAAAGAGGATCTCGCGTATCTGCAGAAGCAGCAGACTCAACAGACCATTTTGTATTCGCTTATCGCGGTTGCCGCGATTTTGGTTTCGTTCATCATTTACCGCATGATTTCCAGGGAGTTGGAAAGACGCAGGCGCCTGAAAGAAGAAGAACTGCTGCGCAAGCATCAGATGGAACGCCAAAAAACGCTCTGGGAAGCCGAACAGGCCGGAATGGAGGTTTCCATGTCCGTAGAAGAGCGCAAAAGGCTCGAGCTTCAGGAAAACGCCATCAATATGGCCAAAGAACATCCGGAAGACGTCGCCCTGCTTATTCGCACCTGGTTAATGGAGGAATAGCCCATGGCTCCACCCGCATCATCGCCGAAAGATAAACCCGCGCCTGCGTCCGGCTCGAAAAAAGCCAAGGACGTCAAGTCGCTTACCGGCCGGCAAAAAGCCGCGATTTTTCTCGTGTCTCTCGGTTCCGAGATTTCTTCCGAAATTTTCAAGCATCTGCGAGAAGATGAAATAGAAACCTTGACCTTCGAGATCGCGCGTCTGGAAACAGTCGAAGCAGATTTTAAGGACGCCATCCTTCAGGAATTTCAGGACCTCATGATGGCTCAGAACTTCATAACAACCGGAGGCATCGATTACGCCAGGGAATTGCTGGAAAAGTCCGTCGGCAGCCAAAAGGCAATCGATATTATCAACCGGCTCACCAGTTCTCTGCAGGTTCGGCCCTTCGACTTTATCAGACGCACCGATCCTGCCCATCTTCTCAACTTTATCCAACAGGAGCATCCTCAGACGATCGCTCTTATTCTGGCCTATCTAGAGCCTTCAAAAGCCTCTGTCATCCTTCAGAACCTTCCCGACGAGATTCAGAGCGAAGTAGCTCGCCGGATCGCGACGATGGACCGAACGTCTCCGGATGTTCTTCGCGAAGTAGAGCGCGTTCTTGAAAAGAAACTGTCGACGCTTTCAAGCGAAGACTATACGGCGGCCGGAGGCGTTGAAAGCATCGTAGAGATCTTGAACCTTGTCGACCGTTCATCCGAGAAGTCCATCATCGAAGCTCTCGAGGACGAGGACTCGGATCTCGCGGAAGAAATAAAAAAGCGAATGTTCGTGTTCGAAGACATTGTTATGCTCGACGATCGTGCTATCCAGAAAGTTCTCCGCGAAGTCGACACCCAGGAGCTCGCGAAAGCGCTTAAGGCCGTCGATACCGAGGTTCAGGACAAAATATTCCGGAATATGTCCAAGCGCGCCGCCGGCATGCTTAAGGAAGACATGGAGTACATGGGGCCGGTACGCTTGAAGGACGTTGAAGAAGCGCAGCAAAAGATAGTATCCATCATCAGACATCTTGAAGATACCGGCGAGATTGTAATTGCTCGCTCGGGAGAAGATGAACTTGTCGTATAGCGGTGGTAGATAATGGCAAAAACAGTTTTTCGGCCGAATGAAATAAAGGTAAGCAATGAACACGTGCAACTGCAGCTTGCCCGTAAATTCGTCGTGGAAGAGCCGGTTGAAGAAAGTCCGGAAGAACCGATATACGAGGGTCCCACCGCCGACGATCTGAGGCGCGAAGCCGAACACTTCAGAATGGAATTCGAACGCGACAAGCAAGCCATGCTGGCGGAAGCTCAATCCCGTTCGGAAGAAATCCTTAAAGAAGCCGAGAAAGCTGCTTTCGACGAGGTAAAGAGAAAGACCGACCAGGCGCAAATTATTAAACGCCAGGCGCAGGATGAAGCCGACTCCATAATAGCGCAAGCCGAGAAGCGGGCCAGAGAGATAATCGCCGAAGCAGAGATGAAAAAAGACGCTCAGCTGAAGGACGGCTATAAGGACGGCTTCGCAAGCGGCCAGGAAGCGGGATTCAAGGAAGGAAACCTCGAAGCGGAACGTTTGACCGATCGCCTTCATACGATTATTGAACGAATGATGGACAAACGCCAGGAGATTCTCTCCGAAACCGAGCAGCAGATCGTCGATTTAGTTTTAATGATGACGCGAAAAATAGTGAAAGTCATTTCCGAGAATCAGCGGAATATCGTCGTTTCTAACGTGGTCCAGGCTTTGCGCAAGGTGAAGGGACGCGGAGACGTGATCATACGCGTTAATTTGGCCGATGTCGCCATGACGACCCAGCATATCAAGGATTTCCTTTCAAGCGCCGAGAACGTCAAGAATATAACCGTTGTAGAGGATACGACCGTGGATCGCGGCGGATGCGTAATAGAGACGGATTTCGGCGCGATAGACGCGAGAATTTCCAGCCAGCTCAATGAAATCGAACAGCGGATTCTGGAAGTCTCTCCCATCCGCACCCGGGTGAAAACGGCGAATCCGGTAACTCAGGATTAAGGGCCGATGATCGATTTATTCAATAAGTACGTCGAAGCGGTGGAAGAAGCAGATCCCATCAAGTACACAGGCTCTATCATACGCGTGAAGGGAATGCTTCTTGAAAGCCGCGGCCCGCAGGCCGTAATCGGAGAGGTTTGCCTCATCCATTTATCGCGCGGCAACGATCCCGTCTTTGCCGAAGTCGTCGGACTCGACGGTACGACTGTTCAACTTATGAGCTACGACGATATCCAGGGCATCGAAGTAGGATGCAAGGTTACCGCCAGCGGCTCCGTTCTGACGGTTCCGGTAGGCAATATGCTTCTCGGCCGCGTGCTCAATGCTATGGGAAAAGCGGCCGATCAGGGCGACGAGATCGTATCGTCCCTACGATATCCGGTTATCGCCTCTCCTCCCGACCCGATGAAGCGGCGCCCGATTTCGGATCGGATCGTCACCGGCGTCCGCGCAATAGACGGCCTCCTTGCCGTCGGCAGAGGCCAGCGTTTGGGCATATTCGCCGGTTCCGGCGTCGGCAAATCCACCCTGCTTGGAATGATTTCGCGAAACACGAACGCTGACATCAACGTGATTGCGCTGATCGGCGAACGCGGAAGGGAAGTGGTCGATTTCATCGAAAACGATTTGGGCCCCGAAGGCTTGAAAAGATCCGTCGTCGTGATGGCAACCTCGGACCAGTCTCCCGTCGCAAGAATTCGCGGTGCGTACGTTGCCACCGCTATCGCAGAATACTTCCGCGATCAGGGGAAGGACGTCATGCTTATGTTCGACTCGGTAACCCGTTTCGCTAAAGCCCAGCGGGAGATCGGCCTCGCGATCGGCGAACCGCCAGCTACCCGCGGATATACGCCCAGCGTTTTCGAAACGCTTCCTCGCTTATTGGAACGCAGCGGTACTTCCGACAAGGGCAGCATAACCGGGTTCTACACCGTATTAGTCGACGGCGACGACATGGACGAACCCATATCCGATACAGTCCGCGGTATTTTGGACGGCCACATCATTTTAAGCAGAAAACTTGCCCAGAAATACCATTATCCGGCGATCGATGTTCTCGCCAGCATTTCTCGTCTCGCCAACCGGGTCTCCGGGCCGGTCACCAGAAAGGCCGTCGGTTACATCAGGCGAATGATGGCCATCTACGCTGAATCCGAAGACATGATAAACGTCGGCGCCTATCAAAAGGGTTCGAATCCCTCGATCGACGAAGCGATATCCAATCATTCCAATATTGAAGGTTTTCTAACGCAGGAAGTATCCGATCCCGCCCCGATCCTCGACACGCTTAATCGTTTGGGGGCTGTTTCTTCCATGCAAATCCCGGACGACGAAAAAACTCTTCATGGTCCGGGCGCTTCTCAAAAGTACGTTCAATCCTCAGAATCCGCTCAGGCGTATGATCAGAGCGACTGGGAAGACTGATGAAACGTTTCGAGTTTTCCCTGAATAAACTGTTCGATCTGCGCCAGTTCAGGGAAAAACAGGCTGAACTTCAATTAGGCAAGGCTTTGTCTCATCGCGATGCCGTTCAAGCCCTCCTGGACGATGTCGCGAGAAAACGCGTTCAAGCGTCGACATCCCGCGGAGAAACCGTTGCAGTGGAAGATCTTATCGCCATTGAACGATATGTTTTTCGTCTGGATCAGCGCAAGGAAGAACTCTTCGAAGAACTCGCGGCGGCGGAACTTGTTCTGGAAAGAGCTCGAGAGGAGTTCACATTAGCGTCGCGCGACCGCCAGGTATTGGAAAAATTAAAGGATAAAAAGCAAGCCGAGTGGAGAAAGGACTATTTGTCTGAAGAAGCATCCATGCTTGACGATCTGACTTCTTCCAAGCGTGCAGACAGGGATTGATTCCCCGTCTGCCTCTCCGATCACGAATACTTGAAATCGCTGTCGCCGATGAACTCTCTGATTATAGACTGGCCGGGAACATAAGAGGGCGGAATCGGCGAGAAATTATTCAGGAAGGTGAGCAGTCTGGAAGCTTCCGTGTACTCGCTTTCCGTCGGTCGGACCGCGCGCAACAGAGGCTCTGCATAGACCTTCAGAACCGACAATTCATAGTCCAGCGCCGTATTGAACATCACGTTCGCTTTGTCCTGATACGGGAAAATATGCAGCCGTTCACCGCGTTGGACGCTGCTCCACATCGCGATTGTTCCAGCAGCTCCCTTTCCGCGGAATTGCGCGTCGCGGACGATTCTCCGCAATAGCCGGTTGTCCGAAGTGGGGATGCGGTTATGATCGTCGAGATTGAGCGGCGTAAGCGCCGAGAGATAAATCCGGTATATGTATTCCTGCGGAACGAGAGGAGTCAGCTTATCGTTCAATCCGTGAATTCCTTCGAGAATGAGCAATGAGCGGGAGTTCATCTTGAGCCGCCTGCCGGTGAATTTTCGCGTTCCTGTTTTGAAATCGAAGCCGGGAAGCTCCACTTCTTCGCCGTTGAACAGCTTCATCAGCAGTTCGTTGAGAAGTTCAATGTCCAGCGCCTCCAGACACTCGAAATCCGGCTTTCCCTCTTCGTCCAGGGGGGTATTCGCGACTCCCCGATAATAGTCGTCGAGGCTGATGACGGTCGGTTCGTATCCGAGAACCCTAAGCTGCATTGAAAGTTTTTTTGAGGTAGTTGTTTTTCCCGAACTGGAAGGGCCTGCTATCAACACAACTTTTACCGAAGAACTTTCCGCGATTTTATCGGCTATTTCGGCAAGCGTTTTGTTTTGCTTAGTCTCGGTGACTTCGACATAATCCTTCACCTTCCGTTTTTCGACAAGCTCGTTGAGTTCGCCGACGGAAGACACCTTGACCAGCTTTCCCCATTTTTTGGACTGGCGGTACACCTCGAATAGCTCGGGGATGTCTTCGAATTTCGCCAATTCGTTGGGATGCGATGTGGGCGGGAACCGTAACAGAAATCCTTCGCCGTATCTGCGCAATTCGAACACCGAAAGCAGCCCTGTCGAAGGAAGAAGAGGCTGGAAATAGAGATCGCGGTAGTTGTTCAGCTTATTGATGAGCATCCGCGGTTTGCTGATATGACAGAGGAGCTTCCATGTATCTGTCTGGTTGCTGTCCCTAAACAGATCCAGGGCTTCCTCATAGGATACATACTGCGTTTCGACCGGGATATTTTCCCGAATCATTTCTTTCATTCTGTGTTCGATTTTTTTCAGATCTTCTGCGTAATTAAAATCGGAGTTTGCAGATTCCAGCGTATAGTAATAACCGTAGCCCAGACTATGGCCGATTACCAGCCTGAGCTCCGGAAAGAGCTCGCGAGAAGCGGCAGCGAGTACGAGGCACAACGTTCTTCTGGATACATTCGATCCTTCGGTTGTCGCGCTTGTAACCGGCTCGACTCTTGCTTTTACGTCTATGCATCGATTGAGGGAGTACAATTCGTTGTTTACGCGCATGGCTACAAGCGGAGCGGGTAGGGGTTCGAAATACGGGATGAGCGTTTGCCCGGTTATCGGGGAAGAAAATTCGGTACACGTTCCGTCCGGAAAGGTGATGCTGAACATATGCGACTCCTGGATTATAGTACTAGCAGCAAGCGGCTATTAATCCAGTATAGCATATTTTCGGTATTTTATAAAAAATTGCGGGACCGGAGGGACTCGAACCCCCTACCTACTGCTTAGAAGGCAGTTGCTCTATCCGGATGAGCTACGATCCCAAGCGTAATCGGGATGAGAGGAGTTGAACCTCCGATCTTCTGGTCCCAAACCAGACGCCTTAGCCTCTAGGCTACATCCCGTGATTCAGACACTATAAAGAAAACAGCCCATCCTGTCAATGCGGGACCGAATCCGGGCTGCTACGGCTTGTATCGGTCAATCCTGCATGGATTCAAGCTCATTGCCAGCGGGAAATAGATGCAGATCCGGCAACACATACGCATGTTCTGCCGAGTATGCTGTTCGTAAAACAGACTCGCTTGTCATGCCTATTTCAAAAAAATATGAAAGAGGATCGTATCCCGGCTCGGCCACTTTTATCTCAAAAGGAAAAACTTTTTTTATGCCTTCGGCTTTGCTGGCTATCGGTTTAACCCAAAAGGTAAAGGTCCCGGGGGTATGGCTCGAAATTGCGTAGGGGTTTTCCCACGAGGAATCTATGGAGTCCGCTTTTTTTCCGTTGATAAGCAGCAATACAGTAATATTCTTGAGGGGCTCGAAAGTTGCTCCGTCGATGATCCTTCCCACAAAAGTAGGAAAATTGAATACCGGGGTTTCCGGCAGGTCTGAAGCATCTCTTTGATGAGGACGCTGGGTGGAAAGAACCTGTTTCATGCCTTCGATGGCAATCCGGTTTATATCGGCGGCAAGCTGCGCCTTATCGATCGAATCGTCCTGTTGAGTATGGGCAAGTCCTCTGCCCGATTTGATGTATTTTGGAGTAATTCTATTGAGTACATAGCAAATCGTATCCAGCCTGCACTGATTGCAATTGCAAGTTAGCCAGGGTGCCTTGTTCTCGTGCGCTGTATCGAATAGGCTGTTAACCTCGCTATAAACGAATTCTTCCATTACATTGTGCACATTCATTGGGCCCCTCCGACCTTTGTTTTTTATTCCTTTATTTAGTGTAACCCACGCCGATGCATCGCGCAAGGTTCTCGGGCTCCGGGAATCGGCCTCCCATGGCATCGAAGGCGTCCGGATTAATCGCAAGTCTCGCCATTCGAAGCGAACGTGTAAAATTGCCGACTATTGCGGGATTGAATACGGTCGTGCTGGCGCTGAATGAACAGTTTTCGTCGAGTATATGCAAATCGCTTTCAAATGATATTCGTTCCGGTATATCTATGAGTACGTCTTCAGATGCGATAGGAGTGCCTGTTAGTCGGCTTAGGTATTCTGCCGCCGCGGTTTCGGCTTCGGTTCTGGCGTGCAAATCCTCCAGCGCGCCCATGCCCTGTTCGGAAGATTCGAATTTGAACTCACCCAGGATTTTGTAAAAACGGCGGTTCCTGACTTTTTCGGCGATAGAAAAAGGAATCCCTCCCACGGTATTCATAAAAGAAAAAAGACCCGAATCATCCAGCCGATACAAGTCCTCCCCTGCGATCGATTTGTTTGATAATCCGTGCCATAGGGCTTTTTTCATCATTGCGGTGGCTATTCTGACCTGTCGATGCCAATACACCGATCGGTACATCAGGTACTTCGAGAAAAGGATGTTTTCGATGGACATGATCGCGCTTGAATCGATTGCAATTCCGTAGCGCTTGTCAAATTGCACCTTCGATAAGACGAAATCGGTGTCTTGCATTCCGTAGGGGACTCCGCAATACAGCGCGTCTCTATTGAGATAGTCGAGCTTATCCGGATCAAGCACGCCCGAAAGAAGTTTCCTGAAAAAATGCACTTCGGTATCTGTGTCGTCCGGATGAATCGAATGATCCACTATCGCGGCCGCGGTTTCAGGCGACGCGCCGAATCGCTTGATGAGAGTATACAGGGGTTCTTGCAGGATCGCACGAGCCGTCAGCGCTTCATGATCTTCCAGCGGGAGCTCTTTTAAGGAGTGCGTATAGGGAAAATGTCCCAAATCATGCAGAAGAGCGGCAATGAGAAACGAACGGCAGGAAGTCTCGGAAACAGCGAAATCAGTTTCCTGGTCGCTCATTTTATGCAACATTCGAAGTGCCAGATTATATACGCCGAGAGAATGCGCCGCTCTGGTATGAGTCGCGCCGGGATAGACCAATTCGGTAGGACCGAGCTGGCGGATGCGGTAGAGCCGCAAAAACGGTTCGGATCTGACTATATCCTGCAATTCAGGAGTCAACGGAATATCTTTCCAGACGGGATCGCGAACAGGAGTCGAGTGTCTTGCATGATCCCGCAGGAAAGGTATTTCCATTTTTCCGTCCCCCGGTTATTGCCCTCCGGACTTCGTCCAGGCGGCCAGGCCTCCGCACAATAATATCTTTCTGGATCGTTCATCCAGATCATTGCGCGCAATAATCTTCATTCCGTCCGATTCGCGGGTCAATACAAAATCGGTTCCCTTTTCAAGCGAATGGCGGATCGATTCGAAACGAAGAACATCGTTTTGGCCGAGTTTTTCATGCATCGAAGGATCGGCAAGGACGAGGGGGATGATGCCGTAGTTGATAAGATTCGCCTTATGAATGCGGGCAAAGGATTTTACCAGCACAGCCCGAACGCCGAGGTACATGGGCGCTAAGGCCGCGTGTTCCCGCGACGAGCCCTGTCCATAGTTTTCTCCGCCTAATACGAAACAGCCTGCTGCGTCTTTTGCCCGGGAGTAAAAATCCGCATCAAGGCGGGCAAAGGTGAATTTCGAAATTTCAGGTATGTTGGAGCGGAGCGGCAGAACTTTCGCGCCGGCTGGCATAATATCGTCGGTCGAAACATTGTCTCCTGTTTTCAGAAGAATCGGAAGAATCAGCGAATCAGGAAGAGCAGGAGTCGCCGGACAGGGTTTGATGTTCGGTCCTCTGATAATGTCAGTCCGCAGGGCCTGCTCGAGGGGCAGGGGAGCGATAAGCATGCTGTCGTCTTTTATCAGAGCGGGATCGTTTACGGAATAGAGTCCCGCGTTGTTTTTAAGACTGTCGGCGAAATCAGCCGGATCGGCTATGACTCCGGTGATCGCGGCCGCGGCTGCTGTCTCTGGAGAAACCAGATACACTTGAGCGTCGGGCGTTCCGGATCTTCCTTTGAAGTTTCTGTTGAATGTCCGCAGCGAAACGCCCTCTGAATTAGGAGCGAATCCCATTCCAATGCAGGGTCCGCAAGCGCTTTCCAGGATTCTGAATCCTGCGCGTATGAGTTCTCCAAGAACTCCGCTTTTCTCGGCGAGCATCAAGGTTTGGCGGCTTCCGGGCGAGATCCCCGCTTCAACTCCGGGCGCGATGTGTTTTCCCTTTACGATAGCGGCCACCGCGGTCAGATCCGCGAGCGAACTGTTCGTGCAGGACCCGATGGCAACCTGGGTCACCTTTTTTCCGGCGATCTCGCGTACAGGAATCACCGCGTCGGGAGAGTGGGGCTGCGCTGCCATCGGAACGAGTGCCGATAGATCGATTTCGATTATCTTATCATACACTGCGCCTTCGTCGGCTGATAGTTCGTGATAGTCCGAGCCTCTTCCCATGCCTTCCAGAAACCGTTTCGTGGCTTCGTCTGATGGAAATATGCTGCATGTGGCGCCCAACTCGGCTCCCATATTGGTGATAGTCGATCGTTGCGTGACGGTAAGTCCTGCCACGCCCGGGCCGAAATACTCGTAAATGCTTCCCACTCCGCCCTTGACTGTTTCCCTTCTCAAAACTTCGAGAATGATGTCTTTGGCGGAGGCTCCTCCCTGGAGGGCTCCGGCAAGTTTTACGCCGAACACCTTAGGCATTGAAAGATGGAAGGCTCCTCCTCCCATTGCAACTGCAACATCGAGTCCGCCGGCTCCGATCGCGATCATGCCAAGTCCGCCGCCGGTAGGGGTGTGCGAGTCGGATCCGAGGAGGGTTTTCCCCGGAATGCCGAATCTTTCCAGATGCACCTGATGGCAGATGCCGTTTCCGGCGCGGGAAAACCATAATCCGTATTTAGCGGCGACGCTCTGAAGGTATCGATGGTCGTCCATATTTTTATAATCTTCCTGAAGAGTGTTGTGATCGATATACGATACCGAAAGCTCTGTTCTCACCCTGTCCAGTCCGATTGTTTCGAATTGAAGATACGCCATAGTTCCAGTGGCGTCCTGGGTCAGCGTTTGATCGATGCGGATTGCGATTTCTTCTCCCCGGGGCGGAAGTTTTGCATTCTCGTCTACAAGATGAGATTGTAATATCTTTTCAGTTAGGGTCAGCGCCATGTTTGAACTCTCCTGGAAAAAAACTTAAGTTAAACTTTACCTTGTTCACTCAAGATTGTCCAGACTTCGTCTTCATGCTATACTTTTCCCGGTATGATCCGGAAAAGTATGATGCATCGTTCAGTCATTTGCTTTTTTTTGAGTATTCCCATTTATATGTATCCGGCTACCGTATTGGATACTGCTGAAAGCTTTTTTTCAGGCGCTTCGTGGGTCGACAATCCCTCTATGTCTACCCGGCCCGCCGATAGCGGAAAGACTCTGCCGGGCGGATCAGAAACATTCGCGGTGATGAGTCCTTCATCTTCCGGTTCGTCGGGAGGGATCTATCCCGCTCTTAATGGTTTAGGCTATCTCGATTATTCAGGTTCTCCCGATGGCCTTGTTTCGCTGTTGCGTTCGGTAGAACAAGCATTCAGGAATAAGACCATCCCGGCTGAAATATGCGCCGACACTCGACAATTCATTCCAGTCTTAACTAACTATCGTCTGAATCGCTTTCCCGTGCCCGCTTCAGTCGCGTTCGGGAGGCCCGTACCCGAGAATTCCGGCGATGAATCTTCCCGCTTCACTTCGCGATTCCGTTTATCGTTCGTCAAAGATCAGTCGATCTCTGAATTATTCATCGATGTTGTGGCCGTACAGGACGGGGGCGCATGGAAAATCGACGAACTATACTTTGATGGGGATTCATATGCCGTCTTTATTGGGCAGAATTGAACGAGAGTTCATTTTCCGTTCACTGGAAAATGCAAAGAAGCCCCTTACTGTTTTTACTGAACTTTCGAACAGCCAAATTCCGCCTCAAAGTTATGAAATTCATCCGGGACGAATCGAGTTTCACAGCCATTCATCCTTGATCGATCAGTGTAAGCAGCAGAAAGACGGCAGGATTCCCTGCAGAGTACGGTTTTACCATCAAGAGCATAGTCTGGTTTTTTATTCTAATTTCATAATTACTGATGATTTAACTTCCTCTATTCCAATTCCAGCCCAACTCTGGAGCGAGAACGATACTCTCTCTGCCCAGCCTGTGTTTCGCATACTGCGCGAAGATCCCTTTTTCATCAGTTTTTCCTGTCCGGATGCGTATTCGCCTTTTTTATCTGTTTCAGAACGAACTGCTATCGGCGAGATCCATATTGATAAAGTCGACCTGATACAGTTAATCGGCTTACAACCGGAAAACAAGGGTCCTTCGCTCAGATTCCTTTCAGTTTTGGAAACTTATAAAAATAAACACGGACCATTTTCAGAGAGTGTATCTCCCGAATTCCTGGTATTCATCGATCATGAACATATATTGGTTTTTGCTCAGAAAACTGCGGCATCCGTATTGAACGACAAGATGCTTTCCTGTCAGATGCTTTTTTCAGCAAGAAAAATACTGTGCCGGGCTCAAATGGTTTCCAGAGTTGATTTGAATCGAATAAACAGTATCTACCATTTAAAGATTAACGAGATGCAAGAAGAAGATAGACGTTTTTTATTTGAAAGCTGTTACGGAACTCGATATATATAAAAAAGGACTGCCATGCAGTCCTTTCATTTTGGGGTTATTCCCCGTCGATTGTTATTCCATGGCGTCTTTGCGGATATTTTTTCAACATCGCTACGCCGTTTTTCTTGTCGTTATAAACGAATCCGCCGTTCCAATATTCCAGCGCTGCGAACAAGGCGTTTCCGCCGTCCTGCTCATCGCTTTTATTCGTTCTGAACGAAACGAAGGATCCCAGGTGTTCAAAATCCTGCTGGTACAGGCATTCAAGGCGTTTTCGATTGAAATCGTTCCACTTTTCCAGATCCTTGAAACCGGATCCTTCGTCTTCGACAATGAGGTGCGCGTGGGTTGAACTGAACGAATACCAAACGCGAACTTTCTTGTTAAGATCGCAATCGTTTCCGTGTTTTACCGCGTTTTTAATAATTTCGCTGATCTGTTGCTCAAGAAGATTAATCTCCTTGATTTCAAGAGGCGCGGATTGAACGATGAGCAGGGTAAAGTACCTGATCTGTCGGAAATCCGAAGGGAATTCCTTGTAGAGCATATTTGTTTTATCAAACAGCGGATCGCTGCCATCCGCTCGAAGTTCCTTAATCGGATTCATGTATGTATCTCCTGATCCAAATTTCAGCCTTCCATCTGCTGGAGAGCTTCTTCAATGCTGTTGGTTATTGGGAAATAACCCATCAATTTCGTCAATTCAATAACTTTTTTTACCGAGCCGTGGATATTTGTTATCGCAAGCTTCAGGTTCATCTTTTTTACAGTTGAGCATATATAAATCAATGCTCCGATGCCTGACGAGTCGATATAATCAACTTGTTCAAGATTAATGATGAAGGATTGAACATTCTTCTCAAGCATTTTCATTACAAGCTCTTTAAGCTTGTATGAATTGTACAAATCCATCTCGCCGTTCACATCTATGATGTATACTTCACCGTTTTTTCTGATTTTCAGTTCCATACCGATGTTGCTCCTTTCTATAAACTAGGCTTTTATCTTCATAATGACCAATGTTTGGTCGTCATGGAGACTTGCTGATCCGATAAAAGCCTGGATGTGGTGTTTCACGTCTGACGCTATTTCTTTTGCCGTTTTATGTGTGCTCGCAGATATTGTTTTAGAAAGAGTCTCTATTCCGTACTGCTTTCCATCCCTGTTCAACGCCTCGATCAGTCCATCAGTGAAGAGAATAATAATATCTCCTTTACCGACTGTCAACTTCATTTCCGCGTATGTAGAAGAACGTTCGATTCCGATTGGATCCGTTTTCTGATGAATGGTCTCTACTTGTTTTGAGTCTGCTCGCCATATCAGCATGGGCTGATGCCCCGCGGTCGCGTATTCAAGGGTGTGATCTTCCGGACTGAAGCTGATGTAGGTGAGCGTCGCGTAGTGGTCCATATCGATCTTGCCGGTGATGCCCTTGTTCACCCAGTCGAGGATAGTTCCTGCGGACTTCGTGGTGTTGGTCACCAAATGGAGTATCGAGCGGAGCATGATCATTACCATGCTCGATTGAATCCCTTTTCCGGCGACATCTGCGATAGCTACCGCTATTCTGTCGCGTCGGGCCAGAATAATATCGTAATAATCTCCGCAAACGCCCTTCGTCGAATTAAAGAAGGATCCGAAACCGATCTCGGGAAGTTCGGGGAGCCGTTTCGGATGCAACGTTTTCTGAATTTGCGAGGCTATGCTGGCCTCGCGCTCCAAATCGGCTCGTTCAAGAATTTCCTGAACGCTGAAGATGTTATTTATTGCGGCTCCCGCAAAGCCAGCCAGGATCGTGGCTGTCCGCAGTTCGGCTTCGCCGAACGGGGCGTTTTCAGGAAGGCGAGCAAGGCCTGAAACGCCGACAACTCTGTCCTTTACCATGAGCGGAACGACGATGTAGCTGCCCGGCTTCAAGAACTCTTCAGGTCCGTTGCTGAATATTCGCGAATCTTTTTCTCCATCGACGATCAAAGCCGGTTTTCCGGTGGATGCTACTTCTCCGAAGATTGTTTCGCCCAGCGCAAATTGCGTGTATCTGAAATTCGTCTCAACCCGAACCGGTTTGTGGGGAAGATCCACGGGAAGCTTATAGGGCGGCGGAAAGTTTCCCGCAAAGGATTTTGCCGCGATAAGATCGTCGAAATCGTCCGCAAGGAAAATAACTCCTCCGTCCGCTTTCGTATGCGCCATTTGCGTTTGATTGACGAAGTCCAAAAGGCGCACGAGGTTTATTTCGCCGGTGATGGATTCGGATACATACGACAAAACCGAACGGCCTACTTCGATAAGGGGGTCTTCGCCGTTATCCGCATCGTTCTCGGTTACCGTCGCGATTTCCTGCGTTTGGGCTTCCTCGATGCGTATTTGGGCAAGATTTTTTCCCGCAAGAATCAAGAATGCGAGAAAAACGATGTTCGCGATGAAAACGCCGGTTGAGAAAATAAGCAGGCTTGGAATGAAAATGGCGACGATGCTGTTTAAACCGAGAAGAGCTATAAACAGCGAAGCAAGTTTGATGTACGACGGGCTGGTGATTTTATTAGGGAATTGTTTTGCAATCCGGAATAAAAACAAGCCGCTTGCCCCTTGAACCAACAAACTCGCTATCAGGGGAAGTGCGGTGTACGTTTCTAGTAGTGCTGTTTGCATTGTAATTCAGTGTAGCATCGATATTTTTCGCCGTCAAGTTTGAAAGGTTCTTTTGAACCAGTCCGACACGACACGCAAGGGGTTTCTGTTGTGAGTGTCTGCAATGACTTGCGTCGCCTGATCCAGGCTGAATTCCAATCCGTATTTTCTTTTCAGTTCGTCCCACTGTTTGATGATCCATACGTATAGATCGCTTGCCGTCCTGTCGCGAAACATCTTCAGAAGCTTTTTCTTTTGAATTACGTGAAGCACCGGCTTGTATACATTGTCGAACCATGAAAGGAGGGCGTCCTGAAAGGGGATTTCTTCCTTTTTTGTCTCGTTGATAAAGTATTTATGGACAAGAATATGATTATATATAACGTCGTATTGACCGGGGCTGGTGAACTCCAGATCCCAGTAATCAGTCAGATCTCCGAAAGATGTCTCCGTATAGAAGATTCTCTTTTCATATTTGATGACTTCGGTCAACAGCGATTCGGGATTCAATCCCGGTTTCAGGGTGATCTCGCTTTTCAAGGAGATTACTTCGGCGTCGATATATCCGACGCCCTGGGCTTTCGCGACGGATACGCGATGGTTTCCGTCTCTCACGAAATACAGCCCGCCGATTTCATACAGCTGGATAGGGGGAAGCACTGTATCGGAGAGATGCGCGCTGTCCACTCGTTCCCATCGTTCCTTGAGGTTTCTCGATTTCGGAAGAAAATGGCTGTCGAAATCCTGATACCGGCCTTCGCTTCCTACGATTCTGTCTATCGGAATGGTCTGCATTCCCGCATATACTTCGTTTTTCGGTTTCAGGATTTTCTTGACATCGTGAAACGAGAGGAGTTTCGATCGGTCGGGATTCAAGAAATTCTGTATTTCATTGAAAAGGGCTTTGTTCCGTGCCTTGTTGAAATCATCTTCCGCTTGATGCTTAATTAGGTCGCTCATTTTGACGGTGCTCCGGTATCAAGTATAAAATGACTATATGCGTTGATGACAGTTGTTTGCTCAAAGGATGAAACGCGGATGTCCTGCAGATCGTATAAATGGATATGGCCGTGGATGAGCCACCTCGGCCGGAATTTCTTCATAAACCAGAGGAATGATGAAAAACCCTGATGGCAGGGATCGGGCTTGTCGTGTATTCCGGCGGGAGATGCGTGGGTTACCAGAATATCGAGCCACCTGCCGTATTTGATCCGGTTGTACAGGAGTGCGGGAAAGAGTTTTAACAGCTTTCGTTTCATCTGCGCGTCGGAATACTGATTTAATCCGTTATTGTAATTAAGCGAGCCGGAAACGCCCGCGATCAATAATCCGCTTTCTTTTATCGTTTTAAATCCGATATAGGTCGTGCCGTGCCCGGTCATGCTTCTTGTCAGCGGATTCATCTGCCTCGGGTTCGGGGCGTTTTCAGGGTTGACGGAGTGATATTGTCCGAATTCGCTTAAATTGTGGTTGCCGAACACGAAGAGAACCGGTTTGTTCAGCGACGAAACAATGAACTCCAGATACTCCATCGGCAGATCGCCTGCGGAAATAACGAGATCTACGTCCTTATATCTTTCTTTAACGTTGCTGCTGTATACAAGAGGATCAATCTGATCGGATACGCAGAGGATTTTCATGTGGGATGCTACTGGTTTTCCGCGAAAACATCAGCTTGAGACAACATCTGTTCGAGCTTGTCCTTGTTGATCAGCTCCAACGGCCGGCTTTCCGCGAATTCGAGAGCCGCGCGGGTGAAGCCAGAACTGGTAATGACTATTCCTCTGATGATGGATTGTTTTTTCATCTCCTCCTGCAGAGTTCTCAAGAAGGCGTCTTCTATCATGTTGGGATCGCGGTAAAAAAGGATCATGCGCGGCATTTTTCGAACATTGCGCCATTTTTCCGCGTCGTTTTCTACGGCAATCAAAGAACAGCCGTACTTTGTTTCCTTTATTTCCCGTACCGCAAGTTCAAGGCACTTATTGGTGAGCGCTTTGCAGATGGTAAAAAAATCGTCTTTCGACGCGGTCAGATATTCTTTCATGTGGTCGTTAGACCGTAGTTCCTGATACTGGGTGAGTTTTTCTCCGACATCGCGGAAATTGCGTTTTTTAACGAAAATTTTCTCCCATTGTCCGATGGCCTTATCGATGTCGCGTTGCTTCTCGTAGCAGGTCGCCAGGAAATAACGTGCATGGAGGGTGTCGTTGGACGAATCGTCCGTCGATGCCTTGATCGCTCTGTCGAATTCGACAATGGCTTTTTCCAGGCTATTCGCTTCGATATAACAACATCCGCGTTCTATGAGGGCTTTCTGCTTGAACTCAGGTTCCCGAAGCGCTTTTTCAAAGGCAGCCAGGGCGTTCGCGTAATCATGGCTTTCCCGGAGAAGCTTTCCCTGGAAGAAGTAGGCTTTCGAGTTTTTAGGATCGAGTTTGAGCGCCAGCGAAATTTCTGTTTTCGCGTCGGTCATTTGCTTGTTCTTGAATAACAGAAAACCCAGGGCTGCATGCGCGGTCGCGTGCTTTGGGTCGGTTTCAACCGCCTTTCTATAATACTGGATAGCCTGTTCGGAATTGTCCCGTTGTTCGAACATCTGGGCCGCGTTATAATAGTGTTCGGCCTGGAACGGCTCCAATTTTATGAGAAGAAGAAATTCTTTCAGGGCTTCGTCGGGCTGGTTGTATTTTAAGAAGAGCTGGGCTATTGTTTTTCTGAACTCTGCTTCAGGGATTGTTTTGGAGAAAATAGCCGTCGCGTTGACCGTCTTGAACTCCATAAGGGCCAATTCGGCCTTGCCGTCTGCGAGGTATGCCTTGCCCAAGAGGTATCTTGCTTCCGTGTCTCTGGGATTTCTCGCTATAATCGCCTTCGCGGCTTTTATTGCCGGACCGTATTTACCGTTGGATATGAGTTTGTCGATTCCAGCTATCTTTTGCGGGGCGATGAAGGATTTGACGACGAATACCATCAGGACCGCAACTCCCGCGCCGAGAATTACAATGATACCGATAAACATTGATGACATATGTCAAGACTATAGCTTTTATGGGGTAATGTCAAATATGAATGCAAAAAGACGAGCGCTTCGGACGTTGATTTTAAGCCTCTCGATGCTCATGCTAACGTCGTTTTCCGCCTTTGCCCTGGATTATTTCGCCGAAGGCGAACGGCTGTTCCGGGAAAACCGTCCCGAGGAGGCTATTCCGCTTCTGTATCAGGCGTCGCTGCAGCCGGGCGTCGATCCCCGGGTATTCGTCTACCTCGGTTTGGGCTATCAGCAGACGGGTAAATACGCAGACGCCGTAAGCGCTTTCATGCGCGGAGCTTCAGCGCCGGGAACGGATCGGAAGGTCCTTTTTTTCAACGCAGGAAACGTGTATTTTTTGCAGGAACTGTTCGCCGAGGCGGAAAGCATGTATGTCCGCGCCGCCGAGATCGACGCATTCTGGGCGCCGGTATATTTGAACCGGGCGAATGCCCGCGTCCGTCTTGGCAGATTCGCTGAGGCGGCGGCGGATTATCGGAATTATCTGATGCTCGATCCAGCCACGTGGCAGAAGGATTCGATCAGGCAGATCATCGCGCTGCTGGAAAGCGAAGAAACAGAGAGAAAGAACGCAGAGCTTCGCTCGGAGGCTGAGCGCGTAGCGGCCGAGGCTGAAAGGGCCGCCGCCGCTGAACGGTATCAACGGATTATGGACGAGGTGAGCTCTTCGTTGCAGTCTGTCGACGCCGCGAGCACTCTGTCCGCGGGATCTGAAGATGTTATGGAGTACAACGAGGAGGCACAGCTTGAATAGTAAACAGAAGAAAATCGTATTGATCGGCGCCGGAGTTGCGGTATTGCTTTTATTGCTCGGCATCGGGCTTGTTATTGCGTCTAAAAGAAGCGGAGCCGCTTCTGATTCGACTGCGTTGAGGCAGAATACGCTTACTCTTGTCCGTAATTATGTTGAACGCGAGGAATTCGACCGCGCCCTTTCGCTCCTGGAAGGCTTGCTCATTCAGAATCCCGAGGATTCGGATGCCTCGGCTCTTCTCGACGCGGTGCTCGAAGCCCGCCGATTGAAAAACGCCTACGCCGACGGGTCCGGCTCGGTCAGCACAGAGGAATTGCAGGCCGCTTTGGATGCCGCAAGGGAAGCCATCGCCCGCGTATCTGCCGCGGCGGACGCGGCCGCTGCAGCCGCCTCGAGGGCCGCCTCAGTGTCCTCGGCAGACGCAGCCGAGCGAAACAAAGCGTCCGGAAGCAAATCTGTTGAATCGGACGAAGAGAGAGCAGGCACAAAGGTTTCAGAGCTGCAGGCGAAAAAAACCGTTCAGGAAGATCCGGGTCTTAAAGCGGCGGACGACAAGCGCCGCGCAGAGGAAGCCGCTCAAAAAGAAAAAGAAGACAGAGAAGCTCGAGATCGTGAAGCGGCGTTGCAGAAAGAACAGGCCGCCGCAGAAGAGGCAAAAAGAAAAGCGGCTGAAGAAGAATTGTCAAAAAAGAACGCGGAGACGCGGAAAAGAATAGAAGCCGTAAATTCTGCCGTCGAGAAAGGGAAAGAACGGGCGTCCGCCGGCAGTTTGCGCTCAGCCTTGTCTGCCTTCGACGAAGCTCGCAATTCATTGCCTGAGGGCGAAAAGGCCTATGCCTCGGGCAAATACACGGAAATGGCTGAAAGTTTGCTTGCCCTGGCGAAAAACGAGTCGGACAGCACCTTGAAAAGCGAAGCTCTGTCCTCCGCGCTCGAATACGCCAATCTCGCGGTATCCTCCGACCCGACAAATCCGCGGGCGCGATTCACTCGCGGCCAGATATATGTAGAACAAAAGAAATCGGCGGAAGCTTTGGCCGATCTGCTCGAAGCCGCGCGTCTGGAGCCCGGAAATTATCTCTACCATTACGAGCTGGGTAAACAGCAGTATTTGCGCAAGCAATTCAAGGACGCCCGGCAAAGCTTTGCGAAGACAACGCAGCTCAAGAGCGACTTCGAAGCCGCTTTCTTTAACCTCGGCTTGACTAATAAAGCGCTCGGATTGAACTCTGAATCGATAGCCGCGTTCCGCTCGGCGATTAAAATCAAACCGGATTACAGCAGGGCGCAGATCGAGATCGGCAGGTTGCTGGATAAGAACGGAGATTTCAAAGGCGCCGAAACCGCTTATAAAGAAGCGCTCGTTCATGAGCCCGGAAATGTTTCAGCCCTCAGGGAGCTGGCGGCGCTCTATAGCAAGGAAGGCCGTTTCGCGGATGCAGAGCGCTTTTTCAAGGAAGCTCTGGTTCTGGGAAGTTCGGACCCAATGACGAATTACAACATGGCTGTCGTTCAGCTGGGACTGCAAAAGCCCGCCCAGGCGCTGGATTATGCGCGCAAAGCTGTCGAGGCCGAGCCTCAGAACGGAACATATTTGTATACCTACGGATTGGCAGGTGAATTGAACGGCATGCCGGACGTCGCTATTCAGCAGTACGCAAAGGCTATCGCGGCTGATCCGAAATACGTAAAACCGAGGATCAATCTGGGTATTATGTATCTGGACGCCGGCCGTCTCGACGAGGCCCTGAACCAGTTCAACGCCGCGTACCTGGTGGAGAAAGACAACTTCGAAGTGAACAATAATCTGGGAAAGGCCTGGGCCTTGAAGGGCTCGTTCGACAAATCGGTGGAACACTATGCCAGGGCATTGAACAAGGCTCCTCGGGATCCGACCGTGCGGGCGAATCTCGCGGTGGCCTACGTCAGCGCCGGGCTTACGGAGAAGGCCCGCGACACCTACAAAGAGCTGATCGCTCTCGATCCGTCCCGCTGGGAGGCCTATCATGAATTGGGCAAGCTGCATATAAGCCTCGGAGATAAGGCCGGAGCCAAGGCGATTTTGCAGGAACTGATTCAGAAGAAGCCCGACTACAAGAACGCCGCTGAAGTTCGCGCTCTGCTCTCCACTCTTTAAGTCCGCCTGATTTTACGGAAGAGCTCCTCCCGGTCCATCATGATCCAAAGGGGCCTTCCGTGCGGGCACAGGGGTTCCTCGAGCTCGAAGGCCTGCCGAATAATCCGCATCGCGGTACCGCTGTCGAGAACGTCTCCGTCTTTGCAGGCGGCTCTGCAGGCAGCCGTGGCATAGAGATGCGTCACCAGCGATTCAGGTTCGACCGCGGGATCAAGGATCTCCCCGATTAAATCAGTCCGCTTTCCCACCCACCTCGACGGAACGGATGCAACCTGCCATGCTCCGTCGGATTCCTCTTCGATGTCGAAGCCGGCGTCCGCAAGATCTCTTTGAATGCGCCGTAACCTTTCGGTGTCTGTTTCCCCCGCGGGCTCAATCCGGTAGGGTATCAGGAGGTTCTGGCTTTCATGTCTTGTTTCCATCAATTCTTGATACAGGATTCGTTCATGGGCCGCGTGCTGGTCTATTAAATAGAAGATATTGCGCTTTTCTACCGCGAGAAAGGTTCCAAGCACCTGCCCGAGATATCTGAAGTCTTGTGCTTCGGACTCCGGGATCGGAGATTCGCGTTCTGCGGCCGCCTGATGCGGATGGGTCCCGGCGGATAGCGCGTACTCGGCGTAGGTTTTGGGGGCGAAGAATGCTTCTTGTTTGGAAAGGGGCTCAGATGATCGGCTTTGGAGCGGGTGTTCGCGGGTTCCGTCCGACGGAAAAATAAAGTCCTGAGCGGGTTCGGCTTCCTCCCGTTTCAGTTCTCTGACGGCATAGCGCCGATAGTAGTCCTTGACGACGGAGCTAACGCTGTGATGGAGAGCTCCCGGATCGCGGAAACGAGCCTCGCGTTTGGCCGGATGAATATTGAAATCCACGAGCGACGGGTCGATATCGATGAACAGGCATGCTACAGGATGTGATCCGTTCGGAAAATGCCCCTCGCACCCGTATTCCAGGGCTTGCAGAAGGCTGTATTCCATGATGCGTCTGCCGTTGATGAAGATCATCTCGAAACGCCTGTCCGCGCGCACGACATCCGGCGAACCGAGTACCGCGGAGAATGTAAAGCGGTCTCCGACTCCGTGAATCTGGGAGAAAAGCGTATCCGGCTCCTTCGGCTCAAGGGCGGCCAGCGTCCTTTCAAGATACGTCGCGGCCGGAGGAAGCAGAAATCTGGTTTCACCGTCGACCGAGAATTTGAACTCGAGACCGGGCCAGGCGAGGGCTTTCTCTATAAAAATCTGCCGGCATTGGCTTGATTCGGCCGAACTCCGTTTAAGAAACTGTTTGCGCGCGGGGAAGTTTTCAAAAAGACCTTCAACAGAAACCGATGTCCCTATCGGATGGTTTCCAGCTCTGATGTTGCCCAGATCGAGTATCCATGATCCTGAGTTTTCGCGCGAAGTCCGTATTTCCAGACGGCTCACCGCGTCGATCGACGAGAGCGCTTCTCCGCGGAAACCGAGCGTGGATAGGCGAAGCAAATCCGTTTCTTCCGATATCTTGCTGGTTGTATGGGTCCGCGTGCATAATGCGAGGTCTTCCGCTGTCATTCCCGAACCGTTGTCGGTGACTCTTATGAGGTCGATGCCGCCGTTTGCTATTTCAACGTGGATTCTGGTCGCTCCGGCGTCTATAGCGTTATCCATCAGCTCGCGGACGACTGCCGAAGGCCGATCGATAACTTCTCCGGCCGCTATTTTACGGGCTACGGAAGGGGGAAGCTGGCGGACCGGTTTATATTCCATCAGTTGCCGACATCCTCGTCGGAAAAAAGTTCCAGTTCGGGCTTGTCGTCGTTCAGTCCGGGCTGGTTCATCAAAATCTGGATTTTTCCTTCGATTTTATCAAGGTCCTTTTCAAGAGTTTTGGCAAGTTTTATCCCTTCTTCAAAAAGAGAAAGAGCTTCCTCAAGCGGAATATCGGGATTTCTGATCGAATCGGTCAGCGATTCCAGGCGATCCAGACGTTCTTCAAATTTCTTCATCGTGCTTTTCCTCCACCCTGGCGAAGATGATTCCCTCTCCGGGGATAATTTCCACTAGCGTTCCGGGCGTCGCCTCCGAAGCGGACCGGATGATTGCGCCGCTTTCGGCGTTCCGCACCATCGAATACCCCCGTTTGAGTATCGCTCGAGGGCTCGCCCCTTCAAGGCCCGCGCTCGCCATTTCCAGCCGGCGCCGGGCTGTATCCAGCTGCTTCTTCATTCCTTCGAGCAGGCCTTCCTTCGCGTCGTCGAAACGGAGAAGACGCGGCTGGGCGATTCTCCGGAACCGCATTTCAAGCGATTCCGCTGTAAAAGCGCCCATCATCAACCGTATTTTTTCTGTTTTTCCCCTGATGCTCTGTTCCAAAAGCGAGATTGAGGTTCGGATCGTATCCAGGATGTCCTCCGCCAAGGGGCTTGCCAGCTCGGCGGCTGCCGACGGGGTAGGGGCTCTGACGTCGGCCGCGAGGTCCGAGAGGCTCCAATCGGTTTCATGGCCGACCGCGCTTATTACCGGTATTTTTGAAGCGGCGATGCTCCGTACGACCGATTCATCCGAGAAGGGAAGGAGATCTTCCAGCGAACCTCCGCCTCTTCCGATGATGATGAGGTCGGCCATGGCGAATCTATTCGCTGTTTCTATCTGCCTCGCGAGGGATTCCGGGGCTTCTGATCCCTGTACGGACGCCGGAAGTATAACGATATGTATGGCAGGGTTCCGCCTTCTGAGTATCTGGACGATATCCCGCACGGCGGCTCCCGTCGGGCTGGTGATCACCGCAATGCGCTCCGGAAAAAAAGGAATCGGGCGCTTGCTTTTTTCGTCGAACAGGCCTTCCCGGGCGAGCCGTTGTTTTCGTTCCTCAAGCAGGCGGAGTATATCTCCCGTCCCCGCCTGTTCCATCGAATCGATTATGATCTGATAGGTTCCCCGCGCTTCGTACACAGATATGCTGCCCTTCGCCCGGACAAGCATGCCGTCCCGGGGAACAAAGGCGAGCTGACGCGAACGCCCCTTGAACATGACCGCGGAAATCGAACTCGAGTCGTCCTTGAGCGTGAAATACAGATGGCCCGTGCTTGAAGGCCGGTAGTTTGAAATTTCCCCTTCCAGGAGGACCGAGGGAAAGGATCCTTCGAGTATTTCTTTGATGATCGCGGTTATTTCTGAAATCTTGACGGGCCGTTCTCCGTTCATGGCTAAAGCCTATCATGCCGGTCGACTTTCCTCAAGCAGAGAGGTCAGATGCCGATAGGTATAATACCATGAAAGCTATAGCCTTCGTTTATGCCGGAAACATCAATTCGTACGCCCTTGCATCCCTCCGCGGCGGCAAATCCGCCTTCGAACGCAGCATCGAACGAGCCGGAAAATTTCCGGAAACCGATGCAATCGTTGTTCTTTGTTCGCCTGATTCCCGGATTGAAATTCCCGCTTCGCCGGACTATCGCCTGTGCGTTCTTTCCGATGGAAATACCGCAGCCTCTCTTTTTGAATGCATGGAGAAGGAATCCGGGGGCTATGATCACGCCTGGTTCGCCTGGGCCGACCGTCCTTTTTACGATCCGGAGGGAGCCCGGAAACTGTTCGAACTTCACGAGCGGTCGCGCGCCGAATATACCTTCGCGGACGGCTATCCTGCCGGCCTCATGCCGGAAATTCTTGCGCGCGGAATCATCCCCGTTCTCGCCCGGATGGCGCGGGATTCGGCTTTGCGTGTAACGAGAAACTTCGTTTTCGACACTTTAAAACGCGAGATAAACTCATTCGATATCGAAACCGTACTATCGCCGGTGGATTTGAGACAACTCAGGGTTGATTTTTCATGCGATACGGCCGGCAATACGCTGCTCTGCGAATCCTTTGCCGACATTACTGCGGATACAGCTCCCGCGCTTGTCGAAGAAAGAGGCGATTCGCTTCGAACCCTGCCCGCCTATTATCAAATTCAGATCGCAGGCGGATGTCCGCATGAGTGCGTTTACTGTCCGTATCCGGCATGGAGCTCAGGCGGCGTCTCGCGCTCTCCCGGCAAAAAAGTCACCGATCGTTCGGACTTCATGAGCCTTTCCGACTACTCGAACCTGATGGGAAAAATTTCAGAATTTTCCCGCGAAGCCGTCGTATCGCTTTCCCTTTGGGGCGAGTGCTCGGGGCATCCCGACATCGTTGAAATAGCAAGGGAAACGCTTTCGCATCCGGGGCTCTCTCTCGTTATTGAAACCACCGGCCTCGGATGGAACGGATCGGCGATTGAGGGGATTTCGAAGATTTCCGCTTCAGTGCGGAATGCCGGAGAAGAGCCGCGCATCAACTGGATCGTATCGCTTGACGCTGCGGGTTCAGCTCTCTATGGTTCGGTTCACGGCGTTTCCGATTCCGCTGTTGCGGACTCGAATCTGCGGACAGCCATGGATCTCGTCTTTTCGCTGGAGACGCTGTTTCCCGGAGCTGTGTGGCCTCAGATGCTCCGCCTGCGCGAGAGCGAACAGGAAGTCGAAACCTTCTACCGCTTCTGGAAGGAAAAGCTCGGCCGCGTCATCATCCAAAAACACGATCATTTTTGCGGCTCCATAACCGATCGTCGGGTAGCCGATCTTTCTCCGCTGGTTCGCCATCCCTGCTGGCATATAAAGCGCGATATGTGTATCATGCTTGACGGCACGGTCCCGCAGTGCCGGGAAGATCTTCATGCGCTGCGTCCGCTGGGCAACGCTTTTGAAGAGGCTTTACCGGAAATTTGGAAAGCAGGGGCCGAAGTCTATCGACAGCATCGAAATCGTATCTATGAGGGACTGTGCGGAGCCTGTGATGAATTCTATACCTATAATTTTTAACGAACGGAAGGTGTCTCACACAATAGTCGGAGGCTCGGTTAAAAAGAGCGACGATGAAGGAAGCCCCTTCACCGTCATTCTGCTCAACAGGGGAGGGCGGTATTATCGATCGGCTGTGTTCCAGTCCCTGGAAAGCGCCGGCTTCGATTCCATTCTGTCAATTGAGTCTCCCCCCGCGCCTTCTTCAGGCTCGGGAGCCGGCGCTTCCCTTGTTTCCCAATCATACGACATCGAAAATCTTTCAATACGGTTCCCTTCGGTTCGTTTTCTGGTACCCCTCGAAAATCTCACGATAGGCGAAATGATAAACGCCGGAATGGCGGAAACGTCGTCTCCCTGGGTTCTCGTTCTCTGGAACGACATGCGATTGTCCCAGGGCGCCCTTTCTCAGAGGCTGATGAGCCGGATACAGGAAGAGAACCTTCTGTGCACGGCTCCGGTTCTGACGAGTCAACGAATGGAATCCCTTCCGGTTCAGATGGTTCCGGCGTTGAAAAACAAGCGTTTTCAAATTGAGCCGATGCCCTGCATCAAGGATGGTTCTCCTACCTCGTATCCTTTCGATTTTGCGGGCATTTATAATCGTGAGCGTTTCATCCGCCTCGGAGGCTTCGATCATACTATTTCGAATCCGTATTGGCAGAATCTGGATTTCGGATTCCGGGCATCGCTGTGGGGAGAGCAGATCCGTTTGTCGACGTCTTTTAGAGCGTCCTACGACGGGGAAGTCCCGCAGGAGGACATCAGTTCAGACCGGTCCTACGTCCGGTTTTATCTGAAAAATCTCGCTCCCTCGTTCCGAAAAGACGAGGCTGTGCTTCCCCTGGTCCGGTTTCTTTCCTTCCTGCCGCGTTCAGGGTTAGGCATATTCGATGCGTTCTCTATTTTTCTTCAGGTTCGAAAATGGGTGCATGTTAACAGATATCGATTTTCCCGCGACGCCGTAGAAATCACTCGAAATTGGGAGCCTTTTATTCAATGACAGGTATCATACTGCAGGTTCGCCTTGACTCGACGAGGCTGCCTCAAAAAGCGCTTCTCGCCCTTTCCGGAGAACCGGTAATCGTCCGGGTAATGGAAACGCTTTCACAAATTCCCGCCGACGCGTATGTGCTGGCCTGCGACACCGATTCGGAATCCGTGTTCCAGCCTCTCGCGGAATCCTGCGGCTTTCTGTGCATCAGCGGACCGAAAGAAGACGTTCTTGAACGCTTTTGCAGGGTGATCAGAAAGACCGGAATATCCACAGTCCTTCGGGCGACCGGAGACAATCCCTTTTTGTTTTACGACGCCGCCATAGCGAGCCTTGAACGGTTTTCGGCTTTGCAAAGCGCTCCGCGGCCAGCCGATTATTTTACCTACGCGGGACTTCCCCACGGAAGTGGCATAGAGGTTTTCTCGTCCCGCAGGCTCCTCGAAGCCGCGGCATTGAGCGACCTTCCCCACGAGCATGAACACGTAGGTCCGGCTCTGTATAATCATCCCGAACGGTTCCATTGCGTTCGGGAGACTGCTCCGTCGCAGTGGTACCATCCCGAGATCAGAACGACGATCGATACCCGCGAGGATTATGAACGAGCCGTTTTGATGGCTGAATACCTGCAAAGAACCGGCACGGGAACCTCTGCCCGATCCTCGTCGCCCTTTCCTCCGGCCTCAGAGAAAGTGATCGAAGCGTGGACCTACGTTTCCCGTCCGATTCTTTTTGTTCCTTCGGTCGATCCTTCGCGCGGAACCGGACATTTCAGAAGAGCAGTCTCCCTCATCCGTTCCATGCGCGATGCATGGAGATGTTTGTTGTATCTTCCCCGCGGTTCCGAGCTCTGTTCCTCCGTTCCCGCCGATATGAAATCTTGCGCGATTTCGGAGCTTCCCTCCTCCTGTCATCTCGCGGTCGTCGATTATTTCCGCTCCGACGAATCCTTCATCCGAAAGCTCCGCGAGTGCGGGCCGGTGGTGTCGTTCGACGACGGAGGCGCCGGCCGCGGCGAATGCGATTACCTGGTGGACATCATTCCGTCCCTGACTGCCGGAAAAACAAAGCCGAACCTTTCGGATGTTTCATATCTGCCGCTGCCGAAAACCAGAAAAAAGAAGAAACGGACGGCATAAAAACAGCTCTCGTACTTTCCGGCGGCGGCGATCCCTCTCCCTATGTCTTTTCCGTCGCGGCTCTGCTGTCCAGTTTCGATATCGATGTCACCGCAATCGACTCGCGCGCCAGGGGAACCCGGAAAACATCCGAAGGCTACACGATTTCCGGCCTTGTGGAAAATTTGCGGGAGAGCCTCTGCCACTACGATCTGGTGGTGACCCATTACGGCTTTACCGCCTTCGAGGCCCTTGCCGCAGGCTGCCGCGTTATCTTGTTTTCTCCTACCGCATATCACTACCGCCTGGCTAAAGCCTACCGGTTCGCCGCGATTCCTCCGCATTTTCCCTTTATCCGCTCTATCGTGCATTATCTGGAGAAGGGTATCCCGGTTCCTTCTGTTATCACGCCCAAGACAGTCCAATCCGATTTATCCGACCTTCTCGGACTGTTGGCAAATCGAACGGTGCTGCCGTGCCCCTTGTGCGGAGAACACCGGTCGCGCTCCGTCATCGTGCGAAGAAACGACCGGACCGTCTGCTCTTGCGCCGCCTGCGGAATGCTCTATCCTTCTTTCATCGTGGGCCCCGGCCGCGAATACGGAGGAGCGTATTTTTTCGAAGAATACCGAACGCAGTACGGCAGAACCTATCTGGAAGATTTCGAAGCCATCCGCTCGCAGGGGCAGAGGCGGATGAAGATCATCGCGTCCCTGCATCAGGGCTCGACGCTTTTGGATATTGGTTGCGCATACGGCCCCTTCCTGGTCGCTGCCCGGGATGCCGGCTGGGACTCGGTCGGAACAGATATTTCTCCTGAAGCCGTATCCTACGTGCGCGAACGCCTTGAGCTCCATGCCTGCGTTTCCGCGTTTCCTGCGCCCGATCTTCAGGGTTTTTTAACCGGAAAACGATTCGACGCAGTGACTCTCTGGTTCGTCATCGAACATTTCATGGATTTGGAGAGCGTTTTCGAGCGTATCCGCGAGCTGTTGGTTCCGGGCGGAATTCTCGCGTTTTCGACTCCTTCCGCCTCCGGAATATCAGCGCGAAAAAATCGCGCCTCGTTTTTGGCGAAAAGTCCCCGGGATCATTTCAGCATCTGGACGCCGCGCCTTGCCAAGGCTCATTTAAAACGCTACGGCTTCCAGGTCGTGAAAATCGTATCCACAGGCCATCATCCCGAACGATTCCCCTTCATGGGCACCGCCGCAGAGGGCTCCCCGAGGTGGAGAGCCGCGAGCGCCTTAAGCCGGCTGTTCAAGCTCGGCGATACGTTCGAGGTGTATGCGATGAAAAACGGCGTTGTGGAGGACTGGTCATGAAAAAGCGAATATTGATGCTCGGCGCCGGAGTGATGCAAGGCGTTGCGATCGCCTGCGCGAAAGAGAAAGGCTGGGAAGTCGTCGCCTGCGACGGAAACCCGGACGCGCCCTGCAGAAAAGCGGCCCATCGGTTCGCCCCCATCGATTTGAAGGATGTCGGCGCTTTGACCTCCTTTGCGAAAGAATTACAGGCGAACGGCGGCCTCGACGGCGTATTCACCGCCGCGACCGACTTTTCCGCGTCCGTCGCAGCCGTCGCCCGCTCGTGCGGTCTGCCCGGCCACTCCCTGGAAGCCGCCCTCAACGCCTCTGACAAAACGCGGATGCGCGCCTGTTTTGCGAAAGCAGGCGTTCCTTCCCCGAAATACATCGTGGTCGGCGATCCCGACCCCGCAATTTGCGCGTCGCTGATGAAGCAAGCGGAAATCGGCTATCCCGTCGTTGTAAAGCCGGTGGACAACATGGGCGCACGGGGCTGCAGAAAAGTAGACTCCGAAACGTCCCTGTCTTCCGCTCTTTCGTCGGCTCTCCGGTTTTCGAGAAGCGGCACCGCGATCGTCGAAGAATTCATGGAAGGCCCGGAATTTTCGATCGAAGGGCTCTTTTTCGACGACTCCCTCCATTTGACCGGTCTGGCCGACCGGCATATCCGGTTTTCTCCCTATTTCATCGAGATGGGACACACTATTCCAAGCTCCTTCCCGGCTGAAACGCAAGAAGCGCTTGTCCGCGTGTTCGAAGCAGGCGTCCGTTCCCTCGGCCTTTCCCACGGCGCGGTAAAAGGCGATATAAAACTGACGCCCCTCGGTCCGATGGTCGGGGAAATCGCCGGACGCCTTTCCGGCGGATATATGTCTGGATGGACCTTTCCCTATTCTTCCGGGATTGATCTAACCGGCGCCGCCCTGGATCTCTGCGCGGGATCGAGGCCTGATTCTCTGGTTCCTGCTATCGACATGGTGTGCGCCGAACGCGCGTGGATATCCATTCCCGGCACGGCCGCTGTTGTTTCCGGACTTCAAAAGGCCCGGACGATACCCTTCGTCCGCGATATTCTCCCGCGGATAGAGGAGGGCGCTTCCCTCGTATTTCCCACGAATAATGTCGAAAAATGCGGCAACTGCCTTGCCGTAGCGCCCGATCGCTTGTCGGCCTCTTCCGCCGCCGAAGAAGCTTGCCGGACCGTCTTCATCAGACTGGAGCCCGGCAATCCGGAAACCGACGCCTATTTATCAGTTGCTCCCGGCTGCGAACCCCGATTTCCTCCGGACGCGTTTACGCTTTCGCAAGACTCGTATCCGCTCTCGTTCGATCAACCCGTTTTGTATTCGAATGTGTATATGCCGAAAGCCCTCTTTTCGCGCAAAGATTCGGCAACAGACTGGCACGGATCGACTGTTGCCGGCGCGCTGTCAAAAGCGTTGTCGATAGCGCCCGGCTTGTCGGAACTGCTTTCCGTTCCGTCTCATCCGTTGTATCAGCCCTGTTGGCTTGCTTTTTTGCGAGGCGGCGCTCAGGGTTTGGTGTACGTCTATGATGCGAATGCGTCCAGTTAAGCGGGCCTGGCTGTGCGCCCTTCTGGCAGCGCTCTTCTCGTCCGCGATGCACGGTGCCGAGAGTGCGCCGCTGGTATCGTTGCAAACCGCGGCGGATACCATCGACGCGGTATATTTCTGGGACCCGCTGTCGGGCATGATAGTGGTGTCAAAGAACGGGCATCAGGTCAATTTCAGGCCTGACGATCCGTTGGTTTTATTCGATTATTCCCGATTCGATCTGATGGATCCGCCGGTCAGAAGCTCCCGCGGGGTGTTCCTGACATCTTCTTTCGTGTCCGAGCTCGAGTCTTTCTTCGCCCAGCCGGCGCCGAGCGTGCAGTACCGCGTCGGCGCGATTCTGATAGATCCCGGCCACGGCGGAAAGGATCCAGGCGCCGTCGGCAAGGCCCGCGTCGGCGGTAAAACTGTCGAAGTAAAGGAGAAGGATGTCGTTCTTGCCGTGGCGAAGGATCTTCACGCGCGCTTGCGCAGCCAGTATCCCGACAAGAAAATCCTGTTGACCCGCGACGGAGATACCTATCCGACTCTCGAGGATCGGGTTGAAATGGCCAATTCCATACAATTAGGCGCCCATGAAGCGATTTTGTACGTCTCGATCCATGTAAACGCCGCGTTTAATACAAAATCATCCGGTTTCGAGGTGTGGTATCTTTCCCCCGATTATCGGCGGACCGTTATCGACAAGGCGGGAAACGACGAAGCCGCCGCCATCCTTCCCATTCTCAACTCCATGATGGAGGAAGAGTTCACGACTGAAAGCATTTTGATAGCGAAAAGCCTCCTCGATAGCCTCGATGCCCAAATCGGAACGCAGAGCAAGAACCGCGGAATAAAGGAAGAAGCATGGTTTGTGGTGCGGAACGCCAAAATGCCCAGCGTTCTGGTAGAGCTGGGCTTCGTCAGCAATCCTGAAGAAGCGGCTTTGCTTGCCGATCCCGCCTACTTGCGGAAGTGCGCGCTGGGTATATATAATGGTTTATCTTCGTTCATAACTCATTTTGAAAATTCCAGGGGATTTACCACGCTGCAATGAAAATCATAGATTCGCTCGCATCAACTCTGTCCATGCTCGCCGCGAAAGCCCGAAGAACCCATACCCCGGTCCAACTTGCGGTTATCGCGGCCTGCGCCGCCGTTCTTTTAGCTCTTTTTGTAATGCATGCATTCATTCCGAACCGTACGCGCAGTCTTTTTTCTTTTCCGGTTTCCGCAGTTTCCTCGAAGACGAAGACCGAGGTGCGCTACCTTGCGGATATGAAAACGCTTGATGAACAGTTTACGTTATATGTAGAAGAACTGGTTCTCGGTCCGATGGAGCCCGGCTTGAAACCTCTTTTCAATCGCGGCACCCGGATTCTGCGATCATTCGTGCGCGGAAAAGACGCTTATATTGATCTTTCTTCAGAAGCACTCCTTCCCGAAGCCGGAATTCCTGATTTTCCGACGGCGCGTGATATATTTAAAAAAAATGTTTGTACAAATTTCAGAAATATTGCTAAAATATATTTATATATAGAAGGTGTAGAGGTATTCGGAGGAGATGCTCCCCGTAACGCGCAGGTGCAGACTGAAAAGCGTTGACAAAAGGTTTTTCTTCCGTATACTTCTATCTTGACAGGGCTATAATACGTGCATTAAAGGAGCTTTGAATGAAAAGGAGATTCATACTTGTTGCAATCGCGCTGCTTTTGGCTGGCGGGTTTGCAATGGCAGAGGAAGCGGTCCTTATCGATTTCGCACTGCTCAACGCGGACATTGTTGAAGATGCCAACGGCAAGATGACAATGAACCGGAGAACAGTCATGGACTTTTCCACTGTTGCAGGTGCCAGTTTCACGGAAGAACAGAAGGCACTGATGAGAACTTCGCTTGCCATTGATTCATGGGAAGTAGTTCTCAATTCTTCAGCCCGGAACGTTAACAGCGTATCTGTTTCCCGCGCGAAGTCTTCGCCGGTGAGCCAGAACGCGAAAAATTTCGCCGGCCAGACCGTTCTGGGCGTTCGGGTTAATTTCCCGTCCTGGAATGCGAATGCCAACGCGGTTATTCGTCCCTCGTTCGACATCCCGAGCTATGAACCCATGGCTCAGGTTGCAGACGATGGTACTGTGCAGCCGCCTACCGATGAAGACAAGGCCGCAGGCATCTCCCGCTTCGAAGGCGGATACGGTGTCGTGAAGAATGTCGGCGTTCTTAAATCAATCGCGGTTAACACCTATGGAATGAACTTCCCTCATGGTCTGTACGTCCTTCTTCGGGACCAGAACAACGAGGAACGCCGCTATTTCATGGGCTACCTCAACTTCGACGGCTGGAAAGAGCTCGTATGGCAGAATCCCCAGTACGTTTCCGAAGTCCGCACCCGCGAAGTGCGCCTCTATCCCGTGTATCCGACAGCTTTCCCCTATCAGACATTCACTGGCTTCCTCGTGACCAGGGATGCCGCTCATGACGGCGGAGACTTCGTTGCATACTTCAAGGATGTGAAGGTTATCTTCGACAAGGCCGTGCTCAACACGGTTCGCGATTTCGCTGATGAAGACCTCTGGGGAATCCAGACCAAGAAAGAAAACGATCGGAAGGCTCTCGAAGTGTCACGCTTCGGAGGCATTCAGGTTCTTCGCTTCCTTGAACAGGAAAAGATGGCTGCTGAAGCCGGATTTACTCCTTCTGAAGGATCCGCGGCCGCAGGCGAAACTGCTGAATAAGGATTCAAACCCTTTAGAAAAGGACCCGAAAGGGTCCTTTTTTTATTGAAAGTGCTTTGGTTACTTATTATAGTTACTATATGATTTCATCAACTCCCGTCAGTCCATGGCTTCCAGACCGCGAAGCTCTTAGTGTGAAATATGATTCTTACTCTCCTCATCTTCAGATACTGCTTGAACGACTGGAGTTGAAGCTGAGATCATGCATATCCGTTTCCTCTGTTCCTACCTATAAATCGCGCGTTAAAGGATTCAACAGCTATTACCGGAAGCTTTTACGAAACATACCGGACGATATAACCCAAAAAACCGATCTTCCCGTAGTTACCGATATAATCGGAATAAGAATTATTTGCGCGTTTCTGGAAGATTTATCCGTGGTAGAAAAAACGCTTCATGACTGTTTCACCGTCTACGAGGTTGAACGCAAGGGCGCCGACCGCACGTTCAGGGAGTTCGGCTACGAGTCGACCCATGTGCTTCTGGCCATTCCCGAGGAAATGCGTTCAGACCTTGTTCTGCCCGAGGGCTTGATATTCGAGATTCAGGTTCGCACGATATTGCAGGACGCCTGGGCGGAGGTAGAGCATGAGTTGGTATATAAGTCTGAATTTTCGCCCTTCGATCTTCCCTTAAAAAGAAAGCTTGCTTCGATAAACGCGAGTTTAAGCCTCGCAGACATCATTTTCCAGGAGATACGTGATTATCAGAATAAGCTCAACAGGGAGTTGGATAAGAGGCGGGGCAGTTTTTATCACAAGGCCGACATGGAAACTGAGCTCGAACTTCCGCGGCTTGAATCTCAACTGCAAGCGTCTCCGGCGGCTGCGGCGGAAGGAAGCGCGGCCCTTTCGTATGTGCAGGGAACCATAGACGATATGATTCTGGATGCGATAGAGGCTCACAACGCAGGGAACCTTGAACGGGCTGTATCTATCTATAGCGCCATCATTCAGGCTTCTCCGAATGAAACAGTGTTGTCCGTTATATACAAGCACAGAGGTATGGCCTATTTCGCCCAATCGCTGTATGAAGACGCGCTTAAAGATTTCTTGTTGAGCGCCGAAGCAAAAAAGGACAATTTCCGCGCCTATTATTATATTGCGATCGTTCAAAGCGTATTGAACAGAAACGCGGAAGCGGTGGAGAACTTTTCGGCTTCGCTGGCATTAAATCATTATCAGCCCTATGTCTATTTCAGGCGCGCTCAGTCCTATTATCACCTGGGAATGTTTACGGAAGCCCTCACCGATCTGGATTCGGCAGTCTCGCTCGGATTCAATCGCGAGGAAGAAAAACAGCTGCGAAAACAGATAATCAAAAAAATTGATACCTTATAGGTAGTTGACAAAAAATCTGATTTTTTGTATAAATCATACATCAACAACACGTTGCATGTCTCCTTCGTCTAGTGGTTAGGACATCGGGTTTTCATCCCGACAACAGGGGTTCAATTCCCCTAGGAGATGTTGACCTTAATATGGTCGTTTCAGGTAAGGACTTAGGGTCCTTACCTTTTTTTTTCGCCGGGAGGGGTTTATGTCTGATATGGATATGCGTTTCAGCCCCGCAGTCCGCGAGATTCTCTCCGCATCCATCAGCGAGGCCGGCGGCAACGAAGTATTCGCGGCCTGCTGCCTTGACGGCGAGGGATGCATTACAACTATCACCATTGCCGCCCGCGGCCATCAAAGCGCGGTTCCTGTAATACGCTCCGCGGCGGAAAACGCGGAAGTTCTCGTGCATAACCATCCTTCCGGCAATTTGACGCCGAGCGACGCCGATTTGAACATCGCCTCCCAGGCGGCGGAGTCGGGATTGGGCTTCTACATCGTTAATAACGACGTCACCGACGTCTATGTCGTCGTGGAGCCTGTTTTGAGCCGCGAGAAGGTACCGCTTGATCCTGAGTATGTTTCAGCCCTTCTCGACGAAACCGGCCCCCTGGCTCAAAATCGTTCGGATTACGAGGAACGGCCGTCTCAGCTGCAATTGACGAAGGAAATCGCCGCTTCGTTTAATGAAGGCTCGATCGGGGTTTTCGAAGCGGGCACGGGAGTTGGAAAAAGTTATGCCTATCTGCTGCCCGCGATGCAATGGGCATTGCAGAATAAAGACAGAGTCGTCGTTTCTACGGGAACCATCAATCTTCAACAGCAATTGATCGATAAGGACATCCCGCGGGCTATTGAAATCATCGGCCAGCCGATAAAGGCGGTTCTGATCAAAGGCCGCCAGAATTATGTGTGTCTGCGCCGCTTGCAGGAAGCCGTCGGGGAAGCTTCGATCGAAAGCGATTTTTTTGAAGACGAAACGGAGGAGCTTCGCCGCATTCAGCAATGGGCGGAAACCACTTCCGACGGAAGCCGTTCTGATTTAACCTTTATGCCCAGAGAAGAGGTCTGGTCTCGAGTTTGTTCGGAATCGGATGCCTGCATGGGAATGCGTTGTTCGCGCCATGAAGAATGCTTCGTCATGCGCGTCAGGAAGGAAGCCGCTTCTGCCTCTCTGTTAATCGTCAATCATCATTTGCTGTTCGCAGACCTGGAAGTGAGAATGGCCGGGGTAGGGTACGACGATACGGCGGTTCTTCCCCCGTTTCATCATATCGTGTTCGACGAAGCCCATTCCATGGAAGGAGCGGCCACCAGTTTCTTTTCCGAGTATTTCACCCGTTTTAAGGTACTGAAGCAGCTTTCTCTGTTGTATCGAGTCCGCAGAAGCTCGGTCGCGGGTCATCTCATCTCCCTTGAGCGGCTTTCTTCGTCTGCCGGAGAGGTTCAGGACGCCCTTGCAGCCGTTCAGGAAATTAAAGCCTCGTACTCGGACGCGGAAGACTGCGCGATGCGCTTATTGGGGGATGCCTCTACCTGGCGGCTTTGTTCTGAAACCGCTTCCGCCGCAAACGAGCTTTTTCCGGTTCTTTCCAAACTCAGAGGCGCTGTATCGGTCTTTACCGGAGTCGTGCGTACGGTGCTGGAAGGCATAGCGGAGGAGGATCAGGATGATCCCATCGTCTGGGAATCGAAATTCGCCCTGCGCCGGATCGAGTTCATCGGATCCTTATGCCAGAATTTCTGCGAATGGTCGGAGCGTCCGGAATCGGTGTTTTGGATCGAAAAAAAGCGGTTGGCGAACCGTTCTCCCCGGGGAGACTCGTCAGAGCCTTCGTGGTACCCGCGCTTTGTGCAGACCCCCTTATCCATCGCTCCCATGATGCTGGAAGGGGTTTTCGAACCCTTCAGAACCGTAGTCTGCACATCGGCCACGCTGAGAATAGCGGATTCGTTCGATTTCTGGCTCAGGAGGGTCGGCGTGACCCGGGCAGACCCGCAGCGGATACGAACCGGCATATTCGAGTCTCCGTTTCCTTATGCGCGAAATGTGCTCTTGGGCATACCGACTGATTCTCCCCTGCCTGATTCGCCCGAATTTCAACTGTGGGCAGAAACAGCCATTATTTCGCTGCTGCAGGCTTCCGGAGGACATACGCTGGTCCTGTTCACCTCGTATGAATCGCTCAGATCGGCCTGCGAAGCCGCGAGAAGGGTTCTTTCACCCCTGGGCATGCAGATTCTCCGCCAGGGAGACGACGACCGCTTCCGTCTGTTGGAAGCGTTCAAGACAGACGAATCGAGCGTTCTGTTCGCCACGGACTCTTTCTGGGAAGGCGTCGACGCCCCCGGAGACGCTCTGCTGCAGGTGATCATGGTGAAGCTTCCCTTCCGCGTACCGAACGATCCTGTTCACGCCGCCCGGTCGGAGGCAATATCGCTTTCCGGAGGAAATCCGTTTATGGAATTAAGCGTTCCGGAAGCTGTTGTGCGATTTCGTCAGGGATTCGGCCGATTGATGAGACGGAAAACTGATAGAGGTTCGGTGGTTGTGCTTGATAGGCGTTTGCTTGCGAAGCGGTACGGGGCCGTCTTTTTACAAAGCATTCCCGAAACAGCTGTTTGTTTCGATTCGATGCATGTATTGTCCGATTCGGTCGAACGGTTCATCTATAGATAAAAAAAAGGAACCCCTTGGGGTTCCTTTTCGAAAGCCTTGTTCAAGGCGGGTATTATTTGAAGTCCTTCGGACGGCGTTCGACGCGCTTGCACTTCGAGCATTCCGCAACATTCTTCAGTTTTCCGCTTTCAAACAGGGTTTTCATGATAACTTCGCCGCCGCACGTACAAACAAACTTGTGTGTCGTAACTGACGTACGAGAGTTCTTACTGGCTCCACCCATGTGTAATCTCCTGAAAACAAATATAAGAATCACAATAGTGAAAACCTCGGGAAGTGTCAAGCAAAAAGGCGCGGATTTTCTCAAGATTATATGTCCCGCACTTGACGTATTCCAACTCTTTTGGTAATCTTCCTACACAGTATTATTTCGGGGGTTCCCTTTGGCAGTGAAAAGTTCTTCTGCAGTCAAAAGACATAAGCAGAGTGAAGTACGGCGGATCAAGAACAAGGCCGTGAAGAGTTCAGTACGCACAAGTGCGAAGAAATATGTCGCGAGCATCCAGTCCAAGGACGCGGCTGCAGCCGGCGATCTTCTTCGTTCCCTGGTGAAAGAACTCGACACCGCCGCTCGCAAAGGCATTATTGCTCGCAACGCGGCCGCTCGAAAGAAGTCGCGGATGCAGAAATTGTATAACGCCTCTTTTGCAGCAAAATAACAGCTTCTGATTCGTCGCTTGTCGAGAACCGCAACGGTTAATTACCGCTTGCGGTTTTTTTTTCTTAACAAGTATATCGTTCTATGATACGATACCACTGAAGAGGAACTTCATGAATTCTGGAAAGCAAACAAAAAGCGAGCTTATAGAAAACATCTACCAAAAAAGCGGTCATGAGCTGAAGGATATTCGCGGCATCGTCGATTTGTTTTTGGAAGAAATAAAAAGCGCCCTCGAGAACGACCAATGCGTAGAGCTTCGCGGATTCGGCACGTTCGAAATTCGCGAACGCAAGGGAAGAAAAAAAGCGCGCAATCCGAAAACCGGCGAAATCGTCAGCGTGGAAGACCATGCCGTGGTCGCTTTCCGGTCCGGGAAGGATCTGAAAAACACCGTATGGGACATTCCTTCCCGCAGATCCGCCGACGGAGCCTCCCGGGATACCAAGTAATGGCTTCCAAACTGAATGCCTTTTTCGTCAATTTCTTCCTATTAGTTCTTTCCGTTTTATTGTTCGCCCTCCCGCAACCGAATCTTATATCTCTTCACGGTTTTCCCTTTCTTGCGTACATAGCGTTCGTTCCTCTGTTTCTTCTGGTTCGCAGAATCAGTTTTAAATCGTCTTTTGTATGGGGCGGCATGTACGGACTTCTGTCGTACTGCCTTTTTACCTATTGGCTGGGCGTGTTCCATCCCCTGGCGATGTACGTCATCGGGATTTTGTATTTTTTCTGGCTGTTGTGCATTATTCCCCTTCTTAAGCTTGCGGATTCGGCCTTTCCGAAGCGCGGGTACATTCTTCAGTGGGTTATCTGGATAGGGTATGAATATGTTAAAACCCTGGGCTTTAACGGATATTCCTACGGCATTATCGGCTACTCGCAGTGGACGCTTCCATCGGTTATCGGAATCGCATCGATTTTCGGGGTATGGGGCGTGTCGGCTCTGGCGGTGTTTCCTTCGGCGTGGATCGCGGGGGCATTCAAGGACGGTTGCGCCGGTCCGGTGAAAACCTGGGGCACGGGCGTGCGTTCCTTCGCCGCGCGCAATTACGGCTACGCCATAGCTTGGGGCGTTTGCTTTTGCGCGGCTTTAGTCTACGGAACGGTTAAGCAACAGGACTGGACGGCGAAGGACTCGGTTCCGATCGCGCTGATTCAGCCGAACAGCGACCCCTGGATGGGCGGAATCGCCGCTTATAAAAAAGACTTTGAGACGCTGACCCGCCTGTCCGATCAGGCTTTGGAAGCGCATCCTGAAACCGCCCTGGTCGTGTGGCCTGAAACCGCATTTATCCCGCGCATCGACTGGCATTACCGGTACCGGGAAGATCGGGAATCCTGGGAGCTGGTTTCGCGCCTTTTGCAGTATCTTGATTCGGCTCCGGTTCCCTTCGTACTCGGCAACGACGACGCCGTCATGGGCCCTCTCGAATCGGGAGAACTCGGACGGCTCGACTATAACGCAGTATTCCTTTTCCGGCCGGGCGAGAATGTGAATCCTCCCCGGCCCGAGCGATACAGGAAAATGCACCTTGTTCCGTTTACCGAGCATTTTCCCTACAGAAAGTGGCTTCCCTGGGTGTATGATTTGCTCATCGCGAACGATACGCATTTTTGGGAGAAGGGATCGGACCCCGCTGTTTTTTCGGCAGCCGGCCTGGTGTTTTCCACGCCGATCTGTTTTGAAGACACCTTCGGCTATATTTCCCGCCGTTTTGTGCGTTCCGGCGCTCGGGCGATCGTGAATTTGACTAACGACGCCTGGGCGAAGAGTTTGCCGTGCCAGTACCAGCATTTGAGCATGGCAGTCTTTCGAGCGGTAGAAAACCGCGTTCCGCTGGTAAGATCGACGGCCTCGGGCCAAACCTGCTTTGTTGATCCCGACGGCCGCGTTACCGCTATGGCCCCTCCTTCCGAACCCGCGTATCTCGCCGGCAGAATCCCTCTTGTCTCTGATTATTCTCCAACCCTATATACCCGGTGGGGTGACGTTTGGGGAATTGCGTTCTTTGCAGTATCATGCATGGGCTTGATCGCGGCCGTGTTGACAAAGCTTCGAAAGGTATACGAAAATTAGGCAGGTATGATGATGGAAACACGAAAAAAGATTTTAATTGTAGACGACGAGCAGATTAATGTAGAATTCTTCGACCTCATGCTGTCGAAGCTCGGCTTCATCGTTGAAAAAGCCGCCAACGGCCGGGATTGTCTCGAAAAAGTTAAGGAGTTTTCTCCGGACCTGATAATGCTCGACAACATTATGCCGAAGATGTCCGGCTGGGAAGTTACGCGGATTCTGAAGAATGACCCCGAGTACGCTGAATGGCACGACGTGCCCATAGTGATGTTCTCTGCGATGGACGACGTAAAGGATAAAATCGAAGGATTCGAACTGGGCGTCGACGATTACATCACGAAACCCTTTAATTTTTCCGAAGTTCTCGCCCGGATACGCTCCGTGCTCAGAAATCATGAATTGATCGATCAGCTGAAAAAACGCGAATCCCGCATCGCGCTGCAGGAACAGCTCTCGCGGAATCTCATCGATTACGTCGAGCTGGTTTCGGAAAAACTGCTCGCGCTCTGTTCTTCCCCCGCCGTGCCGCAGGATACCGCCTTTAAAGCTTCTCTGGACGCCTGCCAGCTTGAGTACAGCCGTCTTCAGGACAAGATTTCCGTTCTTCAGGAAGAAGCGGTGAAGCTGAAGAGCCGCGAAATCGCAGTATCTTCCCTGGAGAATGAACTGCGCAAAGCGTACAGCGAATAATCCTATGATAAGCGAACAAAAGCGGACAGCTATAGATCTATTTTCTCAGGGCAGAAAATGCTATAAATTAATGGATTTTTCCGGCGCCCGCGATTTTTTCGCCAGGGCGCTGGAGGCTGATCCGACCGATTCGCCCTCGCGGGTGTATCTTGAACGCTGCGATTGGTACATCGCCAATCCTCCCCCGATGATTGGGACGGCGTTTTCACAATGACGACAAAGTAGGAAATCAGATGGCAAAATACAAGGAAAAGGAACCCGAGAGGGATATAACCGTTTTAGGAGAAAAAACGCGTTTTGAGGGATTTCTGAAATTTTCAGAAGAACTTCATATCGCGGGAACCTTCAACGGAACTATCGACGCTCTCGGCGCCCTTGTTATTAAAAAAGGCGCTTCCTGCAGCGCCGATTATGTAACAGCCGCGTCCATAGTGGTCGACGGACAGGTGAGCGGAGATATGACTGCCGGAGACCGAATCGAAATCCGAAGCGGCGGCTCTGTTCGGGGAAATCTTACCACGTCGCGATTGAAAATCGCCGACGGCGTATCCTTCGAAGGCCAGGTCGAGATGATTCGTCCGAATGCCGATATCGATTTGTTTTCGTCGCGTCCGGATATGTTGAAGGATCAGCTTCGACTGAACCCTGATCAGTGATTTTTACGCCCAATTATCCGAAAAAATTGTTCGCGGCCCTGCGTTCGCGGGCGCTGACTCTCGTGACTGCCGAGTCTTTGACCGCCGGCGGCATCGCCCATGCCGTTACCTCGATTCCCGGCTCGTCCGCGGTTCTATGGGGCGGATTTATCGTGTATTCGAACGAAGCAAAAACAGCTCTTTTGGGAGTCCCCCGGGAGACTATTGAAAAATACGGCGCCGTAAGCCGCGAAACCGTTTCTTCCATGGCTCTAGGAGCTCTTGCCGGATCTGGTGCCGATGTGGCTGTCGCGGTAACCGGCTTCGCGGGTCCCGCCGTACCGGGAGACGCCCTTCCCGCAGGCTCGGTCTGGATAGCGGCGGCGTACAGAAAAAACGGCGAAAACACCCTTGCCGAGGTTAGATTGCATCGGTTTACCGGTTCCCGCGCTTCGGTTCGCAGTAAAACCATAGGCGCTGCCTGCTCTCTGGCGAATCATTGTCTTGACAGATTCTAAGGCAGTATCTATAATTACTGTAATCCTTTCTTTTTTTACTGGAAAACCAATCCGAACACAATAATGTCTATTATCCAGAAGTCCTTTTATATAATTATGGAGAATTCTCATGGCACCAATCAGAAAGCGCCGCACCGCTGAAGCAACAGACGGCGAGGTTGAGCAGTCGGCTGATCAGGGTCAGCTTGATCTTGTTCAACCTGAAAACCGTCAGGATACTGTGGAGATGGGCGCATCTGCCCCTGCGGAGAGATCCGAAACTGTCGATCAGACAGAACCTGCTCCGGCCAGCCCGCCCGACCCGAACGGAGGCGGCCAACAATACAGCGAACAAACAGAAAAAAGAGTCGTAGTGCGCCAGCGGGTGAAGCGAAAACCCTCAACGCATGAAAATCAAGGTCCAAACGAAGCACGAGACCATCGGGAAAGCAGAGACAACCGAGATAACAGAGACGGCAGGGATAACCGCGATAACAGAGGCCAGCGCCGGTTTCGCGACCAGGGGAGAGATCACCGGGATGCCCGCCACGACGCAACCCTTACCGCTCAGGCGATGCAGATAGACGCTGAAGCCGCCCGCGAAAACGAAAACAAGCCGAAACTGACCATCAACGAACTGACTCGCATGGGAATGCATGCCCTTCGGGATCTTGCCACCCAGTACGGGGTGCCACATGAAGACATGGTGGCGATGAAAAAACAGGAAATCATTTTCCAGATTCTGAAAGCCCACACCGAGCACGGCGGCATCATCTTCGCCTCGGGATCCCTGGAAATACTGCCCGACGGCTACGGTTTTCTCCGCTCGCCCCAGAACAGCTATCTGCCAGGACCCGACGACATCTACATTTCTCCGAGCCAGATTCGGCTGTTCAACCTGAAAACAGGCGACACTGTATACGGACAGATCCGGTCTCCGAAAGAGGGCGAACGATTTTTCGCGCTGCTGCGCGTGGAAACCGTAAACTTCGACGAAGTCGCGGCGGCGCAGAGCAGAATCCCCTTCGACAATCTTACGCCCCTGTATCCCGATGAAAAACTGAACCTTGAAACGACGACCGGCGAGATCTCTACAAGAATCATGAACCTGTTCTGTCCCATCGGAAAAGGCCAGCGCGCTCTGATCGTGGCGCCTCCGAGAACCGGAAAGACCATTCTGATGCAGCGCATCGCCAATGCCATTACCACGAATCATCCCGAGGTGTACCTCATCGTTCTTCTCATCGACGAACGACCGGAAGAAGTCACCGACATGGAACGGACTGTAAAGGCCGAGGTAATTTCCTCCACCTTCGACGAACAGGCGACCAGGCACGTGCAGGTCGCGGAAATGGTGCTAGAGAAAGCGCGCCGCCTCGTCGAGCATAAGCGCGACGTCGTCATCCTTCTGGACTCGATCACCCGTCTCGCCCGAGCGTATAACCAGACCGTACCGACCTCCGGCAAGGTGCTTTCCGGCGGCGTCGATTCTAACGCCCTGCACAAGCCGAAGAGATTCTTCGGAGCGGCACGAAACGTGGAAGAGGGCGGAAGCTTGACTATCATCGCGACAGCCCTGGTTGAAACCGGAAGCCGCATGGACGAAGTCATTTTCGAAGAGTTCAAGGGCACGGGAAACATGGAAATCAACCTGGACCGGAAACTTTCCGATCGCCGCCTCTATCCTGCGATGAGCATCAAGAAATCCGGCACCCGAAAAGAGGAACTGCTTCTTACGGAAGAAGAAATTCAAAAGATTTGGGTGCTCCGCAAGGTATTGAATCCGATGGACGATACCGAGATAATGGAACTGCTCATTGACAAAATGAAGAAAAGCAAGAATAATGAGGCGTTCTTACGATCGATGAATACCGGCTCTGCCGCTCTCGATTGAGAACTTTTTTCTAAAGAAACCGGTGGACGGGAGCGTTTAGCCTTTCGTTCATTGCCGCCGCGGGATCGGATCTGTGTGATTCGGGAGCGTTTTCGCCGTATCCCTCGGAGCCTGTCGTTAACGCGATAAGCAGGCGCGTTTATTAGAAAACCCCTTTTGGAGGCCACCATGAAAGAAGGAATTCATCCCGGATACGAGATGACCAAGATCACCTGCGCGTGCGGAAACGTGATCGAAACCCGCTCGACCTCGAAGAATATCGAAGTTGAAATCTGCTCTTCCTGCCATCCGTTCTTCACCGGCAAGCAGAAGCTCGTAGACACCGCCGGTCGTATCGACCGCTTCAAGAAGCGCTATAACATCAAAGAGAGCTGATTGTAAGCCGCTCTTCGAGAATGAAAAAAGCCATCCGCAACGGATGGCTTTTTTTTATGCGCAAGCGCGCGATGCGCCGTAAGCGGCGCCTCAGGGGAGGGTGATCTTCCAGAGGCGGTGTATGTTTTTGTTTCTGAAATCTTCCGGGATGGACGCGGCCGAAAGATCCTGGATTTTTGTGTCCGGACGGCTCGCCGCTCCTCCGATAGCCTCGGGATCGAACTTGAGGGAGCGCGAATTCGTCGAGAAATACAGAATTCCTCCGGGAGCGAGAACGGCGAGGCAGGATCTGCACATTTCCGCCCAGTCCCGGTTGAGGTCCAGAATATCGGCGGCTCGCTTCGAATTGGAGAAGGTTGGGGGATCGCAGACGATCAGGTCCCACCGCAGGCCTTCCCTGCGCGAGCTTGCGAGAAAGGCCTTTACGTCCGCGTGGACGCAGGGGTATCTGTTGTTCGCCCCGGCGATGCCTTCTGCGGATCCGAAAGACGGCTCCGTGTCCGGGCGTTCCGGCGATCGCGGAGCGCGGCCCGCGCGGGGAGATTGCGTCCGGAATCCGTTCAGGGTAAGGTTTTCTGCGGCCCAGGTAAGGTAGGTCTTGGACAGATCTACCGATGTAACCGATGCCGCTCCACCGGCCGCGGCATGGACCGAAAAGGCCCCGGTATACGAAAAGAGATTTAAAACACGCTTCCCTTCGGATTCTCCGCGGACGAGCATACGGGCGGGCCGGTGGTCGAGAAACAGTCCGGTGTCGAGATAGTCGGTAAGATTTACAATGAAGCGGGATCCGCCTTCCATCACGATCATGCGTGAAGCGGAAGAATCCATTCGTTCGTATTGGGAATCTTCCCCGCGCTGCCGTTTCCTGATTTTCGTGTATATGCGCGATTCCGGAATGTATAGAACGTCTGCCGCGGCTTTTTTCATCTCGTTCATCCACACGATTTCTTCGGCTTCGGGCTTGTCGTACGGCCGCTCGTACAGCGAGACATGGAGCGAAAGCTCGTCGTTGGACGCGTTTTGATACAGATCGCAGGCGAGAGGAACTTCCGGAATGTCTTTGTCGTAGAGGCGGTAGCAGGTTACTCCGGTGCGGCGAGCCCATTTCTTTAGATGCTTGTATTGCTTTTCCAGCCGGTTGGCGAAAATTACCGCCTGTTCTGCGGTTTTCGCAGCTCTATCGTATTGCTGGTCAGACATTCGCGTGCTTCGCCATATTCATCATTACGCACAGCATTGCATACCCGGAAGTAAGGTCTTCTTTTTGAACCAATACGTCGTCGGGCACATTGAGCTTTACATTCGTGAAATTCCAAATGGCCTTGATTCCCGCGGCGACCAGTTTTTCGGTCACTTCGTTGGCGAAGGCCGACGGAACCGTCAATATCGCGATCTTGGCTCCGAGATTGCGGATCTGGACATCCATGGTTTCAAGGGAGAATACCCGGACTCCGTGGATGGTTTTGCCGACTTTCGCCGGATCCTGATCGAAGGCCGCGCAGATATTGAGTCCGTGGTACTGGAATTCCTGATAGCCGGTGAGGGCGGTGCCGAGGTTTCCGGCTCCGATAAGGACGGCTTGCTGCATTTCGTCCCAGCCGAGGAAGTGTTCGATCGCCGCCATGAGCGCGATCACCGGATAGCCTTTTTTGGGCTTTCCGACGATGCCCGTTATCGCCAGATCCTTGCGGACCTGAATCGGTTCAAGATGGAGCTCCTGGGCGATTACCGTTCCTGATATGTACTCGTTGCCTTCGTCCTTGGCCTGCCTGATGATATGGAGATACGATGGAAGCCGGCGGATCGAAGGAACGGCCGAGATTTTCTGTTTCGCCATGATACTTCCTTGCAATCGATGTTTTTTTAACGATACCCCGCAAAGGGGGGAAAGTCAAGCATTCAAGACCCGCTGGAAGGGGTTCGAACCGGCTATGGAAACAAATCCGCCGATTCGCTATACTGGGACGGAAAATCTCAAAACCTTGTCAGGAGTTGTAACGATATGTACGAAGCGGTCGATCCGAAAGTGAGCTTCCCGGAGCAGGAAGAAAAAGTCCTTGCGTTCTGGGAGAAGAACGACATTTTCAAGAAGTCCGTCGCGAACCGTGAAGGGTGTCCCGACTACGTATTTTATGACGGTCCTCCGTTCGCCACAGGGTTGCCCCATTTCGGACATTTTGTGCCGAGCACCATTAAAGATATTATTCCCCGCTATCAGACGATGAAGGGCCGCAAGGTCGAGCGCCGTTTCGGCTGGGACTGCCACGGCCTTCCCGTCGAGAACCTGATCGAGAAGGAATTGGGCCTCAATTCGAAGACCGACATCGAAGCCTACGGCATCGCTCGCTTCAACGAAGCGTGCCGGTCGAGCGTTTTGCGCTATGTCGACGAATGGCGGCAGACCATCACGCGCCTGGGTCGATGGGTAGATTTCGACAACGATTACAAGACTATGGACGGCGATTACATGGAATCCATCTGGTGGGTCATGAAAAGCCTTTGGGACAAGGGGCTTCTGTATGAAGGCCATTACATTCTTCCCTATTGCCCCCGCTGTTCGACCGTTCTTTCCAACCATGAACTCAATCTTGGCGGATACAAGGACGTCCACGATCCGGCCATTACCGTGAAATTCCTCGTTTCCGGCGGCGTAACAGCCGCGGAAGCCGCCGCCGCGAAAGATAAACTGGCTGTTCATGTTCCCGAGGCATCCCTTGTGTCCGATCTGATCGACGGACACACCTACTTCCTCGCCTGGACCACGACTCCCTGGACCCTTCCGAGCAACCTCGGCCTCACCCTCGGTCCGGACGTCGACTACGTGCTGGTGAGCGACGGCACCGAGCGCTATATCCTTGCAGAAGCGAGGCTCTCCGCGTATTACAAGGATCCGGCGTCCTGCACGATTCTCTGGCGCAAAAAAGGCTCCGAGCTTGCCGGCCTTTGCTATGAGCCGCTTTTCCCCTATTTCGCCCAATTGGCGAAAAACGAAGACGGAAGCCCCGGCGCCTTCCGTACCTTCCTCGGCGACTTCGTTACCACCGCCGACGGAACGGGCATCGTGCATACCGCGCCCGGCTTCGGAGAAGACGACAACCGCGTATTCAAGGGAACCGGCGTTCCTACAATCTGCCCGGTGGACGCCGAATGCAAGTTCACCGCTGATGTTTCCGATTATACGGGACAATTCGTCAAGGAATCCGACAAGGCGATCATGGACCGCCTGCGCGCGGAAGGCAAGCTCGTCAAAAAAGAACAGATTCTCCACTCCTATCCGCATTGCTGGCGCTGTTCCAGCCCGCTGATCTACCGCGCGGTGGGAAGCTGGTTCGTCGGAGTGGAAAAAATCAAGAAGAGCATGCTCGAGGCCAATTTTAAAATCCACTGGCAGCCTTCGCACATCAAGGAAGGCCGCTTCGGGAAATGGCTGGAAGGCGCGCGCGACTGGGCGATCAGCCGGAACCGGTATTGGGGAAATCCCCTTCCGATATGGAAATGCCCGGACTGCGGCAAGACTCTCTGCGTGGGAAGCCGCCAGGAGCTGAAGGATCTTTCCGGCGTATACCCCGAGGATCTGCACAAGCATTTCGTCGATCAGATTACGATTCCCTGCTCCTGCGGCGGAACCATGAACCGCATCACGGAAGTTCTCGACTGCTGGTTCGAGTCCGGCGCCATGCCCTATGCCCAGAACCACTATCCCTTTGAAAACAAGGAATACTTCGAGAAGCATTTCCCCGCGAACTTCATTTCAGAGGGACTCGATCAAACCCGAGGCTGGTTCTATACGCTTACCATTCTCGCGGCGGCTCTCTTCGACCGGCCCGCGTTCGAAAACTGCATTGTCAACGGCCTGGTGCTCGCTACAGACGGCAAGAAGATGTCGAAGTCGCTGCGGAACTACACCGACCCCAACAAGGTAGTCGGGGAATTCGGCGCCGACGCTCTCCGTCTGTTTTTGATGCACTCAGCCGTGGTCAAGGCCGACGATCTCAAGTATTCCGACGAGGGCGTCCGGGAAATTTTAAAGGGCATCCTGATTCCCCTGTGGAACAGCTACAGCTTTTATGTCACCTACGCGAATATCGACGGAATCGAGTCTCCCGCCGACGATGCGCCGCTGGCAAAAGACGCGTCGGCGAATCCCCTGGACCGCTGGATTCTTTCTATCACCGAAAAAATGGTGCTGGAAGTTTCCGAGTCTCTGGATTCCTACGACCTCTCGAAGGCTATCGACCCGATCGTAGATTTCATCGATCAGCTCAACAACTGGTACATCCGCAGGTCCCGCAGGCGTTTCTGGAAGAGCGAAAACGACGGCGACAAGGCTCAAGCCTACGACACCCTCTACCGCGCGCTCAAAAAATTCGCCCTCGTGGCCGCTCCGGTGGTGCCCTTCATCACCGAGTCGATGTGGCTCAACCTCAGAACCTCCTCCGATCCCGAGTCGGTGCATCTGGCCGATTATCCGAAATACGACGAGAGTTTGCGCGATCCCGCCCTCGAGTTCAAAATGGCGACGGTTCAAAAAGCGATATCGATGGGAAGAAGCCTCCGCTATCAGTTCAATCTGAAAACCCGCCAGCCTCTGAAATCGGTCGAGCTGGTGACCCGCAATCCCGAAGAGAAAAGCGTCCTGCTTGAAATGGAAGAGAGCATCCGCGACGAATTGAACGTCAAGGAAGTCGTTTTCCACGACAAGGAAGAGGACCTGGTGGAATATTCCGCCAAGGCGAACTTCCGCGTATTGGGTAAAGAACTCGGCGCTTCCATGAAAATCGCGGCGGCCGAGATCGAAAAACTCAGTTCTTCCGAGATTCAAACGATTCTCGAGGGATCGACTCTCAGCATCGATGTCGAAGGACAGACCGTAGAGCTTACGCTCGAAAAGATAGTCGTAACCCGCGTGGAGAAAGCGAATCTCCGCGTCGTGAACGAAGGAACCCTGACCGTCGGACTCGACACGGAAGTGACCGAAGAGCTCCAGCTCGAGGGCCTTATCCGCGACCTGGTGCGCGGGGTCCAGAACCTTCGCAAGGAACGCGGACTCGCCGTAACGGACCGCATCCGGCTGACGGTTGGATCGGCTTCTTCGAACAGCGCCGAATCCGCCGAGCTTTTGAAAAAGGCGTTCGAGCGGTTTAAGGACTACCTCGCAAGCGAAACGCTTTCCGTTTCAGCGGCGTGGGCGCAAGATTTAGCGGGACAGAGCGGCTCCAATCCCGCTTCGATCGAAGCCGGAGACGAACTCTGGCTTTCGGACATCGCCCTCGCATGAGAATGATGCGTACCAACGGCCGCCTCGGCCTTGCCTGGCCGGCCCTTGGTTTGTGCGTCCTCCTTTTGGCGTCCTGCGCCACAACCGGAGAGCGAATTCCGCAGAATCCCATGGCTCTCCTGAGTTCCGGCGCAGACGCCTACGCGTGCATTCCGGTGGAAGGAAACAGGCTTTTCGTCGAACAGATGCTCGCATCTTTCGGCTTCGAGGATCTTTCGGAGCAGGCTCTCTCGCGAATTCATTCGGTATATGTATCGATACGGTTTTCAGAAGGCGAGGGTACGAAATCGATCATAGAGGGATTCGCTCTCGGTTCGTTTCCGAAGGCCGCTTCCGGCCTTATTTTCCCCGCCTCGAAGGGCTGGCTGAAACAAACAGAACGCGGCGCGGGGGAGTGGTATTCCCTGAACGGGCTTCGGGGCGCGGTTCCGCGCTCGGGCGTGCTGTTATTTTCCTCCGAAGGCGATATCGCCTCTTTACTGCGGCGCCTGAAATCAGGCGGCGGAGATGACGCACCTGTTTTGCCTCCCCGTTTCGAATCAGCCGTCCTGAACGCAGCCTCAAGTCTAGGCTCGCTGACCGGGTTTTTCGTTCAAAACCCCAAACAGCCTCTTTCCCGCTTTCTCGGTCCGGATTTGACATTGCCGATCGCGTCCGCGGAAGCGTACATTGAAAGAGACGGAACGGACAACGCGCTTTTTTCAGTGTATCTGGAAACGACAGACGCGCGAAGCGCGCGAATGGCCGCTTCTTTGTTTCGACTCGCCCTGGGCGCGTCGTTTACGCAGAACGGAAGCACCCTGTCATTGGAGAACCGCAGTTTTCCTGTGGGAACGCTTGCCGACGCGATTAAAAAAATGTATTTTTAAAGAGCGAATTATCAGCGCTACATTATTTTTCTTATAAGGGTTTAAGCTTGTATGCCAACATATGATTATGCCTGTGATTCTTGCGGAAATCGATTTGAAGTATTCCAGAAAATGTCCGACCAGCCGGTGAACACCTGCCCGTCATGCGGAAAAGCCGTGCGTAGGGTGCTGTCGGGCGGGGTAGGAATCAGTTTTAAGGGTTCCGGTTTTTACAAAAACGATTCGGCCCCTTCCTGCGGAAACAGCACCGCCTGCGCGAAAGCTTCGTGCGGCGCGGACAAGTAGCCGCGGCCTTTGTCGATGCCGGCCAAAAAACCGCGTTTTTTTTGCGAATTCTGCGGCTCGGAAGTTAAGCAAAAAGACAAATTTTGTCCCCGCTGCGGGAAATTCTTCGCGTCTGTTCGCTGTCCTGCCTGCGGCTTCGCGGGGGATTCGTCCGTATTCAGGGACGGATGCCCGGCGTGCGGCTACGCGGTGAACGGACGAGGTTCGAACAGAAGCGGCCCGGAAGGGAAACGCGGCAACGCGACGCCCGACCCGCTTCCCTGGTGGATTTATCCGGCCGTATCCCTTATATTCATCGCTCTTTTAGCTATTGCCCTGATCCACTGAGAAAGGCGTTGATTTCGGAAACGTTTTCCGGGCTGAGATCGATGAAGTCCAACTGGAGCAGGGCGGAAACGCCCTGAATCAGGCAGCGGGGCGATAAAATCTTTTTATTGAGTTTAAGCGAACATTGTTCGAGAATTTCGCCGGCCGCAAGGTCGCTGACCGAAGCAGGGGAGTCAGGCCGGAAGCGCATGTGCTCCGCGCTGAGCCGTTCGATCTTGCCGGTGATGATCGCGTCGGTGAGCGGATTCGTGAACATGAATACGGCGTTCGCGGAGATCTCCGCGTTGGGGATTTGAGGGTTTTCCTCGAACCCGTAGCGGGCGAAGAGCTTTTTCAGTGTCGCATCTTCGTCGTCTTCCAGACTGAAGTTTTCCTGAATCATCGCGTTGATTCCCAGAAAGTTCGCCTTGTCGGCGTCGTCCGTCGTGAAGCGTTCGGAAATAAGCAGGATGATCAGGGTTTCGGCCCTGGCATGGTCTGATCGAATGAATTGGGTCAGCGTTTTCCAATGGCGCGGAAAATCGGCCGTATTTATGAACACGGTATCGGGAAGGATTTCTTCAATATTGTCCAAAGCCTTGATAGCAGACCGGTAATGAATCAAATCGAATCCGGAAGACTTGAGAATTTTCCGGATTTCGGGGAGGTTTTGATCATTTTCCGAGACAAGGAGAGCTTTCATTCCGTATATCCTACTCGTTTCCGAGATTTTCTACCGTGTAGTTATAAATAAGCCACACATTGTTGCGCGACCATACATAATACACAAAACGTTTTTTTTCAGTGTAGTTGTTCTGATCGAACCACTCGATGACGCTTACCGTTCCTTCCGTCGCGGTGTACATCGTTCGTTCGATCTCGAATCGGTTCGGTATGACGGACAGTTCGCGGTCTATCCGCTCCTGTTTCAAATCAGCCTTATAGCGTTCGATGATCGCGAGCCTTCCGGTTTCTGATTCGCTGTTGTACCGGCGGCCCAGCGCCGGATCGCGTTTAATCATCCGGTCCAGGTCGAAATAGACGAAGAACTGGTCCCACAGGCCTTTCTGCCGGGCGGTGATAACCGTCATCACGACCTGGTCGGGAGGGATGCTTTCCGCTTTCAGGATTTCGCCGGTTTGAGCGGCGATCGGCAAGCTTTTCAGGCCCGCCGGACCGGGAGAGGGCTTGATGTCCAGGGTGAGCCGGTTCGACGCGAACGAGGAGCCGGCATTTTTCGCGTTGAGCAGTTCTGGATAAAAACGGCATTGCAGGATATACATTCCCGGCTCTGTTATAGCGAGGTAGTCTTTCAGGTTTTCCACGAACGAAAAGGACTCTCCCGGTTCAAGGCTCACTTCGCGGAAGAACACCTGCCGGGAGGTGCTCTGCCTTCTTTTCCAGTCTTCCGTATGATCGAGAAACAAATTGCGCGTGTTCGCGGCGGTGAAATCCACGCTGAACGAGCGGTCGTCGGCGAGTTTGAAGCGGAGCGTGTCCGGACTCGGGTTTTTAATGGTGACATGGATGAAAATCTGTTCGGCCGGGGAGTTTCCGGGATAATACACCGCGCGGTTATAGAAACGTATCGAAACTTCGCCCTGGGCCGGTGTTTGGCCTTGAGCCGGTAAAACCGTAGAGAGGCACAGTATGAGCATGACAAATGAGAACTGTTTCACCTTCAAAAACTCCCTTTTCTCAACTATCGGTCTTTTTCATCCCTCTCATTAGTGTTAATATACTCTCAATATGTCCACTTTTTCCCTTCAAACAGCGATACACCGGTGGCAGTCCATGTCCGGTGTTCTTGACCGTTTAAATGAACACGCATGGCCCTATGAAATTGAGGGTCTTCAGGGCGGTCTCCAGGGCTTTTTCCTTGCCGAGTTCATACAATCGAACGCGCAACCGCTCGTAATCGTGGTGCCGACGGAGAAGGACATCGAATCCCTTTCCGCCGATCTCGACCTCTCATCCCTCGATTGTACCGTGCTTCCCTGGTGGGGATCCATCGCCTACCGCCCTGTTCCGCCGAGCTCCCCGGTATTCGGCCGCCGCTCAGCCGCTCTCTCCGCTCTTTCTGCCTTTTCGGATTCAGCCGCCTCGGGAATACCCCTCCCTCAGGATAAGCGGGTCGTCGTCATGACTCAGAGGGCCTTTTTAACGCCCGTCCCCCCGCGCGAGGCCTATCGTTCCCTGCTGCGGGAAATTCGGGTCGGCTCCGATTTCGACTCGGCGTCTTTAGCGCAGACCCTTGCGGAACACGGCTACACCCGCGTTCCCCGGGTTACGGTGCGGGGCGAGTTCGCCCTCCGCGGCGAGGTGCTGGACATCTTCATGCCGGGAGAGGAAGACGCGCACCGCGTGGTGTTCGACTTCGACCGGGTGGAACAGATCAAATCCTTCGATCCTTCGAGCCAGACCTCGAACGCATCGCTCGAATCCTTCGTCGTCTATCCCGTTCGGGAGGTAATCTGGACCGACGAACGCATCTCGGTTCTGGAGCGGACTCTCGCGGATCTGCCCGAATTCGGCGGGGGCGCCGACTATCTGATACGCCATCTGCGCGAGCATCGGGGTTTCGACGGAGAAGAGCTCTTTTATCCGCTGGCCTTCGGAAATCCGTCGTCCGTGCTTGATTATCTGGGCGGCTCAGGGATGGAAAACGCACCGGCCGTTCTGTTCATCGATTACGACCGCCAGGACAACTCCCAGGAAAGTTTGGATCGCGAGTACCTCGGTTTGTACCGGAAAATGAAAACCGCCTCGGCTTCGGGCGAAACAGACCATCGGTACGCCTCGGATTCCCTCCAATCCCTCCTTCTTTCGCAAGTTCCCGAACCCCGGCGCCTCCTTTTCAATTTCAAGGAGCTGTGCGAGGGATGGACCAAGCGTCTGCTCTTCCGGACCATCCACGGCGAAGCCTCTCGTTCGTCCGAGCGGCTGCGCCTCGTCTGCGACCCGCCCCGGAGCTTTTTCGGGAACATCGTGTACCTCAAGGAAGAACTCGATTCCCTTATCAGAAACGGGTGGAAGATCTGCGTGTTCGCGGAGAGCGAGCATCAGGCCCTGAGAGTCGGGGAAATCCTGAAGGATTTTCCGATAGAGATATTCCCGATAAACCTGTCCTCCGGCTTCGGCTTGCCTGAACTCAAGATCCTTGTAATTCAGGAAAACGAGATATTCGGCCGCAGGCGGCATATCCCCAAGTCGGTGAAGCACGCGAAGAGCGCCGTTATCGACACCTTCGTCGAACTTAATCCCGGCGACTACGTCGTCCACGTCAATTACGGCATCGGCCGCTTCAAAGGCATCGACCGGGTGCGCGCTCTCGGGAACGAGCGGGACTACATCAAGCTCGAATACGCGAACGAAGAAATCGTGTTCATTCCGATCGAGCAGGTCAACCTCGTCCAGCGATACATCGGAAACGAGGGCGACGATCCCCGGCTCGACCGCATCGGCTCAAAATCCTGGGAAAACCGCAAAAACAAGGTAAAAAAGTCCGTAGAGGACATCGCCCAGCAGCTTATCTCTCTCTATTCGAAGCGGAAAGCCGCCCGCGGCTTCGCCTTCCCCAAGGACGGCGAGTGGCAGACCGCCTTCGAGGCAGCCTTCCCCTACGAGGAAACGGACGACCAGCTGACGGTCACCGCCGAAATAAAAGAAGACATGGAAAAGCCCGTGCCGATGGACCGCCTCGTGTGCGGAGACGTAGGGTACGGAAAAACGGAAGTGTCGATGCGAGCCGCCTTCAAGGCCGTCATGGGCGGAAAACAGGTCGCCTTTCTCGCTCCCACCACGATTCTCGCCGAACAGCACTACGACACGCTCACCGAACGCTTCGAGAAATTCCCGGTGCGGATCGCCCAGCTCTCCCGCTTCGTCTCCCCCGCGGACCAGAAAAAAACGCTCGAGCGGGTCGCGCGCGGAGAGGTCGACATTCTGGTGGGCACACACCGCATCATCCAGAAGGACGTAAAGTTCAAGGACTTGGGGCTCATGATAATCGACGAGGAGCAGCGCTTCGGGGTGAAGGACAAGGAGCGGCTCAAGGAAATGCGGACGAGCATCGACTCCCTCGCCATGAGCGCCACCCCGATCCCCCGGACCCTCCACATGTCCCTCCTGAAAATCCGCGACATGAGCCTCTTGACCACGCCCCCGCAGAACCGCCACCCGATAGAAACGGTGATAGCCGAGTTCAACGGGGACCGCGTCGCGGCCGCCATCAGGCGCGAGGTAGAGCGCGGCGGCCAGGTGTTCTATCTCCACAATCGAGTGGAAAGCCTTGAGGAAACCCGCATTCTCATCGAAAAGCTCGTGCCCGAGATGCTCGTTGACACCGCCCACGGCCAGATGGGCCCGACGGAGCTCGAAGAAATATTCCGCCGCTTTAAAATGGGCGGCTTCCATGTGCTCATCGCGACGACCATCATCGAAAACGGCATCGACATACCCAACGTGAACACCATCATCATCGACAAGGCCAACATGTACGGCGTGTCCCAGCTCTACCAGCTGCGCGGCCGCGTCGGACGCTCTGACCGCAAAGCCTTCGCCTACCTCTTTTATCCGGAAGGCAAGGCGCTTTCCGAGATCGCCATGAAGCGCCTCCAGGTCATATCGGACTTTACCGAACTCGGCTCGGGCTTCAAGATCGCGATGAAGGATATGGAAATTCGGGGAGCGGGCAACCTGTTGGGCAAGGAGCAGTCCGGAGACATTTATTCGGTCGGCTTCGATCTCTACCTCAAAATGCTCGAAGAAGCCGTGCAAAAACTCCAGAACTCCGATTATGTCGCGGAGGAGGAGGTGTGGCTCGAACTCGAATACACCGGCTTCATCCCCGATTCCTATATCGAAATGGCGCAAACGAAGATGGAAATCTACAAGAAAATCGCGTCCATCGGCACCCAGAACGAACTCGACCGGGTGTACACGGAGCTTCTGGACCGCTTCGGCCCCATACCGGAAGAGGTGCAGAGCCTCCTCTCGCTCGCCGAGATCAGGATTATCTGCAGGAACCTGTCGATTTCCAGCCTGAAAGAACGGGCCGGCCGGGTGTTCGTGGAGTTCTCCAAGGTGTCGAAGGTGTCCGTGGAGCGGCTTCTCCGCATGATGAAGGAATCCGCCGGCCGGGTGAAGCTCGACCCGCGTCAGCCGAACATCCTGATTCTGGAAACCGGAAAGATCGGCCTCAAGGAAAAAAGCGAATACATCCGCGAAAAGCTGGACCAGCTCTCTATTGAGAGCTGAGCTCTCAATAGAGAGCTGAGCTGGGCGCGTAAGGAGACTATCATGAACAAGATAAAAGCCGTGTTGCTTGATTTCGGCAATGTGATTTCGGAACAGCAGGATACTACCTGCTTCGACCGCATGGCGAGCCTTACGGGGCTTTCCCGCGACGTATTCGTCGACGGGTTCCGCCGCTACCGGAGCGAGTTCGATCGGGGAACCCTCCCGGGACTCGAAATGTACCGGAACATCCTGAACGACGCAGGATACCGGCATGAAACTTCCGCCCAGGCGAGCGAGAAGGGCCCTTCCTTGGACGAACTGACCGAGCGCCTGTTGGACGAAGATCTGACGGCGTGGACGCGAATTTCAGGCCCTGTCACCGAGTGGGCGCTGGGGCTTCAGAAGAATGGGTATAAAATCGGGATACTCTCTAACATGCCCTTCGAATTTCTGGAACGGTTCGAGAGCCGGGTGCCGCTCTTTCTTGCCGTGGACGCCGCCGTGTTTTCCTGCCGGGTGAACCTTGTAAAGCCTGAACCGGAGATATACCGGGAAGCGGTGAAAGCGCTTGGGGTTCAGGCGGAAGAAATCGTTTTTTTCGACGACATCCAGATTAATATCGACGCCGCCCGCGCGGAAAAGCTCAATGCCTTCTTGTGGACCTCTCTCGCTCAGGCGAAAAAAGACCTCGAACCGCTGCTCGCGTAAGGATTTAGCGCGAGAGCAGCACGCCCATTACCGGAATCGTTATCACGGAGAGGAGCGTCGTCATGAACACGATGGACGATGCGGTCTTGCTGTCTCCGCCGTAGACCTCCGCGAGCAAACTGGTGTTGGACGCGGCCGGCATTCCGGCGATGATTATCGAAATGAGATAGAGTTCTCCGCTCACGCCCGCCGCCCGGAGCGCGATCGCCGTTAACAGCGGCCAGGCTGCCAACCGAACCGCGCTTACGGCGTAGAGCCGCCAGTCTCCCATGACCGCGCCCAGCGGAGTGCGCGAAAGCATGGCCCCGGTCACGATCATCGCCAGCGGAGTGGTCATGCTTCCCAGCATCGTAAGCGGAAGCGCGATCGCCTGCGGAATGGCGATGGAAAAAAAGAAAAAGAGAAAGCCCAGCAGGGCGGACACCACATTGATATTGAAGATGCGCTTCAACGGGATGCGAGCGGCGCTCCGGCTTTCCGCGGAGGCCGCCCCTCCGGTCCTGTCCGCGGCGATCATGAGAATGCCGACAGAAAAGGCGAGCACGTTGAACAAAATGTTGTGGATCGAGGCGAGAAAGAGGGATCCCTCTCCCATAATGGACGTTATCACGGGGAATCCCACGAAGGCGGCGTTCGAAAAGGCCAGCGAAAAGGCCGCGGCCCCCGGGGCTCCGGTTTTGTTGTTCGGATACAGGGCGCGGGAGACCAGAAGGGAGAGCCCGATTATCGCGATGTAAAAGAGGGACGCGACGAGAAGGGTTTGCAGGGATTGGGCGAGCAGATCGGCCGAAAACGGTTTTTGCAAAGACATCAACACGAGGGCGGGAAGGGTAGCCTTCACGATCAGATTAGACATGCCGCGAATCGCATTGCCTTCTATCAGCTTCTTGATTCCGAGCAGATAGCCTATCGCCATGAGAAAAAAAAGGGCTCCGACCTGTAATAATACGTTCATTGGAAAAATATGCCCGAAGGGGCGCAAAATATCAATTGACACAAGAGGTAATGGAGCCTATATTGCAAAAATAGTTTCAATTTACCAGGAGGTGCGAAACCCTAAGTGAACAGAGAAGAGTATGTAAGTGATGCCGAATGGCACCGTTTTCTCGAGTTTTCGGAGAAACTCGAGACACCCTGCGTGGTGATTAATCTGCGGACGATCAAGAAGAACTACATCAAGCTTCAGAATTCGTTTCCCTTCGCCCAGATCTATTACGCTGTAAAGGCGAATCCGAACCCGAAGGTCATATCCCTTTTGGCTGAACAGGGCTCCAATTTCGACATCGCGTCGAGATTCGAACTGGATAAAGTGCTCTCTCTGGGCGTAGAGCCCGAACGCATCAGCTACGGCAACACCATCAAAAAAGCGCGGGACATTGCATACTTCTTTGAAAAGGGTATCCGCATGTTCGCAACGGACAGCAAGGAAGACCTCAAAAACATCGCGAAATACGCGCCCGGCTCGAAAGTCTACGTGCGCATACTCGTGGAAAACTCCGTTACCGCCGACTGGCCGCTTTCGCGGAAGTTCGGCTGCCACCCCGACATGGCCTACGACCTGCTCGTACAGGCCCGCGACGCAGGCCTTACCCCCTACGGAATTTCCTTCCACGTAGGCAGCCAGCAGCGCGACATCGGCCAGTGGAACGACGCCATCGCCAAGACCAAGTACCTCATGACGAGCCTCGAAGAAGACGAGGGCATCAAGCTCCAGATGATCAACATGGGCGGCGGCTTCCCGGCGAGCTACATCGAACCGACGAACGACCTCAAGGAATACGCGAGCGAAATCACCCGCTATCTCCGGGACGACTTCGGCGACGAAATCCCCCAGATCATTCTGGAACCGGGCCGATCCCTCGTGGGAAATTCGGGAATCCTGATAAGCGAGGTCGTCCTGATCTCCCGCAAGAACAACACCGCCCTGAACCGCTGGGTGTTCCAGGACACCGGCAAGTTCAACGGCCTGATCGAAACCCTGGGCGAGTCCATCAAATACCCGGTGGTCACGCTCAAGGACAGCCCGACCGCGAAGTACGGGGAAGTCATCCTGGCCGGCCCCACCTGCGACAGCATGGACATCATGTACGAAGACTGCAAGTACCGCCTGCCTATCGACCTGAAAATCGGCGACCGGCTCTACTGGCTTTCCACCGGAGCCTACACCTCCAGCTACGCCTCGGTCGAGTTCAACGGCTTTCCGCCGATTACGACCCACATAATGGACTAACCCATCCCTGCGGCGCCCTCTTAAGGGCGCCGTTTTATTTTACGCTTCCTCTCCTTGGCGCCTCTCTTGCGCTAAGCCCCCTCTGCTGATAAAATGCTTTGGTACATCTTGCGACCTTGTCACTATTCTCATCGAGTAAAAAGGACTTATCATATGAAAGGAATCATACTTGCCGGCGGTTCGGGAACCCGGCTCTATCCGATCACGAAGGCGGTATCCAAGCAGATCCTGCCCCTCTACGACAAACCCATGATCTACTATCCCCTGTCCGTTCTCATGCTTGCGGGAATCCGCGAGGTGCTCATCATCTCCACCCCCAGGGACCTCCCCGTGTTCAAGGATCTGTTCGGCTCGGGCGAATGGCTGGGGATGCGCTTCGAATACGCCGTCCAGGAAAGCCCCCGGGGCCTTGCCGACGCCTTTATCGTGGGCGAGCGCTTCATCGCCGGAGATTCCTGCGCCCTGGTGCTCGGCGACAACATTTTCTACGGCCGCGGATTTTCCGCCACCTTGAAAAACGCCGCGAACCGCATTGATTCCGAAGGCGGCGGGGCGATTTTCGGCTATTACGTAAAAGACCCCACTTCCTACGGAGTCGTCGAGTTCGATCCTTCGGGAAAGGCACTCTCCATCGAGGAAAAACCGGCAAAGCCGAAGTCCCACTTCGCCGTTCCCGGCCTGTATTTCTACGACAATACAGTCGTCGACATCGCCAAAAACGTGAAGCCGTCCGCGCGCGGGGAAATCGAAATCACCTCAGTGAACAACACCTATCTCGCTCAAGGCCGCCTCTCCGTAGAGGTGCTCGGCCGCGGAATGGCCTGGCTCGATACAGGCACCTACGACGGCCTCCTTGAAGCCTCGAACTTCATCGCCACCGTGCAGAAGCGGCAGGGAATGTACGTATCCTGCATCGAAGAGATCGCCTTCGCCAATAAATGGCTGACCAAAGACGCCCTTCTGGCCCTTGCCGCCGGCTACAAGACCGAATACGGCGAGTATCTTTCTTATATCGCGGAGAATGCCTGATCCTATGCCCTTTACCATTACGCCTTGCCCCATAGAGGGATTGTTCGAGATCGTGCCGAAGGTTTTCGGCGACCACCGCGGGTATTTTTTCGAGTCCTGGTCCGAGCGCGATTTTGCCCAGGCCGGTCTTTCCATGCGCTTCGTTCAGGATAACCAGTCGAAGTCCGTTCGCGGCGTGCTCCGGGGCCTTCATTTTCAAAAGAAATACCCCCAGGGAAAGCTTGTTCGCTGCATCGACGGCGAAGTATTCGACGTAGCGGTGGACATACGTCCAGGTTCTCCGACTTTCGGCCGCTGGCACGGAGTGCTCCTGACCCCTGAGCGCCAGAATCAGTTCTATATACCTGAAGGCTTTGCCCACGGGTTTCTTGTGTTATCGGAAACGGCAGTATTCGCGTACAAGTGCACCGAGTTTTACCACCCGGAGGACGAAGGCGGTTTGATGTGGAACGATCCCGCCATCGGAATCGAGTGGCCGGACCTCGGGATGCCCCCGTCTCTCTCGGACAAAGACACAAAGCACGCGTCTATCGAAGCTCTCCGCGCTGAACTGGGGGGAAACTGATGGTCTGGCTTATCGGCAACAAGGGCATGCTGGGCACGGAGCTTTCGAACAAGCTTTCCGCCTGCGGAATCGAATGCGTCGGCACCGACCGCGAGGTCGACATCACAGAAAGCGCCGCTCTCGAACGCTACGCCGAATCACTCGTATTCCGGGGCAAGTCGATTCGCGCGATCATAAACTGCGCGGCCTACACCGCAGTCGACAAGGCCGAGGACGACCGGGATCTCTGCTCGCGCCTCAACGAAGACGGACCGGCGAATATCGCTTCCTGCGCCGCCAAATACGGCGCCGTCATGCTCCATATTTCCACCGACTACGTTTTTAACGGAAACGGAGCGCGCCCCTATCGGGAAGACGATCCGACCGATCCCACGGGAGTCTACGGCCTCACCAAGCGAGACGGAGAATCTGCCGCCCTTGCGAACAATCCGCGCACCTGGATACTCAGAACCGCCTGGCTCTACGGAGCTCACGGGAACAACTTCGTTCACACCATGCTTCGCCTCATGGCAGAAAAAACCGAGCTGAAAGTCGTTAACGACCAGCGGGGCACTCCCACCTGGGCGAAAGACCTCTGCGAGGCGATCTGCGCGTTTCTTCTTTCTGTTCCCGCGATAGCCCGCGAGGCGGCGCATCCGGAAGCCTGCGCGTACAAGACGGTTTCCTCCCCCGAGTTCGGCATATACCATTTTTCAAACGAAGGAAACATCTCCTGGTTCGATTTCGCGAACGAAATCTATCTCTCCGGCAGGGACGCAGGCCTTCTCGATCCGTCGAAAAACTGCTCGATTCTGCCGTGCACGAGCGCGGAGTTTCCTGCCAAGGTCCGCCGCCCCCCGTATTCCGTGCTGGACAAGTCGAAAATACGCGCGGTTCTGGGCCGGGACATCCCCGACTGGAAGGCGAGTTTGAAAGAGTACCTTTCCTCCAAGGAGAATAAAATATGAGAAAACTGAATAACATACTCGTTACCGGCGGCGCCGGATTTATCGGGTGCAATTTCATCCATGTGCTTCTGCAGAAAACCCCGTCCTTTTCCGGCCGCGTGGTCAACCTCGACGCGCTTACCTACGCCGGAAACGCCGCGAGCCTTGCGGACATCCAAACCCAATTCGGCGGCAAGCGCTATTTTTTCGAACACGGAGACATCACCGACCGCGCCAAGGTCGAGGAAGTATTCAAAAAATACGACATCGACACGGTGATCCACTTTGCCGCGGAAAGCCATGTGGACCGCTCGATCCTGGGCCCGGAAGCCTTCATCAAAACCAACGTGATGGGAACCTTCACCCTGCTGGACGCCGCGCGCGCCAGTTGGAAGGCCTCCGACGGCTCCATGCGGACAGACGTCCTCTTTCATCACATCAGCACCGACGAAGTCTACGGTTCTCTGGGAGACACCGGCTACTTCACCGAAACCACTCCCTACGATCCCCGCTCACCCTATAGCGCGAGCAAGGCCTCCAGCGACCACCTCGTGTTCGCCTACCATCATACCTACGGCATGCCGGTAACCCTGTCGAACTGCTCGAACAACTACGGCCCCTACCACTTCCCCGAGAAGCTCATTCCCCTCATGATTCTCAATATTCTCGACGGAAAACCCCTGCCGGTATACGGCGACGGCAAGAACATCCGCGACTGGCTCTTCGTGGAAGACCACAACACTGCGGTGTGGGACATCGTCAACAAGGGCCGAGTCGGCGAAAAATATAATATCGGCGGCGAAAACGAGTGGACTAACATCGACCTGTTGCTCAACCTGATCGACATCGTCGCTTCCAAGGCCGGCCTCGATGCCAAAAAGGTGCGCGACACCATCACCTACGTAAAAGACCGCCCCGGACACGATCGCCGCTACGCGATCGACTGCTCGAAACTGAAAAAGGAGCTCGGCTGGAAACAGTCCGTCACCTTCGAAGAAGGCCTCGCTCTTACCGTAGACTGGTACCTGTCCCACAAGGACTGGGTAGAAGGCATCAAATCCGGCGACTATAAAAACTGGGTAGAAAAAAACTACGATAAACGCTGATTATATATATATCAATATATTTATTGATATATACACAGGGATTTTGTATACTATGTGAAGGAAGGGGGAAAGAAGATGACTACCACAGCTGTATTACAATCTATGATCCCTGTATCGCGTTTTAATAAGGGCGAGGCCGGTCGTATTTTTGACGAATTAACGCATGATAAAACCAAAATAGTAGTAAAAAATAACGTTCCGGTAGCTGTTATTCTCAGTCCTGATGAATACGCGAGAATTATCGATGAAAACGCTGACAATATCCTTCTTGCCGAAGCAAGCATGCGTGTCTCTCAATCATCGCAGAGCGATTTTATTTCTGAAACCGATTTCATGCGGGCAATCGGAGTCACTCAAGAAGAGATCGATACCAGCAATGATGTAGAGATCGAATAATGCCGTGGGTTGTTACCTTCCACAAAGCAGCTATTACGGATGTTGAAAAACTTGACGGATCATGTAAAATCCAGGTTTTAAAGGCTATCCAAAAGGTTTCCCGGAATCCGCTTCCTTACACAGAAGGCGGCTATGGAAAACCTTTGGGCAATAAAGAAAGTTCAAACCTTGCCGGTTATATGAAAATCAAACTAGCCAAGCTTGGTTTACGCGTCGTGTATCGGCTGGTACGAACAAAACAAGAAATGAAGATAATTGTGATTTCTATTCGCGCGGATAATGAAGTGTATGAACTTGCGGAAAGGCGCATTAAAGCAGAATGAAATGTGCAAAGACCCCCTGAAGCGTCTGCTTTCAGGGGGTCTTTTTTATTCAATTTGCCTTACTGTCAATCGGCGGCGAGGTCGTCGTTGCCGGAGAGGTAGGCGTTGATCGAGGCGGCGGCTTTGCGGCCTTCGCCCATCGCGAGAATTACCGTAGCCGCGCCGAGCACGATGTCTCCGCCGGCCCACACCTTCTTGAGGCTGGTCTTCTGCTGGCTGTCCACCACGATGTTTCCCCGCTTCGTTACGTCCAGGCCTTCGGTGGTTTGCGCCATCAGCGGGTTGGATTCGTTGCCGAGCGCGATGATCACCGCGTCCACGGGAATCTCGTGTTCGGTGCCCGCTTTCGCCACGGGGCTCCGCCTGCCGGAAGCGTCAGGCTCGCCCAGCTCGTATTCCAGCACTTCCACGGCGCGCACGCGGCCGGTTTCGTCGCCCACGATTTTGGTGGGGTTCTTGAGGAATACGAACTCCACTCCCTCTTCCTCGGCATGCGTCACTTCTTCCGCCCGTGCGGGCATTTCGGAACGGGTTCTCCGGTAGATGCAGTACACCTTCTCGGCTCCGAGCCGGAAGGCCATGCGCGCGGCGTCCATGGCGACGTTTCCGCCGCCGACAACCGCCACCGTCTTCGCTTCGTAGAGCGGAGTATCCGCCTTCGCGGTATCGTAGGCCTTCATCAAATTCGATCTGGTTAAATATTCGTTCGCGCTGAACACGCCGATCAGGTTTTCGCCTTCGATTTCCATGAACTTAGGTAAACCCGCTCCCGTTCCGATGAACGCCGCGTCGTAGCCTTCGCGCTCCAAAAGGGCGTCGATCGTTTCAGTGCGGCCCACGAGGAAGTTCGTGCGGAAGGCGACTCCCATTGCTTTGAGTGTTTCCACTTCCTTGGCGACAATCGACTTGGGAAGGCGGAACTCGGGGATGCCGTAGACCATGACGCCGCCTGTTTTATGGAAGGCTTCGAACACGGTAACCTCATGGCCTTCCCGGCGCACGTCGGCGGCTACGGTAAGCCCGGCAGGACCTGAACCGATGACGGCGACCTTTTTTCCGGTAGGCGCGGAAACGGCGGGCGGCTTGATCAGCCCGTTATCCCGCTCCCAGTCCGCCACAAAGCGCTCAAGCCGGCCGATGGCGACCGATTTATCGATCGATTTAAGGGATTTTCCCAGCGTGCACTGACTCTGGCACTGCTTCTCCTGGGGACACACGCGACCGCAGATGGCCGGCAGCAGGTTCGCTATCTTTATGGTGGAAACCGCCTTCGCGTAGTCTCCGTCCTGGATGCAGGCGATAAACTCGGGGATGGGCACGCCGACGGGGCAGGCTGCCACGCAGGGCCGGTTTTTGCAGCCCAGGCAGCGAGCGGCTTCCACGCGGGCTTGCTCGTCGCTGTAGCCCAGCGCCACCTCGTCCATCACTCGCGCGCGTTCCTTCGGGTCGCGGCAGGGCATATCCTGGCTCGGTATCGCCATGCGGTCTTTGGGCGTCAGCGCCTTATCCTTCAGGCCGCTCCACAGAACGGCGGCTTCCGATTTCAATTGTTCGTATGTTTTTTCGCTCATTACGCCTGTACTCCCTCGGTCTTCGAATCAGGATCTCCCACCCGGTCCGCCTCCATTTCCATGTGGCACTTATGGTGGTCCGCTTCCTCGCGGTTTTTATACGATTTCATGCGCATCATCATGTTGTCGAAATCGACCAGATGGCCGTCGAATTCGGGCCCGTCGACGCAGACGAACTTCGTCTTTCCGCCCACGGTGACCCGGCAGCCGCCGCACATTCCCGTGCCGTCGATCATGATCGTATTAAGGGACACCACCGTGTGCACGCCGTAGGGCTTGGTCGTAAGCGCGCAGAACTTCATCATAACGGGCGGCCCGATCGCCACCGCTTCATTTGGAGGCGTCGCGCTCTCGCACAATTCCTTCAAGGGTTCGGTAACCAAACCTTTTCTGCCCCAGGAGCCGTCGTCGGTCACGACGATGAGCTCGTCGCTCGCCGCCTTCATTTCTTCTTCGAAGATGACCAGATCTTTGGTGCGCGCGCCGATGATGACGATCACCTTGTTCCCCGCCTCTTTATACGCTTTTACGATGGGGTAGAGGGGAGCGACTCCGATGCCGCCGCCCACGCAGACGACTGTTCCGACCTTGGCGATATGTGTAGGTCGGCCCAGGGGGCCCAAAATGGCCTCGATGGAGTCTCCGACGTTCTTCAGTGCAAGTTTATGAGTCGTAGCTCCTACCGTCTGGAACACTAATGCAATCCAGCCTTCTTCGGCGTTCGCGTCCGCGATGGTCAGGGGGATGCGCTCGCCGAAATCCGTATCGATCTGTACGAGCACGAACTGGCCGGCTTTTCTGTTCCGCGCGATTTCGGGAGCCGAGACCCGCAGGTAAAACACTTCAGCCGAAAACTGCTTTTTCTCTATTATCTTATGCATACAACATTCCCTCTCTGGAGCCCTATTTTACTGAAAAAAAACCGCCCGGTCATCCCGGGCGGGCAGGAAAACAGCCGAAAAACCGATTTTTTCGACGTTTTTCACATTTTTGTCACGCCCATTTGAGCGTCTTACACGGCATGACGACTTTTGAAGTCAAAGACTTCAAAAGTCGTTAGATGACCCCGTGAGCGATCATCGCGTTGGCGACCTTGAGGAAGCCGGCGATGTTCGCGCCCATCATGTAGTTGCCCTCGTTGCCGAACTGCCTGGAAGCGGCGTAGGCGTTGTCGTGGATATTCTTCATGATGCCCTGCAGCTTCTGGTCCACTTCGTCGCGGCTCCAGGAAAGGCGCATGGAGTTCTGGCTCATCTCGAGACCGGAAGTCGCAACGCCGCCGGCGTTCGCCGCCTTGCCGGGCGCGTACAGGATCTTGTTCTTCAGGAACACCTCGATGGCTTCCGGGGTGGAAGGCATGTTCGCGCCCTCGGACACCAGCTTGCAGCCGTTCTTCACGAGCTCTTCCGCCTCGGAGCCGGAAATCTCGTTCTGGGTGGCGCAGGGGAAGGCGCAATCGACCTTGACTCCCCAGGGGCGCTTGCCCTCGGTATAGGTCGCCTTCGGGAACTTCTTCACGTACTCGCTGATGCGGCCGCGCTTCACGTTCTTCAGATCCATCACGAAGGCGAGCTTTTCTGCGTCGATTCCGTCAGGATCATGGATGAAGCCGTTGGAGTCGGAAAGGGTGACCGCCTTCGCGCCCAGCTGGGTGAGCTTCTCTACGCAGTACTGCGCCACGTTTCCGGAACCGGAAACCGCGCACGTCTTGCCCTTGAAGCCCTCTCCCTTGACCGCGAGCATGTTGCTCGCGAAATACACCGCGCCGTATCCGGTCGCTTCGGGGCGGATGAGGGATCCGCCGTAGCTGAGTCCCTTGCCGGTGAGAACGCCGGTAAACTCGTTGGCAAGCCTCTTGTACTGGCCGAACATATATCCTATTTCGCGGGCTCCCACTCCGATATCTCCGGCGGGCACGTCGGTGTCCGCGCCGATATGGCGATAGAGCTCCGTCATCAAACTCTGACAGAAACGCATTACTTCGCCGTCGCTCTTGCCGCGCGGATCGAAGTCCGAACCGCCCTTGCCGCCGCCCATGGGGAGCGTGGTCAGGCTGTTCTTGAACACCTGCTCAAAGCCCAGAAATTTCAAAATTGAAAGATTTACGGAAGGATGGAAGCGGATTCCGCCCTTGTACGGGCCGATGGCGCTGTTGAACTGAACGCGGTAGCCGCGGTTCACCTGCACCTTGCCTGCGTCGTCCACCCAGGGAATGCGGAACATGATAACCCGCTCGGGCTCGACCATCCGCTCAAGAATCGAGTGCTTCTGAATCTCCGGCATCTGCACGACTACCGGCTCCAGGGTCTCGAGAACCTCGCTCACCGCCTGGAGAAACTCGCTCTCGTGCCCGTTTCTCGCCTTAACCTGCGCAAGAACTTCTTCAATGTACGCGTTAGCCATAAAAATACTCCTCATTGAGTAAAATAAGATTACGCCTTTGCAATCTCGCGCCGCCCTTGGCGCTTACAACTCTAGCAGACGCCATTGTAATATATATTTACATTTTTTGTATATATATACAGTCTGCAGTACGGCTGTATTTTCACAGCAAGTATAAGTATACTTGCTTTTTGGTTCTTATCATAATAGAATTAGTATACAAGGAGGATCGCATGCCGCAAATATCGCTATATATCGATGAATCGACCCTGAAAAAAGTCGAATACGCCGCTCAAAAGGAGCACGTATCCATTTCGAAATGGGTTGCCGAACAGATCCGCTCCCGCCTTGAGCCCTCGTATCCGCAGGATTTCGAGTCGCTGTTCGGTTCGATTTCGGATAGTTCCTGGGTTCGCCCCCAAGACGCGCCCTTTGCGGCGGACAGCTGGCGGGAAACGCTGTAATGTACTTTCTGGACACAAATACCTGCATTTATTTTCTGAACGGAAAATACGAGAATATTCGCGATAGACTATTGTCTCTCTCTCCTGCTGAAATACGCATTCCGGTGATTGTTAAGGCCGAATTGCTGCTCGGCGCGCATAAAAGCGTTAAAAGAAGGGAAAACCTGGAAAAAGCCGCTCAATTCCTCGAACCCTTCGATATTGTTCCGTTTACGGATTCCATGACCCTCCTCTATGCGGAAATACGAAGCGAAATCGAGCGGAAGGGCATGGGAATCGGCCCGAACGATGTCCTCATCGCGTCGATCGTACAATTCCATGAAGGCACTCTGATAACGAACAATGTTCGCGAATTCGAACGGGTTCCAGGCTTAAAAATCGAAAACTGGGCGATATGAAAGTCGGCTACGTATTGGTTAATTAGATCCCCTTCATCGCCTTTTCCATGTCCCAGCCGCTGGGGTTCTGAAATACGCGGAGGCCGAACTCTCCCATGACGGAAAGGAGGTGGTCCACGATGTCGGCGATGATGCCTTCGTACTGGACCCAGGCTTTCTCGCGGGAGAATACGTAGAGTTCCAGCGGGAGGCCGGTCGCTCCGGCTTCAAGGTAGCGGGCCATGCGCGTCATGCTCGGCTGAATGTCCGGGTGGGCGGTTATATAGGCTTCCGCGTACGCGCGGAAGGTGCCCAGATTCGTCAAATGGCGCCCGGCAACCCGGCCGTCTCCTTCGATGCCGCGCTCGGCGTTCCATGCCTGAATTTCCGCCTGCCGCCCGGCGAGCCAGGGGGCGAGCAGGGGAATGCGCGAAAGGCGCTCAACGTCTTCGTCCTCCAGGAATCGCACCGTCTTCATATCGATGTTGATCGTCCGCTTGATGCGCCTTCCGGGAGATTCCGCCATGGATCGCCAGTTTTTAAAGCTGTCGGAGGTGAGCGCGTAGATGGGAATGCTCGTTACGCTCAAGTCCCAGTTCCGCACCAGTATGGTTTGCAGCGTTATGTCGATCACGTCTCCGTCGGCCCCGTATTTGGGCATCTCGATCCAGTCGCCGATTCTGACGAGGTCGTTCGCGGTGAGCTGGATGCTGGATACGAAGCCCATGATGCTGTCCTTGAACACCAGCAAGAGGACGGCGCTCATCGCTCCGACCCCGCTCAGGAGCCCCACGGGAGAAATATTGAGGATTTCGGTCACCGCGATGATGGCGGTCAGTATCCAGATAAAGATTTTTACGAGCTGGAGGTAGCCCTTGATCGGCTTTTTCTTTGCCAGTTCGGGGTTTTTCGCCCGGTAGAGTTCGTTTACCGCGTCCAGAAAGGCCGCCGCCGCGCTTCCGAGCGCGAAGGCGATCCACGCGTCCGTGCAGCGGATCAAAAATGAGGCGAACCGCGCGTTCCCTGCGCTCCCTGCCGCCGCGAGCCCTCCTGCCGCGCCGGCAAGACCGGCGGGCGAGAGCACGGTCAAAAAGACTTTCGCCAACACCGGCAGCACAGCCTTTCCAAGCGCCGCAATCGTCCCCGAATCGTAGAGGATGTCGTCCCATTCCCCGTGCGTCTTTCTCACAGCCTTCTGCACGGCGGTTTTGAGTATTCCCTTGATTACCGCATTCAGTATGAACAGCGCCAAACCTAAAGCGGCAAGAATGATCGCCCACGCGGCGATTTCCTTCAAATAGCCGGATAGCGGTATCCGGTCGAACAAATTGAGAAAAAAAGCGTTCATGACTATTATTATACCGCAACGAACCGGATTTGTGAAATTCAGTCCCTGATCTTGCTTCCGGCGGTATAGCTGGGGTATCCTTTACGGTAAGGAGAATTCCCCGACCATGCGTCTTTCAGAAAACGACCGACAGGCTATAAAGGAAACGTGCGTTACGTACTTTGGTACGGACGAGGTGTATTTGTTCGGCAGCCGTGTTAACGATTCGGCTTCCGGCGGCGATATTGATCTTTTTATCGTGCCGCAGGCTGGAGAATCAGCAGAGGCGTTGTTCCAACGAAAGGTGCAGTTTCTGGTTTCGCTCAAACAACGGATCGGCGACCAGAAGATCGATGTAGTTCTTGCCGGGGATCAAAGCCGCGCGATCGAGCGCGAAGCTCGAATAAAAGGAATACGCTTATGACGGACCAGGTGATGCTTCAAGCTGTGCTGGAAAAACTAGCCGAATGCGAAAAACACGAGAACCGTATGCTCACAGCCGCCGAACGCTTGTCTCATCGGTTTCCTCTCACGGTAGAATCATTCGGCAGCCTCGACGAGGTTGATTCGAGCTTTGTAGACCAAATGGTGTATCGTTTTTCAAAGCTGCAGGACACGCTCGGCGAAAAGGTTTTTCCCGGAATTCTCAAGCTCGGCAGGGAAGAAGTGAAAGGAAGAACCTTTCTGGATGTTCTCCACCGTATGGAGGAGCTTCAGATAGTCGACTCAGATACATGGCTTTCCCTACGGGAATTACGAAACGAAATCGCTCACGAGTACTCGAACGAGGTCGATAAAACCGTCCTGGCCCTGAATATTGTATTCGGAAAGCTCTCCCTCCTCGCAGATATCCGCCGCCGCGCCGCCGCCTTCGTAGCAGAACGGTTTTGATCTTGAGCAGACATTCTGCGCAATTTTTTTTTACTCTATCAGCAACTCAATTTTCTCGATAATTTCTTCGATAATATCTTTATTACTTTCTTCAATATATTCAATATTCCTTTCTGTCCAATCCAGGCTTTTTATTTGATCGCTTAATACGCATCCAGTTATTTTTTTTCCAACAATTTTCACCTCAAACGGATACCCTTTTTCTTTGCTCGTGATTGGACAAAATAATGCTAACCCGATTTTTTGGTTATATGCCTTTTTTGATAACACTATTGCAGGTCTTCGTCCTCTTTGTTCATGCCCCGATTGAGGAGTATAATCTAGCCAAACAATATCGCCCTTTTCCGGAGTATAGTTTTTTACCATTCTTCTTTCCCTACAGAACCGCCGGTTTCAATCGAAGAATGCATATTCTCTTTTGTTACCAGTGAGAGTAATTCATCTAACGATTGTTTTTGGGGAACGATAACCAGTCTCCCCTGGTCTTCGATAATATCAACTGAACTTCCATTTTTAAGCTCGAATTCTCTTGCAAATACAGCAGGAATTCTGATTCCAAGGCTATTTCCCCACTTCTGGACTACAGTTTGCATGCTAACCTCCAGAAATAATATATACTTTGTATATACCTTTGTCAAATCTACATTGTATATACATACCAATGATTTCTATTATGGGCACCTCTAAATACGATATTGGTTCGTTCTGACCGGATTAACCTCTAGCCCGACAAAATCACCATATTTAAGGGTGTGCGTCGGCTTTTATCAATACAGATATTAGATATCAATAAACAGTGTTACTAAGGGTTTTAAATGGTGAATAATGCGGAGGTCGAGATCGGGAGCATGAGGGAGGAGACTCAGGCGAGTTCCGAACGAGATTTCAGCTTTGAATGAATTAAAATACCTTCTTCGTGAACAAGGAATAGAGTAAGCTGGTGTAAAAATCTAGTTCACTGTTTCAGTGTCTGGTATTGCCTTCGATTATTGTGCGACTATCAGCTTACACGCTGTGTGTAAGCATCGGTCAGGCGTTTCCGCTTTTTGGGTGACAAAAAGGGCGGGAACATCCTAATGTTGGTTAACCACAATCAGCAAAATCATGGGAACTCATTGCACATTTCATTATACACGATAATATTACCTTGACGTAATATTACCTGCAGGTTATAATCGATATTTTAAGGGTAGCAAGTATTCGAATTTGAAGGAATTACGTGTGCAGGCTCAAGGTAGAAAATATCGAATTGCTTTTCTTTTTACCGGAGAGCGCGTATGTCTCCTGCTAACCGGCGATGTAAAAGGCGGTTCAGAAGACAAACGGTTCTACAAAAAGCTGATTAGTGAAGCTGAAACGTTATACGAGCAATATCTGGCTTCAAGCTGATTATAGGAGGATGATATGGCGATTGTCAAAGACGCGATGAAAGCGATGGAAAGTACAATGACTGAGGAGTCCATCTCCCGTTCGAACGAAATATACGAGAAGGAACTTTTACTTATAAATCTTGCCGAACTCCGTGAGAAATATAACGTAAAACAATCAGAGATTAAAGGTTTTTCGCAGCCCGCTGTGTCTCGCATAGAAGGCCGTACCGACATCAAACTTTCTACTCTTATTAAGTATTTATCGCAATTAGATCTTGATATGGAAATAAAAGTTCGCCCCCGGAATCCAAAAAATAACGGACCGAAAGAGGTTTTACTTTTTCATACATGAATTGTAACGTCGCGGTTAAGGTGCGCAACACTGCCGGTCTGGCGCTTCCCCTGGATTCAGGCTATACGTCTTCGCTGATCCATTCGCGGTTACCCGTCGCGATGACTTCGAGAGCGAGGATCGCCAGCAAATCATCGGGCGGATAAACGGCGTGTTGATGGCGTTGGTCGTCTTTACAATCCGGAAAGGCGAAACCGAAGAAACGATACGGATAAACTCCGCCCGAAAGGCAACTCAGGCGGAAAGGAGGCTCTATGAAGAAGGTAACTGGTTTTAAGCCCATGGACGAAGCGGCAAAGAAGCGGATCGAGGCGCTCGCGAATCTTCCCGATTCCGAGGTCGATACCAGCGATATCCCCGAATGGACTAAGGACGACTTCGCCCGAGCGATTCCCTTTCATAGCCTCTACAAGCCGCGAAAAGAGCAGATAACCGCCCGTATCGATGCCGATGTGATCGCCTGGCTCAAGAGCTTCGGGAAGGGGTACCAGACGCTCATGAACGAGCTATTGCGGAAAGAAATGATGGAGTCGCAGGGCAAGCCGGGAAAGAACGTTTTATCGACTAAGGGTTAGTCCTCGGTCTCGGCGGCCTTACAGTATGGCTTGGAACGTCTCTTGCCGTCCTCTTCGATTCCGCGATAACAGATATGCGAAGCGACGGCACCCCGCGAGGCCGTTGTCAATAGAGAGCGGAACGATAAAGCGGTTTTACGTATGTATGCCCGGGGTGATGGGGTGATACATTCTTGATGATGTTGTATAATACATATGGATACATTGATTATCGGTACCGCTCGGTATGATTCGTGCCAAAAAATTTTTTCTGCCGCCGGAGAATTTGCTGTTCGGCAGTCTCTCGCTGCCGGTTTACCTCTTACTTATGTTTCCGGTACTGAAATCATCAAGGAATTTACTGATGGTTCAAAGGTTGTGTTGGGTTCAGTTGAGCCTTCTGTCATTTTGAAGAAAAAGACATTCAAGATGTAGTAATGGCTTGTTCGATTAAAAGATTGCGGATTTTTCCGGTCCTGTACAGAGTAAGAATGTGCCTCCCTGGTTTGATAAATATATAATTCAAAAAATTTGATTTTTTTATAACCCGAATGAATAACATCCTCTTTTTTCCCGCTGCAAAATGAAAAAAAGACCAGTGCACATCGATCCGTTTTCCACTGGACAAATAAAAAAAGACCACTGATAAACGATTCGTTTATCAGTGGTCCGCGGCTTAAAGTCCAGTGGTCTTTTTACGCTACTTCAATGGTTTTTTCGTAGTAGCCGCTTTTACTTTTTTTCCCGTTTGGCTTGGTAACGGCGACTACTTTCCAGGTGCCGCTCGGGAGATCTGCGGGCAGCACGGCGATGAGTTTGCTCGGGGCAATGTCCGGGTAGACGGGGCAGCGCAGGCTCGAGCTCTCGTTTTCGATAAAGAGGCCGCATTCAGGGTCTGCGGAGTCGAATTTGAGGCGGCGGCCGACGACGCGGAGGGTGTCTCCCGCGTGGGCGCTTTCTCCCGGTTCCCGGGCGACTACGGAGAGGCTGTCGATTACGGCGGTTGTTACGTCGAAGGTTTCCACCCGTTCCCAGCGTGCCTGGCTTTTCATCTTCGCTTCTACGGTTTTATTGGTGCGAAAATGCAGCGTTATTTCGTGATCGAGATCGCCGATGCCGGGGGTAAATGCCTGGGCTTTGGTTTCAAGCCGTCCGCTCGCGCTGAGGTAGAATGATCCCACCGGGGTTTTTACGTGTTTCCCGTCGGACACGAGCTTGATGAGCTCTTCCTGCAGGAGGTGGAGGCAGCCGATAATGTCCGGCTTGGAGAGGGTGGTGCGGCCTGCGGCCATGATGTCAACGAGTTCGTCCACCTCCACGATGTCCGAATTGGCACTGCGCACCAGGTAGGGCTGGAGGCAGGTTTTCAGGTAATTGGTTACGGAAGCGATTTGCAGCATAGAAACTCCTTTAGATAGTTTTGTGGATTTGACCGAGGGCCTTCAGGCCCACGATCCCGAAAAGTATGGTTACCAGTACGGCGAACCATGCCCATTCTCCGATGCGTCCGGTAACAAGAAGCCATGTCGCCAGGTACAGGCAGCAGGGCTTGAAACCGATGAGTTTCGCGGGGAGGGCGAGCGCCCGCTTCGCGATATTCTCCACGCTTTCGCCGATATAGGACTCCCTCATGCCGGCTCTCCTTCAAAGTAAGGGTAGAATTCGGGGTCGAATTCCTTTGCGAGCTGTACGGGATACGCGAAGCGCTCCCATGCCCGGCGGCTCAGTCCCCGCGCGACCATGTCGTAGCCGTAGCGGTCGTATACACGCTTGAGATCGCTGATTTCGCGGAGGCGTCCTTCAGGCTCGCTCATGTTCACGGCGATTCCTTCGGCGACGATGCCGGCAACGTGGTGTATGCCGCCAGCGGGTTTGAGTATCCCTCCTTCATGTTTCTCCTTGCGGGAGATGAAGAAGAGGGCCGAGATTCCGCGGATCGCGGGCCCCTGCACGGTAAACACGGTGCGGTAGAGGCTTTCTGCCGTCATGCGCCGGGCGAGTCCCGTGGCTGCGGCGAGCGCGAAGCACACGGCTCCTGAGCAATCCGCTCCTTCGGGCACTTCGCTGCCCCAACGGTAGGGGGTTCCGACAAAGCCGAGCAGGGCGGCCTCCCATCGTTCCTTTTCATCGCTTTGTTCGAACCGCTTCTTGCCGGTTTCTGCAAGCTTGTGCCAGTTAAGCGCGCTCACTAGCGGCCTCCCTGCCCGACGATCAGGTTCGCGATATTCCCCGCGCAGGCGATGGCGGCGATGCATACGGCCACGACCGATACGCGGTAACCGCCGGCTCGTTCGCGGCTGTGGTCGATCGATGAGAGGCGGGCAAGCGTTTGGCGCTTGAACTCCCGCATCTCTCCCATAAACTCGCGCAGTTCCGCGAGCGGACCGCCGATCAGGGCTGGTCTTTCATTTCTCATGTACGTCTCCTTTTTTATCCGATTTCTTCCGTTTCGGGGCTCCGGATTACCTCGAACGGCGAAACGAGATTCATCATAACGGCCGCGGCAAAGAGGCCTGCCTGGCTTTCGGTTTTCATTTTTTCGTTGCAGCGGGCGCGGTGGGTGGAGACTGTTTTCTCCGTTATGCCCAGTTCCCCGCCGGTTTCCTTGCGCGTTTTTCCCAAAAAATGGCACCGTAATACGGTGTGTTGGCGCGCGGAGAGGCCGTTTGAACGCACAAGAATGTCCCTTTCCGCGCGTTGGCCGAGAGCACAGATGTGTTCCGGGTACCAGGGGCGGCCAAGGGCGACGCTCGCACAGAGGCGCTCAAGTTCTGTTTGAGTGTTCAGGTTGCACAGAAGGTACGAAGCCCCGCTTTTTTTGCATCTAAGCGCCACGGAGGCGGATACGGGAAACTCGGAGTAGCACGCATGGCGGCTTTCAGGATGGAGTTCGATCAGCCGCGCAAGGTGTTCCTCTATCTCTATCCCGAGGCAAAAGATTGAGTATACGATCCAGTCGATGTTTTCTCCCCGGGGAGAAGCGAAGAACTCTTCCAGCGTTTCGATGTTTTCAATCGAATCGGCTTTGAACACCGAATCAAGAAACCGTTCCGTTACCAACCGCCGCATGCCGGTAAAGCCGACCATCACCATTTTTGTCATACAAAACTCCTTTGTTTTTTTGTGTTCGGCCATTAATTCAGGAGAAATTTCCTGTTTTGGCCCCATCCGTTTGTAGGGTTTTTCCTTACAAGAGGCATCTTCTGTGTAGGTATTTTCCGTACAACGGGTGTCCGCTATAGTATGACACGGGATTTTTTGGTGTTGTTTACGGAATTTGGGGAGAAAAGCGGTTGTTTTGCGGGTATCCGATTTTACTCAATACCCGTTCCAGGTATCTCCGATTCTATTGCTCCGGAGGGTAAAAATAGTGTAACATCGGCGTTGATTGTTTTGTTATCCTGGAAGCGTCCTTTTACATCCCCCTGGTTTTCCCGGAGCCTGTTTCGGCGGCCCGGTCAAAAAACCCGGAGGAATTTGTTCCTCACCCCGCCTATGCGCAGGCTTTCTTTTTTGCCCGTTTTTCTTTTTAGAAAGCGAGCGAAAAAGGCCTTTTTGTTCTTTTCAGGGGAGGGGGACCACCTCTTCCGGGGCTCTGCAGGGTAATTTGCACCGGTTACGGCGGCGAACTTCCCGCGGTTCCCCCTGGCTCCAAAGCCGCACCTCGGCTTTTCCGCCACCCCTTTGAGGGCATAATCTCCCTATCTTTATTTATACCTCTAGATATATGCAAAATTGATAATGTTCCTGGGTTGAATCCTTTCTATTCATATTACTCATAATCCAATCATAAAAAAGCAGGCTTAAATGTCCGAAGTGTCCAATAGTAAACGTATCGCGAAGAACACACTCATGTTGTATTTTCGGCAAATTCTCATCATGTTGGTGAGTCTCTATACAGTTCGCGTTGTTCTCGAGGTATTGGGTGCGGAAGATTATGGTATTTATAATGTTGTAGCAGGCGTTGTTACTATGTTCAGCTTTTTAAGCGGAGCAATGGCGACTGCGAGCCAAAGATATTTTAGTTTTAATATAGGTAGGCAAAACTACGAACAGCTAGAGAAAACATTTAGTGTTACTCTCACTATTTATATTCTTCTTATATTTGTGATCGTAGTTGTAGCTGAATCTTTTGGATTATGGTTTATATATAATAAACTTGTAATACCAGATAATAGAATATTAGCTGCGAAATGGGTCTATCACTTTAGTATATTAAGTTTTGCGATAACTTTGATCACAACGCCGTACATGTCAAGTATAATCGCTCATGAAAATATGAATGTATATGCATATGTAAGTATTATTGAAGTCTCTTTAAAATTATTCATCGTTTTTATATTAAAGAAACTACCTTTTGATAAATTAAGTATGTATGGTGTACTTCTTTTTGTTGTTGGATTCATAAATACTTCAATTTATCGGGGATATTGTAAAAAACATTACGTAGAGTGTAAATTTAAACTTGGTTGGGATAAGGAATTATTTAAAGAGATATCAAATTTTACAGGGTGGTCCATATTTGGTGCATTTAGTACAGTTGCACGAAATCAAGCTATCACTATTCTTATAAATCAGTTTTTTAATCCAATAATTGTGGCATCTCGGGCAATTTCTTCTCAAGTAAGCTACGCATTAACAGTTTTTTCTGCAAATTTCAATACAAGTTTATATGCACCAATTGTTAAAGAATATGCTCTTGATAATAAAACAAAAATGTATTCACTAATATTTAACGGATGTAAAATTACATTTATCTTAATGTGGTTTTTTGCTCTTCCATTATGTTTAAGAATGGAATATGTATTAACAATCTGGCTCAATCGACTGCCGGAGTACGTCGTGTTTTTTACTATTCTTTCTGTTATTGAGGTGTTGATTAATTCAATCAGTTTGCCAATCACTACTGCAGCCAGAGCGCCAGGAAAAATGAAAGAATATGAGCTCGTTCTTGGGTCTCTTCAATTGTTAATTTTTATTGTATCGTTTATTTGGATAAAATACTTTGATGGAACAGCTGAAATAGTTTTTTATAGTGCCATCCTAATAAATCTAATTATGTTTATCGTTCGGTTATACATAGTGAATTTACTAATAACTCTCCCAATAAGAAAATTTATGATCGAAGTACTAATTCCTGTATTAGTTGTTGTTTTGTTTTCTGGTTTGCCGGCATACTTTATCAATAGGATTTTCCCCCAAAATTTCTCTTCATTGCTTTTGATTACTATTATTACTTCTTTGTCTTCATTAATTCTTTTCTTTTTAGTAGGACTTACAAGAGATCAGAAATTAGTTCTTATTCACAAAATTAAGGCAAAAATAACTTGAAAGCACTGATATTAGGCGGTACCGGTGCAATTGGACAACATTTAGTCAATATTTTATCTCAGAGTAATATTGAAACTTTTGTTACTTCTAGAAAAAGTAGAGAGTCATTTGGTACCGTTAAGTTTATACAAGGAAATGCCCAAGAAGATGAGTTCTTGATCAGCTTACTTAATCAAAAATTTGATATGATAGTTGATTTCATGGTTTACTCGACAATAGACTTTTCTAAAAAGATTAATCTTCTTTTACAAAACACCAATCAGTACGTTTATATTAGTAGTTCTCGTGTGTATGCCAAATCCAATGTAGTGTTAACAGAAAATTCTCCCAGGCTTCTGGATGTATGTGAAGATAAAAAATATCTATCAACTGAAGAATATGCATTGATAAAAGCTCGTCAAGAAGATATTTTGTTCAACAATAAACGAATTAATTGGACGATAGTACGCCCATACATAACGTATAGCAATAATCGATTACAATTTGGCTTATTAGAAAAAGAAGGTTGGCTTTACAGGGCTTTATATGGACATAAAGTCGTATTTCCCGTTGATTTATTTGAGAAGAAGACAACTTTAACACATGGTTATGATGTAGCCCGAGGTGTTTTTTCAATTTTAGGACAAGAATCCGCTTTATCAAATGCCTTTCATATTACAAATGATATATCAATAACTTGGTCGGATGTCTGGAATTGCTATAAACAAACTATACTACATTTAACTAGTAAAGATCCCGAAATATTTTTATGCGGAATAAAAGAATTTGAAAAGGCGCATAAAGGGTTTTATCAACTTCATTATGATAGAATGTATGATCGATTATTTTCTAATGAAAAAATTAAAAAATATATTGATACTAGTGGATTTATTCATCCTGCAGAGGGTTTAAATACATGTTTATCAGATTTTTTAAGCAATTTACCTATCGGAGAATCTTTGATAAGTTATGGTTCTGAGGGCTCGAAAGACAGAATTTCAAAGGAGTATTGGAATTTTTCGGATATTCGAAGTCTGAAAAATATATTTAAGTATACAATTCGTAGAATTGGTTTATGATGTGAGGGAAAAAATGACACATGGATATACAGATGAAAAAGCTATTCAGGTTCTAATTTCTTTATTGAAAGCACATGGTATAAGAAAAGTAATCGCCTCTCCAGGTGCTACAAATGTTTCTTTTATTGGAAGTATTCAGTATGATCCTTTTTTTACTATATTTTCATGTGTTGATGAAAGATCTGCAGCATACATGGCATGTGGGTTAGCGGCTGAATCAGATGAACCTGTTGTATTGAGTTGTACTGGGGCTACTGCATCAAGAAATTATTTGCCCGCTTTGACTGAAGCGTATTATCGCAAGCTGCCTATTTTAGCTATTACCTCTACCCAACTTTATTCTAGAATTGGTCATCATATAGCGCAAGTTATTGATAGAACTCAATTGCCTAAAGATTCTGTAAAACTTAGTGTGCATTTACCAATAGTGAAGGATGATGATGATAATTGGGATTGTGAAATAAAAATAAACAAGGCAATTCTAGAATTATCAAGAAACGGTGGTGGTCCGGTCCATATAAACTTACCTACTACTTACAGCAAGAATTATGATGTCAAAGAATTGCCCGAAGTTCGTGTAATTCGTCGCTATACTGCATCTAATGAATTGCCTCCTTTGCCTAAAGGAAAAATCGGCGTGTTTGTTGGATCGCATAAAGTTTTTTCCGAGAAAGAAACAAAAGTTCTCGATAATTTTTGTGCTGCGAATGATGCAGTAGTATTTTGTGATCATTCGAGCAATTACTATGGGAAATATAGAGTTCTATTTTGTTTGGTTGCTGCTCAGCAAAATTTTATTGATTTAAATAATCGACCAGATTTACTAATTCATATTGGGGAAATAACTGGAGATTATTATACATTAGGTTTTTCCGGAAAAGTAGTTTGGCGTGTAAGTGAAGATGGTGAGATACGAGACACGATGCATAGGTTGCAAAATGTATTTGAAATACCTGAAATAAGTTTTTTTAAATACTATACTGAAGAAGGTCAAATAAATAATAAGAAAACATATTACGAAGCATGTTTAAATCAAATAGCTTTAACTAATAGTAAGATTCCGGATCTTCCGTTCTCTAATATATGGATCGCCTCAGAAACTGCCCATATAATACCAAAGAATTCAACGATTCATTTTGGCATACTTAACAGTTTGCGTTCTTGGAATTTTTTTGAATTGCCAGATTCTGTAACATCTTCTTCTAATGTAGGAGGTTTCGGAATTGATGGCGGTATGTCATCTTTATTAGGAGCTTCATTAGTTAATCAAAATCGACTTTATTATTGCGTTATTGGTGACCTTGCTTTTTTTTATGATTTAAATTCGCTTGGGAATAGACATGTTGGTAATAATGTGAGGATTCTACTGGTAAATAATGGCAAAGGCACGGAATTTAGACAATTCAATCACGCAGGAAATCAATTTGCAGATGATACAGATAAATATATTGCCGCCGCTGGACACTTTGGTAATAAATCAAATGTTTTGGTAAAGCATTTTGCAGAAGATCTTGGATATCTATATCTACAAGCCTCTAATAAAGAAGAATTTGCATCTGTGATTGATACATTTACTTCACCTGAAATAAAACGATCAATGATACTTGAGGTCTTTACTACCAATCAAGATGAAAGTGATGCCTTGGAAATAATGATGTCACTTGAAACCAATATTCAGGGTAAGGCAAAACAATTCGCTAAAAAAGTATTCAATCAAAATACGATCAATACTATTAAGAAAATAATCGATAAATAATTACAGGAATACTATGAAAATTGGTGTTATGACATTCTGGTGGTCAGAAGATAATTATGGGCAACTTCTACAATGCTTTGCATTGCAAAAATATTTAATTGAAAGTGGCCATGATGCATTTTTGATAAGGTATGACCCAAGAAATGATTATAAAAAAGATAAATTTCGAGTATTTAAGATTTTAAACCCGAAATTAGTTTTTTTTAAAATTACAAGTTTTCTTTTCTCTAAAAAGAAAACAAATCGACAATTTAATACATTTCGAAGTGATTTCATTAAATCTACTAACGTATTGTATCATCACTATAAAGAACTTGTTGAACATCCTCCGATTGCGGATATGTATATCACAGGGAGTGATCAAGTTTGGAATTTCCCTGATAGCTATGTTAGATATGAAAACTTAATTAATGCTTATTTTCTAAATTTTGGTGCATCTGATATAAAGCGAATATCATTTGCAGCAAGCTTTTCTCGACAAAAAATTGGTAAGAGTCTGCAAGCATATATTAAACCGTTATTAAGTAAATTTGATTATGTGACCGTAAGAGAAATAGAAGGTTTGTCATTATGTAGATCTTTAGGGTGTAATAACGCAAAACTGATCCTAGATCCTACATTCTTAATTAATTCAAATCAGTATCCAATAACAGAGAAAAAAGATAGTAATTTAAAATATATATTTGTTTATTTACTTGGTTCAAAATGTTATTATCCAAAAACGCAAATTGAACAATTTGCATCAGAGAATCACTTGGGTATTAAATATGTATATAGCCAAGGCAATATGAATAAAGGTATTGAAGCCTCAATTCATGAATGGATCAGCCTGATATGTAACTCTGAATATGTTATAACAAATTCATTTCATGGTACAGTTTTTGCAATATTATTCAATAAAAAATTCGTTTCATTACCATTAAGTAGTTTTTTCAAAGAAGCTAACACACGTTTAAATACACTTCTATCTTTCTTTCAATTAGAAGACTCGAAATACCAAGATGATATTAAAGTGTGCGTTAATTATGAAATAAACTGGAATAGTGTAAATGAAAAAATTATTAAATATCGAGATAGTATTAGTTATCTGTTTTATTAGATAGATATATCTCTAAGCAAGCTTAATAATATGCCAAGAAAGATCTATATAGCATTGTTTTTCTCATTAAACTTATATCTTTTATTATCATTAGTTATAAATTTATTGACTTTTAGTCGAATTCAGGATTATTCATTTATATATATAAATCTTGTATTCTTTTCATTATGTACTATTAGTTTTTATATATGTTTCTATAAACCTTTTTTTTATAAAACAATTTCTATTATAATATGCTTTCAACTATTAAGTACAATTCTTCTATTTGCATACAATGTGTATTGCGTTCAGAACATTCTTGGTTATGATGCTAATGATTCTTTGTTTTATTATAATATAGCAGTAAAAAATAGAAATAATACAATATTAGGTCTTATAAATGATTTAAAATCATATAAAAGAACAAGTTCGTTTTCTGATTGGGGATACCCCATAATCCAACATTTTTTCTTCAGTATTAGAAAGATATCAAATGAATTTGCTTTTTTTTTATTATGTGTTACTGCTGCTTTGTTTCATTCATTCTCGTCTGTTTTAATTTATAAAATATCAAAACACTATACTTCTAATGAGCTTTCTCAGATTATTAGTGCTTTTTGGGGTGTAAATGCTGCATCTGTATATTTTAATGTAAGTGGATTAAAAGAAACTTATTTTGTTTTTTTTGTATTGTTATCAATTTATTCTTTATTAAATCTTCAATTTTACCGTTTCAACTTTAAAAATACTTTACTATTTATTTTTAGTACCATTATTTTATTTTTTTTTCGCATATATATAGCTTTGTTTGTATTATTTGTATTCTTATTACTATTTTGTTTTAGAAAATTATTTTATAAATATTTTTCAATTCTATTAATATCTTCATTCATAATTGCATTTACTGGTTTGTCTCTTTTTTATAGATTTCTTCCAGAGTTAGCATATGTTGAAGGTGTAAGAAATGCTCAATTATCAAAATCCTTTGGAACAAATATATTTATATCAAATATTATGAATTTCATCTTTGCATGGATAAGTCCAATTCCTGCGTTTTCATATTCAAATAAAGCGGTTAATTTGCTAGTAGCCTCATATAGTTCAATAAAAATATTTATTTCTTTTTCAGCTATCTATTATATATTTTTTTCTTTGCAAAGGAAAAATTATAAGTACTATTCATTAATTGCTTTTTATTCTTTAAATGTTTTATTATTAATAATAAGTGGCGTTTCTTTAGATTTTAGATTTGGTTATCCTACTTCTTTTGTAGCCTTTGTTTTAGGTGTAATCGGTCTGGATCATTTTTTTGTTAGTAGTAAAATAAAGCTTGGATTATTTACTATTAGCCCTTCCCGTATAATTTACGCAATACTTATTTTATGTTTATTTTTAACATTAGGTTATAATTTATGAAAATATCAATATATACATTTCATATGAATGCAGGTGGTGCTGAAAGAGTTATTGCAAATGTAGCTAATATTTTATCTTGCAATCATCAAATAACTCTTAAAGTATTATATAAGAATAAAATGGGTTCATTTTATACAATCTCGAATAATATAGCTATTAAATATATTACTAATGTTGAGCCTCCATTAAAAGATGAAATATCTTATAATATTAGATTATCAAACTTTATTAAATTACTGAAATTGTATTTATATTATATAAAAGTATTAATTCAAAAATACTTAAAATCTATTTTATATATAATTAAGGAAGACTCCGATATTATCATTTCAGATCGTATTTTCTTCTCAAAATTATTTTCCTGCTTTGCTCCTCAAAAGGTCATTAAGATTGGACAGGAACATAATCATCATAATGATGATATACGATACATAAAAAAAGTAATAAAGGCCTGTAGGAATATTGATTATTTAATGCCTGCTTCACAATCTTTATCTGATTATTATTCTAAAATAATATTGAAGACCAAAATAAAATATATACCACATTCATTAAGTTATTTTCCAAGTAATAGAGCGTCTTTGATTAATAAACAATTTCTTACTGTGGGTAGACTTGTTCAAGGAAAAGGTGTCGATGACCTCATTGATTTATTTTATGTAATTACACAGATTGATAATGAATGTAAATTAGTAATAATTGGTGATGGTCCTGATAAAAAACGGTTGCTAGAAAAAGTAGATTTTTATAAGTTAAAAGAACACATTATTTTTACTGGTAATCTAGATTATCAAAAAGTGTGTGATTATTATTTTAGCTCGAGCCTTTATCTATCATGTTCATGGACAGAATCGTTTGGCTTAACATTCCTGGAGGCTGCTTCATTCGGTCTCCCTTCAATATGTTATGATTCAGCACAAGGGGCTTCTGAAATTATTCGTGATTCAGTTGATGGATTTCTAATACCAAATAGAAATCAGAGTGAATATATAAGCAAAGTATTATTGTTACTAAATAATTATGATTTAAGGGTTTCTTTTGGGTGTCAGGCATATAATAAAGCAAATAACTATACAGAAGATAAAGTGAAACTAATGTGGTATGATTTTATTAAAGAATTGGAGTGTAAATTAAATGATATTTTGTAATATAGAGTTTAATATCTATAATAAACTAGAATTACTTAAAGAAGAAAAAAAATTGAAATTTATTATTACTGCTAATGCTGATATAATTCAAAAGGCAAATTCGGATCCTGTTTTATTTAATATATTGCATAATAATTATGTAACTTTCGATGGACAAATACCGCTATTGTTGGCTCGTCTATTTAATCCCAAAATTGAGTTTTATAAACTCTCTGGATCAGATATGATTTATGATTTCTGCCAGCTAGCGAACGAAAAAAAATATAAAATATTTCTGCTTGGAGGATTAGAAAAAAGTAATTTCTTATCTCAACAGAAATTGAGAAGTGATTATTTAATTGAAATTTCTGGTTATTCACCACAATTTGAAAAATATCCATTTTTGGATGAAACAAACGAAAAAATACTTTCTGAACTAACAAATTTTCCTCCGGACATACTTTTTGTTGGCTTTGGTGCACCGAAACAAGAGTTATGGATAAATGATAATATTGATTTTTTGAGTCAGCTAGGTGTGAAATATGTTATAGGGATAGGTGGGACATTCGAGTTTACATCAGGTTCTATCAAGCGTGCTCCTGTTTTTATTTCAAAATTTGGCCTAGAAGGCATCTATCGATTTGCAAAGCAACCTAATCTTATGCGATTTTTTAGGCTAATAGATAGTCTTAAATTTTTTAAGTATGTATTCATAAAACCAAGATTTGAATAGCTTTATGAGAAATTATTTGTTGCAACTAAATTTTATTATTCTTGCCCTTATAAACCTTTCCTTTCGTTTTTGTTTTTTATTTTCTTTAAAAAGATTGCTTTTATATTGTATTGGCATAAAGACCGGAAAACAAACTGCGATTCATGGTATAAAAATATTTGCACTAGGAAAAATGAAGATCGGTAGAAACTGTTCAATCAATAGTGGTGTATATTTAGATAATCGCCGAAGAATTACTATTGGTAATAATGTAAATATTTCACATGATTCAAAGATATATACACTGGGACATGATTATAATAGTCCGGATTTTGCTACAAAAGGTAAAGAAGTAATTATTGAGGATAATGTTGTGATATTCTCAAATGTATTAATAATGCCTGGAGTAACGATACACGAAGGTGCAGTTGTTTTACCGGGTGCTGTAGTAACCAAAGATGTTGAAGAATTCAGTGTAGTTGGTGGTAATCCTGCTCGATTTATTAATCACCGTCAAAAAAATATAAGTTATAGTTTAGATTATAGATATTGGTTTGCTTTATAAAAACTATTACTTTGTTTTTATGTTATCACTAATTTTATTAAATTAAAATTATTAAACTTTCATGATTCATAAGCTCTGGAGTTAGTATTAACAACCTATTTCATATTATGGGCACCTCTAAAAACTACTGTTTCTAGCGTGTCTCCGTCATTTTCAATCCGAGTTTCATAAACCAAGGGCATTGAAGATGATTCCAAACCTTTTTCTTTATCCATGATTACCGGTTTTTCAACCAGCAATCAGAAAAGGGCAGACCGCCCCTATCATCCTTGTGTTACTAAGAATCGATAACGACTCATATTGTAGGTTAGGTTCCCTCTGCGTCAATTTTTTGGGTAAAAAAGGAAGTTCTCGGTTTTTGGATTGTGGAAACAAAAAGCGCGAATTTCTGAATGTATGTCCTGAACGAGTTGAAAAACCGTGGAGTAGAAGACGTTCTAATTGTCTGTACTGATGGCTTAACTAGCTTTCCAGACCCGATTCGGGCAGTGTACCCCAACTTTCGTATACAACTTTGTATCGTCCACATGGTTCGTAACTCAACAAAAAATCGAATCGTACAAAGATCTTAAAATCATTTGCGCGGATCTGAAAGCATTTTATACAGTGCCTTCGGAGAAAGCGGTCCGCGCGAGATTGAGATATTTCGGCGCAAAATCGAATGACCGGTACCCGATGATTTATCGATCCCGGTCGACTCGTTGGAAAGATCTCAACGAATTTTTTAACTATCCACCGGAAATTCGTAAGGCGATTTACACAACGAACGCGATTAAATCACTTAATTTTCAACTACGGAAAGTTACGAAAAACTGATCGTCATTCTCGAATGATGATGTTATACTCAAGATCATGTATTTAGCAATCCGGAACGCATCAGTAAAATGGACGATACCGATTTGTGATGGAGGAATGGCGCTAAACCAATTCGTCATCTAATTTGGCGATCGAGTTCCATTCAATTAGAAATGCCATTTACACAAAATATTTTACAGGGTCAGATAGACTATTGAATGTCAACATCGGTAAAAGACGTTAAACAGTATATAGGATTTTTACCTTTTTTTGTTTTGTTTATCTACACTTCACGGACTATAGAAAGAGGCTTTCTTTTTTATAGTTTTATTTACATTGTAACGAACATTGACCATCTCATGTTTTCTCTATAAACTTTATGCAAGTTTTTGATATTAGAAAAATTGGAGATATACTTAAAATATCATGACGCATTATATGTATCTGCTGGGCATAGCCTTCGTCTCATCGGTTGTTTCAATTTTCTGCGTGTTATTGTTTTCCCGACATTTCGGCCTCTACGACACCGTTGACGCCCGCAAGGTGCATACCGGCAACATTCCCCGGCTCGGCGGGGTGGGGATGTTCCTTGGGTTTGTAATCGGGCTCATCGTTTTTGCCCTGGATACCGGAATGGATAATTTTCTTGGAGTAAAAATCTGGAATCTGATAGCCAGTTGCGCCCTGATATTCGTAATGGGAGTCTGGGACGACATGCGGCCCTGGCGCGCGCGCTATAAACTCATGGTACAGATACTCGCCGCCGTCATAGTCCTTTCTGCCGACTTCACCTTCCACAGCATCAATTTCTCCGCCCTCAGGCTTAACTGGAACATGGGCTGGATGCGCTATGTAATTACTTTCTGCTGGATAATCGGCGTTACCAATGCCGTAAACCTTATTGACGGCATAGACGGCCTGGCCGGAAGCGTATCAGCCATGTCGGCTTTTACTTTTGGACTCTTTTTCCTCCAGACTGGAAACACCGGAGGTATGTTCATATGTTTCCTGCTTGCGGTCGCCATTATGGGCTTTCTTGTGTTTAACCTGCCTATTCCTAAGGCTAAAATCTTTATGGGAGACGGCGGAAGCCAATTCTTGGGTTACATGCTTGCCGTTTTGCCCCTCCTACCGAACGGAAAGGGCGGAGCAACCGTATCCCTTCCGTTCGCAGCCGCTGTTCTCATGATTCCCATATTCGACACCTTCGCCGCCTTGTGGCGCCGCTCCCGTGAACACCGCAGTTTCTTCGATCCCGATAAATTCCACCTCCACCATAAACTCATGATGCTCGGCTTTACCGCTCGCGGCAGCCTCCTTATTCTTGTTGTATTCCAGCTCATAATCGGGCTCTTGATCGCAACCTCCGCCCGCATACACGGCTTTTTGGCCCTGACCCTCCTCTTTGCCGTGTACCTGCTCGGCCTTCTCTTCTTTACTGTGGTGCATATACGGAAAGAAGAAATTCTTGAAAAATCGAAACTTATTGAAACCGAATAACATCCCGTCTGTTAGAGAGTAGTATGAACGAACAAGAAACCCTTTCCTCCCCTGAAGACGAGATCGACCTCATCGATCTCGTTTCTGTGTTGTTAAAACGAAAATGGCTCATCATCGGCATTACCGGACTTTCTATGATAGGAGCCCTGCTTTTTGCTGTCGGATCCCTTCTATTACCCCCGGAAACCTCCTACCTTCCGAACGAGTACACGCCCAAAGCTCACATGATGATAAACGATTCGTCCTCGTCCGGCGGAGGCATGGCTTCCATGCTCGCTTCGAGCGGGCTAGGGGGGCTAGCGAGCCTTGCAGGAGTCAACGTAGCCTCCGGCTCCACCTATAGCGCCCTTGCGGTGTATTTGGCGGGAACCAATTCCTTTCTGGATTCGGTCGTGGACCGTTTTAACCTGATCGAACGGTATAAAATTGAAAAATCTCCCCGGGCGGAAAGCCGCAAGGCGCTTAAAGAAAAACTTTCCGCGTCTATGGACGACGAAGCCGGCGTGTTTACCATCAGTTTTACAGACATAGATCCCGCCTTTGCCCAAGAAGTGGTTAACTACTCCGTGCAATACATGGAAGAGCGTTTTACCGAGATGGGTTTGGATAAAAACAAGCTCCAAAAAGAGAACCTTGAAGCCAATATTCAGAATACCTACAATGAAATACTCAAGCTGGAAGCAGAAAGCCAAAAGCTCGACCGTGCGGCCGGGATGGGGCAATATACCGCGAACGGATCATCCATGGTGCTGGAAGCGACCCGGATAAAAAGAGAGCTTTCCGCCCAGGAGCAGGTGTATACCCAGCTTAAAACCCAGTACGAACTGCTCAAAGTTCAGATGGCGAGCGAATCGCCGGTGTTTCAGGTGTTGGAGTACGCGGAGGTTCCTGACCAGAAATCAGGCCCCTCCCGCGGAATGCTTTGCATCATCATAACCTTTGCTGCCTTCTTCGGTTCGGTTTTTCTTGTGTTCGTGCTCAACGCGTGGGATAACATCAAAAAGGATCCTCTGGCCATGGCAAAGCTTTCCGGAGGAGGCTCCAAATGAAAAAACACGGTTCAACGCTGTTATTGTTGATTTTCAGTTCACTTATATGGGCCCAGGAAATGAACGCTCAAACACGAGGTCAGAGCTCCAACGCACAGGAAATGGATGAAGGTTCTGTGCGTATCGTAGAAAAGAACTCCTTTAACCCTCAACTTGCTCTTTCTTCAGCCTTTTATCCGGTCACTCCCGGCGACGTATACACTCTCGCGTATGCGGCTGGCACGGTGCCGGTTACCTATTCCATTCTGGTGGATACCTCCTTCCGTGTCAGGGTCGCGAATCTCGCGGTGATCGATGCGGCTGGCATGAGTTTTTCTACCCTGAAAGAGCGTGTGGAAACTATAGTGAGCAAAAACTATCCCTTGAGCGGAGTCCAGTTCGGGCTTGCGAGCCCGGCAATATTCCGCATCACGATTAAGGGAGAGGTGAAAAAGACTGCCGAACAGGACGCCTGGGCCTTGTCGCGATTGTCGGACGTGATCGAACCCCATTTGACCCGGTATTCATCTACCCGTAATGTAAGCGTAACTTCCATTTCAGGGAAAACCGCTCATTACGACCTTTTCAAGGCAACCCGCTTTGGCGACCTTTCTCAGAACCCGCTGGTTCGTCCCGGGGATGTAGTAACCGTGAACAGGGTAGAGCGGGAAATCACTGTTACCGGCGAGGTTGAGCGCCCCGGAAAGTACCAGCTCTTGAGCGGTGAAGGGCTTAAAGAGGCAATCGAGTATTACGGCAGCGGGCTTACTCCCGTCGCGGACGCGAGCAGGATAGAGCTGGTGCGCTATGTGGAAAGCTCCTTTGCCGCCGGTGAAAAAATTTTTCTGGATACCAAGGACATTGAAGCCAACGCCGAACTCAAGAATTTCGATTCTATCTCTGTCAGCCCCATATCGGACCTGATTCCCGTAATGTTTATGGAGGGTGCTGTAGGAGTTTCTGATCCGCTGGAAGTGACCCCCACGCCTGAAACCTCATCGCGCATACCGGTGCGCTTTAACCAGGGAGAGAACTACGCCTCCCTTGTGCGCCGCTATAAAAACTCCTTTTCCGCCGTGTCGGACACGGCGAACGCCTACATCATCCGGGAAGAACGCCAGATACCGCTCAATCTTAACCCCATGCTCTACGACGCGGCCTACCGCAGCGACTACCAGGTAGAAAAAAACGATGTGCTCATCATCCCCTTCCGCCAGTACTTTGTAACGGTTTCAGGCGCTGTCCAGACTCCCGGCCGTTACCCCTACATTCCGGACAGAGACTGGGAATACTACGTGTCTCTTGCCGGCGGCTTCAATACTTTGAAGAACTCGGGCGAATCGGTGCGCATCACCGATGTCCTCGGTAACAAGCGTAAAAAAACCGATCCGATAACCCCTGAAACCGTGATTACGGCGAGGTCGAACTCGTTCACCTTCTACTTCAACCAATACGCGCCGATCATCACCACGACCCTTACGGCAGTATCGACCTTCCTTACGGTGCTGGCCGTAACCGGCAATTAACATACACCGGATTTGTATAATCAAACCGCGATTCGTTCAATCGAATCGCGGTTTTTTTTTGCTCCGTAACAACCAGATGATACTACCTTGCCCTTTAACTTGTTAAAAGAAATTAATAATTTTTCTTGAAATTCTCATATCACGGTATAGAATAAAGACATATCTGAGAAAATTACTATTTTAGACATTATTTGAAGTTTTGACGGATTTTTTCAGTAATATGGTCATCCATAATTAATTTTCGGTGAGGTAAGAAAATGTCAGAATACAAGTTTTACAATACAAAATTTATCTTTTGGGTATTGAATGGACAAGTAATTGAACAACGACATTTTACTTCCACAGATGTTCGAGGCAGAACCCAAAATGACGGGAAACTATATGTTGACAGTAAAACAACGGAAATGAATGAAGTCTGGATTAGAGGCACCGATGGATCGGAATTTAGCCTGACGTTAGCAAACAGCAATTTACCATTACGAAATGGACAGGATGTATCCATCTTATGCATAAAAAAGGAAAACGATCAGCAGGGTTTATATTGCGGCATTAAAAATAAAGCTACGGGAAAATGGTTTCAGATAAAATCAGGCGGGGATATCGCAACCCGGTATGGACTTGTTAAAACAGGTTGTCTGAAAAGCGTATGGATACTTATCAAGATGATACTGTTATATATTGCTGCGCTATTGGTATCGTATTTTGCGTATTTATATATAACGGGAAAAGAGCTTGGAGGGGATACGATCTCTCAAATATCTTTCGCCGTTGTAATTGCATACGCTGCTTTTAAATTCTTTCGATATGCAAAAGTTAATAATGGAAAATGTTCATTACTCGACGATCATATCGCCGGGCTAATGAATTCATTATAATATTCAGGAGGTAATTATGGGCGGCTCTCAGAAAAAGATCCCTACAGGGGCAGTGGTTAATCATGTCATGAAACTACTCGCAGCATTTGTAAGCGGGGATCTTAACAGGGTAACTTCAGAGAATGAACGCTGGAAAGAGTACGTTAGTAAGACAACAAGAAATAATTAACGTATCATTCCTCTATAACCGTTCTGATGAATGCTTGCGGCTTCAATTCTTCTTACGGAATTGAAGTCGCTACCCTCGTCTCTGATTATGGGACGCCGTAATGCTTGAATACGCCGATTTGGTAGATGTGACTAAACAGAACGTCCGATACATCGTAGTTTCCTTCACCGCTCTCCCATGAGAAATTCTGGGTATACGCGCAATGAACCTCGTCGTAAAAACTCACGCGCATCAGCTCGTTTTGATCATTATATTCATACTCGTTTCTCACCGCTGGCTTCGATACGGTCATTCGGGTACACTTGCCGCTGTCATTGTACGAATATGAATAATTTCCCCATCCTTCGCTTTCCATCAGCCCAAGACGGTTTTTATACCAACCGAAGTTCTTTTCGTCTATGTTGGACTTGATTTGAACCAACTCATCGTCCTGCCATGAATATTCATATGTGAAAAACGCAGTTCCATCGAGATTCATCGACTGCCGCACAACCCGTCCCTGTTCATCGTAGGAAAAGGTTCGGGCTGCTTTGGCTACCTGTGCGGTTCCGCCGTCAAAAGTGCCGCTGATCTGCCCCTTGTCATTATACTTTATGATAGTATTGAATGTGCCGATTACCGCTCCCGTCTTTGCGTTATAGTTGGTTTTCCTGATCTCGATCAGCTGTCCCTGCTCGTTATACACATACGATGCGCCGGAAAAAAGCATTCCGGAACTCGTAGCATTCCATGAGGCGACCCGGCGCGCGCCTTGTTGTGCCGTATCCGATCCTGCAGATTCGTCCGTAATGTTGGAGCATGAACCGGTAAGCGCTATGATTACAATAATCGACAGGAATGAACCGATACGTTGACAATATTTTTTCATGCGAACTCCTTTTCAATATGATGTTTTTCAAAAATCAGTATAGCATGTAATAAAAGCATATCAACGATTTGCCGGGGCGCAGGGCAGCTAAAAAGGGGATATTCATAGTGTCATTTCGGAATAATCCAACTAAATCAACTCTTTCCCGAATTTATTTTATTGACAGTAAAATAGCGTCAGGATGCTATCCCAACACCAAGTCTCTCGCGCGCGAATACGAAACGAGTACTGCAACGATTTCCCGGGATATAGAGTTTATGCGGAATATGCTGAATGCTCCCATTGAATACTGCGCATCGCATCGGGGGTTTTATTATTCCCGGGAGACATACCGTCTTCCCGCGGGTTTCGCAGAATCCGATGACATACAAGCACTCGCGTATGCGAAAACCTTGCTGTCAATCTATGAAAAAACGCCAATATATACGTCCGTCAAGAAAATTCTGACCCTTATCTCACCTATCCCTGATTACGCCTCGCTGGATACACGCATAATTGCCCCTACACCGGCGACATATCCAATTAATACTGATCTTTGGGAATTAATCGTGTCAGGTCTGAAAGAAAACCGTATACTCGTATTTGATTATCAAAGCGAATGGAAAAAACCCTTTGAACGCCGGCTAGTTCACCCATATCAACTGGTATTTGATAATGGCGCCTGGTACCTTCTGGGCTATGCGGAAGAACGAAAGGGAGTAAGAACATTCTCGCTTTCGAGAATTAAAAACATAGCCCTTACTTCAACGAGATTTCAACTTCCTGATTCCTGGGACTACCGCTCCATCCATGGAAACAGTTTCTTTGGCGTTTTTGCCGGTTCGGAATCATTCCACTTTAAATTAAAGTTTTTAAGCGAGTTCGCTTTATGGGTAACGGAACGCAAATGGGCGAATGATCAACAGGTTACCGAATTGCCGGACGGGATCTTGCTCGAGTTTACCAGCACCCAATACGGGAAGGTTATCGAGTTTCTTCTGTCAAAAGGATCGTATGCCTATCCGCTTGAGCCTCCGCAGTTAGTCAAAGATTGGGAATGGCATGTAAAAGAGATGAATACACATATATCGGTATAAAAAAAATCAGGTACATCATTCAGTGATATACCTCGACGGTATACTGATTCCATGCTTGATTATACACGTATCCAACAATCTATCGTTGCATTCTCCGAGGCGCCTGCAGCCCTTGAAACGGACTGTCAGGGGAAAAACTTCCGGAGCGGCGACCTTCTTCATTCCATTAAAGCCGGAGATTGCTGGGTAAATACACATATCTTTTGTCGTAGCGGCAGGAACGACGAAGAGTACGGCTATACGTTTCGCGAAATTTGCGTACGACTACAACCAGATACAGTATATCGGCTTGCTTTTTGTCTGGCTCTCTACAACAGCCAAAATAAAAGCGAAGAAGCGTTATTAAAGATTCTTGAAGGGCATAAAAACGAGTCAGCACCCGCAGAGTTTGCGGATCTTTTGCGGGAAACCTGTGGCTGGTTATTTTGGGAACATCAATTTACCGCTATTCTTCGGCTGTTCACCCTTGATCGCGATGAGCCTCATAGACTTCTTGTGCAATATAAGCGCCGGGGATGCTTTGACAAACCAGTATCCTCATCCTGGAAGATTCGGGGGACTCCTTTGTTGGATCTCATGGAAGCGAACATGCTTGATAAAAAGAATATATATAGACTGCTCCTGAAACCGGCTTGGGTGATTTATAACGAAATAAGCAAAGAAGGAGTAATACGATGATTCAAAAGAATGTATTTGTTTTTCTGCACGTTCTTTGTAGGTTTTGTCCTTTTATCATGGTCATCTCCTTTTTATCCATCTCGGACTTTAATCCATCACTCCTGAAGCTGCTTTGCTGGACACTGCTAACGCTATTTGTACATGAGACGCACAAGCGGATAGAAACACGTGCCCGGAGATTTTTAACGAATATGCCCATACAGTTTGCCGCTATTGAAAATGAATGTACCTCTTTACACTTGTCTTCTGTTCTCATGGAAACCAGAAAACGAGAAATCCGGTACGGCATGGAAAAAATCGGCTTGATTGACGCATTATCGAAAAAACTCTGTACAATTATCCCGTTTATGGGTTCCGTGGATTTTCTGGGTTTTCAGTCGGTACAATTACATCATGCAGGTTCTTCAACCGATTTCATTAATGACAATTACTCTTTATTCATGTACTGTAATTCCCTTTTATCAACGGGCTCTATCATTCTGTTCCTGATTGTTGTCGTTTGGTGTATAATAACTACCCGAAAAGTGAGTAGATAATGAGTTTTACCTGCAAGGATTCAATACAGTTGATTTCCGACTTTGTGAATTCAAAGTTACACGGCTATATTAATGAATTGCGTTTTTTTTCATTTTCGGAGCTTGAGCACGATAGAGATTTTGGCCTCACGACAAATGGAAGTTTTGACGAAGACGATACAGAATTGGCTCGGGCAATACTGTTCTTGATTTGGTATGGAAGATTGCCTGAATTATCGTTTGAAGAAATCGGTTCCGGAAAAAAATATAGAGGAGACACGATCAATACCTTCAATACTTTGTTTGGCAAAGAAGATCAATACAAAAATTTGATCACGGAAAGTTCGTTTGATGCGACGATCACGGCATTCAAGAAGAAGTATGTAACGATCGGAAATTTCATGTTAATGCCTAATTCTACCGGAGGTACCGGTAATGGAATCACATCAATCAACTGTTATAGAGGAGTCGGCAGCGGATGGTTCGATTATTTTGACAAGTTCTTGATTGAACTGGATACGTGTTTGAAAGGTAATACAAACGATGCAAATGAGAAGCTGCAAACGCTTGTAAGCGAGAACAGCTTTTATTTTGGGAAAATAAATACGATTCAGAAATTTTGCGAAATTAATTATCTGGATTCATATCTATTGAATACTGAAGTACAGTCGCTTTTTACGCCTTATATGTATCATTGGAAATTCAAGAAAATCGATAGTGAAGTAAGGCAATTATTCACCCATTTTGCAATCAGCTATATCAATCACGTTGAAAAAATTATCAATCGACGTTCCCTGAAAATGCTACAAATCATCATCGATAGAATGAAGTAAACGAGTATATCCATTAAAGTCCATCGTTCAGTACTCCTGCATTTTCCGGAAAACGCTTCACAGAATTCCTGATTTCCAGGCGGACGGGGAGGCGGACGTCGCGTTCGGCCGTTTCTTCGCCGCGGATTAATCGCATAAGCGTGTCTACCGCGAGCCGGCCTTTGGCGGCTACGTCCTGGTGGACGGTGGTGAGGCGAGGGCGGATGAGGCGGCCGAAGATGTTGTCGTCGAAGCCGGTGATGGATACGCGCTCGGGGACGTCGATGCCCTGGGCCTGGTAGTGGAGGATCGCTTCGGCGGCGTAGTAGTCGGAGGACATGATAAGTGCGGTGAACTCCCTTGTATCCGCAAGGACGGCGTCGTACTGGGCTTCCCGTTCGTGCGCCTCTTTGGATAGCGGGATAAAGCAGTCGATCGAAAGGATTGTTCCGCTTTCCGCGTAGGACAAGCGGCAGCCTTCGAAACGGGAGAGGTCGCTTCCGGGAATCTCCGAGGCGTTCGCGAGAAAAGCTACGTTCCGGTGCCCCATGCTCATCAAGTAGTTCGCGATCTCCCTGCCGCCGCGGCGGTCGTCCAGGCCGATGTTCCGGTAGCGGGGATGGTCCCCATGGTAATAGCAGTCGATAAAGACGATCGGGGTTTCTACAGAATCAAGGATGCGCCCGCACATTTCGTCCGGCACCCATAAAAGCACCAGACCGTCGAGCTTCCAGGTAGAAGCGAGGCGGAGCACGTCTTCTTCGTCTCCCGTGGTGTGGATCATGGTAAAGTAGCCCGAGTTTTTGATTTCCTGTTCAAGGGAGCCGAGAATGGCCGAGGTGAACGGGTCTTCGATGACCGTTTCGTTGTCGCGCGGCTGGACGAACATGATCACGCCGATGATGCGAGAGTTGTTGTGCGCGAGTATTATGGCGCCCATGTTCGGCGCGTATTTTTCCTGCTTTAAAATTGCGTTCACTTTTTCCAGGGTCGCCGGGGAGACCTTGGCGGTGTTGCCGTGAAGCACGTTCGATACGGTGGTGGGGCTTACTCCTGCCAGCCGGGCGATTTTTTTGATGGTTGCCATTAGATTATTCCGCCAAAAACGCGCAGAACGCGCATTAGTAAACGCATTCTGCACATTTTTGGCCCTTATTTCAAGTAACCGAGCCAGCGCGGCTGCTGGTCTATCATCCGGTTCGTCATCTCTTCCAGGCGCGAGGCTTGATGGACCACCGGATTTGCCAGCAGGGCCTGGATCACGTAGTCCTTCCTGCCCGTGATCGCGGCCTCGGCAGTCAGGTCGTACACCCCGCAGTACGAACGCAGGAGAGACGCGTAGCCTTTGGGGATATGTTTGACCGGAATGCCGTTGACTCCCGCGCTGTTTATTACGGCGGGGACTTCGACCGCGATCCAGGAGGGAAGCTCGTCGATTAATCCGTTGTTGACCAGGTTCACCGCCGATTCCTCGAATCCTTCGTTGTTCAGGATTCCGTCGATGATCGGCACCACGCGCTCGCTGGTTTCAAGCTTGATTTCGTGCCGCGTCGTCTGCGAGAGCATGATCTTGTAGGCGTCGTAGAAGTCCACGATGCCGCGGTGGTCCACCACGTCCCAGGCCCAGCCCAGATATTCGCCGAAGTGGCTGTCCGTGGTGATGGGCAGGAGGCTGTATTTTTCCAGCATGAACTTGACCAGGCGGCGGTCCGCCCATTCGTAGCGGCTCTTGATCAGGGCGCCCTGCTTGTCGAACTGTTCGGACTCTTCCATTTTTCCGGTAGCGCGCCACTGGTCCAGAAGGTCGCTGTAGCCGGGTTCATGCAGGAAAAAGTCGTGGGCTTTTTCGAGCACCTGGGGGTAGAGGTCCCGTCCGGTAACGGCGTCCTTGAGCTCCAGCATGCAGCTGAAGTGGTTGAGCCCGGCGGCGCGGAAAAAGAGGTCTTCCTTTTTTTTGCCGAGCATGCGCGGGAGCCACTTTGAAAGCCAACCGATCTCGTGGCACATGCCGATGAAGCGGGCTTGCGGGAACGCGCGCTTTACCGCCGTGCAGATTGCCGTCATCGGGTTCGAGTAATTAAAGATGTACGCCTCGGGGCAGATTTCCATCGCGTCTTTTACGATGGCCAGAATCGGCGGAATGATCCTGAGGGCGTGGAATACGCCTCCGGGCCCGCCGTTTTCCCCGTAGACCTGATGCACTCCGTACTGCATCGGAATCTTCCAGTCTTCGTCCCACAGCTGGAAGCGGTTTCCCACTTCTATAGAAGAAATGATGAAAGAAGCTCCCTTGAAGGCCGCCCTCCTGTCCGTGGTCGCGTTCACCGTGAACGGCAGCTTGTTCGCCTCGATAAAGGCCTTTGCCGTTTTCAGCGTGTTATCCGCCGCCTCGGCGTTGATGTCCAAAAGCGTGATCTCGCTTCCCGCCAGAGTTTTGCTGCAGAAGATGTCTCCCAGCGTGCCGCAGCCGAACTGGGCGCTCCCTGCTCCTACCAATACGATTTTCATACCGTCTCCTTGCAATCGCTCGTTTATTTTATCGAACCTTCCACCATTCCCCGGATGATGTAGCGCTGGGCCAAGAGGTACAGCGCGATCAGCGGCAGCATGGCGATCAGGGTTGAGGTCAGAATGAGATCCCACTGTTTGAGATAGGCCCCGGCAAAGGCGGTTACCGCGATCGGAATCGTCTGGACAGCACCGTTGGAGCCGAGCACCAGCAGGGGCAAGAGGTAGTCGTTCCATATCCAGATTCCGTTCAAAATCAGCACCGTTACGATGATGGGCTGGAGCAGGGGAAAGACTATCTCGAAAAAGGTCCGGGCCCGCGAACAGCCGTCTATCGTGGCGGATTCTTCAAGTTCCCAGGGAATCGTTTTGATGAAGCCGTGGAACACGAAGATGGAAAGCGGGCTTCCGAATCCGAGGTAGGCGAACACGATTCCCGGGATGGTTCCCAACAGGCGGAAGTGGATGGTTTCTCCCACTATGCGCATCCAGCGGACCAGCGGATACATGAGCACCTGGAAGGGGATTACCATGGCCGCCACGAATATCATAAAGATGATCTGCGACCATTTCGTCTTGTTCCGCACCAGCACCCAGGCGCACATCGAGGAGAAGAGCACGATGACCAGGAGAGACAGGAAGGTGATTGCGACGCTGTCTCCGAAGGCTTCCATGTAGTGCACCGTGGAATTGCTGAATATCAGATATATGTTCGTAAAGAGCTGTCCCCAGCGTTCAGGCGGCGCCATTACGTTGAAGATTATTTCTTTGGACGTTTTCGCCGAATTGAGCACGACCAGGGCGAAGGGAACCATGAACAGAAGAAACATCAGTATGGTCAGCCCTTCCAGAATGGTCTGTTTCAGTTTTTTTTCCGTCATCACATTTCCACCTCTTTCTTTTTATTGACCGAAACCTGCACCAGGGCTACCAGCACCAGGGCGACGAAGAGTATTACCGCTTTCGCCTGGGCTTCCGCCATGCGGTTGGCGGTCGCGGTGTTGAAGATGTTCATCGCCAACAGCTGGCTCGCCTTGACCGGCTGGTCCAGAAAGCGCGTCGCCGGCCCTCCGTTAGTGAGCGTAAAGTTCATGTCGAACTGCTTGAACGACGAGGTGAGCGTGAGAAAGAGCGATATTGTGAACGCGTTTGCCATCATCGGAATCAGGATGTGAACCACCCGGGAAGGATAGCTCGCTCCGTCTACGTTGGCGGCTTCCATTAACGACGCCGGTATTCCCTGGATGGCCGCTACGTAGATCAGCATGATGTAGCCGGCGTACTGCCAGGTATTGACTGCCGCCATCGTCCAGATGACCGTGTCCGGGCGGCTCAAGAGGGACACTTGCAGAAATTCGAGGGCGAGGGTTTTACCCAAGCCCGTGACGATATTGTTCAGGATGAACTGCCAGATGTAGCCGAGCACGATTCCGCCAATCAGGTAGGGGACGAAAAACCCGGCGCGGAAAAAATTGCGGAAGCGTATGTCGCTCGTTACGATAAGGGAAATAGCAAAGCTGACGACGTTCACCAATACGATGTTGATGACCGTGTAAGCTATGGTTATCAGAAACGAAAAGAGAAAATCCGGCGCGGAAAACAGGTACCGGAAGTTCCTGAGCCCCACGAAGGCGACGTTGTCGTTTACGCCGTTCCAGTCGGTCATCGAATAATAGAGGCCGAAAAAAAACGGTACGACGATGATAAGCGTGAATGCGATCGCGCAGGGCGCGATGAAAAGCGCGTTGACGATTCGGCTTTGCTTCATGAAGAAACTCCTCGATACTGGACTTGGCGGGCTCCCGCCCCGGGCGGGCACCCCGCCGCGAGGCAAGGGGCGTTTTACATTTTGGGAAGTCCCGCTACCGCTTTTTGCATGTCGGTTATGAACTGGTCCATCTTGTCCGGATTCTGGGCGAACAGGTCGAAGATCGGGCCGAATACGTTCTGGCCGGCTCCGTCGGGCAGCATTCCGAAGAATACGCCGTAGTTGCCGCCGCGGGCGTTCGCCGCCATGAGGGCCTGGCTGAGCTGTCCGGAGGGCTTGAGCGTTACGGACTTGAACGCCGGGATCATGCCGGCCTTGTTGACCATGTAGTCGTGTCCTTCCGGCGTGGTCGCCATCGCCTTGAGGAAGGCTTTGGCGGCGTCAAGATTGGCGCTCTTCGCGTTTACGCAGTACCAGCTCGGAGCGAACAGATACAGGCCCTTCTGCTCGGTATCGAGGAAGGCGTGGGGCGCGTAGCCGATTTCAAAGGTGACGCCGAGCTGTTTGAGGTTCGGGTCTACCCAGTTGCCCTGATGCAGGAAGGCTGTCTTTCCCTGGGCGAAGGCGCCGACCTGGTCGTCGTAGCTTCCGTTCAGCAGGATCTTCTGGTCCGCGTATTTGTAGAGGAGCTGGAGATACTTTGCGTATTGGGTAAAGCGGGGAATGTCCAGCTCTCCCTTGAGCGCCTTGTTTATTACGGTAGTATCGGTGAACTCGAGTCCGCCGCCCCAGTAGCAGGCAAGGTTGTGCTGGGCCGCGACCCACCACATTCCGCCGGCGACCGATGCCGCCATCGCCACGGGCGCGTCGATTCCGAGTTCCGCTTTTTTGGAGTCAAGCGTTTTCAGGGCCGCTTCGTAGGCCGCTCTTGTAGTGAGCTTCGCCGGATCGATTCCGGCTTTTTTAAGGATTTCCGCATTGTAGGCGAGTCCGTATCCTTCGATCGCCACGGGGAATCCCACGACCTTTCCGCCTACCTTCATGGCGAGGTCGGTGTCCTGCACCCAGCTTTCGCCGCTCAAGTCCGCGATATAATCCTTCCAGATTTCGTATCCGCCGAGTCCTTCGATCACGAAGATGTCCGGCATCTGTCCTGCCTGGGCCTTTGCCTTGAGCGCTCCGCCGTAGTCTCCGCCGCCGCCGAGGGTTTCCACGGTTACCCTGGTTCCGGGGTTTGCCGCCGTGTACGCCGCCGCGTATCCGTCAAGGGCGTCCTTGATTTCCACTTTAAGCTGGAACATGTTGACCGAGGCTTCCTTCGCCTTTTTCGATCCTCCTCCAGTACATCCTGCAGCTCCCGCGATCACTGCCGCCATCAATCCGGCGACCGCGATTTTCGTTGCAACTTTCATCATTTCCTTCCTCCTCTAGATTTCTCCTCAACCACATTCGCCAGGTGTTACGTAACACCTATAAACCGAAGTATAGCATCGTTTGACAGGCTGTCAACAAAATTGTGAACACGGCGCGCTCTTTTTTTGTTGCCGAATTGCTGATCGCCGGATACACTTCGAAAAACAAGGAGCTAAACGCCAATGGAAAAAAGAGATTCAGGAGAGTACGCGTCTTTGTTCGCGTGCGCCTTTTTCGCAACCCTTATCATGCTCGTTATTATTCCGGTTCAGCTGGTCGTGTTCGCGGCAACCGGGATTCCCGGCTCAATAGAAGACTGGTTCGCTCTTTTTTCCGCCAACCCGCTGCTCGGCTTTTTCCACGCCGATCTGTTTATCCTGGTGAACAACATTCTCATTTCAGTGATCTATCTGGCCTTCTACCATACCCTGAAAGGGATTAATAAAGGGATGATGCAGATCGCGGTGATGCTGGGCTTGATCGGAATAGCCGCCTATATTTCGTCCAACCGGACCTTTGAGCTGTTCGCCCTTGCCCGCGAATATTCAGGAACCGCCGATGCAGACGCCCGCGTTCTTCTGGCAACAGCGGGCACCGCGGTGCTTTCCGGCTGGCAGGGCACGGCCTTCGACTCCTATTACGTGCTCAACGGCGTTACCCTGCTGATCCTGTCGATCATCATGTTCAGGAGCCCCTTGTTCGGCAAAGCATCTGCCGCATGGGGACTTTCCTCCGGAATATTGATGATGATCCCTTCTACCGCCGGCACAGTCGGCCTGGTTTTCTCCGTGCTTTCGCTCATACCCTGGTACGTGTTCGCCGTCCGATTCGCCTTTGTGTTCAGAAAACTGTCCGCGCGATGAAGTATCCTCTCTGGCGAAGGTTCTGAAAAGGCTGTACATTTACAGGCATGGAAACGCGACGCGTAGAGGACATTATGAGGCTCAAGTCCGAGTTGGAGCTGGATGCGAGTCTTGTTGAACCGCTTGTTGTCAGCAACCGCCGGGCAGAGGAGCGCATCGCGCATGGTTCTTCCGACGAGCTTGATTACGCGGCGCTCGGCTATACCATTCATAATATCTATGGATGCGTTGAAAATACCTGTTACCGGATTTCGAAGTTTTTTGAAAACGGTCTTTCCCGGGATAGTTGGCAAAAAGATTTGCTTTCCCGAATGATTCTGGATATACAGGGAGTCAGGCCGCGCTTTTTTTCTCATGAGGAGAACCTTGTCTGGGACGAAATCCGGGCGTTCCGTCATGTGTTTCGAAATCTCTATAATCGACCCTTCGATTCCGAACGACTTATGCTGTTGCAGAAAAATGTCCCCGGCGCGGTTGGTTCTTATACCCGCGGAGTAAAACGGTATCTGGATTTTCTCGATGTCCTTGCCTCCGAGCTTGAGTCGTATGAGCGAACATGATCCGGGCTCTCTGAAGTTCGACTTTCTCGCGGCAGTCCGGCGCATTTCAGCTGCCAACCGGAGAAACACAGAGGTTAGCGCAGTCCGGCGCATTGAAGCTCAGGCGGAGGGTGCACGGCTCGCCGTTGAATTGTCCCTTGCCGATTCCGGTATCCAGAAAATCTGGGGATTCGGTTCAACTTTCGAGGACGCTCTCCCTTTCACTTTAAACTCCGATATAGATCTTGCTTTGGAAGGCGGGTCCCTTCTTGGACTCTATCGCATCGCGGAACGTTCGGCTTTCCCGGTGGATCTTGTCGATATCACATCCGCGACCGACGCCTTCGCAGAGCGGGTCCGATCTCGGGGCAGGCTGTTGTTCGAACGCGGGGACGGTTGAGATCCGCGATCCGTTCATGCTACCTGCACGTTGTTCCTGCGGGCGTCGCGCGTGGTTTCGATGAGCACGGCGGCCATGAACTCGTGGCCGGCTTCGTTCGGGTGGATGCCGTCTTCGCAGATGAGGCGCTGGTAGTTGTGTTCGGCGAGAAAGGCCTTGCGCATGTCTATCATGAAGCAGTTGTTTTTAAGCGCGAGCTTGGTCGCCTCCAGCGAATACATTTCGTGCCAGCGGTACAGGTAGTGAATATCCCCGAGCCAGTTTCTGATGTACTGTTCATCCAAACCCCGCGAGATCGTCTTGATGTATCGTTCGGGATCCAAGGGCGGCAGGGTCATCAGGATGGGACGGATTCTGTTGCTCCGTGCGGTGTCTATCAATTCCTGAAGCGTTTCGACGAATTGCGGAAGGGGAGTCGCCGGTTGGTGCTTTCTGTCCCGAAATTCGCATACTTCGTTCCAGTTATAATTGCAGTCGTTTCCGCCGAATTCGATGATCGCCGAATCGCAGGCAATCGAGTGTTCGATGTCTTTCAGCATGATGGTTTTGCCTTTTGTGATGGTGCTCCCGAAGTAGCAGCGGTTAATTACTGCGATGTCCAGTTCGCGTCCGGCAACGCTCAGGCAGTTGCGTTCGCATACTCCGTATCGTTTGCCGCCGTATCCCTGCACGACGCCTTTTAAAATAGAATCACCCCATACGGCAAGGTTTTGTACTGTATTCAACATGCAGTATTAGACTCTTCTTCCAGGCTTGAGGTTGCACCTAAAAGGGCTGAATCACCTGTGCAGATAATTGAAAAAGTGTAGATAATGGAGAATTTACATTGTTTCCAGTGAAAATTAATTCAGAACGTATTATGCTATCAGTGTGAGCAACATTAAACTGGTTTTAGGAACCAATATCAAAATGCTTCGCAAGGAATTGGGTTGGCGCCGGGTTCGCCTGGCGGAACTAACGGATCTTACTCCGACCTTTTTGTTTCATATTGAAAACGGAACGCGCGGAGTGTCTCTGGAAACGGTCGATACCATCGCCAGGTGTCTGGGGGTGAGCGTTCCTCGTTTATTCGAGCCTATCGCCGAAGAAACTTTGGCGGAGATCGAAGAAAGGGAAACTCCGGAACGCATTCTTGAGCGGGAGATTCGGGAGGCTGTGCAGGCCGCCGTAAAGCGCTATGTGTCCAGCGAAGCCTTCCTGGAGCCCGAGGAAGCGGCCCTGGCCTCCGAAGCGAAGTAGCTTTCCAGGAGTTCCTGCAGTTTGACCAAATCGAAGCTTCTTTGCGCGTTGTTGTCCTTTAACGTGCCGGAGAAGCGGACTTCGACTCCCTGCTTTTTCCATTGTTTGCAGCGGTCTATCAGCGCGCGCATTCCCTGCGCGTCGACCGACGGGAGCGCCGACAGGTCGAGGCGGACGATGCCGTTTTCTTCTTCCAGTTCCTGAACAGCGAAGGCGAATGTATTTTTTCTTCTGTGATGAGGTTCTTCCGCTGCTTCCATTTCTGTATCAGTATCTCCCTATATAGCGGTATATGTCAATAATTTATACCTTTCAGTTAGCTGAATTTATCCGAAAGATAATAAGTGATATCGTCACTTGACTGATCTTTCAGCGGTAACCTACACTCGTGCATATGACAACCTTTATTGAAATCCTCGGCTCAGGTTTTACCGCTTTTTTTTCGTATAAGGCGTATGTGATTCTTCCCGCCTTTATGCTGATTCTGGCCTTTGCCGCGCGCATGAAGGCCTCCGACGCGCTTCGTTCGGCGATACAGATCGGAGCGGGTTTCGCGGGCATTTTCGTGGTGTTCACCTTTTTCGTTTCGCAGATAAGCCCTGCCATCGATTCGATCATAAAGGTTCGCGGCCTTGATTATCCGGTGCTCGACATCGGCTGGCCGCCCCTTGCCGCTATTACCTGGTCCGCGTCCCTTACTCCGTTGGCGATCGCCCTTGCGATGCTGGTGAACCTCGCGATGCTGGCGACGCGCATGACGCGCAACCTCTATGTCGATTTATGGAATTACTGGCATTTCGCCTTTCTGGGCGTCATTATCCAGGGGGCTACCGGCAGCGTTTTTCTGGGAATTGCGTCCGTGGTGCTGATTACCGTATACACGATCAAGTGCGCCGAGTGGAGCGCCCCCCATGTGCTGCGCGAGACCGGATTGGACGGCATCGCGGTGAGCCCTCTTTCGGTGGCAGGCCTTTTGCCGTACGCGGTGTGCGTAGATTGGCTGTTCGACCGCGTTCCCGGCCTTCGACGCCTTTCCTGGAACCCTTCGCGAAAGCGGAATATCGGCGGCGATGCGAGCGGTTCCGAGAGCGGCGGTTCCGAGAGCGGCGGTTCCGAGAGCGGCGGTTCAGCGGATGCTGCCAGCGCCATCGGCGAGTCTTCCCGCGAAAAAACCGCAGCGATTCCGGCGGCGGAGAGCCTTTTGGGAGAGCCGATGGTGATCGGCTTTCTGGTGGGCGCCTTTTTGGCCTTTCTGGCCGGTTACGGCATCCGAGAACTGCTGGAAATGGCGGTGAATATCGCGGCGGTGATGTTTTTGCTGCCCCGCTGCGGCGGTTTGATCGGCGAGGGCATGGGCGCGGTATCGCGCGCAGTGAAGGAGCTGGTGGAGCGGAAGTTCCCGAGCTTTACGGGACTTTCGATCGCGATGGATACGGGCTTTTTGATGACGAATCCTTCCGTGATCGCCACCGGCTTGATTCTAATGCCGATTTCGCTCGCGCTCGCCTTTATCCTGCCGGGCAACCGGGTGATTCCCGTGGGAGACCTGCCGAACCTGATTTCCATCATGTCGCTGACCGTTCTCATTCTGCGCGGCAACGTGATCCGGGCTGTGCTCGCGGCCCTGCCCGTACTGGCGACCTTTCTCTGGTTCTCGTCGAGTCTCTCTCCGGTGTTCACGCGCGAGGCGCTGAAGGCGGGCATGGACGTGGGCGCTTCAGGCCGCGAGATTACCGCCTTTACCGACGGCGGCAACCAGCTTCGCTTCTGGCTCTATCATCTGTTTCAGGGAAACCCCTACGCGATCGCGGCTCTGCCCCTGGCTGCCGCCCTCGTGTTTTTCGCGTGGAAAGCGCACCGCGCATCTATGCGGAAAGCAGTCTAGAAGAGCAGGGTGAAGCGATTCCGCCGTTCATGGAACTTCAGCATGAGGGGGCTCCGAACGAGGAATCTCAAACCCTGTCTGCGATGTCTGCCTCGGTCTTTTGAAGATCCTGTGATGTTTCGAGAGTGATGCGGTTGCGCCCTTCGCGCTTGGAACGGTATAAAAGGGCGTCGGCGCGGTCGATGAGGGTGTTCGCGGTGTCGTTGTTGCGGCTCATCGCGATTCCGGCGCTTAAGGTTACGGGCCAGAGGTTTTTAAGAGTGTCGAGGTAGAGAATTTCCGCGACGCGCTCTGTAACGAATTCCGCTTCCTGGAGTTCGGTGTGGGGTAAAATGAGTATAAATTCTTCGCCCCCGTAGCGACAGGCGCAGTCCTCGGTCCTGATCCCCCGTTTAATCGCGTCTGCTATCGATATGATGACCCGGTCTCCAGCGGCGTGCCCGAGGCTGTCGTTGATGCGTTTGAAAAAATCGAGGTCTATCATGACGAGCGACAGAGGGTAGCCGTGGCGGCGCGCGCGCTGTATTTCCTTTTGCAGGCGTTCGAGGCCGTAGCAGTGGTTGAGAAGTCCGGTCATGGCGTCGCAGGAAACGAGGCGTTCGAGTTCGCGGGAGTAGCTCCGCGTTTTTCTCAGGCGGAGCTCGTTGCGCCTGATGAAGATGGTAAGTATAACATATTGGCAGGCCATGACGATCAACATGGAAAGTCCGGTGTCCCACATCCGGGCCGCTTGAGTTCCGTGCCTCAGGATGAGGTCCGGGCGAATGTATTCGATATGGAAGAGTATGACGCTTTCTACGAGTATGGCCAGGACCGAGGGGTAGGTGATGAAGGCGCCTTTTCTGCGGCTGGCTTCGCTCGCCAACAGAATCGCGTAGGTGAGCACGAGCAGCATGACCAGGGGGGTGCCGCCTTCGACTCCGCCGCCGGTGAACCAGAGAACGGGCAGGTGGCAGAGGACCACGAGGCCGAGGCTCGCGTAGCCGAGGGTGTCGAGCCGGCGGAGTACGCGCGAGCGGAAGTACAGGAGAGCGAGCATTCCGATGAACAGGGCGTTGAGCGTTATATGGAAGATCGACAGGCTCAGGGTTTCGGCCAGCATGGTCGATTTTAAACTGAACAGCAATCCTCCGAACGTGATGATGTTGTAGATTTGAAGTTCGGTGGATCCTTTTCCGGCAATAGATACTGCCGTTTTGATCGAGGGCAATCAGTTCTCCTCGCCCGGGAATGTTCGCGCGCTACAAGGGTGCGGAAGGCGCCGGGGCATGGTATATTTTGTACAGGACAAGCGGTTTGTTCAAGTGTCCGCTCGGCGCAATTTGGATAAATTGGAGATATTTTACACAGTTTCTTTCATTATAATGCAGATTCTGCAAGGAGGGTTCAGAATGGAATACCGCACGCTCGGCGAGGAAAAGGTTTCGTTATTGGGATTCGGCTGTATGCGCTTCCCGGTTAAAAAAGGGAAGATCGACGAGGAAGCTTCCCGCAAGATGCTGGAGCGGGCTCTTGAGGCGGGAGTCACCTATTTCGATACGGCCTGGCCCTATCACGACGGGAAGAGCGAAGCCTTTGTCGGTTCGGTTCTCTCCGGTTTTGATCGTTCGCGCTATCAGCTCGCGACGAAGCTTCCGGTGTGGCTCGTCCATTCCCGGGAGGACGCGCGCTCATTCGTGGAAAAACAGCTGGCGAATCTTCGCACCGACTATATTGATTTTTACCTCTTGCACGCGATGAACGGCCAGCGCTGGCAGGAGATGCTTTCTTTCGGCGTTCCCGAGGCCTTGGAGGAATGCAGCGCGGAGGGGAAGATCCGGAAGCTCGGTTTTTCCTTCCATGGACCCTACGGCGACTTCGAGCGGATTCTCAAAGCGCGGAAGTGGGATTTCTGCCAGATCCAGCTCAATTATATGGATGTGAACGACCAAGCGGGAAAACGCGGCGCGGACCTTGCCCGCGAGCTGGGCATCCCGGTCGTAATCATGGAGCCGCTGAAAGGCGGATCGCTCGCCGCCCTCCCGCAAGACGCGATGGCCCCGCTCCGTGCAATCAATCCGGCTTCCACCGCGGTAGAGTGGGCCTTGCGCTTTTTAGCCGGAGACCGGAATATCCGGGTGCTGCTCAGCGGGATGGGAAGCATGGAACAGCTTGAAGAAAATTTGAGGATCTGCGATTCCCCCGCGCCATTGAACGCCGAAGAAGAGGCGGCCCTTGAACGAGCGAAGCAGGTCCTGGACAGCCGGGTTCGCAACGGCTGCACCGCGTGCCGGTATTGCATGCCCTGTCCGCACGGAGTAGACATCCCCCGGAATTTCGCCCTCTGGAACGATTGGGGCAAATACTCCAACGCCCGCGAGGCCCGCTGGAACTGGCACAATCCCGACTTTGCCTCCGCACGCGCCGACGCCTGCGTCCAGTGCGGCGAATGCGTCCCCAAGTGCCCGCAGAACATCCCCATCCCCGCCGACCTCTCCCGGGCCGCCGCCGAACTCTCCGCTATCAAACGCCAGTGATCGCTCGCATCGCGGGGTGATACTCTTACCGCCGGCGGGGAGTGCGCGGGAAAGCGAGGTACGCTGGCGGTTGGCGGTGAGTGCGCGCGGGAAAGCGAGGTACGCTGGCGGTTGGCGGTGAGTGCGCGGGAAAGCGAGGTACGCTGGCGGTTAGCGGTGAGCGCGCGGGAAAGCGTGCGGCGTTGGCGGTTGGCGGTGAGTGCGCGCGGGAAAGCGAGGTACGCTGGCGGTTAGCGGGGAGCGCGCGGGAAAGCGTGACGCGCTGGCGGTTGGTGGGGAGCGCGCGGGAAAGCGAGGTACGCTGGCGGTTGGTGGTGAGTGCGCGCGGGAAAGCGAGGTACGCTGGCGGTTAGCGGTGAGTGCGCGGGAAAGCGTGTTGCGCTGGCGGTTGGCGAATGAGCGCGCGGGAAAGCGTGTTGCGCTGGCGGTTGGCGGTGAGAGCGCGCGGGAAAGCGAGGTACGCTGGCGGTTAGCGGTGAGCGCGCGGGAAAGCGAGGTACGCTGGCGGTTGGCGGTGAGCGCGCGCGGGAAAGCGAGGTACTCTGGCGGCTGGCGGTGAGCGCGCGGGAAAGCGAGCGGCGCTGGCGGTTGGCGGTGAGCGCGCGGGAAAGCGTGACGCGCTGGCGGTTGGCGGGGAGTGCGCGCGGAAAAGCGAGGTACGCTGGCGGTTGGCGGGGAGCGCAAAAGTGAAGCGTGTTAAGCTTACCGCAGGTTGAGAGCGCACGCATTTTATTTCCTTTTTTTGCGCGAGTGGATATAATAGAAGTATGCGAAGTTTACAGTTTGTCGAGAAGCGCCTGGAAGCGGCCTATTTGTCGGAGGACGACGAGTTTACGACGGTCGCCCGGGTGCTTTTTTATGTGTCGGCCTTTTTATCGTGTCTTGCGTTGATTATGACTCTGGTGATCAGGAGCTCCGGACTTGAGCGGCCGATAATCGGCGTTCTGTTCGCGGTGTTCGTCGTCATCTCTGCGATGGTGTTGTACGGCAGAGCCCGCCAGGCGAGCCTCGCGTTGAGCTTTGTGCTCTCCGTCGTCCTGAGCTCTCTCGTTTTTACGAATCCGAACTGCAACGGATATCTGGAATACTATCTGATCGGATTCATGAATATGTTCGCCATGGGGCTGACGATTCTCGTCGGTTTTTACAAGTGGCAGGTGTTCCCTATCGCGGGCATTTCAATTCTCGCCGTCGTGCTCAACGCGTTTTTGCGCGTGATACCCTGGGCGCGCGAAACCGGCGGGTCTCCCCAGTTCGACGACGTCGCAATAGTTTCGGTTTTAAGCCTCTGCGTGGCATTCAGCCTGTGGGGTGTGTTTTCCCGGACTACCCGTTTCAACCGGCTCGCGAAGGAATCGGGAGCAAAGAGCGACCGGCAGGTCGGCATACTCCGCGGAGCCATGGAAGCGTCCGGAGACGCTCTTTCGCGCGGTGATCAGCTTTCGTCGTCCGCGGCGCGCACGAAGGATCTTTCATCGCAGGCGCTTGCCCTCGCAGATACCGCGGGCAACTCGATGCGCGAAGTCTTGAACGACAGCCGCAAGCTCGGCGGCGAGCTCGACGGAATCAGTTCGAATTCCCGCACCGTGCGCACCAGCACGGAAGCCCAGAGCAGCGTAATAAACCAGACTTCCGCGGCTGTCGAAGAGATGACGGCCTCCATCCATAACATCGCAGGGGTGACCCGCGAGAGGCGGGAGGCGGTGAACGAGTTGACGCATAGCACAGAAGAAGGCCAGCAGGTCGTCTCCCATTCATCCGAATCGATGAAAAAGGTAGAATCCTCAACGGGAGCTATTCTTGATATCGTTAAGGTGATCAGCGCGGTAGCCGCCCAAACGAACCTGTTGGCGATGAACGCCGCGATCGAAGCCGCCCATGCGGGAACATACGGACAGGGCTTCGCGGTCGTTGCCGACGAAATCAGAAAACTTTCCGAGCAGACGAGCAAGAGCGTCAGGGCGGTGAACGATACGGTGAAGGCGACGATCAGCGATATCCGCATCGCTTCGGACGGAAACCTCCGCGCGGTGCAGTCTTTCGCTTCCATCGCCCGCGAAGCCTCGCTCGTTTCCGGAGCGATGGACGAAATCATCAACGGCCTTGACGAACTTTCGCGCGGAACCGAGGAAATAAACCGCGGCGTCGCGGATTCGGTATCCAGCACGAACGAACTGCGGACTGCTGTAGCCTCGCTAGATGTGCAGATAGACAAGGCGAGAGAAAGCCTTGTCGCCCTGTCTCATGCGGCGGAGCGAGTGGAAAGCGAGCTTTCGGAGGTTCGCGGCAATGTCCAGTCGATAGCGTCCGAAGCCGGCCAGGTCGAGGAAATCGGAAAGCTCAATTCCGAAGGCCTCTCGGCGATAAAAAAGGCGCTTGATCGAGCGGGCCTGTAGGCTTCTGCTCGCATCGCATGAAGGACCGGCGTTTGGCCGGTCTTTTTTTTGGTTTAGCGAGTACTATATGTATATTGACAGATACCGGTTCGGTCGTATCGCGTGAGCGGAAAGCTTCAGACGGAATTTCCCCTGGAGACCGCCGAGATCCTGGAGCTCTTCGCGGATTTTAACTGGAACGAGCGGCTCTTTTTCCGCTTCGGCAAACAGAGCGCGGGGTGGGGCGTGAGCCGCTTCTATCAGATTGCCGATCCCTTGAGCGTAGGCGTAAAGGATCTCGACGATCCCGGCGCAGACCTTGAAGGACCCGTTGCCCTCCGCGTGTCCCTGCCGCTCGGTTTGAACACCCTGTACTTCTACGGCGCCGTGAAGGACTCGTATCTATCGGATACGTCCGCTCCGCGCATTCAGGACGCGGCATTCGGCGTCAAGGGAGACTTTCTCGTAACCCCTCCGAAGAATCCGATACTGGGAAACGGTGAGCTGACCCTCGGCGCCTTTTACCAAAAGAACCTCGCGCCTCGAGCGGTTCTCGGGTACTCGACCGGTTTCGGAAAGCTTCAGGTTTTCACGGATCAGGCCGTCTACTGGGGCCTCGATTCCGCCGTTCTCGAAGATTCTCTCGATCCCTTATCGCCCGTTCCCGTATACGCAAGCTCCGTTCCGGACGACGGCCTCCATTACGCGGCGACCCTGGGCGGCATGTACGTCAACTCCGAATGGAAATTCACTGCGTACGGCGAGTATCTTTTTCTGGGATGGGGAAGCACTGACGAGGAGTACTCGTCACGTTTGTATGATCGATTAATCGCTGAATTTTCAGGGTCTGCCATGCCAGTGATGATGGCCGATATCGGAGGTTATTCCGCGAAGCACAATTCCGCGTTGAGTTTGTCGTGGAGCGAGCTTCCCTTTAGCGACGAAGTGTCGGCCCAGGTTCTGTGGACGCAGAACTGGGTGGACGGTTCGGGCATGGCGTCGCCCTCAATTACTTTCTCTCCCTTCGATTATTTCTCCATCAAGTGGGGCTTAACCGCCGCATGGGGCGCCGACGACAGGGAGTGGATTCTCAAGACCGGTGATTTCACCGGCGGTTTGCCGGTTCCCCGCCGGCTCATGGGCACGCTCGCGTTCACCCTCGGCACCGGCAGGTTCTAAAGATTTTCGGGATCGGCTCGATCGAGCCGGTCCCGGATTTGCCTCGTATGTCCCTCGTTTATTTTTTATCGACTCCGGGATATTCGTTCCATTTTTCTGAGTAAAGCGAATAAACCGTGAGCGCGCCGCCTTCGATTCGGAACTTCATCAGGGTGTTGTATTGGTGGGCGGTTTCTATCACGCAGAACAGTTCATGATGTTCGGCGTCGTAGTAGGCGACGCTTTCGAATGATCTGTCAGCGGTAATTACGTATTCCTGGTATTGATTCCGCGAGATTTCAAAAGAACGCGTTCCCCGGTAGTCTTCTACCGCGTTTTGAATCGAGTAAACCCCGGTTATCGTTTCCTCGGCTGATGCGGATATCGGGGATGCGAGCGGGGATACGAAAATCAAACATGCCATAACCCTTTTAATCAAGCATTTGCAATTCAATATGTTCATGCTGTATTTTATCATATACCCCGTTTTGTTTGAATGCCGCAATCTTGGCGTTAATTTCTCTTGCGATGCCTGCGGCTGATTTCGATTTCTTTGAAATTGCGCAATACATGTTCTGTTGAGCTAACGGTGGATCGGTTTTTGTTATTAGATTTACGGAATCCGGAAAACATGTTTTTATCAGGTATTCGACGTTCATAGTCGGACCGGCGATATAGTCGACTCTTTCTGCAAGAAGCATTCGTATGCATTGCGTCAGATTGACAAGGTCGATGATAGTCGGACCGTTTAATCGATCGAATGCATCGCTGTTCGATGCCCAATGCACTCTGGCGATTTTGCGATCTGACAAGTCCTGCAACCCGGAAAAAGCGAAATCGTTCTTCGACAATTGGAAGAGAGCTGTTTCCTGCGACATCAGAGGTTCGGGATATTCCAGGTACTGCATTCTTTCAATCGTTTTAAAGGCGCCAATTATGCAGTCTGCTTCGCCTTTTTGCACCATTGCGAGCGCTCTCGCCCACGGGTAGAATTCGATTTTTACCGTGTATGCAGAATCTTTAAAGACATGCTCTATGATATCGACCAGCGGGCCTTGTTTGTAGAGTTTAGTGCTGGTGAACGGAGGCCATTCCTCGGCGACTATAAGAATTTCCTCCTGCGCCGCCGCGGAAGCCGCGAATCTGATTAACATTGATGAACAAAGCATGAGGCTCAGAACCTTGTTCTTGCTCATTCCCGACCTGCCTTAGCATAGTATTTTTATTTTAACGCAATTTTAAAAAAACGGTTACCCCTAGTATAGGAGTAACCAGTTGTTTTGTCGAATTTCAAGAATTATTCGTATTGAGATTCCATATACGAAATCTGCGTGATGATTCCGTTTTTCCAATCTATGGAAATTTTCTCTTCATTTTCAATACATGATAAGGTGATAACTTCTTTCCCGGTTTTTTCTGTTACGCCGATGAAATCAGGATATAGCACACGATATTTGTATTGAACCTCCTGAAGTATTTTTCCTTTTTGGTCTACACGAAGCAGAGTCAGCGTCTTATCTCTATCGAATGCGATTATCGCATGTGTTGCTTTTGCATCTGGTACAATGCTGACATAACTATCATGATTGCTGAAAAGCGTCGTGATTCTTTTATTTCCGGGCTCAATAAAAATAATATCGATTAAATATGAAAAATCATTCCATGCTATAATATTTTTTGTTGTATTTTTATTTGGTACCATAACAAGAACGTTTCCATTTTCATAGAATGCTCCAGCTCTATTCACTAATATGCTATCTCTTGTTAGTCCAGGAAATAGGGGGTACTCGTCAAGAATGATCCTTTCCTTATTTTTTGACACTGCCAGTATTTTCGAGGTGTCATTTGTCGAATCAAAATCAACAATATACTCAGATGTATTGCAACTGATGAAAAAGCTGGAAAGGAAGATCAAGAAAAGGAGCAATGGGATAAAGGTTAGGGTTCTGCTATTCATTTGTTTTTGTTTCCCTCGCCTACTGTTGAATTTCCAAATACGTTAACAATCGTTCTGTTGTCAAAAGTGTCGACGTTCATAGCATGAATACTGAGAAGAGAATCCATATCCGCTTGATTAAGAATACCAATGCAGCCATTTGTATTTGTCAATGGTGTAAAATGAATATTATACCCCATGTCCTTAACAAAATTGCCTTCTGTGTTTTTCAACATTTGCGAAGCGTTCGTGATAAATTGCGTTTCTCCAAACCTTGAATCGCTTGGTTTCATAGTGCCGGTAACATCATATGTTCCGTTAGGAAATTGAGTGGGATGCGTAGTTGAGTCGCCTGTTTGTTGAGTGCGGTTGGCGTCTTCATTAAATGTTGTATTATTCTTACTGTTTTTTTTTGACACAACAGCTGTTGTAACATTGATTGTTTTAGTCGATGTTATTTGACCGTCCTTAAATGTAATGGTCATCTTTTGACTGTCCTTATCCACAGAAAGCGTAAGGAGTAATCCCCACAAGTCCACGAAATTAATCGGGTCGGAGGCGCAGTAGGTGTACCAGTTGTAGCCGTCGCGGATGGGGTCGGGGGTGGTGAAGCGGGCGAGGGAGGGGGCGTAGTCGCGGTAGCCGAAGTCCATCAAACTGGTGGCGGGCGAGCGGTATTTGGAGACGAAGGAGGGATGGTCGAATACGGATGAACCGAGCAGAGACGAGTTTGAAGCGAGTTCATCGATTCCGCCGAACGCGTTCATGCGCGGCAGCTTTTGGAAAGCGCCGGACTCGTCGGAGAGAGAGGCGACGGATTCGTTCACGGATATTCCGTAGTAGTAGTTCGCTCCGTCGACCGATGAAGCCGCCGGGAATCCTCCCAGGGTCAGAAGCTCGCGGGATGACAGCGAATGCGCAGTCTCACCGCCGGACGGCGACGGCACGGAAGTCGAGCGGGAGGACTCGGCATCTCCGATCCATCGATACCTCGAGCCGGAAGAATCGTCGGTAGCGAAAGCGGCAGATTGAACAGGCTTCACTGAAAACATATCAAACTCCGTGCCGATATAACTGGCGACCATAGCTCCGGCTCCGTCATCCTGGATAGACGAGCGCCGGCCGTACCCGTCGTACGCGTAATCCGTCGATACGATCGAGTTTCTCATTCCGTCGGCAACGACCGAACGGACCATCCTGTTTTTGTCATTATACGAGCATACTAGCGAATTTCGCAAGTCAAACATTTTCACGAGATTGCCGTTTTTATCGTACGAAAATGAGGCCTCGCCTCGCTTAGTCAATCTGTTTTCCGCGTCGTATTCCATTCGAATAGAACTTCCTCCGAGCCTGATTTCGGTCATGTTTCCATTTTGGTCGTAGGCATAGCGTTCTTTGCGGACCACCTGCGATTCGCTGACTGAGGGAGCCGCACCGGGTAGAAATTTCCCCATGAGCGAAACAGCCGTGCGGATGTCTTCAGGCGAAAAAATAACCCGCTCCAACCCATCTCCTCCCTCCGCATCCGCCGGCGTTTCTGCGCAGACCAGCTCTCCGCGCGAATTCCATGAGTATCGCGTTATCATTCCCTCTTCGTCGACCCCCAGCCGGCGCCTTCCGTTTTCATCGTAAGCCCACGCTTCGGCTCTCAGTATTTCCCCTGTTATCTTTTTTTCGCGTATCCAACTGATTCTTCCCGCCTCGTCGTATCCGCGCTCGATCTGTATGCCGTTAGCGAAGGTTCTGCGAATTTCTCTTCCTCGAGCATCGTATGCGAACGTTATCGTTAACCCGTTGGACAGATCCCTTAGTTCCAGGATTTCATCGTTTTTTCCCAACCGCCGTCTGACGTCTCTCCCGCTTCCCTTCGCGCGGATCATCCGACCGGCCTTATCATAGAAGAATTGCATTTCAGCGCCGCTCAACGCATCTTTCTGTCCGACGATTCGTCCAGCCTGATCGAAATCGAATTCGATTTTCGTCGTGTCGTTGCCTCTCGCGATCTCCCTTCCGGCGGCGTCCTTGATTATTTCGATTCTGCCGCCGCCGCCGGTTTCTTCGATTATTTTGCTTCCGTCCGAGATATATCTCCTTGAAGTCTTGACCCCGTTTCCATCGATGCCTTCTATCGCGCGGCTTCGGGCATCCCACCGATGCGTCGATGAAACATGCAGTCTGTTTGTTTCCCCGACCAGGCGGCCGAATCCGTCGAAGACCGAGATCATGGAGTTTCCGGAAGCGTCTTTGGAAGCGATAGTTTTTCCGTCGGAAGAATATTCGAAATTGAAGACGAGGGCGTTATCGTCTCCACGGTTAAGCGTTTGCGTCCGCCCGCTATCATCAAATGTACGGGAAAGGCGCACCCCTCCGCGTGTATATTCGGAGATGCGTCTGCCTCCTGCGTCGTAGTCGTATTCTGCCGAAACTCCAGCTGCGTCTGTTTCCCGGACGACGAGTCCTGCCGAGTTTCGTTCGTATGCCTCGAAGGAGCCGTCGCAATACACGATTTTCGAAATCTCCCCGAAATCGTCGTATTCATAGCGGGTCTCATTTCCGTACGGATCGGTTTCGACCTCAACGCGGCCGAACGCGTCCCGATCAAACGAGCGGAGGTTGTTTTCCCCGTCGGCGAATCCTGTGACTTCCCCCCATCCGTTGAGCCGGTATTCCCTGCGGTATATTCCGCCTTCCAGGACGACCGCAGAGCGAAGATCATGCGAGCGCGATATCGACACTGATTCGATCAACTCTCCGTCGGCACCGAACACGTTCCGCGAAACCGCTGTTCCCGTCTTATCCCGTTCGTACGAAACAAATCCGGCGCTGCGTCGTTCCCGAATCAAAAAACCAGTCGAATCGTATTCGTTTGAAACGAGGCTTCCGTTTTCGTCGGTGTATTCAAGAATTTTACCCGCAGGGCTCTTAACCATCCGCGAAGCCAGTTCGCCGTTTCGGAACTGTTTGAACTCTCCGGTTTTTTTGTTTCCCTGCAGGTCGACGATTCCTCCCAGGCGGGTTTCTAATCGGGCGATAGATCCGTCAGGGTCCCATGCAAAAGATTCAGGCGCGAGATTTCCGCTTTGCTTCGATAACAGCCGGTTTTCGCTGTCGTAGCGCAGCGTTTGCGCTCTATTCGACCCGTCCTGAACGGTGATGATCGCTCCGGACGGCGTTAGCTCTTTAGTCCTGACGATGCGGAACGGTTCGCTGCCGGCATATGTTTGCGTCAGCTCTTCTTTTCCTTCTATTGAATATGCAAAGTCCGTGCGGAGTCTCCCCCGGATGATCGACGCTTTTTTTCCTTTGGCCGTCCAGGCGTATCGCGCGATTTCCTTTCCGTTCAGCGTTTCCTTGAGGGGCAGGTGCCGTTTGTCGAATACTGTTTCCCTTTTTCTCGTTTCTCCGCCCACCGTGTCCTTCTCGATAATCTCGACGATGTCTTTTCTGCTATTCCATTTCCACGAGGTTTCGAGGCCAGCCTGATCGAAAATTATCATTGCATGGCGTCCGTATTTCCATTCAATTTTTCTTCGTTCGCCGTCGATGAAAGAAATTATTCGTCCCGCCGAGTCCCACGCAAGATCGGACTGGATGATTTCGTCTCCTGCACCCTGGAGAATCCGTATCGGTTTGTTATGCGCATCGCGTTGGATGTTCGCGATGTATTTTCCGTCTTCAACGATTTTGACGATGAATCCGTTTTGATTCCGCTCGATCGTTTTAAGAGGCCGTCCTTCTCTGAAGACTCCGGATACTCCCCATGCATCCCATTGATAGGTTTCAAGCGTTCCGCCCCGGCTTAGTCGCTCGACGAGCCGGTCGTTTTCATCGAAGCTCAGAATCTCGCGCGAACCGTCGGGATAAAGCGTCGTTGTTCTGTTTCCCCGCTGGTCGTATTCATGCACGGTCGTTCCCTGCATGCTTTCTTCCCGGAGCACGTCTCCGGTCGCCTGATCTCTGATATATCTGATAGTCGGCTTTCCGCTTTCCTCGATCGATACCGTCCGGTGCAATTCATCCCACTCGATTATTTTTCTGTCTCCGTCCGGAGAGGTCCACAGCGTTTTCCGTTCAGCCGGGCGGTACTCAAAATATTCCGGGTGTCCTTCCTCGTTAACGGTTTCGGTAACCAGAGGCCTTCCTTTCCGATCGGTTTGTCCGTAAATGATTTTTGTTTTCGCGTTCATGGGTTTTACGATTTCGGCCAATCTGCCCAGGGAATACCCGTATCCTATCGAGTCGTTTTCAAAGTCCGTGACGGAACTCAACGCGTCGCTTCCATGGTTGTATACGATTTTTCTCCCCAGCGGGTCGACGATCGCGTCGATGCGCTGCCTCTCGCCTTCGACCGCGTACCGGTACCCGTAGGCGTCGATGATTTCCCGTATTCCGCCGGTCGCTGTATTCCGCGAGATTTCCCGAATCAGCGGGTCTCCGTAAGGATTGCGTTTTTCCGCCCGGATCAGCAGTCCGTTTGAATCGTAGCGGTACGATGCGCCGTCCGATGCGGTATACACGAACCCTTGCGCTGAAAGCGCGTCCGCGCGGTCGATGCTGGCGATCCTGTCGGTTCGGGCCGCGTCCGGGTCGAGGGCTTTCCATTCGCCGGCGCCGTCCGGAATGAAAATATGCGGAACTCCTTCGGGATTTATCAAGAGCAACGAGTCGTTTCCTATGCCCATCCATCCAATCGGCAATCCGCTCCACCAGGACAGCGTGTTGCGGGACGCGAGAGCCATTGCGCGATCTGCCTGATCCCTGACGAGTTCGTATTCTTCGAGCGCTTCATTCAATATGCGTTTCGCTTCCCGGGCTTCATCCGCGCAGGACGCCGTCCGGGCGGCGAGAAGATCGGCGCGCTCCCATTTTTCTTGAAGCGGATCGATTATCCGGCTTTTGATTCTGTTTTTCGCGCTGAGCGCTCCGATATCGACTCCGCGGATGATGCGCGAATCGGCGAAGAAAAACCACCCTTTCCCGAAGGAAGGACCGCCGGGAGAATTGCTCGCGTAGATCCGCGGAAACTCGAAGTCCGATTCTTCAAGATAGAACTCGCCCGTCGTTATCCTGACCGGATCTCCCGCTTTGTCGGAATCGGCGTTCGCCTTTTCCTCGGAGACTTCTGCCTTTGCGGTTTCAGCTGCTTCCTTCGATTTATCTGTTTCCGCGGCAACTTCCGTCTTAAGCGATGCGGCTTCCGAGACGATCGATTCAGCTTCCGCAATATCGGCGTTGGTGCTGTCTCCGGCGCTCGAACCGCCGCTTTCGCCTCCGCTTTCCGCTTCTCCTCCCGGCACTGTGTAGGTCGTTCTTCCGTTTACAGAGTCGTAGCTGACGTATGTCTGTCCCGGCGTATTCTGAGCATGAGCGCTCGTCAGCCATGAAATAAGCATGGCGGCTAAAATCCGTTTACTGGGTGTTTTCATCATGTTAATCCTCAAAATAGGTATAAAAGAGTTTGTCCAGGAGGCTGCCCGCGGCAGTCTTGTTCGGGACCCATCCGGTAGATTCAAGGACGAAGCGGCTTTGATTCGCCGCTCCCGATCCGCGAATGTAGCCCGCCTCGTGGCTCGCCTTCGGCGTTCCCTGAGCCATCAGCGGAATGAGGTGGACGCCCATATGCCCTTCGCCTTGACCTCCCTGTTCCCAGCCGAGGGGAACAGCCGCGTTCAGCGCGGTTTTAAGGCTTGCGGCCTGCGTAAGGGCGCGGTTTTTTATTGTCGCCGAAGAAAAAAGTCCGTCGCGCGCCGAGAGAATCAAATCTGCGAACGACCTGATATCGATATAGGAATCGGTCGGGTATGAAGCGAATCGATATAGCCGCGAATCATCCATGGCAATCGATTTAAGAAGAGTCTGAGACGATCTGTTTTGAATCCCCGCGGCCGCATTTTCCATGAAGGCGTTGAAGACGGACGAGAGCGCAGGGACGGCCGAAAGACGTATCGCCGATATGCCGGTATTCGGAGTCAGCGCGTATTGGACGCGAAACTGATCCACGGCCGCGGAGGCGAATTGTTCAGCGGTCAGTGAGCTTGTTCCGAAGAGGGTGAACAGCGCCGCGTAATTCCAGCCGGCGGAAGGAATCGCTCCCGGCGATCCGACGAGCCATGCGGCGCAATCCGAAAATTCCCTCGCCACTTCTAATATTCCTCCGAAGCAGGTATCCATGCCGATCGCGGCGATCCCCCTGTTTCGAACGGCGTTTCCCGCCTGCGCGAGGGTCATGGAAGTTCCCGACGTATCGTCTATGGCCAGGGCCTTCATGCTTTCTGCGGGACTTCCGCCCGCAGTTTCATCCGACCTCCAGCCGGTACCGTGGCCCCAGAAAATGAGCCCGTAATTCGCCGCCGGATACGCCGTCTTCGCGTGGTCGAGCAACAGCGAAAGCGTGCTCGGGAGCGCGAGATCGAGCTCCGTCTGCTGGTTCTCCGTTATGCCGAGCGCGGGGCACTCGATTCTCTGCGACCGGATTACCGTGTCGGATCCGGCCGGGTCCCGCTTGATTTTGTAGAGCCTCGTGTCGCTCCAGTTTCCGTTCGTTGAATCGTAGGCGGGGCTCCTGTCGATCAACACCAGGATGTCTCCCTTCATCGAGCCGGTTTCCGCCGCTTCCATTTCATTGATATCGAGAATAGCCGCCGCTTCCAGATCGTTGTCTGCCGCCATATATACGATGAAGGTCCATTCTCTTTTTTCGAATCGCGCGGATACCGAGGCATTCGCGTTCATCTTGATGGTCTCGTTTTCCGCGTCCCCGGAAAGATCTCCCGTCCATTCGACGAAGCGGTATCCGGGGGAAGGCTCGGCTGCCAGTTCGACCGTCTCGCCGGCCGCATACACGGCCTTCTCCGGAGAGCGGATGATCCGGCCGCTTCCCGAAACGGTCGAGTTTAGCGTGTATTCCGCCGCGACCGGAATTAAAGCGAACTTGGCGACAATCCACTGGTCGTCCGTCATGCGGATAAAAATGTCGTCTTCAGTGCCCGCGTATGTTCCGCTCCAACCGCTGAATCGCCAGCCGGGCGAGGGAACCGCCGTAATTCTTGCATACTCGCCTTCCGCATAGCCCGTCTTCGAAGGAACCGCGCGTACTGATCCTCCGGCCGAAGATTCGGTTTTGAGGGTATACAATCTCGGCGGAGGCTCGGGTTCGGGCTCGGGTTTCGGTTCAGGCTCCGGGATTCTGCTGAAGACCGGGATGATCCACTCGTTTCGCCGCACTTCGAGGATGTATGGATTGTTGCGGATTCCGGTTGCCGCACTGTCGCCGATGGTTCCCGACCATCCGGCGAACTCCCAACCGGCTTGCGCCGTCGCGGCGAGCCTGACGAATTCTCCAGGCGCATAATCCATGGAAGCGGGAGACCGTTCGACCGATCCTCCCTCGGCAGAGTCTATTTTTACGGTAAAACGTTCAGGCGGCGGCTCGGGGAGAACTTCAGCTTCTTCTCTGAAAAGCGGAATAATCCACTCGTTCGCCCGCGCTTCGATGAGGAGTATTTCGTCGCCGACATCCATCGATCCCGATTTTTCCAGCGTTCCGCTCCAGCCGGCGAATTTCCAGCCGCTTTCGCATTGCGCGATCAACCGCACCTGTTCGCCGTCTTCGTATTCTGTTTTCTCCGGTTCCGCTGTAACGCTTCCGCCTGGCCGATCATCGACGCGGATCTTCCAGCGGACCGGTTCCGGGATCTCTTCAATCGGAGGTTCGGGAATTTTCTCGAACAGGGGCACGATCCATTCGCTCCGTTCAATAGTAATAATGAGCGGGTTCGACGCGCTTTCAGCCGTTCCCGTCCAACCGAGGAAACGCCATCCTTCAGAGCATTCAGCCGAAAGCTTTACATAATCGCCTGAAGCGTAGCTCGAGCTTCCCGGCTCAAAGCTCGCGACTCCGCCCTCGGCTCCGTCGACCCGTAGCGTCCATCGCGGTTCCTCCGGCGGAGCGTCGGGCGCGGGGATTTCCGTAAATCGGGGAATTATCCATTCGTCCCGCGCCGCCTGGATCACCAGCACCGGATCGAGCGAATCCGTTTCCGCCGTGCCGAACCATCCGGCGAAGGTCCATCCTTCGTCAGCAACGGCCGTCATTTTTACGAGTTCTCCGGTGGCGTATCCGGTTTTAATCGGCGAGGTTTCCGCGATTCCTCCGCGAGCCGAGTCGCAGCGGATCGACCAGACGGGTTCCGGGTCGGGCGGCGGCGGTACTGCCGGTTCGGGAACGCGCGCGAAGCGTGGAATGATCCACTCGTCTTTTTCGACGTTCAGGACGAGCGGATTCTCCGTCGTCTTTTCCGTTCCCGAGATCGTGCCGCCCCAGCCTGAAAACTCCCAGCCGGCCGAGGGAAGGGCGGAGACTCGAACAAGCTCTCCTGCCTCGTAGGCGGTTTTCATCGGAGACCGTTCAATCCTCCCTCCCGGAGCGTCGTCAGTTTGAACGGCGAAGCCTTTCGGCGCCGGCTGTTCTGGAACTGCGAATTCCGCCAGCCGCTCGAAGGGAAGATCCTTCGAACAGGAACTCAGAACGACAAGGAGAGCAGTTTTGATCGCGAGCGCGCGAAAACCCGATAGCGTACCTCGTTTCATATCAGTCCTCCACGCCGATCGCGAAAAACGACCGGTCCCGCCAGCTCGAGCCGTCGCTGAAAGAGACCCGTACGATTTCGCACGGATCGATGGTCCAGTTTTCTTCGGGAATCGAGTTGAGTTTTGCGTCGAGGCTGAGAGCGAGCGTTTTCCGCTCTCCCGGCGCCAGAGATATTTCCGCCCGCGCCAGCACCGGGTTTCCGCCGGCGATCTCTACCGGCTCTCCGCTCGAATTCGTGCAGAACATGACCGCTTCGATTTCCGATATTTCCTTATTCGAGCAATTGATCGCGTCGAATACGATTCCCGCGATAGCGAAGTTTCCCGCCGACTCGCCGATCGACATTTTCGGTGCCGAAACCACGCAGGGTTTTGCTCCGCCGTTTGCGAACAGCTCGAAGAACTCGCCGCCGTCCGCCGCGCAACCGAATGCCGTCAGCGCGGCGATCAATACCGCGAGACCGGCCGTTGTCCGTACATTCATTCGCGAACCTCCTTCGCCCAACGCTCGACCCGTTCAAGCGCTTCGTCTTCGCGTTCCGAGCCGGAGGCAAGCCAATCGCCTATCGCTGCGTACACATTCCACGCCCGGGTCACCCGCTCTTCCTCCGGTAGCGATTCGAGCAGCGCCCGCGCTTCCTCCGCGCCTCCTTCAGAAAGCGCGCCGTCGATCTGCCGATACACCGCGATTCTCGACGGAACGCGGATGTACGCGACAATGCGCGGATCGGAGAACTCGACCGTTTGCGAAACCGACGCATGGCGTTTCCCTTCGCCCCGAAGCACCGTCTCGCCGTAGGGAACCCGCTCGAGCGCGAACCGTCCGTTGATGTCTGTTTCAGTTTTGTTGAACGCGCCCGTCCCGATCGCATAGCCGGGAACCGGCCGGTTCGCCGTGTCGTAAATCATCCCTTGCAGGGTTCCCGTTCTTCCGAAGGGCTTCGCCGTCGCGCAGGAACATAGCAATGCACAGAGCAAAATCGCCCGCGAGACCTCGCGCGCGAACGCCTTGATATTGTTCATTTCAGAATCTCCTTTTCGCTAGATGCGAGCCGCTCCCGCACCGTGCCGTCGCCGAGCCGCGTGAATATCCAGCGCGAGCCGTCCTCCTCCTCGATGTTTCCGATGATCGTCCCCTCGACCTCATCCGCGGCCTTCGTTCGCACCGCGAGTCCCGCCGGTTTGTTCGCATTCTTTTTTTTACTGGCGAAGGCTTTGCGAATCATGTCCTCGGGAGGAAGTGGTGTCGGGTGTAAAGCGGTTTCCGTTTCCGCGCGCAATTCCGCGTCGATGCAAAATAAGGAGTCGTCTGTCGGTTTCTTTCGGATAGCGAACGATTCCACTCTCATTCCTGCATCACGGTATGCGTTCGCGAGGTCGGCGAAAAAAAGCGGGAGCGCGTTTTCTTCGATTTCCATGCCCAGGAGAAACTGGGTGTTTTCGTTCGCTGTTCGAACGGAAAGCGGATGCCGTCCCGTCGCGCGCGCAAGGCGTTCCATTTCGGATAGATTCCTCCGCGCGCGCTCTGCTGCCGGGATAGCGTCCGCCGCGATCGCGTCCGGCCGGATCGCATCCTGCCCCTGTAGTTCAAGCGCGGCGCCTCTGACTGAAAGTTCGACATGAGCTTCTGCGATGCCTCCGTTCCAGCGTATCTCTCCGCTCGCCATGGTTACCCCGTTCTCGTCCTCCGCGAATCCGGCCAGCGCGTCCGCCGCGTTTATAATTTCATAGCGCGCTTTCATGAGCGGCCGTTCGCCTCTTGAAAACGACAGTTCCCGAACCGTTCCCTTATGCAAGGCCGCCGCGCGAATTGCCGAGTTAAAAAGCGCGGAAAAGGTTTCGCTCTGCGCGGCCCGATCAGCCGGCGTTGCGTCGGCGAGCGGCGGCTTACGCGCCGACGCTGATTCATCCGATGCGACGACTTCCGCAATCGGTTCCGCTATGGGTTCCGCTATGGGTTCCGCGGCGCTTCCCGGGTTTCGGAAGGAGGCGAGTACGCCCGCGGAAAGGCAGAGAAGTACAAGCGACGAAAGGAGGAGCGCTGCTTTTCCCGCGTGGTATTCTCCTTTCTTTTTTTCCCGGGGAAGACTCAGGCCGCGGAGAAGCGGGGATATGCGTTTTGCATTCCGTATCATCTCCGCGGTCACAAAGCGGACTCCGCGCGGATATTCGCGGCGGGCAGAGACGAGGGTGAGCAGGAGCGAGCGGGTGTTTCCGTCGTCAAGGGTTCTCCGGTCGACGCGTGTGCCGTCCGGGTAAAACGGGTGGACGGCGCGAAGAAACTCGTTCTGCTGCCGCGTCGACGGCTTCGGTTTTTGATAGTCCATCAGATATGAGCTGTACGAGCCTTCCGGCATGAGTGCGGTCGCGCGCATGGGTCCTCCTTTTCGTCGTCAGTCGTCGGCGGTCGCCGTTTCGCCGGGGAAATACCAGGGGCGGCCGAGCGCTTCGATCCGCAAATAGCGGAGGGTCTTTCCGTCTGCTTCTTCTATTTCGAAGGATGCCTGCGGCCATCGGCTGAGCGCGGCTTCCGGCGTTCCCGATTCGCAATCGCTCTCGAATAGTTGTTTCTCGGCCGCGAGAGCGCAGAGCGTTTTCGCGCGGATCGCGGCGGCCGCTTCTCGTTTCGAGACGAGGAAGCCTCTGGAAGCAAGGGGCGGAAGAGCGATTGCCGCGATGCAAAGCGCGCAGAGCACGTCGATGTAATTCATCTGCCGTCTTCCGCTTGTTCTGCGACGAGGGCCTTTTCCAGGATCGCCGTCTGGCGTTCGCTTCGCGCAACGCCGGCTTCCCAGAGGCCGAGCAGGGCGATGGTAAGGATCACCGCGGCGATCATGAATGCAGTGACTGATCCTTCTTCAGTCGAAGCTGGAAATATCCGCGCCATCTTTTTCGCCTCCTTCTTTTTTATCCGCTCCGTAGGACGAGAGCGTCCAGGGAAGGTTCTCCGCTCCCGGACTCCGGTATTGCCAGGGCGATCCCCAGGGGTCGAGCCGCGGCGGTCGGTCGAGGTAGGGGCCCCTCCAGTTCGCGGGAACGGGGTGGAGTTCCGGTAATTTCCAGAGCGCCGCGAGTCCCTGGTCTGTCGTGGGGAATTGCGCGCAGTCGAGGTTGTAGGTATGAAGAGCCGTCCTGAATGCATCGATCTGCGTCCTCGCAGAAATTTCTCTCGCGCGTTCGATGTGGCTGAGCGCGGGAATTCCGATCCCCGCGCTCAACACCGCCATGATCGCGAGGACAATGAGGGTTTCCACGAAGGTGAATCCGTCGTCCTCTCCGGCGCTTTCGGATATGCGGTTTACTGTTGTTTTCATTGTTGCCTCCCGGCGTGCGTATTGTTTTCGCTTCGGTTTACGGTCACGCGCCGATGCTTCCCGCGGCGGAGAGAATCGGCAGAAAGAAATTCCAGGCAAGCAGAAGCACGTCGATTCCGCCGATTCCGAGGAGAGCCGGCTCCATCAGTTTTCCCGACAGTTCATGGGCGTCGTCGAGCCGCCGGGCGCAGTAGCGCGAGTTTTTCGCGAAGGCGCGCTCGTAGTCTCCGGTTGTCTCCGCCGACGAAAGCGAGTAGTACAGGTAGGGTTCCCTCGTTTCGATTCCGCCGCTCGCGCCTGAAGCGCGCAAACACTGGTCGAGCGGAAGCTTCGAGCTTGCGAGGCGTTCAAGGACTGCCCAGAACGCGGCTTCTTTTTCCCTTCGCGCCAGCGGCAGGACGAAAAAAGCCGCGCAGGCGGGAACGCTGACGAGCGGAAAGACGAGAGCCGTCAATGCTCCCGTTCGCATCCGCTCGAGGCTGAGAGCATCGAGCGGGAGGTTCGAGTTTTGCAGGGCCGGAAGGAATACGGCGAGGGCGAGCAGGGAAACGGCCGAACACAGAAGGAGGACGAGAAGCGGGTAGGCGAGGGAGCCGGCAAGCCGCGAAGCGAAACGGTCGGAACGCTCGAGCGATTCGCTCATAAGGGCGAGCCCCTGATCGAGCCGTCCGGTCGTTTCGAAGAGGGCGAGAAATCCTTTCCATTGGGAGCCCTTCGCGAATCCTTCTTCGCAAAAGGCCGCAGAAAAGAGCTCGCCCCGTTCGATTCGTTCAAGGAGAGCTCCGGCGGCTTCGTCTTCTTTCGCGAGAACCGTGAGCGCCTCGCGCGCCGTGCATTCGCTTTCCACGAGCGTCCCGAGCGACTCGATGAACGCCTCCCTTTTTTTACCCGTCATTCTGCTCCTCCCTCAGCGCCGAGAATCCGCGCTATCTCCTCGCCGGTCGTCTGTCCGCGCGCCGCAGCCACCATCCCCGAATCCCGCAGCGAGCCCGCGGGCATACCGTATCCGCTCGTTTCCATCAACGCGATCCGCCCCTTCCATCCGCTGCCCCCGCACACCGCGCACGCCGAGCACGCCGAACCTGCCGGCTCGCCCGCGAGTCCCGATCGCGCATCAGCGTGCCAATCTCGCGCGCCCGCGTGTTGACCTTGCGCGCCCGCGAGTTGAGCTCGCGCGCCCGCGAGTTGAGCTCGCGCGCCCGCGTGTCCAGCTCGCGCGTCATCGTGCCAATCTTGCGCGCCTGGGAGTTGAGCTTGCGCGCCCGCGTGTCGAGCTTGCGCGTCAGCGTGTCCAGCTCGCGCGTCAGCGAGTTGAGTTTGCGCGCCCGCGTGATTTGTTCGCGCGCCCGCGTGACAATCTCGCGCGTCATCGTGCCAATCTTGCGCGCCTGGGAGTTGAGCTTGCGCGTCAGCGTGTCCAGCTCGCGCGTCAGCGAGTACAGCTCCCGCCCCTCGGCATTCGGGGCAGATGCGGCGGGCGAGGCGCTGGGAAATTACCGCGCGTACGACCTCCCGGAGGACTCCCTCGTCGGCACCGAGTTCGACGAGCCGCGAAAGGGCACCCGCGCACGAGGAAGCGTGGACCGTGGTCAGCACCAGATGTCCCGTGAGAGCCGCGCGCGCGGCAAGGGCTGCCGTTTCCCCGTCTCGGATCTCGCCGACCATGATGACGTCGGGGTCCTGCCTGAGCACCCGGCGGAGGAGGGTATCGAACCCGAGACCGAGCTGCTCCTGTACCGGTATCTGAATCGCTCCGGGTATCCGGTATTCGACCGGATCTTCGAGCGTGATAATCTTTCGCGCATCGGGAGAGCAGGATGCGAGCACCGCCGCAAGGGTCGTGGTTTTTCCGCTTCCCGTCGGGCCGCAAACTATTACCAGTCCCCCTGGAAGCGAAGCGATATCGTCGAGGGCTTTCGAGTAGCGGTCCGGCAGTCCGAGACCTTCGATCGAGGGGGTGTCGATTCCGCCGTCGAGAAAACGGAGGGCGATAGACTCGCCGAGAATTCCCGGCACTATGGAAACGCGCACATCGCGTTCTCTGCGTCCGCCGGTCTTGACGGAAAACCTTCCGTCCTGCGGTTTCCGCGTTTCAAGGGTGTTGAGGTTCGCCATCAGCTTGATCCGGGCGGCAACTGACGCGGAAAGATCCGGCTCGAACCGTCCGACCGGATAGAGCGCTCCGTCGATCCGCATCCTCACCGCGGCGCCGCCTGCGTCGCCTTCGATGTGAATATCCGAAGCTCCCCGTTCGAGAGCCTCGGTAACCAAACCGTTCATCGCCGTCACCGCCGGAGATAACGGATTCATCTCCGCGACGCTCCATCCGGGAGCTGTAAGGGCGGCGAGCGGGAGATTCCCGCCGGCGGTTAAAAATATTTTTTTCTTTCTATAATCACCGGTTAATCGAGAGCGCATCGCAGGGAAAAGTCTTGCGATGTTCGCAGGAAAAAACGCAAGGGATCCTTGAACTTCCTTTTGCGGACGAATCGCCGCGACCCAGCGCATAAAGGCGCCCTCGCTCATTTTCTCAAGCTCGACTCTCTTGCCCGCGAACGCGTCCGCGAGAAGCCGGAGAGCCTCGGCGTCCGGTTTCCCGCCGGCATAGCCGACTGTCGCGCAATCGGCGTCCTCGCTCAGCATGCAGAGCTTTCGCGCCGCGCAGAATTCGGGAGCGAACTGCCTCATCTTTCCGCCCTCCCGTACGCCGCCTCTACAAGACGCGGCGCGACGATTCTCTCGTAGGCCGTCGCCGCGAGCTCCCTCGCGCCTTCCTCTCCGTCGTCCTCGCTGTCTTCGGCGCATACATGCGGAACGATGTACATCACCATTTCCGTTTTTTCTCTCTTTTTTTCCCGCTGCGAAAGCAGGCTTCCAAGAATCGGAATTTTCGAGACGATCGGTACTCCGGCCGTTCCCTCGTTCCGGTCGTCCTGGCGCAGTCCGCTTAAAATAACCGGTTCTCCGTCGGCGGCGTTCACCTTGGTGGTTACGTTCCGCTCCGATGTAGGCGGCGGATTCGACGAGGCCGAGGCTACGTCGGCTCCCCGCTTGGACACCGCGGCCGCGACCGTCATCGTCACCATCCCGTCGCCGGACACCCAGCCCGAAATATCCACCGTGATGCCCGATACGATTTCCCTCGTCACCCCCGAATACATCGGTTTCCCCGTTTCAGGGTCGATGTTCGAATCGCGGTAGCGGTACGTCGTCGTGTTTTTGAAAGAGACGCGCTCTCCCGATATGCCGTGAAGCGTCGTGTCGGCGTACACCTTCGCCCGGTTCTCCGAAAGAGCCGCGTCGAGCCGCGCCGAAAATGTATAGCCGAAGAGGGTGATCACGTCGAAGTTCAATCCCAGCAGGTTTCCGAATCTGCCCGCGACCGCGCTCGCGTCGCCCCTTTCCATGCGCGCCATCTCTGCGCTCGTGCCCCAGGAAACGGCGGACGAGCTTTCGAACTGCATGATCAACAGGTCGTAACGCAACCGTGTCTTCGGCCGGTCGATCTCGGCAAGCTCTGCGAGAAAAGTCTTCTTCAAGCCCTCCGGCCCGGTAAAGAACACCGACTTCCCGGTGCCCGTATCCGTCAGATCCTCCTTCTTAACCGAAGGAGGCAGGCTCTTGAATAATTCTTCCGCGGAAATATATTTCAGGACGACGAGCGAACTTCGCTGGCTCCTGTCCACCAGCTCGAGATACCGCTCTCCCTCTTCCAAAGCCGAGCTTTCGCCCTGCAGGAGGATGACTCCTCCGTCTCCTGCCGCCTCGCAGCGCAGATTCGGAAAACGCGCGGCCAAAAGGTTCTTCGCTCCGGAAGGCCTCACGTTCGTCAGCGTATACACCCGCCAATCCCAGCCTCCCTCGCGGATTTTTTTCTGCGCGTCCTGGGAGGCCGGCAGGATGTAGCGTATCCCGTCCCTCTCGATCCACTCGGCGCCCGCCTGCTCCGCGACGAGGGTGAACACCTCGTCCCACGATCGGTCCTCGACGCGGAGAGAGGCTATCATCGGGTCTGATTTTAATAGACTCACGCAGGCGTTTCCTTCCTCGCGCGAAAGCCGGTCCACCGCCTCGCCGAGCCGCGCCTGCCGGATATCGACCGAATACAAACTTCCTTTTTTTTCTATATATAAACCGCTCGCGCTCTCCCTGGCAGGATTAGCCTCACCGAGAGAAGCCTGTTTAATGTGAAGAGCGCTTCCGTCGTCGAATGCCGCCCATCCCGGAAACGGCTTTATCACCAGGGCCGCTAGTTCGTCGACCGACTGCGTCCGCGCGTGGATAGAAAGCAGCCGGTTCGGCAGCACCTCCCACACGATGGTCCGCCCGCTCTCCCTCGAAATTCGTTCGAGCATCTTCTCCGCGCTCACCCCCGACGCGTCCAGAACCCACTCGCATTCGGCATCTTTATCGCCGCCGCTTGCCGAGCTCGACCCGCCGTTTGCTTCCGACCCGCCGTCGGTCCGTGAAAGCGACATTCTCGACACCGTCCACGCCCCGCCTGATTCCTGCGCATAGAGATTTTCAGTTTTCAGAAAAAGCGAAAACGCCTCCCGGAACTCGGCGCCCCGATACCGGAACGTCGCCCGCCCATTCACCGTGTCGTCGGCCGTCAGCGTAAAGCCGCTCCAGAGAGACAACGCGTAGAGAATATCCCCGTACTCCTGGTTCACAAAATCGAAGGCCGCGGTTTTCAGCTTCCCGCCTGAATTTGTTTCCGCCCTCGCCGGCGAAGCGCAGAGACAAAGAGCGAGACAGACCGCGAGCGAGCGAGCGGGCGATGATGCGAACAAGCAATGACATCGAAGCGAGCGATTACTAATGCGTTCCATGCCCCGACATCGCCCTCGATCCGTCTTTCTGGCCCAATATCCGCTTCAAAAAAAACAGCAAGCCTCAACCGGACAGAAAACCCGACGCAAGTCCCGACGCGATCGTCCACAACGCACCCGCCGCGAGCGCCGGCACAAAGGGCATCCTCCGTTTCCCCTTCCTGAATTCCGCATCGACGAGGGCCCCCGTGCACAAAACCGTCCCGGCCGTTATCGCCTTCGCCGCGAACTCGAATCCTCCCCAGGCGCCTAGCAGCATGCACGCCGCAAGGTCCCCGTTTCCCGCCGTCTTCCTTCCTCCCGCCGCAGCGTCCGCCATCGTCCTCGCCGCGAGAAACCACAAACCCGCTCCCGCGCACCCTGCAGAATGCGCGAAACCTTCCGCCGAAAACAGAACCGCTGCCGCCTCCAGTGGACGGGTATGCATCCTCATCGTCCTCGCGTCCTCTACCGCCGCCCTCGCGTACAAAAACGCGAACGCCCAAAACCGCGCCCAATCCAGAAAATCGTAGTCCATGCGCCTTTCATAGCCCGGGATCAGCGTTGCCGGCCCGGAATACAAGAACGGAGGAGGGGGAACAGCTCTCCCTTTTAGCGACTGGCTGCGCCCCTTCCCGATAGCTCTCAAGACGCGGCTCCCCCTGGCTTCGCAGGTATTTCTTGCCTATACCTACCGGTAGGTATAGGCAAGAAAACGCTACTACGCCGCCCCCTCGTCCTGGTGTATACTTGACCTCATGAATACACTTCGCTCAAACAATTCGCCTTTTTATCTTTCTTTGATTTCTTTCCTCGCCTTCGTGTTTTTCGCAGTTTCTCCGGCATATTCCGCAGGAACAGGCGAGAAGTCCGGTTCCGGACTGTCGACAGCGCCTGTAACCGGGCAGGATAGGGGAGATCTGATTCAGGCTCGGGGAACCCTGCTTGTCGAGCCGGACGGCTCTCCGTACACGGTGCGCGGGGTCGCGTTCGGGAACTCGGTGTGGTCGAATCCTTCGAGCGCGAACGGCTTTACGCACCACACGATGGACGACTACGCCGCGGCAGCCGCGATGGGCTTTAACTCGGTGCGCTTCTACATCAATTACGGGCTCTTCGAAGACGACTCTAAACCCTACGCCTACAAGGAAGCGGGCTTCGCCTGGCTCGACCAGAACATAGCAGCCGCGAAAAAGCAGGGCATCCGCCTTCTTCTCAACATGCACTATCCCCAGGGCGGCTACCAGTCGATCGGGCAGGGCGACGCCCTGTGGAACAACCCCGCTAACCAGAAACGCCTCGGCGCGCTCTGGAAGGAAATCGCCCGCAGGTACGCAGGCGAAAGCGGCGTTCTCGGCTTCGGCATCCTCAACGAGCCGGTTCCCGTCTCCGGCATGAAGCAGTGGGAAACCCTCGCGCAAAACCTCATCGACTCGATCCGCTCCGTCAACCAGCGCCACCTCATCTTCGTCGAGCGCGCCATCTGGCTTAAAAACGGAACAACGGCGGAAATCGAACAGAACCTCTACTTCCCCCAGGGACTGAAAGATCCGAGCGGACAACTCGTTTATGAATTCCACCTCTACGATCCGATGCCCTTTAGTCACCAAAATGCAAGTTGGACAAGCTATAAAGGCTCGTATGCCGTCTGGCCCGACAATAACCGGATCGAGGCGAAAAATAAACGATGGGCCGGTTTTACCGACTCCAATCCCGCCGCTCCTGTAGACCGCGACGGGTGGATTTACCTCGAAGGGGCCGTTCACTATCCCGCGAACGATAGATTCAAACTGGGCCACCCGACCGTTCAAGCCCGCTCGCTCGGCCGTTCGGGCTCAGTTCTCGTCTCGGATCTGGAAATAGAAGAGTTCGATCCCGAGGGAAGATCCCTCGGCGTCGTATACCGCTCAGCGGCGGATTCCGAGTCAGGCTGGTATTATTGGTCTGAAGACTCGAGCGGCTCGTTCGCCAAAAAAGCGGGCGGACGCACCGCAAAAACTGCGCTTGAGATCAGCGGCTCAACCGGCGACGCCAACATCAGCGACCACGGCTCTCCCTTGAAAATCACGCAAGGCAACGGGTACAAGGCGAGCGGCTGGGTTAAAATCAAGAAAGCCGATCCGTCGTCGCGCGTCGTCGTCCGCCTCGATTACTACTCCGCGGACTCGGTCCATGTGTGGAACAAGGCGTATCTTGAATCGGTCTTCAGGGAGTACGCCGACTACGGAAAAACGCGCAACGTGCCGCTTTACATCGGTGAATTCGGCCTGATGCGCGAAGCTTTCGCGGAGAACCGCGGCGGAGAAATCTGGATCGCCGATATCCTGGACATCCTTGCCGAGTACTCGATCAACTACAACTATCACACCTGGCACGAAAGCGCCTTCGGAATTTACGGAAACGACCGCGGCTACCCCGATCCCGCTTGGGCGAACCGCGTCCTCATCGACGCTTTCACCAAAGCCCAAACGGGAAACTGAGCGGAAAAAATTGAGTAGCCTTCCTGTTTCGGTATGCTGATATTAACGGTATCGCTCAAGGAGAAAAAACAGAATGAAACAGATTGCCATAGTAACCGGAGCTTCCAGCGGAATGGGTTCGGACTTCGCCCGGCAGATAGACGGGCGGGAAGGAATAGACGAAATCTGGCTCGTCGCCAGAAGACGTGCGCGCCTTGAATCCCTCGCCGGCGAATTGAAGAATGCCCGCGCCGTCATCATCGAAGCCGACTTGTCTACCGACGAAGGCATCTCGATTATCACGGCGAAGCTTGCCGCCGAGAAGCCTTCCGTGCGCATCCTCGTGAACAACGCAGGCTACGGAAAGATCGGGAATTTCTCCGACCTTTCGCGCGGCGACAACCTGGGCATGGTTGACCTTAACGTGCGAACCCTGACCGCGCTCACCTACGACGCGCTCCCGTACATGGCAACGGGTAGCTCCATCATACAGGTGGCCTCCCTCGCGGCCTTCCTTCCGATATCCACGATGGCCGTCTACGCCGCCTCGAAGTCCTACGTGCTCAGCTTCAGCGAAGCCCTTGCCGTAGAACTCGAAGCCCGCGGCATCTCTGTTACCGCTCTCTGCCCCGGCCCCGTCGCCACCGAGTTCTTCGAAATCGCCGCGAACAAAAAGGACCACGGCATGAAGGGTCTCGTACCGAGCTCCCTCGTCGTCAGCCGCGCCCTCAAGGCGGCCGAAAAAGGCAAAGCCGCTATTCTTCCGACCGCTATCTGGAAACTGACCGCCTTTTTCACCCGCTTCGCCCCCCGGAAATTCCTCGCGCGCGCAGCAGGCAGGATGATGTAACGGAAAGGGGAGCGACGCTGCATCGAATCTCAGGATTCAGTCTCGTTCCTTTTTCAGATACTCGAAGGCTTTGTCGAGGCCCCACCCGAAGGGATACACGGCAGAATATTCGTCCTTCCCGAAGGTAAACTTTTTCGGTTGCGAATTAGAACTGAAACGGTATCCGTCTTTAATGTAGAACTCGGATATCGAAACAGCTCTATCGTCGCAGAACACGACGTATACGATCGAAGCGGTTATCAGATTCTTCAAAGAAGACTCGATCCCGGATCCCTCCTTGTGTACATTCACAGCGCCGTTGGAGTCGCTAGCCGAAAGGAAGTACGAGACGCTGATCGGCTTTTTGTCCGCGCGTTCTGGACCGATAAGTTTCGCCGCCAGTCCTTTAGCCTTCGGCATGCCGATTGTCTTTTTCAGCTTATGCATCGACGCCTCGATATGATCGTACGCCTCGTCTATGTCGGTAAAATTTCGAGTATGTTTGTATTCGGGAAAGAAAAAGGAAAAGTCGTTTTCCTTCGCGTATTCGGCCGCCTTTTTCTTCTGCGCCGCCGCAGGCCCAAGCACTACCGCAATAAAAATAACCGCCGCCGCTAATCTTCTCATACCGTCTCTCCTTTTTCCGTAATCCGCAATATCGAGATTTACTCGTTAGGGATTTACGTTATATACTAGGGGTTCATCACGTAAAATGCCCATACATAGTAAGGTGATTTCATGAAAAAGACAGTCTTTCCAGTCATTCTCGCAGCGGTGTTCCTGGTCGGTTTTGCTTCCTGCGCCTCCTCCGGCGACTCAGCCAGGGGAGAGGGCGCCGCGATTAATTCAAAAACAGTAGAAATGATAAACTCCAATTGCTACGAAGTCGTTGCGAAGAAACCAACTTCGGATTCTCTTTCATATGAGGCTGAACCCCATTGGAACCTTCTCGATTTCAAGGAACGGAACGATCCGTACATCGGTCTGGGGACCGCTTTCGCCGTCAGCCGGACTGAACTGGTGACGGCAGCCCATGTATTAGGCCTCGATCGGGATTCTCTTGTATTCACCGAACGCTACATTCGGCAAAAAATACGTACCGGCAGCGGCAAGACCGAGGAGATAGTCCGCGAAATCGATACCGTCGTTTCCTACTCGTCGAACAGGGATTATGTGGTATTCACCGTAAAAGACTTCGAGTGCTCTTCATGGTTCGAAATCGCGGATGAAGCGCAGTTCAACAAAACGATATATACCGCCGGCAATGCATACGGCGAGGGCATCGTCATACGCGAAGGCCGCCTGCTCGATACGCTTCCCGAACCGGAAAACGGCGAATGGGAATACCTGAAAAGCTCCATCGCGACCAATCCCGGAAACTCAGGCGGACCTCTTCTCGATTCTTCTTTCAAGGTAATCGGGATTGTTCTCAGCAAAAAGGACGATTTCTGCTATGCGCTCGGCATGAAGGACATCATTCCCGGCAAAGCGATACTATACTCGCGCCTGAATTTCGGTTTCTCGATATTCACAAAAAAACTGACGCGCACCACGGTTAAAGAGACGGCCTTGCCGATGCCCTATCGTGATCTCGTACAGTGGCTGTCTCTCAGAAATCGGGAAATCGCTTCCGAGGGCATGGCGGCTCTTCTGGAAGAAAACAGGGATGATCTCTTCCCGAACGGCCCGAATTCGCTGAAGGTTCTGAACTCCATCTATGTCTCGGCTTTTCCGCAATTGTGTCTGCAGGGGAGCAACGATAATTCCTGGTTCATGTCGAACATACAGGCGAATTCCTCCGACATCGGAGAGAACGGCAAAGTGTATTGGGGCGAGCCGTACGAGAATTCAGGCATATTTTTTCTCGATATAGAACATCCTGATTCCGTCTCCCCCGCCGAATACACTGATAATCCCAGGATTCTCATGGATCATATCGTCAAAGGCATAAAATACGAACGCAAAGTGACGTCTTCCGATATCGGCGTCCGCATTACTTCCATGGGCGATCCTTTGTATACCGGTTCTCATGTAGATCGTTGGGGCCGCCGGTGGGATATACATCAATGGCTGATGGAATACGCCGACCAGATGATCATTATTTTCTCGACTCCGACACCTCAGGGCGTTTCTCTCCTGTACAAGGACATTTCCAGCGCGGATCGAACCGATTGGATGTGGGACATGAAACATTTGGTGGACTTCGTCGGGATTTCGTATATGGGAACACTGGAAGAATGGAAGGCCTTTTTCGCTCGTCCCGATTTTCTTTCAGGCCCGCTGAAACAAATGTCGTTTTCGTACGAAAACGGCAAAACTGCGGCTCTTGATGCCGGAGATTTTTCATTGAAGGCTTTCGACCCCGTCGTTCCGATCGAGGATAAAACCCTCATGCTTATTAATCTTAACTTCCTGTTGAAAAACGACGAACCCGTCTGGGACGTGCGCAGGGCGATTCTCGCGGAGGGTTCGGACCCGAACAACTTCGCCTATATCATGCGCATGACCGAACCTGATCCCCGCCTGCCGAAAACCTTCCATGACGAATGGCAGAATTACGCGCTTGAAAGAAAACACCCGTACTCAGGCGTCCCGTATGTCGAGGAAGGCAATTCAAAAGCCGGCAAGATTCACGGAACTTTCATACTGGATTCCGTCACTATGCCCAAGAATAAAAACCTCTTCTTCATTTTCCTCGGAAAATCCGGTCTCGTCTCAAACGATACAATGACCGGCGCCCTGCGCTCGCTTGAAGAAAACATCGCTATACGCTAACCGTTCAGCCTGAGACCCGCCCCAAAGCCGCCCGTTTCCTCCGGCTTCGGGTACATGCAGGAGGACTGAAATCAAATATCGACTATAAATCAAGTAGTGTTAATCGACTTGATTTTCGTGACAGTCCTCGATCGTCCGGTAGTATCGCAACGTGGTGATAATGCCCAGGAATATCAGCACGATAGTCAGCCGGAACGGCAGGGTTCGCGAAATACTGGACAGGAGTCCGCTTATCCAGCCGAAGGGGGCGGTAGCCAGCATGATGATCATGTGTTGGACGGCCATAACCCGCGCGCGCTCCTTTTTGTCTACGTACAAGGCGACGAGTGATTCCGCCAGCATCGCGAGAATGCCTGCGCCGAAACCGTCGAACGCCAGCGAAAAAGCAAGGAGCGCGTATCCCGGGGCAGCAAGCGCGTGTGCCGGAGCGGGGATGAGGGCCAGTATATTCTGCCCGATGAAGTAAGAAATAAAACCAAAGAGCAAGGGTTTTTGTAGTCGCGGGGTAGCGGTTACCCTCGGGATTACCGTGAACAGAAAAAACATGGCAATGAACGATCTCAGCATCGGGAAGAAGGGCAGAACAGCGTCCGGCACGAGGAGCTTTCTGCTTGCGATTACCTGCCAGAAGGTGGTGTTCACCATGCCGACGGCGCCCACGAGAGCTGCGATGACGAGGGAGAATATGCTTCCCTTCGAGCGGAGAATGATTCTGATAACCCCTCCGTATCCCGCAAGGAGCGATGGGATGCTTTTCCCCTTTGTTTCCCGCATTCTCACTACGCCGGTCGAGGTTTCATGGGACGCGGCATACAGGATGAATATCTTGGCGGTCATGACGATGAAAGCGTTAAGGTAGAGAATCCTGACCGCGGGAACGAGGGATATCCGGGCGACAAGGAAGCTCGCAATCGGCGCGAAGAGAGCCGAGAGATGGCTTGCGATGATCACGAGGGAATAGACCTTGGTTATCTGGTCTTTTTCCACATCTTCTACGAGAAGACAGTCCCAGGAATTCTGCGTCACCTTCCACATCCCGTTGACGAGCTGGGCTCCAAGAAAGAACCAGAAATTTTGGGCGAACATCCAGATAACGCAGGGCACGCACCAGGCAAGGAAATCAAAGACCGCCGTGGTTTTGCGGCGTCCCATTTTGTCGGTGATGACTCCGCCGAGCAGTCCGAACACCACCTGCGACAACATTCCGACCGTAGTCAATAAGCCGATGTCGGCATCTTTAATGCCGAGCGCCAGCATGTAAATAGACGCATAGGGGAGACAGAGGCTCATGGAAAGTCCCCACATGGGTTCTGTATATACGCACGCGCGTGCGTTCCCGCGCAAACCGATCAAGGTTGTAATTAACGAGTTTTCTGCCGTCTTCATAGTGGAAACAATAGTATCTATAGCAGGCTGAGTTGTCAAACAAGATCGATCGCAATGAGATGCAAAATCTCTTGCAGCATAAAAAGGATGCTTACACTTTTTTCCCTTAAAAGCAGTGAATTTTATGATAAAATACTTGAAAGTACTAACTTCCAAATAGTCTTTTCCTGTAGCCTGTTTCGGCGGCATAGGTTTTGGGGTATAATTTCTCTATTATATCTACCCTTTCTTGAGGGCTGGTTATAATTTGCTCGCGATCATCGTCCACGGCGATGGAGGAAAAAATGAAAGTCAGAAAAGCGTCAATTAATGATCTGCCAAAGATACTTGATTTGTATAAAGAATTGAATCCGGAAGATGATGAATTGGATTTACACAACGCGGAAGCCATTTGGAAAAAAAGCGAATTCCAACATGTGCTGACGTATTTAGTTGCGATTGAGGATAATGAAATTGTCGGAACCTGTAATATAGCAATAATCGACAATTTAACGCGATCCGGCAGGCCTTATGGAATAATTGAAAATGTCATCACTTCAATCAGACACAGAAGAAAAGGAATAGGCAAAATATTGGTGGAAAATGCCGTTGAACTAGCAAAAGCGAATAATTGCTATAAAGTAGTATTGTTAAGCAGTTCAAAAAGGATCGAAGCGCATCAATTTTATGAATCGCTTGGGTTTAATGGAAATTCAAAAAAAGGTTTTGAACTCAGGTTGCTATGAGAGATAAACCCTTTTATTGCAATGATTATCAAACGGTACAAGCGAAATAGTCGGCCTTTTTAGGAAATATAACCGGCAACGGCATCCGGCTGCTGTGCTTATAATGCGGGTTTCTAACTTCAAGTGTTATACTAAGTATCGGCTGTTCGCCGTCGGCGCAGTATTGGTTGAGGGTGCCATGAGTGTGCAAATCGCTATAGATAATTACGATGATCTTTTTTCCGATTTTGATATCAGAGGATACGAAGAACGGTATTTCTCTTCGGATTTTCTCAATGAATTAAGAATGCGGACTATCAAGTTGTTCAGTAAAAAAGAACTCGAGATTGTTTTCGTGATCGATAAAACAGAACGAAATGCAACGTATGAAGCAATTATTTCCGGAAGATTGAAGCTATTCTTCAATAACAGGTATGAAAGAAATAACAGGAAGAGAAAAAAATTGCTCTTCGATGCGGTGCTGCTTGAATTGGTCGGGATAGCGTTTATGTTGATTACTATGTATCTGTCAAGCACTTTTGATAATTTACCAATAACTAATAAAGATTCTTTTTACTAGTTATTGTAAATTATATGAAATTCTTGAAAAGAGGTAAAGTTATGGAAAATGAATTACAAAAAACCTTTGAACGAGCGTATTTCATCAAGGGTGCATGCGAAGGAATGTTTACTGTTTCTGAATGCGCTGATCGTTTGAAAATTACTCAACAACGGGTTAAACAGCTAAAACGAGCCTATAGAACGATCGGCGCAGCAGCTTTTATTCATGGGAACAAAGGACGAGCGCCTGCATCAAAAATCCCTGAGGAAATTAAAAAACGAATAGTCGAGTTAAAACAGTCTGATGCATACCGAACAACAAATTTTGTTCACTTTAGAGAATTATTAGCGGAATATGAAGGAATTCGTTATAGCAAAACAACAATAACGAATATTTTAAAAAATGCAGGTATAAAAAGTCCGAAACGACGGCGGCCAAGGAAATTAAAGCAACCGCATCCTCCAAGACCACGAAGAGAGTGTTTTGGAGAATTGCTTCAAGCAGATGCAAGTCCTTATGATTGGCTTAATACTGGAGAAAAGTATTCGCTCCACGGATATCAAGATGATGCAACAGGAAAAATCACTGGATTATACTTGTGCAAAAATGAATGTCTTCTAGGATATCTTGAAGTAACACGTCAAACACTTGAAAACCATGGAATACCTTTAAATATTTACCCGGATCGTGTAGGTGTGTTCTTTGTAAATCGAAAAGATAGGGACAAAATAAGTATAGAGGAACAATTAAAAGGGAAATCTGAAGCAAAAACACAAATGGGAGAAATTCTTGAAGAATTAGATATTTCCTTATTTCCAGCGGGATCACCCGAAGCTAAAGGAAGAATTGAGCGATTATGGCAAACACTTCAAGGGCGTTTACCGACAGAATTTCGAATACGAGGAATTAAGACAATTGAAGAAGCAAATTCTTTCTTAACACAGGTATATATAGAACAATTTAATAAACAATTTTCTGTTCCTCCTGCAAAAGATGATAGCCGATTTGTACCTTTGGAAGACACCACATTCCTGGATACGCTTTTAACAGCACGAGTTATTCGGAAAACCAATAGCCAGGGAGTGTTCTCATTCGAGAACTTTAAGTTCGTTATCGATGCACCGGAATGTCGAAACAAGCAAATTACAATTGTAATGAGCGAAAAAATTGGAATAAAAGCTATGTGCGGTAAATCGTTTTATGATATTCGTTTCTGCGATTTTTATGACAATCGTCATTTATATACTCATATGCCAGAAGTCACTCAAATTCTTATAGATAAATACCTCCGAGTAAATGCGAAAAAGGATAGCAAGGTGAGTTAACGTAAGGAGACGGCCATGGCAGAAGAAATAAAATGCCTCTTTGACCCGATTCAGCAAGCCCGTGAATATGTATGGGATGCCTGGGACTCAATAAAAACTGAAGAAAAAAAAACTATGGCGTTAAGAGCGCTTCAACTCGATCCCTTATGTTGTGATGCATACAATATCCTTGCCTTGTATGCAAAAAGTAATAAGAAACGTTTAGAATTTTATAAAAAAGGGTTGGAGAGTTTTCTTGAACGTACAAATCAAACCGAGTTTGATGAATACATAGGGAATTTCTGGAGCATACAATTCCGCCCATATCTTCGTAGTATATATGGATATGGAACAGCATTGTGGGATGAGAATCTAACCACTGATGCAATATCACAGTTTCAATATTTGCTCACACTTGATGAAACGGATCACATGGAGGCACGCGTAAAACTGATGTACTGGTTTGCGAGTAGCAAGCAATATATGGAAGCGACAGAAGAATTGTTGTTTTTTCCTAAGAACTCATATCACTATATTTTTGGAAAGCTATTTATAGAACTTCAAATAAACAATAATTATTCTGGGGTAATTAAAGCATATGAAAGGGCAACTGAAACCAATCACATCATAATCGATTTAATAACAGGAAAAATGAAAGAACCAGAGCAGTATCCAGAATCCTACAAACAAGGAAGCAAAGAGCAAGCTCTCTGTTACTATCACCAAATTAGTTCTGAATGGAAGGATTCACGAAAAAAATTACGTGCCGTAGTCATGAAATAGCTTCACATGAAGCTATTTTGGCTGTTAAGAACATAAATTATTTTATAATAGATTTGTTCAATATTTGAATAGATAATAAAGAATCTTTTGCTTGTTAAGGAAGGAACTTATGAAAAAGTCTTTAATGGTTTTATTATTTCTGAGTGTATGTGCAACACTAACATTTGGTCATAGTGGGAGAACTGATGCGAATGGAGGACACTATAACAGAAAGACAGGAACCTACCATTATCATAATGGTGGCAAATCCAGTACTCCCTCGGAAAAGGCAAAAACTTCAGAAACACCGAAAACGACAATATCCTCGTCCGACGTAGGAAGCAAGGTTCATGTTATTCAAGATGCTAATTTACGAACAGGTCCAGGGTCAACGTTTGAAATACTAAAAGTGATAAAAAAAGATTCCTATGTAACGATATTAAGTGTTGAAGGAAATTGGGCAAATGTTGAGTCGGAAGAGTTATTTGCTGGCACTGCGTGGATTTCAACTTCATTACTAAGAACGGAAAAATAGAATCATATATTTCTTTTGCAACAGGTGTTTATAACACCTGTTGCCCTGCTGCTTAATCTTCTATACAAAAAAATCATAGTAGCATGCGAGATACTATCCACAATCGTCCGGCTCTTTAATGGCCTCCCTCATGTGGATAGTATCTAGAGCAAAAATTAAGTTCCGCGACAGACAAGAAAGAATTAGCCTCACATGAAGCTATTTTCCCAAATTCGAGGTTATCAAGCTACTAATTAAATTAGCTTCACATGAAGCTAATTCTCATCAATGAAGAAGATGTGGGCTTGTCAATGATATCCTACTGGCCCGCATACAGGGCAAGATAAAGGGCGTGGTACAAGGCGGGTTAATTCTTTGTTATATATAGATATATCTGTACCACATAGATTCATTAGTACCACACTTGCGATATATTTCCTTGTATGGTATGGACTTATTTGTACCACACACCAGAAAAGTTATGATTAGAGAGAGCTAGACAAGTTTAGAAGAAAAAAAAGCCCTGAACCAGAGTGTTCAGGGCTTAATCGGTCTCAGTTAATTAGCTTCATGTGAAGCTAATTTATGGCTTGAGAGAATTAGCTTCACATGAAGCTAATTCTCGATAGATTGTTTTTGAAAGTAGTCGGCAAGACGTGAGCGAAGTACTAAATCGATTGGTTCAAAAAAACGTACCGCAATATCAACACAAGAAGTTCCGGCAATATCAATTATCTGTTTTCGCAATACGACAGCGCGAAGGGTTGCAATTTCACTGGGAGACGTAAATGGAATTTTAAGTACTAGCTTGTCGTCGCCTTCGATCAAGTTGTTTTCAATGCATAGCAATCGTGCTCCTGAAAAAGAAATATTCTGTATAGAACAATCCAATTTTGTTTCATGAAAAAAGACTTCAGTCGCCATTGGATTCATGCGAAGCGCATCTATATTCTTCTTAGATGCGCTCACGCGTACATCGGCGCGCAACCGCTGAACGTGTGTAATATCGAGAAGGGTCATCCATGTATCATGCAAAGGCGGCTCGATTGTGTCCGGTGAATAAGAAAAGGTGAATATCCAATGTCTTGTTTTTGTTTGCATAGTCGTTTCATATGATACCGGAAGTGAAAATGAATCCAATCTGGTTGTAATCTTCACGAAGGTGGGATCAATGAATTGATCTGGCTTTTCTTTTGAAATGAACGAGATATGAGATTTTGAAAAAGCAAATACAACGGAAGGTTGTATTGTGTTCGTACTATGAATTGATACACTTGCAATATCAAGACGAGATATAACATCAGGTGTGAGTAAAACATCCATGAGAAAGACTCCTTTGAAGTAATGAATCAATCGCTTCATACGATAGCTTGCCTTTTGTGAGCAAGTGTATTCCAAGTCGTGTATAAAACGAATCAGATAATGAATATGTATAATCAGGATAGTGTTCCCGAAGATATGAGACTGCGCGTTTTGTTTTATCAACCCGAGAGGCATACTGCTTAAATAGTATCGATACTGGCATGGATAAGCCAGGTAAAGAGCTTTTCCCAGTTTCAGAATTTCTTACACAATATACTCTTCGATGAGCAGGGAATGTGTAATACAGAAATAACACAGCATGAGGGGGATAGAGTAATTCAACACCGTTTGGTTTTTCAATCATGGTGTCCTCATGACCATCAGCATAGAGAGTATAAAAATGAGGTGCATTCAATATCTCAACACTCAGAATTCTATTGTTCATATAAATCACTATACAGCGAATAACAAAAAGTGCAATACAATGACATTGACGCATACAAGTGGTTGTTGTTATACTAACTACAAGCTGAACTCAACGACAGAATCAATCACTCGTTTTTTCTTACGAAACATTATTCGTGAGCATTGATTGATTTCCTCATCAGAGAGGTGTCTATGAGTATCAGAGAACGGCAGATCACTGACGAACTGTTCTATAAAAAATTTGAACGAACTTATCAAAATCTTACATTAACCGGAAAAGCACCATGGCTCAAAGAAGGAAAGATTGAACGTGATATAGCGTACAATCCAACTTCCGGAGTTATATTTAAAGGCGTTAATGCACTCATGCTCGAAATGAGTGCTGCTGAGCAAGGCTTCAAAGAATCCAGATGGTTATCAGAAAGCGAAGTCAATAATCTGAAATTACGTGTTCGCCCAGGAATGGAACCAACACCCATTGCCTATGTAAACCGTTACGCTCATGCAACTGATGTACATCCTTCAACTGGAAAAGCATTCGACGAAAAACATCCGAAACAGAAATACTACTACATGTACAATATTGAACAACTGAAAGAGTATTCTTTAATACGAGAATCAGGCTTAACACTTGATCGAGCACTGGTTCAAGAAAAGATTAAAACAGTTGTAGAGAATACCAAGACAAATCGGTTTCCCGAAATACTTGATAAGGTAAGTAGTAGTGCAGAACAGAAGATAACGGATGAAAAAGCACGGCTTATCGCTCAAGAACTTTCACGTTATCGTATGACTCAAGAATTCAAAGGAAATTTTATTCCACAGGCTCCACTACTTGCCATGAAGGATGCTTCAATTAAAACACACGGAGCTACACTTCTTACAACCTTATATCACGCAGAAGTTGCAAAAGATCGTTTTATCTCCCGAGGTATGAATCTTGAAAATGATAAAGTGCGAACAGTCGCACGAACTAGACAACAAGAACATCAACAAGGGCTTTCACTGTAAGAAATGTAACAATTTAAATAATTAGCTTCATATGAAGCTAATTATTTTTTTATCCCACCTGAGCAATCATTCTTTTAACAACTGTTCGATGGAGCAAAAATACAATGAGCGATTCTGACTTTAGACAAGCTTCAAGCAATACTTATAAATATATCCCTTCAGTCGGAGCTGATGGTTTTATTGATTACACGGGAGTAGAACCGGATAAAGTTTACCTTGCAAACCGGAAAACAATACTGGAAGAAGAATACCCTTCCTATCTTCCACCAGTACACATACGAAGAAATACCAACTATGACATTCCTGCGTACAAGGTACGTGATAATGTGTATTTACTTCGTGAATCCGATGAATTACGGCGTGATGAGAATGGCAAACTCCATAATCCACGTATCTATAAAGTCTCGCTTGATGTATATGCCGCCTTGGTCAATTATCATCTTGAGTTTGACCGTGCCGCCTTCGTAGCAGTCGCAAAGCTAAACGAAGAGTCACGTGCAAAAGCGTTAAAAGAGGGAATAAATGAATACCCTGCAATAAGAGAAAAAGATATACCAATAATCCCTGGTAGATTTGATGCACGTTCAATAAGTAACACGTACACCCATAGATACCCGCATATAGAACATAAACCATCCAGGGTTTCCTTAAAGAGCACTAAAAGCGGACGAATGGGGGTAGAAGCCTTTTATTTCATTCAAGACATGAATAACGCGTATGGAGGAACATTAAATCGGGGCGGCATATTTAGAATGCACCGTGAATGCCTTGATGATGTTAACCAGAAAATACTCGATATGGAGCTACAGAAGGCCGACTGGGAATCGACCTGGACTAAGGGTCGGGAAACCTCGTATGGGGATACAAATCTTGATGATTCGTTGCTGCAAACGTATGGCATACGGGTTAAACGACAGAACGGTGAGAATATATCCAAAAAGGAGATTGAGGAGCTAAAAATAGCTCTTGATCGAGTTCATTCAGTATTTGGAAATATCTCTGATGTTTCACAAGCATGGGGGCTAAAAGTAAGCCATGCAGGAAACACAAAGATGCACGCTTCAAAGTATATCGGTCTTTTTACCCCGTACTATCGGGCAATCGGTATTTCCTTTGCTGGAGGTGAAGCCGAAGCAAGCCTGACGGCAATTCACGAATATGCGCACTTTATGGATCATTTGTCCGGCAAAGAACTAAATGCATGGCACGCTTCCGATATTCCAGGAACTCTTGAAAACCAAATTGCGGTGGAATTCCGTGGACAGATGATAGATGTAAAAGGCGCATATTGGAGCAGAACGTGTGAGTGTTTTGCCCGTGCGATAGAAGAGTATGCACAGATCACGCATATTCGTGAACAAGAGGTGGTTGACAACTTTTCGATAGACTCTATAAACAAAATCAATGAAAAAATAGCGAAGCCCGGTAGTGTGAAATATCTTCCTTTCAAAGAAAATATAGAACCTTTGGTTAATAGACTTTTAGAGCAGTATAGAGAGCGTTATACAAGTAAACAGCAAGAGGTGAGTAAGTCCGGTCTTGTTCTGGAAAATACTACGAGCAAAGCTATTCCTGCTATTCCTCAGGAAGTCACTATCGAAGAGCTTCAAAAAGAGATCTATAGCCTGGCCGTGGAAAAAAACAGACTTGAGAAAGAAGCGAGAAGTATAACTGAAAAAATAAATGAAGAACGCAGAATTCTTTTCGAGCAGGAATTGAAAAGAATCAGTACAGAAATAGGAGCCATTGATAGGAAGCTATTATTGCAAAGTGAATCAGGCGGTGCTGAAGAACTAGCACGCAACCTCGAAGGACAAAAAAAGGAACTTGCTGAAAGATACAATGCCGTTCGATATGATTTTACTCCAGAAAGCGAAAGCCTAAGAGCGTATCGTGAAAAGGAAACGCAACTACATTCAAGCCTACAAGAAATCGATAAAGAAGGTATGCGACTTACCCTCAAGTTGATGGAACTTGAGAAGAAGGAAGAGGAAAGAAAAAAGGAAGAAAAGGAACATTCTCTACTGACGGGTACGTTTACTCAGCTAGAGTTATTTGAAAAGGCGGCAGAATATAGTGCGCAAGAGAGGGAAGAAGGGAGAAGTGTTACTGAAATAATCGAAGGAGATCCCACGATAACGAGGGAGCATATTCGAGAGGTAAAGGCAGCGCAAAGAAAATATACCAAGGGGATTCTCAAGGGAACAAAAAGCGGATTATGGACAGCCTTTAGAGATTTCAAAAAGCACGGTATTTTTGATATTCAAGGCGCTCAGGTGGCAACCGGTCAAGATGGAAAAATTACCCGTGAAGGATGGGAGCAACTTCACCAAGCATTACATATTTATCGCGATAAACGATTTGAAACATTCCGTGTGCTTTTCGTCACCCCTGATGGGGTTATCACTGACCAGTTAGCGATTTCCAGCTATTTACCCACAAAAGTGGCTCTTTTTTCACTCACTAGTGAACTGGGAGAGCACGTTAAAGACTATGCTGTACGAACAAATACTAAAATTGTATTTGTCCATAATCATCCTTCAGGGAATGTGTCTCAAACACCACAAGATGAAGCAATCACCAAAGACCTTGAATCAACATTGATCGGGACAGATGGGCGGCCTCTTTTACTTGGTCATATTATTCTTGACCATGATTCTTTTGGATTATACGAATCGAATACCTGGGATACCATTCATGTTAAGACTCAGGGGCGTGATCCACTACTAAAAACACGATTACCGGAGTTTACTCAAGAGAAAATCATTAATCCGATGGTATTGCGCGATATAGCCGAAAAAATCAATGAAAATGATAGATGGAATAATACGGACTGGGTTCCTGTAGCATTTACCAGTGCCGATGCTCGAATTGGAGGCATACGGTATTACTCAAAAGAATGGTTTGAAACCGTCTCTTCCAATGACATGGCGAGACAATTTCAGACTATAAGCGTTCAAACAGGTGCACTATGGGCATTTCCAATTCTTTCAGATGAACTTGCTCAGGACACCCTTTTATGCACTGCTATCAAAGAGCACATGAAAGAAGGGTGTTTCATGGACTTCTATATTGCCGGAGCCACATCAGAAGAATTTGACCTCCATCATTATAGAGGCTCTTATTTCTCGTTTATGTCACAAGCAGAGGTAAAGGAGCGAACAACGACCGATGCGACTTTCGCGCTTGAAGGACTAACTGTAATTACACAAACAACGGATGAGTCTGTAGCATCAAAAGTTTTGGAAGAATATAACGGAAAAGAACGTAATGAGAACCTCTTCCGAACGGACATTACCGCTGGACTTTTTGCAGCTCTTGAGGGTATCTCACGAGCGGATATAGGTAAACCAAATGTGTTTATCACTATCACAGAAAAGACACCTTTCGCCCTTACAGTAAATGGGTTACCTGACACAAAAATAGCTATGTACCGCGATAAAATTGCACGTGCGTTGTATCTGGAGCCGGTACAGCCTGGCCAACGGTTCCAACATGGGCATTCCGATGGACTGGATAAAAATATCATTAAGAGGGTCTTCAAGGAGCTTGCAAACCCATATTACGTGTTTGCGTCGAGAGATGGAGCTTCACTGGTGGGGGTGTATGACATTCAAGATAAAAACGGCGAGCCCGTTATTATTTCATTCCGACATAAAAATGCAGACCACCAAGTAGAGGCAAACTGGATCACTTCGCTCTATGGGAAAAATGAAGCGGGAATTGAACGATGGGCACAGGATGGTCTTTTACGATATGTAAACGACAAAGAAAAAGCGACTGAATTGACCTTTACGCTCCAAATGCGAGTTAAGTCCAATTCAGTCGCTTACAGTAAAAATATAATACGTAAATCTGAGCTTGTCAACAGTGGTTTTGTACAAGAATCACAACAAGAATATTCAAGAGGAAATGGAGGAAGAACGATGGAAGATAACAGAAAAGAAGCAAATTCATTGGAGTCTTTTGTGTTAACCAATGAGCAGGACAGAAAGCATTTTTATGTAAGCATCGGTATTGACCCTGCTGAACCCTTGTTTCCCGAAGGGAAATCATTACAAGACATTACTTCGGTTATGGCGGGGCCGCTAGCTCATGATGAGTCAGGCTTTGTCAGCCAGAAAGAATATGTATTATCAGCAGATGACGTTTTATATGCAGCATTTGTTTCTGATATAGACCATGAACAGGGTACGCCACTTTCGTCTATACACGGACTTGATAGTTTTCTAGTCAAAAAAAACTTCAGTCTCGATGGTATAGAACAAGGAAATTACTTATTCAATAAAGCGCTCGCTGAAAGAGAGAGATACCTCGAAATACAGAAAGACCTGAAAAACCCTCAACAGACTGAAGTTAAAGAAGCGATAGAAGAACCTAAAAAGTCGTATAATCAGCTACACACAGAACGGATTCTTGCTTCGCTTAAGTCAAGTTCCGCCCCCTTCCTTGGTCAACCGGCTAAGAATGCTTCCATAACACTTGTACCACAAGCAATCCGTTCTGCAGAAACAGGAAGAGCGTTTCGTGGAATGAATCAAATCATTGCGCAAATTATGACACAGGAAGCAGGAGGAAAAGACTACGAGCTTATTACCTACGAACAGGCAAAACGGCATGGGGCAGGTATTAAGAAAGGTTCTGTAGGGATAAATCTTACAACATTTGATGTTGCAACCAAACATCAGAATGTCTATCGCTATTATCCTAAATCGTCTGTATATAATCAGGAAAAACTTCCAAAATTACCAGAACAGAACAAGAATCCTGAAATTATTGTCGAGTGTAATGAAACAACACCAGATAAATATCTTGGTAAGTATCTAGCGGCAACATCTCTCGGTGCTCGATTTGAAACTACGAAAGACACGATGGAGGCATTTCAGAAGAACCTTGAGGAAGATCTCAAACGATCTTATGATGAGAAGTGTTATACCAGAATTTTCGAGCTTGGGAATAAAGCGAGCGTGATTTGTCAAAATACCATGAGTGAAATTGGACAACAAGCACGTGACGGAGAAAAAATCAGGCAAAAGGTGAGTGAAAGCAGATCTAGATATGAGCCATACAACCCGGTTACAGGGGAGAAGTTTGTTGGTTTGGCCGCAAAAAAAGCTCAGCATGTTATGGGGATGAGCAATTCTCATGATCCACGATTCTTAGAGCTTTCCGATATATTGAAGGCCGGATTAAAACTAAAAGAGGCTGTAAAAGAGCCCTTGGTTATCTCTGATAATGGTAAGTCACGATTTTTCTATAATGCGAAAGATGTTGAAGGGGTACCACCTATCAAGATTAAGACAATTAGCCTGAGTCAACAACGAAGTAAAACCGATGCGGAGCTGCAATTATGAGAAACAGACCTCTTGTGCTATTACTCATATGTCTTTCCCTCTTAAACATTGGGTGTAAGAAATTTCAAAGTCGCTCTTCACAAGAAAATCCGTATGTAGGAACATGGATGAGTACATATGTATATAAATCTGGATATACAAACTCATATTTTATGCCAGTCGCAATTAAACTTGTAGAGCACGTGATGACTGTAAACGATGACGGAACCTTTGAACAAAGTGTTATTCTACAATATGTCGATGATACAGTCTCCATATCTTCATATTCTGGTACATACACATTTTCAGATACTGAAATAACTCTTCAAACGACAAGAGGATTCTCAGATAATGATATTATTCCCGAAGACAGACTTCCTGGTAATGAATCATATCTCAGGCAGAAAAAAAGCATAACAGCAAAGGAGGTATACTTCTCAGAATCGCCAGAAAGAGATGAGTATAATCAGCTTAAATATCCAATCATTCTTACTTATACCAAAAAATAGTGTATAAACATCACTTTGGAGAATCTTTGATCACCCAACTTTAATGTAGGTACTATCATATAAAGGCCAGTACATAGGTACTGGCCTTTCTTGTTGATAACACTTACGAACCACTTGAATATCACTCAAATACCTATTACAGAAGTAAGAATTACAATAATACCCACAATGTGCCAAAATACGATACCCTTGTTGTTCATGCAATAGAATTCACTCAATCAACAAGGATGAAAACAATCTGGTTTTTCAAAAAGGCAGTGTTAAATTAAACCCTACTTTTCTTATAGGGAGTAAGAATCCTAAGAAAGCACACTTGTTAACTAATACATACTCCGAATAGTTGAAAAAAAGAAGATCGAATCTTCTGGATATCAGTAATAAGACTAATAAGGCATTAGAAATATTCTAAATAGTGGAAATTCAAAGATCAAAATGAAGAACTTAGGTTTAAGTCAACACAAAGAATAACTATATAAAATAAAATCAGTGACATTTTTTTAGATCATGTTATACTGATCAGTAGAAAACCCTTTGAAGTGTATGAATTCACAACAAAGATTTACTTGAGGATACTATATGTAATAACTATTCATTAACTAATGATTTTTTGTGGTTCTTTACTAGTTTCTTTTAACATATTTTATCAAAACCATATTAATGTCCTAAAACAAGATAATATTGATTCTTTTCATGTACACAAGAAGATTCTACATGGACAAACAAGCAACTGTGAATCTATCACTCCAGACAAGCTACATACGAGAATTGTTAGATTCGTAGTTTCTATCAATCTTATTTTTTCAATCTATATTTATCATATTATCTTGTTGTTTAACATAAACATATTATTTATTGAGAACAGCCAAATAGTTGTTCGACGGACGCCTGCGGCGCAATGAGATGAAAAAATTACACCTATTTTGTTTTCCGCTTTATGCTCAATAGATTATAGAAAATTTGTATTAAATGAAGGAGTAATAGAATGAAATTAGATAGGGATATTGAATCGTTTATAAATAACTATGTAAAAGCGTTGAAAGAAAAAAATGCTGTAGCGTTTATTGGATCAGGAATGTCGGTATCTCAAGGTTTTTCGATTGGAAAAACTATTAAAACCAGTTGCTGATAAGCTTGGGCTTGACATTAATGATGAGCAACATGATTTAACTTCATTGGCTCAATTTTTTGTTGACGATCATGGAGGAGTTAGGGGAGAACTAGACCAAATACTTGTCGAAGAATATGGTAAAACAAAAATGTCAGTCTCTGATAATCATCGGATTCTAGCTAGACTTCCAATTCAAATATATTGGACCACCAATTATGATAGACTAATTGAAAACGCATTATTAGAACAGGGTAAAACACCTGATATTAAAAAAGCACAATCAGATTTGACAGTAAATCTACCAAAGCGAGATGCAATTATATACAAAATGCATGGAGATATTGAAACTGTATCTGAAACAGTTCTAACAAAACATGAGTATGAAGATTATAATAAAAAAAGAGAATTGTTTAGTAATGCATTTAAAAGTGACTATGTTTCTAGAACATTTTTATTTATCGGATTCAGTTTTACTGATCCCAATCTTGACTACTTAATTAGTCGTATAAGAACAACATTAGGCCAGAATATAAAACCAGACTATTATTTCATAAAAAAGAAACGGATACAAGATTGCAGAGAAGGCAAGAACTTAGAGCGAACTCCTTAAAAAAATACGGATTAAATCCATTATGGATAAATGAATATCCCGAAATAACTACAATTCTTAAGGAAGTAGAATCTAGATTTTTACGGACAACAATTTTAATATCAGGTAGCGCTGAAAATTATGGAAGTTTTGGTGAAAAAAGAGCTGTAGAACTTCTACATGACTTAGCAAGTCTCTTTCAAATAATTCATACAAGATTCTGACAGGCTTTGGCTGGGGTGTTGGTAGTGCTGTAATTAACGGGGTTTTAGATAATATGGAAAGTGAAAGAAATCAAAACATGGACAATTACTTAATTATGAGACCTTTCCCTCAATTTGAAACTCACGGAAAAAACTTAAAAGAATTATGGGTCGAATATCGAAAAGATTTATACCCTTAGCTGGTATTGCAATTTTTGTTTTTGGAAACAGAAAGAACAAAACTACCGGAGTTCTTGAAGAAGCAACTGGAGTAATTGATGAGTTCAACATTGCTTTTGAGAATGGACTCTTATTAATTCCTATTGGAGCCACAGGATTTGTGTCAAAATGCCTTTGGGATCAAATTATTGCTTCATTTAAGGATTCTTTCCTAATCATGAATATTTACTTGACGATTTCAAACTACTTGGTGATACTACTATTGATAACTCAGTGATAATTAAAACCGTTTTAAAAATAATCAATACATTGAATTCAAGGCAATAGAACACAAAAAGGAGCATTTATATGGCAACAAAAAGAAGAGTTTTTTACAGTTTTCATTACGACAACGATGTTTTTAGAGTTCAACAAATTAGGAACATGGGTGCTATTGATGGAGATGAACCTGTCTCGAAGAATGACTGGGAAACAGTAAAGAAAGGTGGGGATAAAGCAATTGAAAAATGGATTGATGAAAATATGGATGGAAAAAGTTGTGTAGTTGTTCTTATAGGTGAAGATACTTATAAAGACCGTGGTTAAACATGAAATTGTAAAAGCTTGGAATGAAAAAAGAGGGCTGTTGGTATTTACATACATAATTTGAAAGACCCAAAAACAGGAACTTGCTATAAGGGAACAACCCTTTTGAACAATTTACTTGTAATAGTGGTAAAAAATTATCTGATTATGTAGAATGTTATAATCCTAAAAGTACAGACGCTTATAATGATATAAAAGAAAATCTTGCAGACTGGATTGAAAAAGCAATTGAAGACAGAAAATAAGCTCTAACTCAGACCAATATTTTTTCACGATTAATAAAGTGTATATATGTGGTCTATCAATTGTAAGATTTATTGGATATCTGAATTTATAAGGATGTGAAACTATATAATAGGCCAATAATATCGTCGAACAACTGCTTCAACCTACATTGCTATTGTCACACTTTTTGCTAGTCGTCGCTTTGCTCCTCGGCAAAAAGTGCGCCAATGTACGCAATGCAGGTTAAGCAAATGTTCAGCAGATAATAATACAAAAATCGAAATTAAGACATGAAATTACATATTAACTCAGAATTAATAATTCTGAACTAAGTAATTTGCGTATTACGGTTACAAAAAAGGCCGTCTGTTGGGACGGCCTTATAAGGTAGTACTTACTATTTAGTACACTTTCTTGTCTCTACAACAATCGGAATCTGGAAGGCTTGATTTCCGCTTGGCCGTACAACCGTTCCATTAATATACCGGCTGTTACTGTGCTGATAATCGATTATCAAGTGATGGTACTTTTGCAGCTTCATTTATATCCATGCAGACCAGGTTCCATGATGATCATACCACTTCCCCAACTTTATACGAATATCTTTGTTCATGTTCTGGCCAATAATAATCTGTATTGGCTTTATAGTCAGATTCAGACATTCGTAACGGAGTAGAACGCTCTTGCCTAACAAAAGTTGGAGACCATGTTGTAATTGACGTCCAGCTTGAGTTACCGTTTCCGTTCGGAAGATTTGGTGAAATATAGGCATTATACCCAGTATGAGTCCCGCCATCATCTTTATAGCGAACAAATACAAGTTATTTCCGAATGAAGCATACCAGTATTGGTTATCACCATTATACACTGCATGTTCCCATCTTACTGTTAGCCGGTCATTATCTTTTTGAAATATGTATCATGAGTAACAAGCCGTTTCATAAATAATGTAATCTACCGTATGCTTGACATTCCACAGTCTGTTGACGGTTGACTTAGCACTATTGGAGTCGGAGATGAAGTTGCATTAACATATTGCACATTGCTAATTGAGTATGAAGCGTCTCTTCTACAACGGACAAAGAGACTGATACATCTTCTCCATCACCTAAGACCAACATACCACCTTCAGCGTTATACCTTGAATACGATCCTTGCTTGGAGATTATCACTGGTTTTACTGTAAGGCGGCTATATCCGAAATTTAGGCTACAGGTCTGTGTTCCGAATTTGTAATTATTATACACATTTGTTGCTGAAACCGAGAAATTAGCGGTTCCTTCCTTTGTTGGACGTATGTAAATCTCCCGTTTAGTCTTATCAATGGTATATGTTGCAATATCATTATCAATGAGCAAATCAATGCGAGCATCAGCAGGGTTTACCTCATAACTAATTATGTACAATTGTGGGTTTGATGAATCATATTTTGGTCAGTCTTAAATAAGCGTCTTATTTATGCTCAGCTTATAATCCCAAGCACAAGTAATATTGATACTTGCGCTCATACTGTTCGCTGTTCCGGAAAGTTTTGTAACTCCTTCGGAAAGGCCTGTAACGGTCACTGTTTTTGAGCTCGTATCAACAGCGTACGTTACAAAATCATTTGAATTGGTCATCCAATTTATCGAAGCATCCTCAGGAATCAAGACATACTTGAAAGTCTTCTTTTGACCAGGTTGTAGACGCATTGACTGGGTATCAAAAACTGAATTGCCTTGATGCAGCTATCAACACATCACATTTAGCTGTTTTTCCCTTGAACTCGGCCGTAACCGTGGTTTTTCCGGTAGATAAGGCATAAAGGGCGACTGTTTTCCCGCTTCCGAGAATTGACACGATCTCAGCACCACCGACCTTATCAGCGCTCCATGTAATAGCTTTATAGTCCTCGCTTGTACCAAGATCTATATTTGCAGATATTTCAACCGTTTTACCGGTCTCTGTTGCTATATAGTTCTTGTTTAGCGAGATTCCAGCATTTGATCCTTCTACCTGTACATGTATGGTATAGATAGTTGATGTCTTCGGGTGAGAAATCCGTATGGACGTTTCACCGGCTTTTAACGGCTTAACGATGATATTTGATCCAGAGGTGCCTATAAGACTTGCAATAGATGGATCAGTAATTTTTCCATTGTAGATTATACTGGTCTGGAGTCGAGATTCCCTCTCCGACAATCGAAGCACTCACAGATCTCTGAGAATCAGTAATTTTCATCGCAAGGACATTGGTTTGAGACGTAATATAGGAGCTGTCATCTCAGTAGCTTTCTTAACATAAATCATTAAGTCGCTTTTAGCTCCGGAAGGGCTTGTAGCAGTAACAATCGCTGTTCCAGTTGCAAGAGCAGTTACCTGAGCGACCTTATTAGTGCCAGTGATTGTTACAATCTTTGAGTTGTCAGTTGCATAGGTAACTCTACCGGAATACTCTCCTTCGATAGCCGGAACCTGCATTGCAACAAATTGAGTCGTACCTTCAGCAATCGTCATTGATGACTGAGAAAAAGCAAATTGAGAATATTCGGTGACCTGACAATTATCTTCCCATCATACGGAGATTTTGGATGCGAGATAGTTATTTCAGCTTTTCCTTTGTCGGGGCGTTATGACCGCTGTATTTGCAGAATAGGTAAGGTCTATAACATTATAGTTATCCGCTCCATACAAAGCCATATTTATCTTCAGCTGTACCGCCAACTAAGGTAGCTGTGACAGTTTGTGCTGAATCAGCAGGTTTCATTGATACAATTGGAAGCGAAGGGTTTATAGAGGTTTGAAGATGGGGCCGCTTCATCAACAATTACCACCAAGGGGAATGGATATGTCGATTTGGATGAGTGACAGTAAGACGGCACTCTCCAGCGGAAATACCTTTCACGACTGCGCTTTGACCATTCGAGGTAAGCTGAATAAGATCTCCACGATCAACCGTCCACAAAAATGTTGGTTATCCGATTCACTTCCACCAGCGAGTGTCACTGAAAGCGTTTTAGAAGATCCTCCCTTGGTAACGGAAAGAATGTTTTGGCTTGATGTGATGTAAGGACTTGAGGCTGCGTCTTGGAGTGTATTTGATATAATTACAGTAATATCAAGCGGATAAACACAGGAGGCGTGCTTCACTGTAACACGAGCGACACCCGCACTGATTCCTGATAATACCGCAGTTCCACCATTATCAACGATTTGCAGGATAGAGGGGTTGTCAGAAGTCCAAGCATAATCCGCAGCACTTGTTTCAGATGTACCTGATAAACGAACACTTACGGTTTGTTGAGTACCGGTTACCATCCGAACAACGTTTTGTGTGTAGTAAGATAGGAAAGTCCATCAATATCTGCTTGAG